>CAYYPW010000001.1:0-530868 GCA_964473645.1 uncultured Moraxellaceae bacterium
GAGAAACGCGACGATACCGAAGTCATCGAGCGGGTGCAAGCGTTTGTCCTGCCCCTTGCTAGCAATGCGAAATGGCCGGAGTTTGCACCCATTAGGCCGGCTGAAACGTGCCCTGCACCTGCACCACTTGACCTTCCAGTTCGAGCATCATCAACGCTGCGTTGATTTCAGCGGTGGAAAGCCCCGATTGCTCGACTAACGCGTTGACGCTGCAGGGTTCCTGCGCGAGCAATTGCAGCACCCGTTGTTCGGTCGGTGGCGTTGTTAAGACGGGCTCAGACGTCTCGGACGGGGTCGAGCTAGCCAACTGAGCTGCCTTTTCTGACGGATGTGCCTTTTCTGGCTGCACTACGGCATTCGCGCGGGTGGCCAGCGCAGTGAGCCCTGGCAACACCATGCTGAGCAAGGGCCCCAGATCTTCGACGATATCCTGCCCGGTCTCGACCAGTTTGGCGCCTTGGCGTATTAATCGATGACAGCCGCGCGCCAGCGGGTTATGAATCGAACCCGGAATGGCGAACACCTCACGGCCCTGATCCATCGCTTCCATGGCGGTAATCAATGAGCCGCTTTGCATGGCCGCTTCGACCACCAACACGCCCAGGGATAATCCGCTGATAATACGATTACGGCGTGGAAAATATTCCGGCGCGGGTTCTACCCCCAGGGGAAATTCACTGATCAATGCACCTTGAGAGGCAATTCTTTCAGCGAGCGCACGATGACGGCCGGGGTACACCTGCTGCATACCGTGCGCAAGCACCGCCAGCGTTATTCCACCCGCTTCCAGCGCGGCGCTGTGGGCCGCACCATCAATTCCGAGTGCTAATCCGCTGGTAATGGCAAAGCCCTGGCGCGCCAAATGACTGGAAAATTCAAAACAATCTTTAAGCCCGGCTTTGGTCGGGTGGCGCGACCCCACGACCGCCAGCTGCGGCAGTCGTAACGCCTCGACTTGGCCGCGCACGAATAACAGGCCGGGGGCATCATGTATCTGACGCAGCAGCAGCGGGTATTCCGCCTGGTCGACACAGACGATCTGTTGCTGGGGGCCCACAAGCCACTCTAGATCCTGCTGCACCCCCGGGTAACGCTCCGGTTCACTGGCTAACAGTGAGGCCAATACTGACCATTGGTGCTGACTGAGCACACTGCGCAAACGTTGTTCTGGCAGACGATGCCAGGTTTCGGGAGCGCCACAGGTTTCGCGCAATTGGCGAAAGGCGACCGGCCCAAGCAAGGGGGCACGCTGCAACGCAAGTCGGAGGGGGATCTGGATCGCAGAAGGCATGGGGGGAATCCGATGGGCTGAAAAGGTCGCACATAGACCACGCGGATACAAATAAAAAAGCGTCCCAGCGTGTCGCCCTCGGTGGCAATTCCAAATCATCTTGTGCAAATCTATTGTAAAAAATCCACTGGGACAAAATCCGCTGGAAAAAGCTCGCCGGCCTCTGCCACACTCCCCTTGATGATGTTCGTTTTCGTTAATCTCCAAATGAATCGTTACCCTATGTCGTTATTGGTGCTTAAAGCTTTGTTAGTGCCACTGTGCTTGTTGTTGGTGTCACTGGCCGGTCAGCGCTGGGGGCCGGCCGTTGCTGGCACATTGGGTGGTTTTCCGGTGGTCGCGGGGCCTATCCTGCTTTTTCTTGCCATTGATCAGGGCACCGCATTTGCTGCGCAGGCGGCAATCGGGTCATTGGCGACTGTCAGCGCACTGGCAGCCTTTGGGGTGGGTTATTGCCGGGCGGCGCAGCGCTGGTCGCTTGCAGTTTGTGTTGTTGTTGGGCTAGGGGCGTGGATGCTGACGGCGAGCGGGCTTTATGTATGGGTGCACACGCCGGCTGTCGCACTGGGCACCTCACTGGTTGCGTTATGGTTGGCACAACGCGGGTTGCCTGCCATTAAAGAAAAATCAGCGCCACTTTCAACACGCAAGAGCGAACTGGTGGCGCGCATGCTGGCGGGAAGCGCGCTGACTCTTGGCGTTACCTCCCTGGCGGCAGGTCTGGGGCCTGCAGGAAGCGGCATACTGGCAGTGTTTCCGGTCATCAGTCTGGTATTGGCCGGCTTTCTGCATTACTCGGCAGGTACACAAGTTGTGATTGGCTTTTTTCATGGCAATCTGCGCGGGCTGGTTTCATTTTGTGCCTTCTGTGTGGTGTTGGGCGAGGTCCTGTCGCGTGTATCGATCGGGTTGGCGTTTACACTGGCCAGCTTGGCGGCAATCGGCGTACAGTGGGGGGTGCAACACAAACTTCATAGGGGGTAGAGGGAATCGAGAACCATCAGTGATCAATCCCAATCTGCCGGTAAAACTCCAGAATGGCAGGGTCTACTTTTACGTCTTTCATAGCGATCGGTTTTGCCAGGGTAATACCGTCTATCGATTTGGCACGCGACAGCGCTACATAAAGCTGACCGCTGGCAAACGTGCCGCCACCCAGATCCAGCGTTAAATTCTCCAGCGTCAAACCCTGTGACTTGTGGATGGTAATGGCCCACCCCAATGCTACCGGGAACTGTTGGAATGTCCCTACCTGCTCCTGCTCGATTTTTTGGAGCGCATGGTTGTAGGTGTACTTGAACTTGTGCCAAGTTTCTTTGCCTACTAGCACGATATTGTTGCTCTTGTGCTTTTTAACGCGGATATGTTCAGCCTCAAGCCCTAACACTTCGCCAGTGTCACCGTTTATCCACTGCGGTTTGTTGTTTTTTAGAAAGATAACCCGCGCGCCCACTTTCAGTTCCAGACGATCTGGTACCGGCAGCTTCCATTGATTGACCGGCAATTGGCCCGTTATTACGGCCTCATATAACCGCATCTCCCCCGGAAGTGCATCGATTTCGCGTGTGTTAATGCTTTTGGCCGCTGCATTGGTTGGGACCAGATAAACGCCCTGAGGGGCATCTTCGCTCTTGTCACGGAAGCAGAGCCGGTTGAGCAGTGCGACCGCATCCCGGCAAGCGCCATCCTTCAGCCGGATATGATTCAGGGCTTGAATAAATTCGTTATCGGATTGCCGACGCACCTGGGTGAGATGCACCGGAATGATTTGTTGATCCTTGAAAATATCGGCTGAAAAGAAATACGGCGTTTTGTAACGATGGGAGAAAAACACTGCAAGTTCTTCGTTATCCACGACCGGCGAGAGTTGCAACAGATCGCCGATAAAGACGGTGGGTACACCACCAAAGGGAATGTTATTGCGACGCACCTTTTTCAGCAGGGTGCTCATAACGTCCACGATGTTGGGCAACACCATGGACACCTCATCCACGACCAAATACTTCACATTCTCCAGCAATAGCCGGTTTTTATCCTTGACGACAAAATTGCCGTCCGGGTCGATATGCGACGGCGGCAGCCCAAAAAAGGAATGTATGGTATCACCATGCACATTGAGCGCGGCAATCGCAGTGGGGGCTACCACCGCACACCCTGGCAACTGCTGGCAAAGCCACTGAATCAGGGTGGATTTACCGGTGCCAGCCTTGCCTGTGACGAAGATGGAGGGGCAACCGGCCTGCAGCGCCTGCAGGATAAATTGGTATTCCGGCAGGACTTCGATTGCTTCTGGTGGTGGCTGATGGGATGTGAAGGTCTTGCCTTGCCGTTGGCCTTGTTCGGGAATGATGGATTTTTCGAGGGCCGAGAAATCGGTAGGGACAGGGACGTTTTCACCCAGCACGTCTTTGGCGAGTTGTTTGACTTTGTCCCAGACGTTCTTGGTCATTGGCTTATCCAGCAATAGCGGTGCCGCAGCGCGTTCCAATTTGGGAAAATGCGGAAAAAAGCACGCATATTGCGCAGGTTACGTTCATCGAATCCCTTGCCAAATTCCCGCGTCAACGCCTCAGCCAACTGCGGCAACAAGCGTTTGCCGTATTCGGCGCGGGCTTGCCCAACCTGCTCAAACTCGACGATGTGGCGCCCTACTTCCCAGCAGGTTTGCACCTGCACCATGTCGACGGCACGCAGGGCGTGTTGTCTGGCCTTGGCCGCGCCTTGCTTCATTGGCGACCGGCACTTGGCCACTGCTGCGCGTCATGGAGCACACGCAGAATCTGTACTTCCTGATGCGCCTTCACTACGCGATACACCACCGTGTACGGAATGCCATCGATCACCAGTTCCCGCGTGCCTTTCTTGCGTCCCTGGCGCCCGCCGTCCGGGTGGTTTGGCAAAACCAATTCCACCACATCCAGAATCTTCAGCACTACATCCACCGCGACCAGCGGGCTGTTGTCTTCTGCAATATAAGCTTCAATGCCATCGAGATCAGCGCTCGCCAACTCAGTCCACTTGAGTTGCACGCTTCGCCTCCCACTTGGCCCTGACGCTGGCATGATCCATCAAGCGCCGCGCATCTGCCGCTTGAATGCCCTTCTCCACTTCGCGGATAAAGTCTTTCTCCCGCTCCACATACTGCTTGACGGCTTGCGCCATCAGCCAGGCGCGTGGCCGCTCCATGGCTTCCGCCATCCTATCAAGATCGTTCAAGGTGTCTTCGTCCAACCGGATCGAGGTAGCTTTTAAACTCATGGCGATGCTCCGAGGTTCTCCAGGAACCTTGACTATAACAGACTCACCCATGCCCGTCCTCGCCCTTTTCCTCTTCCCCACCACTGCGCAACCGCGCCGGATGCGCGTCGCCATTGCATGCCGCAGCAGATGCCCCCACCTTGCTTACCCAATTGGGCAGCAGGCTGCTGCCCAAATTGCCGGGGAGCGTCGTACACGCTCAACAGTCGGTAGAAGGCCCAGCATATCGAGCATGTAGACATCCTTCATGGCTTGATCGGCCTGCTCAGCCAAGTGTTCAGGCAAGGCTTTCTGGAAGTTGTGTTGTTTTTTGGAGAGTCGATGCCGCTCGTAGGCTTTAGACTTGATCTGGTTTAAAAGAATATCCCGGCTCCACCCCATTTCCAGGGTGGCCTGAAGGTAGTATTGACGCGCTTCTGGCTCCTTGACCTTGGCCATGATGGCCAGGTTTTGACCCCATGGAATTTCTCCAACAAGCTGTTGGAGAAATTCATAGTCGCGGTAGGCCAGGTAAAACTGCCGCATATACCAAAGGTTTTGCGCCGAAAAGCCGCTACGCCCTTCAAAAGTCTTTTGCAGGTCTTTGGCAAGCTGTTCGACAACGGACTTACCCCAGCCCAATTGTTCCTGCTTCTCAGTGATCATTTTTCCGAGCCACCAGTACAATTGAATGAGTTCGCGATTGGCAGCGTGCGCCACCTGTAAGCGACTTTGGCGGATACGGTTCTTTATCTCATCCAGTAGCGCCAAATGCTGCGGTTGTAGGGGAGTTACTGGTAAATTCGTATCGCTTTTTTTCATATTCATGCGCTCCTTGCTCAAATATCCAGCTTTGGCAGCCCATTGACGATTTTCATCGTTTCAAGGCTGACGGTGATTACGCGCATGAACAGCTCCAGCGGGTATTTGGGGTTGTGCATGGTTTCAATGGCCCAGTCGTTGGCGTCGTTGACGATGCCGCTGTCGTTGTCGGTTTTCACGCATTGGCGTTCGACTACCCAATCCAGTGCGGGTTTGCCGTTCACCACGTAATCATAGGCGGCCAGTGGGATGCCGGTGAGGGTGATGCGGTGGTTGTAGATCAGGGTGGTGAGGTCTTTGTCCTTACCCTTCTTGGGATACTTCATTTTTTCTACGCGGTAGTCTTCGTTGGTGAGCGGTGATTTGCCGGACACTTCGATTTTTACCGGGTAGGGTGCGACGGTTTCGTAGTTCAGGTGCAGTTCGGCCAGGGCGCGTCCGGCGTTGGAAAAATGCCAGAAATCCTTGGCGGTTTTAACGGCAGGAATGCGTGGCAGTTCCTTGCTCAGGTTGTCGGCGTAGCGTTCGCGGTAGTCGGGTGAATGCAGCAGGCCGTAGACGTAGTAGAACAGGTCTTCTTTACTGATGATTTCGCCGGGGTAGGCGTTCTGGAAGTGCTTCAGGCCCTCGTCGGTGACGGCATCTTTGCGGGAGTAGGTGGGTTGGCCGAGAGAGGGCTTTTCCTGTTTGGGGGCGAAAAGGTCGGCGGTGATTGGGGAATCTGTTTGGGTGGATTCTTCGGCGGATTCGTATAGGTAGAGGGGGAAGCATTGAATTTTTGCTGGACCCTGAAGATCGGGAATGCAATTGCTTATGAAGCAGGAAAATGGCATTGAGGCGCTGACACCCGTCGTCCAGATTAATAAATTCTCTGTATTCGAATTTGGGTAGATGCGTGGAATTTGATATGGTCGATGATTGAACATCCCGTCAAAATAAAGCCAGTGTTTGCTGAACGGTCTGTACAAGGCTTTTACAAGCTTATTCTCAGAATAAAATCCCTCTTTGAATCGCACCAAATCCGCAGTCAGACTGCTTGACCAGCTGATTTTTGTTGCATCCAGGCTGATAAAGCCGTTCATGGCATTGTCTCTTGATTTTCTGTCTTTTCCTTCGTGAGCCAGCCTAAATCTAGCAACTTCAGTATTGTAAAAACTGATTAGGTTCCTCATGTTTTTTTCAAGCGATTTATAAGACTGGTTGTAGCACCACGCATCTCTATTTGTTTGTACGCCACAAGAGTAGTTATCAAACAAAACCAAGTCTTCCTGCTTTTTGTCTCCCATCTTAATGAAATCGCACGAACCATTGTCTCGCTGCTTTAGCCAATCGCCGTGCTGATCTGGTGTAATTAGCTGCCATCCTTCGGTACCAGTAATCCCATCTATATTGGCAAAGGCGCAAATTTTTTCCAGCTTTTCTTCGCGGCTCAGATAATCGCCGATGTCGTGAAAGAAAATCTGGCCATACTCTTTGGCTTCTGGATTTTTCACCAACAAAGAAATGGCAATTGGGGCGCGGCTGCCACTACCGAAAATCTTGCCGCCTTCCTTGCGAGATAATTCCCCGGAGGTTCGTTGATTGCCTCGTAAGTGGAAAACATAAATATTGGAAAACTCTTCTACCAAGCTTTGGCGCAATCCATCCGCTGTGTTGGCTTCCAAAAATCCCGCATTGGTGACAAAACCAATCACACCTGCATTACCAATGCGATCCGATGCCCAGCGGATGGCTCGAATATAGCTGTCATACAAGGCGTTCTTATTGGTAGCTTTTGATCGGTCAGCATAAGTGGTGCGGATACGACTATCAAGATGCGGGTAAGCCACATTCTGATTGTTGGCGTTGGCATCCCCCTGCCCAACCGAATACGGCGGATTCCCCATGATCACCCGAATGTCCAGCTGCTTCTGCCTTTTCCGCCGCGCGCTGTTCTTCACCAGAATCTGATCAACCAGATCCTCTTTCTCATACAGCTGGAAAGTGTCAGTTAAACAAACACCCTCAAACGGCTGATATTCACCACCCACAATACTGTGATACACCGCCTCGATATTGATCGCCGCAATGTAATACGCCAGCAATACAATTTCGTTGGCGTGAATTTCATTTTTGTATTTGTAGGGCAGTTCTCCCAGCTTGATCAGCCCGCTTTGCAGCAACCGGGTGATAAACGTGCCAGTGCCAGTAAACGGATCAAGAATATGCACACCCTTGCTACCCAGCGTCTGGCCGAATTCAGTTTGTAAAATATGGTTCACACTGTGAATAATAAAATCCACCACTTCCACAGGCGTATAGACGATACCCAACCGTTCCGTCATTTTCGGGAAGGCGTTGCGGAAAAACTTGTCGTACAGCTCCACCACAATTTTCTGTTTGCCTTCGGCATTGGTAATACCTTCGGCCCGCAGTCTCACGCTGGCATAGAACTTTTCCAGCGTGTCGGCTTCTTTATCCAGATTGTGTTCTTGCAACACATCCAGTACACCCTGCATCGCCAGCGACATCGGGTTGTGCTGGGCAAAGCTGTAGCCTTCAAACAGCGCATCGAATACTGGCTTGGTGATCAGGTGTTGGGCGAGCATTTCCACAATTTCGCTATCACTGATGCTGTCGTTCAGATCATCACGCAGCTCATTGGCAAAGTTATTAAAGGCGTGCTGCTCTTTGGTGTGGGTGGGGTCTTCCAGAATGGCGGTGATGCGATCAATGTGCGTGCGGGCAATCTTGGCGATGTCATTCGCCCAGTCCTCCCAGTGGCTGCGATTACCACATTTCTGCACCACCTTGGCATACAGGGCGCGTTCGATTTCGCCCACTTCGAACTGCATTTCGTGCTGGTCTTCCTTGCCGTATTTTTTAACCGGCTCGCCAATGCCGAAACTGCCTTTGCCGGTGTCGTGCTTGTTCTTGCCAAGCGACCTGTCCTGCTTTTTCTGGATTTTGTCGGTGATAGCGATCACTTCCATTTTGGATTTGTCGCTGCCGGCCAGCTCCAGCTTGTTAATCATGGCGTCGAAACGGTCATCGTGCGAGCGCAATGCTTGCAACACCTGCCACACCACCCGGTAGGTCGTATTGTCATCCAGAGCTTTATGCGGCTCCACACCGGCAGGGATCACCACCGGCAGGATCACGTAACCGCGCTGCTTACCTGGCGCGTTACGCATCACGCGTCCGACCGATTGCACCACGTCCACCTGTGAATTGCGCGGCGTTAAAAACAACACAGCATCCAGCGCGGGCACGTCTACACCTTCGCTCAGACAGCGCACGTTGCTCAGAATGCGGCAGGTATTGGCGGGCGTTTCTGCTTTCAGCCAGTTCAGTTTTTCTTCTTTTTCGCTGGCGTTCATGCCGCCATCGACATGCGCGGCTTCGCAGATCAGGCGCGCATTGGCTTCAATGTCTTCCTGCTCTTGATAGGCTTCCACTACTCGCTGGAACATGCTGGCGATTTGTTTGGAGCTGACCTTGTGCGTTTTGCCGCTAGCTTTCTGGGTTTCAATCACCTGGCAGAAGGCCACCGCCTTGCGCATTGGCGTAGTGTCGCCAAACAATTCTTCTTGGGTGCCGATTTTGGCCAGTGCCTTCCAGCAACCGACAATCTTGCCAGCATCATCCACTTTGAGGGTGTTGTTTTCATCCTTCCACAGTGACTGCAGGCGGCGGTTGATATGCGATTCTTCTACGGCCAGCACGATCACCTTGTAATCGCACAGCAGGCCGCGCTTGACCGCTTCTGAAAACGTGATGACGAACAGCTCCTTGCCGTACCACTCCTCTTTGTTCATGCCATATAGCTTGGCATCTTCCTTTTCGGCTTTTGCTTCAGCGGCATCGCTATAGATGCGTGGCGTGGCCGTCATATACAGGCGTTTGGTCGCGCGCAGGAAGTCGGCGTCGTGCACTTTCACGAACGCGCTTTCGTCTTCGCCACCAAAGGTGACACCGGTGGTACGGTGGGCCTCGTCGCAAATAATCAGATCGAAATCCGCCAGCTTGTGGTCATGCTGGGCTTTGCTGATCACGTCAATGGAATGGTAGGTGCTGAACACCACACTCATGTGGCCTGCGTCATGCCGCTTTTCCATTTCGATGGCGAGGCGCTTGGGTTCGGTAGTGGCGGGGTAGCGCAATTCATGGGCGAAGGTTTGCACGGCATCATCATCGCCCTTGCCCTTTTTCTTGCCGACATCGCTGTCGGAACACACGGCAAAGCTGTGTAGAGGGATATCGCTTTCCTGTGTCCACTCGGTAAGGGTTTGCGACAGCAGCGATAGGCTGGGCACCAGAAACAGTACGCGCTTGCCACTCCCGGCCAGGGTTTCGGCAATTTTCAGGGCGGTAAAGGTTTTGCCGGTGCCACAGGCCATGATCAGCTTGCCGCGTGCTGCAGTCTGCAATCCGGCTTTGGTCGCAGCCAACGCCGCCTGTTGATGCTCACGCAGCGTCTTCTTTTTCTTGAGTGCGACGTCTGGTTGGCTCGGTTGCTGTTTGTCTGGCGGCTGTTTATTTGGTTGCTGCTTATTTGGATTGTATTGCGCCCAGTCAATCTGGCTGTTTTCCAGATCGTTCAGGTCGATTTTGGTAACGGGCGGGTGTTGGTCAAACAGCGCGACTTCGGCGTTGTCACTCCAGTTACTGGTGGTCGTGATGATCACGCGACGTGAAAAAGTCTTTTTGCCAGAAGCGGTAAAAAAGCTGTCAATGTCGGCTTTGACGACCCGATGCTCCTCCGCATAGAACTTGCATTGAATAGCATGGAATTCATCGGTGCCCTGAGTTTTGGCCACGAGGTCAATGCCGGTATCCTTGGCGTTAAAGCCCAAGTCAGGATGGGCTTTAACCCAATCTGCATACGTCCAGACATTGCTGTAAAGGTCGCGGTAGGTGGCCTCGTTACGCAAGTACAGGATGCACAGCTCTTCAAAATAGGTGCCTTTCTCGCGCTCGGTAACGGCGGCATTACGGAAGGTGGCGAGAAGGGTCTGGAGAGCGGTCATTGTCAGGAGTTTCCTTGTTTCTCATTCTATTGATTACGGGCTGGATGACGTGGCAGTAGCGTTTTTCTCTCTGGAATGCCGCCCCATTGTCACAAATCGTTGGTAAGTGTGATTGCCGGTGCCAACACGGTCAACTGGTTTGTCACGCCGGGGGTAAGAAGCACAAAGCCCCTTTTCCGCGCGGCCTTTCAGCGATTTTCCGGTGTAATATACACTGGCCAGCCTGGCAGCAATCGGCGTACAGTGGGGGGTGCAGATTTGCTATCGGCGCTCTCCCCATGCGAGAGCCCAAAGCGACAATCCAATGCGAGAGTCCAATGCGATAGGAGTGCATGAATCATGACATCCTTGTCCCCAACGCCCCCTACCGATCAGGCTCAGCTAATTCAAGCCTTGATGACTGGGAATGGCTTTCCACACCCCGTAACGGAAGTGGAGCACATCGAAACCCATATTTCCTATGTGCTGTTAGCGGGTGATTTCGCCTATAAAATCAAGAAAAACGTCAGTTTCGGTTTCCTCGATTTTTCCACGCTGGAAAAACGCAAGCACTGCTGTGAAGAAGAACTGCGCCTCAATCGGAGGCAAGCGCCCGATTTGTATCTGGCGGTGATTCCGATTACCGGCACGCCCACTCATCCGCAGTTGAACGGCACGGGCGACCCCATTGAATATGCGGTAAAAATGCAGCGATTTTCACAACAGAGCCTGCTTGATCAACGGCTGGCCGCCGGGCAGGTGAATAACGCGCATATTGATCTGCTGGCGCAAGCGCTGGTTGCCTTTCATCACAGTATTGCCAAAACCGACAACAACAGCCCCTATGGCGGGCTGGATCAGATCACCCGCTACACGCTGGAAAACTGCCGGGTAATAGCGCCACTGTTGAGCACGCAGGCAGACAAGGAACATCTCACCACTTACACCGCCTGGATCGAACGCCAGCATACGGCGCTGGCTGCGGTTTTTGCCCAGCGTAAACGCGACGGATTTATCCGTGAGTGCCATGGCGACCTGCATCTGCGCAATATCACGCTCGACACCCACATTATTCATTTTTTTGATTGCATCGAATTCAACCCCGACTTGCGCTGGGTTGACGTAATAAGCGAATTGGCGTTTTTGGCGATGGATCTTGATGCCAGCGGCTATATGGCTTTTTCACGGCGTTTGCTCAATCACTATTTTGAATTTACCGGTGATTATGCGGGGGTAGCGCTCTTGCGCTATTACCTCGCCTACCGCGCCATGGTTCGCGCCAAAGTGGCGATGTTGCGGCTGCCGCAAGCGACTCCCGAAGAGCAATCCACCCTCAAAAACCAGTGCAGTGACTATTTGCAGCTGGCCTGGCGTTATGCAACCGAGCGCGCCCCTGCACTGATACTCACGCATGGCTTGTCGGGTAGCGGCAAGAGTACACATACCGCTCCACTGGTAGAATTACTGGGCGCTATTCGCCTACGTTCGGATGTCGAGCGCAAACGCCTGTTTGGCCTCACCCCCACCACAACGTCACAAGCAAGCGTTGAAGGTGGTATTTACACGCGCGCCGCCACCGAACAAACCTATGCGTATCTGGTGCAGCAAGCCAGACATGTGCTGCAGGCGGGATTTCCAGTGATTATTGATGCGACCAGCTTAAAGCGTTGGCAACGCAACCTGTTTCGCGAATTGGCGCGGGACCAGAACGTAGCTTTTGTGCTGGTCGACTTTGACGTGGAACATGACGTACTGGAACGCCGAATTCGCCAGCGCCAGATCGACGCCAATGATCCTTCCGACGCGACCCTGGAGGTATTGCGCCAACAAATCGCCTCACAAGAACCCCTGGATAGCGATGAGCGCCGCGACGTTTTCAGTTTCCCTGCCGACATCAACCTGGCGGCACACGTTAACCGCCTGGATGATAGCCCTACGGTCGCGGATAACGCCCACTGGCAGCCGCTAATACAACACCTCGCACAGGCATCCCGCTTGACACCCGTAGCAGATCTTACCGACGCAACCTCGCCCTCATGACGCAATCCACTTGTATATTGATCGTTGATGATGAACCCGCCATTGCCAATGCCGTGCAGTTCTCGCTTAAACAAAACGGCTATGACAGCCTGGTGGTTGGGCTGGGGCACGACGCCCTTGCCGCAGCGCGCAAGCAAGAATTCACCCTCGCCATACTGGATATCGGCCTGCCCGATATGGATGGCTTCGAGCTGTGCAAGCAACTACAGAAACTTGCCGATATTCCGGTGATTTTTCTGACTGCGCGCAATGATGAAATTGATCGGGTCGTCGGTCTTGAAATCGGCGCTGATGATTATGTGTGTAAACCGTTCAGCCCCCGCGAATTGATGGCGCGCGTCAAAATCGTGCTCAAACGCCATCAACCTGCGCCCTCCCACGCCCAGCCGCGAGATGTCACGCCGCAGGACAGCGTACAACAGGGAGAATTCAGCTGGAATGAACACGCCCGCACCATCGCCTGGCAAGGTCAGGCACTGGTGTTGACGCGTTATGAGTACGACATTTTGCTGTTACTGCTCAAAACCCCACACAAGATTTTCTCACGCGAAGACATCATGGAGAAAGTCTGGGTGGCCCCCGAACACAGCCTTGATCGCACCGTCGACACGCATATCAAAACCCTGCGCGCCAAATTACGCGCCATCGATGCCACGCAGGACGTTGTCATCACTCACCGTGGCATTGGCTATTCCCTGAAACTGGCTCCTTAGACGCTTAGGATTACCGTTATGACCCGCTTTTCGGTACGCATTTTTCTGGGTTATTTTCTGATTCTGGCGATGGCCGCGAGTCTGATGCTGCAAACCCACGTCAATACCGTTCAGCCCGCCATGCGCCAAAGTGTCGAAGATGCCTTAGCTGATACGGCCTATCTGCTGGCGGCCGCCTTATCGACCCCGGCAGTGACACGGCGCGCGCCCACCGATACATCACTCACGACGGGCGTTATTCAACCCTGGCTGCAGGCGTACCTGCAACATCCACAGCAGGCCAACATCTGGGGTGTACAAAAACAAACCGCGGGTTTTCGTGTCTATATCACCGATTTGCGCGGTGTCGTGGTGGCAGACACCCAGCCAGGCACAATAGGCGCTGACTACTCTCGCTGGAATGATGTGCACCTTACCCTGCAAGGCCAATACGGCGCACGCGCCACGCGCGAATCCAGCAATGACGATGATGCCTCTACCCTCTATGTCGCTGCACCCATTCGCGATGGGCAAGGCCAACGGGTCGGTGTGGTGTCGGTTGGCCGTAACGTGCAGGCGTTACAACCCTATGTCGATGGCATCCGCGATGATATTTATCGCAATGCAGCCTTGATGCTGGGCATTGCGTTGCTACTGGCGGCTTTGTTTTCGGGCTGGATCTCGATTTCGGTGGGGCGCATCGCGCACTATGCCCATGCCGTGAGCCAAGGCCTGCGCGACGTTCAACCGCCGCGTAACGGGCCCCGTGAGATACGCATGCTGGGCGAAGCCGTCGACGCCATGCGCAAGCACCTGGAAGGCAAGGCCTATGTCGAGCAATACGTGCACGCCCTCGCCCACGCACTCAAAAGCCCGCTGGCGGGGATTCAGGCCCACCTCGAACTACTGGAAGGCCCGCTGGAAGACACCGACAAGCACCGGTTATTGAGCTATGCGCAACAGGAAGCCCGCCGTATGCAGGACAGCATCGAGCGGTTGCAGCAACTCGCACGCCTGGAACAGCAACAAAGCCTGCAACAGCGACAAAAGTTGGACCTGGTGGAAATCACCCGCTCCGTCATTGACGGCGCCCGCGCCCAACTCAGCGCCCGACAAATCGAGTGCACGCTGGATACCCAACATGCCCACGACGCGGTGGTTGAAGGCGAAGCCGCGCTGGTGCATCTCGCGCTCGACAGTTTAATGGCCAATGCTTTGGCATTTACGCCCACAGGCGGGCGCATTGCGCTCACCTTTACCCTCAACAGCAACGTTATACAAATACACCTGTTCAACAGTGGAAGCAGCATTCCCGACTATGCATTACCACGCGTGTTTGAACGCTTTTTTTCACTGCCCCGCCCCGAAACCGGTCAGCGCAGCAGCGGTCTTGGCCTCAGCCTGGCGCGCGAAATTGCTGTCTTGCATGGCGGCGACCTGACCGTATCCAACAGTGAGCAGGGTGTTATTGCCACGCTCAGCCTGGCGGTCGCCTGAGCCCACCCCCTCACAACAGCACACAGCAGTTTCACTTCACACAACTTCACATTCACTCCCTACGCGACTCACACAAGCGCCCTAGCATGACGGCATCAATCACCTGGAGGCCGTCTTATGAATGCATCGCTCACCAAGAAAATGTTTGTACTGGTTGTGCTCACCCTGCTGATGTGGGTGCCGCTGCTGATGATCGAAAATACCGTCAGCGAGCGCGCCCACCGCCGCGACACGGTGCAACAGGAAGTCGCGGCCAGCCTGGCGGGCGAACAGCGCGTGTATGGCCCACTATTGGTGATGCCATACACCTATCTAGAACGTGAGCAAGTCACCGTTGGCACCGGCAGCGATGCCCGCAAAGAGGAGCGCCTGGTGAAATACGCCGACAGCTTGCAAGTCATTCCCAGCAGTTTGACCGTCAACACCCGTTTGGTGCCGGTTATTCTCGAACGCGGCATTTTTCGCGCTATTACTTACCAGAGTGAGACCGTGCTGGAAGGCACTTTCACCTTTCCCGATCGTTTACCCCGTAAAGCTCGCGCAGCGCTTTGGGATAACGCCAGTGTTTCGGTCGGTTTGGGGGATGCCCGCGGTTTGAGCACAACCCCCAACATAGAATGGAATCAAGCGCCGGTCGCCTTCGAACCGGGTGTTGCTACCGCCTTATTTGACAATGGCGTAATGGCCAATGTCGGTCAGCTAGCGCCCACACCAAAAGCGACGCATCATTTCAAAATACTGTTATCCCTGCGTGGCACCAAACGCTTTTTCGTCGCGCCCATTGCACAGCAATTTGAGTTTAATCTGAACAGTGAATGGCCACATCCCAGCTTTATCGGTAATTTTCTGCCCGAAAATCGTCAAGTGGGTAATGATGGCTTCGAGGCACATTGGCGCTTGACCGATTTCGCAACACGCGCAAGACAACTGGAAGCCTGCACCGATCAACTGCAATGTCAGCGTTATATAGAAGAGGACAGCTTCGGCGTCGCATTGATCGATCCCGTCGACAATTACCTACAGGCGGAACGCGCAGTAAAATATGGGTTTCTGTTCATCATTCTGACTTTCAGTGCCGTATTTCTGACCGAGACCCTGCGCAAGCAAGCGGTGCACCCCATTCAATATCTGCTCACGGGTGTTGCGTTGGCGCTGTTTTTCTTACTGGTGCTGGCGTTTTCTGAACACCTGTCATTTGCCTTGGCCTACGGCCTGGCATCGGCAGCGTGTGTGGGTTTGATCGGGTTTTATCTGAGCTTTGCCCTGGCTCA
Organism: uncultured Moraxellaceae bacterium; assembly: GCA_964473645.1. GTDB lineage: Bacteria > Pseudomonadota > Gammaproteobacteria > Pseudomonadales > Ketobacteraceae > HdN1. The sequence goes on from CAYYPW010000001.1 coordinate 15,839, forward strand.
TCGTATTGCCGGGTTATCGGCTGCGGGTTTACTGGCAGCGCTTTATTTCGTCATGTATCAGCTACTTCGCTCAGAAGATACGGCACTGCTCCTAGGGTCGACGTTATTGTTCGGATTACTGGCGTTGTCAATGATCATTACGCGACGGGTCAACTGGTATGACGTTGCCGATAAAACGCCGGGGATGAACTTCACCATGAAAAAACCGGCATGATGATCGCCACCTGACGCCCAAAACAGGAAGCGCCCACAAGCCTCCCCGCCCACCCATTGCCAATCGTGGGGGGCAGGGAGACTCGCTGAAGACCAATTTTTCTCCTCCACCGATCTCGCTTTCTGTGACCAAAAACACAGCAAACACTTGGACACTGCTGGCAATCGTAGCGAAATAGCTTGAATCAGCAGTGATAACACGCCGCGTGACGCGAACAAAAAGTGTGAAATATTGCCAATAATGCACCTACCTGATGCAAGGGATTAGCGTTATAACGTCTTGAGGAATTGAGAATTCACTTGCTAAATCAGTGGGTAAATATCGTATAAGCGTTATATGCGCCCGGCGCCCGGAATTATCGCCATGACAAGCGGTCATGCCAGGGGTAGACTACAACCCCCAACAGGCATAAAAATAACCAGCCTTTGCGACCTATCAGGAGGCGACGTGAATCGCCCTTTAAATCTTTTGCTTGTGGATGACGACCCCAATTGCATCGCCGTCATGCATAAAATGCTCGCCGACTTTGGCCAAGTACGCTTTGCAATGTCTGCCCAGGATGCCTTAAGGCTAGCTCGCCAAAATGTGCCTGATTTGATTCTGCTCGACATCGAAATGCCGGAAGGCAATGGCTTTGATTTATGCGTGCAGCTGAAAGGTGACCCGTTACTGACGGACGTGCCGGTAATTTTCATCACCAGTCACGACAGCACCGATCAAGAAGTCACAGGCTTGTCACTGGGCGCCGCCGATTTCATCAGCAAGCCACCACGCGCTCCGCTGGTGATGGCGCGTGTGCGCACCCAGTTGCGCATGAAGCAAATGGCTGATGAATTACGCCAGGCCGCTCATGTCGACGGCCTAACCGGTGTCTATAACCGCCGTAAATTTGATGAAATCATTAGCATCGAATGGTTGCGAGCCATTCGTATCGGCCAGCCACTGGCATTGATCATGATGGATATCGACTATTTCAAAGCCTTTAATGATCAGCATGGACATCTTGCTGGCGACCAGTGCTTAAAAACCGTGGCGACCACGCTCAAGGCCGCCATTCGCCGCCCCACCGATTTATTGGCGCGCTATGGTGGCGAAGAATTCGTGCTTTTATTACCGGGCACCGGGGTGCAGGGAGCACTGGCTGTCGCCGCCCAGATCCGCCTGGGCATGGAAGAACTTAGACTGCCACACGGGCATTCGCCTGTATCAGATCATGTAACGCTGTCCATGGGGGTATCGGCGTTGGAAGGTCTGGACCCTGAGAACGAAATCATGGGCGACCCGGCCTCATTGCAGACGTTATATGCAAAAGTATCGGCCAGCAAATTGATTGCCGCTGCTGATCAGGCGCTTTATGACGCCAAAAAAGGCGGCCGCGCCCAAACCCGCTATGTGTCAATGAATTCCATCGACTTTCCTGCCAACAACACAGCGGGTAACCCAGCAGACCCGCAAACCACCAACGCCGAAAAAGCTACCGTACCGATGTCCAGCCACTGACCTTAGGGACACGCCATGGCGGTAGACAAAAAACGCGCCGTGTATATCGCCAGCAGTGTGTTTCTGATCGGAACCCTACTGGCGGCGGTGTTGGCGTGGCGCCAAGCGGATATAAATCGTGCAGCGATCGAACAACAGCTGGCGACCGAAACACAACGCCTGATTGCACAAATTGATTTGCGCTTGCAAACCTATGAACTTGGCTTGCGAGCGACGCGCAGTGTCGTACAGCTGCTGTCCCCCGATCTGCTTAACAGTGAAAATTTTCGCCGCTTTCAGATGGGCCGGGACATCAATATCGAGTTTCCCGGGGCACGGGGCTTTGGGTTTATTCGCCGAGTCCCCGTGAACGAAGAGGCCGACTTTCTGCAAGCAGCGCGTGCAGATGTGGGTGGCGAGTTTACCTTGCAGCAACTTTCGCCCCATCAGCATGATCGTTATGTCATTCAGTATATCGAACCCATTGAAAATAATGCGCGGGCACGCGGTTTAGACATTGCCTCTGAGTCCAAACGTAAAATGGCAGCAGAACACGCGGCCAAAACCGGCGCGGCGATACTCACAGCCCCCATTTCGCAAGTACAAACCTCGGGCAAGGATTCCCGCTCGTTTCTGCTGTTACTACCGATCTACCAACCTGGAATGCCGCTAGTCACGCCGCAGCAGCGTTTGCAGGCCACCTATGGCTGGACTTATGCGCCACTGATCATTGACGAAATCCTGGCAAATATCGATCTGCAGGACAACGCGCTGACACTGGCGATTGCAGATGTTACCGACCAGGCACACGAGCCTTTCTACTCCGGTTTAAGTGATGACGAAGCGCCCATTAGCGAGGTGTACTTCCAGCAAACACAGGCCTTCCATGGCCGTGACTGGCAAATCACCACCGTGCCGCAAGCCCATTTCACGCAACACCTGAATCTGACATCACCCCTGCTGCAATTTTTGTTTGGCGTGCTCGTCTCTGGATTGCTGGCAGGCATGATTGGAACGTTTTTGCAAAACCAGCAACGTGAACGACAGCAACGCGCAGAACAGGAACGCAATCTGCAGCTGTTCAATGCCAAACTCGAAGAGCAGGTCGAGGAACGCACACGTTTGTTGGAATCAACGCATCATGACTTGCATACCATTCTGGATAACCTGCCCTCGATGATCGGTTACTGGGATACCTCGGTGCGGATTCGCTTTGCCAACCGCGCCTACCACCAATGGTTTGGTGTCCCCTTTGGCACATTGCCCGGCAAGCATATACGCGAGTTAGTGAATGAGGAAATGTACGAGCGTAACCAAGTCTATGTGGATGCGGTACTCAAAGGCATTCCGCAGACCTTTGAACGCACCCTGCCTGCACCCGATGGCACGGGCATGCGTCATGCGCTGGCGTATTACCTGCCCGATATCATTGACAACGAGGTACGGGGTTATTACGTACTGATACATGATGTCACCGAACTCACGGAAAACCGTGAAAAGCTGTCTCAGGTGATACGCGAAAACGAGGCACTGCTTGCCACCATTAAATCGCGCTCGATCTATTCGGTGACCGATCATCAGGGCGTCATCATCGATATCAACGACAACTTCAGCAAGATCAGCGGCTACAGCCGGCAGGAATTACTGGGGAACACCCATCGCATGATCAATGCCGGCTATCACTCCGATGATTTTTGGCGCGACATGTGGCAAAGCATTACCCATGGTACGGCGTGGCGCGGTGAAATCTGCAACCGTCACAAAGACGGCTCACTGTATTGGGTTGACAGTATCATCGCCCCCTTCTTTGGCAGCAGTGGAGAACTGGAAAAAATCATCTCGATTCGTAGCGATATCACGGCGTCGAAAATCGCGGCACAACAATTGGCCGACAACGAAGCCTTTTTAGCCCGCGCCGGGCGAATCGCTGCCATTGGCGCCTGGCGTTATGATAACGCCACTGGTGAGCTTTTCTGGGCCCGCGAAACCAAAAAACTGCATGATATCGAAGACAACATAAAGCCCAACCTGCGCGATGCGATCGAATTCTGCGCCGCCGACAAGCGCGACGTGCTGGAAGCCTGTTTTCGCAATGCCCTGGAACGCGGTGAAGGCTGGGATATCGAATTACCCTGCACCACCGCCACCGGGCGTGCCGTCTGGATGCGCATTATTGGTGAGGTGGAACACAATAGCCAAGGCCAACGGTTACTGCAGGGGGTTTATCAGGACATCACCGAGACGCATGCCAGGCGTGAAGCCAACAGTGCACTGCATCAGGCAAAAACCGCCGCAGAAGCCGCCAACGCCGCGAAAAGCCAATTTCTGGCCAACATGAGCCATGAAATTCGCACCCCGCTCAATGCCATGATCGGCCTGTCTTATCTGCTTGATAAAACCCGCCTTGACCGTCACCAGAAAAGCCTGCTTTCCAAGATTCAGGTGGCCAGTGATTCGTTGCTGGGATTGATCAATGATGTGCTTGACCTGTCGAAGATCGAAGCGCAACAGATGGTGCTCGACCCGGTACCGTTCAAGCTCAACGATTTATTGCGCGATTTGCGTCAGTTAATGACAGCGCATACCGAAAGCAAACATCTCGATTTGATTATTCACCCGGCGCCAGGCTTGCCAGGGCACCTTAGGGGTGATGTTACGCGCATCAAGCAGATACTGGTGAACCTACTCAACAATGCCATTAAATTTACCGAACAAGGCCATGTCAAACTGTCGGTATGGAGCATTAAAACCACCCAATTTGAGTGTCATCTGCATTTTTCGGTACGGGATACCGGGGTAGGCATTCCGGTGGAAAGCCAGGAGCGCCTGTTCAAACCGTTTACGCAGGCCGATGCGTCCATCACGCGGCGCTTCGGTGGCAGCGGGCTGGGGTTGTCCATTGTACAAAGGCTCACCGAATTGATGGGTGGGCAACTCGGGTTTTCCAGCGTAGAAGGCGTGGGCAGCGAATTCTGGGTCGAATTTCCCCTGCAGCTCGACCTGCCCGAATATGCGCCCGAAGCCCGGCGCAAAGAGAATGTCGAAATTCTCTTGGTGTGCCCGGATGCCGCACTCTGTCAACAAGCCCAACGTACCACCGAAGCATTGGGCTGGTCGATCACCACTGTCCACACCATGGAAAAAGCCATCGCCAAAATGCATCAAGCCGGTATCACAGGCATGGGGTTTAGCGCGGTACTGGGTGAGCAGGCACTATTGGCCCATTGCGAGCGCTGGTATGCCGACAATGCCCACAAACCGCTTTATCTGCACAATGGCGAGCGCATTGCGCCGCTGTGGATAGCACTGGGCAATTCAGCCACGTCACCCTTGCACGGCCCGCAGGCCGATATTGAATACCCGGCTGACCCCTTGCATTCCCCCGTGGATCTGTTCAACGCTGTGAGTCTGGCGGCGCGGAAACGCGGCGGCACAGCCCTGGCCATTCTCGACGCCACCCCGCTTTCGATCAGCAATGTCGCCTGGCTGCCCGCGATCAAAGTGTTGGTGGTCGACGACAGCGACCTCAACCGTGAAGTCGCTTCCCGCATTCTGTTGCGCGAGGGTGCGCACGTCGAGCTTGCCGAGAACGGACAGCAAGCCATTGACTACCTGAGCACTACCCAAGACCTGCCCGCATTGATCCTGATGGACATCCAGATGCCGGTGATGGACGGTATCGAAGCGACTCGCCTGATCAAGCAGATGCCGGCCCTGGCCGGTATCCCCATTATCGCCCTCACTGCTGGGGCGCTGGTGGCGGAACGGCAGCGGGCCATCGAAGCGGGCATGGCGGCCTTTGTGAGCAAACCGCTCGACCCGGCGGCACTGATCCGGTTGTTGCGCAAGCAGATTGAAACCACCCTGAAAACCTATGTGCCTGTCGGTATTCCACCTATCTTCAATGACAGCCTTGCCAGCGAATGGCCGACGCTGCGCAGCATAGAAATGCCCCACGCCATGCGCCAGTTCGGCAATGATCTGCCGCTGTTCAAGCGTATTTTGGGCAGCTTTCTATACCAGTTTGAGGATCTGCCCCAGCAGGATATGTCCAGCCTGTCGCGACAGGCGCGACAATTGCTGGCGGCACGCCTGCACAAAATGCGAGGCAGCGCCGCTCTGCTAGGCGCAAGCATATTGGCAGGCCACTGCAAATCACTCGAACGCGCCCTTAAAACCGAACATTCGAACCAAACCGTGATTCGAGACAGCTTTGCTGCCGTGGTCGCCGCCTTCCTGACGCTCAAGAATGAAGCCGCGCCTGTGCTGGACGCGACGGAAGCGGGCGAAACGGCGCCGGTTTTGCCCGCTAGCACGGCCGAGCTGCGTCCCACCGATCGCTACGCAATTCATCAATTGCATCAGCTGTTAAAGCAGAACGACCTGCATGCCCTGGCGGTCTTCGAGCCGTTGATCGAAGCATTACAACAAGCGCTGGGCATGGAAGATTTTCAGCATTTGCGTGTGCGTATCGAGCAGCTGGATTTTACCGGCGCCCTGGCCGTGCTGGAGCAACATGCGCTGGTATGAAAATGGATGCGCCTCGCCAGAGGGGGTGCAATTGGGTAGAATCGGCCAGGCAATCCCGCTCAATGCCGGTTTTAGACGATGTTGCCCCCATGTTGTTGCGTTTGCCCGTAGTAGTGCTGTTGACGGCCGTCTGGTGGATGCCAGCGATGTTGCCCACAACCGCCTGGTCTGCCGAAATCTATACCTTTGGCAAACGCAGCGATGGCACCCGCTATGTCAAAAACATCGATCGCCCGCAAAAAGCCGATGACCCAAAGGCTGGCGACAGTGGAAAACCCTCAGGTAACCCGCCGCCACCCGCGTCAACACCCCGCACCCACTCTCGCCCATTGCAGAACCTGCCGCCACCGATTCCTGATCGACAGAAACTCGATTTGCTCGACAAACCGATCTGATGCTCAAAAACACCCTCAAAAGCAGCGTATTATTCACGCCTTGGCCCGCCCGCCGGTGACAATTTTTGCAGGTTTGCGTAAGCTCAAACAGCCGGCGTTCAGCTAGCCATTTCTAGAATGGTTTCAATGCGCCTTTCCTATCAGGCCCTTTCGATTACGCTTATGCCACTCATAAGGTGCAGAAACGTCTCGTGTGTAAAACTGTCTCATGTGTAAAATTTCGGGGTCATTCGCATGTCAAAGCTAAATAAACACCTTTCGGCGTTGCGTTTCACTACTGTGTTCGCAGTGTGTGCATTGATCGTTGCACCGTTGGCCATGGCCGACGATGTCAGCCCCAAAGCACTGAAAGACGCCCAGCAAAAACTCAATCAGCAAACCCTTGAGCGCGGCTTTTCGGCACCCGATCCGGCAGCGGTCGAGACCTATATTCGTGACGCCATGCAGGGTAATATCGGGCCGCGGCAACAGCCACCTTCGTATTGGCGCAGTGGTTATACCTGTGAAAACGCATTGCAGTATTCCCACCAGGATTATCTGGATTGCATGTATTATCACCGCCGCTATGGCAATTACTGGTAAGCGCAGGGCCATGCCATCGCGCTGCTGCCTCACCGGAATTTAATCACCCCCCTTGTTTCAGTAGGAGACATTCATGTCGTTGGACGCAGTCAAACAACCCGGTCGCTGGACGAAAAGAATCAGCGCGCTTTCCATGGCCAGCCTGGTGTCACTGGCGGTCTTATTGAGCGGGTGTGCCGCGACGTATACCGCCGTCAATAAAAAAGATCTCGAAGTCGTCACGCGCACCAGTACGGCCATTTTCGTTGATGCCGTGCCCCGCGAAAAACGCACGATTTATCTGGATGTCAAAAGCGGCATCATGGAATTCGATCGCCGTGAATTCAAAAATTTCATCAAGGAGCAATTCACCCAGTTTAATGACAACGGCTACCAGATCATTGATGACCCTGAGCGTGCGCAATTTCAGATGACGGCGTATGTCATGAATTTGGAGCAAGCAAAACCCAATGCGGCCGAAGCGGCGCTGGGCGATGGTTTCTCGGGGGCAGCTACCACGGCCGTCGTATCGGGAGCAGCCGTGGCCGGGATTGCCAATTCCACGGGTAGCAGCGATAACCGGGCCGCCGGATTAGGGCTTGCAGTGGGCGCAGCGTCCTTTATTGCGGATGCGATGGTAAAAGATGTGACGTATATGTTGGTGGTGGATATTCAGATCAAGGAAAAAACCTCTAACGGCGCCATTGTGCGCAAGGATACCCGCATCGATACCAAAGTTTCGGATGCCGGTGGCAGCACCCAAACCGTTTCAGAAGCCGGCGACCGCAAAGAGTACCGCACGCGTATCGTGACGACCGCCAACAAAGTCAACCTGACCCTTGAAGAAGCACAACCCCAGATGTTCAAGAAAACCGCCTACGCCATGTCAGGGTTCTTTTGATCATTACGCCCCTTGCGTGTAAAAAAGCCCGCCTTGCGCGGGCTTTTTTGTGTCTGTTTGCCGCTCTATTCGCACCTCTCCAAAATTTCTACTATCTTCCTGTCAACGTCTAAAGCACTTACTGCATAACGAGAATCCTAAGCGGCAATCGATCCGATGTTGGCCTCTATTAACTCTGACCGAAAATCCATCGGCTCGCGGTCAGCCGGGCCAACAGGACGCACGCAGTAATCCGCTACGATGGTTGGATACATAAAATACCGTCCCACCCATGCCCTGACGATTAAGGAGCACTCCCATGTTGAAGCTGTTTGTCACGCTGGCCTTGCTGATCACAACCACAGCCGTCCATGCGGGAGTAGGCGAGTTTTTATTTGAAACCTCCCAATCCGTAGAAGCATGGCGCGCTGGGGTCGAACCGCAAACGCGCAACGTTGATAACGTGGAATGGCACTATTATGCACGCCATCTTGAACAGGGCACCTGCACGGTGTTGTTACACGGCTTTACTGCCGAAGCCTCACATTGGTTGCGCTTTGCCCGTGAGTTGGAGCCGTCGCACTGCCTGATCATTCCGGACCTGCCAGGGTTTGGTGCCTCGTCATATGACGCATCCGACAGCTATGCGATACCGAAGCAAGCCGCTCGCCTGCGTGATTTTCTCGATGCCGTGAAACCGCAAGTGAAATTGAATATGGTGGGCTCATCCATGGGCGGGCACATTTCGACAACGTTTACCCTGGAAAATCCGCAACGAGTGGCGACACTGACTTTATTTGATGCGGGTGGCGTAGTCTCTGCCAACAAAAGCCCAGCCGGTATAACGCTGGAAACGACCGGCAAACCGATTTTTCATGTTGCTGATCGCGATGCGTTTTACCGATTGATGGCGAGCAATCTGAATGATGGGCCCTGGATACCCGACGTCGTCATGGATTTTCTGGCCGATCGATTTATTGCCCGCAATGAACGACACATGCGCATTTTCTCGCAGATTCATGGGCAAGATCGGGTCGACGCGCGTCTTGGTGAGATCACCGCGCCTACGCTGATTGTGTGGGGCGCCGATGACAAGGTGTTGGATAAATCGATGGGCGAGCGTTATGCCGCTTTAATCAAGGGATCGCAGCACCATGTGTTAGAGGGCATAGGTCATTTGCCTTTTTTGGAGCGGCCAGCGGAAGCGGCGGCGCTGTTTGAAGCTTTTATCGGGAAGCGCTGACTACTCGTCTTTTAGAATCCCTCGATAGAGTTCATCCACTGAAATTTCTAACGCTATCGACGACAAAACAAAGGACTCGCCCTGTTTATACAGGGCATGAGTAAATACATCCCCAGATCTGACAAAAAGCTCGACCAACATGCGGTATTGATCAATAAAGAGGATCTCTCTCACTGAAGGCAAAAGCTTGTAGGCGACCAATTTCTGGGAGCGATCTTTCTTACCGGTAGAATCAGAAAGTATCTCCACAATGATCAGGGGCATTAAATTGCCGTCTGCATCCTCACATTGAACCGAGGCATCAGGATAAACGCTGACGCCCTTGACATGCTTCTCTGCAGTACGATCCAGGTCCTTAACAATCTTTTCATTAGCACTATAGGAACCACATGGCCCCTCGGGAAGATGTCTGTCAAACATGCCTCCGATACGAGCCTCAAGACGATTATGGATGCGTGAGCCACCCGCCATGGCATACACCACACCATTGATGTACTCCAACTTATGATATTTATCGGCCATATCAGACTCAAACGCCTGAAAGGTAGCCAATGAAATTCCCCGAAGCTGCGTTAGCTCGACGTTTTCAAGGGAGTTTTCATCATAAAGTTCAGCCAGCATCACACTCTCACTCACACTTTGTGTCTCCACTCACACTATCACTGTAAAAGACAAACCAAAAGTCCCCGATGTATCTACTGTCCCGGTGTAACTACTGTCCCGGTATAGCTACTCGGCGGATAAGGCAGCCAACGACGCCTGCAAATTGCGCCGCGCGGCCATCTCCAAGCGAACTTGCATCACCTCACTGCCGTAGAGCGGCCGGCGTGCCAGAAATCCCTGCAATATCGCCGCCCGCTTTTGCCTGAACACCTCCTCAGGCACCCACTGATACTCCTGCCTCACCTGCTGCTCATATTCGGCAAAACGCTGCTCATTGGCCCCCAGAATCGCCAGATCAATGTCGACCAATACTTGCGCATCGCCCACCGGCGGTTGCGCATCGTGGCGGGTCGCCATGACCAGAGACACCATGCGGGCGATCGCGGGTTTCGCTACCCCCAGCGCCAGCGCCTCACGCGCCAACCAGTCAGCACTCTGCTGCTCATTGTCACCTCGCCCGGTATCGTAAATGGCGTCGTGAAACCACAAGGCTAACGCAACCTCGGCAGGATACCGGCACTGCGCTTTCACCGTTTCCAGCCAGCCCAGGCATTCCTCAAGATGCTGCAATGTGTGGTAGGCACGGTGCGGCTCGCTGTAGCAGGCCAAGAGCGTCTCATACAGCAGGCGCGGCGCGGGCACAGGGGTGAGCGCTTGCCAGGTCTGAGTCCAATGCTCAACGCCAAGATGGGCATAAGCCTGAGGCAACGGCTGGGAAGGTGTCGTCATATTCACTCCACTGACACAGGGCGACCGCCCCTCTACAAAGTCCATCGAGACTATATCACCCGCACAAAAAACAATACCCATACACTCTGTATGCTGATCTAGCTCAATGTTTGAATGAGTATACGCCGTATACTAAAACGCACCGGTCACTGCTCAGCCCCATTCATTCACCTCAGGAGACGCGATATGGCCCTGCGTGCGACATTGCCCCAACAACCCAAAGACAGCCAGTTCAAACAAGCCCTCGGTTTGGGTATCGGTATTTGGGATTATATGGATAAAAACCAGCGCACGCTGGGCGACACCTTTACGCTCAAGTTGCCCGGCCAAGGCCCGATGGTGTGGACAGCCGAGCAAGATGTCATACGCGACATTCTCAAACTGCGCGAAGATCAATACGACGCGTCTCTGGTGCAATTGCCCGTTGATATCGGCGAGAACAATACCGTGTTTCTCAACGACAAGGAGCATCAGGATGCGCGCAAATTACTGATCCCCTCCTTCACCACCAACCTGCTGAAAGGCCGCGCCGGTGTCATGCAAGAGATCACCGAGGCATATATCAACAAAATGAAGGTGGGCGACAAAATCAATATTCCCCGCTTTTTGGGCGATATAACGCTGGATGTCATCTGCTTTACCCTGCTGGGCCTGCGCAGCGGCCCGCGCAAGGATCGTTATAAGGACGTGATGCTCAACTGGCTGCTCGAAGCAACCAGCGATACCAATTTCACGATCGGCTCTGCCGTGGGGGCACGCCGTTATCGCCAGTTCTTGCATAAACTCTATCGTCGCCAGACCGAAAAAGGCCAAATGGGCGATGGCAAAAAAGGCTTGATGCCCTGGAAGCGTGCGGTGGATCTGAAAGTACAACTCGCCGCCATGCTGCGTGAGGATATTCGTTCCATACGCCAACGCAACGACGCCAGTGAGGGTCACGTTCTGTCATTGCTGGCGCGTGCCACCGATGCCAACGGCAAATTGCTCGACGAAGAACGGGTGATTGCCGAGTCCATCGGTTTGCTGATCGCCGGTCACGAAACCAGTGCGGCGACTGGCGCTTGGTTCATGATCTGGTTGCAACAAAAGCCAGCGGTCTACCAGAAAATTCGCGATGAAGCCATCGCCTGCCTGCATGCCGAGGGCGGTATGGATGCCATCAAACTTTCAGAAATGCCTTATTTGACGGCATGCCTGAATGAATCACAGCGTTTGTCGCCGTCGGCGATTGGTTTTATTCGCTGGTTGCGCCACGACACGCAATTGGGTCATTTGTATTTGCCCGCGGGCACGGCCGTGCTGCCCAATATTTACCTTACCCATCGCGACAAGAAAATATACGGGGCCGATGCCTTGGAATACCGGCCCGAACGCTGGTTAGAAGAAGGTCGCAAATTCGGGCCGTCGGAATTTTTACCGTTTGGCGGTGGTCGTCGCGCCTGCGTGGGCATGAATCAAGGGCGGCAGCAATTGCGCATTATTTTTGCCGAACTGGCACGGCGGGTGGAATTTTCCTCAGAGTTCCAGGGCAGCAATAAACTGCCGCGTTCTCGCATGATAGGTGGCCAGACAGAACCGGAAAAAGGGGTGTGGGTGACGGTGAAAGAAGTACGGCCGGCGACATATGGGTTTCCGGCGCTGGCAAAGTCAGCGTAAACGCAAGCCTTGGCCCGCGCTGAGGCGGGCCGCTTGTTCTCTCCGTTATTCTGGTTACCCGCTATTTTGAGGCGAATTTCATGAACGCACCCATCAATAACAAAGCCAATACACCGGTTTATATTATCAAGTCAGAACAAGTCGAGGAACGCTATGCCCGTGGCTGGCACTGTCTGGGGCTTGCCAAGGACTATACCGACACTCCGGTTACATTGAATTATTTTGGTACGCGTCTGGTGGCGTTTCGCGGCCAGGACGACGGTAAGGTTCATGTTCTCGACAGCTATTGTCCGCACATGGGAGCGGATCTTTCACGCGGCTGTGTAAAAGGGAATTCCATTGTTTGCCCGTTTCATGCGTGGAGTTGGGGTGGGGATGGATTTTGCGACCACATTCCTTATGCCAAACGCATTCCACCGAAAGCGCGGATCAAGTCGTGGCCGACTACCGAGCAAAATGGGCTGTTGTTTGTCTGGAATGATCCCGAGGGGAATGCGCCGATTCCGGAGCAGCATCCGCAGCGTAAGGAGGATTGTTATTCCGGCGAGTGGACGGAGTGGAATGTGGTGAAGCTGACCATTCATTCTAACTGTCGGGAGTTGGTGGATAACATGGCGGATATGGCACATTTTGGGCCGGTGCATTATTCGACGGTTAAAACGTTCAAGAATATTCAGGAGGGTCATTGTTATACGCAGTATATGAGTGGCGGCCATGAGATTCTCACCGAGGAGGGGCAGATTTTTACGTCGGTGGCGGTGTATGAGGGGCCTGCGTATATGACGACGACGATGACAGGGATGATGGATGGGCAGGAGGTGGTGACGCATTTGTTGGTGTCGCATATTCCTGTCAATACGGAGCAGTTTGATATTCGTTTTGGTGTGATGATGCGTAAGTTTGCGGGTTTGTCGGAGGAGCAGAATAAGGCGGCGGTGGATCAGTATACGCAGATGTGTATGGATTCGTTTATTCAGGATGTGGAGATTTGGAATAATAAAATTCGTGTGGATAATCCGTTGTTGTGTGATGGGGATGGGCCGGTGCATATGTTGCGGAAGTGGTATAGCCAGTTTTATATGAATGTGGGGGATATTCCGGCGGATTTGACAGTGTATAAGGAGCATGTGACGTTGCCTAAAGAGGATAAACGATCGCACAGCTAATCGTTGAAACTGCAACTTTTGCTGCTGTGGTATGGCCTGTTGTGGTGCATTGTTTATGGAAACGCCGTAAATACGTCCCTGTAGGCTCGACGCCGACATCCCTGTCGGCGACGTTCCATAAACAATGCACCACAACAGGCCTCACAACCAGCGTACGCAATTCACAGGAATTTATGCCATGCGCATTCTGGCACTCGGCTATGTCGTTATCGACACACAACAACTCGATACCTGGAAAACGTTTGCGGAACAGGTGATCGGCTTAATGCCCGCCCACCACACGACCGATGATGGTGCGTTGTATTACAAAATGGACGCTTATACCTGGCGTTTGTGTATACGCCGTGCCACGCATGAAAAGCTGGCTATTGCCGGTTGGGAAGTGGAAACACAGTCTGATTTTTTGGCTATGTGTGAAACCTTGACGGCTAATGGGATCGCGTTTTCTGTGGCTGATCAGGATTTGTGTCACCGGCGTGGGGTGCAATCGTTGCTGTGTGTGAACGATCCATCGGGGGCGCAATTGGAAATCTTCTGCAAAATGAAGCTGGATTATGTGCGGTTTAATTCGCCGGTGGGGGTGCGGGGGTTTGTGACGGGCTATCACGGGGATATGGGGTTGGGGCATTTTGTGATTCCTACCCGTGCGTTCAGTGAAACTTTTGATTTCTATACGAAGGTGCTGGGGTTTGGTGAAACGGATTATATGCATTTTCATTTTTCACCTGATCCAAATGATGCTGGGCAAGGGTTGCATTTTTTGCATGCGAAGAGTTCTCGCCACCATTCGTTGGCATTATTTCAGGACCCGCAGCCGCCAGCGCACGGGTGTGTGCATTTGATGGTGGAGGTCGGGGATATCGATGAAGTGGGGTATTTCATGGATCGTTGTCGCGAGCATCAGGTGCCGGTGGTGTCGAGTCTTGGTCGCCATTCCAATGATCTGATGATGTCGGTGTATGTCGCGACGCCGTCGGGGTTTGCGCTTGAATTCGGGTGCGATGGGGTGCAACTCGATTGGAAGAACTATAAGCCGACGGAGTCGTCGCGCCCTTCGCTGTGGGGGCATTCCTGGCAGTTGGGGTGAGTTTGTTTTTGAAAGGTAGTTACTACTTAACTGGAGTTACTTAACTGAAGTTACATAAGGAATTCGTTATGACCTCTGCAACGCTTAATAGGTCGGCTGATGTGGCTGTTTCTGTCAATACCGATGCGTCTGGTCGGGCGCTGATGGATCTTGATCAGGTCAGTCTGGGCGCTCTTTTGCAGCAACGCGCTCGGGCCATGGTGCCCGTATTGCGGGCCCGTCAACAGGAGGCGGCGCGTTTGGGGTGTCTGCCGCAGGTGACGATTGATGAGCTGCAGGCGCATGGGTTTTTCCGCATTATGCAGCCTAAACGGTGGGGTGGCTTTGAAATGGAGCCGCGGCATTTTTTTGAGGTGCAGATGATCTTGGCTGAGGGGTGTATGTCGACCGCGTGGGTGTTGGGGGTGGTCGCCATTCATAATTGGCAGTTGGGTTTGTTTGATGATCGTGCTCAACAGGATGTTTGGGGGAATAACGAGGCGACTCTGATTTCTTCGTCGTATATGCCGGTGGGTAAAGTCACGCGGGTGGAAGGCGGCTTTCGTCTGTCGGGACGGTGGGGGTTTTCTTCGGGGTCGCTGCATTGTGAGTGGGCGTTTCTGGGGGCAATGGTGCCGCCGGAACAAGCGGGGGGCGCGCCGGATTATCGTACGTTTCTGGTGCCGCGCTGTGACTATACCATCGTGAAAAACTGGGATGTTTCGGGGTTGGAGGGTACGGGGTCGAACGATATTGTGGTGGAAAATGCGTTTGTACCGGCGTATCGCACACATCGTTCGCTGGAGGGTTTCCACTGCGATTCGCCGGGTAACGCGGTGAATACATCGCCCATTTTTCGACTGCCTTTCGGGCAAATATTTGTGCGGGCGGTGTCATCCTCGTCGATCGGCTGTCTGCAAGGCGTGGTGAATGCCTTTATTGAGGTGAATAAGCATCGTATCGGCATCAATGACGGGGCCAAGGTGGCGCAGGAACCCAATGTACAAATGGCCATTGCTAATGCGATTGCGGTGATCGATGAATGCAAAACGGTGATGTTCCGCAATTTCGACAGTATGATGGAATATGCACGTCGGGGCGAAACGCCGCCGCTGCAAGAACGCATCAAGATGCGCTTTGATGCCTCGCTGGTTGCGAAAAAATGTACCGATGCGATCAATGAGATGTTTATTTGCTGCGGCGCCATGGGAATATTCCGCTCACACCCGTTGAATCGGGCGTGGTTGGATATCAATGCAGGGCGCACGCATGTGGCCAATAATCATTTTAAATTTGGCAGAAATCTGGGCGCGACTTCGTTCGGGCTGGAAAATCAGGATTTCTTTTTGTAATTTCTAGGCTACGCCCAAAGCAGCCAGCCAATAAAAATACCGGCGGCCAATCCCGCAGCAAACACCAGCGCCACCGGGCTTTTTTTCTGCTGTAGGGGTGTCACCACCGTGTTTGGTAACGGCGTTGCTGCAGGGCGGGCTCCCGGTTGCACTTGCTGCGCGATCTTGGCGCGATCCTGCGCGCTCAAAAACACGGTGCGCTCTTCGCCGAAATCAGGGCCAGCGGCGGCAGCGGTACTGGGCGCCGTTTCTTTGAGGGGTTTTTCTGTCAGTTTAGCCAACAAGGTAAATTTACTGATGCCGATGGTGTCGTTGGGTTTGATCACGGCTTGCGTCACGGGCTTGCCATTGACCACCGTTCCGTTACCGCTTTGCAAATCGTGCAAGGTCAGGGTGTCGCCCTGGCGGGTAATTTTGGCGTGATGGCGGGAGGCGCCCGGATTGTCGAGTGGAACATGGCAGTCGGCGCCACGTCCGATCAAAATCTCCGGTTCCGAAAAGGTATAGGTATTCAAGGGTTTACCGTTGATAGTCACGACAATCTGAACATACGGAAGTGGCTGGCTAGACATGCAGAGAATCCTGTCTCGATTCAATTGTAAGGCGTTGGAATTTTAGTATAGGCGCTCCGGCGCGTGATGACGAAACTGCTCCGGCGCGCACCCTCGCCAGCGCCGGAATGCGCGGGTAAACGCACTCGGGTTGGAAAATCCCAACGCATCGGAAACTTGTTGAATGCTCATGCGGCTTTCTTTCAGCCAGCGTTCGGCCAACGCCTGCCGTTGCGTATCGAGTAACGCCTGAAATGAGCTGCCTTCTGCGGTCAGTTTTCGTTGCAGCGTGCGCACGCTCATATTGAGGGCTTGGGCGACTTTTTCCTGGCGCGGCTCTTCAGGTAGCAATCGATCAATGGCATCCATCACTTGCCAGCGTAAATCCCGGGCTTGCAGTTTTTCTTGCCAACGTGCCAATAGCTCAACACCCGCCCCTGTCTGAGTGGGTGCCGTCGGCATCAACATCATCAGGTTATCCATCGTAGAAATCAGCGCGTCACAGTCAGCGCCGAAGTGCACGGGCACCTGAAAAAATTCGTGGTAACGAGCGGGGTTAGCGGGCGTGGGCCGTTTCAGGTGCACCGCCCGCAGCGGTGGGCGCACATGCAGATAGTGGCGGGCAATATAAATAATCGAAGCAATGAACGCTTCCATCGCCTCGACGGCGACATCAGGGCTGTCGTCACGCAAATCAAAGCGCAACCACAGCGCATCCTGCTGACCCTGTATCGACAGTTGCGCCACATCGCTGATGGCATTGGCATTCTGTATCATACGAAACACCGCTTCATGCAAACTGCCACTCGCCATAACGGCGACGCCCACGCTTTGAAACGTGGCCGGCGATACGTGTTGCGCTACTTCCAACCCAAATGCTTCGTCACCGGTCAACGCCACCGCCTGTCGCCATAGCTGTGTCATAACGACCACAGGCACCCGATACTGCGGCTCGTTGAGTCGGTCGACCTGTATGCCCAACGCCGTGAACACCGGCTTGGGGTCGATCAGATAGCGGCGTTGCAATGTGCGTCCGATAACCGAGACCCAACTGCTGATCGTGGCGTGTGTATTTGGCATTAAGTCACTGACCTGTCGCGATAAAAATTCCATCCCCTTGCGCACGGGCAACCCTGATACGCAAGCACTGCCACCAATCTAGCAAACTCTTGCCCTATGCGCAGCGCGTCGACGCACGCCACGCGACGCATACATTGGCGCAAAAGGGTAAGTCAACGACGCCAAGGGGATACTGGTTTTCGTTCCCTGCCCCCTAGACTGGAACCACTACATAAGAACCGTCTGGAGCCGTCATGACCATGAATATTGCGCGTGCATTGCCGTTTTTGGGTGCGCTGTTTACGAGCGTAACGCTAGCGAATGCATTGATAGCCCAGCCTGTGTGGGCCGATAGCCTTGAGCCGCCACATAACCCTTACCTTGCCGATTCTGCCTGGCCCATGACGCACCGCAATCCCTATGTGCAGGCCTCCTCCCCCTTGCCTGCCCCCACCTCGCGCGAGGGATTGGCGTACCCGCGCTACCAATCTGGCGGGTTAATCAATATCACGCAGGCCATGTCTGCGCCCTATGCCGATGGCACTATCGTCGCGTGGGGATCGAGCATGAATAATGTGTATAAAAACACAGTCAGCGCCAACAAGCTGACCCTTATAGACCGCGTTAAAAAGCCTGAGGCGGTAGGCATTACCAATGCCATCGCCGGGGCATACACGCTGGTGGATAAAGACAATCATTTTTTTGTGCCCTCGATCGGTAAATTATATGCCTACACCGATGCTGTTAGCGGCGATGCGCATTCCAAGATCAAACTGGCCGGCACCTTCACTTTGCCAGCAGAGGCGTTACGAGGTGAGGCGAAAAAGGACCCCATTGTCGGCGTTAATATGACCTGGGATGGCTATATTGCCCTCGCCACCAAGCGCGGCACCGTGATGGTCGTAAAGCGGGATTTTTCTGACTATCACTTTCTGCAATTGGGCGATGGCAACGGCGAAGAAGTGTCGAATTCAATTGCCGTCGATGAAAATGGCGGGATCTATGTCGTCACCAGCAAAGCCATGTACCGCGTGCAATGGACCGGCAGCACGCTGACCCTCGATAACGCTGCAGGCGCATGGCGTTCGGATTATGAAACTGGCGCCGATGTGCAAGTGCCGGGGCGCTTGGGCGCGGGTTCAGGCTCAACGCCTACCCTGATGGGCGTGGGTGACCAGGAAAAATTCGTGGTGATCACCGATGGTCAACAGGTGACACATCTGGTGTTATTCTGGCGCGACGAAATCCCCGCTGACTGGCAGCCCATTGCACCGGGCAAAGATCGCCGCATCGCCGCCGAAATGCCGGTGAATTACGGTAATCCTGATATTGCACGCTCGATGTCGGAACAATCGGTGCTGGTGAGTGGTTATGGCGCGGTGGTGGTGAATAATGATTACGGGATTACCCAGCAATCGACCAATCCCGTGCTTGCAAATCTACTCAATGGCCTGGTGGTATTCTTAAGCAATACGCCGCTGTACGCGCCTTATGGCGTCGAGAAATTCGAGTGGAACCCGGCCACTCGCTCGCTCGATGTCGCTTGGGTAAACAATACGATCAGCTGCCCGAACGGAATCCCCACCATGAGCCGAGCCAGCAATATGTTTTATTGCGTCGGCCAGCGCAACAGCGTGTGGAATATTGAAGCGCTCGACTGGAGCACTGGCGCCTCGGTATTTTACCGCCCGATGTCGGCATTGCCCCACCACAACAGCTTTTATGCCTCTACACAAATTGGCCCCTGGGGCGATCTGTGGAGCGGCACCGGCACCGGTGTGGTACAGCTGGCCCCCACCCCTTGAGCGTTGGGGCTGATCAGATCAGCCCCAAATGACCTGCACGACTGACGTACCATGGCAGCTCCTTGTTTTTGGGACCCCTACACCATAACACCACTACAGGAGTTGCCGATGTCAGACTTGATACTGCACCACTACGCCATGTCGCCGTTTTCTGAAAAAGTGCGCGCGATGCTGGGTTACACCCAACTGCCCTGGCAATCGGTGATTACCCGCGAAATGCCGCCACGCCCCCATCTCGATGACATTCTCGCCGGGGGTTATCGCAAAATTCCGGTGGCGCAACAAGGGGCGGATGTCTTTTGTGACTCGCGCATCATCACCAGCGAAATTGCCGCCCTCAGTGGCAAACCCGAACTGGCTATGGAGCATTGCAGCGACGCCATTCAGCAATTTGTTCAGCACACCGATCTCGATGTGTTTTTTGCCTGCGTTCTCTCCGCCAACAGCAAAGCCATGACACGCAAAGCACGCGCCAGCCTGTCGCTGTGGGATCTGATTCGTCTGATGTGGGATCGTATTAATATGGGCCGCAAGGCCAGCGTTAAATTGGTGGGGCCCAAACAGGCCCGCCCCATGTTGCAAACGCATCTCGAACAACTCGAAGGCATGCTCACCAACACGTTTCTGTTCGGCGCAACCCCCACCATTGCAGATTTTGCTGCCTATCACGGCCTGTGGTTTATTCGCGATCTGGCCGAGCGCTCACTGATTTCACCTTACCCGCGCATCAATGCCTGGATGAACCGGATCAAGGCCTATGGCCATGGCCAACGTCGCGAGATCAGCATCGACGACAGCATACGCATTGCACGTGATGCCACGCCGCGGGCTATTGCAGACGAATTTAAACAGGATGCACGCATCGGCAAACCCGTCACGATTGCGCCTTCCGACTATGGACAAACCCCGACCCAGGGCCGACTGGTAGGTGCCACGCCACAGCGCTGGATCATTGCCCGCGAGCATAACGCTGTGGGTGTAGTGCATGTGCATTTTCCACGGCAGGGCTTTACGCTTAACGGCTAGCGTGACACTCACCGATCAGGGCGTAATTTTGACAACACGCACTTCGGTGGTGAGTTGCGTGTTGTCTGCATAACCAATCCGACGGTTTGATTGGGCAATCAATGACAAGGGTGGTTGTTCCGCCGTGGGTTGTAACGGCGGTTGTGACGCGCCAGTGAACACGCGTTGTGCCCAATATGCATTGATGCGCGCCCGCGTCATGCCAATGTATTGCAGGTAAAAACTGTCGCGCAAACTGCCCTTGGGTTGATCCACCGGCTCCAGCACCACGCCGGCAGGCAGATCAGATTTTTTGCGTAAAAAAATCCGCGCGACCTGTTCGGTGGTTAACGAGGTAATGGGGTTTTCCAGCCCGACGATGACCACCACCTCCGCGCGCACGCTGGCCGGCAGCAGCCACAGTGCGATCAGAAGCCCGTATCCCGTCACAGAAAAATTCACGCTCACCGGCTCCTTAGAAAATGAAATCCAGCGCCAGGCTGTAGATGTTCACATTTAACGCCCGGGCTTCAAATTCAGGCGTGGTATTGATAAACAAACCGGCTTGGCCCGACGGTTTACGGATGCTGTCTATCTGAAGCTTGAGCGCATAGTTATCAGCCACGTCCCAACGGGTGCCGAGGGTCCAGGTCTTGCGTTCATCGAAGACTTTCAAGGCACTGGTAAAAACATTGATCTCAGCGATGTCGTCGGCCGCCAGTCCACCCAGGGCAGATTCATCCAGCGCAGGGAGATCCGCCTTGCTGTTCACGCAATCCGCTTGCGCATAACGCAGGTACGGTGTCCACCGATCCCACCGATAGCCTGCCATCAGCGAAAAGCCGTCCACGTCATACACGAGAAAACTGTCACTGCGACGAATCACGTACTCCGCCTGCACCAAATAGCGTCCGTTATCGAAGAGATACCCCAGATCAGCAAACTGTGCCTCGAAATTCTGGTGCACCAAACTGGACTTTACGGTGCTCGCACCCGCAACCTCGAGGTCTGCCAGCAGGCTCAGCCCCGCATCAAGATCTGCCAGTGCGGCAGTATCAAAATCAATGGTCGCCTCCCCATAACCGAGACGAAAGGTAGACGCGCCGGCCTCCGCACTCAGGTTGATCAGCCGTGTGTCGAACTGCAGCTCAACCTTGCCAAAAAAAGTGGGTAACGCCTTCTCCAGGGTGCCAATTGTTGCATTGGCACTATAAATAACGTCATTGATATCAAACTGATAATTGATGCCACCACCATCGAGGTAGGAGACAGGATTGAGCTGATACACATCCGGCGACAACCGCAGTGCTGTATGCGCAAAGCCAATGGCCCGCGACTCCGACGCCATAAACATGGGCGCAACCACCCGCCCACCCCGGATACTCAGGTCTTCATTGACGTTGTATTTGAGATTGGCCCATTCAAAATAGGGCGTTGACGTGCCATCGGCGACACGACGTGATTGCATTTGTGCCGTGGCTTGCAAATTGCGGGCAAGCGTGGCATCGGCCTGCACCCCAAACACCGAATCGATGCCGTAGTCTTTACTGTAGGTGCGCCCGACACCTTCTCGCTGCTCATAGTTGGCGGTGTAATCGCCACCTTCGTCATCACTGAACGCCACACCAAACGTACCGAAACCAGAAAAGCGTACTGGCTGCGTTATATCGGCGTGGGCAGGCGGCAACACGAGCCACCCCAGTAACAACACCCCCATGGCTCTCATGACATTTTCCTGGCTCACACATTCGATAAAAGGGTAGCACAGGTCTCGGCCTGCCACCGACTTTGCGCTCGCTGACTATACTGTTAAGTTACGCGCCGTCGATTGCGCGTACCGGAATAGATTCAGTCACTTAAGAGATTCTGATGCCCACCGACCGCAGTCACCACGCCGAGGAAGAAGCCCGCATCATTGATGTCAGCCGCAAAGCTGTGCTTGCGCTGACGATCAAGATGCTGCTGGGGTTTATTCGCTCATCGGCGGGGCCCAAAGCCAAACTGATTTTTACGTTCTTGTTGGTGCTGCTGATTTCCATCAATGGATTCAACGTCTTGATCAGCTACGTGAGTCGTGACTTCATGACGGCCATTGAGCAACAGCAAATGGCCGAATTTTTACATCAGGCCACGCTGATGATTGGTTTGTTTGTCATGTCGACGTTTGCCGCAGCGTTTTCGCGCTTCTGCGAGGAACACCTGGGGTTGTTATGGCGGGCATCGCTGACCGAAAAAACCGTCAACCAATATCTGGACGAACGCACCTTTCAACACATCGAAGCCACCCGCGAAGTGCAGCACCCCGATCAGCGCATTTCGGAAGATATCCGCATCCTTACAACCTCGGCGTTATCGTTCATTCTGATGCTGGTGAACAGTGCGCTCAGCATCATCGCCTTTGCCGGGGTGTTATGGGCCATTAGCCCCATGCTGTTTCTGGTGTCCCTGGCCTATGCCACGTGCGGGTCCTTCTTCACCATCATATTGGGGCGCACGTTGATCGCCCTCAACTCGAAACAGGCCGATCGCGAAGCGGATTTTCGCAGCGAATTGTTGCATATACGCGCCCATTCCGAGCCCATCGTCATCTTGCGCCTGGAACGTAATTTTCGTGAGCGTTTGCTTAAACGCCTGCATGAATTGGTCAACAATACGCGGCGCATGATTTCCGTCAATCGCAATCTGGCACTCTTTACTGGCAACTATAACTACTTGATACAGATCATTCCGGCACTGGTCGTGGCGCCCATGTTCATCGATGGTAAAGCAGATTTCGGCATCATCTCGCAATCTGCCTTGGCGTTTACGATCCTGGTGAACGCTTTTTCGCTGATCGTTAGCCAGTTTCCCTCGATTTCGAATTTTGCGGCTGTAACGGCTCGCCTGACTGCTCTGAATGAGGCAACCGACAAGGCCCATGAACACAGCGATGACACCCTGCGTATCATTGACGATGAAGGTCGGCTCGCCTTTGAAGACGTTACCTTTTATGCGCGTGACACCGAAATCCCCCTGATTCGGAATTTTACCGTGAGCATCCCGCTGGGCACGCGCGTGCTGATCTGCGGCGCCAACAAGAATGCCCTCAATATGCTGTTCAATACCGCTGCCGGTGTCGAAACGCATAGCCACGGCACCCTGTATCGGCCCCCGCTCAAGCATATTTATTTTCTGCCCGAAAAACCTTATCTGGCGCCCGGCAGCCTGCGTGATGCCCTCACTCACCCCGAATGGGAAACCCCACCCAATGACGCCAGTATCATGCCCGTCCTCGCCAAACTGGGGTTGGAACATGTCGTCACCGCTGCCAGCGGGCTTGATACCCCCCACAACGACTGGAACCATTTTCTTTCCATCAGCGAACAAAAAATGTTGGGCATTGCCCGCCTGTTGCTGGTGCAACCACGTTTTGCGGTGCTGCAACGCTTACGTTCATCGTTGGGCGAAAGCAAATTTGAATTGATTTTGAATATCCTGCGTGAATCCAATATCACTTACATCATTCTTGGCAAATTTGAACACCCGGAATACGTGGATGTTGTGATCGAACTGCTGGACAATGGCAATTGGGCCTGGGAGGATGCGCATGCATTGCATATTCGAGGGCGACATCCTAATGTCGAAGATGAGGCTCAATGATTTTCACCGGATGGGACGGATTTTGCATTTGCCATGACGCCGCATGAGCACGCAACGCCACACGAAAGCACGACTCCGCCTGCCAGCCCACGCCTGCCGGTCGTCATGATCATTGACGATAGCCCGGTGCAAACCAATATTTTTCGCCAGCTCGCCAAAGGCATCGATGCGCGTTTCATTATCCTTGAATCGTGGGCGCAAGCCGTAGAACTCTTGGATAAACAGGTGATTGACATTCTCATCACCGATTACAACCTCGATGAAGGCTATACCGGTGTCGATCTGGTCAAGCACGTGCAATCGCGCGGACAACAGCCCCGCTGCTTTTTTATGACCACGGAATCCCCCAACAATATTCGCCTTCAGTTGGGTGAGTTCAAGCATGCCGGATTTTTGGTTAAACCGGTGAACCTGAAAAAATTCAAGCTGTTCATGGAGAAGCAGATCGCCCTGCTACGGCGTCTGGGTCGTCTGTGATTCAACCCGCCACATTCAAACAGTCATTTTAATTCGCGACAAAATTTCGTACAAAAACCACACAGTGCGTGCAACTACCTCGAAAGAGCCGCCAAATTGTGTGATCTTTTTAACAATTTAAAAACAATCTATTACCAAACTGTCTGACAGGATCGGCGCTTAGGTGGATTGCGTTTCGTCAAGCTCTTGCTATACCTGATTAAGTTTACCCATGTAAGGACTGTGACAATGCGTAAAACTTTTTTGGCAGTACTCTCCGGTTTGATGGCGACCTCCGCCCAGGCACACAGCGTTAGTTCAACACTCACCTTTGTCAGCGACTATCTGTTTAACGGCTACAGTCAGACGCGCTCTCACCCTGCCACCCAACTTTCTCTGGATTACTCGCACGATCAGTTTTACGCCGGTTTGTGGACGTCGGATGTCGACTTTGACACCTTTGTCGATGGGCAAACCGTGGATACCGAAGTCGACGCCTATTTTGGCTATAACCTGCCGATAGGCAAGGATTTTTCGCTGGAGGTAGGTGCCGCACAATACATGTACCCGGCCTCGATAATTCGGTAGAAGCCGACTACGCCGAAGTGTATATCGGCCTGACTGCATGGCAGAACAGCCTGGTGAAGGCCTGGTATGCGGATGATTATTATGGTGATACCGGCAATGCCTGGGTCATCCGCCTGCAACAACTGTGGCCCATCAACGATACGCTGACGCTCAAGGCGCAAACCAACATCATCGGGCACGAAGACTCCCCTAACTATTGGAATGGCAGTGATGGTTACCACCATTACCAGGTCGGCGCCATTCAGAAATGGCGTGATATCAATTTTGAGGTGGCCTACAGCGACACAACCATTAACTCCAATGATGACCCGTCAGAGGTCGCAGACGATACGTTATGGTTGAGCATTTCACGAACATTCAGTTATTAAAGAGGTGCAGTCACCATGAAAATGGCGTATTCCTTGGCTGGATTTATTTTATCGTGTGCCCTGACGAGCGGCCTTCATGCCGATACCGTTACCTTGACCTCCCTCGAATGGCCGCCCTATTCCGGTGAAAAACTACCGGAGGGCGGTGCCTCGGTCGCCGTGGCGAAAGCCGCGTTTGCGGCAATGGGCCATGAGCTTGTGGTGGAGTTCTACCCGTGGTCACGCGCGGTGAAAATGGCCAAGGATGATGCCAAAAAATATGCGGGTTATTTTCCTGAATATTATGCCGATAGCGTGGCCAAAGAGTTTCATTTTTCCGAACCCATGGGGACGGGCCCCCTGGGGCTGGTCGAACGCGTTGACAAACCATTGAAATGGGAAAAGGTGGAAGACTTGTCTGCCTATACCATTGGTGTCGTGCAGGATTATGTAAACACTACCGAATTCGATACGCTGGCTGCACAAGGCAAAATCAAGACGCAAACCGTTACCTCTGACACGCAAGACCTCATGAAGGTGCAGGGGGGGCGCGTAGATGCCGCCGTCATTGATAAAAACGTGCTGAATTATTTACTTAAAAACGATCCGCAGGCGAAATCAGCGAATGGAAAAGTACAGTTCAATGCGCATTTGCTCGAAGACAAAAAACTGTATGTCTGCTTTCGCAATGATGAAATGGGTCAGAAATGGCAACACATTTTCAATGAAGGCCTGAAAAAAATCGACATCAACGCCATCATGGCCAAACACATGCAATGAAAATTCCCACCCCCGGGTGCTGCAACACCCGGGGGTGTTCCATCGCTTTTTATTGCAATAGCAACGCCCACTTCATGCTGGTGTTTGCGAGGGTAAGATGTTCAGACTATTTAATTCCAGTATCGTTCGCCTGCTCAATTTGATCGTCTTGTCGGTGATAACACTTGGGTTATTGCTGTTTTCATTCGTCATTGGCATGAACAGCTATCAGCAAATCACCCGCGATCTGAGCATCAAAGCCGAAGGCATTTCGAAAGTCGCGGCCATTGCCCTACAGGAACCCATCTGGAATTTTGATACTCAAGCCATGAATGGCGTGGTGGATGCCATTCTGCTCGATCGTGACGTCGTCGGCATCGAAGTGCGACCTGCGGAAGCTGGCGAGTCCCTGCGCACACAGTTTAACGGCCCGGTTGAGGGGTTGACACTGGAAGCCATCACAGCGCGTCAGGTGGAATTGGGCATACTGATCAATCAGGCCGATATACAAAAAGAAGGCAAATCCATTGGCAGCGTCAGCATTATTACCTCTGCCGCCGTTGCACGCGAACAAATCAAACAAACCACGATTCTGATCGCCAGTTTTGCAGCAGTTTTTATTGTGATCATGGGGGCCTTGTTTTGGGCCAGTGCGCGTAAATTTGTGGCGAAACCACTCAAAACCTTGGAAAACAGCGCCGATCAACTGGCCCATGGCAATCTTGACTACCCCATTGACACCGGTCGCATCGATGAGATCGGGGCGCTGGCAACACGCTTTTCTGAAATGCGCGATGCCATCCGTAAAAAAATCGATGACTTGCATGTGTTGAATACGACCGGTGAAGAACTCGCCGGCATTCATGACCAGAGCCTCGCCCTCGAAACCGTGCTCAAGGTGATGAACGAACAAAATCATCTGGAATGCGGCTCGATCTATCTGCTCAAGGGCGATGAGTTGGTCATCAGCGCATTTTACCCCCACAATCTCGAAGACGCGCTGGCGATC
The DNA here is from genome assembly GCA_964473645.1 of uncultured Moraxellaceae bacterium. Taxonomy (GTDB): domain Bacteria; phylum Pseudomonadota; class Gammaproteobacteria; order Pseudomonadales; family Ketobacteraceae; genus HdN1. Next base: position 42,991 of record CAYYPW010000001.1, read on the forward strand.
AACCTCTCGCCGCGCAGTTTTGCACTGGGCGAAGGCATTGCCGGACAAGCCGCCCTGCAAGGCAAAACCCTGTTTGTGGCCAATACGTCCCATGCACCGGATTATGTGGCGGACCTGCCAGGCGCTACACCCAAAGCGTTATTGTGCGTGCCTATGATGGATGACCAGCATGTGTTTGGCGTGATGAATTTTTCTGGCAGTGTGGACAAGGTTCGATTTCTCCCCGAAGACGAGGAATTCGCTCTTACGCTTGCCCGCATGACTGTGGTCACCACCAAGAACATCCAGATGTTGAACGTGATCGAAGAGCAGAATCGCACACTCGAACAGAAAGTGCTGGAACGCACCGCCCAGCTCCGACAGAAAACCAACGACATCAACAGCATGCTGCAAAACATGCAGCAGGGCATCTTCACCATCACGCAAAATGGCACCATCCACCCCGAATACTCCGCCTTCCTCACCCGCATCCTGGACACCGAGCACATCGCCAATCAACCGTTCATGCAGGTATTACTCGGGCGCGCGTTATTAGGCTCGGATCAACTCAGTCAAGTCGAAACTGCGGTGCTGGCGATTCTGGGTGAAGACGCCATGATGTTCGAGTTCAATTCCCATTTGCTCGCCAAGGAATTCAATATCACCGTTGAGAGTGGCGCCACCAAGATACTCGATGTCGATTGGTCGCCCATTGTCGATGACAACGGCATGGTGGAAAAACTGATGGTGACGGTACGCGACATTACTGAACTGCGCGGCTTGCAACAAGAAGCGGAGAGTCAGCGTCAGGAACTGGAAATCATTGGCCAGATTCTGTCGGTGAATCAGCAGAAATTCAGCGAATTTGTCTCCACCTCACAATCCTATTTGGCAGAGAACGAAAAGCTTATCAATGCCACCGCCGACAAAGATATCGAAGTGCTGGCGACGTTGTTCCGCAATATGCACACCATCAAGGGTAACGCTCGTACCTATGGCTTTAAATATTTGACCGATGCGGTTCACGAAGCCGAGCACACCTACGATGAGCTGCGTAAACGCCAGGAAATCGAATGGGATAAGGAGCAATTGCTCAATGAATTGCACAAGGCCGAGCGCTTTGTCGAAAAATACAAGCACGTTTACGAATCCAAACTGAGTCGCTTCAATGATCCCTCGCAAGGCAAATTTGTCGAGCACGCCTTGCTTGACCGCATGTCCAGTGTCGTCAATACCGCTGACATGAGAGATGCCGAGCAACTGCAGGACACGGTCAAGGCCATAACGCGGTTGTTGCAGGCCATTGATACCGCGCCTTTACCCAAGGTGCTGGAAGGCATCCTGCAGGCGCTGCCTGCACTTGCCCAGGAGTTGGGTAAAGCGCCTCCCATCGTTAACATCGACGACGGTGGCATTCGCGTGAACGGTGAAATAGCACCCGTGATCAAAGATGTGTTCATGCACGTCTTCCGCAATGCGATGGATCATGGCCTCGAAACAGCCGCAGAGCGTGAATCCAAAGGTAAGCCCGCCGCTGGCACGATCCAACTGCACACGGCATTAATGGGAGACAAGCTGATCATTGATTTCCGGGATGACGGTCGAGGTTTGGCGTTATCCCGCATTCGCAAGAAGGCTCAGGAGGCCGGCTTGCTGGACCCACAGAAAGCCTGCACCGACAGGGATGTTGCCGAATTCATTTTTCACTCGGGCCTCTCGACCGCCCAGGAGGTGTCCGACATCTCTGGCCGAGGCGTGGGCATGGATGCGGTGAGGCGCTTTTTGATACAAAAAGGCGGCGGAATCTCGCTTCAGTTTGTCAACGATGCCGATGCTGGACAAGACTACCGGGCCTTTGCGCTACAGATTCACCTGCCCGCTCAATATGCTCTGCAAGTATAACGACGACTCTGTAACACTGTTGACCTGTAACACTGTTTTTAAACTGCATTAGGTGATGTCACCATGAAACAGTCAATCAGCACCCGCTTTGGTATTTTTTCTGTACTGGCCATTTCTTTCGTATTACTCATTTTTGGCGCTATCGATTACACCACGACGGGTAACACCCTGCGCGGCCAAATGATGGAACGCCTATCGTTATTAAAATCCCGCCTCGAACTCAGCTTGCCGGTATCGATGTGGAACTTTGAAGAAATCCAAATGGGCAAAGTGCTTGATGCCGAAGTCGCCTCAGACTTTATTACGGCCATTTATCTCTACGATGGCGATAAACTGCTGCAAAGTCGTGTCAAAAATGCCGAAGGCGGGATCAGCCACAATGCGGCGATGAATGACAAAAGCCTCGCAGAATCGCTGGAATTGGTTTACACCGAGAACAACCAGACCAACAAAGTCGGCAAGGCCTACATTGTTTACAACACCGATTCTATCGACCAATTGCTGCGCGATGAACTGATCAGCACCATCTTAAAAATTGGTGTGCTGGCCATTGTGATGCTGTTTATCAATCATCAAATGTTGAATTCTATTGTTTTGAATCCGCTCAAGCAGGTCATTCACGCATTGGAGGAATTCGCCGAGGGCGGTGGCGATCTTACACGCCGCATGCATCCACAGTTTGGTGAAATGGGCACCCTGGCCCGCAGCTTCAACGCGTTTATTGAACAGCTGCAACGTTTGGTAAAGCAGGTCACGCAAACTTCTGAAGCAATGGCTGCGACGGCACAAAGCATGGCGCAATCGTCAGTGGAAACGCTGGAAAGCGTGGATGTGCAAAAAAAGGAAACGGATCAAGTGGCGGTTGCCATGCATGAGATGACGACAGCCTCGCAAGACATGGCACGCAACACGCTTGAGGCCAGCGATGCGGCGCGTGTCGCTGAAGATCAGGCCGGTAGCGCAAAGGATGTGGTGTTGAGCACGGTGGATTCGATTGGTCATCTGGCGAAAGAGATTTCGCAGGGCGCTAACGTTATCAATGTATTGCAGGGGGATGTCAGCAATATCAGTTCGGTGCTTGATGTGATTCGGGGTATTGCGGAACAAACCAATTTGCTTGCACTGAATGCGGCCATTGAGGCGGCGCGGGCGGGCGAGCAGGGGCGTGGTTTTGCCGTGGTGGCAGATGAAGTGCGCACGCTGGCGAGTCGTACGCAAGAGAGTACGCAGGAAATTAACGGGATGATTGAGCGCTTACAGCACGGCGCGGGTGAGGCAGTGCGGGTAATGAGTGGTGGGCGCGATAGCGGTGAAAGGACAGTGCTGTTGGCTCACAGTGCGGAGCGGGCGTTGAAAGATATTATTACGGCGATTAGCTGTATCAATTCGATGAGTACGCAGATTGCTAGTGCAGTTGAGGAGCAAAGCGCGGTTGCTCAGGAAATTAATCGGAGTGTCGACAGGATTGTGCAAACGGCTGATAGTACGGCAGTGGCGACGCGCAAAACGCACGAGGAGGCACATCGGATGGCGGAGTTGAGCCGCGAATTGAAGTCGCAGGTGTCAAAGTTTAAAGTTTGAGGTTGGATAATGACGATTTTAGCTAATCGTCATTATCCTTTAAAAACTTACCAAAGGGTCAACATGGTTGTTGGTGTCTGACCGTTCAAAAGAAAAATTTCACCATCGCGTTCAAGTTCTTTTCATTGGTTTCAAACGGCGCGGTGCCATCCTCGATACCCAGCTTGTTTTGCCAGTAGATATATTTAAAGCCCAGATAAAAAGTCTTCTCGGTATTGAATAACACCTTACCGGCATCCCAGCGGATGAGCGAGGTAAAATTGGCTTCTGCGTGGGCGTCTTCGGTGCCGGATCGGTAATCAACAAAGCCGTCATAGCTGAAGGATTGCGAGCCAAGCGTGAAGGGCAAGGCCCAGGCGGGTGTAAATTGCCAGTTGCTGGCGATGCCTTCGTCGTTATCACGATGGTAAAAATTCAACTGAAAAAATGCAAAGCCGGGCAGATCGAGATCGATTGCTGGCCCCAGTAGATAATTGGTGGCGTCTGCTCCCACACTGGGCAAGGCAACCCATTCCACGGTGCTGGTGACCAGCACATCCTTGATAATGCCAAACTTGAGTGGCCTCCCGCTCATTTTACCCAAGCTCAGGCGTGGCGAGACTTCGACGTAGGTTTCGTTGATGCCGTCGGAAGAATCGTAACGATCCACAAACATGAAGACATCGCCCCAGGTACTTTCGCTGGCGTGTTCGATGGTAACCACCGAACGTTCATTGTCTTCGGTGGTGTCAGAATAAGGTACTGTGTAGTCGTTGCCTTTGAACAGACTGATATTGTTGCTGCTCCACAGGGTTTTGGCGTTGGCATTTATTGCCAACAAGCACAATCCGGCGAATGCAATGCTTTGCTTCATGGGGATGATCCTTTTTCAGTCTACTGTTGTCCAGGTAAGCGTTATTCAGTGAGTTCGTAGGTTTTCTTGAGCGATTGCACCCAATCCCGGTGCTCTTCGAGAAATTTGTCGAAGGCAGTCAGAATATCAGGATGACTGATCGTCGATAAATGATAGGTATTGGTGTCATGGGGCAAGTTGGCGTTAAATACCATGGCATCGGGGTGTTTCAAGGTATTTTTCAGAAAATAGCGCGCGACATCGATATTGAAATAGGCGCCGTCGACACGTGCGTTGAGCGCCTGATTGCACATGCTTTCGAGATTCGAGGCTTCTTTCAGTACGACCTTGCCTTCTTTCACCAGGTCAAGGTAATTCCAGGGAGTGAAGCCTCTGACAACGCCCAGGTGTTTGATGGATTCCAGGCCCATCTCTTTGCGGGCAGGTAACACCATGACACCGTCTGTGTATTTCAGTATTGGAGCGCTATAGCTAATCGCTTTATCCCCTTTGGCTTCTTTGGCCCACACCGCGTTGTCCGGAAATTTAAGATCGACCTGACCGTCTATGAAATATTTGGTCAGCCGCATGACGGGTAAGGACTCGTAGCGAAATTCGTAGCCTTTCTCCTTACCGAATCGGTCGAAGAGCTCCCTCGCAAAGCCTTTGTATTGTCCAGCCTCGGTTTTATAGATGGGGTAGTAATCGATGTCTTCGACACCGATAGTATAGACACGTGCGTGCGCTCCCTGAGCCAATAGCAGGAAGCATGCGGCCACAATGACTGATTTTAAATTCAACATCGCCAACTCCTCTTTCTATTTTTTATCCGTATTTTTATTCATGAATTCATCGAAGATCGTTTGCTGTTGTTCCGTTAGATAGCTGAACAACCGCATCACCGATGCAAACGATGTTTGCAGAATTTCCACGCCGGTCATGACGTCACGGGTTTCATCGAGCGCGGTTTCGATATGCGCCATAAAAAATTGTTCCTGGTCTTCGTCCAGGCCAAGAGTGGGGAGTTTCTCCTCCACATCTTTCCACAAGGATTGCACGACTTTTTCCACCATTTCATGGCTAGCCTGCAAGCCATCGCTCTGTCCCTGTAGCGTTGACTCCATGATTTTGAAGGAGCTGATAAGATTCTGTGTCTGCGAGATAAAGGCTTGTTCGGTTTCGATATTGCGCACACGCGCCTCAAGGGCACCTAGCAGCACGGGAAACAAATCCTTGAGTCGCCCATTGCGCTCCCGCTCGTCAATCGGCATATTTTTTATCAACAGCGCTGTGCGCGGAAAATTTATCTGCGTGCGACAACCAAAATCATGCGTCCGCTGTGGTTGGGCATGTAACGCCAGCATTAAATCCTCTTCCATGGGTTTTAACGCCCCCCGCGAGGCAAAAAATCGTGGCCCATCGTTGGTCACCAACATCAACCCGCAGGAAAGGCCGAAGACATCCGTGGCACGCAATAATTGCTGGGCAAGCGCATCCATCGTTGAGACGGAATAGCTTGCTTCCACAAACTGGATTGCTGTGCCCAGCTCACTATTTTCTGCCGCCGCCGTCATGGCGGTTTTGGTGGCTATATCAACTTGCGCCGATAAATCCAGGTTTTGACGCATACGTTTGGAGAGGAGATCAAGGCGATGCAGTAGTTCGTCAGCATCAAAGGGTTTGGGTATGAATTCTTCGGCACCCAACTCATACCCCAACAGGCGATCGCTCACCCGATTGCCCTCCGAAATAAATACGATGGGAGTACGATGGGTAAGGGGTTCACACTTGAGAATTTCACAGGCTTGATACCCGCTCATATCGGGCATTTCCGTATCCAGCAGAATGAAGTCAGGCCGATGCTCGATCGCCATGCGCACGCCTGCATTACCGCTGTCTGCGGTCACTATATGAAAGCGTTCTGACAGCGCGTCGTTGACCGCAGCAAGAACGCTAGACTCATTATCAACTACCAGCACAGTCTCACGCTTCACACCAGCCCCCTCAAACGACCAGGTTAAACTGTAAGTGTAGTCGACGTGATTTTGTGTGCCGGCTTTTAGGCGCGATGCGGCGCATTCAGCGGTAAGGTGATGATAAAGCGGGAACCCTGCCCGGGCACACTCTCAACTTTTATATTTCCGCCAAGAATATCCGTCACGATGTTATAGACAATATTGAGCCCAAGACCACTTCCGCCCTTGCCGAGCCGCGTCGTAAAAAACGGATCGAATATGCGCGGTAGATGTTCCGGTGCAATGCCACTGCCATTGTCACTGAACACCAGCAACAACGAAGGCGGAAGCGCAGGATTCTGCACGCGTTCCGCATGCAAATGCATGTGTCCCTCTGGCTGTTCTTCGAAGGCATGCTGCAATGCATTGTCGATGAGATTCAGCATGATCTGCGCAAGCGGCCCCGGAAAACTGTCGAGCGTAAGATCGTCGGGCACGTCCATGGTCAAGCTGTGCCGGGTCTTGCGTAATTGTGGTTGTATCGAGGCCATGACCTCGCTCACAGAATCGGCCAAGGAAAATTCCCGTCGGCGTGAACTGGTCTGATCCACTGCCAACTGTTTGAAATGACGAATCAACTCAGCCGCACGCAACATGGCCGAATGTACCAGGGTACTGCCTTCACCGATGGTACTCATGAATTCCTGCAAATCACTGCGTCGCATGGGCTGATCGAGTTTGCATGCAAATTCATGTACCTGCGCTTCGAGCGTGGTCGAAACCGTGAGGGCATTTCCAATCGGCGTATTCAGTTCATGCGAAATACCGGCAACCAGCGAACCTAACGCCACCAGCTTGGCATTTTTTACCAGCTCGTCCTGTGCGGTATTGAGGTGGGCAATGGTGCATTCCAGTTGCATATTGGCTTGCGCCAACTCCATCGTGCGCTTTTCAACACGCTGTTCCAACTCGAGATTAAATGCAGACACTTCAGCAAAGGAATGGTTTAAGGCTTGCCGCATATGCTCAACTTGCAGGGCCAGCCGACCCAATTCGTCATCGCGTAAAACAGGCACGGGCTGATCCAGTTTACCCTCCCCCATTTGTCTGGCGGCATCGCCCAATATCTGCAACGGCTGAAACACCCGCCGACTGAAAAACCACAACACCAGCGACAGGGCCATGAATAACTGCATGCCAAATAGCAGTAATTGCTGGCGCAAGGATTCCATCAGGTTTTTGCGAATGGGTGCATCCGAAATATCAATGACAAATGACCCAATCGCGGTGGCACCATAGACCAGCGGGTAGGTAGATTGCAGTGCCCGTTCCTGGGTAGCGATTTCTGGCGTGGCAACGTCCAACCACAAGCGACCGTGCTCATCAAACACACGCACACGCAGAATATTCGAATCATCCACCAACCGCTCCAACAGGGAACGTGCGCCCTCCCGATCGAGATTCCATAGCAGATGCATCAAGGCAGGGGTAAGCAGGTGCGCGTATTGCTCCATCGCCGCATTCAACAAGCGCGGACGCGCATGCGTATTGGTGGAATGAACGGTCCAGGCCATCAACAAGAGGCTGGGCAATAACATGCCGACGACGAGGATGATCGCCAACACGTGGCGAAGTGAGCGTCGCGAAGTAGCAAGCGCACGATCAGGAACAGCGTTCATAGCACTGTACTTTTTTTAATGAAAATCGATGCCGACCCTGAAAGTGTAATCAATCATAATTTGTAATGAAATTTTAAATGCTCAACGGTCAGCGTTCAGCATCGTTTGCAAATGCTGCAGAAAAAACTGATACATCTGTTCGATCCGACTGCGGGCTTTGTTGACCTTCTCCACCGGCAAGTTAGCAGGCAAGGTGAACGCGGCACTCCACACAACCGCACAACGCCCGCCATCACGCGCAAGCACTTGAAAAGTCGCCTGAAACTGACTATTTGCATCAAACCCTTTAGCTTCCAGCACCGAATAGACATAGCGGCGTGCCTCAGCATCAACGCTGTCCAGGCTTTCGCGGGTTACACTGCCATCCATCAGCTGCACGGTTCGCACTGCATTCCCACCGTTATCTTTCGCTCCTTCACCGGCAACATTGCAAGCGACCACACCCGGCAACCAGGCTTTAAGCCCACCAAAATCACCCGTGATCTGCCACAAGGTGTCTGCTGGACAAGAAAATTCGTGCGTCACCTGGATCGAATGCATGGGGGAGTCCTGATTGGCGTAATGAGATGATTGATATTAAGACGTTTGTTGTTTGCGAAGAAACTGCTCGAAACTGGTCAACCCCGGATGACGCGCACGCAATGGCGCCACATCGAACTGCCAGCCCACCTGATTATTCCAGCGAAATTGCCGCGCCGATTCGGGGTTAACCAGCCGTAACATCCACCGTGTGAGAAAACCCACCGTGGGCAATACGCGCCGGCCTGTCACTTGGCGATACACTGCTTTCATCTCATCGGCCGTCAGCACATCACTGGCGATATCCAGTGTTTTGCCAAGATACTCCTGCGGATGCGAAAACACCTCGGCTGCAAACCAGGCAATATCCTCGACGGTAATCATATGAAAACGCGTTTTTTTATCGAGCAAACCGATAATGATGGGCAACACCCAATACGGGTCCATCGCTTGCTTGGCGCCAGAAGTCATCACCGGCTGAGTGAAATTCTCCATGAAAAACACTTCGCGTAAAAAGGTACGTGGCAACCCCAGTGAATCGACATATTTTTCAATTTCATATTTACTTTGAAAGTGCAGCACACCTTCGGCGTTATCACAATTCGCCACCGAAGTTTGTACAAAATGCTGCACCCCCGCTGCTTTGGCAGCCCGAGCCAACTTGCAGCCCTGCTCAACTTCGCGGGCAAAACCGACGCCTTTTTCCCAGAAATTCTGCACCGAAAACACGCCGTACACCTCAGCACACGCACGCTCTAACGAGGTCTCGTCATCGAGATCGCCCGCCACCACCTCGACACCCAACGCCGACAACGCCCGCCCCGCTGGCTTGCCCGGATCACGTGTCAATGCCCGCACGGCAAACCCGCGCGCCAGCAACAAGGGCACCAAGGCCCCGCCTTGCGCACCGGTAGCCCCGGTCACCAGAATTCGTTTGGTCTCACCCGCTACACCCATGACGACTGCTCCTACTCAACGACGATTCCCACCCCTTGGAGTGGCGAGGGCACCCAGCCCTCAGAACTCATGAGTTTCAGATCATAACAGCGTCATCGCGTGCAATAAAGATAAACAAGATTGACAATGTTTGAAGGGAGAGTGCGCCGGGAGGGGTTAACGTGCCCGCCCTGCAGTACGAATGCGAATCACCGCACCGTTATAGAAATCCACCTCGCGCAACAAGCTGCCGCCGCCAAAGTTATAGGTCCAGCGGTCAATATCGCGATACATCGGCGCCTGCTCCTGCGACGTCACCGCCACCCCCGGCGACAGCGGTTGATGGTCGACACCAAGGGCCTGCACATGCGCCTGCTTGTTCACCACGACCGTCACCACCTCACGCACCACCTGCTGAAACACCGGGTCGCCACACTTGTTGGCCACCTCATAGGGGCTCATGCCCTCACTCACCACATAGCGCCCGCAACGCATGCTGTCTGCCTGCGCCGAACCTGCCGCCAACCCCATCATCACAACCAACCACCACGCACGCATAGCCCTTATCTCCGGTCTGGGATTCTCACCTGATATGAGCACCCCCGCCCTTTATCAGAACTGAACCGTCCATTTTTTATTCGGCACCATCCAAACACACCATCGCAAGCATCGCATTCCAACAACAAACTGTTTCAGCACACAGATGTCACGACAGGACACGTACAATGCCCAAAACGTGCAATGCCTACACGACGAGACGGCGCCATGAGCAAACGAATTCTGATCATTCTCGGACACCCTGACAGCGACACCAGTTTTTGCGCGGCCCTCGCCCATCACTATCTGCAAGGCGCCCATGCAGCCGGTGCCGATATTCGAGAACTGCACCTGGGCACCCTCAATTTCGACCCGATCTTACGCAGCGGCTACCGCGGCCCCCAAGGGCTCGAAGTCGACCTGCAACAAGCCCAGGACGATATTCGCTGGGCCGAACACCTGGTCTTCGTCTACCCCACTTGGTGGGGCACGCTGCCCGCATTGCTCAAAGGTTTTGTCGACCGCGTGTTTCTACCGGGATTCGCCTTCAAGTATCGCAAAAACTCCCCCCTGTGGGACAAACTTCTCAGCGGACGCAGCGCCGAACTCCTCGTCACCATGGACACCCCCGCCTGGTATTACCGGCTGGTCTATCAAAACGCCGGCGTCTCCGTCATGAAAAAGAACATCCTCGATTTCAGCGGCATCACCCCCATACGCACCCATTTATTCGGCCCCATGATCTCATCGAAAGAAAAGCAACGTGATCAATGGCTTGATAATGCATTCAAAGCCGGCAACCGAGCCGCCACCTGCTGATTTGTCGCCTTGACCACGGGTTTTTACGGGTGTGTTGTGAAGATTGCAAGCATGAGCGCCGGGTCGCTTTCAGTTGCACCAAAAGTAGGCGCTTTTAGGCGACATGGATATCGAAGAGTGCGAACGCTGCGGTAACGCGGCAGGATGAGATGCGCCTACTGGGTGCTTCTTTCAAGAAAATCGCTAACAACTGGGCGACCAAAGTCGCCTGTCAGTCCTGAGTCAAAGCCGTTTTCCCCCTCGTGCAACAATCTCTGAAATGCGGATCTCAATGTGCGCAGATCATCAATTCCTTCATGAAGAATGTGCGGCATTTTGATCAACTGGTCGAAGCTCACACTAAAAAATCTAACAAGAGACTTATAACCATGCGCATTCTTCTCGCGCTGATCTGGCTACTGTCAGCCAGCTCCTGGGTGTCGGCAGCATTCAGCAACGGCAGCGACCGACTGCTGGCGAACGACTATTTGTCGACCAACCAGTATCTGGCTTCCAGTGATGGTCGCTTCCGTTTTTATTTGCAGGGCGATGGCAATCTGGTGTTGCGGGTCGTCAGTACCAATCAAGCGATTTGGGCTTCCGCTACCAATGGGAAGGGCGGAGTGCGTCTGAACATGCAGGGCGATGGCAACCTGGTGCTGCGAACATCATTGGGGGTGGCCGTCTGGTCGAGCAAAACCAATGGTACAGGTGCAAACCGTGCCGTACTGCAGAATGATGGCAGAGTGGTTCTTTATACGTCGGCAGGTACCAACGTCTGGTCCATCGGCACGGCCCAGCCTCCGGCCGACACCACGCGTCCGGTGATCACGCTGAGCGGCAGCGCCACGATGTCTGTCGCGCAAGGCAGCAGCTTCACCGATCCGGGCGCCACGGCGACCGATAACGTGGATGGCAACATCACCAGCCGCATCGTTCGCACGGGCTCGGTGAATACCGGCACAGCTGGCACCTACACGCTCAGCTACAACGTGCGTGACAACGCTGGTAATTTTGCTAATACAGTCACTCGTACCGTTATCGTCACTGCCGTTATCAGCAATGCCATTCCCTTGCCGATCGAAGTGCTCGGACCCTCCGGTACCCGCAAGACGGTGAGTTTCGAATTGGATGACCCGACTGGCATTACGCATTTGTACCTGCGTTGCAATGCCTGTGGCTATCACGACCTGGCACTCGACAAGAACACCAGCAAGACCAAGGCAACCGTGCGTGTGAATGGTGGTTCGGCCATTGCCCTCAAACGTTTTACCGAGAGTGGCACCGTCTACGGCAATTCGCTGATCCGCATTATCGGTGGTGAAGCAAACTACGGCGGCATAGGCGGCGCCTTCCGCACCGTGCGCATGACCGTTCCCGTCAGCGGCCTGAAGTCGGGCGTGAACACGCTGACCTTCGAGCATGTGAATGCCGACGCGGGCAGTATCGGCTACCGGATCATCGAATTGAACCTGCTCGAGAACGGTGATCTTTCACGTCAGGTGCTCAGTGAAGGTGACTTCATCGAGGAGGATCCAAACGACTGGAGCGCGCCGCGCACCTCATCCACAGACATCTCGCAGGGCAGTAACCTGTGGCGTCAACGCAACCGGCTTTACGACGTGGTGTTGGACAGTCTGGATGGTCAGCTCAACCAGCAAGGTGCCGTGACCGGCCGGATGCAGGCCGCTTGCGCGGACTGTCACTCCACCGATGGCCGTGACCTGAAATATTTCAACTACTCGAACCTCTCGATCATTGAGCGCTCCAAGTTTCACGGCCTGAACCAAACCGAGGCGGAGCAGATTGCCTCCTACATTCGAGATCTGGATTTGCCTGTGGTCGACCAGGCTCGGCCCTGGAATCCCCCTTACCAACCCGGTCCCGGCCTCGACAGTCTCCCGGTTTATGAATGGGCAGCAGGCGCCGGGATCCAAGCCATTCTTGATCGCGACAGCGACATGGCCCCTTATCTGTTCCCGAGTGGAACTTCGCTGGACGGGGTTCGTGCCGTGGTCGACCGCTTCGATACGCTCAATTTCCGTGAACTGCCGATAAACATCCCGATGCCGGAATGGAACCAGTGGCTGCCGGTCATCCACCCGGATGATGCCTTCAATACCTCGGCAGCAGCCATTATGTCTGATGCCAGCGGGCGCAACGTGGGCATGCCCTATTACAAGAAGCTCTATAACGATGCCGTCACCAATCCCAACCCTGACACGCTCGGTGGGTTCTCGCGCGACATCAAGCCATGGCTGCGTCGCGGCATGAACTGTGATTCCAATGGTGTGGGCAATGGAGAGCCGTATCGTGGCCTGAATGGCTATGTGCTCGATTCGCTCAAGCTCCCGACCACGCGCGTCACCAGCAGCAACTGCACCACCGTGAACCGGTCATCGCTGAAAAACCTCGAGCTGGCGAAGCGTGGGTTGACGGCCTGGGCGTCGGTCAAGATGTGGTCCGTCATCCACAGCAACAATCTGGAAGAAGAAGCACAGACCATGACCCAGCGCATCTGTTCTGACGGGCGCTGCGGCACCTACAGTGAGCCACGAGGTTGGGTAGCAGAAGGTCGCAACCTGTTCGATCGTCCACCCCATTTCACTCTCGTCGCCGGTGGACGCAAGTATCTGCACCAGAACGAGCTGCAGGGCGTGTTTGAATCCAGTTCCTGGTATCACCTGAACATGATCGTGAACCCGGGGTATCGGGTTACCATGCCGTCGCACTTCGCCTACACCTACAGCCACGTTGAATTGCTGCAGGAAAAGTCCTCAGTGAACCAGGGCTTCCGTTTCTGGGCAACGATGATCAAACAGCGCCAGTTGCAGACCAACGGTCGCTATGGTGTTGAGGAAGGGCTGGACCTGCGCACCGCGCAACCCCACATTTACTATGGTACGGCCCGCGACAAGACCAAAACGGACGCACAGGGCGGTGTCGGCCAGCCGTTGTGGGGCTATCTCGCACAAGCCATGGTGGAAGACTTTGTCGAAGACGCGGACAACGCCACTGCCCAGAACTGGGCTGATGCTACCCGTAATAGCGAAGTGCAGGATCGCAACAGCACCAACTTCTCACCCTGTTCTGGCGTGTGCACCTTCGATATCGGGCCCTACCAGGGGCGTAACACGTACCGCGTGATTCCGGAACTGCGCAGGATTGGCGTTGCGGAATCGGCCATCCAGGATCTGATCGACTGGGGCGTGAAAACCTGGCCGAATGGGCCTTGGAACAACTTGCGTTAAAACGAAGGGCACGGGGCCAGCAGCGACCGCCTGCTGGCCAACGATTACATGACGACCAACCAATACCTGGCGTCCACCGATGGGCGATTCCGGTTCTATCTGCAAGGTGATGGCAATCTCGTCATCCAAGGCACCCTAACTTGGAGGTAACGGGCGCCGCGTAGTGGCGTCCCAGCTGCCCTTTTGGGCTGCGAATTGTCCGGCTTGTTAGCTCGTCCAGTTATTGAGAAATCCCCCCCAATCAAGAATGGGGGGGGAAGAGAACCAGTATAACGATAACGCGCAAGCTAAGACACCACCCGCGACACTTGCGCGCCCAATTCACAAAAAGCGCTCGCACACAAAACCCTAATTAACGCTTGACACTGCTTTAACAGATTCCGCATCATAAAAAGATGAAAACCTATTCTCTGACCGCACAATCCCGTCGTAACGCCGCCCGCGCAGCAGCGCGAGCCCGCGCGTGCGCGCCTGCGGTCCACCGGAGAATGTCGATTTAACATCACCCATTCCCCGAAAAAGGCCGCAGGTACCCCCCTGCGGCCTTTTTTTTCGTCCGCAAAAAAGCAACCTTAAAACATCCACCCAACACACTGACAACAAAGCCAAAAAGGAGGCTACACAATGAACGGCATGAGCACCGCGCTGATGGACATCACCCCCAGACCTGCACTAAGCATGGTCGCCGGTGAAGGCGCCTGGCTAACCGACAATCATGGCAAACGTTACCTGGATTTCATCCAGGGCTGGGCCGTCAACTGCCTCGGGCACTCCCCCGCCATCATCGCGGAAACCCTTGCCGCGCAAGCCGCAACACTCATCAACTGCAGCCCCTCGTTTTACAACACCCCCATGCTCACCCTTGCCGAGCACATTGTAAAACACAGCGGCTTGCACAAAGTTTTCTTCACCAGCAGCGGCGCCGAAGCCAACGAAGGCGCCATCAAACTCGCGCGGCGCTGGGGAGAAAAATTCAAAGACGGCGCCTACGACATCATCACCCTGCACAACAGCTTTCACGGCCGCACCCTCGCCACCATGTCAGCCTCAGGCAAACCCCAATGGGAACCCTTATTCGAGCCCAAAGTCACCGGCTTTAAAAAAGTCCCCATCAACGACATCGACGCCATAACGGCCACCATCACCGGCAACACCGTCGCCGTCATGCTCGAACCCGTACAAGGCGAAGGCGGCGTCATACCCGCCACACGGGAATACCTGCAAGCCCTGCGGCAACTCACAGAACAACACAACATTTTATTGATACTCGACGAAGTACAAACCGGCATGGGCCGCCTCGGATCATTATTTGCCTTTCAACAAGCCGGCATCACACCCGACATATTCACCCTAGGCAAAGGCCTCGGCGCCGGCGTACCGTTAGCGGCCATGGTCGCCAGCAACGCCGTGAGTTGTTTTGAGCATGGCGACCAAGGCGGCACCTTCAGCGGCACCCCGCTAATGACCGCCGTAGGCAACGCCGTATTTGCCGTCGTATCACAACCCGAATTTTTGCAAAACGTGATTACACGCGGCGAACATCTACGCCACCAACTAAGGGCGTTATCCACCCAATTCAACCTGGGCGAAGTACGCGGCGAAGGCCTGCTAGTCGCATTGGATGTACCCCAAGGCAACGCCAACGCCATAGCAGCGGAAGCCTTCGCACAAGGATTAATAATCAACGCAACAAGGCCCACCGTATTACGTTTCATGCCCGCATTAAACGTCAGCGAAGCCGAAATAGACGAAATGACCACCCGATTAACGAGCGTGTTAAAACGAATTTTCGCTGCATAATCGAGACTCTCCACAGCCACCCGAGTAACTCGGCAGTAAAGAACATCCGCTACCACTGAACATTGGGGGCGGTGGGTGGGGTGTTGGTTCTGGAACGTCGGCGCCATGGATGGCGGGGGGCGCCTAGCCCCGTCGAGCCTACATGGACGTATTAACGGCGTTTCCAGAACCAACACCCCACCCACCGCCCAGCCCACAGAACCAAAAAGCAGATGTTCTTTACTGCCGTGTTACGACACCACCACACACCACACGAAAAAACGCACAAAATAAAAAACCCGCCGAAGCGGGTCTTTTATCTCTCTTAATCAAAACTGTTCAATCACTTAGTCACATAAAAACTCAGCGAAGAACAATTCGGATCTTCAACCAACAGCGCCGTACGAGCACACACCATGATCGTATGCAAACCCGCCCGCAACCCATACAACTTGATACTGTCACGCTCCTTCCAAGGCGTAAAGAACGCCCCATCCAGACTATAACGATACTGCAAATTCCCCGCCGACGGATTGTAACCATCCAACATAATCGTCACCACATCCCCCGACACCTGCACCGCCGACGCCGCCGCCAAACTCGTCAACCCCGACGTCGTCGCCACCGTACCATTCTGCACATAAGCCGACGTAGAAGGCGCAGGCGCAGACGCCGTTACCGACGACTTCACCATACTCGCCACAATCCCGATGAAATTGGCATTCGCATCCGTCACCCAAATCTCACCCAAGCTCAAGCCATACCCTTCAAAGCTCGGCAACGGAATCGCACCCAACATCCCCATCACCACCGGCAACACCTTCGGCGTCAACTCATCCATAAAGGCCTGCGCCAGACTCTCAGACAAAATCAACGTGCTCGCCTTATCAATCGAACGAATCTTCACACGCGGCGTACCGACAAATTCAATCGCCAGCGCATTATTGTCAACGACACCCAGATCCGCCGTTGCTTCCACATCGATAGTCGCGCCCATCACCAGCTTCAGCGTATTGGTAGAATCCACCGTCGCATCCAGCGCCAGATACAGATCCTGCATACGGAACGTCGCCAGCCCCTTGGTTGATTTCACCAATTCCAACGTCGGTGCCGACGCAGGAATTAAACGTACCCGCAGATTGTCGGTCGCATTCACGCCACCCGTATCACCCAACCCAGGCAAATCATTTTCCGTCAGCGAAATATTCAACATGCCTGAAGCCGTTGCGGCCGCCAGCGCCTGATTAATCATGTTCTGCGACATCACAATACCGATGTCCTTGGTCACGCCTTTGGGCGACACGTTGGTAGCCGTCGGCACAACCCCCATATCTTTCCACACAGAGCCGACTACTTTCGGGCCCGTAGTGGTCACGTTAGACAA
This sequence comes from uncultured Moraxellaceae bacterium, assembly GCA_964473645.1. GTDB lineage: Bacteria > Pseudomonadota > Gammaproteobacteria > Pseudomonadales > Ketobacteraceae > HdN1. The sequence continues at coordinate 60,123 of CAYYPW010000001.1, forward strand.
GCGTGCGCCAAGCGAAATGTTCATACCATTGTTAGGCGTCGCAATGATGCTCGGCAGAATGGCCGGTTTCAACTGCGCACCGTTGAATTCGATCAACAGACTGCTGGGGAAGGTATCCACCATTTCAGCCATTTTCGCCGGCAGAATCTGCTTGAGCTGTTCCGCCAGAATCCACTCAACAATGCCCTTGAATGCATTCAGAAACGGGCTCACCAGCCAGCTCGGCAAAATACCGACGTTGGCACTCAAGGTGCCCAGGCTCAGGGACAGATTGCTGATGCTGACATTTACCTTGTTACCCGACGCGACACCCACCTTGGCCGTTGCAGTGAAATTCGCAGTAGAAGCGGTGGCTTCACCATCGATGGTTGATGTCCAGCCAATCAGCGGATCGATCACCAGGGCATAATCCGCCCAAACGCCCGTCATGCTGCCGCTAACACCCAGTGTGCCATCGCCCGCAGATTGAATCGCCAGATTCAGTTCAGCAGTGTCCAGCGATGCATCATTGACGTTGATTTCGTAGCAGTTGCCGAGCAGACATTCTTTTTTCATTGGATTCATGCCGGCGAGCAAACGGCCCAGCGCAGCACTTTCAAGCACGTTTTCAACTTCTTCAGTAATGAAATCAAGGCCATTACGATTTATACGCAGGCTGATGCTGTCAGCGACGTTAACACTGGGGCGCGCGAATTTCTGGGTGCGTACTTTGTTGATATTGTCAGTCGAAACAAACGTCACGTAGCTTGCGTTAGCAATACTCATATTGAACGTGTTGCCAGCCCCCAGTGTCATCGCAGTGCCATTGACGGTCACTGATTTAACACCCGAGGGATCTTCCACATACCCTTGCAGGGTCAGGGTGCTGCCTTCGGTCACCTTGGTGACATGCACCATCGGGCCGGACATGTCATAGATGAATTTGACGGTCGGCGTCGCCGGCGTCGTCACCCGCAAAAAGTTGTCGCCATCCTGCAAATACGAGGTGATGGCCGCGCCGCTGGCGGTTGCACCAGTCGTCGTGACACTCAACAAACTGGTGATGTCACGGTCATTCAGCGTGACTTTCAGAACGTCGGGTTGTCCCTTGGGGAAGGTCAATTGCACCGTAGGTGCAGTGGTGTAAACCGTACCCGCCACCGGGTTGGTGACAGTAACCGTTTTACAGGCAGACAGAAAAAACGCGAATAGCGTAACCAGAAACAGGCGGCGCGTATCAATTCGCATTCAGGAACCTCCAGAGGACATTTTTTGATCAACTTATAGCCCCATAATAGGAGTTGAGTTTTCCCTAATACAATTCGCCACCCGCCTAAACCCCCTCAAAACTACAAATCTTTACCAAACGTTACCCCACCCCCTCACAGCACCTACCAGCACTCACATATAGAGGCATAAAGCGTCGAACTGTTATTCACACACTTACATAAATAGAGGTGTCACCCGTCTGTCATATTGGCACCAGAGTGCTATTCGTGGAGTATCCAATTTGCGTTATGATGTGGCCAGCGAGTCACACGCCTGTCACTCAGTTTTACGACTGGCTTTCCAGTGAATCGGCTTTCTATTTCAACAATAACAAGACACTGTCGCGGGACAATAAGGTGCGGGCCATGATGGCAACTTCTCACCCCTTTTGGTTGCGCTCTCATTGCGCAACCACCAAAACCACCCAGCTACCGGTGACCCTGTTCGCCTTGATTTGTCTCGCGCTCACGGGGTGTGGTGGCTTCAGCAAAGATCCATACTGGCCAGACGGCAAGCCCGAGCGCGGCGCCGAGACGGCAAATGCCAAGGGTGACGACGCGTCAACGCCCGATAGTGCTACGCAACAAACCCCCAGCTCGCCAGCAGCGCCTAGCTCCGGGGTTAAACCGGTGGCTTCTACCAGCCCCGCGCCTGCTACCGATTTCACCCCACCCGTGGTCGGCTGTGTGGTCGGCGGCGATGCCCGCGCCAGCCAGATCCTTGACCCAGATTTTCAACTGCAAGGACCGAACCCCGTCGGCACTGCCGGGGATTTTCTGCTCAGCAATGAAAAGGCCGCCTTCGTGATCACCGGCCTAGGTCCACAAAAAACCTACTACCACTACAGCGGAATTCTGGTCGATGCCGTCGCTCTGGATAATTGCGAGCAAAAGGTGGAGGAAAACTTTTTTGAAATGCCGTTGATGGTGTCCCGCCTGCATTTTACCCGGCAGCCTTTATCAACCTTTCGTGCGTTTAATGCCGAACGCATCGAAATCATCAATGATGGCAGTAATGGCGAAGCTGCCATTGTGCGGGCTTATGGCAGTGATGACATTTACTGGCTGTTGGAGGTCGAGCTGATTGCCCGTGCCGCCTTGCAAAATACACCCAAGTCCCGCTCCCAACCGTTCAATCTCGATATCGAAGTCGACTACATTCTCGAACCGAATTCGCCCACGCTGAAAGTCGAATACCGCCTGCGCAACCGCACCTCTGAATTCAACAGCTTGTCGATGGCGTTCGTGTTGCTGTCCGCCGGCGGCGGGCCATTGTTGAACACCTTCTCAACCTTTGATCTGAGTGCCGAAGGCTTGAATCTGCAATATGGTTTGCCTTGGGTATCGGCGAGCGATGGCCGCAGCACCTATGTGTATGGCGCGGATTCGGATGTGCTCACCACCACACATATTTCCGGGGTGGATGCGCTGTTTGACGCCCGCCAATTTGGCAATACTTGGCTGGGACAATTGCTGGCACCGCATGGCCAGCCGCGCGATACCTTGCAACGGGATTTCTATGTCACGGTGACCGCCGGCGATGAGTTGGCGTCCATTCGGGATTATCTGGCGTCTACCCCACGCTCGCTCAACGTCATAACGACCCCTGTCAGTGGGCAGGTGGTTGACGATGCGACCGGGGCTCCGTTGGCGGGCGTAAAAATCGAATTTCAAACACTCAAACAGAATTTTTTGCGTGACTGGCCGTTTGAGACATTTCTTACCACCTATACCGACGCACAAGGACAATTTGGCGGGGATGTTCCTCTGCTTTCATATCTGCCCTCCAATCAGCCGTATCGGATCATCGCCACGCAGGATGGGCGTGAACCGGTGGGCCCTGTTGCGCTGCAACCTAATCAGCTGAATGCCATCGATTTGCGCATGGGCGGTAGCGGCGAAGTCAGCTATCGCATTGTCGACCAGAACGGTCAGCCTTCCCCTGCCCGTATTTCCGTGTATCGAGATGACCGCTTTGTCAAACGGCTCTACACCGCGACCGGTAACGGAGACTTTAAGCTGCCACCCGGCAATTACCAGATCGGTATTTCACGGGGTTTCGAATATTCCATCGTCGAGATGTCGCTAGCAGTAACGGCAGGCGACACTACCCCGTTGAATGCCAGTCTCGAACACGTGGTCGACACACAAGGTTTCATGAGTTTTGATGCGCATGTGCATTCCGACCCTAGCCCCGACAGCTATGTGAAAGAAGCGGATCGCATTCGCACTGCTGCCGCTACCGGGCTTGAGGTCGTGGTCGCCACCGATCACGAAATCATTACTGATCTCGCCCCCGCCGTGCGCGAAGCCGGTGCCGAAGCGTTTGTTGCATCCGTGATGGGGCAAGAAGTGACGGCGGGCATTCCCAATCACACCATCGCTTACCCGCTGCAACACGACCCGAATTCTCTGATGCCCAACGGCAAACCACGCCGCCAGTTTGTGGCTTGGCACGGCCTCGACATCGCTCAGATCTTCGCTGAAGAAGCCCGCCGTGGCGCCCAGGTTCGCACACTCGCCCACCCGCGCAGCGATTATCTCAATTTGATTCAATGGGATCGTATCACGGGGGCCCCTGGCATGACCGATCCCACTCGCCTGGGTTTTGATACCGACGCCCAATTATGGTCGTGGGATTTCGAAGCCATGGAATATATGAACGGGCCATCGGCGGTATTTTCCTCGGGCTTGTTTGAGGATTGGATGAGTTTTCTCAATCATGGCCATCGCATCACCGCGACCGGCGCCAGCGATGTACATGGTTTTGAATTACCTGGTATGCCGAGAAATTACTTCCCGGCCAGCAGTGATCGCCCAGGCGCATTTCGTGAAAATGAATTGGTCAGTGCGGTGCAAAATGGCCGCTTATTGGTGAGCACGGGGGCGTTTGCGCGGATCGCGGTCAATGATACCTCCACCATGGGGGACACACTGACGGATACCGATGGCCGCGTTGACCTGAGTTTACAGGTGCAGGCCTTGCCGCAAATCGACGTTGAGCACGTGCGCGTGTATGTGAATTGCGATGAGGTCGCGCGTTATGAGGCCACTCAGGCGGTCGGTAGCGTGGTGAAACTGGATGGCCACTGGGAGTTGCCGTTACCTGCCAATGAAGATGCGCATATCGTCGTGCAGGGATTTGGTCGTTTGCCGTTTCCGCGGGAATTGCCGCAGTTTGATGCGACCGAGGTGCCGAGATTTGTAACGAACCCGGTGTATGTCGATGGGGACGGCGATGGGGTTTTCACGGCGCCGGGGGGTAAGCAGTGTCGGTTTTAAACGGTGCCCGGCGCCAATGCCGGGCGCACGCCCTACATTCTCTCTGCCATGCTCGCTGCGATACACTTTTCTCAAATTCCACACGCTGAACTATTCTTACTGTCACGCACGTATCTCTACCCACATACGCATCCTCTTACTCATCACTCTGCGACCCCACTCGAGGTTTTATGAGACCGCTCGTCCTGATTCCCCTGCTTGGCTTGCTCGCTGCCCCTTTGGAGGTAGTCCACGCAGCAGACATCCAGTTGTCGGGATATGGCTCCTTTATCGGCGGTATCCGCAGCGCCGAGAATGGTGATAGTTATGATGATTACCACATTGAAACACTGGATTTCAAACCCGATTCCCTCGTAGGCGTGCAAGTCTCCACCGAAATCAGTGACCAGGCATCTGTAACGGTTCAACTGTTGGCGAAAGGCGTCGAAGGCTGGTCAACCGATGTCAACTGGGCCTACGTGCGCTACCAACCCAGCAATGATTTTGCCTGGAAACTGGGGCGATTGGGCATTCCGTTTTATCTGTACTCCGATTATCTCTCGGTGGGTTACAGCTTCCCCTGGATTTCGCCGCCTTATCATGCTTATCACGTGCCCTATTCCAATATCGACGGTGCGGATTTCGTCTATTCACTCACGTTTGATAACGTAGATGTTGAGCTGCAAGGTTATGTCGGTACGTCCTCGTTCACCCCCATTACCGGCATATTCGTCGACATGCCCACCGAAACCCGCGACCAGTTCGGGCTGGTAATGGAGCTGAATTGGCAATCCTGGAAATTCCGTTACGGCTATCATGGCTCACAGCTCTACGTGGATACCTCTGCCACGGCCAATGGCCGTCTTGCCGATGATCTGGCGAACGCACTGGAGGCAGAAGGTTACGATAAACAGGCAGAAAAATTCCGGGTAGAAGACGACTACACCGATTTCCAAGGAATCGCCGCGCAGTATGATGATGGCCGTTATCTCGTGATTCTGGAAGGGATGCAGATTTCAACCCACGACGATACGCCCGCACCGCTCGATAGAGCGTATTACCTGACGGGAGGCTATCGTCAGGGTAATTTTCTCTACCACCTGACCTATAGCGTTAAAGATCATCTACGACCCAACCTGCTCGATGATCTTCCTGCCAGCTCGCCCTCGTATGCATTGGTTAAATTCATTGAAGAAGGCGTCATTGAAGATGAATCCGCCTGGACCCTGGGCCTACGCTGGGATTTTGTCGATGGCCTGACCTTCAAGGTAGAAGCGACCGATGTGACCGACAACCGATATCGCAAGCTGAATCACAATGATGAAGGCGATATCCAGTTGTTCCGCTTTGGCATTCAGACAGTATTTTGAGGGGAGGATGAAAATGAAAATGTCATTTCTTCCCTTGTTGGCCAGTGTGTTTATCAGTGTTGCTGCCCAGGCAGATATCGTGGTGATTGCTCATGCCTCGTCACCCCTCAAGACTCTGACGCGCGAAGAAATCGGTCGCATTTATATGAAGCGCATGAAACATTTGCCAAGGGCCAAACAGCTGGAATTGTTTCCTGTCAGCCAGTCCTCTGTCGCTGGCATGCAAGATGCCTTTTATCTGCATGTTACCGACAAGGACCAAAATCAATTGCGTGCCTATTGGGCGCGACTGCTGTTTACCGGCAAGGATAAGCCGCCAAAGGATGGCAAGGATGATGAAGGTGTCAAACGTTTGGTCGCCGAAAGTCCAGGTACTATTGGATTCATTCAGTCATCGGCACTGAGCCAAGAATTTAAAGTGCTATATCGAATGACGCCATGACAACAGCATTTGTTCGCAATGCCCTAAGCCCCCGCCACGCGACGCAAAACCCCTACGGGGTATCGGGCAATCCCCGCCGGCTTGTCTATACTTGATCTGTCATCACTCACGACAGGATGCTCCTGTGAAAAAGGCATTTCTTCTGCTTTGCGCATTCGCGTCAGCGCCCTTGCTTTTTCTCGGCAACGGCAACGCTCATGCCGATACCGTGACCATTCGCGCGGATCATTGGTATCCCATGAACGGCACCCCCGGTGCGGCGCTACCGGGCTTTATGATCGAGATCGCCCAGCAGTCGCTTGCCAAGGCCGGCCACACCGTCGATTACGCCCTCATGCCCTGGGAGCGCGCCCTTTACTCCGCGCAGAAAGGCCAGATCGATTGTGTGGTGGGTGCGTATAAAAGTGATGCGCCAGACCTGCTATTCCCTGAGAGCAGTCAAGGGGTGGACACTGTGGCGGCCTATGTTAAAAAAGGCAACCCTTGGCGTTACAGCACGGTGGAAGCCCTCAAATCCATCAAATTGGGGGCCATTTCGGGCTATGGTTATGGCGATGAGATCGACGCGTATATTGAGAAAAATCCCACGCACGTACAATTGACGGTGGGAGAAACCGCCCTCGATCAAAACATCAAAAAGTTGCTGGCAGGCCGCATTGATGTGCTCATTGAATCGCCCGCCGTCTTTGACGCCAAACTAAAAGAATTGAAGCAGGAAAACCAGTTTGAACAGGCCGGTACGCTCTCGGATGTCGAGAATCTGTATATCGCTTGCTCACCGGTAAAGGAATCCTCAAAAACGTATATCAAACTGATCGGCGAAGGAACCGAAGCGCTGCGCCAAAGCGGTGAACTGGCAAAAATCCTCGCCAAATACGGTCTTAAAGACTGGAAATAGACGAACTTTTTTCAATCTGTTGAAACACTTATGTTAAAGCACTTATGTTAACCCCTCTATGTTGAAGCGTTTATGTTGAAGTCCCTGAGCGCCAAACTCAATGTAACCTTGGTGTGTGTCACCACACTGATACTCGCCGCTGCGGGCGCCTGGAACACGCATAACCTGCATCAGCAAGAAATCGAGCGCCTGGAATCGGATGCAGGCGCCATGCTTCAGCGCCTGAATGCCACCCTACCTCAGACGTTATGGGATTTCGCGCCGCCGCAAGCGGAAAAAATCCTCAAGGGCGAACAACACCCCTCGTTACTGGGCATTCGTGTGACTGATACCGAAGGCAAGGTATTTGCACAATCCGGGATCGATGATGAAACAGGCGCCGCACTGCCCGACGCCGCGATGGAACGCACGCTGAATTTGACGTTCAACGATGGCGGCACACTCAATACCGTCGGCACCCTGACACTCTATCTTACCGATGCAGCGATCCAGGCGCGCGTGAAAGATGCGGTGATCACGCGATTCATTGAAATCATTGTGCTCGATATCATGCTCTCGATGGCCCTGGGCTTTTCGTTGGGCCAATTGGTAATGTCCCCCCTCAAGCGCGTGTTAGACACCATCAACACCATTACCCGTGAACGTGATTTGAGCCGCCGCGTCGCCCATCGATCCGACGATGAACTTGGGCAATTATCGGTAGGCATCAATGCCTTCCTAAATGATATTCAGCAGCTGGTCGGGGAGATCAATAACGCTACTGCTAAGCTTCTCCACGTCGCTACCGACACGACACACTCACACAGCAAACTGCAGGAGGAGATGAACCGCCAGCAATTTGCCATCGACATGCTCACCACTGCATTGCACGAAATCGGTATCACCGCACGCGATGTTGCCAAAAACAGCAGTGACACCGCCAAACTGGTCAGCACCGCCCAACGCGATACTGCCAATGGCCTCACGCAAGTTCAAATGTCGACCGAAACCACAACCAAGCTCACCACCGAAGTGGGTCGCTCCGCCGAAGCTATCGATCAGTTGCGCGTGCAAGTGGATGCCATCACCCATGTGCTCGATGTCATACGCGATGTGGCTGAGCAGACCAACCTGCTGGCACTCAATGCATCTATTGAAGCCGCGCGCGCAGGGGATCAGGGGCGCGGGTTTGCCGTGGTCGCCGATGAAGTGCGCTCACTGGCCAGCCGCACCCAGCAGTCGACACGCCAGATCAGCGCCAGCCTGGAGGAATTACACAGCACCACCGAAAAAACCGTCACCACCATGCGAGACAGCCTGCCCATGGCCACCGTGAGCATCGAAAACGCCAAAGATGCCGGGCAATCAATCAACCGCATTCTGGGCAGCGTTAACCTGATCCTCGATCGGGCACAGCAAATTGCGTCAGCCGCTGAGCAACAAAGCTCGTCGCTGACCGAGATCGATGAAAGTGTTAAGAACATTAACAACGTACTCGAACATACACTGGAAGTGGCCGAGACCACCCAACGACTCAATCATGATTTGGCCGCGACAGTGTCCAATCTGCAAAAACTTACGGTAAGATTCAAGACTTTCTGAGCAAGCGCTTGCCCGACTCAGGGAGCCAAGATCGGCGCGCCTAGCCTGTTGGCCGCTAACCCCATTAAAAGCACGCTGTCATCCCAGGTGGGAATCGCCAGCCGCCGTAACTTGCAGGATGCATCCCCCATGCGCCGTTACCCCGACACTCTCACCCCACACCGAGCCCTGCCGCGTAACGCCCTCGGACAGGATTATTTCGTGGGCGATATTCATGGGCAATATACCCATTTGATGGCACAGCTCGACGCGGTGGGCTTTAACCCCGCGGCTGACCGCCTGATTGCGACCGGCGATTTGATCGACCGGGGCGAAGAAAATATCGATGTACTCGCCTTGCTTGAACACCCCTGGTTTTATTCAGTGTTGGGCAATCACGAGATCATGCTGCTGGAGTGGCTGCTGGGAAATGCACCACACTACTATCAAATGCAGGTACAAAACGGTGGCGACTGGGTCGCCTACGTCGAGGACGATGTGCTGATGACACACGCTCAGTTATTGGTGCAAAAATGTCCGCTCGCGTACACGATTGATACGTCGCAAGGACAGGTTGGCATCTGTCATACCGATCCACTGAATAACGACTGGCATGCAATGCAGTCCTTTTCTATCGACGCGTTCAATGCGGAGCTGGGCAGTTTGTGGTCACGGCAACGCTATCACCATACACGCATGGACAAACCTGTTGCGCGTGTTGCCAATATTGATTTTGTAATTTGTGGGCATGTGGCCTGCGAACAGCCAGTTTGGGCAGCCAATCAAGTATTTATCGATACCAAATTCCGCGGTGGAGCTCTGACTGTGCAACCCCTGGCAAGCCTGCTGCCAAACGCATGACTGCATTTACCGGGCTCGATAACACGGCTATCGAGCCCGGAATAGTTGGCTGCTGACTATTCAAGTTCCCGCTATTCAAACACCAACTACTCAAATACTACCTATTCAAACACCAACTACTCAAACACTAAGAACTGCAACACCCGCTCCTGCGGCAAGAAATAAATCGAATCGCGATCTTCGGTGTGGTAGGACGAATAAAATACTTTGCCATCCCCTACCCGGAACGATGCTGTCAAGGGTTTGACCGATTCGGCTTCATTCGACGTTGACACGGCACCCGATACATAAAAATTTACCGGCGCCGTCGTGGTGTCGTGAGCAGCGTCCATGACCGCCCAGCTACTCAGCAAGCCTTCGATAAGCAGCGAGTTGTCGGCGTTTAGGCAGGCCGCGTTATTTTCACACGTAACGTTACCTAAAAACGCCAGCAAACTGTTATCGAGCACAGAGGCGTTTGGTACCGTAATACCGCCCGTACCCGTTTCGGCATCATTCGGATTTTCTGCGGTAGCAGCGGCAGTTTCGTCACTGCCATCGAAGTCAATATACGCCGGGAACGTCTGCTCCAGATAATCGTAGGCCAGATCCGTCATATACAACCGCCCACCCGCTTCCACGTAGGCACGCAAGGCGGTCGTTACGGCAGAGCTCACGGGATCGGCGCCATTGTCCGTTTCGTATTCATTTACGCCGCAATTAATGAAGACGATGTCATAGTCATGCAAACGCGGCAGGCCGTCACCCCGATCGGTAAACAATTGGGAAAATCCAGGTTTCGTCTCACCTGCATAGCCACCACCGTCATACAGATCGAATTTTTCTGTGCCCGGCACCAGATGGCCGAGTTCATCGATCTCACCAAACCCGGTTTTGGCCAATACGTTCTGAATACTGTCGTAGCTCCCGGTAACGACCGCCATGCGGGTCGCACTTTCACTTTCGGTGTCGGTTTCGACCTCTACGACACCGATATCCATTGGCACGTCTGACGATGCCTCGCGACTATCAAAGGCAATATTTGCAGAAAAAGCGCCTTTAACCGCCACCAACTCAGACAGCAAGCCTTCCGGCACCATCAAGGTGAAGCTGCCATCGCCATTGGTGCAGGTGGCTACTTGGTAAGCAACCGGAGGTGTCTCGCAGTCGATCCCCACGGCTTTCACCCCAGCTGCCCGCACCACGGCGGATTCTGGCAGGTAAATGGTGGCATTCACCATGGGCGTGGTGCCATCGGGTGCCACCAAACGCCCGCTTAGCGATATTTGTTGCGGGGCCGGCGTGATGACTTCACCGCCCCCTACGATTTCTCCACCGTCGACGATTTCACCGCCACCATCAACGACGTCATCACTGCCTGTCGTGCGCGGCTGATCATGGCCGTCACTGCCACCACAACCCACCATCGCTGCCGCGATTAATACTGACGCTACCCACGTGCGTATAAACCCTTCCTTACAATGCTGCATCTTAATGCTCCCGTTATTGTTGTTCACAACAGTTTGGTAAGCACCCGCCCTAAAGGCCTGCAATCTCTTTTTGGCAACTGCGTGCCATCGGGCGATTCTAGCGAAATAGGAGCAGACTTAGATACATAATTGATGGCTTGGAGGGGCGAATTATTAGCGGCGTTATAACAGAGGCGTCCCCGGCAAAGACGCGCACAAAAAAAAGCCTCGACGAAGCGAGGCTTTTTCAGGTTAAAAATGACACAACACTCAAGAAGGATTTTCTACCGAATCGCCCACTTTGATGGGTGACTGAGCGCGCAGGATCAAGCCGTAACTGACTTTTTCAAAAGTACGAAAAACAATCAGCACCCCACGACGCTCGTTAGGCAGTTTCACCAGCTCATGCGTGCGACGGTCTTTCACGATCTCGCCCTGCCCTTTGATGGTCAGCACATCGCCCACACGCAGCTGCTCGCGCTCTCCGCGATTGAGCACCACAACATCGTATTGGCTCACGTTACGCACGCCACTGAACACATGAATGATATGGCCATGAATATCGACCGAAGGCGGCTTCGGGTAGAAGATGGAATCGACTTTGCGCTCTTCAGTTTCGATCAGGCGATCATCGACGCGAACATCTGACGAGGCAGCGGTAATCTTGAAACGGGCGATATCGCCTTCGTTACTCTCGTAACGGGCGGTGCCCAGGTCAACCACCCCAAACCCCAGAAACTCTTTCGTGTCGGGGTCAATGTAGTTTACGCCCTCACGGTAAATGCCATAGGCGCTGGCCGCTTGCGACCAATCACCGCGCGCATACATATAGTCGCCCGTGCCCATCACGATATGCTGCTCGTCACCGGCCAGCACGTAGGGGGCAGCTTTCACCTGATCCTGATCCAGCACCCGGTTACCCACCAAAAAGGCGCTGATGGCATCCAGCGGAATCGCGGGTATCGGGGACTCAAGCGGGGTAATCTTGGCTTTCGGGCTCAGCTTGTAAGTGCCACCACTGGGGCCGCGCACCACGCGCAATCTCGGTTTGCCATCGACATAAATCAGCGTGAGTACATCGCCCGGATAAATCAGGTGAGGATTCTCGATCTGTGGGTTGGCTTGCCACAACTCTGGCCAATACCAAGGTTTCTCCAGGAATTTACCCGAAATGTCCCACAGGGTATCGCCCCGTTTCACGACATACGAATCTGGGTGATCCGGTTTCACTTCCAGCCCAAAGGCTTGCAGGCTCGCACCCAGTGCGCATACGCCCATGAAACGGAGAAAAGTTTTCATCATGACGGGAATCCCTTTATCATTATTTCATCTGATGAAAGGCCGAGGCGACAAGGCCCAGCCTGAATCATATTAGGTTACGCTTAACTATAGACGCTTTCTGCAAATGCTCGCACGATTTTGCATGCAACCCATCACACAAACGGCACCCACAAGATGGCCCTTCTGGATATTCTCGAATTTCCCGATCCACGTCTGCGCACCAAGGCCAAACCGGTCACAATAGTAGACGATGGCATCCGTAAGCTCACACAGGACATGCTCGAAACCATGTATCACGCGCCGGGGATCGGTCTGGCTGCGACGCAGGTCAACGTGCACCAGCGGGTGATCGTGGTGGATGTATCAGAGGACAAGACCCAGCCCCTGGTATTCATCAATCCCGAAATCATTCCGCTCACGGGCGAAAAGGAGTATGAAGAAGGCTGCCTGTCAGTCCCCGGCTTTCATGAAAAAGTGGTGCGCCCCGACATCATCCGCGTGAAGGCGCTGGATGCCCAGGGTAAGCCTTTTGAAATGGAGTGCTCGGGTCTGCTGTCGGTCTGTCTGCAACACGAAATGGATCACCTCAATGGCGTGTTGTTTGTAGATCATATCTCCAAACTCAAACGTGACCGTATCCGCCGCAAGCTGGAGAAAACCCAGCGCGTGGCCGCACCCCGTTCCTGATCAGGTCTCATGACACCATCACACTCCTCTTTGCAGGGCCAACACGCCCTGCCAGCAAACGCACCCATACGCATCGTGTTTGCCGGTACCCCCGAATTTGCTGCCAGTGTTTTGTCGGCACTCCTTGCATCAACTCAGGCTGCTTTAGCTACAACACAGCCTGCGTCAGCAACAACCTCTACTCATCAGATCATCGCCTGCTACACCCAACCCGATCGCCCTGCGGGCCGTGGCCGCAAGCTGACCCCCAGCCCGGTCAAGGCACTGGCCGAGCAACACGGTATTGCCGTGTATCAACCGCTCAATTTTAAACAGACCGAAGATGTCGAGGTGCTGGCTGCACTCAAGCCAGACCTGATGATCGTAGTGGCCTATGGACTCATCCTGCCGCAGCGAGTACTCGATATTCCGCGTCTGGGTTGCATCAATGTGCATGCGTCGTTGTTACCACGCTGGCGCGGGGCGGCACCAATTCAACGTGCGTTAATCGAAGGTGACGCAGAAACCGGCATCACTCTTATGCAGATGGAGGCAGGTCTTGATACCGGGCCCATGCTGGTGAAAGTCACGACCCCCATTCATGACGATGACACCAGTGGACAATTGCATGATCGCTTGGCCGTTTTAGGCGCGGACGCCATGGTCGACCTGGTTGAACACATTGCCCGCGTCGGCCTGCCCACTGCGGAGACGCAAGACAATACGCTCGCCACTTACGCCCACAAGCTCAGCAAAGAAGAAGGCGAACTTGACTGGACGCAACCGGCCACCCTGCTTGCCCGCAAGATCCGTGGCTTGAATCCGTGGCCGGTCGCATACACTCACCTGCAAGGTGAAACCGTGCGCGTGTGGAATGCCCGCGTCGAATCCAACGAGTCTGAAGCGATTGCGAAGCCTAGCCTGCAGTTTGCAGATGCACCCGCTGGCACTCTCCTGATGGCCGACAAGCAAGGCATCCGGGTAAAAACAGGCGATGGTGTCCTGACCCTCACCGAACTTCAGCTCGCCGGTGGTAAGGCCCTGCCTGCCCGCGACATTCTCAACAGTCGTGGCGCCCTGTTTGCTGCGGGGCAAACCCTTGGCAATAAAGGAGCACTGGAGCACAGCTTCGGCGACAAGGATGTCGGCAGTAAAAATGGAGCTAACGCATGACCCAAGCTGCCCAAGTACGCGCCAACGCCGCCCAAGTATTAATGCAGGTGTTACCCCTCGGCAATCGCAAAGACACTGCTCTGCGAGCACTCAACGATGTGTTGCCGTATGCGCAGGAACGCCTGCCCGAGCTCGACCGTAAACTGATACAAGAGCTTTGCTACGGCGTGTGCCGCTGGTATACGCGCCTCGATAAATTACTCTCGCAACTGCTGGAACACCCCCTCAAAGCCCGCGACGAAGATCTGCATGCCTTGCTGTTGGTGGGCCTCTATCAGTTGTTTTACATGCGCATCCCCGACCATGCCGCCATCAGTGAAACGGTCGAAGCCGGCCGCCAGCTCGGCAAAACCTGGGCAGTAAAATTATTAAATGGCGTGCTTCGCCGTGCGCAACGCGAAAAAACCACGCTGGAGAGCCAACTGCCCACCAGCGAAGCACTCGCCACCGCGCACCCTCAGTGGCTGATTGATGCGCTCAAAGCGGCGTGGCCAGAACATTTGCATGGCATCCTGCAGGCCAACAACCAGCAGGCGCCCCTCACCTTACGCGTGAATCTGCGCAAAGTGAGTCGTGAGCAGTACATGGCTGCACTGCGCGAACGCAATATCACCGCCAGCCTCTGCGATCTTTCGCCTGCAGGCATTCGCCTGGAGCGCTCGCACAACGTGCCGCAACTGCCGGGGTATGACGAGGGCTGGTTCTCGGTACAGGATGAAGCCGCGCAATTGGCAGCGGTATTATTGGGCCCGCAACCCGGTGAACGCATCCTCGATGCCTGTGCCGCCCCTGGTGGCAAAACCACCCACCTGCTGGAAATGGCCGATATCGAGTGTATTGCCATCGATGTCGACGAACACCGCTGCGCGCGCATTCACGAAAATCTAAATCGCCTGGGCCTGACCGCTACCGTCCAGGCGCTGGGGTTGGAGGCCTTCGCCGCGCAAGCAGACGTCGGTTGGTTTGATCGTATCCTGCTGGATGTACCCTGCTCTGCCACCGGCATCATTCGACGCCACCCCGACATTAAATGGCTGCGACGCCGCACCGATATCAACACACTGGCAGAACAACAGTTGCAATTGCTGCATACCGCCTTCAGGCTGCTGAAACCCGGCGGCACCCTGCTTTACAGCACCTGCTCGGTGCTGCCGCAAGAAAACGAGCGCGTCATACTCAAATTTCTCAAGGAAAATACTGAAGCCAGTCTGGCGCCGATGCCCCTGGCCGGAGTACCGAACGACAGTGTGGGGCAAGCCGCCGCAGGGCGACAATTGTTTCCGACCGCCCATGGCCATGACGGATTTTTTTATGCCTGTTTGATTCGTGGCAGTGCCAGCGGCGATTCGATCAGCCATGCTACCTCGCAAGAGCCAGTAGACAGCCCCCGTCCAGAGGCTGCCGCTGCGACCAACGAAGGATTGATTGTATGAAGATCATCATACTCGGGGCGGGTCAGGTCGGTGGCACGCTTGCCGCCAACCTCGCCAGCGAACGTAACGACATCACGGTGATCGATACCAATACCGAACGCCTGCAATACCTGCAGGAACGTTACGATATTCGCACCCTCAATGGTCAGGCATCCCACCCCAGCGTGTTAAGACAGGCAGGCGCGGACGACGCCGACATGCTGATTGCCGTGACCAACAGCGATGAAATCAATATGGTCGCGTGCCAGGTCGCGTATCTACTGCACCGCACACCCACCAAGATCGCTCGCGTGCGCTCCTCGCACTATTTAAACCGTGCAGCGTTGTTCGGGCCGGAAGGCTTTCCGATCGATGTCATCATCAGCCCCGAGCAAGTCGTTACCAACTATATTCGCCGGTTGATTGAGTATCCTGGGGCGCTGCAGGTGCTGGATTTTGCCGATGGCAAAGCGCAATTGGTAGCGGTGCGCGCGCTCTATAACGGCCCCCTTGTAGGGCGTGAACTGCGATTCCTGCGCCAGCATATGCCAAATATCGATACGCGAGTGGCGGCCATTTTTCGGCGTGATAGGCCCATTCTGCCCGAGGGCAATACCGTTATCGAGTTGGACGACGAAGTATTCTTCATCGCCGCGCGCAATCACATACGTGCCGTTATGAATGAGTTGCGAGGGCCGGAGCATAATTACCGTAAAATTATTATTGCGGGTGGCGGCAACATCGGCGAACGGTTGGCGGAATCGATCGAAAGTCGCTATCAAGTAAAAGTGATTGAGCACAATCAGAATCGCTGTAATTATCTGGCGCAGCGCTTGAGCAACACGGTGGTGATACGCGGTAATTCCTCCGATCAGGATTTGCTGCTGGAAGAAAACGTCGAAGATGCCGATCTGTTTTTGGCAGTCACCAATGACGACGAAGCCAACATCATGTCATCCATGCTGGCGAAACGCCTGGGCGCTCGCAAAGTCATGGCGCTCATCAACAACCCGGCGTATGTAGATCTGGTACAAGGTGGCGAGATCGATATCGCCATTTCACCGCAACAAGCCACCATCGGCAGCCTGCTCACACACGTGCGGCGTGGCGATGTGGTGAACGTGCATTCACTGCGACGCGGCGCGGCCGAAGCCATTGAGGCCATTGCCCACGGGGATGCACGATCGTCCAAAGTCGTGGGTAAGGCGATTGGCGATGTGGACCTGCCCGATGGCACGACCATCGGCGCCATTGTGCGCAACGATCAGGTCATCATTGCCCATGACGATGTAGTCATTCAGAGTGATGATCACGTGATTCTGTTTTTGGTCGACAAGCGGCGCATTGCCGATGTTGAAAAGCTGTTCCAGGTCGGGATTACCTTTTTCTAGGGCAGCCTGACATTAACAGCGGCCATAAGTGGCGCTGTTAATGTCAGCACGCCTCCTCTGACCAACAGTGGTAGCGCCAATAAAGCCTTATTTTTAATGGAATTATAAATCAGCAATTCCTTCATGAAATAAAATCTCATCCCCCCTACCGTAGCGATTAATTCCAAATCAGGGACTCGCAATTCACAAGCGGAGGGAAATAAAAATGCCATTCTATTTATCCTTAAAAAGCTGGACGCGCATACCCAACCCTTCCTGATAACTCATACAGCCAAAAGAATGTGCCTACCATGGCGTTGTGATCTCCACTTATGTGCCTACCTCTAGCAGTGGTTCTAAACCATTACCCCCGAAAAGAAGTAGGTTTGCATCGCCTGCAGGCTAATCCCCTGCAGGCATTTTTATTTTGTTAAAGCCCCGCAAAATCATCAAATAATTCATGCGCAGCCCCGGCGCACATATTTTTCCAAAAATAATGTGGCACGTTAATGCAGCAAAAAAGGCACGTCTGTCTGAATAGCTTAAATTCCGCTGCAAAACCGTGATGCGTTACAAAAAAGCAACAGGGAATTCCGACAAATAACGGTAGACTTTTTCACGTGGGATGTTTTGTCGGTCAGTTAGACAATTGCCGCATTGAGGAGATTTTAGTTTTTTCTTTTTTACGTCAGGCAAAATAAATGAACAAGAAAGCCATCATATATGCGACGGGAGATAGGGGTGTCTACGTCGGCCGACTGGAACGACAATTTCGTCGCGCAAGCGTTCCTTCTTCGTTGCTCGTTTCACTCGAGGATGATCTCGAATTGGTTGATCCAATTCGGCGTGATCGCGTAAAAGGAAAAAGCTTTCTGATTCCCGCAGGAATGAACCTTGAAGTCGAAACCCACGGCGCGAATGTCGCCCTGTTCTTTCTCGACGGCATGGGCACCGATATGGCGCGACTGCAGCCGCTAATGAAGGGCGTTACGCATTTTGGCGACCAATATTGTTTTAGCGGTATCGGTGGAGAATCCGATGTCGTTGAATTTGCCAACATTCTTCGCAACAATCGCCCCTCACTCACCACCGCTGAACATATCGTTGAAGAATGGTTCTCGCACCCGTCGCGTGCATCAGCGCCGCCGGATCCGCGCATCATGAAAGCAGTGCAATTGATCAAGGACAATTACGACCAGAATGTATCGGTGGAATGGATCGCGCGTGAAGTGGGGCTTTCGGTGCCACGTCTTGTACAATTATTCAAGCAAGTCACCGGCTCCCCCATTCGACGTTTTCGCTTGTGGCACCGCATATTTGTGACTGCCGCCAAACTCACCGAAGGCTGCGCCCTCACCGAAGCCGCATTGGCGGCAGGTTTTTCGGATTATGCGCAATTCTCCCGCACGTATCGGGAGCTAGCAGGTGCGAATCCATCGGAAGCCCGCGACAACACTGAAATCCGCCTCACTGGCTATATTTGATCCCATCCAGGCTGGCCCGCCTTCTACACCCCTGATTTACCAGTATAAATGGAGCCGGATTGCCCAAAACGGGACCTCACCCGCCACGCTGCAGCCCCACCCGGCTAAGCTCGTTCACAAATCGCTACGATTTGGCACTGAAGAGTCAGTAAGTTTTCACTTAACATGGAGCGATCAAATTTCCGACAAAAACAACCTCAAAACGGAACCCTATGAAGCTCAAAGCGCTAGCTCTCGCCACCGCTACTCTCGCCCTCGCAGCCTGCGGCAAAACCCTGCTCTGGAAGACAACCCTCGCTGACGCCAGCCTGACCGGCGCACCGCTTGCGCTCGTGACCGACAGCAGCAATGCCAGCTACCAGCTCTACCCCATCGGCACCACCTTGCAATTGCGCAAACTCGACGCCAATGGCGTGCAGCAGTGGACGGTACCCGTGGATGACAGTGTCGCAGACGCCAGTGGCGCCTCTGCCTTGAAAACGACCAGCACCGGCGTTGCTGTCGGCTATGGCACTGGCACTACCGCAGCCTATGTCGCCAGCTTTGATGCCAACGGGGTAGCACTCTGGCGCAGCGATCTTGGCACCCACACTGCCGAATCAATCGCTGATATGGTGGTTGGCGGCGATGACAGTGTCACCGTCTCGATCAAACTGGCCGCCGGCCGCAGCAACACGCTGCGCCTCAGTGCCAGTGGCGCGATCGCCTGGGACAAGACCATGCCCAACTGTTCGCTCAACCTGTTCTGTGCACCTTCGCTTGCCCTCAACAATGACGGCCTGTTACTACAAACCCTGGCAGAAGGCACCGGCACCAAGAGTTATCTGATCGACAGCGCTGGCAACACGCTATGGTCGAAAACCCGCAGCACAGGTATCAGCCTCTCAGGTGTATCTGCCAACCCGATTACCCCCACGGCCAATGGCTTTGTCGTCACCCACGCGTTCACCACCTGGGAATATGATCTTAGCGGCAATCTGCGCTGGAGCACCGCTTTCGGCGGCACCACTGCCGTCGCGCTCGATGCAACGACGGGCACGCTGTTCGTACCCAACGGCGCCAAAATTACCAAGCTTGATGCCAACGGCACTTTTGTGTCGGAGCAGGAGTTGCTGAATCAGCAAGTCATCAGCCAGCTGGAGTGGAAAGACAGCATCCAACGCCTAGTGGTGTTGAGCCAATACGTGACTCAGACCTCGGTGATCATTGGCCAGGTATCGGCCACTGCAGGCGCATCGTTATGGATTTTCGACGCCACCGGCAAACAGGTAGCTAAATATAACGGCACGAATACGATCACCACGGGTACCGACTGCAATCCTTTCCCGACCTGTAATACGATAGACACCACCTACGGTGATCAATGGACAAAATTTGCGACCACCAGCAACCGCATGGTAGTGTTATCAGGCATGGTGCAAAACGCCGAGCGTTATGCCACGGCTTACAATATCAAGTAAGCCGCACACATATTTGCATTGTCACAACGGGCGCTTTGGCGCCCGTTGTTGTTTTCGCATTCCATGTTTTGCTTTCCACTTTTTAGGGGCTTGCACATGCGAACCGTGGTTAATGGCTTATTTTTGTTTGTTGGTATTGGGTTAGCCGGTTGCTCGGCAATGTTCAAGGCCTCCCCGGAAACGCCCACATTAAGCGGCCACCAGGCGATTGTTTATCTGCTGAGAACCCCCGTGATTACGGGAAAACTGTTTGCGACAACGTTCAAGATTGATGGTACGCCGGTGGCAACGCTGCATGACAAAGAGTACAGCTGGGTATATCTGGCGCCGGGTGAGCATCACTTTGCAGCCACATTTAAGGAGGAACGAGGATTGAATTTTTCGTCGCTGATTGTCGCAGGTAAGACTTACTACATTGAGTTTGGTCAGGAGATCATTGGCAAGAATCGTATCAGGAATGTGGTGCAAATGCTGCCGCCACAGGACGGGGAACGTTGGGTGGGGGAGTATGATTATGAGGTGGCTGATTCCAGATCATGCAATAACTGCTGACGTTGCTCGTGACTGAGCCGCGATTTCTCAAACAAGGGCGATACCCGCAACAGAAGGCGGGCACGTTGCGATTGCACCCGCTCGATGAGCGGAGCAGTCTCTAACCCCGACCGTTTCAGATAGCGCACCAACAAATCAAGATCATGAATATCGCCCAACAACACCCCCAAGGTTTTAAGCAGGTGGTAACGCTTGCTGCGCGCAGGGGCCGGCGGCAACACATCCAGCTGATAATATTGATACTTCACCTGCTTGCGCCAGGTGTGCAACCGCTTAGAGCGGCCCTTTTTTAATACCTTCTGGCCGTTCTTTTGGGTTTTCTTAATGGATTGCTTGAGCGCCGCTTTCAAGGGTTGCGTTTGTGTCTGCGGTGCCAACGCCTGCCACTGTTGCAGTGCATCTCGCAGTGCCAGATGTAACGCAGTGGGATTCACCGGCTGACGTTGTTCACTCTCATCGGTCAATCTCGCCACCAACGCTTGCTGGATCGCCTGCAATGATAACTGCCGTTGTAAGCGCCAGGACGAGATCAATTGTATCAACACCTCGTTATCGCGACTGCCCGATAACGACTTGCCTATCCTGGCAATACTACGCTCCAGAGATGCAAGACCCGGCACCCGCTGTGGACGATACAAACGCAGAAGCCCACGCAATTTTTTGCCAAAAACACGTAAATCATGCACGGCTTTACGATCTAGGGACTGCTGCTGGGTCAGTAGCAGTGCCCGTTCAAAATAATGATCGATCCGTGCATGAAGTCGGTCTTGCATGGCCTAACCATTCAGGGAGAAATATGTCCTTACTTTAGCACTGGCAGCCACCTCTATGGCAAGAACACGTAGTGTATCAGTAATACTTCAATTGGGTGGCCTTGCCCCGAAACACCCGATAAGACAAGGCTGTGTATGCAATGATGACCGGCACGACGATCACCGTGCCTACCATTACAAACCGCAATGATTCGACCGCGCTAGCCGCTTCGGGCATGGTGAGGCGGCCCGGCACCACATAAGGATAAAAACTGTAAGCCAAGCCCTGGAAGCAAACAAAAAAGATGCCAATCGCGCCCGCAAAGGGAATCCAGCTTCCGAAATCCTTTTCGAACGGCATGCGCTTGAGCAAACGATCATTCACATAGAATATCGCTAAGCTCAACAATGGAATATGAAACAGCAACCCGGCTTCAGGAAAACGAAACCATTTAGCAAACACCTCTGGATTTATCATGGGGTTGACCACGCATACCAGTCCCACGCCCAGAAACGCCACCCGTCCACAACGCCTTGCCCAGGTGGCGGCACGACGCTGCAAATCCCCTTCGGTGCGCATGACCAACCAGGCTGCACCAATATAACTGTAGGCTGCCGCCACACCGACGGCACTCAATAACGAGAACCCTATGCTGCTGGCGCTTTTATCAAAACCTGTTACGTATTGCCCCAGCATATATCCCTGTGCCAATGCGGTGGTCAATGAACCGATTTTGAAAACGCCGTCCCAGAGGGCTTGATGGTCCATCGATACTTTGGCGCGAAAATCGAACGCGACACCGCGCATGATCAACCCCATCAACATGATGGTGGCGGCAATATACAGCTCGCTCAACACCAGATTGTAAGCATCAGGAAAAGCAATCAACATCAACCCCACGGCGAGTACCAGCCAGGTTTCATTGGCATCCCAGAAAGGGCCAATGGAGGCGATCATTGTATTGCGATGCATGACTTGATCACGCGGCAGCAGAATACCGACGCCCAGATCATAGCCATCGAGAATGGCGTAGAGCAGAATGGCTAGCGCCATCAATCCACCAAAAAAAGCATGTAACCAGTGAATGTCTTGCATGATCAAACTCCTTTACTGACAGCAACACGATTCAGCCACGCCAACGGCGCGCTCTGGCTCGCCGAATGATATTGTTCTGCATCAGAAATCTCTTCGATTTCGACCGAGCGGCGCGCCATTAAAAACAAGGTGTGAAGATACGCAACGAGCAGACCGCTATAGACAATAACGTAAAGACTAAGGGTTAGCGCTACATTGTGCGCAGGCACGGTGGTGACGGCATCCACCGTTCGCAACACGCCACTCACCAGATAGGGTTGCCGCCCGATTTCTGTCACATACCATCCCGCCAGCGTCGCGACCCAACCCGAAAACGTCATGGCTACCAATACTTTCAATGTAATGGGATGCAGATGTTCGTGGCGAAACCACTGCCACGTACTGAACCACGCGACCAGCAACATCAACAGCCCCATTCCGACCATGATGCGAAAGCCCCAGAATAAGGGAGCTACCGGAGGATGTTCATTGCGGAATTCATTAAGGCCACGAATTTCGCCTTGCGCATCGTGGGTAAGAATAATGCTGGCGAGATTCGGTACAGTAATTTCGAACAGATTGCTGCGACTGGCTTCGTCGGGCCAGGCGATCAGACGCAAGGGCGCGGCTTTTTCGGTTTCCCAAATACCTTCCATGGCGGCGATTTTTTGTGGTTGATGTTGCAGGGTGTTCAGCCCGTGCAAATCGCCAATAAACACCTGTAACGGTACGAGTGCGCTGGCAACAATCAGGCTGGTTTTCAAGGTTAGGCGTGGCGCGCGTTTTTCATCGCCCTTCAATATACGGTACGCAGAAATGCCGGCGACCAGAAACGTTGCCGTCAGCGCCGACGCCATCAACGTATGAGCAAAGCGATAAGGTAACGAGGCGTTAAAAATGATCTCCATCCAGCTCACCGGATACGCAACCCCCTCACGCATTTCAAAACCAGCCGGGGTTTGCATCCAGGAATTCAGTGCCAGTATCCAGAAGGCTGAGGCAGTGGTGCCCAGGGCCACGATAAAGGTCGCCAGCGTATGCCAGCGGGGTGAAATGCGATCCATACCGAATAACATGATGCCCAGAAAAGTGGCTTCAAGAAAAAAGGCAGTTAGCACTTCATAACCCAATAGCGGCCCGGCTATGTTGCCGACGGTGGCCATGAAACCGGGCCAATTGGTGCCGAACTGAAAGCTCATGGTAACGCCGCTGACAATGCCGAGGGCGAAGGTTAAGGCAAACACCTTAACCCAAAATCGATATGCGCGCATCCAAACGGCATCCCCGGAGAGATGCCATCGCACTTTGAAATAGCAGAGAAACCAGCACAAGGCGATGGTGATCATGGGAAACAGGATATGAAAACTGATGTTTAGTGCAAACTGCAGGCGGGACAACATAAATGTATCGATCATGACAGACCTCGATAATACAACAATGAAATCGAGTTTTTTGTTTGATTACAGGGGTAGAGATATCTACTCCCCCCAATCAAATAATTTAATCTTCGTTCGATGTACGTGAACCACGGAAACGATCGGCAAATTCCAATACTTTGCCGACACCGGCACCGAGCTTTATCAAGGTTTGCAAACTATCGAGGCTCATCGATTGAATTTCGTCAGACCACTGCGAGGCGACTTCGAGCAGGTCGTGGATTTCACGCATTTTATTTTGCGCGTGAGCTTCACTGGGAGAGGCTGGTTTTTCCAGGATCGTATCGCGCAGCAAGGTCAGTGTGGGGTCGATCTCTCGACGTTTGCGTTCCTCCATTACGCGCCGCGCCATTTCGAGAATGCTGCCGGCAGCGGTGTAATATTCCTTGCGATCACCGGGCAGGTGTTTGATTTGCAACAGGCGCCAGGACTGCAGCTCTTTGATGCCCATGCTGACGTTGCCACGCGAGATACTCAATGCATCGGCAATATCGTTGGCACTGAGGGGCGTATCACTTAACACAATGAGGCCATACATTTGCCCGACCGTGCGGTTGAATCCCCAGCGGCTGCCCATTTCGCCAAAATGCAGAATAAAGCTTTCGATCATTGGCGTGAGTTGCATGGCACCTTCCAAACCCTTTAAGGTTTCAAAATTTCAGAAATTATTGAAACTATAGAACACGCCATGATCTGTATCAAGCGTTTTGTCGAAAGCCACATTACCCACGAACTCTTTAGGGGTAATGCACACGACTGGGTGCCAACCAGCTACACGTACATCCAAAAATGAAGCAACGCTTGATCAAGGTGCGGCCCCAATGGCTAGCCCTTAACCGCCAACACACCATCGCCCACGATCTCGGTGTTAAACCCCGCCAGTTTTAACCGTTTGGCTACTTCATTCGGTACATCTCGCCCACTGGTCAATTTATTCGGCGTGCCGGTGTAATGAAACAAGCGCCCCTTGCGCTTCAACGCACGGGCCAAATGGTTATAGAAAACCTGCGAATACAATTCCCCGGCAATTCCAAAACGTGGCGGGTCATGCAGAATGGCGTCAAACGATGCAGTGGGCAGCGCGCTGATCTGCTCAGAGATATCGGCATTGGTCAGTGATAAAACATCACCCGGCACCGGCGACCAGGGATTCAAGCTACGCAGCCAAATGACATCAGGATTTTTCTCAAACGACATGATACGTGCTGCCTGCCGCTGCAAGCACCACGACGCAAAATAGCCGAGACCACCGCACGTATCGAGGATGATCTTGCCCTGTGGTTGTATTAGATCTACTTTACGACGGGCGTCTTCATACGGTGAAACCTGCGCTGTGGGCAGCATTTTAATGCCGTCGATTTCAAAGGTGGGCGCGCCCCAATCGGTAGGCACCAGCTTGATCAGTGAGCGCGAATAACGTGACACTGGTTCAAAGGCCTCACCATCCCAGTAATAAATGGTGCGCGCCTTGCAATGTTGTATATAGGGGTAACGTTGTCCCTGACTGGCCCAGCCGTTAGCGTCGACCTCGACCCGGGTGGTGGTTCGACCTAGATCCAGCGAAACGTCTGCGTGACCGTTGGCGACGCGCAGGGCGTCATGCACGTCTTGTGTGAGTAATGGTCCCAACTTCTTCCCCAATGATTAAAGGCGTTTCATCCAAGTAAATTATCATGCCTTCTGATAATTACCACCGCTAAAGGCAATGATGCAAAGTCATTGCCCACGGTTCGAGAGGGGCGCGCGAGTCTTATTGGTTCCGTTGCAGTTCAACAATGCAAGCGTTTCTCGAGAATGTGTTGTTACGACAGCGCCTTCTGCGCCAAATACTCCTCTCGCTTCAGACGTTGTGTTCCACCGTCTTGTTTCTTCAAGAGGGCAAGGGCCAGCATGGCCCAGCCCATATAGGCGTCGAGCCTGGCACGGTACTCAACCCCGGGATGCGACACGTTGGTAATGTTTGAAAGCAGATCTTCTACCTCTGCCAGGGCCTTCTTTAACTCCAGGTCCCTGCGAATGCCCGCAAGGCGACGTCGCGCCGCTGGCGCATCAAGGGTGGCGAGCGAAAACAGGGGTAATTGCTGGTAGGTGTGCCCTGCAAGGTTCCTTTGCCACCAGAGAAGCTGTGCTTTCCAGGGTTCGGATTGCGGGTGTTGAATCATCTTGTTACAGGAGGGGCA
Source organism: uncultured Moraxellaceae bacterium (assembly GCA_964473645.1). Classification (GTDB taxonomy): domain Bacteria; phylum Pseudomonadota; class Gammaproteobacteria; order Pseudomonadales; family Ketobacteraceae; genus HdN1. Next base: position 86,051 of record CAYYPW010000001.1, read on the forward strand.
GGCAATGTTCCAACGATTGTTAAATGTGCCTACTTTTCCGAATTGGGGTGGGGTATTGCAACTGTCGCAGTTGACCAAGGGCACATCGAAGGGGATGTGATGGCCGTAATAGGTGGTTTCCGTGCGCTCTTTGTGCTCTTCGCTATTGAGTTCGTCAAGGAGGCTTTGGCGTTTCGCAAGCGCTTCCGCCAGGGTCATATCGGGTTTCTGTGGCACTGATCACCTCATCCTGAGTTTGTTTCGCTGGGCGGTTTGTTGAAATCCCGCAAGGCTTATTCCATTTCAAACCAATCATTGACTTTGCACAGGATAAATCCATTAGCGAGTGGGTTCAACAGGGGGCTTCACGAATGCCCCTGATTACCGGATTGCCACAACAGGGTTTGGGGTCAGTAGATAGGAGCGCCCTTCTGCCTTCTCAAGATGCTCTCTACGGATGATATGAACACCTGCTCGATTGTTTTAATTTGGCAGCAGAGAACGTTGGTCGGGTGCAAGCCACCTTCCTTGGCGGCCGTTACGATGGTAACCCTTTGTCGAGCCCTATCAGCCCGTGCACAGGTCTTATTCAACAGATTTTCGAGACGCAAGTTAGGACGACAAATATTTCGTTCGGTATTCTTCTACACTAATCGGACGCCCCAGCCACGACACCATGCTCGGGCTCTGCTCAAGATGGTAATTCAGTTTGGCAAACCATGCCTGCCGGATCTTATAAAAAGGAATACGCGGATAAACGTGATGCATCGTGTGATAGTTTTGATTCATCATCAAAATCGCTCCTAAAATATCCCATCCCGGTCTGACGGTAGTAGCGTTAAACGGCTTTTCTCTTTGAATAATATTGTGATTATGCGGCAAATAATCAAAGATCAGTGCAACATACTTTTATCCCCATTGAGACCTAATAGGCATGTCAGCCACAGCACTTTAATCGACTCGATTGTCAGGCCGTAAAATAGTCGTTATGATTGCCAGGCACAAAACATTAGTACCATTTCAAGGATTTTCTCAGCAGAAGGGATTCGACACAATGAAAAATAATAGTCTCCGCTTTACGAAAGGCATTTCTTTCCTGCTTATTAGCGGCCTAACGGCGGCCTGCGTCAACATCGTACCTACGGAATATCTATGGCAGAATTTCGTCAGCCAAGAAAACACCCCTAGTCAGGAGCAATTTGGCTCCATCACCGATAATGCCGGTAATACCTACCATACTTTTGCAGTAGGTAACGAAAACTTTATGCGAAAAGTATCGGCCACAGGGGATGAACTGTGGCGCGTCCCCATGAAACATAGCGCAACATCCTTGACTGTAACGCAAAATGGCATCATTGGAGTTTCTGAGAAAGATGTGTCTGCTGGGATCGCAACCATGATCGCCAATGATGGATCAGAATTGTGGTCAAAGACATTGGTAAAACCAAAATCCTGGTTAAGCTTAGTGAGTTCATCGCCCCACAGCCTAACAGTTGCCTATGAAGAATATAATACAACCACGAGCACACCTGAATTTACCTATTCTTCGTTCACTCTAGATGGCGAGGAAAGCTGGACATACACCTACGACACAAAAAACTACCTTCACGATTACTACCCACCTTTTGAATTAGGCAACGGAAACATAATCTTGCTGTTGCCGGCAGCAATAGATGAATCGTCGCCAGATTATCAACCAGCGGCTTCTACATTAACGTCTGTCCTGCTGGACAACAATGGCGCCGAAATTGCCCGTCATGATTTAGGAGTAATGACGTACAACAACGGTCCTTTCTACTTCATGCAGAACGATCATGTCTATTTTACTCGGCGCCAGGGAGACCATTCAATTCTCTCCCGATTAAACACAGACGGCAGTATTGAATGGTCTTATATCGGCGATGAACTCTTGGATTGCAGCCCACCGACTGATGATCGCATCGCCTGTATCAATACAGAAATTATCGAACCGCAATACAGTCGTAACAACAGCCTGCTTTTTGTTGGGCTCGACGGAACATTGATCTCCTCAACGACTCTGCCCTACAACGTTGAAAACATCAACAAAGCTGATAGGGTCCACAAATTATCGAACATTCTTTTCAACGGCAATGATAAGTGGATCACGAAAGAGTATGTAGGCCCCTCATCGGCTATCAATGCTATCGATGCATTGGTTCCAAAGACCTTCTATTACAAATATCACGTGATCGACCAGAATGGGGTGGAGACCTCCAGCATCATCACAGCACCAGGAAAAGTAAGATTCAACGCAAATATTTTTGGAGATTTCGTGATTCCGGTTGCAGCGAAGGAAACGGATATTCCAAACCACGCAAATGCAATTTCAGATACTTTGTACGTAACCGGGTGGCATGGAAATTTCGGACGCGGGAATGGCTTTGTCATGGCCTATCCTCTGAAATAATTTGAAAATTTCAATAGCGGCAATGACAGGGACAATCCGTCCCTGTCAATTTCAAAGCAATTGCATTCCCACAGAAAACACTTATTTGTCAAAAAATACAATTTGTTCGCAGTCATTGTTTTAACAAACAACAGCAATTAGTGCGCCACGAAAATCACCTCGCGCGGCCGAGAAGCGCTTGAGCACCAAATAGACCAAATCAGAACCCTCAACTACCAACTGTTTTGTCGTCAATAAGTCATGAAAATTTCCTCAACGGATGCTTTCGAAGCCATTCACATCTCATAGAGGGGATTAAAAACAGCTTCGCCCGCCCAGACGCCAATAGCACATGTTGGAAATTTGAGAAGTGCGCGCATTGCAGCAGGCAAGGCAGGTTTCGTTTTATTCCGCGTTTAGCGGCACTACTACATGCTATTGCTCCGGTCAATCCGGCTTTAGTATTGCCGAATATTTAGGCTTACCCTCTAGAATCGCCGCAGGCACAGCTATCGCCTTGGGCGCTTGGGGACAACAGAATGAATAACAGGTTTAAGCAAAGCAGGCCGATCTACGCGGGACTGGGACTGCTTGCCGTGATGGCTATCACCTCCTGTGGTCCGACCGATTCGGAATACCGCTTCAGATACCGCCCCATCACTATTCCTGCCCAGGTGGCATTTACCGATTCCCTTCCGGGACACGCCTTCGGTGGCCAGATCACCATTACCCGGGGGCATGACGATACCTATGACAGCAGCGCCTATATATTGCGCTGGGGATTGGCCAATGGCGCGGAAGTGCTGCCCGATGGGGGGTCCACCTTTATCACCCGCATCCCACTCGTAGACAGCAATCAGGGCGATACATTGAGCTATGACCTTGCCGTTCCCCGGTTGCCCGACGGTGTTGATAAAATTGTTGTCTATGCCGCCAATGCCACAGGGGAGGCGCTTACCGGCTATAACCTGCCCGTCAGCAATCTCATCGCCAATCCCGGTGCGCCCACAGCGAGAGCTTATGGCATCGCCTTCACGGATGACGATCCGGGCCTGAAGGTACGGGGTTCCGGTCATGTCGCTGCGGCGTCCTCTCCTAGTACCCGGCCGTCTAACGTCACCTACTTTAGGGTTCGCTATGCCGGTGCTGACGGCTGCCCATTGTCAGGTTCACCGGTGGCAACGCTCCAGATGCCGAATTCTTCACCGGATATGATTCTGGAGTTCTCGATTCCGTCTCATCGCCCGGCTGCCAATGTGCATTCAATCGTTGCCATCGCTGGTAACACCCACGGCGAAGCCTATGAAGCAGATTGTTCGAATTATGTCAGAGCAAGCTTGAATAGAACTGAGGAACAGGCGAATGCACCGGTACCGAAGCGCGTGCTTGTATCTGCAGATACTGATCCCACCGAAAAGCTCAGCGTCACCATCACGATCGAACCGGATGACGAGCGAGTAGTGCGTGATGGTTACTATGTCAAATGGCTGCGTGGAGACTCGTGTACTGCTAGCGAGGAACACATCGGGTTCGTCAGCAAATCGGAGCCGCTGAACAATGGAGTGCGCACGATAACCTTCTCCAATCTTTCCATACCAGAGAATGCTGGAGGCTTTGCCGTATCGGCAGGAAGCCCCTGCAGAAACACAAATCCTGATTATGAGAAGGTAGCTTTCAATAACATTATCGGCCCTTGGTATCAGATCCGGCTGGCGACACCGTCTGCGGGCAACAACGGTGATGAGTGCATTGCGGCTAGTTATAGTACCGACGAATTAGTCATTGAAGGCTGCAATGCGTCGAAACTGGAGCAGCGTTTCGAGGTGACGAATATTCCCGTCACCGGGAACGACGACTTTCATCAAATTCGTTCGCTGGCCAGGAACATGTGCTTTTATCGAAGTGATTCGGATGAGAGCGAGAGGTGGAATCTAAAGCCCTGTGACAACAGCCGCAACCAGCAAATGGAGTTGAAGGCAGAGAGTCAGGACACCCGCACGCAGAAGAAAATCGCTGTACGTAAGGAGATTGCTGGGCTGACCTGGTGGAGTTGTGCTTGGCACCCGACATGGGCCGATAGATTGGTGAGCACTTGGGGTAACTGCGGCGCGACCGCTTATGACATCAGGTGGTATTTCGTACCGGGCGGTACCACGAATTCGACTTACTACGCAGTGTTCAATGATCCCTGGAATTGAGTATCCGAACATTGAAACCAATGCCATGCGTGAACCAACATTTCAGGAGTTAATCATGAACACCCATCACTCCAAGGGGTCCTCTAGAATGAGGATTACTTTCCGGCAGGTAACGCTGTTGATTTTATCGGTGTTGCTGCCTGCTGCCCTGTCCGGCTGCAAAACCGACACCAAGGAAACTACATTCGAGCCCGCAGCGGGTGACTACGAATCTGCACAAACCGTAAAAGTCACGCTGCCACCTAGAGCAACAAAGGTGTATCTCACCACTGACTCAGTCGAACCCGTCGCCAATGAAGCCTGCGCCTATGCCGGGCAGGATCTAATTATCGATCGCCACACCATCGTCAAACTGAGATACGAGATCGATGGCCAACCCTACAATTATGATCTGACCTACAAAGTTAATGAAGTCAGGGTGGACAACGGCTTTACCAACCGGATCGTCATCGACGCCTGGGAAAACTTTTTCGTCAAGCAGGTACTGCGCCAGTTGGAGCTGCCAGAATATGCGGATGCTGACGCGCTGCTTGAGGATGGCGCAGGTGGCACGGTCAATGTGGCTCAGCGGGTCTACAAAACACCGATTACCCAGATTGTGGATTCCGGCACTCAGACCTATCGTTTCAACTATTTCGAAAAATCCGATAGTGATACCGCAGAAGTCATCATGATCCGATCGGGCGAAATCTATGGTTCACGCAACCGCAACGGCGGCCATTACCGCACCCAGGTGCCGCTGGTATTTAGCGGCACCTACAACGGCTGGGCGGAAGGCAGCTTCTTCATGAATCAGGAGGGTGCCACGACGGGTGGCATCTACCGAGTCTATTGTGAAGACCTAGGCTGCGCCCCCAATCCGGTCACTTATCACCTGAATGCCAATAACGGCCTGATTGAGGTGGATCAGACACGACATGCGAATAGCATCAGTTGTATCGTTCCCGAGATGGAAGAATGAGGTAACCTGTCTTTTTGCGCTTACAATAGGCATCGGCGTTAGCCTCTTTACTGTATGTACAGTAAAGCAATGGATTAGGAGAGCTTCTGTGAGAAATAGGGTACGTCAACGATAGACGCACAGGTTTAATCAATAACTTATACCCATTTATACCTGCAAGATAATTTGGTATGAGTACGATGGATACATACTTCTCGCGCCCAGCCCTGGACATGTGCGATGCTCTTGAAGGTAAACCGTTTTCGTAGAAAAGATTTTGTCTGGAAATCAGCTTACGACCAATATGCAATTAATGACGAGATGGTGCAGCTTACGCTAATTGATAATTCGATGATGCTGAAATAATCTTTGCCGCAGCACATCCCAAGGTTTCAGCCGAAATCTGTGTACGCTTCGCTTTTGAATCCGCGTTATATTTTTTCCTTAGTTACTCTTGGTATAGGCGGCTTCGCGATAAGAGCGAATTCGCGCTCCATATTCCCTTCTGATGTAGGCTATCTTTTCATGGTCAGTTAGCGAAAGGTTTACACGTTCCCGTGCAAGCTTTATCGCACTAGACTCTTACCATGCTATTTTTTCAAGATTCGGGGCTGGTTTTTCTTCTTCATCAGCAATAGCGGTATAATATAAACCCATGAAGTCGGTTATGCATTCTCTAGCGCATTCGAACGCGATCGCCTCGTCTTGAGTCCATTTTGGATGCGCCATAGAAATTATTCCCCACTGCTGCTATTGATTCGTTCTCCAGTCCGAACCATGACGTTCTCCTCAGGGAATATCTCAACAAGTGGTTTTGATGGTGAAGATCACCACAATGACCCACTGTCACGGAAACAGCAGATTCCCGACGCCCATTTTCACCACGCGCCCGCCAATACGGCACTGGGTGCTCTTGCCAGAACGTTTGTCGAACTCTACCCGCAACACACTGCGACGGGTTTTTTCACTGCCACGATCGATGCTGAAGGTGTGGGTACCTTCTGCCGTTTCTGCAAGTTCCGCCAGATAGGAGATGAATTCCGGCATAACGTTGCCGATGGGTGGGTAGGCATTGCTTGCAACATTCGGATTGACAAGGCGCCCATGGAAATTCTCGCCGTCCCCCTGTGATTTCGGCGCGAACAGGAACAGGTCAGCAGCATAGGTTTCCGACATCAGGTCGTTCCACAATTCTGGGTTGAGGCGGGCGGCCAGCACATGCTCTGCTCGGGTGAAGGGGATGATCATTGTGGGATGATCTACGCTCACCACCATCGGTCGATATTTGCTGTAGGCGATATGCTTTTCATCGGTGTTGAGCGCTTTGGCGATTCGGGCCAATGACGGTGTAAATCGATCAAACGCTGGCGTCAGCGTGCGCGCAAATTGAATCGATCCCGTACCGACGGGCGCCTTGTCGATGAAGGCTTTGATAGTCTGTTTATTCTGCAGAATGTCGAACGATGTGTATGGGCCCTGGTCACTGGCCAACCCCAGTTCGGAGGCAATGTAGGCGGCAGCCAGGATAGTATGGGCGCCGAAAATGGTCTGCTTGCTGTGGGTATGCACGCTGAACGGTGCTGTCAGATTTGCCGTTTCCAGAAAGACGGTTTCGGATTGGTGAAATTCGCTGGCAATGAGCCGCTTTTCCTGATCGGTAAGCTTCTTTTCGGCAATGACGACGGGGACTTGTGTTCCCTGAAAGGGTGCGTCGGCAAATACATCGAGAAGAAAAAACTGGATCGCCATGGTAAGTTCCCTTGTTGTTTTTGCATTGACACACTGGCGCGACAAGCTAGTGCATTGAAAATCACTTCGCCGCAATCGTCCATCCAACAACTATTGAGATAAGAACGGTTCCAAGAAACTTATCAGGCACTCCGCCTTAACGCAAACATTAATGGATAAATAGACGGCCATTGTTTGGAGATATGGACGGCCTACATTCAGCGCTTTGGACACCCGAACACTTGAACATTGGACGGTATATAACATTGGCAATTACAAAGAGTTGAACACCGACCATGCATACTCCCTATATAAAAAAACGCCTCATCAACACGCCCAAAGTACATTTTCTTGATACTGGGGTTGCGTGTGGCTCCCTCAATGCAACATCTGATTCCCTGAAGGCAGACCGCGAGCTGCTTGGCCACTTGCTTGAAGCGTTTGTGTTCTGCGGACTAAAAAAGCAAGCGTCTTGGGTTGAACGAGACATCAAGTTCTTCTGCCGCGATAATACATGTACAGAATGGTGAGCAACTTCACGTTAGCTCGCCTCCTTGACACACCGAGATCTATCCCGACGCAGTGAGGTGTCGACTGTCTATGCCTCTAATCTAAAAGAAAAATGCTGTCAATCCTTCTTTAGTATTCCAGTGTGACTCATAAAGGCGAGCATACTGCACCATCAGATCAAAAATCTTGAAAGCCGAAAATCCAGACGGAATGACTATGAAGTTCTTTAACTACTTTTTTCTTATTTTTATTGGGTGCCTGATTCATGCGAATCAGGCTATTGCGCTATCGCAATACCCGAATTTGGCACTAGGAAAACCGACGACTCAATCGTCAACGGATGCTGGAGGCTTGTCTTCACGTGCGGTGGATGGTACTACGGACGGAAATTACTGGGTGGGTTCTGTTACTCACACACGACTTGAAAATCAGCCCTGGTGGCGAGTAGATTTAGGGCGCGAAGAGAATATTACCCTCGTCAAAGTGATGAATCGCACCGATTGCTGTACCGACAGGCTCTCCAACTTCCATGTCGATCTACTCGACCAGAATTTGGCGGTAGTGGCGACGCAAAATTACCCTGGGGTTGCGGGGCCATATACCGATTTTTTCTTTCCTGCTTATAAAGCCCGCTATATTCGCGTGCAGCTCAACGGCACCAATCCACTCAGCCTTGCAGAAGTAGTTGTACATAATGATGCAGTATTACCCCGTAGCAGCGATAACCTGGCACTGTATCGGCCGACTTCACAATCTTCTACTGACTACGGTGGACCTTCGCTGCGTGCAGTAGATGGCAACACGAACGGAAGCTATTGGTCTAATTCTGTGACGCATACCGGTTATCAAAATCAGCCTTGGTGGCAAGTAAACCTGGCGGGCGCGCGCTTCGTGACAGAGGTAACGCTGTTTAATCGCACCGATTGCTGCAGCGAGCGCCTATCAGACTTTCATGTGGATCTACTCGATAGTAGCTTTAATATGCTCGCATCCCGTAATATCTCTGAGACTGTTAATGGTCAAATTACTGTTACGTTTCCAGAAACAAAGGCTGCGTATGTGCGTGTACAGCTTAATGGTAGTAACTACCTCAGTCTCACAGAAGTTGTTGTAAAAGACACCCTGAATCGCACCAATAACCTAACGACTGGCTGGAATGCAAAAAGCGTTTCTTACAAAGCAGGTGAGTTTTATCAAATCAGTCCCAACCAATGGGAAGAAATCAATGCCAATGGCCGACACCTGTACACCGAAACCCATAGAGACGAGTGGTCGGTTTATCTTTACGACACCAATGCAGGTACGTATACGCAATTGGATTTATGGACGAGAAAAGTGAACTTCAGTGGTAATGGTCAGGCATATACACGCCATAATATTTTAGATGCCAACAAAGAGTTTACTGGAAAAGCACTCGCTCCGCGTCGAGTTACTGGGTGGACTGCTAAAAGCATCTCTTATGATGGTGGTGCTTTTGTGCAAATTGATGACTTTATATGGGTAGAAAATACTGATGGCAGGACATCACAGTACAGAGAGGTTTACAGAGATGAATGGTCTGTATATCTTGAGCCAGTCGAAGGAGGTCAGTCGAAACAATTAGACGTTTGGACGATGGAAATAAAAGAGTACGGCTCATCAAATATTGTCATTCATAGAATTACTCAGGCCGATGAAGACCGTCATGACTATCCTGCGATCGGAGTGACCTTTTCTGAAACTGCCAATGCTGCAGGCAAAACGTGTATCACCAGCGTTCCTGAGCTACCTGGCAATTTTCTCTGCTGGGACGACAGCGTGATGACAAGCACCAACACTCCTTTCAACATAACATTGATACGCAATACTGATCCAAATTTCAGATCCGCCGATTGCAACTTTATCGGAAACGATGCGTGGATGTGTTATGAACGAAACATCATTGATGACCGGCAGGTAGTGAAAAGCATACAAAGTGGATGCGGCTCATTAAATATGCGTGCATGCCGCGAAGAAAGGCACCATATCCTTCACGAATGCGCTGTCGTTGACGATAATTGGAATGGCGACATTGCCACCTGCCAGCAATATATTGAGACATATCATCAGAATCAATGTGCTGCAGGGTTAACGAATGTCGATGGATTGTGTTCCAATCTTAATAGTGCATCGATCTTTAAACCGATCATAGATGGTATACTTGCTGCTATTATTGCGCCCCTCAATAATGCACTGCCTGATATACTAAAATCTGCAGGTATGGACCCCTATAAAGATGTGACATCAGGCGAATCCGGTCCCCACATCGATTTGGGAATATGCACCGCGAAAGCAGAGGTTTTTTACCATATCAGGGAAATATCGGGACTCAGCAACTTGAAAATTAACAAGATTGCACTTAACCAGGCATCCAGCTTAAATTCATTTGCGCTGGATGTTGAGATTGCATTGCCTTCAATGCATGCCACAGTAGATGGCGGGGCGCAATTAAAATGTGGAATATTAGCCGCAGGGCCACGTATCGATGGTTATATCGATGCAAACCATGTCGGTGGGAAAGCGACAGCTCGACTTCACGTAATTGAATTAGAAAATGGCAAGCTGAAAGTTCTGGATTTTAAAATCGACAAATTGGATCTAAATTACAGCTCAGTAATTCCTAAAATACTCGTCACCGGATTAGGGCCCTTCGATGTCGCACTCACTGCCGTTACTTCTGTTATCGGTGGAGTTATTGTGAATGCGTTTGAAGGAACCGTTACCGACAAACTAGAATCGGTGCTGGCTCCTTTACTTGAAAACGCAGTAAATGACGCCATTCACCAACATTTACCAGTACAATAAAATCAAAGCTCCGGGGCATTTATATGCCCCGGAGCTTTTTTGGCGTTGGCTTAAAAGAGATGCTCATAGCGACCTGTTTCTAAGAAATACCTTCAAGCTACAAAATACAATACTGAAACTTCGGTGCTGCCAGATGCGTTTTCCACAGCATTGTTACCCGAAACGCTTGTAGTTCACTAAAATTCTCGGACAGGGACAACTATCTTGACGCGCGTCGGCTTGGACGCAATGGATACACGCACGTCAAACCACCTTTCTATACACACAATATTGATCGAAGCCTAACGCGAACGCTGCCATAGCTGCGGTATTCATGGAACTGATAGCCCTCAAACTAAGGCAATTATAAGTCACTTGCATTGGTCTTGGAGCTGTTCGCGACCCACAATTTACCCCGCCTGTCAATCCTTCGAAAGTATTCTCATCAACTTGCTTCATTCGGATACAGTCGAATAACTACAGAAAAAATATCCCAAAAACCAACTCGCATCTTGGGAGCGCTCACTTGATTAACATTAAACAACAGATGCAAAGCGTCCTTCGCGCTCCCATCCTTTACAAATCCAACGCTACGATAGCTGCGACAGCCGTATGTCTGGCCCTCTCAGGGTGTGGCGCAGGATTTGACGTTACCTTTTCGAGTGGCGTCCAAAATTACTCTCGCGCCCAGCGTGTTAAAGTAGACGTTCCTGAAAATGCTACAAATGTTTATCTAACGACAAACAATAAAGATCCAGTCCCCAACGCGAAATGCAGTTTTAAACCCGGGATCATTAATGTCAATCGACCAACGGTAGTCAAACTTCGCTTTGATCTTGACGGCGAAACCTACATTCAATCAGGCATCTATATCATCGAAAATATGGTAAAAGAGAGCCGCTATGGAAATCGCGTGGCAATTGATATTTTCGAACGGTTTATTCGAAACCACGTAAATCCATCATTTGGCCCCTCTCCTACCAATGATGCAACAGAAGTTATTTCAGACGGAACAGACGGTACTGTTACGCGAATTACGGATATCAACGGTCTTATTTTCGTACAGGGCAGACAGACATTTCTGTTTAATGACTATAAATATTTCGATCCTAACAACGAAACCTACCTGATCGTAAAATCAGGAAAAATATTTGGGTTCAGAAACAGCGACGGAGGTTATTACAATACGGATGTTGATGGCGAAACTATTAATTTCTTCGGCACCTTTAACGGATATGCCGATGGACATTTCTACTTGAACGAACAAAACGAGACAACGGGTGGATTTTATCGCGTAACCTGTAGCGATAAGTGGTGCGCAGCCGGTGAAGCATATTATGCGCTGGGTTCATTTCGAGAATTTGTAGAAATTTATCCTGAACCAGAAGATAACCCTCGCTCATGCGATTAGCATTAAATCCAGTACAGATGACGAGATGGTTCTCTACAGCAGGTAACGCTTGGGGCTTCAACATGAAAGACAGTATTTCTAAGATCAATTTTGGGATTTTTCTGATTGTAGCGATGACACTACAAGGGTGTATCGATGAAAACCCATCACAAAACGAATCACAACGCGTTGCAGCACTCATCGGCCTGCAAGTTGAATCAGCCCCAGTAGTAGGAAAAACTTGTAGAGTAATGCCCTCTTCCCTTGTTACACCAGAGGATTTCGCATTGCGAATTAGCCAGGTGAGTGAGTGTACTGTTCAAGGAAACGGTTCTGTCTTTACTGATACAGCTTTTCCAAACCCTGTAGAGTATCGGTTTGGCCCTTCGGAACCGCAGAGTGGTGAAATTCCTCCGATGGGTGCATCCGACAACTATCTCTCTCAATGTAGAACAGAACGAGAAAATTACATCAGAACAGTTACGCCCAAGGCGCAATACGCCTGTTGGAGCAATCAATATAAAAATGTCGTAAATCTACAAGTGACTACGACGAGCCCACGAACGTCGACGCGCGTTTGTGCCAATTTTTACGATATAGGTGGATCTCTACGTCACTCGAATGATTGGGCCTGTATTGATAGTGGTATTTTGACAACAGATCCAAATTACACCCCTATAAATTTTTCTTTTGGAGCTAATGGTTGTCCGGCAGATCAAAGAAGTTTACCAGCAAATATTTCTGGCATCTCCGGCGGGGTTAGAAACGCGACCACTGAAGAACTTTCAATATTTAATAGAAATGCAGTACTGATGGGGAACTGCAATCCAAATGATCCTAATGCCCCGTTCATATTCTATATCGGTGTTCCAAAGGAACTTGGCCGCATAGGCTTTCGGTTTTATGAAACCCATAGCGGATTTATGCGCACCTCGGTTTGGGACGGCGGGCAGTTCTCATCTGAAAAAATTGTTCGCTTCGACCTTCGAGTGAAATCACCTTTCCCTACGATCAACGCTGAAATGTGTAGAAACGCACGCGATGAATTTGTGGCGCAGGCGCTACCGACAATGAAGGTCGATGTCCCTAACCCGACACAAAATAGCGCTTTTTGCTATTCCGCGCCGGCGAATGCAAATTTCGAATTAAGCACTACCGACCTCGCAATATCGCAACCTGAGAAAGAGTGTTACCACCTTGAGAATAGCCCCTACTACCTTTGCTATCCCAAGCTGATCGAACATTCGAACCAACCAAGACTCGTGACCCGTTTACAAGTAACTAATACAGCTATCTCAGCTTCATCGCGCTGCACGAGTATCGCCGGATCAGGATTGCCTGCCGCACTCGTTCAGGATGTATGTATTACTGAAACTTTAATTGATCCAACTGAAAATTGGGCAGTCGGCGAACCAAATGACCCAGCACATGATTGTGTCGCTATGCGTGAAGACGGATTTTGGGATAATCGCCATTGTGACGAAGTAAAGACATTTGCGTGCCAAAACACCCAAAATCCAGAAAATTGGGTACAGACAGAATTTGCTGGTACCTGGGAGCAAGGGTTCGAAGCCTGTAATAAACTACCGGGGGGACCGTATGTATTTGAGAGACCCGAAACTGCTATTTTGCTCGAGCATGCGTCTGAAACCAACACAATACAGTCGGCATCGAATTTTCAAATTCAAGCTCACATTGCAAACAGCCAGAGCTGGATCAACTACCACATCGTCGATGGGCAAGATCGCTGGGGTGAAGGCGAACATTTTCATAAAATTCCCAGCCCGATTCAAAGTCATAACGGCGTGCGCTGTGCGGTACTCGGCACAGATTCGAATTGGTTGTTGATGCCATGTGACTTTACATATACCAGTGGTATTCCTGCAGCTAAATCTCCGGGATTTGTGTGCCGCACCAATGCCGGGGCATCCAACGCCCCGAATGTTCTAATCACAGAAGCCAAAGGGCCATGGCAAAATGGATTTGAAGCATGTCGACGAGTAAACCAGGGAGAATATCATTTCTCAAAACCCAGAAACTCCTTGGAAAATGGCGGCGCTGCAATTCTCTTGAATCGTGCTGATTCGACTTCTCAATTCGCTTGGGTTAATTTTTCTCAAGTTGAAAATTTGCTAATGATTCCGCACGCATATCATAATTTTGAGATCTATCCGTTTAATTCGACCCAGCGTTGCGCCTTTACAGATGGCACAGGGAGATGGCAGCCAGGAGCATGCAATGATCAGCATGTATTTGCTTGCAGAAGTAAATTAAATGCTAATCTTTGGGCCTTAACGTCAGCAACTGGAAATTTTTCACAAGGTTTTCGAGCGTGCGGGTCGATTCTCAATGGGGAATACGAGTTTTATTCACCGCGCTCACTGGAGGAAAACGCAGCTCTGGCTACTGTTGTAGCACAGGGTGGAGGCCAGGCTTGGATAAATTCCTATTTGCATAGCACCACTTATCCGGGCGATTGGGAGCCTGCGAGCCCGTATGATTTTTCTGAGAATTACGTAACGAAGACTGCGCTAAATTCGGTTTTCACCAACAGTCGGTTTTCTTCGCTAGTCAACCATGTTGCTACAAACTACCAACAAGCTCCTGTAGCCACTACGATTAAGAATCCTACATCGACACCCGAGCCAACGTATGCTTTCAGATATGATGGCCAACAAAATCTAATTGAGATAATTTTTTCGTTGTCTGACCAGCAGAAACTATTAAGAGATGATGTGCTTTATGTGTTGGCGCAAGGTCTAGTGGAAATGACTCTAGGCCATATAGGCGACGATAGTACTTGTGCTACGGCCGAAGGGCGCTTCCCGAGATTACTGGATGACGAATTTACAGGAACACCGTCTGACAACTGCCTGTTGCGTGAAACACTAGCGCAAATGTATATGGCATATTTGATGCACGGAGAACTTAGTCTTAAAGATCTTGACGGACATTTTCAAAATCAGTTTCCGATGGGTAAAGGACGATTGGGTTTGCTTACCGGCGATCTCGGTTCGATGGATTTCACTCGTCATGAATTTCGCAATTTAGCGTCCTCTAATGTAGTTGTAAAAAATGCCAGAAGCCGCTTAAGTACCTTCGGGGCTATTGCAAAAAAAGCAGGGCTGCTTTTGGAGGTTGTCATATTACGTATAGAAATGTTGATCGCTGAAAACAATAAGCTCAATGAGCTGAATATGGACCCGTATAGCTCTACCGTTTACATCGAAAATTCAAAAACCAAGCCTGAAGATGTCATGCAAGCAGTAAATGAAAGTTTTGGTGTATGCCGTGATCAGTGTTCCTATACCCTCTTCGATGAGTCAAATGATATCGCCACCAATCTCGGTGACGCGTCTTGTCATAGGATCATGCGCGGACCTAACACGCCGGATAATCATGGAACGGCGGTCTTAGAACACGAAGATTGTGCTAGCAAAATGGAGCACATTTTGTGCCAAAATAGTAACGGCGATTTATTTATTGCAAATAATGATGCACCCAACGGACTGATGCTGGAAGACGCGGATCAGACATGTGCAGCCAGCGCAGGAGGTGCCGTTGCCGTAGATCATGTCGACGATCTGGGTAGTACGGCGTTAAGTCAACTCGATAGCATTTTGCAGTCACTTCCTATCGATTCGCAGCTAGGGTTAGCGAAGGATTTCCCAAGGTTGTGCACCGTTATGAGAAGGAGTGCCTCGAATTCACTTCTGTTCACGCAATCAGATGAGGTTGTGGCCTGTGATGTGCCAGCGCGCATACTCTGTCAAAACCTGGACGAATCGAGTTTAAAACTTACACAGGGTTCTTATTCACTTGGAATGGCAGACGAGGCATGCCTTCGAGAGTTTGCCCCTGTGATGACAGAAACCTTTAACACCGACACCGACTTCTATTTTGCTGCCGATGTGGAATCGTATGTATCGGCGGTTGCCATCAGTCAGGACGTCATTGGGACTGGCATCGTTATTCCTGAAGAGACTCGAGGCAGACGCTTAACCCATAATAATCGCAAGCGCGCATTTGATTGGAGTGGCGACGATATCAAGAAACTCGTCTTGCCGATGCAAGCGGTTATCAAGAAGGCGAGGACGGAAACCGAAACCAAACAACCCGTGTTGTTACATCAGTTGAAAACACTGAGCATTAACGTGGGGCAAGGCTCTTGTCACGCGGTGTTATGCGATGCTCGCGCAAGCGGGCTAGGTGTTGAATCTGTGTTGGTTGACTGTGGTTCAACAGCAACGCCACATGAAAATGGTAATGACTTCTTAAATAACATCCGCTTTGCATTAGGTGGATTGGGGGCAGGTGTTCAACTCTTTTGGCATGGTGCATTTGCCGATACTCGACCCACCGTTGTTATTAGTCATCCTGACAAGGATCACTACAACTATTTGAGGGGAATGATTACAGGTATGCAATTACCAGTGTTCACTAATCTTGTTGGCATAGAAGCACTGTATTATGGCGGCGGTGTAAATGACTATATTGTTGGCAATACCAGCGACCTTATTAAATCGCTTTATGTACGAGGCGTGAAGGTTAACGATCGCTTTCAGGAACTATCGAGCGGTGATCCACGACCATGGTCAATTGCTAACAGAACCACGATAAAGACGTTTCCACACTGCGGTAACGCGACGTTAGATGCATTGGTGGTGAATCACGGCAATACGAGCAACGAGAAGAGTGTCGTACTTCAAGTGGCCTACGATAGTTACTACACAGCAATATTGCCGGGTGATGCACTTGGAACAACAGAACAACGCGCAATGGAGAGAATGCTTTTGCCAGAGGGTTTTTCAAAGCGTTTGCTGATCGCGTCTCATCATGGTTCGTTTCTTGAGGATTCTAATTCGGTTCCATGGCGTGACCAAATCGGTGCTACGCATCTCATTTATTCGTCGGGCAGACATAGAGGTTTTTTACACCCACACAACGAGACCTTTGAGTCGTATAATGCGTTAAATTCTCTGGAGGCAAGTCCCAATCACGTGATGTGTACGGGTCGACGCGATGTGCCGAGCTTTACACCCACACCGCTACTTCCTACGGCACAGTATTCTACGTACTCCTCAGGCACGATAACCTCTACCGTGTTCATTCCACAGGGAGTTGAAAATGCAGAGCCTGAACATGTGCTATCAGTGGGTCATACCGGAGAGGCTTCCCTGGCGCCTTGTCAGCTGTAGAGGCCGCCTCCTCCGCTTGACCTAAATGCACTTATGTCTGCAATGACTAGGCTTGGGATAGCCGCTTACGATAAACGTTGCGGTTGTCCCAAGCATGTTGATTACTGGCGTTTTCGATTCTGCCAGGGCCTGGCAGCAACAATAGGTATTACGTCCACTTATTTGCATCTATGCTACTCCTTCAATTCTAGTTGCCCAATTACGGATTTTTCCCTCAATTTTTCATATGTCAGTGGAATTCGCATTCCCTGAAAGTCCACCTTTGGCTGCCAACCATACAGCAAGTGCGATAACAGAGGCAAAAAGGGCAATTGGCGCTGCAACACTGAAGATGAAGCTTTCAGACTTTAGGTCTAGACATAGAAATGCTGTAATCCCGATCGCTAATATCAGCGCCAAGCTTTTCATATTTTTCCCCTATTGCATTGATTCGACTGAGTTTCGAAGTTTCTCACCCACGTATTCCAAGGGCGTGGCCAAAACGCTTTTCTTTCTTCTGATAAGCAGGGCCATTTGTGTCACGAAATAATTCGTCAAGATCATTCATATGATTTTCCTCAATCTAGTCGCTAAACCACCAAACTCATTAAATCTTTCGGATATACTCGTTTTGCGGCGCTACTCCAGCTTTCCTTTGGCGGCGAAGTCTGCTTCCGGAATGCTACTCTGTATTCGCCGATTTCGCCCGTTTCCGAATCAATATACCAGCCCATATGCTTAAAGGGAGTCCAGATGTAGCGGTGTTCAATTATATTTGTGCACAAGTTGTATTCTTTCGCGTACTCTTCAAATTTCATTTTAATGGAACGACGCACAAAGAATGAAATTGGAAGCAATGGTCTACCGCCGAATATATTGATGTCAAACTGCAGCTGCTCATTAATTGGGATGGCTTTTCTCAGGTTTAGAAATAGTTCGCCAATTGAAAATGCCGAACCGACAGAATCGAGGTGGAAAAGAAAAGCAATGCCATGTTTGGCGTTGTATCCAATTGCTACAGTACAAGTCAACACATCGAAGGTTGCTAATATACGTTTTTCCATATGCTTGGTTGTAACTGCGAATTCCTTCTGTAGAACTTCAAGCAGCCGTACCTCGTCAACAAAAGACATATTTTTCCCTCTCAATTACACAAAAATGCACAACGAAAGCCATCGCTGTCACCATCAAGGCTTTTCGGGTTCAAAGTCGTTCAGTCACGTATATGTCCTTTCCACCTTGAGAACGCTTCTTGGTCACCATGGTGAACTTGTCCATTGATGGGCCTTCCCGCCAGAAGGAAACCAACTGTTTTCTGTCTTCTGCTATAGCCCTTTCATCTTCACTATTCAGAGTACATCTGTGGGCTCTAAATATTGCTTTTTCACATGCTGAAAATGTTACATGAAATTTAATTGCGGGCGCTTTAAAACCTTCCAGGTTGTAATGGGAAGAAAGCGTGTTTGTTATCGTTATGATCAGTTTTGGTACATTAATAACCCATCCGTCAATTTCGCCGTTTGGTCTGAAATTTACCTCCACGCTTTCAAGGAGCAAGTACATCCAGTCTTTCTGGTCATCACTTTCCAAAACACCTCTTCCATGATTCCATTTTCGGATTGATGACATATTTTCAACATGTAAAAACCCCAAGATATAACCACCGATCTCGTTATCTCTCCTAACATCATGAATGGCAAGATGAAGTATCATTCCTAATAGGAATGATACTTTTGCCTGCTTGGTGAGGAGCCTGTCGAACTGTGCTTGTAACCACATTTTATCCAGTACTTTCTCTGGATATGACATTAAGTAGGCCAATAAATGAATGGGGGTATGTGTTTCTATGTTGCCTTCAATTTCTGACCTGTCACCCTCTGTCATGCAGCCAGTCATAAAATCCACCAGGATTCTAGAAATGGGTCCGTGATAGATACCCAGCAAACTACACAGATGAAGAAACATAACGCGCTTTCTACTGGAATCCTCAATAAATTTAATGATTTCTGGATTTAAGACTCTCGAAATATGGTGGATGTCTTTCAATGGCCATTTACCTTTAATCAGGTATTCGGCAACCAAATATTCTTGAAACGAGCGATGTGAGAAATAGAAATAGTCGTTTCCCTTAGGCTCCATCACACTGCCAGTTACAAGCTCTCTCAGTATGTCCCGACGAGAATCAAAACTTGTATTCGACTGAATATCTCGTAGATCTCCCACGTAAAGACCTGAGCTTCCTCCCTTGATCCATCCCTTCCACGCAGCGAGCTCGATGAATTCTCTTCTTTCACATATGGAAAGAAGCTTTCGTGCTTGCTTTTGATTTTCCCTTTCTAGGAATTTGTCGATGAACGCTTTGTAAAGATCATATTGTGTAAATCGATGCAATTCATCTCTTGTTGACATTGCAATGGTCGTTAGCATATGAGCATGAACAGGTCTTGAAATTAGGTCTCTAAATTCAGGTTCAAGAATATCTTTCTCACGCTTTAAGCAAAACTCATCGGTATATATGAAGTTTGGATGTGTTGGCTGTTGCGACCTCAAATAAGCGATATAATTTGGTACGTATCGCTGCAATTGCTGGTCATCAAAAGGTCCAACTTCAATTTCGTTGTAGTCTCGCATCCCGACTGACTGCAGTTGAATTTCGCCATGGGTTTCAATACCATGTAGAACACATGCTTTTTCATCATCGGACATGAACGCACTTGGGCGCCCTAATATGATGACTTTTGAGTTGCTTACTACCAGCTGATTGAGTTCGGAGACGTTCGATTTAAAATCGTGAAATGACATAGCATGCTTCATCTCATCGAAGCCATCGAGGATAATAATAAAACGGCCATGCCGATTTAATTCTAAAAAGAGGGGATAAGTAAAGTTTTTTACCGGAAACTGTGATGCAAAATATTTACAAATAAGACCTTCGAGACTTTGTTCATTGAAGATATCACCCAGTCTGATGTAAATAGGAATCCGATGCATGCCATCTGCTTGGGCATTAGTAGCATATTTACTAGCCAGCCGCTTTGCGAAACTGGTTTTACCCATCCCGTACCCAGCTAGAATTGCTTGTGGTTGGCTGGACTCAGACATTAACCAATCCTCAATTATGGCTTCGATATCTTGGCCATCCTTGCTTTTAATCGGAACGTAATATCTCGATAGCCCCTCATTTTCAAAGAGTGCCTTTAACGTTCGCTGATAACCTCGAAAGTCCATTAGCCAGTGCTGGAAGTCGTCCAATGTGAAATGCTTCATCCACCGATGATGCATTAGCGTTTCTTTAACGTTTGGTGAGGGTGGCTTTTCGGTAATAATGATTAGATAATCAAAGTGATCTATAACTGGATAGTAGGTATTGAATATTTTATCGAAAAGGTTGCGATCAAAAGTGCGAGCATAAGACTTGCATTCTACAGCGTACCTTAATCTTTCGCCCCAGCTATCTGGTTCTTCAAAATAAACGTCACCATGTTTTCCTACTAGTTTTGGCTCTTTTTCACAGTTTTCCTTTTGGGCCGCTTTCAATAGCTCGAATATGGCATCTCTAAGCGTATTGCCCTTTTCTGTGGTATTCACTCTAGTCATTCCCCACCCAATTTCAATTGTTTTTTTCAACTGAGCTTCCAACCGCATTCCGGTTATATCATTTCCGGCATTTCAACTCAGCAATCTTCACTTGGCAATCTGACTCCAGCACATTAGATGGCATACTGGTTAGATGTGTAGCAGAGAAATCATTAAAATGGCAGGTGTTTACTTTGATCTCTCCGTCACATGCGCGCACCAAACAAACTGAAGTTGTTCAGGTCCAATTGGTTCGACGCGAATATTAAAAGCTTAGCTTCATCGAATAAATTCGCGTTCTGGAACAGTGCTATCGATATGCCACATGAGATTTCTACCTATAAATATCGCTCATGATTTTCTCTACAGAACGTGGCTCTCTTCGGGTCCATGTTCTCAAAGTATCCAGGCCCAATCCGGTCAGTGCTTGCAATGATTTCATTGTGGTTGTCGGAAGCCCATCGGCAATCGATTCTGCATAGAAATTCATAACAAAAGATTTATTAAGGCCACCGACAGTGACGTTTTCCGGCAATACCAACTTTTGAAAGTGGCGACGCATTCTTGTGGGTTGCATTTGCGATAGCGAATCTGATCCCTTTAACCTTGGAGTCAGGCCAAATGGTTCACCATTATCGTCCAGAAAGAAATGGCTTTCAGGATTCAGTGATCTGAATATGCCAAGATTTGTGGTGCCGAATTTGTTTTCAATACGCCAACAAATGTACCGCTCCAAAATATCCAGCAAGTAGCTATTTTCAGGAATGAAGAACAATTTTCTCTTTCCATTCGGATTGTAAATCGCTGGAATCTCTGTTCGCGCATAAATGCGGCCATTTTCGTGAACGACGTCGTTTACTTTAAGTAGTGATAGATCAAGCAAAGACAGGAATGACAGACCAGCACATGAAATGAGCGCTGCATCACGGGCGCAATACGGTGGGTTCTCATGCTTCTTCGCGAGCTTAACAATCGCTTGCGGGGATAGGAGCTCAGGCTTCGTTGCCAATGTCACAAATCCTTGCATGATGTGAATTTGTGTCACTTTAGCACTGATTTACTGAAGTTATCTATCCCCAATGGCAGGAAAACACTCAATTCCAGGGAAAAAGCGCAGCTCGTGAAGCATGTATCATCATCCGCCATCATTTTTTAACGCCTACGCAAAACCAAACCTACTGACTTGAAAAGCAAACGTTATCGCTTCCGGTTGTGGTGACACTGATCCGCTATCTCACGACTGCGAGGCGGGGTTATTGCATGTGTAGGTGTTGGGCTTACTGGTAACGCCAGTACTACGCTGCGATTGAACCTCCAACACCCCACCAACAAAGTTACCCACACATTCTGTGGATAACTCTGTGTACGACCTCTGGCTAAGGATCGGTAGACCGGCGACAATGGGTACCGGCAAGAACAGGTTAAAAATCAATCAGCCCACGATTGCTTCACCAGGGCCTCGTTTCATCCAACCAAGCCCCACCCCAGCTCACCTGGCCCGCTATCACCCACAAAACCACCCTGCAAAATCCCCGCAGCCACCGCAACCGCTCACCTCTACGCCACACTAAAACCACCCTGACAACCTACAAAACGTGACCCATTTCACTCCCCCAACACATTTCGCACAATATTTGCCATTTTATTGCGAAATTTACTACCTCCCGTCCCCTTATAGGTTGCTTGTGATTTGTTCTCGGCTAAGGTTGGAAACGCAGCTCGTGACCAATTAGTCATGTCGTCGTTTGGCTCGATAAACACACAACAAAAACTCCTACAACAATAATCAAGAGGCCACCTTACCTTCGCTGCCTGCTGCGTCAGCATTGAGTCGCCTCTCCAAGACTGGAGACATGTTCATGAGAAAATCTCTATGCATCGGACTGATGGCGTTATTCAGCCTCAGCCTGAGCGCACCCACATTGGCGGCGTTACCCACCAAGAAGGCGCGCTCAATTGCTTTCACAGATACCGATCTTTATAAAAGCACCATCGGCGGCCCAGTAAAAATCGGGCGTGCCAGCGATGAGAGCAATATTACGTCGTATGTATTGCGCTGGGGTTTGGCGGGGGGCTGTAGTGCTGCCAACAGTTTTATTGCCGAAATCCCCAAAACCGGTGCCGATCTGGTCTGGAATATGGCGCCAGGCACCAAAATTCCGGGCGCGGTTTATGAATTGTTGGTGTACACCAAAAACCAATCCGGTGAAATGCTCAGTTGCCAAAGCACGCGCACCACATTGAAGGATATGGTGGCAGCCGCGCCGAAAAATCTTGCGAAAAAAGTGCGTTATACCTTTACCGCACCGGCCAATCCGCAAGATGTGCTCACACGACCAAAATCAGAAGGCATTGAAATCTGGCCGGCCGATAATGAAAGCGATATCACACACTATCGCTTGTATTGGGGGGATGCCGCCGGCAATAAACTGGGGATAGATCTGGCGCCGCTGTTGGCTCGCATTCCCGCTAGCAAAGACGGCAAAATATTACGCTGGGATTTTCCTGACACTATGGCGACCGAAACCGGCGCGATTTATGTGTTGATCTGCTCCGAGAATTACGGCCAGGAATACTGCGGCCCCAGCACCACTACCGTGGGGCGTACACTCGATAAAATCAGCAAATCTGATCCCTTGCGATTCCTATCGATTCTTGGCGATTTGCGCAACGGTATCGATGCCAATAATGAAAGCAGCTGCCCCGGTATAAAAGTGATGGAAACCTGCGGTGACAATAGTTGCAACGGTATCGAAACTGCCAGCAATTGCCCCAGCGATTGCAGCAGCTATAACACTGCCTCGTTCAATTATCAGGTGTTGTGCAACGAAGTGCAGACAGTCTATCGCCCCAGCAGTGTGGCAGAGCTACAGCAAATCGTGGCCACCGCCGCGGCCAATCACCAGCATGTCAAAGTCGTGGGGGGCGCAGGCCCGAATGGTACCACCGGCTCGGCCAGCAGCGTGGTGTGCAGCGATGGTGTCGTTATCTCGATGGAGAACATCAACGAAAATAATGCCAATTTCACATTAGCGCTGGAAACTTTCGAAGGTAAAGAAGTGGTGAATGTGCCCGCAGGCACTAATCTTCACGCGCTGGGTGAGTGGCTTTATACGCGTGGCAAAGGTCTGGGGTACACGCATTTGGGTTGGCGCCATCCTTCAGTGGCGGGTGCGATAGGGACGTCGACGCATGGCAGTTCGCCCAGGCATTCGAATGTGCTGGCGCATCAGGTAGTGGCCATGGATATGATCACTGCTGACGGGCAATTCCGCAGTTATTCTGAGGGCACAACGGGCGTAACCGATCCTGATCTGTGGAAATCGCTGACCACGCATTTAGGTTTGCTCGGCATCATCACGCAAGTGAAGCTTAAAGTGCAGCCGGCGCTCAATCTGCAAGTGCGTGTCACTTTTCATGATGAAAGCGAATTACTCGATGCCAACAACGGTACCTTTGCTGAAATTGCTGAATGCGATTATGGTCAGTACAACTGGTTTCCCAGCCTCAACAAGGTGATGAAAACCTGTGGTATGCAAACCACGGCACCGGCTGATCCTAATGCTAACAATGCGCTGCTGTGGCCCTATGTCGATACATCACAATTCTCGGTGCAGGAAACCGTGCAATCCTATCAACTGGGCGCCTGCCACCCCGATGATCAGTTTATTAAATTGACTGAAGAGCTGCGTTACAATGGCTGGCTGTTAACGCCGCCGCTCACCAAGGACGTTAATGGCGTCAAGCGCTACAGCTCGAACGTTATCGGGCCTGCCCATCGCATGATGTCGAGCCCCTTGATCGATGTCGGGCGCAAAGTGTTTCAGATGGATTGGGAAGTGGCAGTGCCGGCACAACACCTGGAAGCGGCCATGCAATACGTGCGCAGTTTTACCAATGGCCAGAACCTGAAAGCACGGCAGGTGGGGGTTCCCATGATCGGTATTTTCGTGCGCTACGCCAAATCAGAAAATAAAACACTGATGGCCTACACCGGCACAGGGGGTCCCTTCCAGGAGGGCACTCATGCGGTGCATATCGAAATGCCCATCTGGGTGCCGGTTGGCATGAACGAGACGGCCTTCAAAAACTACATGGGGCCGTATGAAGAAGCCATGCGCACCCTGGTAACGCAATACGGTGCACGCGGTCATTGGGGCAAAAACATGCATTCCAATGATCCCTGGTTGTTTGCATTGCAACGTGAGAGCGGGTCGTATGGCTATGACAATCGTTTGCAGCGCTTTAGCGATAAGGTGGCGCAACTCGACCCGAATGGCATGTTCGCCAATCGTCTAGCGAAAGTTATGGGTATTCAGTATCCAAACTTTAGCTATCCAGCCCACTGGTAAAAGCAGCGCCACTTACTCGTGAGTAAGTGCTCCCGGGAGCATTTACTCACGAAACGGCTTTTCACGAAACGGCTCTTTACGAGAAAAGTAAGTGGCGCTTTTTCATTCATCAATATCAAGGGGTCAGACAGGGGGCCAGGGCATCACTGACAAAAAACTGGCTGTTATACTGATCCCAGGTGTAAAACTGGTTGTCAACGTAGAGCCCGCCCTCGGCAAAGCTGAGTTCGACCGCGCTGCCATCAGCGGCCGCAAAGCGTACTCGACCCGCATAAGGATTGGCGTCGTTGGTATCGTCACGGTACCGCATGGGTTCCAGGGTGGTCACAGTGAGATCACCATTGAAACTGTTGAGGCCGTTAAATGTTATCTGGCCATTCTCGGTGTAGCTGGATTCGTCGCCTACCCGTTCGGAAACGGTCGACATCTGAATTTCGGCGCCATAGCTTCCGCTTACTCCCTGACACACGAACGTCGCTGCAAGCCGTATGTCTGCCTCACCACGATCGCCGGTATCGCTGTAGCTATCCAATGCCACGCCACTGAGCACATTGGTTATATGATCGGTGCTATTGAGCAAGATGGCGATCGAGTAGTCGTTATACGACACGCGAGTATCATATTCGGAGGTTGCATCACCACGCAGATCCTCGGTCAGCACCGAACCATTAAAACGTATCGTGCGTCCGCTTATCATGAATTCACAGTTTTCGTAGATTTCTTCGCCGGTCACGTCATCGACCAGCATGCGCCCGCTGGTGCAGGCATTTGGCACAGGTTGCGCCGCCCTGGCCATGGGTGGCACAGTGGTTAGGAGGCGATCGTCATTTCTTTGTACTGTCACTGATGCGCTGGAGCTCGCAGATGCTTCAGTCCCATTCTCGCTCAACGCAATGACCCGCATGGCGGCGGCCACCACCTGCTTTTCGTTGGCATCGTTGATCGTGCGGGTCGCAGCGTTACTCGTGGTGGCACCGCCACCACCACCGCCACCACAGGCCACCAGTAGCGAGGTCGTTACAGCGGCAGCGATCAGTTTGGGCGTTATTTGGGGGGAGCGACGCTTGGCTGCAGGTTCAAAACCGGGGGTAACAATCAGGGACTTGCGTGTCATAACACTCTCCATGGCGTTTTTATTTTAGTGCTGGTCGCCAAGGATAATTAATATCGTTGACAAATGCTGTGACCGAATGCGAAGTAATTCACACATGTCAGACTATTCGCAACCCTTGTCGAATCACCTACACTGAACAGTCACGCCCCCGCGCCGTCACTAGTCGAAGGAATGCAATGCCCAGCCAGAGACACATGATGCATACCCGAGGAACTTTCAAAATCGTCGCGATTTATGCGGTGTTTGCATCCCTCTGGATCTTGATTTCGGATGAAGCGATGGCATGGTTCCTGCCTGATCCCATCACGCTGATGCAGGCGAGTATCATCAAGGGCTTGCTGTTTGTCACCGTAACGTCGGTATTGCTGTTTGGTTTGGTTCAAAAACAGGTGGCCTATTTGCACGAGATGCATTGTCGCCAGCGAGAGGCCGAATTACGCCAGTATGCCACACACCAATTGCTTGATAGCGTCACCAATTCTATTGATGACGCCATTTTCGCTAAAGACCGGGCAGGCCATTATCTGCTCTTCAACCAGGGCGCGGCCGTCACTGTCGGAAAATCAGCAGGCGAGGTGATCGGCAAGAATGACTATGCCATTTTCCCCCCGCACCAAGCTGAAGCGCTTTTGGCAATGAATCACCAGATCGTCGAACACGGCCAGATCCTCATTGGCGAAGAAACGCTCGACACCCAAAAGGGCACACGCGTCTTCGCCTATAAAAAAGGACCACTGCGTACCCGCTCGGGTTCGATCATCGGTACTTTTGGCCTCTCAAGGGATATTACCGATCTCAAGGCCATTGAGCGGCAGCTTGAACAAAATCAGGAGCACCTGCAAACGCTCATTGATCATGCACCCGCCGCTCTCGCCATGTTTGACCAGGACATGCGCTACCTCAAAGTCAGTCAACGCTGGCTGCATGACTACGGACTCGACGATCAGGACTTGCTGGGGCGATCGCACTATGAGGTATTTCCGAACATTCCTGAACACTGGAAACAGGTGCACAAGCGTGCTTTGCAGGGCGAAGTGATCACCTGTGAAGAAGACCAATTTGAAATCGCGGATGGCCAATGCTTGTGGCTGCATTGGGAAGTGCGCCCCTGGTATGCCAATCCCGATTGTGTAGGCGGCATCGTAATCTTTTCAGAAAATATAACGCAGCGCAAAGTTGCCACGATACAGCTGGAGGAAAGCGAACAACGCTATCGCCTGCTGTTTGCATCTAATCCCGCCCCTATGTGGGTGTATGATCTTGATACCCTGCGCTTTCTTGAGGTCAATAGCGCCGCCATTCAGCAGTATGGATATTCCCGCTCAGAATTTCTCGAAATGACGATTGCTGACATTCGGCCTGTGGAGGATCAAAGCAAACTGCGCTCCGCAGTGGATGAAGTCAAAGCGCAGGTGGATCATTATAACGAGGCCGGTATATGGCGGCATAAACGAAAGAACGGTGCACTGCTGAGCGTCACCATCACAGGGCATACACTCAATTTTCGCGGGCACAATGCTGAAATTATTCTTGCCCAGGATGTGACCGATCGCCTCAAGGTCGAGCAGGCGCTGCGATTGAACTCAAAAGTATTTGAGTCCAGTCGGGAAGGTTTCATGATTACCAACGCCGATCGTGAAATCATCACGATTAATCCGGCATTTAGTGCGATTACTGGCTACTCCCTGGACGATGTCTGTGGCAAAAAGCCTTCCATATTGAGTTCGGGGCTGCACGATTACCTGTATTACCGGGAGATGGAAGAAAGCATCAATCAAAACGGTTACTGGCAGGGCGAAATTTGGAATAAACGCAAAAACGGCGAGACTTACCCCCAATGGTTGAGCATTACGGCCGTGAAGACCAAGGGGGGCATACTTGAACACTACGTTGCCGTATTTTCTGATTTGAGCCAGAGCAAAAAAGCCGAGGAACAGATTCTTACCCTGTCGTTCTACGACAATCTTACCGGTCTGCAAAATCGTCGCTCTCTGATCGACCGCCTTCAACACCACTTGCTCAATAACGCAAACGATAAGCCCTTTGGCGCCATTCTGTTTATTGACATTGATAATTTCAAAATCATTAATGACACGCGTGGACATCAAGTGGGCGATCTCTTGTTGATCGAAGTTGCACAACGCATCCAGACATGCCTGGCCACTGACGAGATACTGGCGCGGATTGGTAGTGACGTTTTTGCAGTGGTGCTATTTGATCTGGGTAATCGCTCTGAACAGGCCGAATCCCTCTCGGCGAACGCTGCCACCCGTATCCATGCCGCTATTCAACAACCGCTGCAGCTCGAGGGGGCACCCTATTTCTGCAAAGCTTGCATCGGTATCAGTGTTTTTGAATGCGGCCAAATTACTGTCGACGAGCTGCTCAAGCGCGTGGACGCTGCCATGTATCAAGCCAAGCAGGCAGGACCCGACAAGATTCATTTTTTCGACACCGAAATGCAAAAAGCCCTCGAAACACGGGTCATTCTGGAAACCTGGCTGCGAGTGGCAGTGCCCACCCAGTTGCGGCTGCACTACCAGATTCAAGTCAATGACGAAGGCAAGCCCATTGGTGCTGAAGCGTTAGTACGCTGGCAACACCCGGAACAAGGGTTGATTCCCCCGGGTGCCTTCATCCCCCTAGCTGAAGAAAGTGGTCTGATTATTCCCATTGGCCAATGGATATTAGAAACAGTGTGCCGACAACTGCGCGCTTGGGAAGGAGATTCCCGTACACGCCATCTGATTCTGGCGGTGAACGTGAGTGCGCGGCAGTTTAATCAACCGGATTTTGTGGAACAGATTACCAACGTGCTGTATCAAACCGGTGCAGATCCCTCTTTGTTGGAGCTGGAACTGACCGAAAGCGTGTTGATCGAAAATCTGGAAAATATTGTCGATAAAATGATACTGCTGAAAAAACGCGGCGTGCGTTTTTCGCTTGATGATTTTGGCACCGGGTTTTCGTCGCTTTCCTACCTGAAACGTCTGCCGATTGATAAACTGAAAATCGACCAGTCGTTTGTGCATGAGCTTGCCACTGATCCCAATAGCGCCGCCATTGTCAGAACCGTCATTGCACTCGGCCAGAGTCTTGGTCTGGACGTTATCGCAGAAGGGGTAGAAACCGACGCACAACGCGATTTTCTTTGCGTTTATGGTTGTCGGCAATACCAGGGATTTTTGTTTGGCAGGCCGGTACCCAGTGAGGTGCTGGAGGCAAGACTCAAACCTGAGCTACCTTCGTAAATATGCTATTCCTTCCACTGCTCGCGAATCTCCAGCACATCGTTCATGAGTGACAAAAACAACGGCCCCAACTCTGGATCAAATTGCGAACCCGATTTGTTCTCGATGTACGCGACCGCTTTTTCAATGGGCCATTCTTCTTTATAAGGACGCTTGGTGGTGAGAGCGTCAAAGACATCAGCCACGGTAACAATGCGCGATGTCATGGGTATCTCTTCCCCTTTCAAGCCCAGCGGATACCCCTTTCCATCCCAGCGTTCATGATGGGTTTCAGCAATGGATCGCGCGGTCTCAAGCAGAAGCGAATCATGTTTACCAATGATTTCCGCGCCGAAAGTGGTATGTCGTTTCATGATTTCCCACTCGGCATCATCGAGCGGGCCAGGTTTTAGCAGCACATGATCGGGAATACCAATCTTGCCAATATCATGCATGGGTGACGCATGCAGAATCGCCTCGCAATCGTCAGCAGGCAGCCCCGCAGCCCGCGCCAGAATTTCGGAATAGTGACTCATCCGAATGACATGTTTGCCGGTCTCATTGTCGCGATACTCTGCCGCACGCCCCAAGCGCCTGATAATTTCAATACGTGTCTGCAGGATTTCATTCACACTGACCAACGACAGGTGCGTTTTGACACGGGCTTTTACGATGGGTGCACTGACCGGCTTGGTAATATAATCCACCGCCCCTACTTCAAAGCCTTTTGATTCATCCCCGACATCGGTCATCGCGGTGACAAAAATGACCGGAATATTCTCTAGCTCAGGAATAGCCTTTAATCGACGGCAGGTTTCAAACCCATTGATGCTCGGCATCATGACATCCAGCAGAATTAAATTGGGTTTATGCTCACACGCCAACTCAATGCCACGCACGCCATTTTTGGCAAAAATCAATTGATAGCTGTCCTGCAAGATCAGCTTCAAGACTTGGAGGTTATTGGGCTCATCATCAATGACAAGAATTTTCGCCTTTAGGTCAATGAAATCCTGCATCGTCAACATCTCCGAGTGATTTCATTTTTTCAAGCAGCTTGAACAATTGTGTAATGGCACGTTCGAATTCAAAATCATCAACGGCCGATAGCACCGGGTTAATTT
Organism: uncultured Moraxellaceae bacterium; assembly: GCA_964473645.1. Lineage (GTDB taxonomy): Bacteria > Pseudomonadota > Gammaproteobacteria > Pseudomonadales > Ketobacteraceae > HdN1. The sequence continues at coordinate 116,578 of CAYYPW010000001.1, forward strand.
CAAGCGAGGATAGGCCTCCCATTTTCAGCCCCTCCACGACCTGCATCAACAGATCGTCGGCGGTGATGCCCTTGCGATAAGATTCGCACAGTAATGCAATGCGTTTTTCGAGGGCAATCAAGTCAAACCCGGCGGAAACGGACGCTCTGGCATCCCTGTCTTTTCTGCCTGAGGGTAGAAGCGCTTCCACCAGCGCTGCAAGCGGCCTTTCCAGTGCTTTCAAATGTTCATCAAAGGCGGTCATATCGTCGGCATGTAGCAACTTGCTAAGCGCCAATACGGCATCGTGTATATCTATCAATGCAAGATTTCCCGCTGCACCTTTCAGCGCGTGCAGTATTTTTCTCACCTTGATCACACTGCCATCGCGCAGCGAGTGCCTGATGATAGGCACCGCATCCCTGTGTGAACGGGCAAATAAAATCAGATTCTTGAGATACGAATCCTTGTCTTGCCATGTCACCGCCGCGCGCGCCCGATCGACACCGGGAATTTCGGGAATATCAAATTTGATATCGACAAAGGAATCGACCACTTTTGAATGAACGCCTTCGAGCACTCTCGCCATTTCCGCATACAAATCTGCAAACACCACCGGTTTGGTGACGAACCCGTTCATGCCTGCCTCCTGGCAAGCCAATTGATTCTGTTTAAGTACGCTTGCGGTCAACGCCAAAATCGGTATATTTCGGCCTTTCTCTAGCAAACGTATTTCTCCTGTGGCAGTGAGTCCGTCCTTAATCGGCATTTGTATATCCATCAGCACGATATCAAAGTCATGGGCCTTAATCTCAGCAACCGCCTCTTCCCCGTTTTCCACCACCACGACGTTATGCCCCAAGGAGTGCAGTCGCACTTTAAGGAGTTCCGCATTCTCTGGCACATCTTCGGCGACCAGAATATTCAGCGTTCGATCGGTTTTCAAGGTTGGTTGCACCTGCATTACTTCCAATAAAGGCTTGTTCACTTCAATGGGTGTCAGCAAAATTCGAAACGCAAAGGTGCTACCAATATCGGGTTCACTCTCGACCCAAATATGCCCTCCCATCAGCTCTACCAATTGCTTGGAAATGGTCGTGCCCAACCCGGAACCACCGTACTTTCGGCTCACCGACGTATCGGCTTGTGCAAAATTCTGAAACACATAATCGATTTTATCCGCTGCGATTCCGATACCCGTGTCGACGACGCTAAAAATCAAACTCTCGTCAGGATCTTTCACCACCTCGATATGCACACTGCCCTCTTCCGTGAATTTGATTGCATTGCCGACAAGATTGATCAAGATTTGACTGAGGCGGAGGGGATCGCCGATAAAATCAGTCTGAATATTGGGATCAATATAGGCGCCAAAACTCAAGCACTTTTCTCTCGCCTTCATTTCAAAGGTCTTCAGAATATCGCCTATCACTTGTCGCACCGAAAATGGAATCCGTTCTAGCTGTAGTTTTCCTTCTTCCAGTTTGGATACATCGAGAATATCGTTCAACAAGCCATGCAACAGGTTTGCAGACCGTCTCACGGTCGTCAGATGTTTGCGTTGTTCATCATTGAGCGGCGATTCCAGCACGATTTCAATAAACCCCATGATGACGTTCATGGGGGTTCTAATTTCGTGGCTCATATTGGCTAGAAATCGAGTTTTGGCTTCATTGGCCTGCTCGGCTTTCGTGCGCATTTCGCGCAAATCATTTTCAACGCGCATTCTTTCCTGAATTTCTTCGGTCAGGCGTTGATTGAGGGTGATGATCCCTTGCTGTTTTTCAAGCTCTATCAGCATGGTATTCAAACTATCCACCAGCTGGCCAATCTCGTCTTCGTTCTCTTTGGCGGCTAAAGCGTCGAATCGTTTGTGCCTGGCAACAGAGACAGCCCACTCAGACAGATTCGAAAGTGGGCGCGTAATGAACGATCGCAAGCCGGTATAGATGACCAACAGCAGAATCACGACGCCCGCAAATAAACCCAGAAACAATTTTCTGAGCTGCTGTTCCACAAATACCCACTCGGTTCGATCAGAAGCGAGCACAAGTTGACCCACTTCCTTATCTGTAACGACGATGGGCTGTATCACCACGTAGCCCCTGTCCGACACATAAACGCCTGCACCGCGTTCAATTTGATCAAGAAATTTATCGGCCACATTAACGTTCGGATAAGAGGCGATTATTTTCCCATCCCGCACAATGGCAGCGGCGACAATGCCTTCATTGGCCTTCAGCGAATACAATACTTTTTCAGCCGACTCGCTATCAGAAAAAGCCGCCGCCGCCCGCGAATTTTCGGCTATGACTTCAGAAAGCATCAATAAATCGCGTTTAATCTTGTCATCAAAATAGCCTTGCGTGACCCAGGTGAGATACAAACCCCCGCCCACCATCAAAATCAGCGCAAACAATGCCGTTCCAATCTGCAGTTTGGTATGAATGGGAATGCGGCGCCACCAAGGAAACTCCTTTACTACACTGGCCGTCATAGGGGTGATCCCATTTCCATCAACTGCGCGGCAACCTGAAAATCTGCTTGCTTGACCTGCTCCACGTTGACACGAAATCGAACCACATCGTCTTCAATATACAACTCTATACTCCCACCGATGCTGACAAACGATTGATCTTCGCCAATGGTCAGCACTTTTCGCGGATCGACACTTTCCAATATCGCCCGCGCCTTCTTATCCTCATTGCCAACGACATACAGCACATTGCATTTTCTGCCATAAACGGCATTGGGTTGTGGCTCTACCACCTCGACCTGAATTAAGCCTTGCGACGTTTTCGCTCCATCTAACTCATACAATGCATTGCCAAACCTATTTTCGCCGGCAATACATACAACCACCTCACCTTCCGCTTGCAAAGCATCGCTGGGAAACTTGACGAACTGCAAAAAATTGTAGATGTATGATGCCTTAATTTGATACTCGACCATTTGGCTTTCACGCATGGCCCTATCGGCGAATACATTAGTGGCGCTCGCGGCGAAGACCAGTGCCGTTAAATACAAAAAAATCGGTCTCATTTGAACCTCCAGGTTGCAAACAAGACGAAATCAGCCTCAACTTCGGTAAATTGATTGGCTCGACCCGGTAACGGCCCCCATTCCGGATGCTGATTGTCCCCCAGATGCCTTGCCACGGCTTGAAATTCCCACTCCTGATGGGGGCGCCAGGACAAGGTGATATCGCCGACCAGATATGCATCCACATTCAAAGCATCCAGACTATCGACATAACGTAAAAACGTGTTCAACTGCCACTGCTTGTTGATATCCAGCAGCGAAGACAACACGATTCTCGAATCAGGTGTGGAACCTTCAATATTCCGAAATGTTCTATCGTCAACACTGATGGCTTTCGCCGTCAGATCGAAATCCATGGCCGTGAAGGATGCCTTCAGCAGCCAATTGTCAGCGGCTTGGAATGCAGCCGCAAGCTCTACGCCCTCGGTATTCCCATAAATATTGTTATCAAGAAATGTGCGTTCGGTGGAAAGCAGCGATTCATAATCGGCGTGATACAACGATACACTCAGATTCAAACGCTGCCAGAAGCGAAATCGCGCGCCGAGTTCTTTAAAGGTCACATATTCCGGTCCAAAACCCACGCCCGCGTCAGGTGCGTCTATCGTACTGATGCTGCGCTCAAGGCGCGTGGGTGTTCTCACTGCTTTTGACCAAGCGGCCCACAGAAACGTGTCCCCCCACAAATAAGACGTTCTGACACTGGGCTGCCACTCGTGATCTGAATAATCATTGTCTTCAAATTTTGTGCCTACAATAAAATGCCATTCTGGCGATAGCGCAATATCATCATTGAAGAACACGCTTTTGACATCATTGCCCTGGCGGGGTGGCGTTACAAAATCAGCAGGGAAAGTCTCAATCTCATCTTTGGTTTTTCGATAACCGACGCCCCACACGGCATGATGCATTGTCGTTTTCAGCGATTGTTGATAGTCAACATTCCAGGTGTTTCTATGTTCGATGAAGCCCCTGAGTTTAATGCTGGTTTTATCAAAGTAAGCCAATGCGTTCTGCGAGAAACCGGCGTCGTTCTGTAGGCTCCAGTTGGCAAGCAGGTTGCCGCCCGTGTCTTCCTGACCGAGCGTTTGAATGTTACGGAACTCAGGGCCAGACTGGTGACGATAAAGGTCACCCTGGAGCGTCAGTGACTGGCCCGCCTGTAGGTTTTGATCATGACGGAATCCCACCTGATTCATTTCACCGTGGTCATCGTCCAGGCCACCTGTGCCGCCATCGTCTCTATAAACCGATTTGGCATACAGACGGGAATACGCATTATCACCTGATTTCCAACCACTACGCCCAACGAGGTAGCCGCGATCTTCCCAACCGGCACCTGCACGCACGAGATTGCCTTGAGTATTTTCAGCATGCTTGGTAATGATATTGATCACGCCGTTCACGGCATTCGCGCCCCAGGCAGCCCCACCCGGGCCACGCACTACTTCGATTCGATCAACATCTTCTAGCAAAACATCTTTGTCTTCCCAAAGCACACCAGAAAACAAGGGGCTATAGATACTGCGGCCATCAATCATGACCAACAATTTGTTGGCGGTTCGCGAATTAAATCCACGAATGCTGATCGACCATTTGTTGGCTTCCAAACGCGATACTTCGACGCCGGGAATATAACGAAGTGCTTCTGCAATATGAGTAACGCCCAAACGTCGAATATCATCCGACGTTAGTACCGAAACGGACGCCGCAGTTCTTCTTGCATTTTCAGACTTTCTGGAGAGAGTTGATATTTTTAATTGCATCAACTCCTTGAGACTGGTGCCCTTGATATCGACTGCAAAAGGCGCATCTGCAGCATGGATAAATTCCGAAGCAACCAACAGGCACAAAAAAGCAGACCACCGCATCTTGGTTTCCTCGACGCTTGTCGCCACTTCTGACTGTTCATGTATAGTTTAGCATATTAGTCGGATATTATTTTGTTAGCAACCGCACAGGCAAAAACGTGTCACTTATCACAAACCAGAAATGCACGCACATTGTGGGGGAAATATCACACACGCGTCGTTACCCTACTGACAAGACGCTGTCAGTAGGATGTCGCCATACTGGCCTTGTTCGCTCATCACACTTGGCGAACACACACATCGGCAAAGCGACGCATCGATATTGCATTTTTGTCGCCTATTGCCCACTAACACACAACGTTACTGAGGTTATTCCCATGAAACCCACCCCCATCATTACCTGGTTCGAAATTCCCAGCCAGGATTTTAATCGTGCTGTTCAATTCTATGAAAATGTCTTCAACACTCAACTCAAGCGTGAAGAAATGGATGGCATTGCCATGGCGATCTTTCCGCACAGCGATGAGCAAAGCGCTGGCGGAATTGTCCACGGCGGGCCGTACAAACCCGCCAATGATGGCGTCTGCATTTACCTCTACAGCACCGACTTTGATGCAGCACTGGTGCGCGTCGAACAACACGGCGGCAAGGTGGTTTTGCCTCGCATGGGCATCGGTTGTAATGGTTTTATCGCCCATTTCATTGACAGCGAAGGCAATCGCATCGGCTTGCACACGATGGATTAACATGGCATAACATCCGCCGAACCCGGCGTATCGGTCGGGTCTTGCATTACAGGTGACACGCTCATGCGCCGCGCTGATCGTTTGTTTCATATCGTGCAAATTCTACGCCGTGGCAAAGTGGTCACCGCGGCACAAATTGCGCTCGAACTCGAAGTCAGCGATCGCACGGTGTATCGTGACCTGCAAGATCTGTCGGCGCGTGGTGTACCACTGCGCGCCGAAGCCGGTGTAGGCTACTTGCTGGAAAAAGGTTTCGATATACCGCCATTGATGTTCAATGCCGGCGAAGTGGAAAGTCTGGTGATCGCTGCGCGCATGCTGGAAGCGTGGGCCGACCCTGAAACGCGTGCACAAATCAAATCCGCGCTAGAAAAAATCGAACAGGTACTGCCTCAACACTTGCGCGACAAGCCCGCCCGCGTGCGGGTATTTGCGCCGGATTACATGACCGCGCCTATTATCTGGCAGGCCATGCCTGATTTACGGCAAGCCATCAATGAGCGTCGCAAAATCAATTTTATTTATCGCGATGAAAAAGCCGCTACCTCACAACGCACCGTCAGGCCGCTGGCCGTTTATTTCTGGGGAAAAGTCTGGACGTGTGTTGCCTGGTGCGAGTTGCGCGATGACTTCCGGCACTTTCGCTTGGATCGCATGAGCGACTGGCAACTCTGTCTCGATCACTTTGAAGATGAACCAGGCAAAACACTGGCCGATTTTGAACGTACACTTTGGACCTGAGGTAGACTACCCCACTGCAACAGGATGAGGCGTTCCAATAGCACAAAGCACTACTGCCCTGCCCGCCATGGTGCAAGGATTGCCCATGACCTGCACCGTTGTGGGGATTATCACCCGACGGCGCCGCCCTCTCTTTGCACAAAAACCCAATAAATACACAATCGTGCAACCGGCATACGTAAAGGCTTTCTGGTTGGCAAAGCGATTGCATAGCTTGCCGTACGCATTGCTACGCTGGAACACACCTGGCAGAGGCCTGAAATGGCACTAGCGCCTCTGTAACGCCTGTTATGCGCCGCCTACTACAATGCAACCCGGACAAGGCCCTTCGTTCGTCGATGGCATTGTCCTTTCCTGAGCGCTGACAGCACGAGGTTGGTTATGGATTTGCAGGATTTTAATGTCGACACGCTCTACTGCGAGGTGTTAACCGCCACCCCTGTTGAACAACTCCTGCTTGAAGCTGAAATGCACTATGCCAATGGCAGTGACCGCGCCGAGCCCCTGTTACTGAAAGCCTTTCAACTGGCGCCAGAAAGTTTGACGGTGCTGCTGGGTTTATATCGCTATTATTTTTTCCAGCACCGTCATGACGAGGCATTGTTTGTTGCCATGCAACTACTAGATTGTGTGGCGCCACGCATCAACTTTCCGGCAGCATGGCGCAATCTGCGCGACATTCATTTAGCGCAGGGCGTGATGATGTCCTTCAGCTTTGTTCGCTTCTATCTATTGACGCTAAAAGCAGCGGGCTATTTGCAGTTACGACTGGGCCATTATCAGGAAGGGCTCGACATGCTGCGCAAAGTCATCGCCATGGACAGCGCCGATCGCCTGGGCGCACGACAATTGTTGAACACGCTCGATCGTCAATCGGCTGATATCCTTCCGTTTCCGGCGCCCAAAGAGGCCAAGCTGTAAAGCTAATAAACCGGGCATGATTTGCATCACTTGCGTTGGTCTGTTGAGCCCCCTATAGTGCCTTTCTTTATAACTCATTCGTTATAGCGCTACTGTTATTGCGCCCTTCGCTATAATGTTAGTGTGAAAAAAGGTGACAGGAAGCCCACATGAAAACGCGTTTAGCTGTCACGTTAGGACTGGCGCTATTGACGCCAGCCGCACTCGCCGGTGAAGCGCTAATCGCTGTCGCCGCAAACTTTGCCACCCCACTCCAGAGGCTAGCCTCTGACTTCGCAAAAACATCCGCGCACACCTTGCAAATTGCACCAGAATCCACGGGCAAATTGTATGCCCAGATCCACCATGGCGCCCCTTATGATGTGCTACTAGCGGCCGACCAGGCGACCCCTCAACGCCTGGCGAGCGAGGGCCACGCATTGCCTGACACCCAATTCACCTATGGCGTCGGGCAACTGGTATTGTGGTCGTCTACCCCTGGCAGCACCGGCACGCTTAAAGAAGTGCTCACCGACAGCCAGGCCAAGCATTTAGCCATTGCCAATCCTAAAACAGCACCCTATGGTTCGGCCGCAGTATCGGTATTGAAAAACATGGGCCTTTATGAGCGCTGGCAACCCCGTTTGGTGCAGGGCGAAAATATTACGCAAACCCTGCAATTTGTCAGCACGGGCAATGCAGCGCTGGGCTTTGTCGCAATGTCGCAGGTCATGCAGAATGGAAAATTCACCCAGGGCTCGGGTTGGGTTGTCGACCAAACCCTCTACCCCGCGATCAAGCAAGATGCCATTTTATTGAAAAAAGGCGAACACAACGCTGCCGCCACTGCATTTCTTGCCTATCTGAAAAGCCCGCCAGCCCGCCAACTGATTCGACAGTACGGTTATGAGGTAAACGAGTGACAGCGCAGGATCTGGGCGCCTTATGGCTGACGTTAAAACTGGCCAGCCTGACGACACTGTTGTTGCTATTGATCGGAATTCCCTTGGCGTGGTGGTTGGCCCACACACCCTCCCGACTCAAACGGCCTGTGTCTGCCATCGTGGCGCTACCCATCGTGCTGCCACCGACCGTTATCGGCTTTTATTTTCTGATAGCCATGGGGCCGCAGGGGCCGATTGGTCAATTGACCCAAGCGATAGGCCTGGGCCTGCTGCCCTTTACGTTTGCAGGTCTGGTTATCGCATCGGTTTTTTATTCCCTGCCCTTTGTCGTGCAACCGTTGCAAAATGCCTTTGAAGCCATCGGCAAACGCCCGCTCGAAGTGGCCGCCACATTACGCGCATCGCCCACTGAAGCCTTTTTTCGCGTGGCCCTGCCACTGGCGAGACCCGGCATTATAACGGCTACCGTCATGGGCTTTGCACACACCCTCGGCGAATTTGGTGTCGTCTTGATGATAGGAGGCAATATTCCAGACAAAACCCGAGTGTTGTCAGTACAAATCTATGATCATGTTGAAGCCCTGGAATATACCGAAGCGCATTGGCTCTCAGGCGGGTTGCTGGTGTTTTCATTTCTGGTACTGCTAGCACTTTTCGCCTTGAACAGACCGCTGAGCAGACACGAATGAGCCAGATTGAAGCTACTGTCACACTCACGCTGCCAGGATTTGAGTTAAACGTGAACCTGACACTACCGGGGGTGGGCGTATCGGCGTTGTTCGGGCACTCCGGTTGTGGCAAAACCACCTGCTTACGCATACTGGCCGGGCTGGAAAATCGTGCCAGTGGCATCGTTCGCTTTAACGGTGAATGCTGGCAGGACAGCGCGCGTGGTATTTTCGTACCGCCACATCAGCGCGACATCGGTTACGTATTTCAGGAAGCCAGCTTATTCCCCCATCTTGATGTGCGTGACAACCTGCAATTTGGCATGCGCAAACACGTCCCGGCGGCCCGCACGCATACCATGACCCAAATGGCGGAACGTCTGGGCATTGAAAAGCAGCTCAATGCACGCGTTAGCACCCTCTCAGGCGGTGAACGTCAACGCGTGGCGATTGCCCGCGCATTGTTGGCACAACCACGCCTATTATTGCTCGATGAACCGCTGTCTGCCCTCGATGTGCGGCGAAAACGCGAGATTCTGCCTTATCTTGAACGCCTGCATGATGAACTGAATATTCCGGTGATTTACGTCAGCCACGCCCCTGATGAAGTGGCACAACTGGCCGATTATTTGGTGATTCTTGAGCAAGGACGCGTCCTTGCCACAGGCCCACTCAATGAGACGCTCACCCGCCTGGATTTACCCGGCCATTACACCGACGACGCCGCAGTCGTGATTACCGCCGTTATTGGTTCGCAAAACGAAGATGATCATTTGATGCGCCTGGATTTTGCAGGGGGGCATATTTATGTGAGCCAGCGCGACAAACCGGTGGGCACACCCGTGCGCTGTCGTGTCATGGCTCGTGATGTCAGCCTGGCATTGGTGCGACACCAGGACACCAGTATTTTAAATGCCGTGGAAGCCCACGTCTGTGAAATGGCGGCAACCGACAATCCGGCCCATTTATTGGTGAAACTGGATGCCGCAGGCACACCGTTATTATCGCGTATCACAGCACGTTCCGCTCGTCATCTGAATCTGCAAACTGGTATGAAGGTGTGGGCACAGATCAAATCCGTTGCGCTATTTCCGTAAACGCTGGGTATCCGTGCGCATCAACCTTGACTGCCTGCCGCCTGTTGGGCAACAGGCCCTGCATCGCTTCGCTTCCATTGTTGCACGGCCACCTGCTGCTTGATCATCTCGAGACTGTCCAACAAGGTGTCCCGCATGGCCAGACCCATGGCTTCATGGGGTTCGAGCAGTGCATCAAACAGCATCCCGGACAATTGCTGAAGATAGTGGTCATCTTCGATTCCATCCAGGTCTGCGGCAATTTGCATCACAATGTTATGAACGATTTCACTAATGGCTTTTTCCAGACGGGCTTCGAGATAACTGCCGACCATCGGAATCTGCGAGACATTTTGTAGTTCTTCACTGTCGTTCAGCCCCTTGTGCACCGTGTTTCGCACATAACGGCCAATTTCATCGCGCCGTGGTTCCAGCGATTGCCGCAACCCCTGCCCCAGGCGTGAGGCCAACCAGGGCACGATCACGTCGCGTCGCGGCCGCAGAATGGCATCGACCAGCCGACGCGAGACATCCCCGCCAGTATCGATTTCGCTTTGTACACCCTCCAACACGTTAATAACTACCCGGTCAGAAACCTCTTCTACCAGAATACGGTAGTATTTTTCTCCCACACGCAACAATGCGCTCTGTCGAAAGTCGATAATGCCCAGTTTGTGTAAACGGTAAATGATCGAAAAGACGCGAAGCAAACGCAGCAAACGAAACCCACCAAGAGGAATGCACCCCAGCACGTCATACCAATGCACAAAGGGGAAGAAAAACCAACGATGGTAGGTGCGCTGCTTAATCGCCAGCCCCCAGCGGAAAAAGAACTCAGCAAGAAAAATGGCGAGAAAGCCCAAATCGTACAACACGAAATTAGGGTGAATGTCGCGTGCATAAATACTGCTGTACGAGGGCATTACCTGATCCAGGGCGTTACGCACCAGCGCAACCCCAAACAGCACATCCAGAAAATACCAAACCAGATTGATCGTCAGTAGCCACAACATAAGTATGTCGAGCGCCAACAAATAGCCTTCATGGCTCTCACGCAGCTTTTGCCAGTTGAAATTGACGATCATGGTGTACCCTCCCTGCAAATTGCGCCGAGCATAACATGCGAATGATATTGGCGGCGCTAGCCACGCCTTTTGGCCATCAAGCTGTGACCATTAAGTCATTCTTGCTTTATCTAGCTCACGTCCAGGGCTCCGTTCACATAATTGAGAAAGATTAGGGCATTGATGAATCCCGGGTTACATAAACCCAACGATTTCATATCTTCACAGAAAACCATCAAACCGGTATGATCAACGACAAAATGGAAAACAAATGAAAGCATTTCGTATATAAGCTTTCACTTCATGTTCGCAAACGCGCACTCGATACCGCAGAGGCGTGCCAGGTCATGCATTTGACTTGTTCATCGTCAGTGCACCGTCGCGGTAAAAGCCATCAATTTTGAATTAGCAAATAACGTCGAGCAGGAAAGGCTGCAAGCGGTGTACTAAAAGGATGCATTGGAGAATAGCGACATGGAGCACACCATTGTTTATGTATTTTGGCTCTACACTATCGGCGTTCTAGCAGAATATATTCTTCGCGTTGTAAATGGTAAGCCTCATGAGTTTCGTCACGCACTGCTAAACATTTCGATCGGCGTTGGATTTGCTGTTGCTTCTGGAATTGCACAAATTTATGCCGCGCAGGTGTTGGCTGCTGCGAAATCTATCGCAATATTCGATTTACCACGTGGATGGAGTGCGCTGTTTCGAGGGGAGTCTGCACCGCTCTGGATTTTCCCTTTACTCATCGTGGTTGACGATTTTTGTTACTACGTTTTTCATCGCATCAGCCATCGCACCAAAATTTTCTGGTCTGCCCACGAAACACATCATTCTTCACCCACTTTTAACTATACCACCGGTTTGCGGAATACCTGGACGGGCCCCTTCATACATTGGATTTTCTGGTTGCCAATGGCGTTGCTTGGTTTCGATTTAGAGGATATTGCCATTCAAACAGTGTTGAACACCGCTTTTCAATTTTTAGTGCATACAGAACAGATTCGGTCATTCGGAATTTTGGATAAAATATTTAACAGCCCGTCTCACCATCGTGTTCATCACGGCAGTAATCCACAATATATCGATAAGAACTTCGGTGGCATTCTAATTGTGTGGGATCGTCTATTTGGCACATTTGAACCCGAGAAAGAACAAGCGATCTACGGCGTCAAAGACCCCGTGCATTCTTGGAATCCAGCCTATATGGCGCTTAGAATGAGCGGGAAATTGATTATGGAAACCGCTGAACAAAAAGGTATGGGTAACAAATTGAGGTATCTATTTATGCCGCCAGAATGGATGCCAGAGCACGCGCAAATTACTAATTATAAGAATGTCGAGAGCCAATAAATAATCCACACGACTCTTACGTAGCATTTGCCCATTGAAGTTGTCGATGCGACCCACGCGCAACAACTCCACACATTGACCGCCCAGTCACAAACAGTCCCCACCATAACAAGTCCAGTGCTCTGTTCACATAAACGAAAAAGATTGGGCTCCTTGATGAATCCCGGGTTACATAAACCCAACGATTTCATATCTTCACAGAAAACCATCAAACCGGTATGATCGACGACAAAATAGAAAACAAATGAAAGCATTCCTCTTATATGCTTTTGCTTCATGTTCTGAAATGCGCGCAATATGGCATTCAGGCGTGCTTGGAACGACACATTATGTCCAGTTTACGCAGCAAAGCGCTCGCTGCCCTTGCAAAGCTAACAAAAACAAAAATCAAGTTTAATCAGCTACAGCAAAATATGGCCGAAGGCCGCTGGAAGCAGGTGCGCCGCCCTCCTACGCCCAAGCAATACAAAAAATATGCGATCAGTTGTCAAGAAACGTATGGCCATGCAGTCTGGTCGTTTGCGCGCAAGCATTCGAGCAGCAAGACACATGTGATGTATTTTCATGGCGGTGGCTACTTCAACGGGTTGGCGCCCGAGCATTGGGCCTTTTTTGCCCATTTAGTGGATCAGATCGATTGCACGTTGATCATTCCTGACTACCCGTTGGCACCTGAATTTTCTGTGACTGATGCGTTCCCTATGGTGTTATCAGTCTATCAGGCGCTCTGTCACCGGGTGGGCCCCTCACATGTGACGTTAATGGGTGACTCCGCCGGCGCCGGCTTATGCCTGGTCCTGGCGCAGGGCTTGCTGGAAGAACGTCTGCCCCAGCCCAAGCAGATACTGCTGTTATCCCCCTGGCTGGATGCCAGCATGACCAACCCGGATATCGCTGCGATCGACGCCCTGGACCCTGTGTTAGGTGTTACCGGGTTGACCTACGCAGGCCACCTGTTCGCAGGCGCGCTTGACCCCCGACATCCCCGAATAAGCCCTATCTATGGGCGCCTGAACGGGCTCGCACCTGTGACGTTATTTATTGGCACGCATGATGTCTTCCTGCCCGATTGCCGACGCTTGCAACTTCTGGCTGAGGAACAGGGCGTTGCGCTGGACTACCATGAATATCCAGAAATGCTGCACATATGGATGTTTCTGCCCATTCCCGAGGCGCGCCCGGCGATTGCTGCAATTATTGAAAAATTGCAACACAAGGTGTCCGCTAGTCAGCGGCTGTATCCCCAAAACGCGTAGCCAGTTGCGCCATCGTCACCGGCTTTGACAAAAAGCCATCCATCCCAGCTTCGGCGCTTTCAATATGGAATTGTTCCAACACATGCGCAGACAACCCGACAATAGGTTTGTGAGGCAGATGATTCGCCTGCTCAAACAGACGAATTTCCCGGGTCGCTTCAAAGCCGTTTAAATTCGGCATTTCCACGTCCATCAACACGACATCGATATCGGCATAATCGCGCTTGAATCTGTCAACCGCCTCCTGCCCATCATTGGCCACCCTGGCTTGAGCACCCAATTTTTCGAGAAAGCCTTTGATAACCATTTGGTTGACTTTATTGTCTTCTGCCACCAGAAAGCGCTTGCCGTTAAGCCGATCTTGCACAACCGACACGGTGGGTGCAGGGATACTCGGCACTTTTGCCGCCAGCACATGCGCGATACTTCGCCACATTAACGGCTTTTCCAACACGCGATGCGAACCGTGCACCTTGGATAGCTCCGCCACATGCGAGGGAAACGCCAGCACATAATAAAAAGCTTGCGGACACTTGCCGAGAAATTCTGTTGCGAAGCTGGCCGCACAGGATTCATCGACAATAAACGTCTTCGCAGCAGGGTTTTGCACCACATCATGGATAGCGGCGACGGAAACCACATGTTGCGCAGCGGGATCTTGTGAGAGCAAACGTGGTGCGTAGTGGGCCCATAAATTTACGTCGGGCGTGACCAGGCACAAAGACGTTGCGGGTGCTGCAGCGCTTACCGTCATTGAGGTTTCGCTGTGCCGCTCAATGGTGAACCAGAATTCTGAGCCTTCACCTGGCGTGCTACGCACACCAATCTCGCCGCCCATCAGCTCTACCAATTTTTTACAGATTACCAACCCCAAACCAGTACCACCATATTTTCGGGAAGTGGTTGTATCCGCTTGAGCAAAGGACTTGAATAGCTTATCGATTTGCGACGGATTCAAACCGATTCCCGTATCTTTTACACCAAAACGCAGATAGCGATTATCCGGGGCAGTGACCGACAGAACAATATAGCCCTCGTCGGTAAATTTGAACGCATTACTCAACAGATTGAGCAACACCTGACGAATGCGTACCGGATCAGACTGGATGATGGCGGGCACATCGGGGTCGACCGCCAGGTAGAAACCAACATTTTTGGCTTCCGATTTAAATGACAACACCGACGCGCAATCGTCGATCAACTCGACCAGGGCAATATCAATATTTTCGATTTCAAGTTTGCCTGATTCAATTTTTGAATAATCGAGAATATCGTTAATGACACCCAGCAGGGCTGAGCCCGAATTCTGAATGGTACTCACATAACGTTCTTGCTGTGGGTCTAGCTCGGTGCTTCGCAACAATTCGGCCATGCCCAATACACCGTTCATGGGCGTTCTGATTTCATGGCTCATCGTCGCGAGAAATTCTCCTTTGGCAGCGGCCGCAGCTTCGGCCGCCTGGCGCTCACGCAAGGCTTCTTCAATATCGACGTTGGCGGTAATATCGATAATCGAACCATTGATCTGTTCATTGCTGCTTCCCGCCACGTCAACAGCTGCGACGTGTTCCCGATTCATGGTAATGGCACACCAAAAGGGCTTGCCATCCACTGATTTTCCACGACGTTTCAGATTGCCACGCTCATTACTCTCGTCAACATTCTCAGCAAGGTCGAGAATAAAGTCGGCCAACTTCCACTGTCGAGCAACGCCGTTGTCGCCACCCATTTTAAAGATATTCAGCTCGTCTAACGGGACACCAACGAGGCGAGCAAAGCTGGGGTTTGCCTTAATAATGAAGCCATCACCATCCAGTACGAATAAGCCCTGCGACGCTGTGGTATAGAGATTTTCATACTGCTGCAAGTGGCGCAACGCACTGGATTGAGTGTCTACCAGCTGCGATTGCGCGCGTTCCCGCAGTTCACGCTCGGTATTGATTCTGTCTGCAAGCGCGAGGGAGAGCAGTATCACCTCCAGGCCTGAACCCACGTGAGCACTATAGGCGGTAAAAAAATTCAGCTCCAGAATGCCAAATTTGGAGAGTGCATTGATAAATCCACCCAGCAAGGTACACGACCATGCCACGGTATAGTAACGTGCCGGCCGGAATCCATCCTTCCACCGCACAAACCCCGCCACCAGGCAGAAAAATACCGTGAGAAACAATACACCCAGCGCCGAGTAGATGATTTTTCCATAGGCGACAAAAAATGCCAACACACTGGAAATACAGCCTGCCAACGCAATAACGGACAAAATGCGGGACAGAAGCGGTCGGCTCTCGCGCATGCTGAGAAAATTGCGGGTAAAGATACACGCGAATATCGCTGCGCCATTGAGCGCGATGGCGGTACTGGTCTCGTTCCAGCGAATGGCATTGGGCCAAAAATATTTAAAGCTAAAACCATTGAGCCCGAATAGCAACATACCCACGCAGAACACATAACACACGTAATAGAGGTAGTTGATATCACGTACCGAAATCAAAATAAGCAGGTTGTAGAGCATCATGACCACCATGATGCCGTAATACAAACCCATCACCAGCGTACGGTCTTCCAGCTCTTCGGTGAAGGTTTGCGGGTCCCATAGGGTGATGGTGAATTGCATGGAGCCGCTACTGTGTACACGAAAATACACATCTAGTGTGTCATGTGGCGCAAGCGCCATGGGAATAATAAAATTCTCGTTATCGAAAATCCGCTTGTCGAACGGCAGTTCATCGCCAAGTTTATGGTGCTGAATGACTTGCTCGTCGCGAAGCACGAAAAAGTCAATTTCATTTAGCGAGGGGTACGATATTTCAAGAAGTTTTTGCAGCGAGTTTGGGGAAAGACTGCGTAATTTGAAGTGATACCAGTAAGCCGAATCCTTGAAACCAAAGGATATGCTCTGGTTGCCGACCTCGCGCCACTTTCCACTGGAATGCGCTTTACGCGCATCGTCCAACGTGGCGGCAACACTGTCATCGATCCAATATTGAGTATACGAATCGAGTGTGAGGAGCGGTTTGCTCTCGTCGATCTCGACTACCGCACTGCACACCATTTCGGTAAAAAAGGCCAAGACAAAAGCGATCAAGCTTTTGGCGACGGCGTGTCTTGGCCACCCATTTATCACCATGCAGTTTCCTGAGGATTGTCTAATAAATCTCCGTCTGGAGCAGTATAGACGAGCCCTCACAGAATGATGGTGCGAGTGGTTTGCATCCTAATCCATAGAAAAATTACGCCTATTACACGATCGCCGCGCAGTGCACGGTTATGGCGTTATGTTGCTAACCTAAATGCAGCTACCCTCACTCACTCGCACGCCAGACACTCACCGCCAGCGTCACCCAGCCAGCAATGAACGCGACGCCGCCCAACGGCGTTATAGCGCCAAGCACGCGCACGCCACTCAGCGAGAGGGCATACAGGCTTCCAGAAAACACGACAATGCCTGCCAGCAGCAACGCACCCGCCCATTGCACACCGCCCGCTTGCGGGTAAAACCCGGCGATTATCCCTACTAAAAGTAAGCCCAACGCATGGTAAAAATGGTATTCCACACCGGTGTGATAGACCGCGAGCAAATCTGCCGGTAGTCGATTCTTGAGCGCATGCGCACCGAATGCGCCCAGCACGACGGCAAGCGCCATGCAAACAGCGCCAGTCACCAGCCATAATTTCATGTGCATCTCCTCTTATAAACGCATGGGGTTAGAAGGTGTAATTGAGGCCAACACTGGTGGTGCGGTCGGAATTTTTCGCCGTCGTCACCGTATTGTTGCTGGATAACGACACCCCTAAGGGCGCATCGGTAGTATGTTTGATCTCATAGGCAAGGCTAGCCCACAGGCTGGCATTGATATTGAACTTCAAGCGGGTAAGGGATTTGCTCACGGTACGCTGCTCGCCAATCTCACTGCTGGCTTCCTCTTCAAAAACGGTAGTATCTGTGATTTTGAGCTTGTAACGTGTACCCAGACGGGCGACCGCTTCTTCTTCGGTGTCATCGACCAGTGACACTTCGCTGCGGCGATAACCCAAACCTGCGTCAACCGCCCAGCTATGCCCGATGTCATTGATCAGCTTGATGCCATAACCAAAGGTGATGCTGCTTTCATAGTCGAAACCGCTGAAGCGATCATCGGTGTATTCCAATAAGGCGAACCAATAGGCATCGTCCCCCATTTTGTAGTCTGCCTGCGTGGCGGCGAAGTAGTTTTCATCGGTGCGTACATCTTCGGCCGATTCGTTGGCACCTTCGAGTTTATAGGTATTACGCCATTGCGCGCCTTCGCGTATGGCTTTGCTCTTGCCATTAAAACTGGTGGAACGACTGTTGCCCGATTTTTCCATGTAGCCAATGCCTACTTCGCCCGACCAACCCAGGGGCGTTGCGGCTTTACCGGCCCAGGCTGGCTGGGTGAATGTCAGGGCCAGGACGGGGAGAATACACTTTGAGAACACACGCATGGCAAACCTCTGTCTCACTCATAATGGCAGCCTTGCGGCCAAAAAAAGCATGGTAAAACAGAATCTTGGCAAAGGTCACTGACTTGAAGGCGCAAACGCGTGCTTTATTCTGTGAGCGTATAAAAATAGACGTATTTATTATTCTGCAAGCGATGGTCTAGGCTTTACCCTGCTGCGCTTGATGAAAAGAGGGTTACAGAATGGAATGGCAGGGTTGGTTGTCACTGGCATTAACGGCGGGCGCACTGGCGACACTTGCGCTTTCACGTGTCGGGCCGCATTTGATCATGATGGGCGTGCTATTGGTATTGACCCTGACAGGGGTGCTCAATTCCAAAGAAGCCTTTTCTGGTTTTGCCAATGAAGGCGTGTTGACAGTGGCTGCCATGTTTGTGGTGGCGCAAGGCATCCATGCTTCCGGTGGGGTGGATCTGGTGGTCAAGTATTTGTTGGGGCACCCGAGCACGGCGCGCATGGCGCAACTGCGCATCATCGCACCCGTTATCGGGTTAAGTGCCTTTCTCAACAACACGCCACTGGTTGCCACCATGATCCCCGCCGTTAGCGCCTGGGCCAAGAAAATCGATATCGCTCCGTCAAAGCTGATGATCCCACTGAGTTATTCCGCCATTATCGGCGGCACCATCACCTTGATAGGCACCAGTACCAATCTGGTGGTAAACGGACAATATCAGCAATTGACGGGCAACCCAGGGTTCTCGTTATTTGATATCACACCGATTGGGTTGCCTGTGGCCATCATCGCTGGTTTTTTCATGTTCTGGTGGTTTCCTCGCGCGCTGCCCGATCGCCGTGATGACACAGCGTTTGGCAATATGCGCGAATTTACGCTGGAAGTCGCCGTCGCCCACAACGGCCCCTTGGTGGGCAAAACCATTGTCGAAGCGGGGCTACGTCATCTTAAACGCGTGTTTCTGATCGAAATCGAACGCGAGGGCAAAATTCTCACCGCCGTACCACCAGACGAAAAACTATGTGGCGGCGATCGTCTGGTCTTTGCAGGTGATGTACAAGCCATCTCGGATCTTTTGCGGATCAACGGCATAGTGGGGTCGGCGCATCATGAACGGCCCGTCATGGAACAGACCCGCGCCGAACGTCAACTGGTAGAAGTCGTGATTTCACCCCACACCGACTGTATTGGTGAAACCATTCGTGATTCCAATTTCCGCGATCGTTATGGGGCCGCCGTGCTTGCGGTGGCGCGTAACGGAGAGCGTGTGTCTGGCAACCTGGGCAGCATTCGGCTGGAGGTCGGCGATTGCCTGCTATTGGAAGCGCGCCCTGAATTTGCACCTCGGCAACGCCATACAAAGGATTTTCTGCTGGTCAACGATCTCGATGAAGAACCGCCTCACCATGAACGCGCACTGGCTGCGTGGGCCATTCTGCTGGCCATTATCGGGCTGGCCAGCTTTGACGTGCTGCCCATGCTGGAAGCAGCACTGTTAGGGGCAGCGGCGATGATTGTCAGTCGCTGTTGCACCGCGCACCAAGGCTTGAAGAGTGTGGATTTGACCGTCATTCTCACGATTGCAGCTTCCTTTGCGCTGGGAACTGCACTGCAAAAAACCGGCGTGGCCGCGTTTATTGCCGATACGGTCGTCAGTGTGAGTGCAGGCAATCCTTTGCAAATTCTGGTGCTCACTTATATTACCGTGGTCTTATTGACCGAAATTCTATCGAATAATGCAGCGGCGGTGCTCACACTGCCCATTGCCCTCGAAATGACGGCCCGCGCCCACTTGAATGTGGAACCGTTTGTGTTTGCCGTGATGATTGGTGCGTCTGCCGGTTTTGCAACGCCCATCGGCTATCAAACCAATCTGATGGTGTACGGCCCGGGCAATTACCGTTTTTCTGACTTTATCAAAGTCGGCATTCCGATGAATTTTGTGGTGGGCATCTCAGCCATCATCATGTTGACCTTGCTTTACGATTTGCGAGCATAAACAATGGGGCAATCAATGCCCCATGATGAGTTTGCTTTATGCAGGACACCCCTCTTATACAGGACCCCACTCTTATGCAAGCCCCCTCTCTTATGCAGAATGTTGCACTGCGGCTGCAGCGCATGGAAGATATCGAAGCCATACGCCATTTAAAGGCGCGTTATTTTCACGCCTGTGATAGCAAGGATGTTGTTGCACTACGCAGTTGCTTTGCGGCGGGTGAGGTACTGATTGATTACGGTGTGATTGGGCGTTTTACCGATCGCGAGGCCTTTCTCGATATTTTTCACAAAATGGCTTACCACCCACACATTATCGACATGCACCATGGGCAAAACGCTCAGATTGAGTGGCAATCACCCAGCGAGGCGCGCGCCACCTGGGATTTATATTTTCACCAGATCAACCAGCAAACCGGCACGATCACGCAACTGGGCGGCTTTTATGAGGATCACTTTATTAAAGCGGACGGCCACTGGGTGATTGCAGAAACCGTGTTTAAAGTCACCTCGACGCTGGTCACACGCATGGTCGGCAATTCACTGCTGGTCGAGGTTGCAGGCTGACGGGGCGAGGCCCCGTTCAATCCCGCCATCACCAATGCCAAGCCGTGCAATAGTGCCGTTACTCTTTTCGTTTTTAGGGCTTCGTTTTTACGGCGCTAACGCTATAAAATGCCCGGAAAAATCGCCTTGCGAGCGGCCGGGTAATCGGCGAAGGTGTCGCGGTACCATTTGTGATTGGCCAGCGCCCGTGGCACCAGATTGGCCATGGTGAACACCACAAACGACACGCCTGCGAGCGACCAGGCGGCAATGGCAAAGCCTGTCCAGGTGATGATCTCACCCAGATAATTGGGCATCGATACCCAGCGGAACCCACCCCCATAAGGAATCTTGTACCCGCTCTCGTTACCCGTGCGCAAATTGCGCAGGATCTGGTCGGAACGCTTGTTGAGATAATACCCGGCCAGAAACACCACCACCCCGATGGCAAAGCGCGGGTCGCTTAACCAGTCGTTATTGAGATGCGGCGCGTAGTGGCTGACATAGGCCCCGTTGAGATAGCCATTGATTGCGCAAAACGTCGACCCCGACAGAATCACCAACAGCGGTGTCGTGGCGTTGGGCTTAACGCGAATCTGAAACGGGTAGATAAACGAGCGATGAAAGTAATGCAGCTGCCACATGGCGAGCAGGATCAAACAGGGGATCGCGGTGGCATTGGGGCCGGTGATATAGAAGTAAAAAAACACCAATGAGGCTGGCGATTCCATCAGAATCCAGCCCAGACGCGTATTGATGCTGGGGCCCCAGCCAGCGCGCTGATGGCGTCCATACGGCGCATCCACGAACAACAAAGTCACCACCGTGAACACGGCGAAACCAAAAATGGCGAACAGCAAAGTGTCGAAAATCAGATGTCCTGTCATAGGGTGTGCTCCTTAGGCTAATCGCATGCAATCATGCCCGTGCCGGTCACTCACAGCCACCCACAAAAAGACTATAAATGACATCCTGATACTGTACAAAAGACACACAAATCTGGCTGGCGAAGGGGCTGTCTGGCAACTAAGCTTCTGGCAAGAGCAAAGCCTATCTGCGCTGAGGCACATCATGACTATACCCGCCAGTATTGAAAAATCCCTGAATCAACAAGGTATTGCCTATCAACTGGTGGAAGGAACGACACGTCGTATGCATCGTTTGCGCGCTACCGCCAATCTGCCCCGTGAACAAGTCGCCGTAATGGTCATTTTGGGTGACAGCATGGGTCGCCAGCAAGTGCTGGTACCTGCCGATACCCTGATCGACCTGACCCGTTTGTGTGAAATGCAAGGTCGCAACTTGCAAGCGCTGCCCCCCGAAGATCTGCGCCGGCTGGCGCAAAAACATGGGGTGGACAGCCTGGCGACGCTGCCGATTCTCAATGATGTCACCCTGATCGTCGATGAGCGCCTGCTGCAACAGGACCGTGTCTACCTGGAAGTGCCCGGCAGCGATTCGTGCCTGGCGCTGAGCCAACCGGAATTTCGCAAACTCGTGCAGCAGGCCAAGGTGGAGCGGTTCACCATTCCCCTCACGCAATTGCGCGAGAAAGACAGCGATGACAAGGCGGCCATCCATCAGGCCGTGCAGAAATTCACGACGCTGCGCATCAAGCAACGCCTTGAACAAACCCTCGAAATGCCGCCCCTGCCCGACACCGCCGAGAAAATCATTAACCTGCGCCTGAACCCCAACGCCGGCATCAACGATCTGGTGAAACTGGTCGAGCGCGACCCCAGCCTGGCGGCGCAAGTGGTGAGTTGGGCGGCATCCCCTTATTATGCGGCGCCCAATGGTATCAATTCGGTACGCGATGCGATTGTGCGCGTATTGGGCTTTGATCTGGTGATCAACCTGGCGTTGGGCCTGGCCCTGGGGCGCGCCCTCGAAGTACCAAAAGATGGCACCTATGGCGTAAACGCCTATTGGGTGCAGTCAGTGTATGCCGCCGCCACCATGGACGGCCTCGCCAAGGCCATCGATGTCAAACAACGCCCACAGGTGGGCTTGTGCTATTTGGCGGGGTTGCTGCACAACTACGGCTATCTGGTGTTGGCGCATGTGTTCCCGCCCTATTTTGACGTGATCAATCGCCACCTTGAGGCGAACCCGCATTTGAGCCACGAATATGTCGAGCGTCATGTGCTGGATATCACGCGGGAGCAGATCAGCAGCCAATTGATGGAATGCTGGCAGATGCCCGAAGAAGTGGTCGGCGCCTTGCGTTGGCAGGGCAGCCCGTCTCATCACAGCAAGCATGAAACCTATAGCAAACTGTTATTTATTGCGACCCAGCTGTTGCGACGCAATGGCATGGTGTCCGGCCCGGCCGAGCCGATCCCCGATGCAATGTGGGATGAACTGGGCCTGTCGATCGACAAGGCCGATGAGGTGTTGCAAAAGGTGCAAGACGGCGAGCAGGAGCTGCAAGCCATCGCCCGTAATATGGCGCGAAAATAACGGTAAACAATCGTTACACAACCACAACAGACGGACATGCGCGAAAAGTTTCTAATTCGTTGCGCAAGGATTCGGAATCGAACTTCGACACTGACCATGTCAAAGGCCGACCCTTACCACAGGTTTAGCCACCTGTTTGCGTTTGCCAGCGAATAGAACGCACCCGGCCCCTTACCTCCGCCGGTATAATCGCGCATCTGGCAAGCGTTCGCGAGTACATCCGGGGCTTATACCCCAACAGCCACACGGAGGTGGCAATTTTATCTTCCCTTCTTCCATTGCGTTGATCCGCTCCCGTGCCGCCCATAGCGTCGCTGACGAATACTGCTATGCTTTTTGTGGGATCGCTTTTTGTGGGACTGCTTTTTCAGTCGTCGCACTTTAAGACCGCTCGCTGACAACACACCACGCGCACATTCACAGGATACGAATAGCGTTCAAGGAGCCCCTGTGGGAAGGACGGCAACAAGCTCACTCTTGCCCTCGGCCATTGTTGCGATGGTGACCACCATTACACTGGTGCTGTGCCTGCTTGGCTATCTGGGTAATCAGGCTTATGCGCGCCAGCAGATCAACCATCTCGATCACCATTTGCAATTGACGGCAGATAAACTCTCGCTCGAAATTGCGCAGCCGGTGTGGGGCTTTGAATTCAAGCAAGTGCACGACATCATGCAAAGCACCCTGCGTGATCAGCAGGTTTATGGTGTCTTGGTACGCCATGGCAAGGACAGTTTCGTGCTCAAACGCGGCGAGCAATGGCATATCGTCAAAACGCCGGTCAACGACTTTGACGAACCCGGTTTGCAAAGCGCTGAGCGTGATATCGTTGTCAATGACAGACACATTGGTACTCTAACGGTATTCATGAGCGGCGACCTCATGCAGGCCGACCTCCGCAAGGTGGCGCTCTTTTTTGCCGCCAGCATATTGATCACCGATATTGTGCTGACCTTGCTGTTGTATTTTTTATTCTGGCGCAGGGTATTGAGCCCGCTCAAATCGCTGGAATCCTACGCCATTGCCGTCAGCGCTGGTAATCCCGAAGCCACCACCGCCATGACCCACCCGTTGAAAGACGAATTCGCGCGACTCTATAGCAGCTTGCAGCAAATGGTCGAGACGCAAAACCGCCAGATCGACGCCACGCTTGAAGCACGCATCCAGGCGGAAACCGCCAACCGCACCCAAACCGAGTTTCTGGCACAGATGAGCCATGAATTACGTACACCGCTCAACGCCATTCTTGGCTATTCGCGCCTGATGCTGAGCGAACCGGGCCTGAATGAACGTCAGCAGCGTAATCTGGGCGTTATTGAACGCTCAGGCACCCGCCTGCTGAATATGATCAGCGACATTCTTGATCTCTCAAAAAACCACACCGGGCAGCCAATCGACACCCCTACCCTGCATCCTGTGGCAAAAGACAACGGCGTAAACGATAACTCGCACAAACAGACGGAACAGCTCCCCACCTCAGTGATGCCGGCAGCAGCGCCTCCAGAACAGCGGGATCAGGTGCTGATTGTCGATGACACAGCTGAAATTCGCATGCTGCTACGCGACCTGCTCGAACCGCTGGCCCTTCGCATCAGCGAAGCCAACAATGCCGAAGAAGCCCTGGTAATGATCGGCAACCGGCACCCGCATGTGGTACTGCTGGACTGGCGCCTGCCCGGCATGAGTGGCATTGAACTGACCCGCCTGGTGCGCAGGCGCGACGATCTGCCGCAACCGCAAATCATTATGCTGACCGCCAATGCCTACGCAGAAAATCGCGCCGATGCCTACGCTGCGGGCGTTGATGGTTTCATGACAAAACCTCTTGATATAGAGCAACTGAAAACCTGGCTGACACAACACTTCGCAACGCCCGACCGCCCGGCTGAGACAGAGAGTGGCCCGCAACCCGACGCTGCCGAAGTGGCCGACATCTCACAACTCACGGATGCCCTGCGCGCCAGAATGACAACGGCCCTGCAAGAACTAAACCCTGCTAAGCTGAAAGATGCGATAGAGGCCATTCGCACCGAGAACCCTGCTCTGGCTACCCGGCTGGATGCAGATCTGCAGGCGTTGCGCTATCGGGAATTGTGGCAACTTTTCGGAATTTCAGGCACTTAGCCATGCCAAACCTGAGCAGTTCAGACCTGGGGTCTGAGATCCTGATCGTCGAAGACACACGCGAATCACTGGCGTTGCTATCTGACATCATGACGGGCGCGGGCTATGTGATACGGCAGGCACAAGATGGCGAAATGGCCCTGCTGTCAGTGCGTAGTAAACGGCCGGATCTGATTTTGCTGGATGTACGCCTGCCCGGCATCGATGGCTTTGAGGTCTGTCGCCGCCTCAAAGCCACGCCCGACACGGCGACGATACCGATCATTTTTCTCTCAGCTCTGCAAGACAGCGAAGCGCGCGTAAAAGGCTTGCAGGCAGGGGCCGCCGACTATATCTGTAAACCCTACGAACCCGCCGAAGTGCTGCTACGCGTGGGCACCAACCTGGAACTGCACTTGTTGCAAGCCCGCCTTCAAGACATGTGCGAAGTGCGAACCCGACAATTGTCAGAAGAGGTCGCTGAACGCCGCAACGCCGAAGATGAGCTGCGAACGTCGCGACAGAAGCTGCGCGAATTGACCGGCCACCTGCAGGAGGTACGCGAAAAGGAACGCGCGCGCATCGCCCGCGAAATTCACGACGAATTGGGGCAAGCACTCACGGCCATCAAGATCGACCTGACCCGTATGCTGACCCACCTGGATCAACCTGCAGCGCAACTTAAACCCTGCATCGACGATATCATCACCGTGGTGGATTCTGCTGCCAATACCGCACGCGCCATTTCTGAAAATCTGCGGCCGGGCATGCTCGATTTGTTGGGGCTGGGGCCAGCCATCGAGCACCATGTACAACGCTTTGGGGAATCCACCGGGCTTACCTATTCACTTTACCTCGATAATGAAGGCGAACTGGGCAGCACCGGCAGTGTGGCGACGGCGGCGTTTCGCATTACGCAAGAAGCGCTCACCAATGTGGCCCGTCACGCCAATGCCACTCGCGTGGATGTTAGCGTACAAGACAGCGGCTCGGAATTGATTGTCACGGTACAAGACAACGGAGACGGCATTTTACCCGCACCCGCGGGCCAGCAACGTGGCCGTTATGGATTGCTGGGCATGAGCGAACGCTGCCAGTTATTGGGTGGCACCCTGTCCATTGAGAGCCGCCCGGGGGAAGGCACCCGCGTGGTAGCGCATTTGCCTTACGGTGACGACAAGAAAATTGATAATAATCCTGCTGACATGGAGTGCACATGATACGCGTGGTAATGGCAGAAGATCACCCCCTGGTGCGACGTGGCCTTAAAGATTTGTTGGCAGAATGCAGCGATCTGACACTGGCCGGAGAAGTTGAAAACGGTAACGACCTGCTGCAGATGCTGCGCAGCCAGGCGTTCGATGTCGTGCTGATGGATATGTCCATGCCCGGCCGTAACGGCATTGAATTACTGAAACAAGTAAAATCTGAGCACCCGAAATTACCGGTCGTGGTGTTGAGTGCGCATAAGGAGAATATGTTTGCCGTGCGTGCCCTCAAGGCAGGTGCAGCCGCCTATTTATGCAAGGATTCAGCCGCCACCAATCTGGTCGCTGCCTTGCGCAAGGTGTCAATGGGCGGGTGTTTTATCAGCCCCGAAGTGGCAGAACTGATGGCGAAAAACCTGCACGCGCCCAGCGCCGAAGAAACGCCACATTCACGACTGTCTGACCGAGAATACGAGGTATTTTTACTTCTGGCCAGGGGCATGGGGCTGACGGAAATCTCGACGCAGCTTAATTTGAGCGTTAAAACCGTCAGCACCCACAAAACACGCATAAAAGAAAAAATGAAACTGGCAAACATGTCTGATCTGGTGCACTACGCCATCAAGTACCAACTGATCAATGATCTGGCCGAATAGGCCTGTGGCCCTCACGCACACAAGCCCTGCTGAGCCCGCCCTATAGGAAAATTCCTACCCTTCAAATCAGAATCTCTCGCCTACCGTTCCTGCGCTTCTGAACCATGCTTAAAGCATAACCGACAGGCAGGAGTGAGAGATGAATGTTTTTTTGGTCGAAGACTCCGTGCGCATTCGCGAAAAAATTCGTGGCACCGTGACCGATGCGGGCGGCACAGTCATTGGAGAATCTGCAGCCGAGTTTGCAGCCATTCGAGATATTGATGCGCTGCACCCTGATCTGGTCGTGCTCGATTTGATGCTCGAAGAAGGCAATGGCATCAACGTCATTCGCAAGCTGCGCGCAACGCAGCCCACCTTGCCGGTGATCGTATTGACCAGTTGCACACGCGAAACCTATGGCGAACGTTGCCTGGCGGCTGGTGCCAACTGGTTTCTCGAAAAAGACAGCGATTACGCCACGTTTGAAGCGTTGCTCCGACAATTGTCGGCCACCACGCATGAGATTTGATTGAGAACTTGTGAAACCGTTGTTCGCGATGGCGTTACCGTCATTCTGGACACACCCAACCTTTTGCGGAGCATTGCAATGAGCAAGACAGTATTGATCGTCGACGATTCCAGCACGGTGCGGCAAGTGGTCGCCATGACGCTGAAAGCCGCGGGTTATGACGTTATTGAAGGGTGTGATGGCAAGAATGCCCTGGGCCAACTCACCGGCCAAAAAGTGCATCTGATCGTGAGCGATCTCAACATGCCGGTGATGGATGGCCTCGCATTCGTGCGCGAAGTGAAAAAACTGCCTAATTACAAGTTCACGCCCATCATCATGCTCACCACCGAATCAGGTGAAACCGTCAAAAATGTAGGCCGTGAGGCAGGCGTAAAAGCCTGGATGGTCAAACCATTGAAACCCGATCAATTACTGCTGGCCGCATCAAAACTGGTGCAGGCATAACGGAGCACAGCCCAATGAATATGGATGATGCCTTTCAGACCTTTGTCGCTGAATGTCATGAGCTTTTGCAAGACATGGAAGACAAGCTGGTCGATCTTGATCACGCCGAAGATCGCAATGAATCCATCAACTCGATTTTTCGTGCCGCACACACCATTAAAGGTACCGCCGGCCTGTTTGGTCTGCATTCGATTGTTGGTTTTACGCATGTGGTTGAAAGCGTGCTCGACAAAGTGCGCGGCAACACACTGCCACTCAATGATCAACTGGTGAGCCTGTTGCTGGAGTGCAAGGATTACATGGGTCGCCTGATTGATTCGATTGAAGGTGGCAATGTCGTTCAGGTTCCGCAAGATGAGGTGACAGAACGACAATTGATAGATCGTCTGTTTGCTTTCATGGTGCAAGACGGCGCCCCTACCCAGGGCCAGGCCTTGGAAAAACCACCGACACCGGAAACCACCGCCGAGGTGATCGGTCAAGCTCACGACACCATGGACAATGATAACTGGCATATTTCAGTGAAATTCGGGCCAGAGGTATTGCGCAACGGCATGGACCCGCTGTCATTTCTGCGCTATCTGAAAACGCTGGGCGATGTGGTGCATATTGAAACGCATTTTGAGACATTGCCCACAGCGGCCGAAATGGATGCCGAACGCTGCTATGTAGGTTATGACATCAATTTCAAAAGTGACGCCAGCAAGGCGACACTGGAGGGTGTGTTTGAATTCGTGCGGGAGGACTGCCTGTTGCACATCATTCCGCCGCATGCACGCGCGGCGGAATTTATTGCGGCGATCAACGATCTTGCCAATGACGAATTGAAATTGGGGGAGATGTTGGTTCGTTGTGGCACTCTCACCCACCACGAACTCGACAAGCTGCTGAAACTGCAAGAGCACGCCACGAATGATGTCGGCAACAGCCGTCGTCTGGGTGAAATCGTGGTCGAAGACCAGTTGGCTCACCCTGAAGTGGTCGATGCCGCATTAAACAAACAAGAGCAGATTCGTCGCAATAAAGAGAAGCAAAGCAAAACCATTCGTGTCGATGCCGACAAGCTCGATCACTTGATCAATTTGATCGGTGAATTGGTAATTTCGGGTGCGGGCATCGAATCCGAAGCCAAATTGTTTGGCAATACCCGACTGCTGGAATCCTCACTGACCATGGCGCGTCTGATCGAAGATGTGCGTGACAGCGCCCTTAATCTGAGAATGGTGCAGATCGGCGAGACTTTTCAGCGTTTTCAACGGGTGGTACGCGATCTTTCGCTGGAACTGGGCAAAAATATCGAATTGCAAATCAACGGTGGTGACACCGAACTCGACAAAACCGTCATTGAAAAAATTGGCGATCCCCTCACCCATCTGGTGCGTAACGCTATAGATCACGGCATCGAAATGCCCGCAGTGCGCGTACAAAATGGCAAACCCGACACCGGCATATTACGCCTGAACGCCTTTCACGAATCAGGCAGTATTGTCATCGAGGTGGTGGATGATGGCGGCGGTTTGAACAAGCAACGCATTCTGGCCAAAGCCATTGAAAAAGGCCTGGTGGCCCCCGATGCCGAACTCACCGAACAACAGATTTATCAACTGATCTTTGAGGCCGGTTTTTCAACCGCCAGCCAGGTCAGCAATCTGTCGGGGCGTGGTGTGGGCATGGATGTGGTTCGACGCAATATCGAAGCGCTGCGCGGCTCCATTGAAATCGAAAGCGAAGAAGGCTATGGCACAGCCATCAAGGTGCGCCTGCCGCTTACGCTCGCCATTATTGATGGGTTCATGATGAGTATCGGTACGGCCTATTTTGTGCTGCCGCTGGATATTGTCGAAGAATGTCGCGAATTGTCGGATCTGGAACAGGCCCAGAGCAAACGCAATAATTTCATTAATCTTCGTGGTGAGGTGTTGCCGCTGATTCGCTTGCGTGATCATTTTCGCCAGCACGGGCAGTCGCCCAAACGAGAAAATATTATCGTCGTCAAATATGGCGCACACAAAGCCGGCATTGTGGTCGATCAACTGATGGGGGAACTCCAGACGGTGATCAAACCGTTGGGGCCATTATTCGATCGGCTCGAAGGCATCAGTGGTTCGACGATATTGGGCAGTGGTGAAGTCGCACTCATTCTTGACGCCCCCGCCTTGATACAACGAGCAACCCAACTTGAAGTCGGTGCCGGTAACGAGCATCGCAGTTTGTCTGCGTTGAAGTAAGTTTAAGTAGATTGAAGTAAGCAGTTTTAATCGGAGTCACTCATGAACAATATGTCTGTAAAAGCAAAACTTTCCCTGTTGCTGAGCGTGGCCATGCTGGCATTACTATGTTCTGGTCTAGCGGGGTGGAGCGGCATAACAAATACATCTGATGCCGTGCACGAAATCGGCGAAGTGCGATTGCCGTCGATACTGGGCCTGCAAACCATGAGAAATGCACGGACATCTGTGCAATCACAATTTCGCCGGGTTGCCTTTTTCGAGAACGATTATCGCGCTGGCCATAAGTTTGATGAATCGATTAAAGCCATAGAAAATCGTTGGGATCGTTACCAGCAAGGCCTGGACATCTACACCCCGCTACCGCAAACCTCAGAAGAAGAAGTCCTGTGGAATAATTACATCAAGGAATTTGAAGCATGGAAGCAACAAGCAGACAAAGTGTCAGCCACTATCGAGGCATTGAGCCGCAATGATTCGGAAGAGGAACAACGCGCACTCTATAAGCAGTTCTATCAGCAGATGGAGAACACACAGCAGTCCTTCACAAATTCGGAAGAATTGTTGGACAAAGTTATCAATCTCAACATAGACGTGAGTAAAGCATCGGTAAAAGCTGGCAACGATGCAGCAAGTTTCGCCAACCAAACCATGCTGATCGTCGCGCTGCTCGCTCTCGCCACCCTGATCGCACTGGGCATATTTATCATTCGTAGCACCCTG
This sequence comes from uncultured Moraxellaceae bacterium, assembly GCA_964473645.1. Lineage (GTDB taxonomy): Bacteria > Pseudomonadota > Gammaproteobacteria > Pseudomonadales > Ketobacteraceae > HdN1. The sequence continues at coordinate 147,443 of CAYYPW010000001.1, forward strand.
CGCCAATTGGGCGGTGAACCCAATTATGTCAGCCAGATCGTCAACAAAGTTGCCGAGGGCGACATGAGCGTTGACATTCAACTGATGAGCAATGACACCAGCAGCATGCTATTTGCGTTCAAACAAATGGTCGCGCGCCTTTCACAAATCATCGGCGATGTACGCAGCGCGACCGATAATATTTCGAGCGCGTCGGAACAGGTATCAGCGACAGCGCAAAGTGTTAGCCAGGCCACCAGCGAACAAGCCGCCAGTGTCGAGGAAACCAGCGCCGCCGTCGAAGAAATGTCTGCCTCTGTCAATCAGAATGCCGATAACGCCAAGGTGACCGACAGCATGGCATTACAGGCAGCCAAACAAGCCAAGGAAGGGGGTGTTGCTGTCAAGCAAACCGTACAGGCCATGAAACAAATTGCAGACAAAATCAGCATTATCGATGATATCGCGTATCAAACCAATTTATTGGCCCTGAATGCAGCCATTGAAGCAGCCCGCGCCGGTGATCATGGCAAAGGTTTTGCGGTCGTCGCCGCGGAGGTGCGCAAGCTGGCCGAACGCAGCCAGATAGCCGCGCAAGAAATTGGTGAAGTGGCCGGCAGCTCCGTGGAACTGGCCGAACGCGCCGGGCAACTGTTGGATGAAATGGTGCCTGCCATTACCAAAACCTCAGATCTGGTGCAGGAAATCACTGCGGCCTCTAACGAGCAATCTGGGGGGCTGGGCCAGATCAACACGGCCATGGCGCAAATGAACCAGATTACCCAGCAAAACGCCTCATCATCAGAAGAGCTGGCCGCCACCGCCGAAGAAATGAGTGGGCAAGCAGAGCATTTGCAGCAACTGGTGGCATTTTTCAAAATTGACGGTGGCCAACACCCACAAGCCAGCACTCGCCCGACCACGCGCACGCCGCCGGCACGCAGCAAATCCTCGGCATCCTTATTGAAAACCGGCACCGGGCCGATCTCTGAAGCCGATTTCGTTCGATTCTAAGGAGTCATACCATGAGCGCACTCATTGCGAAACAACAAAAAACACCAGCGTTACAAGCGCACAGCGATGACGCGCAATACCTGACCTTTCAACTGGCGGGTGAAATGTTTGCCATTGGCATACTGCACATCAAGGAAATCATTGAGTACGGTCAGATGACGGCCGTGCCCATGATGCCAGGTTTTGTCAGGGGCGTGATCAATTTGCGCGGGCGTGTGGTACCGGTCATTGACTTGCAAGCCCGCTTTGGCCGACCCAGCACGCCGACAGGAAAACGCACCTGCATCGTGATCATCGAAGTTAACGCCCAGGGTGAGACACAAGATATCGGCATCGTGGTGGATGCAGTGTCGGAGGTGCTGGCGATCGCTGCGAGCGAAATTGAAAAAGCCCCCACCTTCGGCGCCAAACTGCGGGCCGATTTTATTGCCGGCATGGGCAAGGTCGACGGCAAGTTCGTGATCATGCTGAATGTGGATCAGGTGCTATCGCTGTCTGAACTGGCTGGTTTGGTGGGCGATATCGAACAGTTCAGCGGAGCCAATCCGATAGACCCATGACAGCGGCGATAACGCTCGCCGCTGATGACGGACATTATAAAAAACACGTGTACATTAAGGATGAAACTATGTTTGCAAACATGAAACTGAGTATGAAACTTGGCCTGGGCTTTGGCATCGTGCTGGCCCTGCTGGGGCTGACGGCGCTGCTGTCTTACAATGCCTTGAGCACCGCCGCCGAGGGCTTTGAAGACTATCGGGGGCTGGCGCGCAACACCAACAACAGCGGTCGCGTGCAGGCCAATGTGCTGAGCATGAGACTGGCAGCGCTGGGTTACTACACCTCCAATAACGAAGCACAGCTAACCCAGCAGCGCGAGCGTTTTAAAATGCTGAACGATTTGCTTGATGAAGCCAAAGATTCCGCGCAGAACGATGAACAGCGCAAAGCCTACGATCAGATGGCACAGACCGTCACTGACTATGGCGACACGTTCAACGCCATCATCAAGCTGATTGAGCGCCGTCATGACTTGGTCGCCAACACGCTGGACGTGGTTGGCCCAGAGCTGGAGCAGCATTTGACGGCCATTCTCGAAAGTGCAAAAGCCGATAACGATATGGATGCGGCCTATTACGCCGCCGAAGCAGAACGCCATCTATTGCTGGCACGCCTGTATGTCGCCAAGTTTCTCGACACCAACAGCAATGACCATGCTGCCCGCGCCATCAAGGAATTTGAAGAACTGCAACGTTTTCTGGCCATCATCGATAAAGAAATCCAGAACCCCAATCGCCGCGCACGCCTGGCAAGCATCATGGCGATAGAAGGCAAATACCTTACTGCCTTCCAGGAATTGGAAAACACCATTAGCGAACGCAATCGCCTCAAGGCTGACAAACTCGACCCCGCTGGTCGCCTGGTCGCTACCCTGGCGGAAGATCTCAAATTGGGTATCAAAGAAAAGCAAGATGCCTTGGGGCCTCGCCTGCAAGCCTCCAACGATAACGCTCAACGCTTTGTGGTGATCCTGAGCTTGATCGCGATCGCGCTGGGCCTAAGCATCGCGTATCTGATTACGCGCGTCGTCATGAAACAAATTGGTGGTGAACCGGATTATGCCGCACAGCTCGTCAACAAAATTGCCGAGGGTGACATGACGGTCGATATTCAATTACAACCTGGCGACAATAACAGTATGCTTTTTGCGTTTAAAAAGATGGTTGACCGCCTGGCCCAGATCATTTCCGAAGTGCGCAGCGCCACTGACAATATTTCAAGTGCCTCGGAGCAAGTCTCATCAACGGCGCAAAGCGTGAGTCAGGCCACCAGCGAACAGGCCGCCAGTGTCGAAGAAACCAGTGCCGCAGTGGAGCAAATGTCGGCATCGGTCAACCAGAATACCGACAACGCAAAAGTCACCGATGGCATGGCGCAACAAGCCTCGAGACAAGCCAAAGACGGGGGAACGGCGGTCACACAAACCGTGCAAGCCATGAAACAGATCGCCGACAAGATCAGCATCATCGACGATATCGCCTATCAGACCAACCTGCTGGCACTGAACGCCGCCATTGAAGCCGCCCGCGCTGGCGATCATGGCAAGGGCTTCGCGGTGGTGGCGGCCGAAGTGCGCAAACTCGCCGAGCGCAGCCAGGTGGCCGCACAAGAGATCAGCGAGGTTGCCAGAGGCAGCGTTGAACTTGCAGAACGTGCCGGCCAATTGTTGACAGACATGGTGCCCGCCATCACCAAAACGTCGGATCTTGTTCAAGAAATCACGGCTGCGTCCAGTGAGCAATCGGGCGGGCTTGGTCAGATCAACACCGCCATGGCGCAAATGAATCAAATCACCCAGCAAAATGCCTCAGCCTCAGAAGAACTGGCCGCCACGGCAGAGGAAATGAGCGGTCAAGCAGAGCAACTGCAACAGCTGGTCGCGTTTTTCAAAGTCAATGTGCAGAGTGGCGCCTCGATTCAGCGCCCCCACTCGCGTAGCAAACCCCAGGCTCGAACGATGAAAACCGGTACGGGCCCGGTATCCGACGCTGATTTTGTCCGGTTTTGAGACATGCCAAGTCAGGCATAGCACAGCATCGAAACATTAGCGTCACCGCACAAGTTGCTTCAATGCAGAATCAACTTGTGCACCAATGCCCGCCACCAGCGGGCGCAATTTTTCCATAATGTCGTGAATGCGTGGCAAATCGGTGTTGGCGCTCATGGCTTCCAGTTGCACATAATAATCCGCCAGTTTGCGGGCGCCCAGTGTCAACGACGATGATTTTGCACGATGCCCGATTTCACTGACCAGGGCAGTATCTTCCTGCAATACGGCACTTTCCAGCTCTTGAAAATCTTTCAGGGCAACCTCGACAAAAAGCAGCGCGAATTTTTCAATTTTCTCGTAATTGCCCTGCCACATTTTTGATAACTCACCCAAATCGACAAATGCACCTGTCTCAGGGGTGTCGGCTTCCATCGCGCTCTGTCCAGCATGTGCCAGCCAACGCCCCAACGTAGAAAAGAGCTGCCTGGGATTGATGGGTTTTGAAATGAAATCATTCATGCCAGCATCACGACAACGCCCCCGATCCTCATCGCGTGCGTTCGCCGTCATGGCGATCACGACGGTATCAGCCAGTTCAGGCGTTGCCCTGATAAATCGGGTGGCCTCATAGCCATCCATCACCGGCATTTGCACATCCATCAATACACAGTCAAACCGGTATTGCCGCAGCAGCGCGATGGCTTCGTCGCCACTGCTGGCGATCGTTACTTTCGCCCCCGACTGTTCCAGAAATTCCTTGGCCACCTGTTGATTGAATGGGTTGTCTTCGGCCAGAAGAATATGCACGCCCGCAAGCTGATCGGGGCCGATATCGCTGTTTTCTTGCTGTTTTGAGGACATGCCCTTGGCTTTTACCAGCGGCAATACAAACCAGAATGTACTCCCCACGTCAGGCTCACCCTGCGCCCCTATTTTACCGCCCATCAGGGTGACAAGCTGCTTGCATATGGCCAACCCCAGGCCAGTTCCGCCAAACCGTCGCGAGGTTGTCGTATCGGCTTGCTCAAACGGTTCAAACAAACGCGAGATTTCTTCGCTGCTCAGACCAATTCCGCTGTCGCGCACTTCAAATCGCACCAGATAGGCATCCTGACTGCAATCCAGCAGGTTAGCCCTGAATGTGACCGCGCCTGAGGGGGTGAATTTGATGGCATTGCCCACCAGATTCGTTAACACCTGCCCCAAGCGCAAGGGGTCGAGCAGCAATGGCATGGTTAACTGCGGATCGATCTGATAGCTGAATGCGAGGTTTTTTTGATGGGCTGCGATCACATGCTGGCTGTAAATATGGTCCATCAACCCGGATAGATTGGTTTCAACGGCTTCGAAGGTCAGCTTGCCGGCCTCGATTTTTGAAATATCGAGAATATCGTTCAGTATCCCCAGCAAATTTTGCGCTGCCTGCTCGATTTTTTGCAGATAGTCGCGCTGCTTTTCATTCAGTGAGGTACGCAGGGCCAGCGTTACCATGCCAATGATACTGCTCATTGGCGTACGAATATCGTGGCTCATATTGGCGAGAAACTGGCTTTTGGCCTGATTGGCGACATCGGCCTGCTGGCGTGACAACTCCAGCTCATGCGTTCTTTCCTTGACACGCTGCTCCAGCGTTTCATTGGTTTCGCGCAATGTGTTTTCTATTTTTTTGATTTCGCTGATATCGGCAATGGTGCCGATCATGCGCAACGGTTTCCCCTGCGGATCGCGCCGCACCACCATGCCGCGATCAAGCACCCATTTCCAGTCACCGTTTTTGCATTTGAGCCGCAACTCCACTGAATAGGCGCCATGCCCATCAATATGCGCATGCAAGGCGTCGAGCGCACGTGATTTATCATCGGGGTGCAAGCGCGTTTCCCACTCCGAAAAGTGGTCACCGATGTCATCCTGCGCATAGCCCAGCATGCCTTTCCACTGTTCCGAAAGCGTTATTTTTCCGCTCCCCACATCCCAATCCCAAACGCCTTGCCCAGAGCCTTCCAGCGCGAATTTCCAACGCTCTTCGCTCGAACGCAATTGATCCTCGACTTGTTCGCGGTTGGCAATATCCTGCAGCAAGGTCTGCCGGGTGTGCTCGAGTGACTGTACCATTTCAAAAAGTGCTCTGGCCAAATCCCCCAGCTCATCGCTGCGCTGACAATCCAGCAAGGGCGTAACCGACAGATCGCCTTTGGCAATCGACTTGGCAGCCGACACAAAATGGGTAAGGGGCAGGGCTACCTGTTTACGCAACACCCACCACAGCAGCGCCACCTCGATCAACAATGTCAGCAAGCCGATTTGTAACGCGTACTTTGCAGTGCTGAGGGCTGGAGCGTTCAACAATTCTTTGGGATACACCGTGATCAGCAACCACTCCGGCCCCCCTATCGTGCCCATCGAGACAAACCGGTCATACTGCTCGTCTTCGACAAAACCGGTTGTGGGATTTTCCGCAATCAGCGAATACAGAGCGCGCAGTGCGGGGTCATCACTTTTTTGCAAATAATATTCACCCTTGGCGGCAATCATTTCTTGCTCGAGCGCCGGGTGTGCAATCACCCGCCCATCACGCCGCACCACCATGCTGATGGTTTGTTCGAACCGGTTCATGTGCAAGCGCTGGTTAAGATCGGTCAGCGACACATCTGCGCCTAGCCCGGCCACTGCGCGCCCTCCCACCTCCACCGGCATGGTGAACGACACCATCCATATCTTGGGAACATCGTCGCGATACGTGCCTGTCCACGAGGATTTACGTTCTTCATAGGGAATAGCCGGGTTGAAAATTTTTGAAAAATCCCCCTGCGTCGCAATATCGTAACCACCTTTGAAATCCGGATACCAAGGCACACCCGGCCAGTAAACCAGTAGATCTTTTTCGGGTGTTTCCAAATAGAAATTAATCGAAGGCAAAAGCGGGTAGGATGTTTTTTTGGTTTGGGTTAGCCCAGGGCCGTGTCGGAACAACATTTCCTGTGCCAGCACCAGCCGTAAGCGACGATCAGGCGTGAGGGGATACTCATTGTCGATCCCGCCCGAGAAGCCGGTGTAAAGAATCCCGTTATCGCCCTTGAACCCATGATAAAGGGCATCTACCGGATAGGCTGTGCCATCGTCATTCACTTTGAAATACGCATCAAAGGCCGGCGTAACATCCGCCTCGCGCATGGTTTGGTAACGCGCAATGAATTCGTCACGCAGTTCGTCCAATCGATGCTCGATAAAACGCAGCAATTGCTCTTCGGTCTGGGTGCGAAGTGTGGTGAACTGCGACAATCGCTGTTTGAGGGCATATTCAATCGTTTGCATCGATTGGTAATAGCTCACCCAACTGACCAGGATCACCACCAGACTGATGCGAATCGCCATCTGTAGCATCATGCGCGTCGACAGGGAGGTTCGACTTTGTTTTTTCTCTGACACTGGCATCTCGCCATCATCTATGCCGCTTAACTTCCTAGTTACAGGCATGCACTCACTCCGGGTCAATTCTTATAATAATTAAATACACATCGGGCAGCTCACAGTATAGGTGGTATCCCCTGCCCTGCGTGCCCTTGTGAGGAAAGCAGCAGGTCGACCCGCCGATGGAATCGGGTCACCCAACCTTCGCCCATATAACTGCCAGCATCTATAACGCCACAGTTAAGAAAAAATTAAAATATATAGTGGCGCCAATTTGGTGCATTGCGCAAGTCCCCCGAGCCCAATCACTGAGCCTGCGCCCACGCTAGCCGCCATCATTGAATAGCGCTGCCAATGCAGATTTATCGTTCTCTTCAATATTGGCGTAACCACCCGCCCCCAATGCCTTCCAACGAATTCTATTTTTTTCAGTGGTTTACGGCCTTCTGGTACCGACTCAAGAAAATATGACACCCCGATCAACATGAACCCATCGCATCCCATGAGTAGGAATTTTCCTACACTGTCAACGCGGGTACGCAACGTCTACGCCTGATCGCCATTCTTCCCCTACCGTTCCTGTGCTTATGGGCCATACTTAATACCGGTTTAAGCTGTGGATGCGGGGTTCGCAACAACGCACAGGATGAGCGATGCCAAGCAGCAAATTAAAATCAGTGGAGCGCTGTGTATGAGCAAGACCGTATTGATCGTTGATGATTCCAGCACCTTTCGGCAGGTGGTGGCATCGACCCTGAAGGCCGCAGGTTACGACGTCATTGAAGGATGTGACGGCAAAAACGCGTTGAGCCAACTCACAGGGCAGAAGGTTCACTTGATCGTCAGCGATCTCAATATGCCCAACATGGATGGTTTGGCGTTTGTGCGTGAAGTCAAAAAGCTGCCGAACTATAAATTCACCCCCATCATCATGCTCACCACCGAATCCAGCGAAGCCACCAAGAATGTGGGTCGCGAAGCAGGGGTAAAAGCCTGGATGGTCAAGCCATTCAAACCCGATCAGCTTTTGCTCGCTGCCACCAAGCTAATACAGCCATAACGGAGCCTCCCCATGGCGACATCAAAGTCCAAAAAAACAGTCTATAAAATGCGGCCAGAGGGTGAGCTAACCATCTACACCGCCAGCGATACCAAAACGCTGCTGGTGGAGGCCCTTGCCAAACACCGCGAAATCGAGATTGATCTGTCACAAGTGAGCGAGATCGATACGGCAGGCATGCAGCTGCTCATCCTTGCCAAAAAAGAAGCGGCACGCAACCAACTGCAAGTACGCTTTTGTGACCACAGCCCGGCCGTTATCGATGCCATGGAACTGCTCGACCTGACCGCCTTTTTTGGCGACCCCGTCGTCATGCCCCGGTCGGAATCATCGCGGAGATCGCCCCCATGAACATGGATGACGCGTTCAAAAGCTTTATCATCGAAAGCCATGAACTGCTACAGGACATGGAAGACAAACTGGTCGATCTCGAGAACGCCGAAGATCGTACCGAATCCATCAATTCCATTTTTCGTGCTGCACATACCATCAAGGGCACGGCAGGTCTGTTTGGCCTGAATATCATCGTCGGATTTACCCATATCGTCGAAAGCGTACTCGACAGAGTGCGCTCTCAGCTGCTGCAACTCGATGAAGGATTGGTAAGCCTGATGCTTGAATGCAAGGATTACCTGGGACGCGTCATCGATGCCATCGAAGATGGCAATGTCAAAGAAGTGCCGCAAGATGCGGAAGATGAACGCAAATTGATGGAGCGCCTGTTTGTCTACCTCGACCCGGAGAAATCGCCCAAAGCCAATCAGGCGATCAAGCCCAGCGCGCCCGCTGAAAAATCTGCCGAAGTCATCGATAACAGACATGGCACCATGGATAACGACAACTGGCATATTTCAGTAAAATTTGGGCCAGATGTCTTGCGCAATGGCATGGACCCCATGTCATTTTTGCGTTATTTAGCAACGCTGGGCGATATCGTCCATATAGAAACGCATTTTGATACCCTCCCCACAGCCGCCGACATGGATGCAGAAGCCTGCTATATCGGCTATGAAATCAACTTCAGCAGCACCGCTGACAAGCCGACACTGGAAGGTGTTTTTGAATTCGTGCGAGAAGATTGCTTGCTGCATATCATTCCGCCCCACGCTCGGGCTGATGAATTTATTGCGGCCATCGAGAATATGGCCAATGAAGAATTGAAACTCGGCGAAATGCTGGTTCGTTGCGGTACGCTCACCGATAACGAACTGGCTGCGCTGCTGAAACTGCAACAACAAGCCGGGGAAGATGCCAGTGCCAACCGGCGGCTCGGCGAAATCGTGGTCGAGGACAAACTCGCCCGCCCGGAAGTGGTCGATGCCGCACTCAACAAGCAGGAGCAAGTACGCCGCAACAAGGAAAAACAAAACAAAACCATTCGTGTAGACGCCGACAAACTCGATCATTTAATCAATTTGATTGGTGAGCTGGTCATTGCTGGTGCAGGCATCGAATCAGAAGCCAAACTGTTCGGCGGTGGACGTTTGCTGGAAGCCGCGTTGACCATGGCACGTCTGATTGAAGATGTGCGCGATAGCGCGCTGAATCTACGCATGGTACAGATTGGCGAAACCTTTCAGCGCTTTCAGCGTGTGGTACGGGATCTGTCAAAAGAATTGGGCAAGAATATTGAACTGCAAATCCATGGCGGCGATACCGAACTCGACAAAACCGTGATCGAGAAAATTGGCGACCCGCTGACACACCTGGTACGCAATGCCATGGATCATGGCATTGAAATGCCGGATATACGCCTGCAACGCGGAAAACCCGAAACCGGCACACTGCAACTCAATGCCTTTCATGAATCGGGCAGCATCGTCATCGAAGTGTCTGATGATGGCGGCGGCTTGAGCAAACAACGCATTTTGGCAAAAGCGATTGAAAAGGGCCTGATCGCCGCCGACGCCGAACTGACCGAAGCACAAATTTATCAGCTTATTTTCGAAGCCGGTTTTTCGACGGCCGCACAAGTCAGCAATTTGTCGGGCCGTGGCGTGGGCATGGATGTCGTGCGCCGTAACATTGAAGCCTTGCGCGGCTCCATTGAAATCGAGAGCGAAGAAGGCTATGGCACCACCATCAAGGTACGTCTGCCACTGACCTTGGCCATTATTGATGGCTTCATGATGCGCATTGGTACTGCCTACTTTGTGCTGCCCCTGGATATCGTCGAAGAGTGTCGCGAACTGTCGGAAATCGAACAGGCACAAAGCAAGCGCAATAGTTTTATCAATCTGCGTGGCGAGGTGTTGCCATTGATACGCTTGCGCGATCATTTTGGCCAACATGATCAGCCCCCCAAACGTGAAAACATTATTGTCGTCAAACACGGAAGCTACAAAGCAGGGATTGTGGTGGATCAACTGATGGGTGAATTGCAAACCGTGATCAAGCCCTTGGGGCCATTGTTCGACCGGCTCGAAGGGATCAGCGGTTCAACGATTTTGGGAAGCGGGGAAGTCGCGCTGATTCTTGATGCGCCCGCCTTGATACAACATGCCACCACACTCGAATCAGGTGGCGCTTTTGAACACCGCAGCCTGGCCGCGCTGAAATAAATAGATAGGGAAATGGAGAGACATATGAACAATATGACGGTTAAAGCCAAACTGTTACTGCTGATGTCGGTGGCGATGCTGGCGCTGTTAAGTTGCGGGTTGGCGGGGTGGCTGGGCATATCAACCACGTCTCGCTCATTAGCAGAGATTGGCGAAAATCGATTGCCGTCCGTGTTGGGTCTCGAAATAATGAAAAATTCGCGCACAGCCATTCAGGGAGAGGCGCGCCGTGTCGCCTTTTTTGAGAATGATTACAAAGCCAGCGCCAAATTTGCCCAATCCTTGAAAGATATCGATAAGCGCTGGGAGCGGTATCAAGAGGGTTATGATATTTATGCCCCACTCCCGCAAACAACCGAAGAAGCGGTGATGTGGGAGGATTACCTCAAAGAAACCGAACAATGGAAGAAAGGCATTGATAGCATCTATGCGACGATCGATGCCATGAGTCGCAGTCAATCAGAAGAAAAACAGCGCGAACTCTATGTGCAGTTTTACCAGCAGATGCACGATGTGTTGCCCTTGTATGTTCAGTCCGACAACACGCTCGACAAAGTCATTCAATTGAATATTGATCTCGGTAACGCTTCGGTAAAAGAAGGAACAGAAGCATCCAGTTCAGCCAATCAAACCATGGCAGCCGTCGCGATCTTCGCATTCGCGCTCCTCACCGCCCTCGGTATTTTCATTATTCGCAGCACCCTGCGCCAACTGGGCGGCGAACCCAACTACGTTAGCCAGATCGTCAACAAAGTGGCCGACGGTGATATGAGTGTTGATATTCAACTGATGGATAACGACACCAGCAGCATGCTCTACGCCTTTAAACAAATGGTGGCACGTCTTGCACAAATCATCGGTGACGTGCGCAGTGCTACCGACAATATCTCCAGTGCCTCAGAGCAGGTCTCCGCCACGGCGCAAAGTGTGAGCCAGGCCACCAGCGAACAAGCCGCCAGCGTTGAAGAAACCAGCGCCGCCGTAGAAGAAATGTCGGCCTCGGTGAACCAGAACGCCGACAATGCCAAAGTCACCGACAGCATGGCGATGCAGGCCTCCAAACAAGCCAACGAAGGAGGTACCGCTGTCAAACAAACCGTGCAAGCCATGAAGCAAATCGCCGACAAGATCAGCATCATCGACGATATTGCGTATCAAACCAATTTGCTGGCGCTTAACGCCGCTATTGAGGCCGCCCGCGCGGGTGATCACGGCAAAGGCTTTGCCGTGGTCGCAGCCGAAGTTCGCAAACTGGCCGAACGCAGCCAGGTCGCCGCGCAAGAGATCGGCGAAGTCGCCAGCAGCAGCGTGGAACTGGCCGAACGTGCCGGGCAATTGCTAGATGAAATGGTGCCCGCCATTACCAAAACCTCTGATCTGGTACAAGAAATCACTGCCGCGTCTAACGAGCAGTCTGGGGGGCTTGGGCAAATCAATACCGCCATGGCACAAATGAATCAGATTACACAGTCAAATGCCTCCGCCTCAGAAGAATTGGCGGCAACCGCCGAAGAAATGAGTGGGCAAGCGGAGCAACTGCAGCAACTGGTGGCCTTTTTCAAGGTCGACGCATCGCCAGCAAACACAGGTAGTCGTTCACGCAAACCACCGGCGCGTGGCAAGCCTGCGGCAACGGCAATGAAAACCGGCACCGGCCCAGTCTCTGAAGCCGATTTTGTTCGCTTCTGAGGAGAAACATTATGAGCGCACTCGTACAATCTCAAGCCAAACCATCTCAATCCAAGCAATTCCAAGCCAAAGCAACGGCGGTGCAGGAACGCACTGACGACGCCCAGTATCTTACGTTTCAATTGGCAGGCGAAATGTTTGCCATTGGCATTCTGAACATCAAGGAAATCATTGAATACGGCCAGATGACCAGCGTGCCGATGATGCCGGAGTTTGTCAGGGGCGTCATCAATTTGCGCGGGCGGGTGGTGCCTGTCATTGACTTGCAGGCGCGTTTTGGCCGCCCCAGCACCCCTATCGGCAAACGCACCTGTATTGTCATTATTGAAGTGCACGCCAACGGCGAATCACAAGATATCGGGGTTGTGGTCGATGCGGTGTCTGAGGTGCTGGCGATTCCTGCGAGTGAAATCGAAAAGGCGCCAACCTTCGGTGCCAAACTACGCGCCGATTTTATTGCCGGCATGGGCAAGGTCGATGGCAAATTCGTGATTTTGCTGAACGTAGACCAAGTGCTTTCGGTGGCAGAACTGGCGGGCTTGGTCGGGCATATGGAACAGTTGGGTCATGGGGCTATGGCGGAGTCTTCATGAGCATGCAGCAAATCAACGATCATGAATTTGAGAAGTTTCAGAAATTGTTGTTTGATATTTCAGGCATCAGTCTGACACCAGCAAAAAAACCGCTGGTGGCAGGCCGTCTTTCGAAACGCCTGCAGTTTCACCAGCTGTCGAGTTTTCATGATTATTTCAAGTTGCTCAAAAGCAATACGCATCCGCATGAGCTGCAAATTGCGCTCGATCTGCTGACCACCAACGAAACGTATTTTTTTCGCGAAGGCGAGCATTTCAAATTTCTACGCGAATGCGCCGAGGCATCGAAGCTGCAGCGCAATCCGTTTCGGGTATGGAGTGCCGCCTGCTCATCAGGACAAGAGCCCTACAGCATCGCCATGGTACTGGAAGATTGCCTGGGCGCACGCGAATGGGAAGTGCTGGCCTCTGACATCAGCACGCAGGTTCTGGCGAAGGCGCAGCAAGGCTTGTATTCCGCGACCGAAGCAGAGCGCATTCCCCGTGAATACCTGACGCGTTTTTGCCTGAAAGGCATCGGCCCCCAGCAAGGCACGCTGCTGGTGGAACCGAAACTGCGCCAGAAAGTGAAATTTTTTCAGGTGAACCTGAACACCGAATTACCACGCGTGGGTGACTTCGATGTCATCTTTCTGCGCAATGTGATGATTTATTTTGAAATAGAAACCAAGCGTCAGGTCGTGCAACGCTTGCAGGATCGACTCAAGCCGAACGGCTATCTGCTCACCGGGCATAGCGAAACGCTGAACGGAATCAACAACACACTAAGGATGATTTCACCCTCTGTTTATCAGAAACACCGAGGCACGTAAATCCCATGGCACCCACCACCATCGTACTCATGCCGGGAGAAATCTATTTTGGCCCCCAGAAAGTGAAGCTGAAAACTTTGCTCGGCTCCTGCGTAGCGGTTGCATTGTGGCACCCACAAAAGCAACTGGGTGGCATGTGTCACTTTGTACTGCCCTCACGTCATGGCGGTACCCAACTGGACGCCCGCTATGCCGACGAAGCCATGCAATTGTTTACACACGAAATGGCGTTGCATAAAACCCGGCCCAAAGAATATCAAGCCTGGCTATTCGGTGGCGCCAATATGTTTTCAAAACTGGCCAAAGAGTGCCAGAATCATGATGCCACTCACCTTCACCGTTGTGTCGGCTGCAACAGCGTCGCCTGTCGCAATCGGATCGCGGCATTCGAACTCATCAATAAATATGGACTGACGCTCATGGAATCTGACCTTGGCGGGCATCAACATCGACAGGTTGAATTTCATCTGGGCAAGGGGAAACCCCACCTCAAGCACAGCTGCGTGAATAACAAAGTGCCCCCTGCCCTTTCGCCCCTGTGGACACAGAGGTTATGAAAAAAACCAACGTAATGATTGTCGATGATTCTGCCGTGGTGCGCCAGGTGCTCAGCGGTTTGCTGGAAGCCGATCCAAGCATCAAGGTGTGTGCCGTGGCAGCCGACCCGATTTATGCCCAAGAGAAAATGCGCAACCTCTGGCCCGACGTTATCGTGCTGGATGTCGAAATGCCGCGCATGGATGGCATCAGCTTTCTTAAAAAAATCATGGCAGAAAAGCCGACCCCTGTCGTTATTTGCTCCACCCTCACCGAACAAGGTGCACAAACCACGGTACAAGCGCTAGAAGCAGGCGCGGTAGCGGTTGTAACCAAACCCCGCTCGGGCTTAAAACAATTTCTGGAAGATTCATCGGGCGACATTGTCAACGCGGTAAAGGCGGCCGCGATGTCAAATTTGCGTTCACTGTCGACAAAAGCACGCACGCCTGTCAAACCAGGGGTTAAAAATACGGCCGACGTTGTACTACCCAGTACCCAAATGGCCATGGCGCAAACCACCGAACGCATTGTGGCCCTGGGCACGTCCACGGGCGGCACACAGGCACTCGAAGCCGTACTCACGCCGTTACCACGCGTTTGTCCCGGCATTGTCATTGTTCAGCACATGCCCGAAAAATTTACCGCAGCCTTTGCCGCACGTTTGAACAGCCTTTGCAATATCGAAGTGAAAGAAGCAGAAAACGGCGATCGTGTGCTGCCAGGACGCGCCCTCATCGCCCCCGGCGGCAAACATATGCTGCTAAGGCGCAGCGGCGCACAATACTATGTGGAAGTCATGAAGGGGCCGCTGGTCAATCGCCATATTCCGTCGGTGGATGTGCTGTTTCGCTCGGTGGCGCAAACCGCTGGCAAGAATGCACTGGGCATCATCATGACCGGCATGGGTGACGATGGCGCTAACGGTCTGCTTGAGATGCGCAACGCCAGCGCCCGCACGCTGGCACAAGATGAGGCCTCCTGCGTTGTGTTTGGCATGCCGAAGGAGGCTATCAAACGTGGCGCCGCCGATCAGGTGATTTCGCTCGGCACCATTCCTGCGGCCATTATCGACTGGATGCGCTAACGATCCTCACCAAGCAGCATTACAAAACAGCGCGTTATGCCAATGCCTTGTATAGATTTAAGATGCTTAAGCTACTGATCAATACACCGACAATGATCAATAAAACCCGTGCCGGTAATCGGCTGCACAACCAGGCAGCGAATGGCGCGGCAAACAAGCCCCCGACAATGAGCCCGGCGATCACAGTCCAGTGGGTGAACCCACCAAGAATGGCAAACACGGCACCGCCGACCATGGTGAGAAAAAATTCGGCTGCATTGACACTCCCAATCGTCTGCCGCGGATCGTGCCCACTGCCGATCAATGATGTCGTTACTACCGGGCCCCAACCCCCTCCGCCCACTGCATCGACAAAGCCGCCCGTAAGTGCAAGACCTGCCACATGTTTGGGGGGATCGCGACGTTGCTTAAGTTTGCGAAACGCCTTGCTGAGCACATACAGGCCCATCAAGAGCAAATAGCCGGCAATATAGGGCTTGATAACATTGCCATCGATCGACGTAATCACATAGGCACCCAAGACCGCGCCAATAATGCCGGGAATCAACAGACGCTTAAATAGCGCCTTGTTAACGTTGCCAAATTTCCAATGCGAGAAGGCCGAAAAACCGGTCGTGAACACTTCCGCCAAATGCACCGAGGCCGTCGCGGCCGCCGGGCTCACCCCACTGGAGAGTAAAAAGGTCGTTGCCGTGATGCCATAGGCCATGCCCAGCGCACCGTCGATCACCTGCGCGAACAAGCCCACCATGGCAGCCGTCCAGAACGAACCCCCTGCCAGCCCTTCGGTAAAGCTGTCGAGCAGAGGACGCCAACCGGCAGGTAACAGCAGGGTCGCTGCGCCAATCAGCGCCAGTGCCAGCAGGGGCAACGCGATCAACAGCGCCAGATCGCGACGGAACGGATGCGCCCCTGGGTGTGTGACTTCTTCTTCCAGCGGGGGCAAGCCTAACTGCTGGTGCTCCACACTCAGTGGGGCGTCTGGATCAATATGACGAATTTTCATGATGCGTACCTGGCTTAGACGAAACGCATCATAGAAGCGGGTTTTAATGCCGCAAAAGAATTATAAGTTATTTGTTAATTACCAATTCTGGCAATAACACGCTTAGTCCGGGAATTCCTTACGAAAATTCAGCATCTCATCGAGGTTTTCCAGCAGCAGATTCACCAGCTTGGGCTCGAACTTGGTGCCCGACAACCGGCGTATCTCTGCAATGACCTCCTCATTTCCCCATGGCAGCTTGTAACAACGATGACTGCCCAGGGCATCAAACACATCGGCCAATGCCGTGATTCGGCCCGCAATGTGAATCTCCTCCGCTTTGAGCCCACGCGGGTAACCTGAACCATCCCAGTTTTCATGATGCTCATGGGCAATGACGGCCCCCAACTGCAATATGGAACGGTCAGAGCGAATTAAAATATCGTGGCCGATGGCCGCATGCGTTTTCATGATTTCCCATTCATCGCCCATCAGCGGGCCCGGTTTATTGAGAATCGCATCGGGAATGCCTACCTTGCCGATGTCATGCAGGGGTGAGGCCAGCTTGATGGCTTCTGCATCGGCATCAGACAAGCCATAGCATTGCGCCAGTCGAAAACTGACTTTGGCCACCCGTTTGACATGACTGCCGGTTTCCTTTGAACGCTTTTCGACGGCTTCACCCAACAAGTAGGCGAGTTCTCTTTGCGTGTCCTCGATTTCCCTTCGTAAACGGATATTTTCAAATGCGATGCCCACATGGATCGAATATAACTCCAGCAGATGCATATCGAGCGAGGTAAGTGTCCGTCCCGGGGACACGTACAGCATGTGTTCGGTGCCACGCTCACTGGTGTAATAGCCGAAAAATCGATTTTCAATCTGGTGGCTGCGTCGCTCGCGCCGGCTGGTTTCAAACCCTTCCAGAATTTCCGTGGGCAAACGATGGGCAGGATCTTCATTGAGCAACGTAAATAAATCGCCAGTCGCCGCCAGCACCTCGAAATCCGGGCTGCCTTGGGCATGCGTAGCGGCCAGCGCCCGCGTCGCCATGGCGTAAATGGATTCCTTTTCGAGATGCAAAAGATTATTCACCTGTTCCAGCACGGCCGACGCGAATAAGCGCAAACTTTGTGTTTCATTGATGGTCGCCGTTGAACGAATGACACGCTCAAGACCCTGACGTGCATTATCGATGGTAATAATGTCCCGGTATGAACGTAACGCTGCATATAACAACGTTCGCAGTTTTATATTGGTCAGTTCGGTTTTGTCTTTATAGTCATTGATGTCATAGGTTTCGATAACTTGCTGCTCAGGGGCCTGTCCTGGCTGACCGGTACGCAACACCAACCGTACTTTTTCATTTTTGAGGGTCTGGCGTATCCATTTCACCAGATCCAGCCCGGCGTGATCGGTTTCCATCACGACATCGACCAGAGCCAGTGCAATATCCGGATTATTTGAAAGAATTTCGCGTGCCTGCGCGGCTGAAAAGGCGTAAAAAAATTCCAGTCCGCAACCATCAAAGGTCACATTACGCAACACCAGATGCGTGACCTTGTGCACCTCTTGCTCATCATCAATGATGAGTATTTTCCAACGCTTACAGCTCTTTTCTTCAGTGCCAGCGGGTGGCGGGTCAAGAGTATCATCAATAAACAGCAATTCTGAATCACTCATAGCTCACCTTGGTATGTTCGCGTGCATTTTTTCATTTTAGAACAGTTTGCGCCGACCACTCCATTGCCCTAACGAGTGACGGCAGCGGCCCCGCGCAGTATAGTAACGGCACATTCACAGCCAGTTTCATGGCAGAGGGATTTTCGCGCGTGCACTTTCGTCAGCGACGCATTGGCGCCATGCTGCTACCCGCCTGTTTTCTTACGCTATTTGCGCTATGGGTCGGCTCGCCCTGGGGCATTGCCCTTGAACAGCGTCTGGGCCTTGAAATGTTATTCCAATGGCGAGGCGAACGGGCGCCGCCGCCCCAGGTGGTGGTCTTGGCCATCACTCGCGAGTGCGCGCAAACACTGGGGGCGCCAGATAAATTGCACCAATGGAGCCGCCATATTCATGCACAAGCCGTCACGCAATTGCGACAACTTGGTGCCCGCCTGGTGGTGTTCGACATTTTCTTTGAACAGGCACGCGATGCTGCGGGCGATCTTGCGTTTGCAGCCGCCATTAAGCAGGCCGACAATGTACTGTTGTTTGCACGCGCCGAACGTCAGCGCATTACACTGGGTGATGACGATTTTGCCGAGCAGGAGAGCATTGTTCCGCCCTTAGCAATCCTCAATGACGCGGCCCTTGCAGTCGCCCCTCTGATTCTGCCGAAGATACCCGCCAGGGTGGATCGCTTTTTTATTCGCCACCCCGGTTTGCCACAACAACTGACATTGCAAGCCCTGGCACTCCAGACCATAGCGCCCAACACACCACTCCCCCACGGCGACGCCTTACTGTATAACTTTTATGGCCCTCCTCGCACCGTGACCACCATTGATTTTGCAAGACTGTTGCAACACCCTGATGCAGTCAAATCGCAAATCGAAAATGCAGTGGTATTTGTGGGTTACTCAGCGACCTATCAGCATGATCAGCGCGATGGCTTTTATACTGCCTTCACTGCCGACAGCGGGCTGGATATCAGCGGCGTCGAATTAGCCGCCACGGCGTTTGCCAATTTGCAGGATGATTCCTGGCTACGCGAAGCGCCCCCCTGGGTCAATGCGCTGTGGATCTTGAGCTACGGCGTACTGTTGCTTGTGCTTGCCCGTCAGCTTACCCCCGTTAGCGCTGTGGCGGCACAACTGCTGGCAGCGGCCATCGCCAGCGCGCTTATGTATCTATTATTTGTGCGTTTTCAACTGTGGTTACCCTGGTTCCAGGGCGTGCTGGTATTAACGCCCCTGGCAGGTGGCATCAGCATGTGGAAACGCAGCCGCGAACTCTATCAACAAAAAGCCCGCCTGCAGCAAGCGTTTGGTAAATACCTGCCCGAAGAAGAAGTCCACCGCCTGGTCTTGCAAAGCGACCTGCCTGCCAGCCAGGAACATCATCACAGCATATGCATGGTCACCGATGCCCAAGGCTATTCACGCCTGTCTGAACAATTATCTGCCGTTGAACTATCGCAGCTGATGCAGGATTATTATTCGGCAGTGATCGGTGCCATTCGTGCCGGTAGGGGCCTGATTTCGGACGTTACAGGGGATGGTATCATTGCGCTTTGGCCCCATCTGGAGCCCAAACAAGCCTGGCCCATCCTGCAACCCGTGGTGGTAGCTATTCAATCAGCGGTGCAACAATTCAATGCCCGCCACCCACAGCACACGTTGCCGACCCGCATAGGCGTTCACGCGGGTGAAATCGTTCTGGGGCATTTTGGAGCGCTGGATCATTATGAATTCCGCGCGATGGGTGATATCGTCAACACCACGGCGCGTTTGGAAGGCGTGAACAAACAAATTGGCACTCAGGTCTTGCTCAGCGAAGCGTGTCTGGACGGGCATTACAACCTGCAACGCGATCAATTACGCTACCTGGGTCGTTTCAAGTTTGTGGGCAAAGCCGAACCCTTGCGGCTGTATACGCCCGTTGCAAGTGATTCCCCAGCCTTAGTGCAAGAATTCACGGTGGCGCTGTCCCTGTTTGAACACGGGCAGGCGCACGCGGCGGCAGACCGCTTTCACGCGCTGGCAGCACGCTTTCCCAACGATGGGCCCAGTCGATTTTATGCAGAATTCCTGTTACAACCACGCTTGCGTGAACAGGAACAACAAGACCAGCAGGATTTTTTGGCAGGTATCGTCACACTCCATCAGAAGTAATGTTCAGCGGATGAGGAAGGATTCGTCATGACAACGCAACCTATAAAGAAACGCACGCGTCATCACCATCGCGTCGATAACGTTACCTCATTGACCACCGCTTTACTGAAAGTGTCCCTATTGATAACGGCCTGTGTCAGTTCTGCGACAGCGCTGGCCTGCGATGATTGGTTAGCCAAAACCGTTGCCCTCAGTGGCGCAGTGGAACGCAGTACACAGAAAGGGGGCTGGCAACAGCTACAGAAAGATCAGCCGCTCTGCCCCGGTGACCACATTCGCGTGGCCGATAATAGCCGCGCCTCGCTCTATCTGCGCAACAACACCTTCATGCGCCTGCAAGAGAACAGCGTCTTGCATTTTCCTGCGCCGAAGGACGCCTCGGGGTTCTGGCTGGAGGTCACTGAAGGGGTCGCCCATTTTATCAGTCGTATCGTCAATCGCTTTGAAGTGAATACGCCTTACGTCAACGCCGTGGTTGAGGGTACCGAGTTCACGGTCAGCGCCACGACGGTCAAGGCCAGCGTCACCGTGATAGAAGGCCAGGTAAAAACCTGGAACGACAGCGGCACCGCCATGCTCGCTGCCGGGCAACAAGTCTCAGCCACCTCACGCAGCGGCGCGCTGACCCGACTTGCTGTCCCTGCAAGCAAAAGTGTTGAGTGGGCGATCTACTATCCTCCTGTGCTGACACTGGATTCGCTCACGGCCAGCAGTGCCGACGAACAACAGCAAATTGCCGCACTGCTGCCGCACTTGCAGCAGAATCGTCCAGATCTTGCATTAAAACTGCTTGAGCAAAATGGAGTAACGTCACCCACGCAGGGCATTGCCCACGCAGCCCTGTTATTGGCAGTAGGGGAT
Organism: uncultured Moraxellaceae bacterium; assembly: GCA_964473645.1. Classification (GTDB taxonomy): domain Bacteria; phylum Pseudomonadota; class Gammaproteobacteria; order Pseudomonadales; family Ketobacteraceae; genus HdN1. The sequence goes on from CAYYPW010000001.1 coordinate 168,416, forward strand.
GTCACCCAGTTCGATGCACGTATCACCCCCTTGCTGGACGGCCCGCAATCCGCCCATGCCTGGTCATTGAAAGCGATTGCCGACGCTGCCCGCAATCAACCGGACGCAGCGCTTATGGCCGCACAGCGCGCCGTGACGCAGGCCCCTGATCTTGCGGCGGCCCACATTGCACAGTCGTATGCCCAACAGTCGGCATTACAACTGGACGACGCCCTCACCAGCGCAAAGCAAGCGACCGAGGTGGAGCCTAAAAATTCGCTGGCATGGCTGCGCGTGAGTGAGGTGCACCTGATGCTGGGCGATATTGATGCGGCGTCCACGAGCCTGGCACAGGCAGAGTCGCAACCGCAGGCCTTACCGGCGGTGCAGGCACAAGTGTCGACGGCGCGCGGCTTTATTCACCTGCTCAGGTTAAATCTGCAGGCTGCGCACAAATCTTTCACTCACGCGCAAACCCTCGACGCCAGCGACCCGCAATCCCACCTGGGGCTGGGCCTTGCCAAATTGCGTGACGGTGATGTGGAAAACGGACGCCAGCAGCTTGAATACGCCGTTAGCATGGACCCCATGCGCAGCCTATTGCGATCTTATCTGGGGCGCGCTTACTTCGAAGAAAAGCGTGATGAAGACGCGTTGACGCAGTGGCAATTGGCCACACAACTAGACCCTAACGACCCCACCCCGCATTTCTATACCGGTGTACAAAAGCTGTTTGCCAATGACCCCATCGGGGCTACCGACGATCTTGAAACTGCCAAAAAGCTCAATAACGCGCGCGCTGTGTATCGCGGCGAAACCTTGTTGGAGAGTGATGCCGCCTCCCGTAGTGCTACCCTCGCCCGTGCCTATAACGAAACCGGCTATGAGCAGGGCGTACTACTGAATGGCTGGGAGGCCATTCGTCGTGACCCCACCAGCGCCGAAGGCCATCGCTTGCTGGCCGATCATTATGCAAAAGACAGCCGCTTTGAGTCGGCACGCGCGTCAGCATTGTTGCAATCACAATTATGGCAACCACTCACCGCTTACAACCTGCAACCGCAGCTCAGTGAAACCGGTATTTCCGTTGTCGAGGGCAGCGGCCCCCAACGGCCTGCATTTAACGAATATCACTCCTTGTTTATGCAAGAGGGTGCTTATGCCATGGCCAACGGATTTGGGGGTAGCGACAGCACCTGGGGGAATGATTTGGGTGGGTCGTTGTTGGCAGGGCCTTTTGCGGTGAGTTTGGGGCAGTATCACTATGAGTCGAATGGGTGGCGGGAGAATGCCGATCAGGAGCAGGATGTTTATAACGGATTTATGCAGTGGCAGGTGACGCCTTCTACGAGCGTGCAGGCGGAAGCGCGTACATTTAATTGGGATAAGGGGGATTTGGGCATTGCTTTGGTGGGTAATAATGACGAAAGCATGCGGACGGAGTTTGAGCGTAAGACTTATCGGGTGGGATTAAAGCATTTGTTTGATGCGAGAAATGCGCTGATTGTTTCAACGATCAGGCAGGATGTTGATGAGAGGCAACGGCAATCACCTCAAGCAGATACGAAAATATCTACTACACCGGAACATGTCGGTGACACCATTGAAGCACAGTATGTATGGCTTGGCATACAAAACCATTTGATTGCCGGCGTTGGCGAATATACTAACGATCAGAATGTCCAATTAATCGTCAGTGAATTTGATTTCCCATTCTTTTCGCAAATCGATGAAAATAACATTCGCCACCACAATGCATATGCGTACTACTCCAAGCAGCTTACTCAAAATTTTCTTCTGACTGCGGGCGCATCCTATAATCGCGGCAGAGAAGAACGCCTTAATCGTAGTGACACGTTTGGCGAAATCGCAGAGACCTCGCAATATATCAACGATGACGAATTGTCGCCTAAACTAGGGTTCGCTTATCAATTTACAGAAGGGTGGACTATTCGGGCTGCTGGTTTCAAAACCTTTATACGCGAACTATCTAGTATTCAAACACTCGAACCCACCCAATTTGTCGGGTTCAATCAATTCTTCGACGATCCAGCTCGTTCTATAGCAACTAATGTCGGTCTTGCCCTTGATGCATCACCCTCGACAACAACGCGACTCAGTATTGAACACTTAAACCGGAAGGTGGATTTCGTGGTGACTGAAATTGGTATTGATCGCGAACGCCAAATTGAAGACGCGCTATCTAAACTTAGCTTATATCATGCAATTAATAATAGATTCTCTGTGAGCCTTCAATACTACTATAGCGACTCTAGCGTAGAGCTCCTCGAAAATGTCGACGGTGAAGTCTCCGCATTGAAAACACAACGAGTGCCACTAAATTTGCACTGGTATGTCTCCGATAGAAACTGGATCACATTGGGAACCAGCTACTACGACCAGCGAGGCGATGCCCAGTTAGTTAATCCTGACACATTTGAAGGCTTTCAGAAATCCTTCAAAAACAGCGCCTGGCCCATCGATATCGAGTTAGGACAACTCCTCGATTGTCGATGTGGTGACTTACGCGTTGGAATCAAAAATATCGACGACGATAATGACGAGATTGCCACTCCCAACCAGGAGTTGCTGGCGTTCTACCCGTCGCGATTTGTTTATGGCACGGTACGTTTATTCTTTTAAAAAGCAACAATGGGAGACTTATGATGAAAATAGCCACCAACGCGCAGAAAGTAGCTTACACTGCATTTTCGATGCTACTCGGCGTATCGCTTAGCGCCTGCGCAGAAGAAATCAGGACCGAGCCAACCACACCTGCACGCGACCTGATGCCGTTCAGTATTGGTTTCGATCTGAAAGGTGAACCGGTTCTGCTTGACGAAAAAGGCAACAGAATTCCACCCAGCGATGTGCAGTTCCCCATCAAGGCCACTGCCATAGAAAGCGTTGATTCTATCACCATGGTTCAATATCGCGGTTCGCATGTTAAGTTGATTAAGACAAGCGTGGGATGGTACGCTGTCCCTCTCCCGCACTAGACGGCTCAAAACCATCAAAAGCCGCGCCACCCACCTGACGCGGCTTACCCCTCCAGCACCCGCCGCACCTGCTGAAACAAAGCACTCGCCGTATACGGCTTATGAATACACTGCTGCGCTAACGACTCACTCAACGACTGTACATGCTTCTCCTCGCTATACCCGCTCATCAACTGAATTCTGATATGCGGAAACCGCTGCTGCACCAACACCACCAACTGCGCGCCATCCATGCAGGGCATGATGATATCCGTCAGCAACAGATCCACCGGGGTCTGCTCCAGAATTTCCAATGCAGCGGCGCCGTCCGATGCCGTTAACACCCGATACCCCTGCGAGCGCAATAATTCCTCTGTCATCTCACGCATTTGCTGCTCATCATCCACCACCAGAATAGTTTCCGTTCCCAGGGTGGAGATTTCTTCACGCGTATCCTTGCGGATAACGTTGGCCTGAGTCGCCTCACAACGCGGAAAGTACAAATCAAACCGGCTGCCTTCGCCCGGTGCAGACTCCACCTTGATGGCCCCCGCACTGCGTTGCACCAGCCCATACACCTGCAATAAACCCAAGCCGGTACCCTGGCTGCCCTTGGTAGTAAAAAAGGGTTCAAATATGTTTTTCAACACCGAGTCAGCCATACCCGAGCCGTTGTCGATTACGCTAAGTTTAACGTAATCGCCAGGCTTCAAGGTGAGTGCCCAGGCGTCGCTTTCACCCAAACTCACGTTACGCGTTTCCACGACAACGCGCCCCGCGCCTTCAATGGCGTGACGGGCATTGATCAGCAGGTTAAGCACCGCGTTTTCGAGATCGCCCTCATCAAGTAGCGTTGGCCAGAGATCGGGCTGCATATCCAGCGACAACGCAATATTTTTGTTCAGTGCCTTCTCAAAAATGAATTGCTCACTTTGCAGAACGCGATTCACATCCGTTAGCGCCGTGCCTTTGTGTTTGATCGATGAGAACGACAGCAATTTTGACGTAAGCTGTTTGGCGCGCTCACCGGCCTGGTTGATCTCCTTCACGTATTTGGCCAACTGCGGTTGATTCTCGACCATCTGCGCCAGCATCTCGGTGTAGCCAAGCATAATGCCGAGAATATTATTGAAATCATGCGCAATACCACCGCTCAATTTGCCTAACGCATCCATTTTCTGACTGAGACGCAGCTGCTCTTCCTGTTGTTTTTCATGGGTAAGATCATGACAGGTGCCGATAAAGCGGCGTTTACCACCACGGCTCAGCGGCAGTTCCGCCACCGACAAACGCATCGGAAACGTTGAGCCATCTCTGCTTCTACCTCTCACTTCTCGCCCAATGCCAATGATTTTTGCGATACCGGTGGTTTTGTAGTTATGCAAGTAACCATCGTGCTTAGAGGCATGGGGTTCCGGCATCAAACACTTCACATTCTTCCCGGCACACTCGGCAGCCGTATAGCCAAACAGCGATTCTGCGGCATGGTTAAAGGTGAGTATCGCGCCAAATTCATCGATGGTGATCACGGCATCCACCATATGATCAAGAATTTGCTGTTGCTCATCCTTCTGCTTTAGTAACTCAGCTTCATTGATCTTACGCTCATTGATATCTCGCACAATGGCACACACATATTCCATACCGTCGAGTTCAACAAAATTGGCACTGATTTCAACGGCTGACCATTCACCGGATTTTTTCTGCTGTTGACTTTCCAGGGTCATGCTGCCGCGCGTCTTGAATTCACGCCAATCCGATAGCCAGGAACCTTTTGAAAAATGTGCGTCAATATCGAATATTCTCTTTCCCAACAGTTCTGAACGCGGATATTCCAGATGCATGCAGGCACTGTTGTTGACGTAAATAATATAGCCATCCTCCGTGATCCAGAAGACCGCATCATGACTGTGATCGACAGTGATTTCACGAAATTGCAGCTGCAGCTCGGCACTTTTCTGTTCGGTAATATCCAACCGCGTCCCATTCATCCTGAGCGGCTCACCTTTCTCGTTGCGTTCGATCACCGTCCCTCGGTCACGCACCCACACCCAAAATCCACCTTTGTGGCGCAAGCGATACTCAAACAAAAATAATTCCACCTCACGCTTGAAATGGCGCTCCAAGTGCTCTTTCAGATTCGATAGATCTGCCGGGTGCACGCGCGCCAACCACGTATCGAGCGTAAAAGGCGTCATCTCATCAACCGAAAAACCGATGATTTCTGCCCATCGCGGGCTGAAAATCATCTCCCCCGTAGAAATATTCAACCGCCAAGTGCCCGCTCGGGTGCTGTTGAGAAGATCGTTCAGATGCTGTTCTTTTACCGATAATTCCCGATTACGAAGCCCAACCACCTCAGCGACACGAGCCGTTTGCGCCGCCATGCGAATAAACGCGATCGCCAGCAATATCGAAATCGCCAGCCCGCCCAGCAGCGCCCACCAGCTTTGCTCATAAGCCTGGTGATTTCGAAACGCCGCCACATGCGCTTGCCCGATAATTTCCCACTCGCGGCCCGCCACTGGCAAACTCACCCGCGCCTGCAATAGCGTGCTGCCGGCCGCTGACAACGTCATCTCACTGTATTTCGACGCGGTATTGATATGGGTATACAACACCGTATTGGATTGCGCGGTAATATCATTGAACTTGAAAAATATTCCGCGTGGCTCCAGGTTTTTCAGCGCCTCGGTAATAATATCCTTAAAGCGCGACACCCCCACCACGAATCCGAGCAGCCGCATACGCCGCTCCTCTACCGACGCGGGTATCAACCCCTTGCTATAAATCGGATACGCCAATAAAAAGCCATCATGCGACGACGACTTTATATCTTGCAACAGCTCGATGCGGGCACTGGCAGCCGGCAACCCGCTGTCACGCGCCAGCTCCAGTGCTTGCCGTCGCGACGGATTAGCGCCAAGATCAAATCCGGTAAGGTTTTCGCTGCCCTCACGCGGTTGCACAAAATATACTGGGAAATATTCACTACGGTTCGCCGCACGCACCAGTTTTCCATGTCCGTCGCTTTCGAGAATGGTATAGGCCCGACCCTGTGCATCGCGGGTATTTTCAAACTGCGGGCGCATGGCATGGGTGATACGGGGCACCCACTCAAACGCAAGCACGCCGTTATTGGAACGCAAACTCCGCTGCGTGAATCCGTCAAATTCGTCGCGGGTCACCCGCCTCGAAAAATCGAACAGTGCCGCGATACTGGCCACCAGACTGACTTTGCGCTCAAGGCTTTGCGTAATATGGTTGATGCGCTCATGAAATGCTTTCTGAAAGGCCGATTCGGCTTCGCGCTGCAAGGCCTCACGACTCGAGATGAAAGCGAAAATGGAGACACAAATCCCGGCCATCAGGATCAATACAACCGCAAACGGTACCCAGGGTCTGTTTTCAGTGGTCATGATCTCGCTGGCGTGTTGCCAGGTTTTCCAATAGACGGGTCATGGTATCGCGATATTGGCGCTCAAACGCCAGGCTGCTTTCAAAAATCTTTGTGGATGCGCCAATGGCTTCATGCAGATGATCCAGCAATACCTGCTCTTCTGATTGCAGCAAATTGAATTTCAAAATGTCCTGATTCACCTTGGTTTCCATATCCATGATGATCTGCTCGAATTTTGCAGACAAATCGACATTGTTATGCTCCATCTCCATCACCATTTTGCCAATGGTGGTGGCAATGATGGCGATGGCGCGACGTTGCGCCCGGTTGTACTGCTCAACCAGAAACCCCCGCACCCGACTATCAAAACCATTTAGCAACAGACAGAATTGATCCTTGAGCACACCATAGCGGTGTTCATCATGTACCGGCATGTTGCGTATCAACAGGGTAAAATAGTCGTAATTGAAAAATGTTCTGTTTTTCCAGCTGTGGATACGCCCCGCGTTTCTGAACAAACGCATGACTTCGATTTCCAAGGGATGCTGCTGATCATCATCACTGCAATACAGTTCCTGATCTTTCCAAAGCTGCAGACTGGCGCGCACCTCGAACGTGTTCACCGTTTGTAACAGCCGCTTTCCCATTGCCTGCAGGTCGGGCATATTCATGCTGTCTTCGTAAAAACGCAGAATTTCGCCCAGCTCTGAACTGGTGGTCATGGCATCGAATGCCATTTTACGGGCAAAGTCCATTTGCTGACTTTCCCGCAAACGGCGTTCCGCTACTGTCCGATAATGGGCCAGTTTGACCGACAATTCCTGCAGGCGTATGGGCTTGACCAGGTAATCGTCTGCACCCGATCGATACGCTTGTAGAATATCGTCCGTTTGCATCATGCCTGAAATGAAGATGATCGGCGTGGTCTCCGGCAGGTAATCCTCCCGCAAACAGCGACAGATTTCATAGCCATTCATGCCAGACAAACGCACATCCATGAGCACGACGGTCGGTGGTTCAGGCAACCGTTCGCGCAGCGTCTCAATGCCACCCTCAGGAAAATTCGGCAAGTGCACCACCTGATAGCCTTCACCCATCAGGAAATCGGCAACCATCTTTGCCATGCCCTCATCATCTTCGAAATACAATAACGTCCCGTTCACTGCATCCATTGTCATTGCACAACCTCAGCCATTGTACAAGCTCAGCCATCAAACAACCTCGGCAAGCCTCAAGTAACAGGCGCTGCTCTTAGCCGCGTTCTTGTAATTTTGCCGGTGCAATAGAAACTATTTCACCGGCGATTACCGTTGCCCTGGCCTGCCAAGGGATAACACAGGCCTGTTGGCACCCCCCTTATTAACAGCCTAGTTCAGTCTCTATTTTTTTCATTGTTCCACGACGATTAACCACAACTTAATAACGAGTACTGTCACTTAATAACGGGTACTAGGCGTCCTGCTTATACACACCCAGTCTTATCGTTATCGCAAAAAAAACTAAAAAATCCTTGTTTTTACACTTGTTTTCACCTCAATACCATCTCGGTGCAGCGCATTCTGGATTACAATTGACAGGCAAGGCTAAGCATTAACCGATAACAACAGGATGGGAGATGTGTCATGCCAGTTCGAACAATCAGCGAATACCTCGACAGGAACACCGTCAATTACCGTTGCTATAATCATCCGCCAGCGTTTACGGCCCCCGAAGTGGCTGAAATTGCGCATATTCCTGGTCGGTTGCTGGCGAAAACCGTCATCGTGTCTGTCGATGATCAACTCATGATGGCAGTGCTGCCCTCTGACCAACACATTGATATTGAACGGCTACGCAGCGCTCTCGGCGCCACCCATGTGCGCATTGCCGACGAGGCTGAATTCATGCACCGTTTTCCAGATTGCGAGGTGGGCGGCATGCCCCCGCTGGGCAACCTGTATGACATGCGCGTGGTCATGGACAGATCCCTGGGGGATTCCGAGTGGTTTGCTTTCAATGCAGGCAGCCACACGGAGGTCGTCGTCATGGATGTCGGTGAATTTATCCGTTTGGTAAAACCCGTGCTCTGCCGCTTTAATCAATTGCATTGAGACAAATGGTGCATTGAGACAAATGGTGCAGAGCATGACAGTTAGCCACATCGTTATGGTGGTGAGGTGCAACCCGCTTGGGTTGCACCTGATTTTATTCCAGCGCCTATTCCCACGCCTTGCGTCGGGTCAAGCGGCGAACCAGATCGCCTAACAGCAATGCAAGCAAAAGCAGGCTCCAGGAGGTTGGCTCGAAAACGTCCTGGGTTTGTACCGTTATCGACTCGATAAACGCCCCGCTACCTTCGGGTCGATAAAGTGACAATTCATTCCCAAACAATGACCCTTGCCATTGGCGCCCCTGCCCCATCAGATCGCTCATGGGGCCTGTGTTCGCGCCACTTGCATCTAAACGCAGGTTGTAGGCGCGATAATCATCTTCTTCGGGCGGCAAATTCGAATCATCCTCGCCTCTTGAAAAACGAATATCAGTAATTTCAACGACCTGGTTGAATCGCAAAAAAAGCATGTCGTAGTAGCTGAGCAGCGACGCCTGGGCGCAATCCGACGTTTGACATACGCCCAAACCGGCAAAATGCGGCTGCAGAAAAACAAAAGCAGGTAATGTTTCGATGATGTTTCCATCAATATCTTCAGGCCGGTACAGCGCTGACGCAGTGACCTCAAGCCCTTGATAATCCCAACGAAAATATTCATAACTCGTCGATAATGGCACGCCGGAATATGCGTTGCCATTACCCAGCCGACCATTAATCGGGCTGATGTTCTCTTCGATGAGTGCAAGAAAGTCAAAGGTGATGACAGCCGCCGTGCTTTGCGCCGGAATCATCCACAACAGAGCCAAAAACAGTGTGCGCGCCAATGTCGTATTTTTCATGACAAATTCCTTTGTTGTATGAGCTGTTGAACCGAACATACATCGCGGAACTTTGAGCGGCTAATCCTGAGGGGAAAAACTACGGGATCAAAGTAAGAATCGACACGATAGCAGTATCATCTCAACAGAGCAACCACTTACTGTGTCTGCGAATTCCATCGGTAAAAGATTACAAATCGAGTAACGCTGCCTGTAGGCTGCCTTGTCCAGCGCGGCACCATTGATCGTTTGTCGCATCACAAATTTTGCGAAAACTGTTATCGGCTTATGCATAAGCCGCGCCAGCGCCATTGTCTCTCGCCACCTGCACAGGTATTATGCGGGCCCACAATGTCAAATCAGCTCAGATAACAAGCACCGCCCATGACTGCCACTATTAATTCAGGACGCCCTTCCGCACTGGCCCACGTCGACCCTGCCCTCTTTGATCAGATCGAAAAGGAAATTGACGGCATCAAGCAGCGCTATCGCAATGCGCTGGGCCCCGATGATGTTGCCTATATCAAAGGCTTGCGGCGTAAATCCCGCATGTTTGAAGCGCTGGGGCGGGGCCTTTTGTGGGTGGGCCCCGGCCCGATCAGTTTTGCTGCCGGTGTATTTTTTGTCTGGCTGCACCGCAATATTGAATCCATCGAAATTGGTCATAACGTGCTGCACGGTCAGTATGACTATTTTCCTGAAATACCGCAGTTTCATGCCCACCATTTCAAGTGGAAAGCGCCGGTCGATGAAGAGGGCTGGCGTCGTGAACATAACGCTCTGCATCATGTGTACACCAACGTGTATGAAAAAGACCCTGATCTGAACCATGGTTTTTTACGCACCAACGCCCTCACGCCCTGGAATCGCCGCCATCTTTATCAAGTGCCGCTGTATCTGCTGGCCGCCTATCCCACCATGCTGTATCAATTCAATGAGCAGAATCTCGGCTTCGGGCAAAAATTCCGTGCAGAAAAATTTCCTGACGGCAATAAAGGATATGCGCTGGTTGAGCATCCGGGCGTGAGTGAAACCGAACTTAAAAAGCGTCACTGGCGTTCGATTTTGCGCGTTCTCGTTAAAGAGTATGCGCTATTCCCCTTGCTTGCGCTGGCCACGGGTTATTCCGCCCTTCGCGTTTTTTTAGGCAACTTGCTGGCCGATGCCATTAATAATTACTGGATTGCACTCACCATTCAAGCCACCCATTTTACCGAGCCGCTGCAATCACCCGACGCACTCAAGCACAAGGGATTTTGGTATCTCTCTCAGCTGGAATCTTCGGTGAACTTCAAAGGCAGTCGCCACATGAGTATCCTGTGGGGACACTTGAATTATCAGATCGAACATCATTTATTTCCTGATATCCCCTCCCGTCATTACCCCGACATGGCCAAAGAAGTCAAAGCCGTGTGCGCCAAATACGGCATCGACTACAAATGCAATCCCAATTGGGGGCGCGCCATCAAGAACTACATTTCTGTCATGTGGAAATACTCGTTCCCTCCACAACCGGCTGAGCAACCCGTAGCAGCCTTTATTGAACAACGCGAACCCTCAGGGGCGAATCATGCATAACGCGGCACTTCATCGCACCAATGTGTGGGCCTTGAAAACGCTAGGTCGTGACTGGCTGGATTACATAGCCAGCAACACCATGACAGAGTTCAATCGCCGCTGGAATGATTTTATCTGGACTTACACCCTAAAGGCCGTCGTTACACACGTCCACGACGAAGCGCCGGGTGTCAAAACATTCACCCTGATGCCCAACCAACTCTGGAAAGGGTTGCAGCCTGGCCAACATGTAGCCGTGAAGTCCAGCGCGCCAGGCACCCAGCACGGGATCAGCCGCTACTACAGCGCCACGCCCACGCGCGATGGCGGCTTTACCATTACAGTCAAATGTCTGCCTGACGGGCAATTGTCTACGTGGCTACACAACCAGCTGCACCCCGGCAGTGTTGTACAAATTGAACAAGCGCAAGGCCAGTTTTGTTATCGCCAACAACCCAAGGTATTGCTGATCAGTGCTGGCACCGGCATTACGCCCTGCTATTCGATCATCGACGCGCTCATGCAGCGACCCGTGCGACCAGATATAGCGCTCTATGCCCAATTTCGCACGGCTGACGATGTCATATTTAAAGATCGGCTCCAGCAATGGCAGCACAGTGGCCTGCCTGTAACGATCGCCTTAAGCCGCCCAACCGACGCAACACCTGAAGGTTCGGCCCCTCTACTGGATACCGGCAATATCGAATCGCTGTTCCCTGATTTTCGCGAACGCGATATCTATTTGTGCGGCCCGCAAGGCTTCATGGACAAGATCATTTCGTTGCTGCAGGACAAAGGCTTTGACCTCAAGCGCTTGCACTGTGAACGCTTTAAATTGGTCGAGCCACCCGCATCGGGGGCTAACCATTTCATTAGCGCAGACGCCGAAATTTATTTTCGCCATCTGGATCGCCACCTGAAATTAACCGAGGCCGATCAAGGTAAAACATTGATGCAAATTGCCGAAGAGCATAACGTGCCGATTGAGAGCGGATGCCGACAGGGAATGTGTGGCACGTGCAAATTAACGCTGAGCGAAGGGGATGTTAGCGGCAATCGTCTGGGGAATGCGGTGTACTTGTGCAGTGCGTTTCCGGCGTCGCAACGCCTGGTATTGGATGCCTGAGACGTAGTGCGGCTGGGGAGCATGGAATCCTCCCCAGCCGCTCACGTTGTCTTACTTCATCGCCCCCAATGCCGCGAAATCGATCGCTTCGGCATATTCTGTCACCGCACTTTCAGGCTTGCCTTCTACGACCACCAAAATAGTGTTGGCAACGACAATCTGTAATTTGGTGTTGTCGGGCGAGCTTTCGACCGCTGCGGAATTACCTTTTATTTTTTTCACTTTTTGGCCTGACAACGCGGCCATCTGCGGGTTAGAGATCAATGCGAGCGCACCTTGCAACACAGGTGAATCCATGGTGATTTCAATGCGCACCCCCTCTTCTCCTTTGGTGTAGTGCTTCGATACATTGATGCCGCCACCCAGCACCGCCGCATTGGTGGCAGAGGTCTCACCCTCCCCGCCTTCCCAGCCAGACAGGGGGGCTGGCAGCAATTTGGCGACCTTGTCGGCCTTGGCTTGTCGCACTAACTGCGCGGCGTATTCCCACTGCGTTGCGGCGACACCCAAATCACCGCGCTTGTAGGCGGCATTGCCTTCGTCGATCGCATCGGTGATTTCATCGGCCATGACCGGGGTAATGGCAAGGGCAAGGCTGGCAGCAAGCAAAAGACGTTTCATAGTGGTGTTCCTGACCAAGTGACATGTTGCGTGAACGCCCCGCTAAGCGCAGGACGAAATCCAAGAGCGCACAGACAATATCAGGCAAAAACCGCAAAATCATCCCGGAAAACACCTGGCTACGAGAAAAAGCCGCCGTTTGTGAATTGTTGGCAGCCACCAACGTGAAAATGCAAAGCACCGCTCGTCTTGGGTGGAGCGCCTGGGTGGCCTGTTGCTGTGCAAGTGGGCGCGCTGTCCTCCTTTTAAAACTTTGATGCAATTGCAACACATGCTACCATTAAGCAACAAACGCATCACTCATGAGGCTTCGCCATGTCAGCGCTTGCATCTGCCAAACCCGAACCCGACTTGGTCCTGGCCAAGGCCGCCCTCAATGCCGCCAAGGCGCTTGGGCTGACCCAAGAAGAATTAGGGCGGGTGATCGGTCGCGACCGCACCCGTATCAGTAGCGGTATCAACCCCGCCAGCAAGTCGGGCGAACTGGCGTTGTTATTCATTCGCTGCTATCGCTCGCTATTTACCCTCATGGGGGGTGACGAAGCCAATATGCGTTATTGGTTCGACACCCTCAATCTGCACACCCAAGGCTTACCACGCGAGCAGGTGCAGCACATTCAAGGCTTGACCCGCGTCGTCGAGTATCTGGATGCCCTGCGTGGAAAAATCTGACTGGTCTGCGCTGCTGGCGCCACTCTCCTTACCCGTTATCGAGGGACACGCTTGGCGCGTCGTCGAAAATCATTCACAGGCAGCCACCTTGTCGCTGGTCGATGACCTCGACGAGCAAAGCATATTGGAATCCCTGCTCGAAAAGGTGAAGCCTGCCTTTCCTGCCCACGCCAAACCGCTACATCCTTTGCTGGCGAGCCCTTTTCGTTACCCACCCCTGCGCTGGGGCTCACGCTTTGGCGGGCAATTTGAGCCCAGTCTTTTTTATGGCTCGCTCGAACTCGATACTGCGCTGGCCGAAGTCGCCTATTATCGTTTGTTGTTTTTGTTTGGCATGACGACGCAGCACTTGCCCAACAAATTGCGCAGCCAGCATTGTGCCTTTGTTTTTTCTTATCGGTGTGTACCGGGCGCCCAATTGCAAAAGCCGCCTTTTGATGACTTTACGCCTGCACTGAAAGACCCGGTGAGCTATGCCCATTCTCAAGCACTGGGCGCCGCCCTGCGCACTCATAATGTGCAGGGGTTTGAATTTTTTTCGGCGCGCTGCCGTCACCAGGGGATTAACTTGTGCCTGATGACGCCTGAAGCATTTACCTGCGACAGCCCCACTTCGCAGCAACACTGGATGTGTGAAACCAATGCCGACCAGATTACGTTCTTTGGTGAAATGCGGCTGGTAAAATTTGATGCGCAACTGTTTTTGCGTGAAGGTGTGTTGCCGGTCGTCGGCGGATAGCCAACGCAATTCAATTCATTGGCATAGCCATTTAATTCGTTGGCATAAAGTCTGCTTGCGTTCTGACGCATTCAAATCCGCCATAGGAACGCCTTCATGCTCGATAAAATTGCCGCCACTGAACTGATCAAAGAAGCCAAAGCAGAAAGAAAACTTACCTGGCAGGCCATTGCGGACAGCATCGGCATGTCGGCTGTTTGGACCACGTCAGCCTGCCTGGGCATGAATTCGATGCCCCAGGATAAAGCAGAAGCGTTATGTGAAGTGCTCGGGCTGGGGGCGGATGTCGTCGCGGCCTTGGTCAAATACCCACATAAACGCTGGGATCAGGCAGTGCCTACCGATCCCCTGATTTATCGCTTATACGAGGTGGTGGGGGTTTACGGCGAAACATTAAAAGAAGTCATTCACGAAAAATTTGGCGACGGCATTATGAGCGCGATCGATTTTTCGATGGATGTACAGAAAGAAGAAAATCCGAAAGGAGATCGGGTAATTTTGACTTTGAACGGAAAATTTTTGCCGTATAAAAGCTGGTAACACCGTCCCTTCGTGCATCGATTGACAATGTGCGTGCATTCCCCCCTCGCTCCTACGCCCCGGCTGTATGATTTTTGGCTTTCGTGCTAACCTTTTCTTATGATCGCCGCCTGAGAAATCACTTCGGGCGGCCCCTTCTACAGCACGAGTTCCCTGGTTCGGATGCAGCACTGTCATGGATGAGACGAAACCGCAATTTATTCAAATAGATAACAGTACATCCCTCCTGGCAGACATCGAAGCCCTTGCCGATCGCGGGCTCTATTGTCAGGCGCTTGCACTGGGCGAAACCCGCTGGGGCGCGTTCAAACACTGGCACACACCGCCGCAACGCTTGATGGCAGCACGACTGCTGCGCCATCTTGGCGCCAATCGCACGGCTGATGCGCTGGTGCTGGCCGCCTACCGCAAGGCCCCGCTTGATCCCGAGGTCATGTTCTATTTTGCCCGCTATATTCTTACCCGGCGCGGCCCGTTTGCCGCCCTGCAATTATTGCAAAAGCAAGCCCTGCCGCCGTCGATAACCCCGGCACAACAAGCCCGATGGATCGCACTCAAAGCTGGCGTCATGGTGCGCTATCGCGACTGGGACACCGCAGAGAAATTACTTGATGACGCCGCCAGGCTTGATCCGGGTAGCGATGAAATCCCCTACCAACGCGCCTGGCTGCTGACAGAACAGGATCGATACGCAGACGCGCTGGCACTACTGGAACCCCTGCTCGACACTGCGATGGCCTATTGCGGCACCGCTATGCAGGTAGCGCATCTGTACGATGTAATGGGGCGTCATAACGACGCCGTTGCGCTGCTGCAAAAAAACCTGCCGGTGTATGAATCGGTTGATATCGCCATGCAGCTCTATACATTGCTGCTTGACGATGAACGTCTGGATGAAGCCGAAATCTGCGTCACGCGCGTGCAAGCGCTGGTGCCCAAGGATGCTGCTTGGGTCAATGACACCATCGCCCAATTGCGTTTTCATCGTCACTATCAAAAAGGCGATTACACCGCCGCGATAGATGATCTCTCGCACATGCGATCGATCTATTACCGTCGTGTACGCGAGCACCTCGCTGCTCACCAGACAGAGGGGCGACAGACTCTGCTGGAGGTGCCCTTTATTCGCCAGCATCACATGACCTGCGCACCGGCAACATTCGCAGCCATTGCACGCTTTTATGGTTACCCGGTAGATCACCTGCAGCTCGCCGGCCAGATTTGTTATGACGGCACACCCGCCCTTGAGGAGCGGCGTTGGATCAGTCAGAACGGTTGGTTCGTCAGGGAATTCGAGCTCAATCTCGACGATATCATTACACTGATCGATGCGGGCTGCCCGGTGGGTTTGGCGACCGTCGAACCGGGTTCTGCGCACATGCAGGCCATTATCGGATACGACACTCGTCGCGGAATCTATTTATTGCGCGACCCGTTTTACCCGCGCACTCAAGAGTTACTGATCGAAGGCGCACATCAGTATTATGCCTCCACCGGGCCACGCTGCATGGTGTTTGTACCGCAAGAAAAGCAGGCGTGGCTTGCCGCTTTGCCTTTACGTTATGCTGATTTTTATGACAAATACTACGCCGTACTGGATGCGCTCGATCAGCATGCAAGAGCGCAAGCCATCAGCGAATTCGAAGCGCTGCAAGCCGAGGCTCCGCACCATCGACTAACACTATGGGCCCGGCGCGCCATTGCGCACTATGATAATGACAGCGCCACCGCCTTGAAGCTCGTGGATCAATTGCGCGAACAATACCCGGACGATCTCAATCTGATGGTCGCCAAATCCAGTTTGCTTGGCAGCCTCGGCAAGCAACGAGAACGACTCGAATTTCTCGAAGCATGCCAGGCTCGCGGCATCAATCACCCGTATTTATTGCAAGACCTGGCGGATCTGCTTGCTGAAGACCAGCGGCGCCAGCAAGAAACCCGACATCTGCTGACCACCATTCTGAAACGACAACCACTCTCGGCCACCGCATTGTGGACCCTGGCCGGCACCTTATGGAGTCAACGCGAGTACGAGCAAGCCTTTGTCCTGTATCGCCTGTGCATCTGTATTCAAGACAAAGTCGAAGCCTACGCCAGCAGCTATTTCAAAGCCGCCCGCCACTTGCGAAAAACCGACGAAGCTTTGGCGTTTTTAAATCATCGCGTCAAATTGCTGGGAGCACGCGCACCCAACGCGCATATAACGCTGGCGCGCGCGTATGAAATGCTGGGCCGCGAACAAGACGGCTTGCAGACACTCAATGAAGCCCTGCAAACTCATGCAGAAGATCCCTGGCTAGTGTGCGAAGCCTTTGACATGCTGCTGAGTAACGGCGAGGTTGAGCGGGCATCCGCGCTATTGCAAGGCGCCGGTCATGTCATTTCAGAGGTCGATCGCTTAACCCGCCTCGCCTCGATAGAAAGTTATCGCGGCAACAAACACCAACAACTAGCCCTGTTGCAACAAATATTGTCGCTATCCCCCACCGATTTTCACAGCATCGCCCGTATCGCCTCGCTCACCGCAGAAACGCACTCGGTTGCAGAAGCCGTACAATTTCTTGAGGAAAAACTGCAATTTAACCCGCATAACGCCCGGTTGATGCAGGAAAAGCTGCAGTATGTGAGGCAATTGCCGCTGGATGAGCGCGGTGCGTTGCTCGATGCCATGGCTCAGTTCCACCCGGATAATGTGAATTTGTTGGTAGCCCGCGCACAATTTGCCAATGCGCAAGGCGACCGCACACTGGCGCTACAACTGTTGGATCAGGCGATAGCCATTGACAATGATGCAGCCTGGTTGCTGATCATCAAAGGCGACGTGCTGATGACCTGCCAGCAGGTAGATCAGGCGCGCGCGGTATTTCAACGCGCCCTCACGCTCGCCGTCGATACCGAGGGCGTATTCGAACGCCTGCTTGCGACGCATACCGATTTTATCGGCAAGCAATTTGCGCTGCGGTATATCCACGAACAACTGATGCAGCAGGTGTCTTTCGGTAACGGTATTCTGGAGTTTCAAGAAATCGCTCGTCGCTATTTACCCGACACCGATGTTGCCCGCTTTCTCGATACTGCCGTCACTGTCAGGCCAGATCTCTGGCAAAGCTGGATCGCCAAGACGCGATTTCTGAACGAAACGCATCACGCCGGCGAAGCCCTGATCTGTGCCAATGAAGCCGTCTATCGGTTTCCACTGTTGCCGCGCGTGTGGCTTGAACGCGCTGGCGTAAAACATATTCTCAACGACATCGATGGCGAAATTCAGGATTTGCACCACGCCTTGCAAATCAACCCTTTTTATACGCACGCTACCGTAAACCTGGTCAATGCCCTGGAATACCAAGGGCAATGGCAGGCGGCAAGCGAGGCGTTACACCAGGGGATTTTGCGCACCCCCAATCACGGCCCCTTTTACGGCTACAGAGCCGACCTCGAATGGCGCAGCGGGCAACGCGAAAATGCCATTGCCAGTATCGAAAAGGCACTGATACTCATGCCTACTTATCACTGGGCATGGGATCGCCTGCTTGAATGGTGCCGTGCGCAGAATCAACCCTCGCGCGCAGAAACCTTTGCCGCCAATCAAGTTGAGCAATACCCACATATCGGGCAGCTATGGAAACGCTGCGCCGAAGCCACCACCGATATCACTCAAAAAACCCAATTTATCGAACGTGCCCTGCAATGTGCGCCGCGTGACAGTGATTTTCTGCTGGCACGCTGTGGCCTGTTTGTACAGCAAGAAAAAATTGCCGACGCGCGGCAATTAATTCGGGAGACGTTCGCCGGCACGACGCTTCCTTCGGAGGTAGCGACCTACGATGCCTGGCTCGTCTATCAAGACGGTCGTCACACCGAAGCTATCGAACAGCTCGAAACGTTATTGCGACAAGACCCGGCCCACTATGGTGCCTGGCGCCATTTGGCGCGCTGGTATCACAGTCGTGGCCAGAAAGAGGATTGCTTGCGTTGCGCCCGGCAGCTGGTAAAGCTTTATCCTCAATCAAACCCGTCACTGGTAGCTGCAGCAGAATATTTCATCGCGCATGCTAACGGCGACACTGCACTGCTGACAGAGGCACGCGAGTATCTGGAACGTGCCCTCCGCATTGATCACGCTGACAGCTACACATTTTTGACGCTGGTGGATCTGTATTTTGAGCAAAATGACATTGCAGCCGTTGAGCGCTTATATCAGCTCAATATTGCCGACGATAAAGATCTGTTCGTACAATCGCGCAAACTGCGACTGGCACTTAGCATCGGCGATCTGGAAGGCGCGCTCAACACTTATGAAACGTTGCTGTGTGATCCCAATGGCACACAGTGGCTTGTGCTAGAACCACTGGAATGGTTTCGGGCCCGCAAGCGCCACCCCCAAGCCGCCAAGTTGCTGCAACGCCTGGTAAAGCAAGAACGCCTGTCAGCCATCGCCACGCGTGCCTGGGTCAAAAGCCTGCTAACGCAAAGCGCAAGCCCGACACGCTTTTTGAATCGCGTGAAAAGTGCTGCATTGCCTGACGACCATTGGCAACACGCCATGATACAAGTGTTTCATTGCGTAAAGGATTTCCCTGAGGTTACCGCATACATCGAGCGAAAACTGCAAGCAAGGCTACGCGCACATCCCGCTACGTGGACACAGCTGGTGTACCACGCCATCGATCACAGCGACTGGGATCGCCTGCGCACTCTTTCAGAAGACACACAAACCCCAACACCGAGACCTACCCGCGCGGTGTATTTCACCAGCATTGGATGGCGCGCCACCCCCGAGTGGTCGAAGGCACGCGCATTGTGTGATTACGCAAAAACGCTGCCAAAAGACGACTCGTGGGACAATCTGATGCTATGGCAACAGTGGGATGCGTGGTTACACCATCGCGATAACGTGGATCGACAGGTGCTCGCCCATCTCGACCTGAATGAGCTAACGCCACTGGAGCGCTTTTTGTTTGAGATGTTGCAAGTCTTGCTGGAGAGCACGTATCCACTGACACAGCGTGGTGCGTGGGCATCCCTGCAAAGCAAAATAAAACCGCTATACGCGCGCCATCGTTCACTCAATCGCTTGGCACCTTTTTATCAGTGCAATCAAAAGCTCCTGCAGCGAATGATGGCAGATATACAAGGCCCCTGGTGGGTACGTCTGGTGTGGTATCTGCGCATACGCACGACGATCAGCCCGTAAACGTGGCAAATATAACGTCGCCTCTTCAGGGCGGATCATCCTCCGCCCCATGCCGCTATCACTACATGGATTTCGCCACTGCGATTAATTGATCGAGTGCGGCATTCCATCCCGCATTAAATCCCATGTCTTCATGCTGTTTACAGCCTGCTTCGTCGGCGTGAAGTACTGTCGCCGTATAACGGGTGCCGCTTGGCAACGGTTCAAGCGTTAACATGGCGGTGAAGTAAAATGTGCCACAATGCGTGGTCGTTATTGGAGGGGCCGGTTGATAGCCTGGCAGCAACGCATTCGTCCACACCAGTTTACGCTCGGGCACCACCTCCAGATAGCAACCCATGTTGGGGAACTGCTCTCCCTCGGGCGACTGCATGGTGGTACGAAAAATACCGCCAGGACGCAAGTCGATTTCACAATCGACAGTTTTCCAGGGGGTGGGAGTAAACCATTTCATCAGCCAGTGGGGATCTGTCCAGGCTTTCCAGACACGGTCGATGGGGGTAGCAATATCACGGATGAAGCTCAGTTGTGGCGTTGCAGATAACTTGCTCATGCTCGGTACCTTTGTTTAGTGGTGCACTTTAGGTTCGCTGTGCGCGCTTGCCTCATTGCGCACCTCGACTTGGCGATTGACGAGAACCGAACACCAGGGAGACTGTTCGAGTTGATACGGTAATCGCCCACGCGGGTGTTGTCTAATGCGACTGCTCCAATGGCGAAACAAGTACAGCAACAGCCATCGATTACCCTTGATGGACGGCAAATTCACCCAAAAATGCCTTCAGCATCAAAATTAAACAATTCTGTAACCAAATTAACTGGGGTTAAGCGCCCCAGTAGGGCCTCGGCCAACGCAACAGATTGGATTATCCACGCATTTTCTTAATCGCCCACCTAATAACCCCATCAGCAACATGCCCATCCACTTGTTACAAACGAACACACACGGATGACATATCGCAACACAACCTAAACTCAACCCCTCAACAACCCTCTTGAAATAACAAAAAGCGCGTACAGGACGCCCGTAATGAACGACCGGTCAGCATTTGCGGGCCGCAACAAATCAAACGCTCGTTCGACATATTTTTTTTAATCCATATACTTCGCTCCGACTTCGGGCAGGGGCTTTTGTTTAAAGCGACTTTGTTAAAAGCAGCTTTTCATCAACGCAATTTAATTCACCCCTTTTTTTGCCCTGGCTATTTTTTTCACCTCTTTTTTTGGGAGCATCAAAGACTATGCAAAAGAGCACATTAGCCCTGTTCAACAAGCGTTTGAGCAGTGTGATATTCGGCGTGTTGACATCGACCAGCGCCATGGCTTTCACGCAAATTGGCGGCGGTGGTGCCATTCCAATGGGGCACGAATGGTTAACCCGCACCTCGGCGCTGGAACTGTTAAATGCCGATCACATCAGCACTGCCGATCCTGCAGACCCACGTCTGAGCTGGAGTGATGGATTGGCAAAAAATCTCGACTTGTCCAACGCGCAAAACGAAGTCGCCAGAATTAAAAGCATCGCCAAGAGCAACGCCCTGTATGAACCCCGTTACGACGATGTATTTGCTGCCATTATTGGTGAGCGCTGGGTAGATACGGCCGGTTTCAATGTTGCAAAAGCAACGGTCGGCACCATTGATTGCTTCAGCGCAGTCGCACAGGAACCTGCTGATTTACAACAGGATCACTTTATGCGCCGCTATGATGATATCGGCGGTCAAGGCGGTGTCAACGCAGCAAAACGTGCGCAGCAACGCTTTATCAACCATTTCGTCAATGCGGCGATGGCAGACGAAAAAAATATAAAAGTCTGGGATGGCGGCGGATATTCGAAACAGGAAAAAATCAGTCACAATTATTTCTTGTTTGGCCGCGCCGTGCACTTGTTCCAGGATTCATTCAGCCCTGAACATACCGTGCGCCTGGCCGATGACAACTATGAAAAAGTGCGTCAGGTAAAAGCCTATCTATGCTCGGAAGGCGCAGAACAACATACCCACAATACGCAGGATGCTCTTAACTTCAGCAGTGGCGATGTTATCTGGAAACAAAACACCCGTCTTGAAGCGGGCTGGACCACCTATAAACCCAGCAGCATGAAGCCCGTCGCACTGGTAGCCATGGAAGCCAGCAAGGATCTGTGGGCCGCCTTTATTCGTACCATGGCATTACCACGTGAAGAACGTCAGGCCGCCGCACAGCAAGAAGCGCAAACGCTGGTAAATCACTGGCTCGCCTTTGACGAACAGGAAATGTTGAATTGGTACGACGAAGAAACGCATCGCGATCACACTTATGTATTGGAACCCGGCCAAACCGGTACCGGAATAAATCAATACGATTGTATGCTGGGGCTGGGGGTTTCTTCGGGTAGCCAATCGGCACGAGTTGCTGAATTGGATCAACAACGCCGTCAATGCTTGTTCAATGTTCAGCCCATTCCCGGCTACAGTGATTTGAATGACCCGTATATGGATATTCCTTTCAACTGGCAGTGGACTTCTACACAGTGGAAAACGCCGAGCGCCAGCTGGCAAATTCCACAGCGCCTTGCTGATACCGGCAAAGACGTTGTGATTAAAAACGCCACCAACGGTGATCCGCTGGTAGCCCCTGGCGGCTTGTCACACAATTCAACTATCTATTCGACCGCCGGTGAAGCCATCGAATTCATATTGTTGGGTGATCTGCAGAAAGAGGCTTACTTCCGCTCGAAAAACAATGCCGATTTGTTCTTGAGCTATAGCGCGACCACTGGCAAAGGCTTGTTATACAACTCACCGAATCAAGCCGCCTACCGCGTACAACCGGTCGGCGTGTTGTGGAGCATTGAAAATACTTACTGGAATGATTTTCTCTGGTACCAAAGTTCAAGCGATCGCATCTATGTCAGTGGCACAGGTGACGCGAACAAGACCCACTCACAGTGGATTATTGAAGAACGCCAATAAGGTGAGTTCGCATCACTAATGCAACAGCGGCCCGAATACGCCAGTATCCGGGCCGCTTTGCTTTTGGCTTTTGGTCTATTTCTCCTGCGGTTCTTGCAGGTTATTGTGCCTTTGGTTTATGGCACGTTGGGCTGCTCGCCTTTGGGCTCCTCGGAAATTTCCACCATGACGGTGTCAGCACCGGAGCTTAAAATCTTTAATCTGATGCCAGTGAAATTTTCATCCTTCCATTCGGATTTCGTAACGCCCACCTTCTGTGTCCCACCATTGGTCAGGTAAAGCGCCGCACAGTCAGTGCAGCTAATGGGGTAAGAAACGATTGCAGGCCTTCCGGTAGGACGCGGAATCACCACCGCCGTCAACCCTTTGCCCTTGAAATTACTGACTTTCTTGAGTTCATACACAGGTTTCGCCGGATCGTATTTTGCCACCTCATCATCAGGCAACCAGCCCAGCTTGTAATATTGCGGGCCATTGAGATATTTGGACCCGTTATTCCCCATCACTGAGTCGGCATCGCCATAATTTTCCAGGCGAGGAACCCCTTCTTTGTTATACACATACTGACCGGAGTGGCCCATCCCCAACAGATGTCCTACCTCATGCGCAACCACCCATCCGGTCAATTGCACCATGTGCGCAATCTTGTTGCTGGCATGATTACCACCGTTTTTCCACAATGCGGGCACAATATAATAATCAGCTTTTACCTGCTGTTTAACGATGGCCTCTGCCTTCTTCAGGTTTGCATTAGCTTTCGGAAACGGCACACTGACCTCGTATCCCCTCGGTTGCAGCTTTAAAACACCGCGCGAGTTACGGTTATAATAATCAGCAACCGTGTCAGCGACATTTCGACATTTCGCAGCGGATAATTCAGCGCCGTCCTCCCACTGTATGGCAACGCAGGCAATGGTTCTCACCCCTTCTAATGCGTTCGCGCCCGTAGCCGTCAACATTAGCGCAGCTGCCGCCAACCATTTCGGAAGTTGCCCTTTCTCTTTTTGACCGATTGCTTGTGAATTTACATACATACGTGTTCACCCTTTTTTATTATCGTGTTGGCTGTGCTATTGGTCGATGACCCTAAGCGATGTCAGGTTCAGAATACGGCCAAGAGGGGGTCACGGCATGTCAGCAAACGACAATCTTCAGTCAGGAGCTGCCTTTATCGTTCGTGGCGGCAGGGTTTTCGTTTGGCACACGGCATCGCTTGCAATCGGTTAGGCTATAGGGGTATAGTCTTGTCACCTATACCCCTATAGCTCAATACCGACAACGGGTAAGCACTCAACATGATGCCGAACGAACCCCCTGCCACCCAGCTGATTCACAAGCCAGACAAGCCGAACACTCGACAAGCCAGTAAAGAAGCGACTCGCCTGGCCTTGGTAAGCAATGCGCACAAACTCTTGCTGGAGGAGGGATTGCGCGGGGTTAGCATGAAAAAAATCTGCCACAAAAGCGGTATTGCACAACCCAGTTTTTACAATCATTACCCAGCGCTGGAACACTTATTGATAGATCTGCGTGCGTTGATGATTGAGCGTTACCTTACGCCACTGCAAGCCAAACTCGCCGCACTGGTCAATGAAGCGGGCGATGATTTGAGTAGTGCAGATTTACGCTTGCTGAGTCGTCGTTATATCGAGATCAATTTCGACACGCTAATCAAGGATTTTAATGTGTTTCAAGAGGTACTCAGCGACCACAACAATCCCAACAGCCCGGTGGGCGGGGCACTGGGCTTATTAGTGGATGAGATCAACGCTTCTTGGGTATCGTTAATCAAACACTTGGCACATCTGCATAGAATCAAAATCAATGAGCAACAGGTGCGCCTCTACGTGGACAGTGTGTCTTCGCTGACACACGCCATGGTGATCGGTTGCCAGCAACGTCGCTACACCCGCAAAAGCGCCATCAATGCCATCGCGCTTGTCTCTGAAGCCATGATCAAAGATCACCTGCAAGGGCCCTCCGCATGAATCGTATTAAAACGCAATCTGACACCACCACCGCTGCCGTCATCACACACCATCGCACCTGCACTTTATGCGAAGCCATGTGTGGCATTGAAATCAAAGTCCAGGGAGAAAAGATTCTCTCCATCAAAGGCGATGAGCATGATCCGTTCAGTCGCGGCCATATCTGCCCCAAAGCCACGGCGTTACAAGATCTGCATGAAGACCCTGATCGCATTCGCACCCCCCTGGAACGAACCGCACATGGCTGGCGGGAAATAAGCTGGGAGGACGCCTACCAGAAAACGGTACACGGTTTACGTTCGGTGCAACGAGCGCACGGCAACGATGCGGTAGGCACCTATCTCGGCAACCCTAACGCTCACAATATGGGAGCCCTGCTGTTTGGCAGTCAGCTTTTTCGAACACTGCGCACCAAAAACAAATTCGCGGCCACCTCGGTTGATCAACTGCCCCACCATATCGTGTGCTATCAGCTATTTGGACATCAGTTGCGCATCCCGGTGCCTGATATCGACCACACCGATTATTTCATGATTCTGGGGGGCAACCCCATGGCGTCCAACGGTAGCATCATGACCGTGCCCGATATCAAAAATCGATTGAAAGCCATTAGGGAGCGTGGAGGTCGTATCATTGTGGTTGACCCACGACATACCGAAACGGCTGCCGTGGCTGACGAACACCACTTTATTCGCCCTGGCACCGATGCCCTGCTACTGCTGGCAATGCTACATACGCTTTATCAGGAAAATCGAATCCACCCGGGTCGACTTGCAGCAATAACGCCAGACCTAGATCGCATCGCTTCGCTGGCAACGGCGTATCCTGCAGAACGCGTAGCGGCAACGGTCGGTATGAGTGCCGAGGCCATACGCCAGTTGGCGCGTGATTTTGCTAGCGCCCGTCGTGCTGTTCTTTATGGCCGCATGGGCGTTTCGGTACAGGCGTTTGGCACCCTTTGCCAATATCTGATCATGGTGCTCAATATTGTTACGGGCCGTCTCGATCATGAGGGCGGATTGATGTTCACTGCGCCCGCGGCCGATATCATTGCAAATTCTCCACCAGGCAAAATGGGCCGCAGTAAAACCCGTGTCCGTGGTTTGCCCGGATTCAGCGGAGAATTACCCGTAGCAGCCCTTGCCGAAGAAATCCTGACGCCTGGCAAGGGTCAGATCAAGGCCATGGTGCTGGCTGCCGGCAACCCTGTCTTGAGCACGCCCAATGGCCAGCAGCTCGATCAAGCCTTTGCGACGCTGGATTTTATGGTGGCAATCGATTTTTACATCACCGAAAGCACACGCCACGCCCATATCATCCTACCGCCAGTAGGCCCGCTGGAGCGAGATCATTACGATTTGGTATTTCACCTGTTCGCGGTGCGCAATACCGCTAAATACTCGCCTGCCCTATTCGCGCCACAAGGCCAGGCAAAACAGGACTGGCAAATTTACTTGGATCTTACCCAGCGTTTGCAAAAGAAACCCACGCTTTTCAATCGCATCGGAATCCCAATGATCAAACAAATGGGACCATCAGCGCTGGTGGATTTAATGTTACGCTCAGGCCACTATGGTGGTGGGCTAAATCTTTTTAAAGGTTTGTCGATTCGTAAACTCAAGCAACATCCGCATGGCATTGATTTGGGGCCTCTCAAACCCGCGCTGCCCAGCGTTATTCGGCATAAGGACAAGAAAATACACTTGTGTTTGGATTATTTTGCGCCCGATTTACAACGGCTGGAGTTATTTTTCTTTGGCACACCGCCCATCACGAACACCCCATCGGCCAACGCCCGCGTAGCCATGGCGTTAATTGGCAGACGTCACGTGCGTAGCAATAATTCGTGGCTGCATAACAGCAAGCGCTTGGTGAAAGGCAAATCGCGTTGTACAGCCATGCTGCATCCTGATGATGCGCTTTCATTGGGTGTTGAAAGTGGCCAGCCAGTGACAGTAACGTCCCGCACCGGCTCAGTCACGCTTGCGGCAGAAATTACAGAAGAAATCATGCGTGGGGTCATCAGTATTCCGCACGGCTGGGGGCATACGCGCCAAGACACGCGCTGGAAAATTGCGGAGCAGCATGCCGGTGTCAGCGTCAATGATCTCACCGACGAGCTATGTCTGGATGCGCTGTCGGGAAATGCAGCGCTAAACGGAGTGCAGGTTTGGGTAACCAATGCCAACACGTCCGCCTAAACGTCGGCAACAGGAACACCTACTTCTTTCTTAATACGTTGAAGTTTGTTGTGGCGAAGCTCGTTAGTTTGATGCCTGGAAGGGTGAAATTCGCTGCCGGTAGACAAGCGAGAAGGCTTGTCTTCCTGCAGAAAACTCAAGAATTTTTCGCGCCAATGCGTCGCGGTGTTGTGCATCAGCTTTTCCATTAATAGCTCCCATCGCTGTCGTCGCTCTTGAATCGGCATGGTGATGGCCTGACAAATTCCATCAGCAACCGATTCCTTATCGTAGGGGTTCACGATAAGGGCTGCGTCGAGTTCTTCGGCCGCGCCGGCCAGGCTCGATAGCACCAATACACCTGGGTTTTCACTGGGTTGCGCTGCAATAAATTCCTTAGCAACCAAATTCATACCATCACGCAATGGTGTCACCAGCCCCACATCTGATAGCGCAAAGAAACCCATCAGCGTGTCGCGGTCAAACTGCTGATTCAGATAACGCAGGGGCATTTTATCGTAATTGTTATAAAGACCATTGATATGGCCGGCTTGGCGTTCGAGTGTCTGTGTAATTTTAATGTATTCAGGAATGGATGCCCGCGACGGGGGGGGTCACTTGCAAGAACACCACTTTGTTTTCATGTTCACTTCTATATTTCTCCAAAAAGTGCTCATAAGCCAAGAAGCGATCCACCAATCCCTTGGTGTAATCCAGACGATCCACACCGATGATCAGTTTGCGTTCCAGCAAGCTCTCTTTAAGGCGTAGCGATTCATCTGACGTTGAGGCTGCACGCGCAATCTCTGCGACACGCGTGGGTTCGATGCCGATTGGGAACGCACCGATTCGAAAGGTACGATGCTGCAGATGCAAAAGCCCGTCACCTATAACGGTGGCGCCGCAGAGCACTTCAAAACAGTCGCGCAGGTTCTGCAAATCCATCTCGGTTTGCACACCCACCAAATCAAAATAGCTTAAAGCGTTGAGCAATTCACTGGCATGCGGCAATGCACGAAAGACATCCGCCGGCGGAAAAGGGGTATGGATAAAAAATCCAATTTTTTCGTTCACCCCCATTTTTCGTAATTTTTTACCTAGCAACATAAAATGATAATCATGCACCCAGAGCATCTCGCCGCCCCTGAGCTGCTGGCATAATTGCGTTGCAAAATAGGTATTTACGTCAGAATACGTTTCCCAGTCGCCTTCACTGTAAGTAATAGCTGGCAGCCGAATGTGTAATAAGGGCCATAACACTGAATTAGCATAACCAAAATAATACTGATCGATGTCCTCTTGTCGAAGATCCACGGTCAGGTATCGAATATTCCCCGCTTTGTCGACATGAGGGCTTACACTGCGTTCGCTAGCAGTCTGGCCACTCCACCCAAACCAGATTCCACCCGTGCTTTCCAATGCATCGACAATCCCGACAGCCAATCCACCAGCACTCGCTGTCGCTGATGGCGCTGGCACCCGATTTGAAACCACCACCAAGGTACTCATATCGCTTCCTCCCAACGTATGCTTAATTTCATCGCCGAGAGGATAATGCCTACCATCGAATACGTTTGAGGAAAATTACCCCACATTTCGCTCGTTACTGGATCGATGTGTTCAGCCAACAGGCCAAGATGATTGCTTCGACTCAGCAGATTTTCAAATAAGGCTCGCGCTTCTTCGCGCCGATTGAGCGCTGCTAGTGCTTTGATATACCAGAAGGTGCACACCGTAAAAGCGTTATCGGGGGTGCCAAAATCATCAGCTTCCACGTAACGAAAGACATAGTCACCACGTCTCAAATCCTGCGATATCGCCTCGACCGTTTCCACAAAGCGTGGATCATCAGCACGCAGAAATCCCAGCTCATGAAGTAGCAGCAAACTTGCATCCATCCCCTCGCCAGCAAACGTTGCAGTAAATGCATTGCGCTTCTCGTTCCATGCGCGGGCAACAATTTTTGCATGCATTTGATTGGCGGCGTCACGCCACACACGGGCGCGCTCAGCAAGCATCAATCGCTCAGCGATGCGTGCCAATCGATCACACGCCGCCCAGCACATCACACTGGAGAACGTGTGTATCTGCTGTCTTTCACGCAGCTCCCACAACCCGGCATCGGGCTGGGCGAAGGTCTGAACCGCCATGTCACCAATGCGCTCCAAGCGTAAAAACTCATTCAGATTCCCGGGACGCAGAATGCGCTTGTCAAAAAATATTTGTGCCAGCGACAACACCACCGCACCATAGACATCATGCTGTGTTTGTTGATAGGCAAGATTGCCCACCCTCACCGGACCATAACCGTCATAACCTGCTAGATGATCGATAATTCTCTCGTTCAGATGGGTCTCGCCGCTGATCCCATATACTGGTTGTAACACGTGTTCTTCTGCATTTGCCACAACATTGGTGATGTAATCCAAATAACGCTCCATCGTTTGCGTTGCCCCCAAGCGATTTAACGCATTTACGGTAAAGTAGCTGTCACGCAGCCAACAATATCGATAATCCCAATTCCTGATGGTATTGGGCGCTTCCGGCAGAGAGGTGGTGGGTGCAGCGATGATTGCGCCCGTATCTTCATAGGCAGAAAGTTTGAGGGTGATAGCAGCTCTAATCACTTGCTCCTGCCATTCAAAGGGAATTGCCAGATACCGTACCCAACTGACCCAGTAATTGCAGGTTTCCCGTAAAAACCGTTCCGACACTTCCCGAACCGACTCTTGCAAATTTTCGTCGGGACCCAGAATCAATGCCACATCGCGATTCAGTAGCTGCCAACGCTCTTCCAATAGGGCGCTGATGGACATATTGGTCGTGAGACGATCGACAGTATGCGATGCCACGTACCGGATATGGTTACTGCCCACCGTGTGAGAACGCCGTACCAAACCATATGCCTGCGTGGGACGAATTCGCACGCGAATTCTGGGGCTACCCTGCACAACACGCAATATTCTTATAATCATGGCCGGATGAAATGTGCGGCCATAAAGCTTAAAGCGTGGACAAAAGTCTATGACGTCAAAAATATTTTCATTTTTATCTGTAATGCGAGTAACGAGTACGGCCGTATTATCCAAGTAGTGCTGCTGTCGCGTTGCCATGTCGGCCACATCGATACTGAAGATGCTTTCTTTATCAGGCGATTGGCGATAATTGTTAACTAGCGAACAAAACAAGGGGTCACTGTCAAATCGAGGCATGCAAGCCCAAACAATAGTGGCATCGGTATTTACCAATGCATTGACAGCACAGTTACCAATTAATCCCAATTGTAGATGTTGCACGTTATTCTCCCGACTAGATCTACGCTACCAGTTTCCACAATAGCTCACGCACCGCGTGGGGATTGGGAAGCGAAGAGGTCGCCACTGTATCACCCTCACCGACCTTGATACTCAAGCCCCCGGCCTCGTTGACTACCCTAAATCCGTCTTCGTCAGTAATATCATCACCAATGAAAACTGGAACACGTTGCTGCCATTGAGGACTTTTCATCAACTGCGCAATACCGTAGCCCTTGTTGCGATGACGCGGCTTGATTTCAACCACTGCACTCCCTTCCAACAAGTGGTAATCATCACCGAGCACCTGGTGCAGATCTTGCGCAAATTCTTTCACATCCTCTTCCAAGGCAGGGGCCGTGCGATAATGTAATGCCAACGCATCGCTCTTGAATTCCACCATAATTTCAGGATGAAATTTTCGCCATACCTCAGCCAGATCAAAAGCAACGGATATGCCCGAGGGTAGAGATACCTGGCGAATAACTTGGCAATTGGGAAAGCGAAACTCACCGCCATGAGAAAAAGCTCCAGGCAGTTTTAATGGTGAAAATAGTCTATCCACATCGTCAAGCATTCTCCCACTGACGAACGCCAACGCATTCGTCATTCGAGTTCGCACATTGATAATGCAGTTCAGTAAATCATCAGAGACATAGACATTGTGTGGTGTTGGAGCAAAATCTAACAGCGTGCCGTCGATATCAAGAAACAGGACAATGTCTTGTGGTTTTGGAATGTTGAGCATATTGAAATTCCTTCCAGCGTCGACAGCAAATCCTTGCCAGCAAAAGACAACAAATTTGTTTTACACAAACTCATGCATTTACACAGCAATACAAATTTGCCATGGATGGTGTCTATTGATAGTGACCACCCCAGTTCTTGAAAGTTCATCAACGCTGACGATTGCTTGCTCATTGAATGCAAGGAACTCTCCCGCACGTCTCTGCTCTAACCCAAACCATCCATCGCCGTGGATAAATAAGCATGGATTTCGTAAGTATATTTCAACCTACCTATGCATTTGCGCTTAAATACTCCTTATTAGAGTGGATATATTTTTTCGTAATCACCTTTGCCACTTACTATTTGATTAGAATATGCCATTCCGCTCTATCCAAAAGGTTAAATACAAAGGGCTATCACTTTGCCTTTGATATTTGGAAATCGCTATTTGTTTCTACCACTCGATTATTTCTGTTGGGAGCGGCGTTATATTTCAGCACGCGATTTGTAGACTTATCCGCACAGATCGAGGGCCTTATACAAAAAATATCCATGATTATTTTCTGGATACAAGTAGCGATCTGGTTAAGCACAGGCATCAAACATGCGGCAGATCGATATATCGAACGAAAACGAGCGCTGGATCAATCGGCGGTTACAGCGGCCTCGATGGTTTTTTTTGGTGCACGCGTGCTGGTTTTCATACTGGTGCTGTTGCTCGCACTAGACAACATAGGCTTTGACGTCACCACACTGATTGCCAGCCTCGGTAT
This sequence comes from uncultured Moraxellaceae bacterium, assembly GCA_964473645.1. Lineage (GTDB taxonomy): Bacteria > Pseudomonadota > Gammaproteobacteria > Pseudomonadales > Ketobacteraceae > HdN1. The sequence continues at coordinate 200,046 of CAYYPW010000001.1, forward strand.
AGGCGGTATTGCCATCGCACTGGCAGTACAAAATATTCTGGGCGATCTTCTTGCCTCGCTTTCGATCACATTAGACAAGCCATTTGTGGTTGGCGATTTCATTGTCATGGATGAATTCATGGGAACGGTGGAAAACATAGGATTAAAAACCACCCGCATTCGCAGTCTTAACGGTGAACAGATAATTTTTTCCAACGCCGAGCTATTAAAGGGGCGAATCAGAAACTACAAGCGGATGTTCGAGCGCCGTGCGGTTTTTACTTTCACGCTCAGGCACGACACATCGATTGATGCTCTTTCCAAAATCCCCTTAAAAGTACGGGATTCTATTGAGAAAATACCCAAAACACGCTTTGATCGATGCCATTTTGTGAACATCAGCGATTTGGGCTTTGTGTTTGAGGCTGTCTATTTGGTGCTCGCTCCAGATTACAACCAATATATGGACATTCAGCAAAGCATCAATATCGAACTGTTGAAAAACGTTGCCGACCTGGATACCAATTTTGCTTTTTCTCCCCAATTAATCGGCAATGAGTGTATAGCTGCTCCGCAATAACTGAATACTCAGAAAGAAGCAACGCATGAACCAACACAGCGTGCCAGAGTCATAAAGTTGTGTAACCCGCTCCCAATGTAATTTTCCAACTGGTTCGGCGAAAGGCATTTGATCATCGCAAGAACGTACATAAAAGAGCAAAGAGTTGCACACCTATTAAATCACGACAATAGGCGAGAGGAAGCGCATATGAAACAACACACCAAGTACATGGCATACAGCCTGATTTATGCTACTTTTCTGGCAACATCAACGGCATGTTATTCTCCACAAGATGTGCGATCGACTCGTGCTCCTGCAGCAGGCACTGGCGAGCAGGTTGGCGAATACATTGATGATACTGTGATAACGACCAAGGTAAAGGCAAAATTAATTGACGACCCAGACTTGAACGCTGTTGAAGTGAATGTTGAAACCTATAAAGGCGTGGTTCAACTTAGTGGCTTTGTGAGAGATCCAAACGACATCGACAAAGCCGGCGAACTCGCGCGCAAGGTAAAAGGCGTTCACGAAGTCAGGAATGATATTCAGGTGAAACAATCCTCCTACTGATCCGGGTACAAGCCAAGATACCGAGTGTATCATTCAAAAAAATACTCGGTATCTTGGCTTTTAATCCATCTTTAATCGAAGCAAAAAGTATATTTTTAACATCCACTCATGATTGAATGGGGCAATTTTTCGGAACCTTTCAAATATTAAATGATCCAATAGATTCTGACGAAAATCAATTTCGTCTTACATGGAGAAACGCTTATGAAAATCACATGGTATCGTTCACTGATAATTGGCAGTGCGATGTGTGGAGCACTCATGTCAACCAATGTACTGGCCGACAATATGAAGCCCGGCGCTTACATTGGCGGTGGTTATGGCATGGTCGACGTTAATGATTCCGAGTTTGAAGACGATGACGTATCAAAGAAGCTGTACGTCGGTGGAAAGCTCGGCCCCTATTTTGGCATTGAAGGGGGCTTACACGATTTCGGTGAAGCGTCCAACCAATTTGCAGGCTGGGAGCTTGATGGAAAAACGCTAGCCGTGGTTGGATTTTTACCTTTTAACGAGAGCTTCTCACTTTTCGCCAAGGCAGGAAATTTGTGGTGGGATGCTGATGTCTCGCTCCTCGGCCTAAAAGGCGACTTTGACGGAAGCGAAATGTTTGGCGGCGTGGGCGTGCAACTAAATTTCACTGAGAATTTCGCCATGCGCGCGGAGTATGAACGTTATAAAGTCGAACTTGAAGCCGATGAGATTGGGATGGATGTGGACTCCGATTCGAAAGTGAATATTGCCAGCCTCGGTGCGCAGTTCAATTTCTAATCTGAATTTGTCCTTCGAATGTTGTGCATTCAGTCAAGCAGTAACGATTGAAAACCGCCCCATCCTACGGGGCGGTTTTCAACGCCAGCCATTCGCTATCAAAACGATAACGGAGTACCTCGGTGCACTGTCACTGCGGTACTAACCCCAAAGACGTGGCCCTTCTCGCCACCAACGCTTGGCAAAACGTCCAAAACTTAATACCCGCCCAGGCTGCAACGCATCCAGTTCTTCCAGGCGAACGGGTGACTCATACCAACGTGTACGCGGCCAGACATGGTGGACGCGATGCAGATTGCGGTTGAGCATCAAATGCGAAAGCCAGCGATTGACTCGGATATCGAAGGACACACCAGCAACATTGCAGGACTCATCAGACGAACGAATGCTGGCGCCATAGTGCTCGGCCTGCGAGAAAAAGAAATCAAACCAGGCAAACAAACACAGAGGCACCAAGTACGCCTGCAAAAAGCTGATCGGCGATAGTAGCGCCCAGACCACCAGCGCACTCATCACAGCAAACACAACCAGACGCGCACGCCACCACTGCCCACGCTTGGCCTTGGGCACGTAGCGGCCAGCCAAGCCGTTGATGCCTACCGCCACATAGAGATGCGCGATCGGTGCCCCACCGATAAACCAGCGCCCTGTGGGGCTACCGGCATAGAGGTGCCCCTCCGGATCGTCGGTATCACAGGTATGGCGATGGTGCTCCAAATGAAAGAACCGATAAGTCACCATATTTATGCCAATCAACGCCGCAGCAACCAGACCCACCGCTTCATTGAGCTTGCGGGAGGACATGATGAAGGCGTGATGGACACACTGGTGCGTCATCTCCAGTAATCCGACAAAGAAAAACCCCTGCAAAATCACGAACAGAACGTTGGTAATGGGCCAGGGATTATTGAGAATTATCAGGGTGTTCAAGATAAACAACGTCAGATAGAGCACGCTGGGCCAATCTGCGGTGTCGGGTCTTGGAATATGTTGCGGGCGGGGCAAATCAGCCGGTTGCGCGACACTGGACATGAGCAATCAATCCTGAAACTACTTAGATGCTGCGCATTCTAGCAGTGAGATTTATAGAGCCCTCCATACTTTGGTTGCATTGACAGCGACACGCGAAGCTGTTAGTCGCTTACGCCCGAATAACACGTGTATCGATCGGCGTCAATGCGCCTAAAGTATTCCCTTGGGTTAAGTCCGGATGGGTACACTGCGACGCATTCGAAGTTAATCGGTCTTTACCCGTATGAATGACAATGTTCAGTTGCTACGCGCCCCAGGAAAACTGGCGCACCGTTTGGGTCACTCACTTGCACAAGCCTTTTCCAGCGCACCGGACTACTCGTTCATTCTGTCTGGTCACCCAGACAAACAACGCGCATTGTCGTGGTTTTTCGGCCATTTTGCAGCTCGCTTGTCATTGGTATACGGCTCCATTCATGTCACAGAAGATGGCGCTGCCGGCATTCTGACTTTTGCACCAGGTAAATCCCCTTCATTTCTAACGCTGCTACGCGCAGGCGTTTTGGCGTTTCCACATCATTTCGGCTGGCTGGGCACCTTTCGCGCCTTTTCGCTGGGCATGCATATGGAAAAGCAACGTTTGAAACTTGCCCCGATGCCGCACTGGTATGTACTGGCGGTAGGCGTGGCTCCCGAGCAACAAGGCCAGGGGCTTGGCTATGACCTGGTAACGCGTGCTTTAAGGCGCGCAGAAGCCGATGGCGTCCCCTGCTATCTGGAAGCGTTTGAACCCCATTTGGTTGAGCACTATGAGCGAAGAGGATTTCGCGTTGTAAACAAGGATGAGTTACCCACTGGCTTGACGCTGTGGTGTTTATTGCGGGAGCCGAGCCAAGTGCCTGGTACTGCAAAAAACACTGCATCAGCCAAATAAAAAGCAGTAACGAATTACTTACCACGTTTATTGAAATCAATTACGGAAGCAGTGTCATGACGGATTACAAAAGCATATTTAACGCTCTCGATACTCAAGCTCAAAAACAACCTGATCGCCTGGTGTATTCATTTGCCAACGATCAAGGAGAGTTCGAAAGCGAAATCACGTGGAAAACCTTGTTGCAGAAAACCGATGCGCTCACGGGTTTTTTACGCACACGTCATCGTCTTGCAGTCGGTACGCGTGTACTGCTCGTGTACCCACCCTCGATTGACTTTGTCATGGCATTTGTCAGCTGCTTGCGCGCAGGTTTGATCCCGGTACCCGTTTATCCACCTAATCCTACACAGAACGATAATGGCATGGAGGCGTTCAATCGCATCGCCGTTGACTGTGATGCCCAATTAGTGTTGACCAATCGTCAATATTCGCGTGGACGTAAAATTGCGTCGCTACAAGATATGCTGACGTTTAAGTCTTCAAAGTGGCAGATTTCTTTGAATTGGGTAACCACCGACGATGTAAAAATCGGTGACTATGCCCCCGTCTATGGCCCGACCGCCAAACCTGAAGATGTTGCCCTGATTCAATACACTTCCGGTTCAACCTCTGCCCCCAAAGGCGTGGTGTTAACGCACGGCAACCTTTCACACCAACTGGAATACACCCGTGTCGCCATGCGCACCAATGAAAATACGCGTGCTGTTTTCTGGGTGCCGCAGTATCACGATCTGGGCTTAATTGGTGGCATTCTCAATGCGTTGGGCGGGAATTCCCATCTGGTACTGTTTTCACCGTTGTCATTTATCAAGCGCCCGGCGCTGTGGTTCGAACTGATGCACCGCGTGCGCGCGACCGTGACCGCTGCGCCCAACTTTGCCTACGAACTGGCATTACGCAAGACCACGCCCGAACAACGTGCGCGCTGGGATTTGAGTAGTCTAGAAGTGGTGATGAGTGCGGCCGAGCCAGTACGTGCGAGCACCATGCAACGCTTTCTTGAAGGGTTTGCCGTGACTGGCTTAAAACCCGAAGCCTATTTGCCCGCTTATGGATTAGCAGAACACACGGTAGCAGTCACCTTCAATGGCGGCGTTATCACGCATTTTGACAAAAATAAACTCGAAATTGATCGTCGCGTTGTGGTTTGCGATGCAGACGCAGAAAACAGCATCGCTTTGGTGAGTTCCGGCAGTTGGGCTGACGATGTTCATCTGCACATTGTGGACGCCGAGACAGGGATTGAATGCGACGCGGGCGGCGTAGGCGAAGTATGGGTTACCTCGTTAAGCAAAGCCCAAGGCTACTGGAAATTGGAAGAATCCAATGGCCGCTCCTTCAATGCAAAAATGCAGGGGGATAACGAAAACGCCTATTTGCGTACCGGCGACCTGGGCTTTGTGCTTGATGGCCAGCTCTATATTTGCGGGCGCATTAAAGACATGCTTATATTGGCCGGTAGAAACCTTTACCCCCAAGATATCGAAGACAGCATTCAACAAGCCACCAGCGCGATTCGCCCAGGTTGTATGGCTGCCTTTGCCGTCGATGTAAAGCAAGGTGATACCACGGAAGAAAAATTGGTACTGCTGGCCGAAGTGCGCGATATCAATATGAAACAAGCAGAGCTGCAACAGTTGGCGCAAGAACTGCAACGCACGGTACTTGAACATCATCAAACGCCTTGCCATGCCATTGTGCTTGCACCTGCAGGGACAGCGTTAAAGACCACCTCAGGCAAAATTCGTCGCCAAGCCTGCCGTCAACTGTGGATCGATGGCGTATTGAAGAAGAAAGCCCTGTATATCCTCCAAGCCGGTGTTGCTCGTGTACCCTCTCCGTCGAATGTACTGGAAGGCGACTTCTCCAAAGACCACAAGCGCCCCACGCGCAAACTAAGCAAGCGTGAAGCCTTGATGCAGCAAATTGCCGCACAGATGCTTAACCTGCCTGGCGCTGATGATATCAATGTGGATCAGCCACTCACCGAGCAAGGCATGGGTTCACTGACGGCCGTTGATTTCTGCCAGGAATATGAAACGCAGTCGGGCGAAGAACTATCGATTTCTGAATTCTTTAACTACCCGACGATCAGCGCACTGAGCAAGGTGATTGAAAACGCCCATCTCAGCCAACATGAAACCCTGGATTCTGTATATAAAGAACAGCCCTGCAACGCCGTTCGCGAGCTGCAGTCGGCGCGTCAACATTTGTTGTTCAATCGCTTCACCGCGGAAGGCTTTCGCATTGGCGAGTGGGGTGTTCGCCCTGCCCGTCTTGAAGATGTAGCAGCGATCCATCACCTTGACCAACAAGAATATGGCTGGCTCGGTGAAGACGCTACCGATGACGAAGCATTTATCGAAAATCAGGTACGTACGCTCAATAGCGTGGGGACACCCTGGTTCTGGTTGCTGGAAAAAGCCAGCTCGACCCAATCGAAAAAGATGGACATCGTGGGTTGGTATATCATGCAACCTACCAATAAAAAGCCACATGAAATCACCTCATGGGCCGATGCCACTGATCACGGGCGTTTGCAGGCCACCTTTGACGCAAACGGAAAATATTTGTATATCGTGGCCGGCGGGATTTCACGCGAGTACACCAAACAAGCACATCGCTTGATGGTACTCAATGCAATCTCACTGATGAAGGCCCACAAGATGCAGAGCGTGTTTGCATGCCTTGCCATGCCAGGCTTTGCCGAAGCCAATGCGGCAGAAGGCATCGAAGCGGAAGACTACGTCAAATTGACCAACGCCAACGGCTCGCCGAAGGATGCATTCCTGGCGTTCTTCCGTGAATTGTGGGCGGGTGAGCATCGCCCCTTGCGTCTGCTGGTGAACGGCTACCCGCCAGACCAGCATTCAGGCGGCCATGGCGTGTGCGCTTGTGTAGAAATGCATGATTATCGTGCCGCGATGGATCGGGTGTTTGATAAGTTAACGCAGCAGCGTGTGGCCTTGTTCGCGGAAGCAGGTATGCAGACGCAGCAACAAGAAAGCGTTGCTTAACACTGTCACAAAACACTGCGGGCGCGTACTTGTCGGTACGCGCCCGTTTTTTTTTGCTCCCTAGCACCGCGGTCGAAGCGCGAGGCCTAGCATCCATTTTTTCCTCCTGAATTCCGTCAAATATACTACTTTGACAACCAGACTACTCTTTTCGTTCTGCCTGCAGTAGGCTACCACCCCCTGTGCCCACGGAGGAATGCGATATGAAAATGTCCTGGTTTTCGAAGCCATCAGTGATGTGTTTGCTGCTCTTTTCGTCGTTGCTATATGCCGATCCGGTAGCTCCACCGGGGGATACCGATGCAGATAACGCCGCATCAGCGGGCCCGACTGCTTCAGATGCCGGAAAAAGAATCAAACTGTCTCGTTCAATGATCTGTCACTCTCCCCTTAGCCCTTTCTATGACCGGGTCACGCGTGTGGTAAATTGGTACTCCACCATTGATGAGTGCCTGTCCGCCAACGAAGGGGCACGCTTGCCCATGAGCAAAGAAGGAAAACTTGAGCAGGCTGATATCGCCAAAGACGAACTGGATACGTTGAAAAAGAAAATTGTGGGTGATGCCGGTCAAGGCGTTGCTCAATGGGCAGAAGAGATTGCCGATAAAAAAGGGGAATCTGCCAGCAAGCAAAAAGCGGCGAGTGATATCACCCATTTTACGGGATTGCGATTTGGCTATGGACTCGCACTCACTAAGAGCAATAGCGATTTTGTCGATGAAGTTGAGATACGGAATGGCCAAGCCTTTGTCAAAAAAGCACGTTCCAATCGTGGGAGCTTTATGCTGGAAGCCCATAAATTTTTTCAGCCCAACCGCTATATCACTTTGATGTGTAATGAAGAATTGGGATGCAACAATGTGGGCATTGGCCCCTTTGTCGCCGTCAGCCTTGCCAATACAGAAGGCGGAGATCCATTTACATCTTATGCACTGGGCATTATGTTCGGTTTTAAAGATAACGTCGGCAGCGGCAGCTTTAACGTTGGGGTCGGATACTATGTAGATACCGAGCATGTGGAACTGGCGCCAGGTGTTTATCACGGCTCACCCACCACAGAAACAGACCCGGATAACCTCGTAGTCGAAAGCGATGAAGGTGGTTTGGCCATTATTGTTTCGGGGAGCTGGTGAACTTGGTAACGCGCTTGGTGATGCAGCTCTTGTTCACTGCCAATTTGATAGCTTTCTGCACATGAGTTTCGTGCAAGTGGTAACGACGAAGTTCAGTGGTGTTTGGAATAGGTGTCAACATGATTGCTGGAAACAGCCACTGCCAGGGAAAATCCTTCGCGGCGTTCTTGTATTTTATTTCAATGGCATTCGGAAGGAAGGTACCTGTATAACTGTTCGCAATATCCTTTTGATGAATGTCAGCCACGGATTCGAGTTGCGATCTTAACACCGGGATCAGGACTTCTGGCAGAGGCACCGTTCTGTCTTTCTTTCCCTTCCCATCGTGTATCACTAGTAATTTTGTGTCGAAATCCAGGTCTTTAACGCGCAGCTTCATGCACTCTGCATGTCGAGGTCGCCCGGCGTTTTGCTTTTTTGTAGTTGCTACCGGTAACACACCTTTGGAATCGTAAAAGAGGGTAATAGCCGCTCGAGCTGATAGGCGATTTTCTTCTGTCCGCCGAGTTTCGATTAATTTTTGATCGAACCTTCTGAAGGAGTCTGGGTTGTCAACTGGCACGCCGTGGTTAACGCAAAAATCAAAGTAGTAACGCAGCCATTTGTGGAAGTCGGCGCGTTGGCGTGGGGAAATATTTTGTTGGATCAGTCGGGACTGGTAATCGAGCAGTAAGGGTCTGGGGATGACAAACATGGAGCACCTGCTTGGACGTGGGGTGCTTAGATAGATGATATACAGAAAAGGAAAGCGCGCGAAAATCGAGTGCTTGTTGCAAATTTGGACTGGCCTATGGTATTTAGGTAGAAACCGCTCAATGTATTGTTATGGTGCCTCCGGCCTGGCAATTTTTTGTTTTGGTAAAATCGTTAAAAGCACTGGTATTGTTCGCCACAGTAGGTCGGACGTAAAATCGTTGCATTAAAAAGCAAGAATACGGGCGCCCGTATGTAGGCCGGCTGGCAAATTGCAGCATTGAGTTCGCAGTAAATTGAAATGGTTCCGGGTTGCTGTGCCGGACACAAGATGTGGCTTCTAGAAGCACCGAACTCATAGCCGGGCGCAGGCAGGTTGCTAAGGTAATTCCAAGCCATAAGGATGCGCGTTTTTATCTTGTAAAGCCTGGACGCTCCGAAGCAGCCTATGTGTTACGAGCGGTACCACTGCGCACAGAAAAGCAAGACGTCCACAAAAAATGGGATGCCACGATGCGACTTCGGTGGCCCGCACCGGCAAATATCGAGAAAGTGACCGACCGCTGCGCGTCGGGCACTTCTGACGTTTTAACTTTTTGGAGAAATCTAAATAATATGAAAGTGGTTCAAGGATGAGTAATCCAAGAAAGCAATATTCTGATGCGCAAAATGTAGCCTTGCTTTCGCAGGTTAGTCGAGTGTGCCCCACGTGTGCTGAGCCCCTTTTCTATAAGAAGAGCGGTAAGAGCTTCAAAAATTATGAATTAGCCCATATATACCCATTAAATCCCTCTAAAGAAGAACAGCGGCTACTACAGAATGAAGAACGTCTAAGTGATAACGTTAATGACGAAAACAACATCATTCCTCTTTGTGAGATATGTCATGGGAAGTTTGATAAGCCTAGGACTATAGAGGAGTATCGAACCCTGTTTGGCTTAAAGAAGAAACTCATTGACCGTAGTGGCCAAGAAGCAATTTGGAAAAGATATACGCTTGAAGAAGAAATTAGTCAGATCATTGAAGCTATATATGATGATCCTGAACTAGAAAATGATGCTGAGATTGATTTTACCCCAAGGGAAGTAGATGAGAAACTAGACTCTACTATCTCAAGGCCAACAAAAGTGAAAATCAAGGGCAACGTTAGAGAGTACTACACATTTATTAGCAAGAAATTTTCAGAGATAGATAATGTAAGTTCTGATTTTTCAGAAATCATATCTCTGCAGATCAAGACATACTATTTAAAGCAAAAAAATATGGGGCTTGATCAGCAAGCTATATTTGAAAATATTGTTTCTTGGATTTACGCAAAAACAATGCCAAAAACAAATGACGCAGCTGAAATCTTGGCCTCGTTCTTTATCCAAAATTGCGAGGTGTTTTAATGTCATTTCCTAGCAAGTTTACAAGATTTGATAATTCAATTTTGGCTAAAATTTGTTTTCTGATTATGGAAGATATTGAGGTGATTTCTTTGTCAGATCTAATCCATGCTCGGCTAGATAAATTCGAAGATATCAGTGAGCTTGTGTTGGCGCTTGATGTTCTTTTTGTTTTGGAAAAGGTCGAGTTCGACGAGGGCAAAGGTATGGTTAAGTATGTTAGTTGAAGTTCGATGTGATAAGTTTAAGGACAAGAAGATCGGCTTTCACTCCGGCTTAAATGTAGTATTAGGCGACAGTGTCGCCACAAATTCGATTGGCAAATCAACGCTGCTTATGGTTCTTGATTTTGTATATGGAGGAGAGTCATTTCTTGAACACAATAAAGATGTTGTCGATGAACTCGGTCATCATGATTACTTCTTTGCTTTTCTTTTTGGAAAAGATCTCTTTCGCTTTAGAAGAGGAACATACGCCCCTGACTTAGTATATAAATGTGATGACCAGTATTCTGAAGTAGAAGCCATCAGTATCGAAGAATACACAGCCTTTCTAAAGGCTTCTTATTCATTGGATGATATCGATCTTTCTTTCAGGTCAATTGTGTCTCTTTTTTCTAGGGTTTGGGGGAAAGAAAACCTCGATGTAAAGCACCCTCTCCATAGTTTTAAAAGTCAAAAATCCGCCGACTGCGTGACAAATACAATTAAGCTGTTTAAAAAGTACGACCCGATAAAGCTTCTTTCGGAAAATGTAAAAAATAAAAATGATGAAAATATTACAATTGGTAAGGCAGCCAATACTGGCTTAATTTCTAAGACAACTAAAACGAAGTACAAGGAAAATATTTCAAGAATTAATGCCATAGATTCTGAGATAGAGGAAATTAAAAACAATCTGAAGAAGTATGCGGTTAACATATCGGAAATCGCTAATAGAGAGGTCATGGAGCTAAAAATTGAGAAAGATCGACTTCTGACAGAAAAGCTTAGATTAAATAGTCGACTACTTCGCGTAAGAAACGACCTTGACAAAAATAGAGCAATCAAAAGTAAACACTTAGAGCCGTTGCTAAAATATTTCCCCAATGTAAATGCTTCTAAACTTGAAGAAGTTGAATCATTTCACTCAAGCATAACCAGGATACTAAGAAAAGAATTGAAGAGCAGTGAGGATGAATTGAATTCACTGTTATCTTCAATAGCTGACGAGATCGATATAATCGATAAAAAAATATCCGCTTCATTAGCAGATTTGGAAAATCCTAATATAGTTATTGATAGGGTTTATAATTTATCTCAAGACCATGCCGTTGCCAGCAGAGAAATTGAGTATTTCGAAATAGAAACCCAGATTAAATCTGATCTAAAAGAAGCAAAAGAACTACTTGCAGCAGAGAAAATTAGAATTTTGGAGTTGATCGAGAATATTCTTAATGACAAAAATAGAAAAAATGTCACAGAGATATATGGTGAGAAAAGGAGAAGCCCAACACTTAATCTTGATCAAAATAGCTACACTTTCGAATTGGTAGAAGATACGGGAACAGGCAAGGCTTATTCAAATTTAATACTGCTTGATTTGGCTTTTTTGGAGGTCACGACGCTGCCTTTCTTGGTGCACGATTCAGTATTGTTTAAGAATATTCAGAATGATGCTGTCGCTAAATTAATTGATCTGTATGATTCCACAGGAAAGCAAACGTTTATCGCAATTGATGAGATTGAAAAATATGGCGATGTAGCAGCAGGAAAACTGAAAGCCAAAAAGGTCATTCAGCTAGATAACAATAAGGTCTTGTATATCAAGGATTGGAGAAAGTGAAAGATAGATATGATGTATAGCCATTTGTCTTGCATATGGCTGTTATCGGCTTTGGTGAGACTAAAAAAAGCAAAGCAATGTTTTTTTCGCGCAGCAGGCTGGACGAAAAATATCGCATCGTCGTTCGCAAGAGAAAGAGAGCGGATGCCCGTAGCGAGGCCGGATGTAATATTGTTGCATTGAGTTTCGCAGTAAATTCAATTGGTTCCGCGTTGTTTAGCTGGACGCATAGATGCGACATCAATAATTGCGGGGTTCCATAGCCGGATGCATGCAAGTCGCTTGAGGTAGTTTCAAGCGTGTAGATTGCGCGTTATTATCTTGCAAAGGGCGGACACTCCGATGTAGGTAAATACTTAACTTGCAGAATCAGTGCTCGCAGTAAAGCAAGACGTCCGCATAAGGTGGGATGCCACTACGCAACTCCGTGGCCCGCACCGGCACATAACAAAGCACTTCGAGCGGATTTCGCTACGCTGATCCGCTCACCTGACGCGTTATGGTGCCTCCGATCTGGCAGTAAGCGCTTTTTGCGGTTCGAGTGAGGCTGGACCTGGAGTTGCGGCATCGTGGTCCGAAACGATTGAGCGCGGATGCTCATAAATAGGCCGGATGCAAATTTACTGCATCGAGCAATGCAGTAAATTGAATTCGTTTCGGGTTGTCGAGCTAGACGCACCGACGCCATCAATAATCGCTACCACGCATCAAGGCCGGATACCCCGAGGCAGCATCAGCAAGCACCAATCTGAATGCCGGACGTAAATACTGCTAATTTGCAATCCACGCTGAGCGCACAAGACAAAAACCCGCAAAAGCGGGTTTTTGTTGTCAATGCCGGCACATCAGTAGGTCATTAGAAAAACGGGGCCCATTCATATCCACCTGGGCCAAAAAGCCTTTGATAGGTCTCACCAAGCGCTATGAAATATTGTTCTTCCGTAAGTTCCCGGCGCAATGTCTCGATCGTTACTAAGCCTTCGCTGTCGGCGATATCGTGGTAATCGATAAAATCGTCACTTTGATTCGCGTAGGCGCGCTCGTAGTATTCCAACAACAAACTATTCGATGTCGAGATGGAGCCAAGGAGGGTTGGCAGACCTCCATCTCGCAACATACGGCTGGCGGCGGCATATTCGTCCAGCGTGATCGCACTGGTGGTGCTGGAGGAGGGTGATGTGTTCATTGCGGCTGCATTCACCATCAGTGTGTCAATGGCAAGCGACATCGCGTTGCCCAACTTGGCAGCTTCTGGGTCCCCATCATTACCAGCATCGATGAGCTCAAGGTCTCTCACGCTTGTGGCAAAACCAGTATAAAGATCCAGCTCCTCAAACATATCTTCTGCGCTATAAAGGGTAGAAAACGTCTCTTCAGCGTAGGCTATGGAAGTGAATGGATTGACCGCGGTCGCCCCAACTGGCGCAAGCAATGTCACCGGATGCGTCACCCAATCTCCCGTAGCATAGCCAAGGCGACCGATGGTGGTTCCCTCCCCCGTCAATACAAGCACCATCCCATTGGTGTCATTCTTGTTGTAGACGTAATTGCCGCGGCCGTACCCATCGGTGTACTTGACCTTGTCTTCATCGCACTGCAGCACTTCCTGGGCCACTGGGGCTGGAAAATAGCAATAGGGGGCGTTTTTCAAATAGCCGCGGCCGTCATAGGCGGTAAAGGTCGTGATAGCAATGGATGCGTCGGTTCCATTTGCCAGCGCATCAAGATCCGCCCTGGTGAGCACGTCCAGATCAATGCTTCTGAAATTATGCTGAATGTCGTAATAGCTGAGCACGTAAGGGTTATCGCCCACAAGGTCTGCCGCCTGCCGAATCGCATCGACCATATTCATTTGGGCGCCGTCAGAACGCGCAGCCAACAAACGAGCAATCAAGGTCTGCCGGGTTGCCATATCAAGATCAGGATGTACATCCTGCAGCATCTCAGCCGTGTCGGCGATAGCATCCGCAAGATAGATGGCCATGGCAATGTGCTCGCTTGAACCATCCGCGATTGGGTCGAAGTCCGTGATATCCACCCCCTCAAGACCCAGGCCAGACAGCTCATCCGCCAGCACGTCTTGGATCGTGCGGTTCGTGTGCGTCGCAAGCTGATGGGCAAGCGTTGTAAAGGGAGTGACTGTGCGTGCGCCGGCTGGCGCTGTCAGGATGAAGGGCCGAGCGATGGGATATCCTGGCACCCCTTGCGTATCGCTTTCCAGTGTATCCGTGTCCGCAATAACCAGAATGTCATGCGTGGTGCCGCCCGGAACAGTGCCGCGTCCATCCATATCGGTGCGCGCAGGGGACTCGTCTGCATCGCAGGCACGATTACTGTTGGCGTCGACACAATACAAGGCATTTTGCAAATAGCCATCGATCGCGAGAATATCAGTGGTTCCTGACGTATCGGGGGTGCCCGTGTCGGTGCCTGGATTGGTACCTGTGTCGGTGCCTGGATTGGTACCCGTGTCGGTGCCTGGATTGGTACCCGTGTCGGTGCCAGGATTTGTTCCAGGGTTCGTGCCTGGTTCGGTAATGGTCTCTTCGTTGGAGGGGGTGCTATCCCCGCTTCCACCACCGCCGCCACAGGCGGCGACCAAAAGGGCTAAGGCACAGATTTTAAAATAGGCGTAAGGGGGTTGGCGCATGGGTGTCTCATTACTGCTGTAAAAACAAGAGCTTTCATCACTACCGTGATGACCTTTGATTAATGCGCAAAAAGTATACAGCATTGTGCGCTTTTTGTGCGTTGTCAGTGTTCGCCAAAAAGCAAGATGTCCGCAAAATGTGGGATGCCACTATGCGTCTCATGTGGCCCGCAACGTCACATAACAAAAACACGTCGAGCGGATTTCGCTGCGCTCATCCGCTCACCACCGCGTTATGGTGCGTTCGCATTGGGCGTTTTTAAGTTGGGATAGATCGTAAAAAGCAAGTTAGCTTGCGCGGCTGTGGATTTACGCAATAATCTGGACGTAACTACATGGCTCAGTGGCACGCAAAGGAATGCGCGGACGTTCGAATGCAGGCCGGATTCGAGATTGCAGCGCCGAGTTTCGCAGCAGTAAAGTTCAGTTGTAGTTTGTAAGGCCGGACGCAGATAAGCAGCAAGGCATCGCTCAAGATTTGAACATGGCCTGTTTTTACACCATTGATCAGGACGCCCGTATGCCGGCAGGATGCGATATTGCAGAGGCTTTCCTTGCATTGGGAGCGAGCGGAAAGAGACGGGGGCAGCGCAAAAAGCTGGCCATCAGGGATCGCTTTACGCCTGGCTGGCGGCTTGTGTCGAGCGCAGGAGCTTCAAAACCGGTTCAGCCAAGACCGTACCGAGTTTCCAGTCGGCATCGATAAACGTGGCCGGTTTTTCCTGGGCGCTGTAGTGAAAATAGACGTGATCTTCAATGTCGAGCACATTGGGCCACGCTTGTTGTTGAATGGGTAATCTATCCAGATTGATCACTATTCTGTGCCATGACGGCAGCTGCTTTTCGGCGCTGACGGGGCTGGTGTCTATACACCAACTGGCATTGGAATCGATAGCGAGATAACACTCCCCGAGCAATACACTGATATCGAAAAGCATTGACCTTATCGCCAGAGCTTCGCCCTCATGCGCAAACGAACTGAAGGGAAAGCGTGCGAGATGTTTGCTGTAGACTGCCGGCCACTGTTGATAGGCCCAGTTGTCCAGCGCCGATAAACTTTCTTTGTCTGGACGCGTCGGGTCGAGCGCAATGTGAAATTTCTCAAGAAGCTCGGTGACCACGTGCAGCCTTCGCATGCGGTGAGCCTGAAAAAAATTGAAGCATTCCTCTGCCTGGGAATCGCTTAGCAGATCTGCTAATTCAGCATAGGGTGGTCGGTATGCCGGGTAGCTTTTTAACAGCTCTTTTAAATGCGCAGACTCGGCGCTGATTTTACGTAGCAATATTTCCGCAAAGTTGCCGCCACGATATTTCAGGCGATCATTAACCGGCATGACTTGACCCATTGTGCAATTGATGATGCGGTTGCTTTTAAAGGTAAATGTAACGGTAAATGTAATGGTGGCTTAACGGAACAGATCGAACAACGCTTTTCCGCCGAAATCGCCGCCGATACCTCCAGCGATCCCGCCCACAATTCCACCGACGGCACCTCCAACCACCGTTCCCACCCCTGGAACGATGGAACCTATTGCTGCCCCGGCGGCCGCGCCCGCCCAGGCGCCTCCGGCTCCGGCCGCCACACTCCCGGTAATTCCGGAAGCTGTTCGTAGCGTATTGGTGCCGATCGCGTTGTCGTCAGCGCGATAGGAGGCTCCCAGCGAGTACACATCCAGTGCAATACCCAAAGGCCGCGCAACGCGCCCAAAACCTTCCAGCGCCTGCCCGGCACCACGCGCAATGCCATTGCTACGCAACAGTTGGGCGTCTGCGACCGCTTCTGCGGCGGCATGGCCGCTATTGGTGGTGTAACCGACTTTGGATTCTACCAGAATGCGACCATCCAGCTCGGGGCGTGAACCTGGCACGCGGACTTCGACGTCGACCCTGCGTACATCTCCCACGGCGTCGGCAGAACGTGTGGCATCAGTGGCGCGTCCGGTGGCAGTGTCGTAATTCACCTCGGTATTTACATCGAAGCCTGCGTTACGATACCGGTCAGCGATGACATCGCGGGCAACTGCGCCATTGATATTATTTTTTGCGGCAGTCGTGCCGGGAGCGCTGGGCCCCAGGCTGCCAAGCGGCGCCGGGTTTATTCCCCGAACTACATCAATGCCTGCGTTTTCCAGCACGGTGCGCAGTGGTGCGGAAAATCCATTATTGCCGTTTATCAGACTGGTTGTTGGTTCCCAGCGGATTTGCAGCATTGGATTTTCGCGCAGGATACTCGATCCCATTCCCCGGTAATCGGGCGCCCACAATCCACCCGCAGACATATGGCTGAATTCGTTTTGAACTTCGCGCTGAAAATTTGCGGCATCGAAAGTCGTTCCGTGTTCGGTGAGGTGTTGCGAGACTGCCTGATATGCGTGCTCTGCCTGTGAGAGATCGTGTTTGACAAGATCGGTCAGATCGCGTGCAATAGCGGGAAGATCAAACTGCCCAGCAGAATTGCGATAGTGGGAAATGACGGCGCCGACACCTGTATCAGTGTCAGGAGAAAAATTGGAATTTCCCGCATTTTGGCTGGATGTAATCGCGCCTGCTGCTCGCATGTTCAGTCCTCCCTGCTGTTTTGTGGGTAGTCTAGGTGCGAGCGCATCCGTCGAATACTAGGGAATACCCTAGTGCGAAATTCAGAAAGGCGTTGAATGGCGGCCGAAACGTCAGTTATCGGATAAAACGACCACAGGAAATGTGCCCACTACTCTATTGCAATGAGTTGAAAACAATCGTGAGTCATTGAGCGCGATTGTTCAAACAGGCTGGTGGCTTCTTGAAGCTGCTAGGGAAACACCTAGTTATTGATTTGGCGTAATCATGTTAAATGCATGAACAGGGATTACGCTACCCCACAACGTCGAAATCAAGGTGGGATGCAACAGTTGCTATTGCGATGAAGCGCAATTCCAATCGTGGGTCGACAACCTCTGTGATCTGATTATTCAATCTGCGTGAAATAACGGCAGCCCTGTGGAATGCGCTGTTTTTAACGCAAGTATCGATACCGACTTGTGGGTTGAATCCAAGGGCTATGCATTGTTGGAAATTCAACCTGAAATAGTAGACCCAGTGTTATTCATTTAACCGCTTTGCATAAAAAGACAAGCCCTTGGGGTAAAGCGAAATGCGTATATCAGCCTCGACTTTGTCTTGCCCCGCTTCAAAATCAAAATGCTGCGCTAATCTCGCTGCAGCCAGGGTCAATTCAATTTGCGCCAAATGCATACCGATACACGTGTGCGGACCCAACAAAAATGGAATATATTGAAATCGGTGCCTTTTGTTTGTGTTGCTCTCAAAACGCTGGGGGTCAAATATTTCCGGGGCATTCCAGAACTCAGGGTCTCGATGAGCCACCATCGAAGAAATTAAAATATTTGTCCCCTTGGGCAGCAAGTACCCGCCCAAGCGGGTGTCCACGCATGTGATGTGAACAGAAAGCGGGACAGGCGGATACAAACGCATGGTTTCTTTGACCACTTGACCTGTGTATCGGAGATTGTCGAGCTGCTCTCCGGTAATGTTGGAGCCATCATTTGCCAGGAACTGATTGGCTTCTTCTCGGCATTTTTGTGTGATTTCTGGGTTTTTTGAAAAAATATGTAATATCCACGCAAGCGCAGTGGCACTGGTTTCATGTCCCGCAATCAGAAAAGAAACCACTTCGCCAACGATATCAGCATCATTGATTATCCCTGATGCTCTTGCATCAAGCAATACCGACATCAATGTTGGATTTGCATTTTGCTGTCGATTTTCCTTCGACTTTTGCATGATCTCCTGAGCAAAGTTTCTCATGAAAGATCTGGATGAGCTGACTGCTTGTGAAGGGAATAAATGCCAATAGGGGAAAGGGCTAAAGCAACGCGTCATCGCATCTTTGGTGAGTGTAATGAGTGCTTTATGTAAGGGTTTTCCGCCATGTTGCTCTCGATCTAGTTCAACTTCAAACGCGAATTTACCCAAAACCTTTAACATCATCCAAGCCAGATCGGGGCTAGGTCTAATGAGTTCGTCGCTGCTGGTTTGCCAAGAGTGAATGAGTTCATTCACTGCGTTGTCAACATGGGGAATTACGGGTAACACGGACACCAAGTGAAACCGTTCCGCAAGCAACTGCCGCCGCTTTGCCCATTCAGCCCCAGAGAGACTTAACAACCCACCCTCAAAGATTTCTTGAGCAGGAGATGCGTCGCGCTCATAAAGGCCTTTTTTATTCATTAAAACCTCTTGAATTAAGTCCGGATGGCGAAGCACCACCACGGATTTAGGCCCCAGCTGCAGTTTAACCAGTGGCTCATCCTTTGCAAAAACAGCATCTAGCAGATAGGCCCCCGGACCGTCTTGAAACAAACGATATAAATCCCCGCCTTGCCACCAGGGCGCTTCCGTGCTCGGGATTTTGCTTCCCTGCGCATTGCGAAAATACAATCTATTCAGTCGATTTAAATAAGGGCGAGTAGCGTTAACAGCTTGGCGTACGGATTCCATAGAGACTACCGGAAAAGTGGGCGATTAAAAGAGCAGTTCTTATCGAGTTGTTTGTGGAGCTGATCGTATCAGAAGCTTGAACCATCCCAAAGCACAACAGCCTCTCCAAGACATTTCATTAGTCGGTTTTCAGCGTTTTTGTATGTAATTTGTTTTAATTTGTAACGGCCGTTGCCATAGTCAAATTACACACTCAGATACACCGAGCACAGGAAGAACAAAGCCGTACAGAAAACGAAGACACCCGCGCCAAGTACAATACTGCCCCCAGAACAGAGGCACTAGCCATGGCTGACCGAGTCGGAGTAGCGCAGGCGGCCAAGCAGTTGGACCTTCATGAATCGCAAATCTTTAACTGGCGCATGAAGTCCAAGCTGAAGGAGAATACGTCCGAACAGAGGTGCTTAAGCGCTTGGAAAAGTATGCAGTGTTGATCATAGACGATATCGGCTATGTGAAAAAGAGCAGCCAGGAAACGCAGGTGCTCTTTGAATTAATTGCCCGTCGTTACGAAACCGGGAGTCTCATCATCACCTCAAATCAACCCTTCAGTGCTTGGGATCAGATCTTTGAGGACAACATGATGACCGTGGCAGCGATCGATAGGTTGGTTCACCACGCGACCATCCCGGAAATTGACGGTGAAAATTATCGGAAAAAGACATCGATAAAAGGAGGGAAAAAGACAGAAACTGAGGCAATTTCGTCAGACCCTCAACCGGTCAAGATAATTGACGCGAATCGGACAAAGTAATTGACGCCTAACAAAAGCGGTTCAGTCGGTAATTTGAGATCACTGCCCGCTGAAAAGCAAGATCCCGCAGCGGGGGATGCCACGGCGCGGCTTAGGTGGCCCGCAACGTCACATAACGAGCAACTCGATCCGATCGTTTCGCGACGGCTCAGTTATCGCGTTATGGTGCCATTCATCGCAGCAGCGTACACGTTGTTCGGTGCGTGTCCGTTGTAATGCCCGATCTAGGAATCCCAGCACCAGACCAACGCCCAACCCCCATAGAAAAGATCAGACCGCGGGGGGAAACAGGGTGTCTTGCCAGCATTTGAGTGGCAGACAGGTACAACTAAAAAGTGCGTGAATCTTTGCCTGGAGTCAAACCCAATGCTTTTAATGCCTCAGCCGTCTTGAGGTTTTTCTCCTTAAGCGCGTAGTCGAGTGCGTTAAACCCTAAATCATCCTTTGCGTCCTGCTTTGCGCCAGCATTCGTCAGCAATGCAATGATGTCCGGGCTGGCATGTTGCGCCGCATGCATCAACGGGGAACGTCTGGTATGCGATATTGCGTACTGACAATCCAGCGCCTCCATTTCTTCAGCATTTTTATAGGTGTGATTGGGATTGGCGCCAGCCTTCAGCAATAGGTCGACAATCTCAACATCTTTATTTTCAATGGCATAAAATAATGAAGTTTTTCCAAATCCATTCTGGTAATCAATGGCAGCGCCACTTTTGAGCAAAAGCGCAATGTTGGCTTTATTGCTTAACGCAAAAAATAAAGCCGACTCATCACCCTCGTTCAAATTTTTTATCTTGCTGACCAACAATTCGATAATGTCGGCCTTCTGGTTTCGAGCCAGCGCAAGTTTCAGCGCTTGCTGTATATCAACATGAGACGGGTTTTTGGCAAGTAAAGTTTCTATTTCTGCTTTGTCAGGCGAGTCTTGTTTGACCTTTTCCGCCAGTGCAGAGAGGCGCTTTGGTGTAAAATTGCCGTCACCATACGCACCTGAAAAGCTTCCTGTCGCCCGCTCAACGATTAACGCAAGCGCTCGCGCAGCGCGCGCCTCAGCGGTCTTTTGATCGTAATTGAATTTTGTTCGGTAAAATTCAGCAAGCTGTGGCAATGCGTTTTCATACTCTTGCATGAAATTGTCGCGCACGCGTAGATTGAATGGACTTTCTACAGCCCATGCATCAAAATACGCCCATATATTGGGTTTTACGTAGGGTTTTTTTTCAACGTCTGGCAATGCATCGGGCGCATGCCCCTCACGCAGCAGATTAAAATGATAATAGCGGTATTGCGCATAAATAATGGTCCCTGTACAAAGCTGCGGCCCATTGTCACTGCGAACTGTTTCAGCCAACGTCAGCAATTTCTGCAAAAATGGCAAAGCCGATATTCCACCGTCACAATTGTAATCAACGTCAATGGGTGAACCATGCCCAGACCCCAGATCCGGCTGTTCTTTGAAGATCGTCACCGGAATTTTATGTTGTAATTCGCAACTGACATTTCCATCCGGGATAATCAGGGTCCAGGCATCTTGATTCTGCGTCGATTCACTTTCAGTCACCGAAGCATTAACACCCGAAGCCTTACTCACCAGTAGGGACAACCGAAGGTCGTACAGCTTTGCCAGGCAGGCTTCGGTACTGCATGCATTTCTTTGTTTAAGCCATGAAAGCTGCGATGATCTCAATTCTTCATCGACATTTTCGGATTGCAGTCGTTTGTATATCACCGACATGGCACCATCCAGATGCGAAAAAGTTTTGTCTGCACAAATCATTTTTTCGGTATCCAGTTTGGCCTTCGAACAATCGAATCCAGCTTCAAGGGCGTGGGCGCTTGTCGAAACCAGTAACGATAAGCCGGCAGCAATGCCTACCGCCTTGGGCCATCCAGAGAAGGGTGAGCGGCCGGGTTTGACCAAGGTGTGATAACGATGAGACTTTGGGTAGAAAAGCATTAATTCATCCTTTCTTCTTTTAACAACTTATGAGTGAACTACGGCCTTGCTACCCAACAGCGCATTAATTACCGTCGACGCAGTACCTAGCGTAGAGTGAACCAGTGAAACGCTATCATCTGCGGGACAAGCAGCCAGAACACTATGGGTATCGGGTATAATGACGAATAAAGCCCCCAAAGGCGCGTCTCATCCTGCCGCGTTACTGCAGCAAGTCGTTGGTGATATAGACAGAGTGGATAATGCTGGAAAAGCGCTGCCTGATCCGGGGGCCCACAACGTAACACAACGAGCAATTCGATCCGATCGCTACGCGACGGCTCAGTTGGCGCGTTATTGTAACGCGCAAATTCATCTGCATCGTTCATACTCTTCTCACAGCCACTGAAAGATGACAAAACCAGCCAAGGAAGGCAACTAATACGTCAGCACACCTGCTTTTACTGTGACGCTGCCACCCAATGCCTTTACCCCGATCACCCAAGGTTTCTGCGGCAACTGTAGAACCGTTGCCACACACTGCTCCCCCTCACTTTGTAATGCCACTTTTACACCATTCAATTCAAGCGTCATGGTCTCACTTTCACTATCCGCTGTCCCGCTGCTGCCCAGCAGACATCTCACCGGCGTATGCGGTGCTTCCAGCACTTCCGGTGTCGCGTGCACAAAGTGCTTATGCACCTTACAAGCACCGTTATCCGCCAACCACAACCCACCTCCATCTTCCACCGCCAGCTGAAGCCAATAATGGCCCGGTTGCAACATCACTTCATCCCACGTGAAGATCAACCAGCGTGTCGCTTCTTCCGAATAACGCAACTCTTCTGAGTAACGCAGCTCTGCACTGGCCAGTGCATTTCCCCCTGGCGTTCCGCCCTGATCTGCCAACACGCTGAGCCCCAACCTGCCTTCGGCTTCGAGCGGCCACCAGGGCAGTGCAAACCCGCGAATAAATTGGCCTGTTGCCAGATCAAGGGGCGCCGCTAAATGATCGCCTGCCTGCAGTCGAAATCCACTGCGCGGCATACTTTCCAACGCTGGCAGAGGCTGAGAAGGGAAAGCTTGATCCCCTTGTGCAACCGATAGAGTGAGTAACAATTGCTGCCCCTCGACCGCTGGCGCTTGCAGCGTAAAACTTTGCGTTTCCTGACGTTGTCCCGAAAACCGCAGCACCACCGGTTCGCCGTTGGGCAATACATTCGCCTCGCGCACGAAACGAAATTGCTGAGCGCTCAAGCTCACGTTACATGGCGCATCACTCTCAATGTGCAGAGGCAGCACCAGCTGTGTTTGTCCCGGCTCACGTAACGCAAACGCTCTATCCAATGCTGGCTGTAGCAGCTCCGCAGTAACGCTAACACTACGTGTCGCCGTTTGCACGCCCGGAAACTCCAACCATTGCCATAACGATTCCACACTGCCATGGCTGAGTAATCGCAAACGCGGGCTGGTGGGCTGGCCTTGCACGCGAATGGCATCCAGTGTGCCTGCGTAAATAGCCTCCATCGCAGCCAACAGGGCGGCCTTTTCCTCTTCGTGAACACTCACGTGATCCCCCGCCCCCGCTGCTGCGACCTTCTTTTTCACTTTGGGGGCTGCATGTACACCGCCTGCTGAATGCGGTGCTGAGCGCACTCGCTCACCGGGGCTTGAAAGCACCACGGCAAAACGACTGGCACTAAACTCTTCGCTCAGCACCTGATTTGTCGATACGGTCGCGGTGGCCTCTTCAATCAACGTGTCACCATCCATGCGATGCAGGGCAGCCTTACGGTAGCCGTTACTGTCCAGACGATGCACACGTATGGGCAAGGCCAAATCCACGCTCACGCGCAGATTGTCGTAATTCCACGGGGACAGATTCCAGGCTTGGCTGTTATGCCGAACAGGTACATCGGCGGCACTGAATTGCACCGTTAGGCTGGCCTCGGGCGCGAGGCGCACGCGCTGACAAACGTCATCGACGGGCACCAGTAAATAGACGGTGTGACGAAATAATGTCGCGCCATCCACCTGCACCGGGTTGACCAGCATCTGCGTGATACTGGTGAGCGGCTGGCTCGCATTGGGGCTGGAATATAGGCCGTTCTTCATCTGCTACTCCAGTCGGCCTTAGCCGGGCCCACGCGTTCTGAGTTTTTGGTTGATGCCGGTAATATCGGTACGCACCTGATTAAGCCCGCTATTCATGGTGCTAACCTGGGTGTTCATCGAATTCACTTGGGTACTTAGTTGTGCATTCTGGGTTTGCAAGGTATTAACACTGGCTGTCACCGTGGCAAGATCGCGCACGATCACCGTACGGTTTCGATTAAAATCGGTGTAATCCGTATTGAATTTCGAATAATCGGCATTGAATCGGCTGTAAGTGGTATTGAACGTGGTGTAATTGGCGCTAAACGAATTATAGTTTGTGTTAAAGGCACTGAAATCACGATTAAACGTACTGTATTGCGTCGTAAAAGTATTGTATTGCCCATCAAACGTCGCATACCGCCCAGTGAAATCACGATACTGAGTCCCAAAAGTCGCTATTTCTGCATTAAAACCTGCATAACGGTCAGAAAAGGTGCCGAAGTCGGCAGTAAAGCGTCCATAGAGATCATTGAACTGCGCGTGATCACGCACAAAACCACCATAATCCACGTCAAACTGAGCGCGCTCGCGCGAAAATACGTCAACCTGCTCCTGAATACCGATGGCCCGCATATTGACCTCTTCACGTATCCCGCGAATTTCTGCCAGCATGCCCGCGTCGATCTGCCCGATATCGGCAATGTCTGCCTTCAGTGCCCCCCGCGTATTGGCCACCAGCTCCAGCGAGCCACGATTGCCTGCACGTATTTGCTCCGCCGCCAGCTCCAAGTTAGGGAACAACATGCGTTTAGTATCGTCGGGAACATCCTCCAGTTCGGTCGATAAAAAGCGTTTTACGCTGTCGCTCACCAAATGCTGGCTCACCATTTCTGCGGCAAAGCCTTTTTGGCTGGCGACAAAGCTGTGCGCCTCCCCGATTAAATTATCGACCAGCGCATAGCCACGCAACCCTTTGCGTTTGATCGCTGCAAGGCGTGTGGGCAAAGCGGCGCGATTGGCGAGCCAGTCGTGCAAAAAATTGAACCAGGCTGGTATCCAGTTAGTCCAGCGAGTGATGGTCACGGCAGTCGCCAACACACTCTGGCTCTGGTGCTGATGTTGGTTCTGACCCAGCGCACCACCGTGCAAATAGGCCCTTAGTACAGCCGTTTCATGCGGCCACTCAAATTCAGCGTTAGTCGCGTTCATTCGCTGCCAAAATTGCTGGCCGTGCTTGGAGTAAATATCCAAAGCCCGCCGCAAATAAATATTACGTTCATCATCGTACTCCGCCGCCAGCTGATTAAACGCAACGCGTATCTGTTCGGGCGTATCGGCACTGGTATCCAGGCCCTCAAGCGCCATTTGCAGCGCATTGTCCTGGTCTTGTGTAAGCGGCTCATACGGTTGGTAATCGAGCGTAAGGCGAGCACAACCGTCGGTACCCGTGCGCACCACCAGGGCGCTGCCGCTTTGTTGGGCATAACCAAAACTATGCGCCAGCACGCCCAGGCTGGTTTCGAGCGTAATGCTGCGATTTACCAAGGGGGCGCCATCCTGCGTCGCACGCAAGAGCAGGCGCAGGGTTTGCCCCAGCCAGGCCGGTTGTGGCTCTACGTCGATTTGCAGTTGCAGTTGCGTGCCGACATAAGCGGTCGCCGTGGCACTCGCTAAACGCTGCCCCGCCACACTCCCCAGCTTGGCCAGCTGCTCACGCTGCAACCCTAAAATCGCCACACACAGATCGGTAAAGCGCTCGGGGCCAATGGCTGTCACCGCATTGATTTGCGCCAGTGTCGTGAACTGGCCATTCGCGGCGGTACGCGCCCGCAACAAGCGCTCGGCCAGTTTGATACCAATGTCCGGCTCGCCCGGCATCTCGATGGCGGCAGCCAATGCAGCGGCATCGGTCGCCAGGTTGAGCACGCGCAATACACGCGCCTGCTGGGCCGCGCTGAGATCGTCGGGTTCGAGATAGACAATGGCCATGGTTTAGCCCAACCTCGCCTTGATGGCGGCAATTTCGGCGCTGATCTTTTGCACCCCACCTTTCAGGCTGGTTTCGTCCAAGGCATTGATACCCCTGACATTTTCGTTAATCAGTTGCAGGCTGCCCTGGATATTGCGCCCCAGTTGTTCGGTGTTCTGCATGCGTCCTTCGAGGACGGCAACGGACTCTGACAACCCCCGCGCCTGGCCCGCTTCGGCGCTGACCTGCGCAACCTGTTTGCTGATGCTGTCGGTGCGGGTGCCTTGCGCCATGTAAGCGCCCATGACCGGCGCGCCCTGCTGCTGACGACTGGCTGCAGCCTGCATTTGCGAAACATCGGCGGCGGCCTGGGCGGCGAGTGCTTTACCCACCTGATCCTTGGCGGCGCGCATAGGGTCGCCCGTACCGCTGCCGCGAATAATGGCATCCTGCCCTGCCTCGTAGTATTTTTGCCGGCCCCAGATACCGCGATCGCGTATTTGCTCCTCGACCCGATGCCAGAGTTTGTCGAGCGGATTCTCTTCTTCGACCACCAGGATGTTGCCCCAATCGCGCTCCAGCTCGACCTCTAGATCATCACGATCGATCACGTAGTCATTGCCCCATGAGGACACCCAATCGCGGAAGCTGATCTGAATGCTCGCCGCCGCCCGCGCGCCATCGGGCGTGGTCGGGTTGCCATCGGGGCGGGCGAAGGCCATCACCGTGGCGTAGTGGTACTCCCACTCGCCGCTGACAATCACCCCGCCCCATCTGCCAGCGCCGCCATAGGTGTAACTATCGGCGTAGTTGCGCCAGATGCCCGAATCGGCGCGCTCGTATTCGCGATGCATCTGCTTGTAAGCTTTTTTGGCGCGGGCATCGCCAGGCGTGGGCGCCTGCATGACAGCGTCTGCCACGGTATAAGTTTCGCCTTCGACCAGATTGCTCATGATCGCCATCATCTGCAGCTCCTGCTGCGCACTGGCGGTTTTTGGGCCAGAACTCAGCAGCA
The DNA here is from genome assembly GCA_964473645.1 of uncultured Moraxellaceae bacterium. Taxonomy (GTDB): domain Bacteria; phylum Pseudomonadota; class Gammaproteobacteria; order Pseudomonadales; family Ketobacteraceae; genus HdN1. The sequence continues at coordinate 226,810 of CAYYPW010000001.1, forward strand.
CCTTGGCAACCCCCTCGGCATTCACCTGCACCGACAGGCTATTGCCGCCCTCGCCCAGTTGGCTGCTGGCAAAGCCGGTGGCCGCCCGCAATTTGCCCCAACTGCAGACAAAATCGACCCACGGGCGCGGCGTGACCAAGGCCGACTGCAAATCGGTGACCTGCACGGTGATCTCGCACACCTCGCCCAATGCATAGTGCTGACGGCCAGAACGCAGCGTCATGACATAGTTCTGCAGCAAGGGCGCGATGCTGTCTTCGACCGCCTGCAGGCGGCCATCGATATCGGGAATAGTGGTAGTCAGCAGGGTGTTGACCTGTCCCTGCAGGGTAGTGACTTTGGTGATCAGATCGGCATCGACGATGGTTTTCACCGCCGTGGCGATGTTTTTCACGACCCCGACCAGATCGTTCCAATCGTTATGACGTATCAAATGCCCGGCGAGCTTTTCGTCGAGGGTATTCAGCAGGGTGATATCGTCTTGCAGGCTCATGGGGATAGCTCCTTAACAAAAAGTCCTACGCCTAGGGCGTGGGCAAATCGGTTGCTTGGACGATGGAGGTGTGGACGATGGCATCTTCGACCAGCAGCGCCACCGACACGCTGGCGGCGCGGGCCCGTTGCAAGCTGGCCCAGACGCGATCGGTAATGGCAGGATCAATGGGCTGGCCGCCCCGTTTGAACAGACGCACCTTCACGCCAATGCGCGGATGACTGGGCCACGCCATCCAAACCTGGGCCGAGGGCGGGTAAATGAAAATCGCAGCCTCATTGCTGAGAAACGGGTCGAACAGGTCGGATTCGTTGGTCGTGTTGGGGTCAAACGAGTGGGCATCAGTCTTAAACAGGCTGGCATTGCCGCGAAAATGTCCCGGCCAGGGCAGCTTGGCATGCGGCTCGGGGAACAACTGGCCTTCGGTGCTCCACCAGGGGCGATCATTGGGGACCAAAAATTCTTGTGGTTCCAGCTGGATGTAACGCCAACTGCTAGCGGCCGTCAGCGGACGCGGCAGTGCGGGCAAACCGCCGTCGAGCACGCGGGTTTGATCGGGCTTGATGCGCACCCGCAATTCAGCATGGCTGACCACGCCCTGCGCTGTAAAAGTGGTGCCGTCAAACTGGCCCAACTCGGCAATGACCGTCTGCGTGAACAGCACTGTCTGCAAGGCGCTGCCCGCTTGCGTACGCAAACTCAAGGCAGCTCCGGTAAAACGGCGTTGTCGCGGATGAAAGCGCTCCCAGCGCGTTTCACTGCGGCTGTAACGCCAATGGCTGCGCGGCTCGGCGGTGACCTCGTCGGGGTAGGCGGTATTGGCTTGGCCCAACGGTTGCCACAGGGAATTCGTGAAATCGTACTGCGCAAAATCGCGTCCATCGTAGCGCAACAGCCCCTCGGCGGCGGCGATCCAGAGCATGCCACGCTCGTCCACCTGCAGGCCATTCACCGCACTGCACAGATCCGGAAACGCCTCCAACACGGTCTGAAACGCGCTGCCACTCTCTTGGGCGCGAGCATAGTAACGAGCGAGCCCGGTGGCGTTGCCCAACCACAAACCGCCATCAGGAGTAAGCGCTAACTGTGTGACAGCTGCCACGCCCCCTGCGGCGGTGGCGATCTCGCCCTCAGGTAATACACGCCAGTCCGGCTGATCTTCGCTGGTCGTGGCGCCGTCATAGAGCGCCCATTCGGTGCCACGGCAACGTACCAGACCGGCATCCACGCCCAGCAGCAACGTCTGCTCGCGCTGCAATACCGCATACACCGGCGTGCCGGTGAGCCATTGCTTGTGGACACTCAAATCGGAGTTAAGACTGATGGCGCCTGTCTGGGTTGCAATAGTGAGGTGGTTGAACACGACCGCCAGTTGATGCACCGCCGAGGCCACAGTCGCCACGGCACTTAAACTGTAACTACCACTGACGGGGAACAACGCCGCCTGATACAAGCCCTGCGCCGTGCCCAGAAACACCTGCGAACCATAACAACGCACGCAGGTAAACGTTGTCGTGGGGCTGCCGTCACTCACCGCCGTGAATGTGCTGCCATCGTAGCGATAGAGCGTATCCGTATCGTCGTCACGCAGAATCAGCCACAGACTATGGTCAACCGCTTCGCTGAGCGCCAACACCGCGCCCGTGGGCACGCCGCTCAACGCTTGCCAGGGGCCATTGCTGCTGAAATCGTGGACACCGGGGTCATCTCCCGGTGTGGTCGGCGTCGGCAACGTGGCGCTTAGCAACACTTGATCCCTCACCAGCCAGCTCCGTCGCGCGGGTTGCAAGCGCAAGGTCTGGTTAGGCGCCACGGTGCCGGTATAAGCCAAGGCAACCCCTAACGGGTTGGCAAAGGGCGTGACGCACTCGATGCCAGGGCGGGTGGTCGCCACCAATGGGCCGCCGGGGCTCACGCCTTGCAGATACACGGTAGGGGTAGCAAGCGGGTCGGCTTTGGCGGGGGTGCTCCAGCGCCACAAGGGGCTGATTGCCTTACCTACGGGGGATTCAGGCACCTCGACCGATAGCCTCACCTGACCCAGACTGCGCGGCTCCTCAATGGCAAAAGGCCAGCGTTGATTCGCGAGGCTGCCGGTCATATCTTCGGGCAACTCGGCTTCGATCAAACGACGTAACGCCGGCACTGTGGTGAGGCCCAGCCGGTAGGCCTCCAGCAGATCGGTGACCCGTTGGCGGTATTCCTCAACGGTTTCGCGCAGCAAGGCCGGTTCGCGCCACGGGGAAATCCCCAGCAAGCCACATAAACGACCCAGATCGCTGATATAGGGGTAATTGAGAATCTCCCGCTGATCTTTGGCGTTACGCACGTTCACCGGCGGCAGGCCGCGTTCGCGCCGCTCGGTCTGATGGTGGGCATCCCAGGTGGCTTTGTCGGCCACATCAAACCAGTGCGCAAACATCACATGATTGGCCTGCACACTGGCTTGATCCAACACCGCACCGGTACTTTGCAGCAGGCGGTTCAGCAAGGTTTCATCGTCGTGTTCGGGCCGGTACAGCGAGGGCAGCAACGCGGCCAGCCGTTCATATTTGGCCATCGTTTACTCCTTGGGTTTCACTTGTGCGACCACTTTGCCCAGCGACAAGCGCTCGAACGGTGCGAGGCTGAAACTGGCGCCATCGAGATCAAGCACCTGACTGATGCCGTTAGGCCGCGTCACCACGAATTGCACACTGTAAGGCACCAAGCTCGCCACCGTCGGCACACCCAGCGGCGTACCCGCATTGAAGGCTTTGTCAAACGCATCCAGAGTATGGGTAATGGCGCCGGGCAAGGGTAGCGTTATGGCTAATTTGCCGAACGACAGCGTGCGCAGCTGAGTCAGCGCGGTATTGACGGTGTCGGTCTGGTTGCTGCTGTTGAGATAGGTGATCGCCAATTGCAACGCACCGGCCAGCGCCCCTTGATCAGGGATCGCCGTGTCGCTGTTATCGGCTTTTTTGCGAGGAAAGCGCACAGTGAGCGCCAACTCAGTGGCCAATGCTGGGTCGACCAGGTTGAGCGCGCCCAACTGAGTGGGTTTACCGGCGACGCCGATTTCACCTTTTACAGGATCTAGCGCGTTGCTACCCGTGACTTTGGCCGAGACAATGGCAAGGTCCTCGACACCGTTCACCGTCATGGCGAGGCCAATCAACTTGGTGGTGCGGGCATTTTCTTGCGTTGGCAATTTATCGAAATAATCGGCAAAGCGTTGCTTGATTTCGGCCTGAATGCGTTTGAGGTCGGTATCGAGCAGCCCACTGGCGGTTTGCAGCCGCAATTCGAGATCCACCACCGCCGTGCTCACGCCTGCGGGATAAGTGATTTCAACACCAGCGGGACGTACTTGATCGAGTTCGGTTTTCAAACGCAGTTCTTGCTCATCACTGAGGGCGTTACCGTGAATGCGTACTTTGATGGTGCCCGGTGTTTTATCATCGACATCGGCCAGCACATTATGCGCCGCCAGTACCGCCTTAATCGCACCGAGTGTGCCGCGTTCGGAGCCGACCAGAAAACTCTTGGCGCGGGCGCGCAGTTCGGTATCGTTTTCATCACGATCGAGTTGGGTGCTGGGCGCGGGATTGGTGACGCTTTCAATGCCAGCAATGGGTTTGGCGAGCAATACCAGGCTGTCAGCAGGGACACCTTCGTTGGTTTCGACCAGATCGCGGGCTTTGACTTTTAGCGTGTCCTGGCCGTCAGCGATAACGGCATCATTCAGGGTTTCGTATTCGATACTGCCATCGGCATTGAGAATGCGAGTGCCTGCTGGCAAGTAGATTTCACCACGGGTGTTACGAGCGCGCTTGAACTGGATTTCGGCGCTATTACGACCGGTGGTAATTCGGCCGAGGCCAAGCAAGGACACCACGTGATCGAGTGCGCGACCTTCGGCGGTATCGATAAAACCGGATTTATAAACCCCTTCGAGTTGCGCGTAGAGACCGGCGGTTTCCAGCGCCATGGCCTCAAGTAACGTACGTACTACACTGCCTGCGTAAAGATCGTTGATGCGGGTGTCGCGGGCTTTGGGCAGATAGTTGATTTCGACCACGCTGCCGGCATCGGGAAGCGCGGCATTGGGTTTCCATTTTACCGCCTGGCCGTCGCTGGTGAGTTCGTAATCGACACCTTTGCCAAAGGCATAACTCTCGCCATTGTGCAGGCCGAAGACCGACGTTATTTCGGCGGCAGGGGCGAGTTCGAGCGCGTGGCTGAAAGGCGGTTTATTGGCGTTGGGCGGCGGAAACGCGTGCGCCTCGCCACTCACCCCGCCCAGTAGACGGTTCAGCAGGTTGTCGGCGATTTCGGGGTAGGTCTTGCGTCGAAAGCTCATGGTGAATTCCTTGCTAAATCGCTTTACCGCTCAACGGCGCTATAACTCAATGGAGAACGGGCCGATTTGGATCAGTTCGCTAAACGCCGCTGCCTTCACTTTTAGCCAGACATCGACGGTGGATTTGGTGCCAGGGGATGTGGCGACTTTGATTTCTGCCACTTTTTCGATGCGCGCTTCGAGCTTGAGCGCTTCGAGGATAAACAGTTTCATCAGGTTGCGGTTCGTCGCGGAATTTTCGCGGCCAATAAGTTCGTACACGCGGGAGCCGTAGTCGGCGTGGCCTAACGCGGTGAGTTCACCGCGAGGTGTGAGTAGGCGCAGAATCACGGCTTGCACGAGGTTTTCTTTGCCGTCACGCGGGGTGAAATCCCATTCGATGTCGCGGCCGTTGGCGAGTACGGTTTCCCGTTCGCTGAGGCGGTAGACGGGGCGCAGTTCACGGTGGATGGCGTGTATGGCGATGTCTTTGAGAAAGTGTTCGGTGCGTTCGGCTTTGAAGGGCATGGTGCTGTTCCTTAACCGATCATGACGGTGCCGGTGGCGATGACGGTTCCGCCGGGCACGTCAGCGGGGTCGTTACAGGTGATGGCGGTGTCGCCGTTGCGGGCGGCTTGTTTGCCGTTGATGTTGACGGTGCTGCTGCCCATTTGAATTTTGCCTTTGTCGGTGGGTGTTTTTTGGAAGGGGCCGCTTTTGAAGATGTGGCCGGGGGTGTTGGTGGCGGTGCTGCCGACGGTGGCGGCGGGTTTACCTTCGATGTTAACGTCGGTGCTGAGGTCGCCGTCGATGTTGCCCATGAAGGGGTTGGGTAACGGGGTGGGCACAGGGCCGCCGGGGCTTGGGACCATTTCGATATGGATGTCGGTGGCGACGATGCGGTCTCCTTGTTTGGCGGCGGGTTGGCCCATTTCTTTGTTACTCCCGTTGGGGTTTCAGTGCGTTTTTTTGTTTTGTTGTTCTGTTTTTTGCACGGCATTGTTTGTCGTTTGTTTAGTGTGTTGAGATCGGAGTGGAAAATTGTCGGGGTTCTTTCGGGGGTTAAGGCGGTAGGTGGGGAGGTGGTTTCGGGATCGCTGCAAGTACGTCCCTGTAAGCTCCGGCGCGGCCATCCCTGGCCGCGACGGTCCCGAAACCACCTCCCCACCTCCCACCTCTCGCACATCAGTGTGCCGACAATTTTCTTTGCAATCTCTCTACGCTTGGCAATTAACCATTTGTCAATTGCCTAACTTTTAAGAGCCTCTAAATTTACGAACTATTTCCACCTTTATTTGAGCAGAAAAAATTCAATTATTTATAGCTGTTTGCAGAACTCTTGATCCATGGGCGATTTTCTGTAGAGCGCAACGCCGCAATTCAAGATGAGGAATGCCTGCAAATACCTGATCACTGTCACGCATTACAGTTCAGCATGTCATGCGCTGAATTTGATGCCGCAAACCACTTCGATGCTACGGAGGTGGTGATGGGGGGAGTGGTTTCGGGACCGTCGCGGCCAGGGATGGCCGCGTCGGAGCTTACAGGGACGTACTTGTAGCGATCCCGAAACCACTCCCCCCAGCACCACCTCCACCTATACCCCGATGCCTGATTTAAATACTTGCGCCAGGCACCCAACGAAACAAAGAACGTAACCCCTACCCTGTTTATAACGCCAACAATCAGCCACAACATTGACCTCAGTTCAAATTAATGACTGAGCCCTTCAAATTCAGTTGTCCACTGGCCTCGATCTTGATATCGGCACCGGCTTTAATCTCCAGAGCATTCCCCGACTCCAGCTTCACACTACCATCGCGCGCGATACTCAATTTCGCGCTGCCATCCCCCACATCCAGCGACACCACGGGATCATCATCAATCAATGTCATTTTCAACGCACTGCCAATCGTCACCACAATCGACTTCGCACTGTCACTATTCACCTCGATCCGCACGCCATCGCTGTCGCCGACCGGCAACTCCAGCACCGCCTGCTTTTCGGCATTTTTGGGTGGCCGATCTTCGTCGTTGTAAAGGCTGCCGGTAATCACGGGGGCATTCAGATGCCCGCCAATAAATTGCACCAATACCAGATCACCAACGTCAGGCACAAATGCCACGCCTTTGCGCACGGTGGCCAAAGGCACCTGCTTTAACACCATGTCGGTGTCGCGCAGCACGACAGTACAGGCGTAATTATCAGGGTCACTGGGGTGCACCTCTTGAACCACTGCCAATTCGGCACTGCGGTGGCGGGCCATTTCCTGTTGCACGATCTTGCGCAGGGTGTCGTAGAGGTTGTTCACGGCGAACCTCCCGTCTGGCCTTCAATGTGCGAAATGAATCCCTGCTTTTTTTCATACACGTGACGCACGCGGGTGACCAGATAATCACCATCACCACGGCCTTGTGGACAGCCGCTGACACTGATCGTTACACCGACAGCCAAGGCGGCATTGCCAGGAACGCTGAGCAAAATGCGGGTGGCCTGCGCGCTGAGTTGTTGTTGCCAAAAGCGCGCGCTGCTTTGCGCGGCAGATACGTTGCGCAAGGCGGGTTGGCTTTGTTGGCGCTGGCCGCCACTAGCGCCCTGTTGCGCACTGATGCCGCTGGTTTTCTTGCTCAACCAACTCCAGGCCTGGCTGCCTTGTGAGCCGGCGGCGCCTTCACCGATCACGGTGATTTTGCCTGCCTGCGGCGTGGCCTGGCTGTGGTGCAGGCTCAAGATGTCATTGCCGTAGCTGAAGCTGGCCGTTGCGGGGCCACCGCCCGCTTTGACGTGCACACTGCCGGCGTTATCGACCCAGGCATGACAGGCAGAATACGCAGCCAGCGTGCTTATCCATTGCCATATGGATTGACGATCGTCGATGGCCAAAAAGGGGAAATTGACGCCAGTATCTATCGTGCCGGGGGTGATACCGGCATCACTCAGCAAGGTATTAACGACGCCACTGAGGGTTTGCTGCTCAAAGCTGGTGTTTTGCCGCAACCGCGCCAGCGTAAGCGCGCCGTTATCAAGGGTAAGCTGCACGCTGCCGTCCTGATGCGCGAGGATGCGGGCGATTTTGCCGCTATACACTGGACTGAGTTGGTCCGCATACCCTAATTGCACACTGAGGCTGTCCCCCAATGCTACGCTGGGCAGGCTGGAGCTTGCCTCGATGGTGCAGGTATCTACACCCGGTGCGAGTTGCATATCAAGTTGCAGGCTTTGTACACACTCGGCCCAAGGATCAGCCTGCGTCGCGCCGAGCAAGCTGCTAACGGCGCCCATAAGGCCCCCACCAGCGCCACCGCCCGCACCTTGCGTTATTTTGAACGCGGGTCGAAAAGCCGGGCTGCTACTGCTGGAACCCCCGAGGCTGGGCAACGAGATCGGCATCAGACTACCTCGTTGTCAGAGGTGTACCACGTGAGGTACTTGAGCACGCCGTCGGTGCCGATAATATGCTTGGCCTCGCGGAACACAAACGGAATCGTGTAATCGCGCATACGCGTGCTGATCGGGTCGGTCGCCGGTTTTGCAGGATCAACCACCACGACGTGCATATGCAAGTGATTGTGGAAGCTCATGCCCACGTCACCGCCTTTCATGATCACCTGACCCTGTTGCACCACAGTGCCGATGATGTTTTGCGCCGTGACACTGCGAGCAGCGAAGGCTTCGCGCACACTGCCTTGTTTGCCGTGACCATACACCGCATAGGTAGTGACAACATTGCCGCCGGCTTCTTTGTCATGATCGTTGTTCACATCGTCATGACGTATCATGATGAAGTTCCACGAGTCTATTGTGGTTTGACCGGCGACAATATCCGGAGCAGCCAGGGTTGCTGCAGTCTGTTGTTGCGTGGCGTCGGGATTTATATCGTCTACGATCCAGTCGAAATAATCGACCACTGTGCCGCCCCGGCACGCGCAAATATCCTCTCCGAAATCATGCGCAAAATCGTAGGCGTAAACTTGCGGCAAATAATTAAAGGCCATGTGGCTGAACATGCCCTGGTTGGCCTGACCAACAAACTGCGAGGTGCCGCGTGGATAAGGTAATTTGTAGGGCGACGTCGCCGCATCGGGGTAACCGGCGAAATCACCGCCCGGTTTCGGATTGTATTTTCCGCCGTTGGTATCGCCTTCTTTGGTGGTGTACCACTGCAATAGAAAAAATAGCGGTCCTTTCAGTGCGCCCCAGCCGATTTGTTCGCCAAAATCCTTCCAGTCGTAGCTGCGTGTAAAGGCCCAGCCGGTGAACGTGCCGAGTATCCCTCCCGTTATTCCCATGCCGATGGAGACGGCCCACCAAGCGTAAAACATTTTATTATCGGGATGAAACGGATGCGCATAGTCTTTGCGCGGCACCAGCTTGAGCATCACGATATTGGAGACACCTACGAACAGCGTTACAAAGGGTGTGAAATAAGTGCGATTTTTGGGGCGCAGATCGGGGCCATCGGGCGGGCTGCTGGGGCCGTCATAATTCAACAGCGTAAACATGCACAGGATCAGCTCGTTTACCATATTGGGCAGGCTGGCATGGTTGTTTGCACTCAGTGCATCGCCGCCCAACAGCGTGATCCATTGCAAAAATTTGTTGGTGCCGTTGGTTTTGGTGTGAATGCCTTCGAGCGATCCCAACGTGACCGACGCCAGCGGGTACAACACATACATCCATTGGCTACCAAGCCCTAACCCCGAAGCTGCCGTTAAAAACGAGGGAAAGGGTGCACGCGCAAAACTTGCACTCAACATATTCGCTAGATGCCAAAACGTCATGGGAATGTTAACCCCATACGATTTTGGCTGCGTGGCGAAATCGATGATATGGCTGCCGGTTTTAACGCCTGCGACAAGTGCATAGGCAACTTGCGTCCAGGTTTCCATGGCGTCGGCAGGAATAAATTTAAAGGTAAAACATTCTTCCGCCGATGCGGTTTTAAACATAGGAGCGTCGGTCCACTGCACGTTGCCTGCAGGGTCTTCGAACAGCACGACATCGTCATTGAACGCCCGACGCAAAATAAGCTGCGTTTTGTCTTCGCTCACCCATACTTCGTCGGTGGGGTAACCGGGCAATAGCGCATCGGCGACCATGCCGCCGCCATCACGACGTAAAGTGCGATACAGCCAGGATGCATACCAGCAGTAAGTATCGCCCGACACGGGTGGCCGCACTGCACCCGCGCCGACGCTACCGCCTCCAAAAGCAGAGGGGCGCGCCAGATCAATCAGTGCCGTGGTCGCCCCCAACATGGCGCGTACGCTTTCAAGCACTTGCTGGAGTTTTTCGCGGATTTTTTCAAAGCCACTGCGACGCAAGGATTGCATCAGCATTTCGGCTATGCGGTTGGTGTCGAACGGCAGCGTAGGTAATTCACTGAGAATCTCGCGTTCCAGACGGCCAATCACAGCCGCAGCGCCAAAGCGTACGCCAGCAGTTTGTTCGTTCATGGCGTTGGTGCCCGCCAATAAATGCTGGCGAGTGGTAGCGAAAATCTGGCGCAATAATTGTTGTAATTGCGACTGGCTCAGGCCCAGTGTGTCACTGAGTAAATGGTCGATTTTGCTGCTGAGCTGGGCGATTTGTTCTTGGGACAAAGCATTGATGGCTTGCACCGCCACATCGAGAATACTGCCTACCACATCCAGCGCATCGCCGACGGTGTTGAGATTGGTGGCTTCTGTACCGATGCTGTTAAGCTGCGCAAACAAGGGCGCAAGAATGGTATTGATCTCGGCGAGCGCTGCATTCAGGCGCGGTTCCATTTGCTGGCGCAGTTGCTGGGTACAATCGGCGAAAGCAAGTTTGAGTGCAGGCAAAATCGCTTCGGCTTGCGCGGGATTCATGGCGATTTGTTGCAGTACGGCCAGCAAATCATCGCCTAACGCCTTACCTGCATTGCCCGACGCAGCAATCGCCTGAAAACGGTTTAATGCTTGGGGCTGCAGTAGCAGGCTTCCGAGTGCGGTCATAGGCTGACTCCTGCACTGGCTGAACCACTGTTACCACCACCGCCCGAAGGTGCAGCGGCCAGCATGGCCTGATAAGCGGTATCCACACGATCCATTTCCGTGGCCAGTTGCTCATCCAGCGGCTCCAAAAAGCCGATCAGCAGCTCAACGGTTTCGCTGATATCGAAGGCATCCAGAAGTGGCAGAATGTCTTGCTCCCAAATGTCTTGCATGGGTTCAACCAGCAATAACTGGGGATCGAGTGTGTCGACGATTTTCACTACCTTTCCATAGGCGCCATTGATATCGGAACGCACCTGTGGCGTTATGAGCGTATCGAGCGACAAGGTGTCGAGTAGTTCATTGAATTTTTCTTCGAGTGTTTGCTCAAGTTGACGCGGATCGAGCGCGCGGGCTTGATCGATCAAGGTGTCGTAGAGGGCATCCACATCCTGTTGCAAGGCATCGAGATCCAGCTGACTTAAACGCGTGAGCAGCCGTTGAAAATCAGTGTATATATCCAACAAGCCTTGGGGGGCAGCCAATACCGCTGTCAGTTTCTGTTGCAGGGCAGTACTAATGGCATCCAATCCGTCGGTAAAAGTAGTGAGCACCTGCCCAATAATCTGCAAGCGTGACAGAAAATCAATCACAGGTTGCCCCAGCTGATGGTCCAGCGCTTGCCGTACCCAATCGCGAATCTGTTCGATGCTGGCACCCGGTTGCACCACGCCTTGCAAAATTCCATCCGGTTTGCAATAACGCTCATCCCAGGTGACCAATAGCATGGCAAGCCCCTGCTGGGCTTGATTCATTGCATCCTGCAATTTTATGACTTGCTGAAAACCGCGCGCAAATGCAGGCGCAGAAGGGTTGAAACTTGCTAACCAGGCTTGCAGATCCGTTTTGGCACTGGACGCCGGCAATGCATTCACCGCGGCACTGGTGATCGCATTGCGACGCGATACAATTTGTGTATGCAGGGCCCGCGCATCGGCCTCGGTGAGTTTGGTTTGTAAGGTTTGGCGCTGAATATCCCAAGCGGTTTGTAATCCCGCCGCGTGTGCCGCAGTCACCGCGTTTTGAATGGCAGTGAGCACAACCGTGAAAGCGCTGGCGTCCGTGAGTTTTGCAAATATTTCATCCAACCATTCATTAAGCTGCGCTGTCGGATCAGTGAGTAATGCGATTTTTTGCGCCACATGGCGTGCAACATCAACGGCCTGCGTCAGCACCTGACTGATGGACTGCACACGCGCCAACAGTGCTTGTAACTCCTGTATGAAATCGAAATTCGGCAAAATACCATCGAGGTGGCTCAGTAATTCTTCGATCTGCGTGGTAATCGGGCCAAGCAAATCGCTGGGCTTAAATTGTTCTAGTTGCGCTATAAATTGATCGAACGCACCCGCAATCGGTTGCAATACGCCTTTAGGGCTGGCACTTTCACGAATGCGATCGCGTAATTTATCGAGCTCGGTATCAGCAGCATCAAGCCACTGCTCAGGCTGAAAATCATTGAGCTTGTCGCGCAGCTGATTGAACGGCTCGCTAAGGTTTTCACCCAGCAGGTTTTTGGGTTCAAGCTTACGAATTTGTTCGAATAGCGGCTTGGGTAAGTCTTTCAACTCCGACAACAAGGGCACCGGGCCTTGATCAATTAATTCACCCAATCCGCTGATCAACGGATCAGTGATCGGTTTGACCGAGTCAGGCAACACTGACATTGCCTCGGCGATCAGATCAGGCATAGGGGCACTGAGATTAGCACCATCGATTTTCGCCAACGCGGCCTTGATGGTGTCTATACCCTTAATAACGTCGTTGGCCACTGGCGTGAACGATAAATCATCGAGCTGCTTCGCCAGTGCTTTAAGTTTTTGCATTTGCGCCAAAGCATCCGCCAATTCAGGTGTGTCGAACACACCTTTGATACCCTCCAGCACATCTTTGACAGGCTGCGCCAACTGTTCAGGATCGAAGTTGCCAAGCGCATCATCGATGGCATCCACGGCAGTCGCCAAACCATCGATCGCAGGTTGTAAACCTTGGCCTAGCAGTTGCTGAACTTGCTGAATCGCCGTATCCATCGCATCTTCGGCTTGTTGCACCACCGCAGTAAGGCCCACGCCGTTAATGGCGTTTTGCGCTTGCTCAAATTGCGCGTGCGCTGTACTCGTGAGTTGCACGAGGGCTTGCTCAAGTTGCTCGATACCACCACGCACCTGATTGACGACGTTAATGACAGGCGCCATCACTTCGCTGATATCAATGGCGCCCAGTAAATTATCGATAAATTCGGTAACGCGATCGCACAGTTCCGTTAGCGGGGCAAATGCATCAGCCCCTGGCACAGTAAGCGGGCCGCCACTCACTCGACTGGCAAGATCCGCCCACGTGGCGCGGGGTGTAAGCAGAACCAGCAAACGACCGATGCGGGTTTCCAGATCGGCCGGCAGATTTTTAAGGGATTGTTCCAACGCGTTCAGGGTGGTTGCATGCGTATCCAGCGTCGCATTGACGCCCTCGAGCGCTGTCGCCGCATTTTGTGCCGCCATAAGCTGTGTAGAAATAGCAGTGGCATCAGCAGCTGCCACTGCAGATTGTAACGCCTGCAGTGCGGTAGCGAGGTTAGTCGCTTGCGTCTTGAGTGTGTTTGAGGGTAACGCGGTAATCGCTGCTTGTGCCAGTGCTGTAAAAGGTGCGCTCAACGCCCCTGTCGTGTGCTGCTCAATCAGCGTGGCCACTAATTGCAGGGTGGTACTAAATTCTTGCGCCAATTGTGCGCCCGTCAGCCCGTCCCAACGCACCAGACTGTCTAAAGGATCGCGCAAATCATCGACGATGGGAATGGCACGAAAATAGAAGTAATCGGGGCGAGCCGTACCGATGCGACTGTGCAGCCAGATCAGCAAGGCTTTTACACTCATGTCGGCAGGTAGATCATCCACCAGCGCTTTCGCGCGATCGATTTGAGCGGTAGAAACAATGGCTGGCGTTGCAGGTGGTACAGGCAGTGTAGGGGCATCTCCCGGTGCCGGGGGAGCAGGGGGTGCTGCAGGCGGAATATGGGTAGCGACCAATCCCGCACTCCAGTCACTATTGAGCACGGTTTTCAACTGGTTAATGGCTCGCAATAACGGCTCGACACTGCCCACCAAGCCAGCTTGCGTATTTCCCTGCAAGCCCTGCATGGCTTGCGTTATCGGATTTAGCAACCCGCCAATACCGCCCTGCAATGCGGGCGTCAGCTGTCCAAAGGTATTGCCCAGATCCCCACCAAAATTGAGCGCCGGCAGTGCCAGTTCTTGCAATTGTGTAAAATACCCCGCGACATCACTGGGCGGATTATCGACCAACTGCCCCACCACCTCGACGATTTGCAGAAACTGCCCGGCCTGACCGCCAATGGCAGCATCCAGATCCAGACCGTCGGTGACAGAACCAAGTAAATCGAACAGGGAGCCCATTAACCAAATAACCCCTTGATGGCCGCGCCGGCGCCGCCGAGTTCATCCATCGCCGACGACGTATCGTCAAGCGTGCCGCTTAAAGGCACCGTTGGATCACTGAGATTGGGCACGCTGCCCAATGCCTCCAGCGCATCCAGCGCACCCATCGCTGAATCCAGCAAACTGCCCGCCTGATCCAGCAACCCTGTATCAATATCTCCCAGCAAACTGCTGGGCGGTGGTGGCGGCGGGCTTTCCGCCAGCCACAACGTATAATCCATCTGATCCGGATGTTGCGCATTACTCTGAATATGCAGCGACTGCACCACCACATACTGCACATCGGTGCCCGCCACGATATCGGACACAAACGTCAACGGATCACCCGCCACATATTTTTCCCGCACCGCCGCCAGAAAATCCTGCCCCGCGTCATAACCAAACACACTGCCCGCCACATAAATCCGCGTCGGCATGCGATTTAAATCCTGATACACATTTCCCGCCCGCCCCGGCACATTCAGCTCCACCAACGCCCGCTCCTCCAGCGTTTCCAGCTGAGTCACACGCGGTAACTCCCAATCGCCCAGCATGGGTTTCAGACTCATGTGAGATCCACGCCTCCGCGCCAGGCTTGTTCGATAAGGGCGCGATTCAGGCGTTCCGCCAACTCGTCATCATGAGTAACGGTTACACTCTGTGGCGACATGCCACCACGATCACCAACATTTGAGGTTGTATTCGGTGTGGCGACTTGCGCAGACGTAGCAGTTCCATTGGTGGACTTGTTGCTACTGCCGACTAATTGTGGATTCAGCATGGAAGTCCCACGCGGCGCGGGTGCCTTACCGGATATCGCCTGCTCTGCACTGCCACCAGCGACATTACTGGAACGCGGCGCACCATCCGATTGCACTTGTCCCTTACTCGCACCACCAACAGATTGAACTACACCACCGGGCGCCCAAGCACCCTCAACCAAACGCTGTAGCGTTGGCAATCCACTGGCAGCATCGTCACCTTTCTCACCCGCAGCTTTCGTGCTTGTCATCGCTGCTTGCGACTGTGCCATTTGTTCTTGCTGCGGCCCACTGCCCGGTGCCGGACGCGGTGCACGCGCAGATGCCAGCGGTAACGGCGCCCCTTTGGGTTCCGGCGCTTCTTGAAACACACTCGAGCCAGACGCTGGTTTGGATTCCAACTGCTGTACGAGTTCAGCAATTCGCTCCAACGCCGCCCAACTGCCAATAGTTGCACGCACCGAATCACGCACAGCGCTACCGGACATACTGACCTGCTGTTCGCCGCCTTGACTTGGCGTTATGGATGAAATGCTGCCACCTTGCACGGGCATCGCAGGCACATTTCCGGTCTGCTTTTGTTCCACTGATGAAGTTGAAACAACACCACTCGCACTGCTTATATTCACAGAACGTTTGCTGACATCTGTTGCAGATTTTTCACGGGCCTTTTGTTGCAACGCATCCACAAACTGGCGACGTTTCTCATTTTCTTGAGGAGCTTCTTGCTGCAGAGCTGGAATATCGACAGGCAGCTTTTGACTCGCCTGCAATGGATTGAAACTTGCAGCGGCTGGCAATGCACTGAGCTGTGTCATCAAGCTACTGAACAGGCTGTCATCCGCCAGTGTTCGCGCGAACTCACTGACTTGTCCTAATAGCGATTGTGCTTGACGCATCGGAGCGATGAATTGCTCTACTACACGTTGCGCTTCATTTGACTGTACTGTTTGCGGATGATCCTCTGCTTTGCCTTTTTTCATCTCAATCGGAGGAATACTATCGTACTGGTTTGTACTCTCACCGGAAGGGATATCTGCTGTGGGGGAGGTGTTCATGACCGTCGCCGGCAGGGATGCCGGCGTCGAGCGTACAGGGACGTATTCACCGCGTGTCATGAACACCTCCCCCACAGTGGAGAGCCGTTCCGCGCACCGCAGCCATCCCCGCAAGCAAGCCACTGAAAGTAACCGTTACCAAGCAGGCAAAAAATGCAAAATCGCTACCCATTCACCACACCCCGCGACTCTTTAAGCATCTGCAGTTGCAACATAATCTGCCCCAACGTCAACTCCCCCACCTGCTCCGGCGTCCACCCAAACTCCCGCGCCAAAATAAACGCCGCCCGCACCAACGGATCCTCACTCGCCGCCCGCATCTCCACCGACGATGCCGACATCCCACTGATCCGATTCACCTGCTCCAACAAAAACTGCAACAAACCCACCGCCATCCCATTCACCTGCGGCAACGACAACTTCGGCTCCACCAACGACGCCTGCACCATCAACGCACTCGACAACGCATCATTTTCTTTCGCCGCCCGCGTAATCAACTGCAAATCACGCACCGTTAACGGCCGCAACTGCACACAACCGCCCTGCCGATTCCCCACACTCACCAAATGCGCAGGCAACTCCACCACATAAGTCAACGCCCCACCCGCCAACAACTCATCGGCAGACAACATGCCATTTCCAGACAGGGCATCACGCACGCCTTTCGCGGGCGAATCGGGCATACTCATCAAGCGCCCTCATCCGCCACCGTCAAAAACAACGCCTGAAAATTCGCAGACTCCATAACGAAATCATCTTCCGGCATCGCATAATTCCACTGATCCAACTTTACCCCGTGCAAGGTGATCGTACTGCGCACCCCTGGCATCGCCGCATTTTCAGCAAGCAAACTGATGTTGAACGCAGGTTGCGTCCACGAAGAACGCGGACGCCCATCCGCCGCCTCCCCCAGTAACAAACGCAACATGGCTCCATTTAAATAAGCACGCTTGATCGTACCGCGCACCGTCACATTACCCGGTCGCAATTCCGTCGCATAGCGTTGTCCAATCTCATGAAAAGGCCGCACCTCCGACGTTACTTCAATAGATACGCCTTGTGCCCGCCCCACCATCATCAATGCATTCGCATCAATGATCCCCTGCGCCGCAGCCCCTTCGTTATCACTGCCGGACGACAACGCAATCGATCCATCTGCGCCGGTATAAACGTTTGTATTAGCCATATTGATGTCCTACCCCAATTCTGTAAAAGCGTCGCACTCACACTGTCAACCCGCGCATCGCTGCCGTTACAACGATGCCCGCACTACGACAACGCCAGCGTCACACGAATGTAATCAATACTGAATGTCGGTTGCATCGCCACATTCACCACGCAACGCCCCGCAATTTCATCTGCCCGCGACGCCTTGACTTCAAGCGTGTAACCCGTGAGCGCTTCATCCACCACCATCGTCGTCAGGAAATTATCAATGGCGCCTTGTAACGCCTTGCGTACTCGCTCATTGTTGAGCTTACCGATAAAGGGACTTGATACCTGACGCACCCCCGCTTTTGCATAATCGACAATGCGACGCGTTGTTATCTGAGAAAACGCAGCGCCCTCTGTCGTCAAGCCACGCACAACACGAACGCCCTGCCGGTCTTCCAGCGCAAGAATATTCGCTGTCAACAGTGCCTTGAGTTCACCGTAACCATATTTCGTATTTAGCTTACCAACCGCTGACAACACTTTATTGGTCGGGCTCGCTTGTGGTGCCAACGAGGCGATCAAACCCGCCACCGCTGCCGCCGTATAATTACCGGGTAGCGCCACTTCTGCTTTCGCCGCCACGTCATAGGCATAGATACCAGGGGCGCACATCACAAAGCGCTTATTCGCAGTGATATAGCCACTCGCCGTAATGCCGGTAACAGTACTCACATCACAACCGATCACCGCCAGCACATCGCGGCCATTGGTTTCCGCACCATCTACCGCGGCCAGCGCAGTCTTGGCGTTAGCCGTGCTCAATTCTGGCGCCACCAGAATATTGATGTCTTCTTTCATCAGTTCCGTAATGGCGTTGGCAAAATCCGACTGTGTTGCGCCAGTGGCCAGCGCATACGAATAAACCGTGGTGGCACCGTTACGAAACAGTAATTCCAGGCTGCGCATAAGATTCAGCGTTCCGGCTGACAACGCATCAGACAGTGCATACACCTTGCGCGCATCATCAAGACTGGAAAGAATCTGGGTTTTACGAATCACGTCGGGGCCGCCGGTGACATTCGCCGCCGTCCCCACAATGCCCACGTTACCCGACGCCACACCTTTCGGTGCGATCAGTGATTCCGCCTGAACGCGGATAAAGGTGCCGGGGACTATCTGCTCGGCAAAATTGTCTTCCATCTAGAAGATCTCCTCGAAAGTGAGTTAAATCAGATCAATGACCCGGGCCCGGTAAAACCGCGCGCGATTGTTGCCGTGGGTGAGAAAACCGATCTCCCCCGCCGGTAAGGCTTCGCCCACCTCCGCTGCCAGTGTTTGTTGCTCGTCCACGACTGCACTGAGCTTGCCGTCATAACTGAAAATTTTCAGCTCATGACGCGAATTCAAAGCAAACCCGGCATTGTTGTTGATACTGCCGACGACACTGTAAACCCCTGCCCGCTTACGCCCAAACATATGGTAACGATGGCGCTCAGAGGCCAGAAAATAGAGAAAATTGTCTTCATCCACCCGATGAAAAACCACGCCAATGCCATCGTTGCTGGTCGCGCTGAACTCGCAGGCAAAAATGCATTTATCCAGCGTCAAAGGCGCCTGTTGTGGCCGCCACAATAATTGGGCACCGGCTTTTTTCGGCTGAGCAGTTGTAAGCGGGCCGCCACGCACTGCGGCGTTTTGTTCTATACGTGCCTCGGCGGCATTGAAGACCCATTGTGAAGTGGGCGACCCGGCATTGAGGTCTGGATCATCGGCAATGGCGAATTCCGCCAATGGGTCTGCCTGGCCCACCAGAGCCGTTGTAGAGACATCCCAAACAAATTTGGCGCGATAGGGGGTAACATTGGCTTCGAGGGCGAGATCAAGCGTATCGATAACGCCTTCGGTTTCGATAGGATGATGCGCGTATTCGTAGAGCAGCTCAAATTGGGCGCTACGCGCATCGATGGTATCGGGTTTGAGCCAGAAAATGCCTTTCTGACGCAGGTCTAGACGGCCCTGGCACATGAGATTGCGCGTTACCAGTTCAATATGATCACTGGCACTCTGATCCTGTCCCCCTTGCACTGCGACACGCACACTGGCTTGCACACGTCGGGCATAGACATCCGCTTGCGGATTGCTTTGGGGGCCGATGTAACCCCCAATGCCCGCAGGCGTCACATGCAGCGGAAGCACCCTTACCTGGCGCGTTAATCCTGCAGGCACAGTAACGGGTAGCAGACTGGAAATTTCGGCATCCAGTGCAATCAGGGCTTGCTGCGCAATTGCATCCATCACGGTATCCTCCGCTAGAAACGGCAAATCCGTGGCATGTACTACCCTACCAGGAGGCTTCGATTCTAGGCAGCTCAAAAGTTTGCCGTCAAACAATATATTGATGACGGTGACACTTTCTTGACGTGGCGCATAATAATGCATGATAGCGACGAACGAAAAACGCTCAGCATAGGGTGCACATCTACAACGTGCGTTATGCGGGTCGCAGGCAGGATGCGACCAGCTCGAGTCGCGCGAAATCAATAGACGTGAGAAAAAGCGTGCAGGATAGTGAAGGCGTCACCAAATTTTATAGAGTCATCAGCGCATCGAAAATGCGTATCCCGCTGCTTCCCGCACCTACCTCTAACGCCCCACCATTTCTGCATCAAACGGAACACTTGCCATCGATTCACTCGGATGCTGAATAAAATAACCTTGGAAATAGCGCAAACCGAGTTCCCACAAGCAAGCAAACGACTTGGCATCCTCAATATTGGAAGCGACCCACTTCACCTCTTTATGTCCGCTTTGCAATAGCTGCTTGATAGCATCACGAATCGCCAGCTCTGATTCAGCGCGCCGACACCAATCTGGACTCAACTTGGCAAAATCAATGCCGCCCAACTCCTTCAACACATGCTGACTATGCCCCGATGGGCCAACCTGCTCCAGCATGAAGCCACAATGAAGTGCGTTCAGCTGCGCCAACAATTTGCGCGCACGTGCAACATCCTTGAGCACACAGGATTCCGGCAATGCGAAAATGATCTGGCGGGTACCGCGCAAGCGTGCGGCTTTAATAACGTTGCTGATATAGGGCAACAAACGTTCTAGCTGCCCCAAATTCGGCGCCAATTTAATGATGACCGCAAACCCCGCTGCCGCTTTCCCTCCCATTTCGCCCAAGGCTTTCACGCTGTTCTCGATAACGAAACGATCAACTGCAAAGCTGCCCCCTTCCACGTGTGAGTCTAACCACTTCATAAATTGCGCAGGTAAATACACACGTCCCTGCTCATCCACCAATCGCATCAACACCTCAAACCAGGCGTCATCCTTTTCGAGATTAACAATGGGTTGGTACACCAGTTTGAATGCACGTACCTGCAATGCTTTATGAATCGATGGCGTCAGTGCTTGAGGTTCCGGCACAGCCATGTCTTTTGCCGAGTGCCCAGCCCACTCCACACGATCGCCACCGGCTTTTATGGCGCGCACGCAAGCAGTTTCTGTGCGCTCCAGCGCTTCTTCAAGTCGAGTGACGTTGGCGATACTGACGCCACCTATACTGATCGTTAGATTGATTCCCACTGGCGCCAGATGCCACGGCGATGACTTAAAGGCAATCCGCAGTTGATCCAGTCGTTGATCCTGATCCAAACCTGCCGGATGCTGTAATAGCAGCACATAACTCATGGCACCTAACGCGCAGCCTGCCCCCATAACTTCAGGATACGTTGATAAAAATGTCTCGATGTCTTCCTCATGCTTGGCAAGCGCCAAGGGCCGGCAGCGCTCTTTCAAATAGCCCGCCTGATCCACAGAGACATAGGCAATCAGCACCTCTTGATGAGAGGTATCGGTGGCAGCCCGTGCAATCAGCGCTTCGAGTTCAGTGAGAAAAAAGGCACGATTCTGCAGTGTTTTTTCATTGTTTCGTTGACTGATCTGCTCAATGCGCGTGCGTACCAATCGAGAACGCGAAATCTGTTGTCGCAGTGTTTGAGAAAGCATATAGAGGTCAACCGGTTTCGCCAAAAAGGCGTTCCCGACAACGGTAAACATGTCTTGTTCGGCGGCCGCCTTGGGGGATGCAGACACAAACACAATCGGCAAGGTCATGAAATTGGGATCATGGCGCATCAAACGCCCCAACTCCAGCCCATCACAGCCTGGCATTTGATAATCAAGCACCACTGCATCGGGCCTGAATTCACTCAATTTTTGCATCAATTGCAACGGCTGCGCTAAAGTCTCGACAACAAATCCTGCCGCCAACAATGCGTTTTTATATACCAGTAGCAATTCGGTATCGTCATCCACCAATAATATGCGATCACCGGTTTGCAGGTTTTCCTGCAACAGCTGTTGAATTTTTTGATGCAGTTGCGTGATATCGAGCGGTTTTGGCAAATACGCCTTGGCACCTGCCCGCAGGGCACGCAAACGCGCCACCATGTCGGTGCGGGCTGACATCATGATCACCGGCATTTCCCCAATGCGCCCTTTTAGTTGTTCAAGCCACAACACGCCTTCCAGTGAATCTGCATGAAAGCCGATATCGAGCAATGCAATATTGAAATACTCTGACGCCAATGCGTCGGCAAACGCTTTTGGATGTGTAAACAACGTCACTTCATAGCCTGCATTTTCCAACCAATGTTGAATCAGTGCAGCCTGCTGTGGATCATCTTCTATCACGGCGACATGCGCGGCGAGTTGTTTGACTAACGCATGGCCGACAGCATCGCTACTTTCCTTGCCACCACCGACAATGGCTTGCTCGATGGCTTCTCGCAACAATTGAATGGCGTGGTCAATGCTCTGGCGTTGATCAGGGGTGGCTTCACTGTTGTCGAGCACAGCCTGTAATAATTGCTCCAGCCCTTTGGCGCGATCACTGATTCTTGGAAATTGAAAGGTCTGACCACTGCCATGCAGCTTATGTGCAGCGTTGCACATGGTGGTAAGCAACTGCTTGTCCCAATTCAGATGCTTGAGGCGACTCCAGGCGTTATTTAAATCATCAATGCGCTTGGGCAGGCTATCGAGATAGTTTTTTTGAATCTTGGCAAATTCACTGGATTCGACGCGGGACTCAGACATAAGCCATGTCCTTGAATGTGAATTAGAAAATCGCATGCCCGCTCACGCCAACGACCGGCGTACAGGCATCTCCTGACAATAAGATTAGTCGATATCAATAAACAAACGACGGGTACAGAGAACAAGGACTCCTTTTGCAAATCCTATTACGGGACATAGGGCTCAGCCATGCCCTGCGTTTACCCAGCACCCCCCAAAATCAAGCCGTGTGGTTAGTTGAATGTTACAAGGTGTGAGCCATGCACGGCCATATCCTGCAATATTGCACTTGCAATATTCCCTGATTTGGTTAGGCTGATCATCGTAAGAAGCATTTTGCGTAGTACAAATTTAGATCTTTACCGGGTATTGTGCAAAAGATACTGATTTGGTGTTGAAGTCTATGCGCCTACGAAATGAGCAAGTTATAGGCATGCAAATGAGATTATGGAGGATTAACCATGGCCCCGCATGAAAGATCCAGGGATCGAGAAAGCAGATTGCACGATTCGAACCACGATAATACAAGAGTGGTTTATCGCAGCGAGATAACACCAGATATTCGCCGCGAGTCTGCGCAGCTGGTATCCCATTCTGGAGAACAGTTTGATTCGGATCTTGCTCAAAAGATCCATGAATGGTTCAAGAGTGGAAGCCGTTCCTAGGTCTGGAACTACGTTATATCTCCTCAATGAGCGCCAAATCCACTGATATTGCGCTGCGATCGTGAAGTAGAGCGGTGCGCCACCCTTTTACGGTGTCGTTCGTAAATGAAAATTCTTCACCTTTCGGATCTCCACGTTCGCAGCAAATTCAAACAGTTAAGAGCTGCCGCTGATTCAACCAGAACCAGGGGCTCCGTCGACGCCCCCAAAGATCCTAAGGTTTTCTGGACCCCTGCTGAAACTCAATTCAAAGGCACGACTTTCGATTTCATCGTAATTTCTGGCGATATTGCCTGGGGCGCAGAGAGCAAAGAATACGACTGGATCGGTAAGTTTATCGAATATCTGTCCGAAACGTATCTTGGCAAAAACAGGTGTGATCGTTCACGGGTGATTTTGGTGCCGGGCAATCACGATGTGCTGCAAAGCAACTCCAAACAGGCGTATGAAGAGATCGGCAAAATTGCAGACATGCAGGTTTGCGCAAAAATTGTCGGTAAAAGTCTTGGGCCAGGCTCTATGCACCGATTGGAAATGTGCGCCAGTGGAGAATACAAAATCCACGCAAAAGTGAACAATGGCTTTGAGAAAAAATACGCATCACGCTTCAAGAATTTTCAGAATTTCTACAACAAATTTTATAGTAAGTCGACAACTATACCGCAAAAGCAATTCGATCTGCTGGCTCCCCTGGAGCAAGGCCAGGATTATTCCCTACATGTTTTCGATAAGGAACGTGTAATTTTTGTAGGACTTAATTCCTGTGTTGAGATTGATGCGTATTACAACGGCGCAGGCTTTAATCGTGCAGCCTTGGATAACGCACGCAAAGATATAATGAAAATACAGGCCGCTGGTGGCCCCTATCTTTTGATAGGTATATGGCATCATGCAGCCAGCGCAAAAAAAGGCCGATCGGATTACCTGGATTTAGATGATCTAGCAAGCGCTCAGAGCATTGGTTTGCAAATAGGCTTGCATGGTCATACCCATGATGCCGAACGTCGTGATATCGAAACAAGAATCCCGCTGACCGAGGCAGAAATAGAAGCCTATGCACGCGAAAAAAAGAAAATCGAGGAATTGAAGCAACGCATCATTGTGCTTGGCACAGGCTCCTTAAATGCAGATCATAGCGAGAGGCCTGAGACCATTAGCAATCAATTTTCTGTCATTGATATTCCTGAAAGCAGCACCAAGTTAATCCTCAAAATTTACAATCGGGTTAAAATGCAACTGTACGAACCCAAGCCCGAGATCATATTCAGGGTGCCGTCATCCCCGAATAAAGGACTGGGCAACCATGTTTATCAGCCTCCACTCGAAGTGCGCCAACACACCCGTACCTGGAATGTTGATAATGCTGGTATTGCCATTGTTGATGTGCGTTTTCAGGATCTTGATCTGCACGATACCGCACAAATTCCATTGGCACCGGGAAGCCCCAGGTATGGATTGGCGAACTATCAAGACGCTTGTAAATATCATCGCATTGATGACATATCCACTGTTGAAACTGAGCGACTCTCGCATAACAGGGAGGACAGTCATATTTTGTCAAAACATCTGGAACCGGGAAAGTATACTGATTTTTCTTGGGCTTACCGGGTTTCCAATCAAGTGGTGCTTGCTAAATGTGAATTTACATTCCGTGAAGAACGACTTGGAGAAAAATTCTCGGATTCAGAAATGATTGCTCACGTGGTGACGTTTCCAACTTGGCGATTGATTCTGGAAGTTAATCTGCCACGAGTCATGTTTGGCTGCAATGAAATCATATCGGTCAAAAATGTGCGTTGTGTCGTGGAAAAGCCCTCCATCAAATATGCACATCTCGGTTGGGTTCGGGAGAGTAGCAAAAAGGTGGATATTCTTGCCGGGGGTGAAAATGGCCCCGTTCGTATTTCCTGTCAATTCGAGAGACCACATGTTGGATACCGTTATTCCATTTTGTATGAACCGACCGCTCGTGGACGCGTAATGTCAAAGTCGGCCGAATTCTTTCTTGAGAGGTTTACTGCTGCCTGCAGACGAAAGCCAAGAAACGATTTTGACGATGCGACAACACAGAAAAATCTACACCTACCGGAGAAAACGCGGGACGGCTTCAATACGTTTGACGGTGTGATTCTGACACAACTTGCCCGCGCTTTCGGTGAGACGATACCTCAAAAATGCGCGAGCGATAATGCAGAAGGTGACCAAGCAAATCAGTTCGACCCAATGGGGCAAGTGGAGCCTCCGAAGGGGATAGAAATTGTAGGTTGGTTTTGGTGCGCTAAGGAAGACGGCAAGAAACGCAAGAAATTGCGTGTGTGTTTTGGTAATGTTGCGCCAAGCGAGTGGGATAACCGCATCGCTTACGGCGAAGGCTTGGAAGGTCACGCGTTTCGTTTCAATCACATTATCGCCTGGTACCGCGATGACCTAGAGGGAAACGGGCACGGCGTTATCAACACCATGGTCAATCCCGAGTGCTACAGCTGGATGATTTGCGTTCCGGTGCAACCAACGGAGGGTCCTGCGATCGGTGTCGTCTCCATTGCACATGTTGCACCGCCAAAAGCGGACGCGAACGTTCAACCGCCGAAAAAGCCTGCCCTGATCGGTGAATTGGAGCGGTTTTCAAAATTGGCCGCGAACCGGTTGTCTGGCCAGCCAAAGATGGGCGAAGCAGCTGTCTGCAAGGATGACAAGGCTGCATTCATTGAGGCTACCACCAAGGCGCTGAACACTGTAGTGGTAAAAAGTTTTTGGGAGGCCGTTGCCAACAGCAGGGAACGCCTAAAGGGTTACCCTTTTGATGACACCGTCATTGATTTTGCTGCGAGTCAGGTGGGTGAAGTCGCAAATCCCTGACGCTACTCAACCCCTAACAGCCCGGCACTGGCCTGAACCTGATCGCCGCCGACTACGTAATACACCTCGCCCCCTGGTGGAACCCAGCGGTGGAAGACCAGGCCTCCGACCGTGCCCACCGCATGGGCAGACGCGTCCAGTTACGATTTACCGAATGGTGGCAAAAGAAGCGATCGAAGCACGCATCGTCAGCCTGCATGCGAAAAACGTGAATTGGCCGACAGTTTGCTGGCCGATGGTGATGCGGGCGCACGCGTTGGTGCCGATGAATTGCTGGCTTTGTTGAAAGAGGAGCGAGGGTTGGTTTAAATAGCACGCAGGCATTCCCTTTAAGGAAAAATCAGGATGACGCGATTTATTTTGCATCACGGCCCGCTTTCTCCCTTCTCCGAAAAAGTCCGGGCCATGTTGGGCTATACCCGTTTGCACTGGCATTCCGTACCCGCGCTCGAAGTCCCTCCCCGCCCAGCCTTGGCCCTGCTCACCGGGGGCTATCGCAGAATGCCCGTCGCCCAAATCGGGGCCGACATTTTTTGCGATACCCGCATCATCGCCGCCGAAATCGCACGGCTAAGCGAAACCCCCACACTGGCTGTCGAGAACCTCGACGATCATCACCATCAGTTTGTGCAACATGCCGATCAACGGGTATTTCAAGCAGGAATGACGCAGTCGTTCACTCTGACATTGATACGCAATGTTTTAAAAATCCGATCTCTGTGGGATCTGTGCCGATTTATCTGGGACCGCATTATCATGAATTGCCGTGCGAATATTCCGCTCATGCAGCGCAGCCAGGCGCACGCCATCATGAACCACCATATAGCAGCACTCGAATCTCAGCTGCATGATGATTTTCTGTTTGGCTCACAACCAACAGCCGCAGACTTCTCTGCCTATCACACGTTGTGGTATCTAAAACGCTTATGCCAACCACAATGGTTGGATACCTATCCACGCGTCAATACCTGGATTGAACGCATGGAAATTTTTGGTAACGGCCAAGCGCATAACCTCTCGTCTATCGAAGCACTCGAACAAGCCCGTCTTGCGCAACCGCGTGACATTGCAACTGAAGATCAGCAAGATCCCCTGATTGGACGACAGGTGAGTATCGCGCCCTCCGATTATGCCATGACGCCTACACACGGAATCCTGGTGGGCAGCACATCCCACCGCTGGATACTCTCGCGCAGCGCTCCCGAGATAGGGACTGTACATGTGCATTTTCCCAAGCATGGCTACCAACTGACGACGCTTGAGTAAGGATTGCCGTTAAATTGCATGCCTGGCGGGCAATGGGCGCATTAACGTAAAATATCGACCTATGCCATCATCACACCTCACCAATTCATCCGACCACCCTGCTAGCCCCTCCCCGCTCGCCGCCTACCGGCAGGCCATTGCGCACGCAGGTTTTCACCCGGATCAAGCGCAATCACAAGCAGCGACATTCCTGGACCAATGCCATGGCGCGCTACACGCCACCCGACCACCGCCAGTTATCTCAGGCGTTTATCTTTGGGGGCCGGTAGGACGCGGCAAAACCTGGTTGCTCGATGCGTTCTATCGCAGCCTGCATGTGCCCGCGCGACGCCAACACTTTCACCATTTTATGCGTTGGGTACATCAACGCCTGTTCCAATTGACGGGTACCGCTGATCCTTTGCAAGCATTAGCGCGTGAACTTGCCAGTGAGGTTCGCGTTTTATGCTTCGATGAATTGTTTGTGAGTGATATTGGTGACGCCATGCTGCTAGGACGCTTATTTCAAGCGTTATTTTCGCAGACGGTGGTCGTTGTAGCTACCTCCAACCAGCCACCCCAACAGCTTTATGCGGGGGGATTTAATCGACAGCGATTTATGCCCGCGATCACGGCTATTGAACAGCACATGCAAATTGTCGAAGTCGATGGCGGGCAGGATCATCGCCTGCATGCCGGCACACAACATCAGCGTTATTTTGTAAGCCAGATCAGTCATCCCAGTGCATTGGAAGCTGTATTCAGTAATCTTACAGAAGGCAAAGCTGTTAGCGACGGGCCACTAGCATTAGGATCACGAAGGGTAAATAGCGTGTTCTTCTCGGACACTGTCGCATGGTGTCGCTATGCAGATCTTTGCGAGGCCTCGCTTTCTGCCATGGACTTTATTGCGCTGTGCGATCGCTTTGAAGTGATCTTGCTTGGTGATGTCCCCGCCTTAGGAGGGCAACGCTGTGAAGGTCGTATTGCCCGCGGCACCGAAGATGGCGTAGAGCAAGTGCAAGCGGGCGATCGCACGCTGCCCGACCTCGCCCGTAACGATGATAGTGTGCGGCGTTTTATTGCTTTGGTCGATGAATGCTATGACCGGCGGGTGCCCTTGTATATTGAGGCAGCCGTCCCCCTTGAAGCGCTCTACACCGAAGGCTTTTTGGAGTTCCCCTTTCGGCGGGCATTGAGTCGGTTACAAGAAATGCAATTAGCGCGGTTTGGCGCTCTATAGCGAACACAGCGGCATTACAACATCCACCGAAATAGCAGACCCGCTACTGGTTTTTTTCATGCCTTTTCCGCGTGTGCTTTTAACGCCCGCGCTACCGCGTTGAAGCCCTCCTCAATATCCTCGCCAAACAAATACGTCACCAAAGGCGTCAACGCGCCACTGAACGCATCCGTGGTTTGATAGCTGCATGTCTTCGCATCGATTCGTTCCAGCGTTTGCTTACGCAGCGCAGTTAACAGTACGGCATGCCCCATGGTCATGCCCCACGACAAGGTGGTTGGTGCTTCTACCGTGCGCACATACTCACGCTGAACCCGCTCGCCCCGCTTGCGCATACGCACATACAAATCCACCGGGTCACCAACGACGAGCGTAGAGTCCACCCGGTAGGTAAACGGATTCCACTGGGAATAACGCGGTAAATCCAGCAGAATCGCCCACACCCGTTCAATGGGGGCGTTGATATGAATTTTTTCTGAGGCAATCACACGCTCACGCATAAACCTCCCTGTCCTTATTCACAGCCAAAGGCAATATCACTTCTGCTCAACACGTCAATCGGACGCGTTGAGTCCCAGCTCACGACAGCACGACCGCAGGCTTGTTGTCTTCTGCCCTGGTTGCAGGTGTCGCATCCGATTTATGCGCGGCCGCAAGAAAAGGTGCAATAATGCCCTCACTCAGCTCCCACAAACGACGGCCCTTGTCTGGGTTCACAGCTTCTTCAGACGCAGATTTCTCGCGCATCATATGCAGATACACCCCCGACTTGTTGGACAGCGTCGGTTCACACGCCAGATAAATCACCGGCTCCGCTGCCGCTTCCGGTGAGCGGAAAAACCATTTCATGATCGGCCCCAGCAAGGGTTTGATCAGAGCTGGCGATTCCCGTGCGATATTGGACGCAATCGGCCCTGGGCATAATGAATGCACGGCGACCGCAGCTTTAGTCCCGCTGTTTAAACGTCGCGACAATTCGGTGGCAAACGTCGTAAGATGCAATTTACTCATGGCATAGTGCTTCATGCCGTCTTTCATGCCGTAATCGACAAAGGCACCAAAATGCTCAAAATCTATTGGCGAAGAGGATTGATGCGCTTCCGACGACACAAACACGACCCGAGGCGCTTCACCCTCCGCTACACGTGGCTTGATGACGCCATCTTGCAGCCAACGCGCCAACATCAAGCGATTGGCAAGAAAATGCACGGCAAACATCAGCTCATACCCTTGTGCCGAGCGGCGTGCGTTCAGGGGCATCAATCCCGCATTCATGACGGCGATATCCACCACAATGCCGCGATCGCGCAGTTGATCACACAACTGATTGACCGACGTCAGATCGGATAAATCAGCCCGCAGCATTTCCACTTGTGAATTCCCTGACAAGCGTTTGACGTCTTCTCCCGCGTCAGGGATGCCGCTACGGCAAACCATGATGACCTTGCCGCCGCGCTGCGCCAACTGGATGGCAACGGCTTTGCCGAGGCCACTGTTGGCGCCCGTTACCAGGCAGGTTTTGCCGTCGATGCGTACGCTTTTATCCAGTGGCGGCAATTGGCCTTCATTACTGAATAGATCATATAACGCCGTGGCTACCGCCGAGACGATGCCCTTGTGGCCAACCGCGTTGGCACCACTTTTCTTTTTGCTATTTTTCATAAGGAATCCCGTAACGTTGACGATAAAATCCATATTGTTTTTCAATGTCTTCTTTACTTAACCCAAAATCGGCCAAGTTATAACGATGGTGCCCAAAGCGATGCTGTACGTTGCGCTCACTGGTTGCCTGCGCCGCATGCGCGACCTTTGCATCAAAGGGGATGCCCGCAAACTGATATATGCGCTCGACTTCGTGTATCGGATCTTTCAGCAAGTCATAATACGACACATCAATAAAGCGTTCTTCACCCAGACGTTCGCGCACATCGATGGATAATTGCATCAATCGATTCACCTTGCGCACCCAGTGCCGCGCTACTTCGCGCGCATCCACCTCATCGCTGAACACGCCACGCCCGTGCGACACCATGCTGCAAAACGAGCCCGTGGTTTTTTGCGGGTCCCGGTGCGTTTGCACAATCACAGCCTCAGGAAATACCTTGAGTATCACGTCGAGATACTCCATATGATGCGGCGTTTTCAGCACCCAGTTTTTACCACCGCGTTGCCATTGCAGAATTTTCAGCATTTTGCGCAGGTATTCATAGGCGCGCGTGTGATCCTGTTTTTCCAGCCATGCGGCATAGGTGGGCACATGCAAGGTAGCTTCGGGCGACTGGCTCATGAAGGATAAATCCAGCAGCAGCACGTCTTCTTCGGGCGCATCATGCTCGACCGGGTGAATGGCAAAAAATTCCGGCGCCAGATAAGCGAGGCCTTTTTCAGCCACCTTTGCCTGCGTCATGCGGGCGGTGGGTTTGCCCGGTTTTTCATTGGGCAATGGCAATGGGTTAAGCGCTTCCCAGGCGTAAAGCGCACGCATATCGGGGTCAGCCGCCAGCAGACGGTGCAAAGTCGTGGTGCCGGTGCGCTGCAAACCGGCGATAACCACAATCTTGCCGAAATTCATGCGTTCAATTTCAGGGTGCGCCTTGCATAAGGCTTCGGCGCGTAAGCGCACCGCCAACGCCCCTTCGAGACGATTTTTTTGTATCAGTTTGCCCAACGGGGTGAGATGCGCTTCGCGATTGATGGAATCGACCAATACACCCAAGGGCTCTCGAAACCATTCATCTCCAAAATCCTGCAAACCCGTTTTGCGGCGAGCATTGGCAATTAACTGATTAACATCGAGATCGGGCAAAAGCCCAAAATGATCTGCCAGTTTACCGGCATTATTGAACCAGCGAATGGGCAAGGGCCGATATGGATGATTGTAATGATTGGAGGTTTCCAGCTGAGCTTTTTTCATGGCAATTCTACCACCCCGGAACGTTTGTTAGAGAAAGTGGATTGCACCGTTTTAAATTGTTGCCGCACGTCGGCAAGTTTCATAACGCGGGTCGCCGGCTGCGGGTGGCTCTGCGCGCGAATCCAGCGGAAGCACATGGTGCCACTTTCATGATGCGCCGTGCTGATCCAGTTGGGCACTCCCGGATTTTCATGCGCCACTACAATACGCACCGATCCATCGGTTTCGTATGCCGCCAGATGCTTATTGGTGTGAATACGAAAGTGGACGTAATCGAGCGATTCCATCCAGTAATTATTCAATTGAAAATTCCAGTGTTCACACACGGGTGGCATCACTTCGATCACCAATGCCTCATCACGCGCCAACGCCCAATGGCTGTGGAAATACACGATATTGGGATCGCCCCCGGCAGCACTCGACACCGCTGGATCAAACATCGGCAACTGATTGGAATGCGCCTGAAAATCCCGTGCCCATTTGGCAAACAACAACGACGCCCCGGCCACTAAAGTGCTCGCTGATTTCAAACCATCATCCAGCATTTTGGGCGTGAGCACTGTTGGCGTATCGTCACCGCCGATACGTTCGATGACCAATTCTGCAGGCGTTTCTTTGTCGCGATCCAAAAAGGTTTGGCGCACGATCAAACACCCTGTCTCTGGTGTCATCGGCAGCCAGTTTTTCGGGTGCGGACGGCAGCTCAAGGTCAGCGTGAAATAGCCATCGGCATCAATATCAAGGGCAGAGGCTTCGATGTAGCCTGTGGGAGGCATTCCCCCGCCTTGTCCATAATGCCCGGCCTGGGTGCCAAACCCGAGATACTTGACGGAATTCCGTTTGCCGCGAATCCGGTACTCGAATTCACCACTGATACACGCCGTTTGATAATAATTATCGGGGTTATCCGCCCCCATTTTCACCGTTTCATGCACTACACGATGCAACACTGGCGATTTCGGATCGGCATGTTCAAGAAATGCCATCAAGCCCGCACGTGTCAGGCGAGTGAGATAACGGTAACCCTCAGCTTGATTAAACGCATCCTGCGGCGCCCCAGGAAACTGCAAGGCCGCACCCGCTGCTTTCAAGGTGTCGCAAAACTCCTCCCAGGACTTGCCGGTAACGACACGCTCAGCGGCCACATCGTCTGGCGTCTTGCCCTGCACTTTCAGCCACCACAATGCCGCCTTTCGATACCCACCCAATAACGACACCAACACTTTACGCATATTGCGTCTCCTGCGTCTTTCTCCGTTGGCGAGCACTTACTGCGTCTGCCATCCAGTATCTATTTTTTACCCTGATGATAATTTGCCTATCAATCATTAGGCTGATACCCTTACGCTACCGGGTTTCGATGCATTATGCAACGCCATTGCAAATATATTTGGTGGTTATGCCTATCAACCATTAGCCTGCGGGCGAAGGACGCTGATGCAACACATTGATGTAACTGGGGCTGTCAGTTCCGGCATTAATCTTCGATTTTCCGGCATATAATGTCCATACGCCGTAACATGCTGTAAATATGGAACAATATTCTGAAGCGGTTGAGTTTTGTCGAGCGCGCCAGGATTGTCATTGGTTAAAAAATTACGCTTTTTATTCCAAATGTTGCGATTACTGGACGTCATCCACTGCATATCTCATAATCTCGGCAGATATAGCTAATAGCCGAGATTATATTTAAATAGACCCATGCCCACTACCAGCAAGCCGCCTCATCGCTCAAAAAGACAGCAAGTCATTGATATTGTTACTCGTTTGTCGGTTGTTCGGCCTCGCGACCTCGTCGCTCTTGGTCTGCCAAAAGAGTATCTGCATCGCTTGGAGGCGGAAGGTATCTTGAATCGATTGGGCAGAGGCATTTATCAGCCTGCACAGTATGTCCCGGGGTGCCACCAGACTCTCCTCGAAACAGCCAAGCGGGTGCCCAACGGTGTGATCGCCCTGCTTTCTGCGCTCGCTTTCCATGAGTTCACAACACAGAACCCCTTTGAAGTCTGGGTGGCGGTTGACAGGAAGGCCTACAAGCCCTCCCTTGATTACCCCCCCTTGCGCTATCTTTCCATGTCAGGGGCTGCGTTGACCGAAGGCGTCGAGAAGCATGAGATCGACGGCGTCACTATCAAGGTGTTTAACCCAGCCAAGACCATAGCGGATTGCTTCAAGTACCGAAACAAGATTGGCATTGACGTGGCGATTGAGGCCCTGAAGGAAGGGCTGAGAACAAAACAGATTTCCATTGGAGAGCTTTTGCATTATGCAGAAATTTGCCGGGTGAAAAATGTCATGACTCCTTATTTGGAGAGCCTGGCATGAGCAAAGGGAAGAACATTGCTGCCTCTGTTCGCCAGCGTCTACTCAATCTGGCCAGGGAGCGTCGGGAAGATTTCAATTTTGTGCTTCGTCAGTATGGCATGCAACGACTTCTCTACCGTCTCAGTGTTAGCGAGTATGCCGATAGCTTTCTGCTTAAAGGCGCACTTTTATTTTGGGTTTGGCAGGAACAATTTCATCGACCCACACTTGATATCGATTTATTGGGATTTGGTTCTAACGATGAGGCTCATTTATGAGACGCCAAACCGCCATCCAAACTGCACCGTTACATGTTTTTTCGCAAGCCTTCTGTGAAAATGCCAACAAGCAAGTGCAATGGAAGGCGTTCTTGAATAAAAACCGCTTGCCGAATGACATTCATTTTGTTCTGGTGATGGTGCAGATTCAACGATTCCTTGCGCCCGTGTATCAATCAGTCGCCGAAGAGCGGGCGTTTGCGTTTCGCTGGGAGCCTGGGTCGGGGACATGGGTGATGTGCTGAGGTAAGTGATATGACAAACGCTCAATCGGACATTTAATGCCGGAACTCACAGGAGCCTCATGAATACTGCCCCACCACGCCCACGCAACGACTCGACTGTGCAAAAAATCGTGGATGCTGCCGAGCAACTTTTTGCCGAACAGGGGTATGACAGTACACCGCTGCGTGAAATTGCCCGGCAGGTAGGCATACGTGAACCCAGTCTGTATGCGCATTTCCCTAACAAAGAAGCAATTTATGGCGCGGTAATCGATCGCGCATTACAACCGTTTATGTATGAAATGCAGCAGTGGAATCACAGTGAACTCACCTTGCGCGAGCTGGTGGATATTCCGAAAAAAATGCTGCTTATGCATGCACAGCACCCGTATTCCGCCCAGATATTGCATCGCGAATTCAGTTTGCCAGCGGAGCGCATCAGCCCACAAGTGATGGCATGGCTGCATCAATTTGCCGAGCAATCACAAGTTTTCATGAGCGGCTTGCCAGAAAACCGCAGCCACCAACTCAACCAGCAGCAGGTCGTGTCCAACCTGATTGCGCTCACGCAATTGATGCTGAGTTTTTTTGCCAGCCAGGGCATGCAGCAAAAGTTATTGGGCGATGCTTATGATCGTGACGCGCTTTTTGATGCACATCTCAAAATCGTTACCCGTGTTTTCAAAAGCTTGTTGATCTAACCTTGTAAATCGCCTCAACGAGGGCATTTTCAGATTTTGGTGAGATCAAAAAAATGGTGGCGTGAATGTGGCGGGTGCTTCACCCTCTTAACAGGTATAAAAAAGGGGAAATGACATAGCATCTCCCCTTTTTCAAGCAGCATAATTACTTGTTGATCGTCACTTGTTAATAGTTATCTGTTAGTTGTTACTTGCTGATCGTTACTTTCTGCGCCACATTTCCAGTAGCAAGGCTACTATAGCCACTCCATTGAAACAATTCCTTTACTGCAAAACTGTTAAGGCCATTGCGCCATGCGATGGACGCGCAGCGCGGTACCGTCACGTTTATTAATTTACCGGCGCTATTTTTATAGGTGATCACATTGCCATTCACTGCGGTGATACGCCCCTTGCCACTAAGGCCTCCCGTTGCACCAATCGGTTTTGTGCAGGACGGCTCTATGATAGCAGATGGGCTAATAACGATGGCGCCAGTAACACTAGTCGTCGTTCCCAGCGTATCTGTCACTGTCAGTATGGCGTTATAGGTTCCTGCAGAGGTTGGCGTACCTGAAATCACCCCGCTTGCAGAAATGCTTACACCGGTGGGCAATCCGTTGGCAGACCAAGTCAGTGCGCCAACACCACCACTGGCCAGCACCGAACCGCTATAGGCAACCCCCACCGTACCTGTTGAAGGCAAGTCAGTGGCTCCTAAGATCAACGCGGGTGGCGGGTTAACGGTGACACTCACGGTTTGAATCTGCGTTTGACCATTCGAGTCCCTTACCGATATCGTGACGGGGAAAAGACCGTCCACAGTTGGGACCCCATTGATATTCACGCCATTGAAACTTAAGCCATTGGGCAAACCGCTAACGACGATGGTATAGGGCGAAATGCCTCCACTGACATTCACCGGGACAGGTGTTATTGCAATACCGTATGCCAGTGTTTGATTCTCGATAGCCGCGACAGCCAAGCCTTGGGTAACGGTCAACGTATCCGTTACGCATATACCGTTGGTGTTGGTGCCAGAGAACGTCGCGAGATTTCCAGCATCATAGAAATTGGAACTCGTCAGCGGTGGCACGATTGTCGTAGTGTCTTGGGAATACTGCAGCGTTTGACCCCCATTGCGCACGCCTCCATTGACATCCAGCAATTGGTCACGAATATTCAGTCCATTGGTGATAATTAGATTAGCACCAGAACAAACTACCGGGGCCGGCGCGCTAATGGTGAAATTTATGGGGGCACTGGTCCCAAAGCCAGCGCTGTCGACTGCAGAAAATGTTAGTGAAAATACGCCCTCTGAGGAGGGAACACCTGAAATTACGCCGGTCGCATTATCCAAGAGCAGCCCATTCGGCATCACATCCTGAGTGGAATACGCAAACAAGCCAGTGCCGCCCATAGCAGTCAAGATGTAACTGAAAGGCTGCCCAGTAATACCCCATTGATCGACAGGTGAGAATGTAATAGTCGCATCCACGACTGATATCGATGTTGTCGCCGATGCACTCAAACCATTGTTGATATCAGTAACGCTAATGTTAAGCGTATAAGGTCCACCGACGGCTGTTGCCACCCCGCTGATCACGCCTGTTGTGGTATCAACTGTCAATCCGTCCGGCAGCCCCACGACCTGAAAGTTCAATACATCCCCAACGTTACTCGGCGTCGCCGTAATGGTGGCACTGTATGGCACGCCCACTACTGCATCACTAATGCTGGCATCGAGCATAGGTGCCGCCGGCAATGGGGGTAAGGGTGGCACTTGGCCATCGAAATTCACACCCGCCATTTGTGCAACGATAAAGGCGCCCAAATC
This sequence comes from uncultured Moraxellaceae bacterium, assembly GCA_964473645.1. Taxonomy (GTDB): domain Bacteria; phylum Pseudomonadota; class Gammaproteobacteria; order Pseudomonadales; family Ketobacteraceae; genus HdN1. The sequence goes on from CAYYPW010000001.1 coordinate 263,384, forward strand.
CGAAGGCGCTGGCGTCGAGGTATCACCATTGATCGGTTTAGCCTCGTGATTGGAATCAAGTGCCCCGGTGTATTTATAGAACTCAAACCGGTAAACCACACCTGTTGCGCCATCATCCAACGCCACACCCGTCAGATCAATTTGTCCTGCGGCGGGATTGCCCTTGTCTGTTTGCAATAATTGCCATTCCACTTGGATTTGTGTTTCGGCTTTTTGAATAACGGCATTTTCTGCCATCAAATCTTCCACGGATATATCATTCAACGTGCCGGTGGCAGTCACTTTAACCCAACGAGGTTCTCCAAACTCATAGGCCTCTGGTGCGGGCGCAGCCACTACCACGTTCACCTTGGGTGGCTGCGGTTGATTGTTGATTGGGGGTTGTGGTGTAACGGTCCATATGGGGGCCGGCACACCCGCTTCTTGGGAAATTAAACTCGCCGAACCTGGCGAGTCTTCTAGCAGCCAGGCATATTTAACACTTGCCGCCGGTACTGATGTACTCACCCCAAAATGGTCACAAGGATAATCCGGGCCATAATTGGGCGCACCATAAGGCCAGCAGCTGTCATTGGGGTTAACAGGTAGGGTGCCAGAGGGCGTACCGGCACTCCACGTGCCACTACTATAGGTGGCTTGGTATGTGATGCGAGTGCTTGTCTGGGTGCGGATTGCAGTGGGATCGCTGTATTCGGCAACTGTCGGCACACCATAACGCTCCATCTCAGGCCAGCGACTAGCATCCCCGAATATGGAGGTAATTTCGTTTTGGCGCAGGTCATGCAATTCAATTTCAAAACCGTGTGCGGTACGGCCGGTATCATTGACCACATCAAAATTTTCTACCGGGCCAAAAGTAGAACCTATCGCAACAGAAGACGTGAGAAGAGCAAGCAAACCAAGTGCTTTCTTCTTATATGCATTTCCCATCAGGAAAAACCTCAAATTTATATATAACGCAGGTGCAGCATCGAAAAACGCCAAGGCGAGTTCCTGTCATGCTGCTCACGAATGAACTTAATTGATAAAAATTAAGCGAGGCTTAAACGGGTAGGATTTCTGTGAAATTAGTGATGTGCTTTTAGATTTATTGATGTGGATCAATTCCTAAGTCATGTTGCAATGCGCACAGCCACAATACTGTAGTAATTAACTCGGATTTAAAAAGTGGCCGCGCCGCCGCATTATTAATGTGCAATCCTCGTCATGGTGGTTGAGTTCCAAGTGCCGGCCCTTCCAAGGTAAAAAAACAACCGATGTGATTCATTGATGGATTTTTTTCACATTACCGTCTGACCCTTCCTTGGATTTCCCATCCGTTTTTCGCCAGAATGCCCTTCTTTAGGATATCGGAAGAGTAGCAATGGCCTTCAGCGCAATTCTAGAACATAACCTACAAAAGGTTGGCCTGAAAGCTCGTCATGTATGGTGACGATATCTAATAGGGGGGCAATTTTTTGTGCTATAGATACAAATGGAAATATAGGTTAATCACCTAATGAATCCCAGCGAATTTGATAATGCGTGGATCGCCCAGCTTGTTCGCTTTCCGATAAAATCCCCATCTCGCGCAGTTGAATCAAATCCTTGGCTGCCGTCGGCTTTGCGCATTGATTAATGGAGGAATATTTACGCGTAGTCATGCCACCTTCAAAATATTTTGGGTCGCCGTCCAACATTTTTCGTAGCGCTTTTTTCTGGCGTTCATTCAAATTAAAATGTGCTGCGTATTCCCAAAATCGTAGCCGAACGACTACATGTCGTATTTTTTCCTCAGCCTTTTCCACTGCATATTCAATTCTGCTTAGATACCATTCTATCCACGCACTGATATCTGACTTGCCCTGCTGCGTGCTTTGCAGAATATCGTAATAGGATTGCCGTGCCGTCATGATTGAAGCCGAAATGCTATATAAACGCCGCGCATTGTGGTTTTTTTGCTTAACGCAAGATCACCCAATGCACGTGCAATTCGGCCATTTCCATCCCCGAACGGGTGTAAGGTCACAAACCAAAAATGTGCAAGCGCAGAAAAGATCAAAGGCGGCAATGTTGGCCCGGTGTCTTCGAACCAAGTGATGAAATATTTCATCTCAGAAGGAATACTTGCCGCTGGCGGCCCTTCAAAATGGATGGTTTGTTTCGGCGGCATGCCGCTGGCTACCACTACACTATCGCTTCGATAGGCTCCCACCGGAAAGCGCTTAAATGAAGCTCCGAAGGGAAATAAGCAACGATGCCATTCAAAAAGCCGTTCCGAGGTTAACGCAGCCTGGGAGTTATAATTTGCGTCCAGCAGGAGCGTGACCTGACCCTCCGTTTTTGCATCTGTATTCGTTAATCCGAGCTGAGGAAGCCCTAGCTGATTGGCGATACTGCTGCGCACGGAATCGGCAGCCAGTGCTACGCCTTCAATGCCAGCAGTGCCTAAAGCATCGTCGATCAGTGCGTTCAAATGAGCTTCAAATGAAATCTGCTTGCCAAGATAGTGAGAAGCGCCCTCTAGCAGATTGCAGGTGGTTTCTACATATTTCAGTGATGCGTTGATACTGCCTGAGCCCCAAGCCCATGAATGCCAGACAGACGCTTGCCAAATCCACTTAGCCAACGAATGGCGCCCCTAATCATATCCAAAATAGACACGATTAAGGGCGCTATTCGTATATCAATTAATTATGTTGGAAGGGTGTTAAAGTGGGCATACCCCAGCCCAGCTTTATTCAACTGGCGACTCCGGATTCTCAATAAGCAACTTACAGAGCGGCGTATTGATGTAATAGTTACACCGCCCTTTCTTCTCCTTATTTAGAAATCCTGCCCCGACGAGTTGATCAAGGTATTTGGTTGCGGTAATCCTCGTGACCTTTAAATCTTCCACGAGAAATTCAATTTTTGTGTATGGATTCCGGAAAAGATTATTAATCAAATCTTGGCTATATGCTTTTGGAAGGGCTTCTCGTATCCCATGTTTGTAAGTCAGCATTAATTCTTTTATTTCTTGAATGAGGAAAATAGTTTGCTTTGCTGTCCTTTCAACACCTTCCAACATAAACAACAGCAATGATTCCCAGTCATTATTATCGCGAACGTCTTGAAGTGTTCGGTAGTAATTATTTTTATTTCGAATCACATAGCGACTTAGGTAAAGCACAGGCAGATCTAGCAGATCCTTTATTACGAGATAAAGAATGTTAATGATCCTGCCCGTCCTGCCATTCCCATCGTAAAAAGGGTGAATACTTTCAAACTGAAAGTGAATGATGGCCATTTTAATTAGCGGGTCCAACGTCGAAAGCGAATCATCATTTATGTAGTCAACAAGATTCGCCATCAACTGCTCTATTTCTCTGGCGTCTTGAGGTGGCGTATACACTACCTCACCGGTCTGCTGGTTTTTAAGTTCGGTTCCTGGCAGCTTCCTTAGCCCAGCCTTGTTTTTCTCTATTGTTTCTTGAATTTCAAGGATATCTGATAGGCGAATAATTTTCGATCGACGAACCTTATCAAAGCCCCGCTTTAAAGCCGCCGCATATTCCTGCACCTCCTTCGCTGCAGCGCTGGGTGCGTAGTCTGCAAAAAGGTCGGTCTGAAAAAGCTCATCATGCGTGGTAACGATATTTTCGACTTCGGAACTATCCTTCGCTTCTTGTAGGGTAAGGGTATTTATTAGGATGGCTTCATTGGGAATGGTTCTCGCCACCCCCTTGAGTTCTGCCAGGTATCGGTGCGCTGATGCCAGCTTTTTAAGGACCGCTTTGCTTTCCAATGTCTCTTCATTGACCAAAGGAAGCGGGGGCACTTTGTATGGCATTGGTTCCTTGCTCCTTGGTTACGGCAGCAATATGTATAGAAAACGCAACTTATTATGCACAATCAACGGGCCATGTATAGAAAAATCTATTTTCTATACATGTAGTCAAGGGCATGCCTAAGAAAATAACATAGGGATACCTAACCAAAAGAGGGTGGCGCGGCTAGAAAATAGTCCCGATAAATACGCTATTTGTGCGCGATCTCGATTCTGGAGAGCCAGTGGAGGGGCTTGGCGACAATCTGTGCGGCCAGACGGAGGGATGCATAACTCCCCCATTATTCCCCCATAACCCTTCAGGTGCTTTAGGGCCAAGCTTATAGCGAACCCCTCTTCGTTCACCGTATCGGGCAAAATGGTGTTTATCTCGAAGATTTCTAAGCAAATCTTTAGCCTGTTCATCAGTTAAAGACGTGATGATCATCAGGCGGGTTCTGCAACTGATTCGTCAGCATTGGCCGGAAACACGCATTCTTTTGCGTGGCGATGCGCATTTTGCGCCTCTCAACGCCCTGTTCGACGATCCCGTTCACGCAATCGTTCATTGCACTGCTGCAAAACTCGGCTGATATGGGTTTGATTTTTTATCATGGGCAGTTTGGGCCAAGTGGCACGCTCGCCTGCCAAAATAAAATCATTAACCTCGTCAGACGTGGGATTCGCCATGACTTTTAGATATCGGCTCATCGCAAAATCAGGATGAATATTGATGTCGCCGAGGTAATCCTGTCCAAGCAGCGCGTCTGCGCGATCCAGCCAAAAACGTAATGCTCTGCTGGCCGTGCGTTTTTTAATAACGCCTATCGTCTGATGCCATTGAGCATGAATGGACGAACTGGTCAGCTCAAGTAACATGGGAACCACACCACGCCGTTCGCCGTTTTTTACGAAGGGCAGCACATGGGGATTGGTTTGGCTAACGATGAAATGATTGACGTTGTGCACACGCCCCATTCGCCCCATCGGAATATCAGTATGCACGCCACCGTCAGCCCAGCGCTCAGTGTGCATATAGTCGACCCACTCATTTTGCCCGTTTTTTGCTTTCAGGCCGATCGCCGGAAACAAGAACGGAATGGAGCTCGATGCACGGCAACTGTGGGGAATCAGCACATGCGGCGCGGTTTTGTAATTAAGGATGAGAGGCTTTTGCCCAGAGCGCGTAGGCGAAACGGTGATATTGATCACTCTCCCCGTTCGCCGGTACGCCTCAAGAAAGGTGAGCGAGGGAATATTGGAGGAGATGGAATCCAGCAGTTGTTCAGGGTCCAGCACATGCTTTTTCTTTAGCATCACACTTGGCGCGCATAGACGAATGGGGTCAAAGCGCCTGTTTTCAGGCGCGCTGAACAAATCTCGCAGTTCGTCGTCGGTGTGAGTACCCACGACGCCCGCCACGATAGCACCCATGCTGGTGCCAGAAATAACGCGCGGCAAAACTTGATGTTGCAACAGGGTTTTGATAATTCCCAAATGATAAATACCAAACGCACCACCGCCACTGAGCATTAAGGCGGAACATCCAAAGTTTCGCGTGGCATGTTTGAACAGCAATCTCTTTTGCCCAAAAGGCAATTCAGGAAAATCCTCATCACAGAGATAGTTCAGCGTCTTTTCAATTTGGTCCAAATAGTCTCGGATCAAGAATTTAGTGCCGGCCAACGCCACATTGTAAAGGTTAGGATCTACCAGCTCGCCCAGCGTTCGATGCAAACTTTCCTGCATATAAGCGACCAGCTGTTTCGGGTCGCGCAGACTGCGCAAGTGTTCCAAATGACAAATTTGTTCGCGTAACAACTCGTAGGGATAGAACGTCGATTCATCCTCTGCTCGCCAGAGGTCGTGGCCGAGCAACACATCCAGTTCCAGCGCCGCCGTGCGCCACTCGCTGTAGGTGTTCGCACTGGGTAGGGCTCGTTGTAATTGTTTGATACGCGTATTGTTATTTTTTGTTGCTGTCGCTTTTGGCATTGCTACGGTGCCCCAACTTCAAAGTGCTAAAGGACGTCTGGAAGGATAGAAAGAACAAAACCAATATTTACCAAATCGTAGCATAGGGACCTGGGCAGAGGATGCTAAGCTTGCTCAATAGCGGATTTATTCTTCCTGTCCTCTGCTGGGATGGGAGAGTTTTTTGTGTTAATGCATGAGTATTGGACAATGACTACATCTACCGACACCCCCACACTTCGCCAATTTAAAGACCTGCCAGGGCCGCGCCCTTGGCCTGTGGTAGGCAATGCGCTGCAAGTTAAGCTTTCACGTTTGCATCAGGATGTAGAAGCCTGGGCTCAACAGTATGGCCCGGTATTTCGAATGCGTTTGGGGCCTAACAAAGTATTGGTCGTGGCCGATCATGAGGTGGTAGCCAGTTTGCTGAAAGATCGCCCTGATGGTTTTCGACGCCCCGCACTGTTGGTTGATATTATTGATGAAATGGGCCTTAAATCTGGTGTTATAACGGCTGAAGGTAACGCGTGGGAACACCAGCGTCGCATGGTCATGGCGAGTTTTGCACCCGGTAACGTGCGCAGCTATTTTCCTTCTTTACTGAAGGTGACCAAACGTTTGCGTGGGCGCTGGCAGAAAGCGGCCGATGACAGCACAACCATTGATTTGCAGGCTGACTTTATGCGCTTCACCGTGGATGCCGTTGCCGGCCTGGCATTTGGGTCGGACATCAACACACTGGAGTCAGACGATGACGCGATTCAGCAACATCTGGATAGAATTATTCCAGCGCTGTTCAAGCGAGTTAACGCGTTAGTGCCTTATTGGCGCTTTATTAAATTTCCCACCGACCGTCAACTCGATCGCAGCGTCGTCATTGTCAATGAAGCAATAAAGGGTTTCATTGCAAAAGCACGGGAACGGCTTGCCGCCAATCCATCCCTGCGAGAACAACCCAATAATCTGCTGGAATCAATGATTGTTGCTGCCGATCAGAGCGATAGCGGCGTGGATAACGATGATGTGGCAGGCAATGTGATCACCATGTTGCTAGCGGGCGAAGAAACCACAGCAACGACGTTATCGTGGATGGTCTATTTGCTGATGCGTAACCCTGACGCGCTTCAACGCGCCCAAGAGGAAGCCCGTAGCGTCGAGGGCGACTTGAGCGACCTGACACCTGAAAAGCTGACCGAATTGAAATTCATTGATGCTTGCACCCACGAAACGCTGAGACTTAAACCGACCGGGCCATTTAACATTCTCGTCGCGTTGAACGACACCACAGTGGCAGGCGTAGCGGTTCCAAAAGGCATGTGGATTTGGTGCGTATTTCGGCATGACAGTGTAGCGGAGCGCTATTTTCCAGATCCAAAGGCATTTAAACCACAACGTTGGCTGGAAGCCGACGCCTCGACCATGGCCCAGTCACGACGGGTGTCAATGCCGTTCGGCTCGGGGCCGCGCGTGTGTCCTGGGCGTTATTTGGCGATGCTGGAAATAAAACTGGCCATGCTCATGTTGCTCAGAGACTTCGACATTGAAAGAGTCGACACCCCTGATGGCGGCGAGGCTCAGGAAATTCTTGCTATCACGATGAGCCCAGTGGGATTAACAATGAAACTGCGTAAGCGGCCATAAAAGCTCTGGCGGCCCAGAAAGTTAGGAAGGTTCCCTTCGCTTTCTGGGCGGCTTCACAGGTAAGCCAAAACTGATCAACAGTAAGTGAACGTTCGCTTATTGAAGGTCAGCCTTCTCGAATACCATATCTTCAATCACCAGCACATCAAGGCCACTGGTAAAGAAAACCGATAAAGCATCTTCAACGGAATGAATGATCGGTTTTCCCATAACATTAAAACTGGTGTTCAGCAAAACGGGAACCCCCGTAATTTTATAGAACGCTGCAATCAAATCATAATATTTTTCGTTGTTTTCCCGCGTAACACTTTGCAGGCGCCCCGTTTTATCTTCATGAACAACAGCAGGCACCTTATCGAGAACCGCATCTTTGAATTTCAGCGTTCTTTCCATATAGGGCGAAAGCTGGTAGTTTTCAAAGTATTCATCACCGTGCTCATGAAGAATTGACGGCGCAAACGGGCGAAATTCTTCCCGAAACTTCACTCTTGCGTTCAAGGTGTCTTTCATGGCGGCAGTGCGAGGATCTGCTAAAATGGATCTATTCCCCAGCGCCCGAGGGCCAAATTCGGCTCGTCCTTGCACCCAACCGATCACATTTCCCTCCGATAAAAGTTGTGCGACTCTTTCATAAAGCGCAGGTCCGCTTAACACTTTATGCTTTAGTCCGCTAAACCTCTGACAATACTCCATTACCTCCCGACTCATTTGCGAGCCCAAATAGGGAGTCATATGGGACGCCGGCGATTTCACTGGCGGATTATCTTGATAATAGGCAATCAAAGCCGCGCCTATAGCATTACCTTCGTCACCGGGTGCCGAATAAACATGCAAATTCTTGAACGGTGTCAGTTCTAACAGCAATCCATTGCAGGCTGAATTCAACGCGCAACCACCGGAAAGAACAAGATTTTCAGAAATATTAAGCGAATGAAGCTGCTTCAAAATTTCAGCCATTAATTCGCAGAAAACCAACTGACCGTTGTATGCTATGTCCGCAACCGTGATATCTGATTTATTCTGATCGTTTTGCAACGCGAAAAGATCATCGTACACCGCTAAAGGAGATAGCTTTTGTCGAACGAATCTGGTTTTTTCAACCTTTAAGATTCCTTTTAATATGGTATAGACTTTTTCGTTGTACTTGCCATAGGGGGCCAGCCCCATGACCTTCCACTCCTCTCCTTTAATCGGTTCAAAACCGCAAACCTTACAGATAAAGCTATAAAAAACTCCCAGACTTTCAAACGAATTTTTAATGCCATGCAGCTTCGTAATAACTCCATTTTTATAGCAAAAAAAGGAAGTCGAAGACATTTCACCGAATCCATCTATAACCGCGCAGACAGCCTCTTCAAACGGGCTGCTATAACAGGCAGTCGCCGCATGCGTCATGTGATGGTTATAATGACGCATCTCCGTTTTTGTGTTTGGGTTGGCCATGTTGCGCTGAAAAATCAAGCTTTGACCGGTGAAGTGATAGGTATTCTTAAGTGCCGCCGTTAAATAGTGGTAAACGTTGTAAACGTAGGGATGAACAAACTTTTTTATAAAAGGCATCAGCCTAAATATAATTTTTAATTCTACCTGGGTGTTTTCGCTCCAGGTAGTTGTAATGACCAGGTCGGCATTCGGGTCAGTGTATTTTTTTAACAGCTTTTCAGTAAGTATTAGGTCATCGGCAAAGGTGTTCCATGCCCTCTTATTTTGAAGGTATCGCTCTGTAGATTCTGCAAAAACAACCTTACCTTCGGAGTTAACTATTGCAATGGCCGGGTCATGCTGCGAACAGGCCAGGCCAATATAGTTTTTAGTCATATAATCTATCCATAAATTTTTGTTAAGAAAGCGATCACGCCTTCAAAAAAGTCTGTTCAAGTGGCCTGCTGCACCTGTAATAAACGCTTATTCTATTTACCCTCTTGCTTGTCTTTGAGTGGTTTCCACCAGGTTGCTCCAAAAACAATGGTCATATAGATGGTTTTTTTAACTGAAATGCCAGCTTTGGCACCAACGGGAAGCGCAATATAGAGCTGAAGGGGATGAACGACAACGCTCAAAAATATGTCTATATACCACATCCACTTTATAATAATATTTTCAATAGGGAATATCAGGCCATACGCAATAAAAAGCCACCCAAAAATCGGAATAAGCATAGGGAGCTGGCTGCGCAGGTCTGGTTTTCTAGGTTCACTGGTGATGCTGTTATTTTTCATTACATTTTCTGCCCAATCTGCTAAAAGTTCTCTAAATATCTTGGCATTGTGACGAATATCAACAGGGAATGAATCATGAAATAAAACAGTCTTTATCTCCCTGGTTACTAGATGTGATCTACCCAGCTCGAGCAATTCCTGTCTGATTTTTTCCAGTTGATTGTTGTCAAACTGTTTATTGCGGCCCCTGCGGTCTAACTCAATACACATGACCGGTGTTTGCTTGTTCTTGGGACCAATTCCAACAAGGGCGCTTCTATAAACGTCTGGATGGCTATTGAAAACACCTTCACATTGCACTGAAAATAAAACAGTATTCCCGGTGTTTACCCTATGTTTATGTCGACCACAAAACCAAATCCTTCCTTCTTGATCCAGTGAGCCAAGATCACCCATGCGGTGCCAGACGCCCTCGCCATCGCTGATTTTACCGAAGAGGTTTGCGTTGGGATTGCGGTGGTAGAGCTTACTCACAATCCCACCCTTTATGACAATTTCACCGACTTCACCCGGTGCGACCAAAAGATCCTCGCTCCACTTCTCTATCGGATCGTCGGTGATTTTAATAATGCGCACGTCGAGATTCGAAATGGGCCTGCCAATGCAGGTTCCCATACCGCTTGCCGTTTTTGGGCGGCACTCCGTGAGAAGCGTCTTTGAGTCGATGAAAGAGATAGGAAGGGCTTCAGTGGCACCATAAGTCGTTAGTATTTCAGCATCATCCGTTAATAGTTGCTGAAATTCTTCCATGATGGAGCTGGTCACCGGCGCTCCGCCAGAAAATACCATTTTCATGCTGGGAAGTTTGACACCGTGTTGAATGCCAAATTTCGCTACTTGATTCAGTAGTGCCGGTGACGCGAACATGGAGGTCACTTTATACTGATTGATAGGATCAATAATATTGTTTGGATCAACAAAAGCGGGTTTTGTGGGATCTATCTTGGGTAATACCGCAGTGATGCCAATTAACATGTCGTAAAGCGCAAATAGTGATAGCGTGGCAAGATCGACTTGATTGGGATCGGTATTAAAGTTTTCTATCAACGCTTGTGCCTCAGCATCTACCATGGCGTGCGTATACTCCACGCCTTTTGCTGGGCCGGTGCTTCCTGTCGTAAAGCTTATTAAAGCGAGATCTTCTGCTTCTGTGTCGGCAATAGCAACATTGTCAGCGGTTGGATGGCGCAGCTCCTTAAGCGTATACCCTCCCCAAAACCATTTATTTCCAACGGTCACCCAGGTTTTGATAGAGCGAAAATTACGATAAAATAGCAGCCTTAAAATATGGGCTTTTTCTATTCCAATAAATGCTTCAGCACCCACGGCATTATAGCAATGCAGCATACGCTTTACCCCAAGGCCGGGATCAACTATCACTGGGATAGCCCCCACCTTAAAAAGGGCAAAAGTAATAGAAAACAATTCAGGGCCGGGCTTAACCAGGAAAATGGTTTTCGTCCCTCGTTTTATTCCTGCCGCCATAAATCCAGCGGCATACTGATCTGATTCTGTGTCTATATCATAATAGGTTTTATGGCCATAGCGGATGGTACCGTCGTTGTCGGTGCCGACAGGATAAATAATGGCTGTCTTCTGAGGGAACTGCTTAGCGTTTTTTTTTAAATAGGTTGCAATATTTAAATGACTACTGCTCATTTATCTTTCCCGCATTAATGATTGCCGGTCTAAATGCCAGGCACACAGACACCTCGACACACAGACACATTGTTTTTGACGTCCATGTCATTGCACGCACCTACCTATCGACGGATGGCCCTCTCCCGGCACAAGGCGCTGGAAAGAGACGGCGCCAACTAAGCCGTATAAAGTGTACAGGCGGCGCTTAGCCCGGCGCCCGCAGCAACAAACAATATCGGATCATCTTTTTTATACTGTCCGTTTTGAATGGCTAAATGATAAGCCATTATTAATGCGGAACTGTGTGCATCACCATATTCTTTATAGAGATCGATAATCGATGCATCATTTAGCCCTGTCGACAGCGCTACTTTTTTCCCGAACCCTTCAGTGATCTGCGGAGCCACAAGCTTCAGATTGCTTCGATCCGCACCTGTAGACGAGAGGAAATCACCAACAGTCTCAATGGTAAATTTTAGAATTTCGGTATAATAATCCGCTGGGATATTGACCGTTATTCTATCCCTGGCGTCCGTATCTCTTTCACTCAGATCAACATATCCGGTTAAGCTGTGGTCAATGGTTTTGGAGTTTTTAAACGCATACTGTTTAAAACCTGTGGCTTCATCGTCGGTGTACTCGAGAAGCATTGCACCACCAAAACATGAAAAGGGAAAATTAGCATTCATTTTTTTCGATGGGTGCGCATCGCTTGAGACTATCAACGCATATTTTATTTTCTTTATCTTTAACAAAGATTCAGAAACCTGTATTGCATTAATCAACCCGCATGAGCTATTCATTAAGTCGACTGAGAAAGGCGCCTGTTCGGCCTGACCCCGAAAATAGTCGCATTTTACGCCGAGCCCCTTCTGAATCAGAGCAGCCATTGCGGGCTCCCCGATGTTCTCATCACGGTAAACCCCAACGTTAATCAGCAGGTCAATATCTTTTACTTCGACCCCGCCTGCTTTTAAGCATGCGAGCCCTGCTTCAACAGCGTGATCGACTGAGCTGTTAGATTCTCTATTTGTACTAATTCCAGTTGCTTTAATGATTGTTCCCATGATTACACCGCCAAACTGCTAATTTTTGCTGACACAAAACCGGTAACAAAGCCGGAACCCGCAGGAACAAACAATATTTTCGCCCCTTCTTTGATTGATTTGTTCTCTAAATGGTCATACAGAGCAAGGAAATGTGAGGTAGTGGAGGTGTTACCGTATTCCTCGAGCACCGATAAGGATTCGGGCATCTCTGCACTAAAGCTAGCCGTCCCTATTTTGAGAAGCTTTTTAATGAACTTTGATCCGACCTGGTGATGGATAATGAAATCGAAATTTTCGGAAGCAAACGATTTCCCCATTTTTTCAAAATGATCGAGTTGAAAATTCGGCCAGATGCTCAGGCGATCTGTTGTGTGCATTTCGGTGTTGCTGGCATACATTGCCATTTTGTTGCTGATATTGCTTGGCTTTCCGATGGCGAGTTCGGAATATTCTGCGGTGCTTAGAAGCTCTATGTAGTCGATATAATCTTTATCATCTATCGCCTTATCCATAATAATCGCTGCGCCAGAGTCCCCAACGGTCAAAGAGCCGAATTGTGGATCAAGTGCATCCTTAACTTCCAGAACAGCTGTTTCAGCGATCGATGTTACCCACTCACCACTGATAACCATCCCGTTTTTAACCGCACCGGATTTTATCATCGCATCAAGTATATACATGCCGCTGAACATCCCGGCACAAGCATTTGAAAGGTCGAAAAATATGGCTTTATCGGCACCCAGTTCACGTTTTATATACAGGCTTAGGGCGGGCTCGTAATAGTTTTTATCTTGACCGATAAAGCGCGATATTGAACCAGAGATAATAATATCCAGATCTTCCGCTTTATACTTTGAGTTTTTAAGGCAATTCTTCGCAGCATCAATCGCCATCGAATAGGAATCCTCATGCGCCTGCTTCCAGAGGCGATTCTTGATTCCCGTGATTGCTTCGATATCAAACTGAGGTGGAAGCTCCATTTGCCCTACAAGATCTTTTGTTGAAATCTTTTGATTCGGCTTATGAACACCGATACTTTCAATTTTTGACTTTAACATTTTGCTCTACCTTTGTTGGTATTCTGGCGCTTTTTAAACTTTTATAAAAGCACGCTAATTCGCTGTCAAATTGGGTCGCGTTAAAACAGATCGCGCCAACTAACAATGATAAAAAACTTTTGTTTCATTTTTTTACATATTTCAAGAAAACATCTACTTCGCCACCCTTATTAATCCACTCGACTAAATTTTCAATCCCTTCTTTCTGTTTTATTTTTGGCGAATATCCAAAATCATTTTTTGCCGCGCTGATATCATAGGTCGAGTTGTAGATCAACAAGCCCACGGAATAGCGGGATAATGGAGGGGCCGATTTTCTGGCCAATGCTGGGATCTTCCATATCAATTCAAAAACCCCACCCAGGAACATTAGAATTTTTGCATCCATCTTCTTTTTAAAGAGGGGTATTTTTAATTTCTCAGCAATCTGCGTTAAAAACCCCCACGCATCAATTACTTCATCATCCGTAATAAAGTAGGCTTTTCCTCCTACCTTGTCCGACCGTGCAGCCAGAACACAGGCTTCAGCGACATTAACAACATGGCAGACAGTAGCTAATACCTTTTTTCCACCAGAAATATCTGGAAACTTTTCCTTCCGCATGCCGTTTAAAATTTTGGGAATATAGCCCGTCTTATCTCGTGGCCCCCAAATTCCTCGCGGTCGCAGGGCGCACGCTACAAAGCTGCTATCATTGGAAGCAAGCACATATTGTTCAGCCAGCGCTTTTGTTTCCGAATAGAGATTTATATATTTTGAGGGATATGGATAGGATTCGTTGATGTTGTTTTGTTCTTTAAAATCGAAAAATATACTGGGGCTGCTTACATAGATGAAGCGCTTAACGCCCTGTTTTTTTGCCTCATCTACTAAATGCTTTGTCGCAAAATAGTTATCATCATAAAACTGTTTGCGATCACCTACTTCAGTGACACGCGCCGCTGAGTGGAATACGGTATCTATTCCCTTGGTTGCCTCTCGGATTGCCACTATATCGGTCAGGTCACCATAGACGTATTCAATTTCAGGGTACTTTTTCAGGTAATCTAGATTGCTTGTTTTTCTCACAAGAACACGTACGGTGTCGCCCATCTCGATGCACCTATCGACAATGTAGCCTCCAACAAAGCCTGTAGCGCCCGTTATTAAAACTTTCATTTTTCTACTTCCAGTAGTGTTCTTAAGAAGCTTTCACCAGATCCCGTCAAAGGCAGCCTTCATACAAATTAACTCGAGAGCTCGATACATCGCTTTCCTGTGAGTGTTAGAGAAATAAAAAGCTTAGCAGAAGCAAAAGAGCGGCCAAGCATAAATTCTCGAAGCTTCATCACTTTTTGCGATCATAAAGTGGAATTGGCGGCTAAATTATTGATATTTTCCAGTTAATTAATCGGCTATATATTTCTTTCTATTGCGCATCTGGGGGCTGGCTTCCTGTAATAAAAACGCCGGAAAAGGTGGCTTATTTTTCCTGTCTTTTCAGTCAAGTACAGTCTTGAGTTTCTACGCCTACCATTATCCAGCGCCGCCGATATCGTCTAATGGGTCTACTCTTGGTGAAAACAAGCATCTATCGATGCTCCTTGAGGGTGCATGTCATAGCGGTACCGGCATTCAAGCTGGCCAAGCAAGGGGGTGGCCCTCGCAGGGCCAGCACGATGTTCGATTCCGAAGACTCATACAGCGAATTAGAAACTTTTCGCGCATATTCGTCTGTTGTGGTTATGTAATTTCGTGAAGAAAGCACTCCACGGGTAGGCCTCATCCCACCGCGCTACCGCAGTCAGCCGTTGGAAATCAATCACAGTGACGACGTAACGCAATAAAGAACGGTGGTGCAAAAAACGGGGTATGATTCTCATCAAGACGAATTTCCTGCTACGTGCGCACCGCGTAGTCACATCTGAAAATCGATTCCATTGAACAGGATTTTTCAACGGACATTACCAGCACTGATTACACACGTTATCGTGGACGCCCCTTCATGGTGCCCACGTCGCCCGCACTATCGCTCCCTCGCTTGAAATGCTTTTGCGCGAAGACTATCTGTTTAATATGCACGACATGTCACCCGCCAATTGCGTTCCCATCCATAAAGGAGCACCAGAAATCGGGCGACTGATAAGTTCAAGCATGTGGGGGATCTGCAGTAACCATCTGTAAAATTCTGTAACCAGAAATTCCACCCTCGCTTGCGTAGCATCTGTTTACCCAACACAAAAAATCTTCCACTTATCTGTCGGTTATATTCCTTTTTTAGGCCTGACCAATTCGTAACATAAGCCATGCTTACCCCTATCTTGCGCTCGTTTTTTTGGCCTCGGCTTCATGGTTTTTTGAAATCGTCTCAGGTAGAATGCCGCGCACCGAACATAGGCCACCTTAAAAGTAGTAGTCGCCATGCCTGGGAAAACCGCCACATCGCTTACTCAATACCTTCTTTTATGGGCAGCCGCCCTGATTTGGCTGTTCCCCGGCCACGTTAGTTTTATGGCTGGAAACCCGCTGCTCGATCCTTTGAGCCTTGCAGTCGTTCTGGTACTGGGCGTGGTGTGTGTCGGCACTCGCTGGCGCGAAGTCAACGATCCACGCCTGATGTTCGCGATGCTGATTCTTTTAATGGCTACAGCCATGTCCTTCGTTGGCTTCCTGGTTAAACCCGCCCAAGGCTTGAACGCCCATTATCGTCCTGCGACAGCAACCAGCGAAGAAGTCGCCACAAGCCTGGCGATCACCCGCCGTGAAAATGCGATCGACTTTACTGGCCGCACGAACGACACAAGAAATTATTCCACTGCCGCAAAAATCAAACATAGCGTGCAGACACTGCTGCAAACCCCACTCCCATTTGCCGGTGCGGTCAGTGCATCATGGGAAGGCTTTATCACTATTCCTGAAGGCGTAAGCCGAATTGAACTTGCTAGCGAAACCGGAACGGCTGAGTTCCGCCTGGATAACGTTGTACTTGCGGGTAACGCAACGCGACTGGCCAAGGCCGGTATCTACAAGCTGTCAATTCACTACAAAAATACAACGATCGGTGCAAACAAGATTGCTTTGCGCTGGAAAGCGGGCACCGAAACGCAAGCCGTGCCAACAGAATTTCTCACACCCAACGCCCCCAGTCCCATCGCCACCACCATTGGCAAAATGCTGCAACTGTTTGCCTCTTTGATGTGGGTCGCGGCATTTGCTTGGGCGCTCACAGTGGCGAAACCCCGCTGGCGCGCTCGCCAGTGGATCAGCATGGGTGAACTCATGCTGCTAATGGTATTGCCACAAAAGGCCTTGGCGCGCGGCGGCTATAAAATCTAGCACCCTGCGTTCTTGGTTAATCGCAATAAATTCTCGTTAATAGGTTACAAAACCGCACAAGCCGTTTGCACTTCTGCACGAGTTTTTTTAACCTGCCCTTTACAGACTTTTTAAGCTCACAGTCACTACACGACCATCCTCATGGTGGCCGTAGCCATTGTCATCATCGTGCTCAAACTGCTGTCGATGCAGTAGCCAACTGTCGACACAGCGCCAGCAACGAATCCTCTTGCAGATGATGTATCGGTACACGCAGCCCCAAGGTACGCGTAACCGGCACAACGCCCGCAATGCGGGTTAGCGGCACGGCTGCGACAGTTTCAGGTAATTTTTGCGGTCCTAAAGGTGCAAAGGTAACCCCCACCCCGGCACTCACCAGCGCCAATGCCCAATCCTCATTGTCGACTTGCGCAACAATAGTCAAAGCCGTGGCACTCCGGCTCTGAAACTGCATAAATACCTCACGCAGTTCACAATAGCGCCGCTCGATAAAGGGTTGCGTCAGCAATTGTTCGAAGCTGATTTGTCGCTCGAAACACAAGGGATTACCCGCATGGCACAGCAGATGATAGGTCTGCTCCTGCAGAGGAATGAAATAACGAGACTCCTGTGGTGCCGTTACCACCTGTAATTGTACATCCGCCGCCTCGATGTCATTCACCATCACCCATTGATAGGCACTGGCCACGCGCTGCAAGGTCTGCCACCAGTCCGCCAGCCAGCCACTGGAAACGGTAGGCGGCACATACAAACTCACGCGCTCCTGGGTTTCGGGTTGCAATAAATGCCGACGCATTTCATCAGCATGGGTCAACAGGGCTTTTGCCTGCTGGTAGAATTTAAGTCCCGCCTCGGTAGGCACCACGCCTTTGGCCTGACGCACAAACAAGGTTTTATTGAACTCACTCTCCAGCTGCAAAATCGCATTGGAAATCGACGGCTGCGCGATATGGCATCGCTGGGCGGCACCGCTGACGGTACCTGCTTCGACGGTGGCGACAAAATAGCGCAGGCTGCGAAGATCCATTTTTTATTCCTCAGTAAATTGCGGAAAGGCTGGCAATGCTGCAGCCATGCTTTCATCGTGCGCGGGCAGTATGATCAGATCGGGATCACGCTGTGCCAGGGCGGCGACTTTGCTGATCGTGGTGGCATTTTCTTCCCATTTCCAATCGACACCTGTCAACCAGCGGGTAAATTGCGGGCGGGATTTTTGGTGTTCGAGGCCCATTTGCGTCCAGGTGGTGTCGCCACTGAAGAAATAACGCTTGCCGTTGGATGCATTCACAAACAGGCCAGTATGGCCGGGGGTGTGACCGGGCAAATCTACCAGTATCAGTTGGCCATCGCCGAGCAAATCGAGACTGCGTTCAAATCCTTCATAGGGCTGTAACGGCATCTCATAGGTGTGCCACTTAATCTTGGCGTCACGCTGCTCGCCCAGATACGAGGGTGCAGAGCCTTTATTGGCGGCATCCAGCTCTGCGGATTGCACCCACACGGGTACACCGGGGAAATCGGGCAGGCCACCGGCATGATCCCAATGCAAATGCGTAATCATGATACCTTGCACCTGCGTGGGCTCAATGCCACCAGCCTTTAGCTGATCCACTGCAGGGCTGGCGTTACGGTAGCCGAACAACATGCGATTGAGGCTGGAGTTTTGTTCAAACGCCTTGCGCGTACCACGGCCAACACCGGCATCGAGCAGCCAGATGCCGCGAGCGTGCTTGATCACGACGACTTGTTGGCGCAGGTGGCGTACTTTGAGCCAGCTGCCGCCATCGACCACCATGCCTTCGATGGCGCCGCTGCTCTCGGCGGTATTGATAACGCTGAGTTGGACGGCGTGGGTGGCGGGGCTGGTGAAGAGCAGTGTGGAAGCGAGCAATGTAAGACTCAGGGCGTTTTTCATGGGGAGGTACCTTGTGTTGGAGATAGTGCCAACAATAGGGGTACGCGAGCAATAGATAAAATATTTTAAATTTATGACTTGTCTACATTATGGATATAGCAATGAATCTCTTCACTGTTGACGGTACTGGCTATGACAACGCTACCGATGGCAAGACTGCCAATACCGGCACTGCCAGTGCAAGCTACGCCCCCTAAATTTGGTCGGCGACAAAGTTATGACAGCCTTATCCGTCAAAAAAGACAGCACCGCCCTCACTCCCGAATGGTAGGCTTTCTCAAAAAGGGCTTTAATTATCTCTATCCATGGACACGAATTCCAGGCCTTCCGTGACAACAGCCATCGGCAATTTCGACTTCCTCCGCGAACATGATCCAGTGTTCTTTCAACTCGCCAGCACCGCCGAGCGAGTGTTTGCCATTGACCCCAATACCACCTTGATCAAGCTGCGCCAACTGGCCGAGGCACTGGCCCGCCATATTGCCGCTCACTGCCGCATTATGTTTGACGAACAGACCAGTCAATCTGACCTGCTCTATAAAATCCAGCGCGAACTTAATCTGGATCAGACCGTGCGCACGCTGTTCCACACCTTGCGGATAGAGGGCAACAGAGCTACCCACGAATTTCGCACCAGCCACCGCGAAGCCATGGACTGCCTGAAAATTGCCCGCGAACTGGCCATTTGGTTCCATCGGGGTTTTGGCAAACAGGGCACCCAATTCCGCCCTGGCCCGTTCGTACCCCCGCAAGACCCCAGTGTACAATTACGTGATCTGCACACCCAGATCGAACAATTGAAAGCCCAGCTACAAGATTCGCATCAGGCATTGGCCACCCATCAGCAACTGGCACAACTGGTCGCCAAAGAGAAAGAGGAATACGCAGCCCTGGCGTTACAGATGGAATCCGAAGCCCGCACCTATGAACAATTGGCGCTGGAACAAGAGCAAGCGCTGGCGCAAAAACAACGGGAATTCGACACTAACCTGAAACAACTACAAGCCCGACTACAGGAACAGCAAACTTCCTCACACCAGACGACCTCCCAACAAGCCACCGCGCCGCAAACCACCTCTCAACAACTGGGTAACGCCCTGCGTAGTGCCAGCGCCCAAATCAGCCTGAGCGAAGACCTCACCCGCATTCTGATTGATCAGCAACTGCAAGAAGCCGGCTGGGAAGCTGACACCGAAAGTCTCACCTGGCAAAACGGCGCCCGCCCCGAAAAAGGCCGCAACAAAGCCATCGCTGAATGGCCCACCTCACCCACCACCCAAGGCAAAAAAAGCCAGCGCGCCGATTACGTATTGTTTGTCGGGTTGGTGCCTGTCGGCGTGGTCGAAGCCAAACGCGAAAACACCGACGTGGCCGGTAAAATCCCGCAGGCAGAGCGTTATGCCCGTGGGTTCAAACCCACTAACGAGATGACGCCCGCCTGGCAAATCGAAGGTCGCACCATCGCCTGGCCCAACTGTAACGAAAACGACAGCAATGAAAGCCATTACCAGATTCCATTTGTATATTCGTGCAATGGCCGCCCCTACTTTAAGCAGATGGAACAGCAATCAGGCATCTGGTTTCGCGATGTGCGCCACCCCGCCAATATCGCGCGGGCACTTGCGGATTTTCACACCCCCGTGGGCCTGCTCGATCAACTGAAACGCAATAAATCAGCCGCCGAACAAAAGCTGCGAGAAGAAGGCTTTCACTACCTCAAATTGCGTGACTACCAGCAAAAAGCCATTCACGCCATTGAAACTGCGCTCGAACACAACCAGCGCCACTGCCTGCTGGCGATGGCTACAGGCACCGGCAAAACGCGCACGATTCTCGGCCTGATTTACCGCTTTCTCAAAGCTGAGCGCTTCAAACGCATTCTGTTTCTGGTCGATCGCACAGCGCTAGGCTCGCAGGCCGACGACACCTTTCACGACACCGTGCTCGAACAAAATCTCACGCTCGCCAAGGCCTACAATATCGCCCGCCTCGGCGACATGGCGCCCGAAGCCGAAACCCGCCTGCAAATCGCTACCGTGCAGGCCATGGTAAAACGGATTTTCCAAACGGATGACCCGCTGCCCATCGACACGTTTGACTGCATCATCATCGACGAAGCCCATCGCGGTTACACCCTCGATCAGGACATGACCGAAGGCGAAATGTGGGTACGCGACCAGCATCAATATGCCTCCACCTACCGCCGCGTGCTGGATCATTTCGATGCCGTAAAAATCGGCCTCACCGCCACGCCCGCCAAACATACCACCGACATTTTTGGTCGGCCGGTGTACACCTATTCTTACCGCGAAGCCGTCGCCGACGACTGGCTGATCGATCACGAACCGCCGATCCGTTATGACACCCTGCTCAACACCAATGGCATCAAGTTCGAGAAGGGCGAACAGGTCAGCGTGGTCAACATCGCCACCGGCGTGATCGAAACCGCTGAGCTGGAGGATGAACTCAACTTCGAAGTAGAAGCCTTCAACCGCCGCGTTATTGCACCGGATTTCAACCGCGTAATCTGCGAACAACTGGCGCAGGAACTGGATTTAAAAAGCCCGGAAAAAACCCTGATTTTCTGCACCAACCTGCGCCATGCCGACATGGTCAAACACGAACTGGACGTTGCCTTCAAGGATCTCTATGACGATGGTTACGACGCGGCGATGGTGCAGGTTATCACCGGCAAAACCGACAGATGCGAGCAAAAAATAAAGGCCTTCAAAAATGAATCGCGGCCCAAAATCGTTATCACCGTCGACTTGCTCACCACCGGCATCGACGTGCCTGCCATTTGTCATCTGGTGTTTTTGCGCCGGGTAAAATCGCGCATTTTGTACGAACAGATGAAAGGCCGTGCCACCCGCCGCTGCGATGACATCGGCAAAACCGTGTTCAAAATCTACGACCCGGTGGATCTGTATCAGGCGCTGGAACCGGTCGATACCATGAAACCGCTGGTAAAAGACCCGAGCATCAGTGTTGAACAACTGGTGCAGGAACTGAACAACCCGCAAAGCTACCAGGCCCCCGGCGCCACGGCAGGCACCACCCACGCGCACGATGCCCTCGACCAGCTCAACCAGAAAATCATGCGCATATTGCGCAAAGCCACCCACCGCGCCCAAAAGAGCGAACCCCTGCGCAACAAGCTGGCCGAACTGGAACAGATGTGGGGCATCGAACCCGCCAAACTGCACAAACACCTGCACGCACTCGGCCCGCAACAGGCGACCGACTTTATCAACCGTCACCACAACCTGATCCGGCAACTGGCCGACGTGAATGATTTTCTGGGTTCCGAGCGCTTCCCGGTCATCTCTGACGAAAAAGACCAGATCCTCGAACGCAAGCAA
Source organism: uncultured Moraxellaceae bacterium (assembly GCA_964473645.1). GTDB lineage: Bacteria > Pseudomonadota > Gammaproteobacteria > Pseudomonadales > Ketobacteraceae > HdN1. The sequence goes on from CAYYPW010000001.1 coordinate 285,346, forward strand.
ACCTATGGCGTCGCTGAAAAGCCCGGCGACTACCTTGAAAGCTTTAACGACTTTATCAAGCGGCAACTGAACCAGCATGCCGCCCTCAGCGTGGTCGTTAACAAACCCAAAGACCTCACCCGCGAACAGCTCAAAGAAATTCGCCTGCTGCTCGACAGTAACGGCTACAGTGAGGCCACCCTGAAAACCGCCTGGCGCAACCAGACCAATCAGGACATCGCCGCCAGCATTCTCGGCTACATTCGCCGAGCAGCACTCGGCGAAGCATTGGTGCCCTTTCAGCAGCGCGTCGACCACGCCATGCAACGCATCTACGCTCAGCGCCTGTGGACCCCGGTGCAACGCCAATGGCTGGAGCGACTCGCCAAACGGCTGGTGCACGAAGTCATTCTCGATCAGGCCACCCTCAACGAGGCCTTCGCCACCGATGGCGGCGCCAAACGGCTGGACAAGATGCTGGGCGGCCAGCTCGATGCCGTCATGGGCGATCTGGCGCAACACCTGTGGGAATCGGCCTGACGGGGCCTTGTTCACGTAACGTGAACACCGTTCAAGCATGAATGCCCTCGGCGCGGACGGTGCTCATGTTTAAAAAATTAGTTTTTTTCGACACATACTCCCCATATGTACATAGCATCGACATAAGCCGGGCATCATGTCTAAAAAAGACAGTTTATTAGACATGTCTTCTGGACATGTCTACGCCGTCGACATATCCTGCAGAACGCGTCGACAATAATGGACTTTATAAACATGACGTTTAGCCCTGCCAAGCCATTCAATGACTTACCACTACTGCCCCCCAGGGTAGATCTGGAAACCCCCGCCATCCTCAAAGCCTGCATCCCGGCCAGAACCGCCCTTGCAGAACTCAAGCAAGCCGGCGAGCTGCTGCCCAATCAGAGCTTATTGATCAACACCCTGCCGCTGATGGAAGCCAAAGACAGTTCGGAAATTGAAAACATCGTCACCACCACCGACAAACTGTTTCAGTTTGCCGAGGAAGACACCCATGCCGACCCGGCCACCAAAGAGGCCCTGCGTTACCGTACCGCACTGCGCGAAGGCTACCTGACATTGTCCAAGCGCCCGCTCAGTACCTCCACTGCGGTGGCCGTGTGCTCGACCATCAAGGGCACAGACATGGATATTCGTAAAATTCCCGGCACTACTATTACCAATGCCGCCACCGGCGAAACCATTTACACCCCCCCTATCGGCGAAACCCATATACGCTCGTTGCTGGCCAACTGGGAGCACTACCTGCACGCTGAAGATGGCATCGATCCCCTGATCAAGATGGCCGTTGCCCACTATCAGTTTGAAGCCATTCACCCCTTTCTCGACGGCAATGGCCGCACCGGCCGCGTGATCAACATTCTGTATCTGATTGAAGCCGGTTTACTGCACTTACCGATACTGTACCTGAGCCGTTACATCATGCAGAACCGGGCAGACTACTACCGCCTTCTCACCTCGGTAACGCAAGAGGACGAATGGCAGGAATGGGTGCTCTACATGCTGCGCGCCGTCGAACAAACCGCTCGCTGGACCACCCAAAAAATCGCCGCGGTACGCGAGCTGATCAATCACACCACTGACTATGTCAAACAGCAGCAACCCAAAATTTACAGTCATGAACTGGTCGACATGATTTTTCAACAACCGTATTGCCGCATTCAGAATTTGGTGGACGCCAATATCGCTAAGCGACAGACCGCGTCGGTTTACCTGAAAAAGCTCTGCGACATTGGTGTGCTGATTGAAATCACTGCCGGTAAAGAAAAATTATTTGTGCACCCCAAACTCATTGATTTGCTGAATCGCGACGACACCTTTCAACCCTATTCTTAATTCAAGCCCTGAACCGGAACCCCCATGACCAACAACGATATCGTCCAGAAACTCTGGAATCTTTGCGACGTGCTGCGCGACGACGGCATCAACTACAGCGACTATGTGACCGAATTGGTGTTGTTGCTGTTTATCAAAATGGAGTTCGAAAATACCGAAGCGGGGCTGCTGAACAAACACAAACTGCCCGCCGGTAAACGCTGGCCGGATCTTGAGGGCAAATCGGGCACCAACCTACTCAATTTTTACAAACAGATGCTGCTGGATTTATCAAAAAGCACCGACCCGCTCATCGCCGCAATTTATGCCGACGCGCAAACCCGCCTGCGTGAGCCACGCCACCTTGAACAGCTGGTAAAAAGCATTGATGCCATCGACTGGTTTAGCGCCAAACGCGATGGCCTGGGCGATTTGTATGAGGGCCTGCTGGAGAAAAACGCCTCGGAAACCAAATCGGGCGCCGGCCAATATTTTACCCCTCGGCCACTGATAGACAGCATTATTCGCTGCATGCAGCCGCAAGCGGGCGAAATCGTGCAAGACCCGGCGGCGGGCACCGCAGGGTTCTTGATTGCTGCCGATGCCTATATCAAACAGCACACCGACAATCTTTACGACCTTGACGCCAAACAGCAAAAATTTCAGCGTAACAAGGCGTTTATCGGCATGGAGCTGGTGCCCGGCACGCGCCGCCTCGCGCTGATGAACTGTTTGCTGCATGGCATGGAGGGTGATGAAGAAGGGGTGATACATCTGGGCAACACCTTGGGCGACAGCGGCAAAACCCTGAAGAAAGCCCACGTGATTTTATCAAACCCGCCGTTCGGCACCGCCAAGGGTGGCGGCGGCCCTACCCGCGATGATTTCACTTACAAAACCAGCAACAAACAACTGGCGTTTTTGCAGCATATTTATCGCAGCCTGCAACCCGGTGGCCGCGCCGCCGTGGTGCTGCCCGATAACGTGCTGTTTGAGGCTGGCGTGGGCACCGATATTCGCCGCGATTTAATGCACAAATGCAATCTGCACACAATATTGCGCCTGCCCACCGGGATTTTTTATGCGCAGGGCGTGAAAACCAACGTACTGTTTTTTACCAAGGGCAGCGCAAAAAATCCCGAGCAGGAGGAAAACTGCACCAAAGATGTATGGGTGTACGACCTGCGCGCCAATATGCCCAGCTTTGGCAAACGCACACCGTTTAGTGATGCGCACCTGAAACCGTTTGAAAAGGTGTATGGCAAAAAGGCCGAAGGCACCAGCAAACGTAGCGAGGGTGAGTGGAGCTGGTGCAAGGAGGATACGGAAAAGAATCCAGAGAATTCGCGCTGGCGTTGTTTTTCGCGTGACTGGATACGCGATAGCAAAGGCGATTCGCTGGATATTGCGTGGTTGAAGGATGAGGACAGTGTGGACGCGGCCAGTTTGCCAGAGCCGGATGCGTTGGCTGCGGAGGCGATGAGTGAATTGACGGAGGCGTTGCGGGAGTTGAATGGCTTGATGCTGGCGTTGGGGGCGGAGGATCAGGCTAAGGCGCAGCGGGATATTTTGGTTGAGGTGTTGGGGATTGAATCAAATGAATAGTCTAACCAACAAAAGGACTCCGGGATGGGCTACCACTAGTCTAATGGACGTATGCGATCTCATTACTGATGGGACTCATCACTCCCCGCCAAATAGTCATGTTGGTGATTTTTTGTATGTAACAGCAAAAAATATAAAACGTCACGGCTTGGATTTATCTATAGGAATGACTTACGTTTCCAAGGATGTACATAGCGAAATATATAAACGATGCCCCGTGGCGTTTGAGGACGTGCTGTACATTAAGGATGGAGCAACTACAGGTATTGCTGTAATAAACCACCTTCACGAGCCATTTTCGATGCTCTCTAGCGTTGCATTGATCAAGCCCAACCGTCACAAGTTAGATCCTTACTTTCTAAAACACTGGCTTAATAGTCCAAACACCTTTAAAAAATTTACGAACAGCATGACGGGCACAGCTATTCGACGTGTTGTTTTGAAGCAAATCCGTGAAGCGGAAATCAATATTCCACCCCTCGCCGAACAAAAACAAATCGCCGCCAAACTCGACGAGCTACTGGCACAGGTGGACACCATCAAAACCCGCCTCGACGCCATTCCCCACATCCTCAAACGCTTCCGCCAATCCGTCCTCGCTGCGGCCGTCAGCGGGAAGTTGACGGAGGAGTGGCACGGTAAAAACCAGCATTGTGTGATGGTACATGGCATTACTATTCCGGAAGTTTGGAAAAACTTAACCGTTGGCGATATTGGAGAAGTTAAAGGTGGGAAGCGCCTGCCAAAAGGAGAGTCATTGGTCTCGCACAACACAGGGTATCCTTACATTCGTGCAGGTCAATTAAAAAATGGCACTGTCAATCCCGACGAGCAATTATATATTGAACCGCGTATACAAGCACAAATATCAAGATATATTGTAAGAGAGGGCGATGCCTATATTACAATTGTTGGCGCATGTATTGGCGATGCAGGTATTATTCCGAAGGAATACGACGGCGCGAATTTAACCGAAAATGCAGCAAAGATTACTGATTACAAAGTTTCGCTTTGTCCAGCATATTTGTCCATGTGGCTAAGGGCTCAATATTTACAAGATATTATCCAATTGGAGATAAAATCGGGTGCACAGGGAAAGTTGGCTCTGAATCGAATTAAGGAGCTTCCTATTCCTCTACCCTCCATCGAAGAACAAACCGAAATCATCCGCCGCGTAGAACAACTCTTCGCTTTTGCCGACCAGATCGAACAACGTGTCAAAGATGCCCAATCCCGCGTCAACCACCTTACCCAATCCATCCTTGCCAAAGCCTTTCGCGGCGAACTCACCGCCGAGTGGCGTGCGCAAAACCCCGACCTGATCACCGGTGAAAACTCCGCAGAAGCCCTGCTCGCCCGCATCCGTGCCGAACGCGAAGCCAACACCGGCACCACCAACCCCCGCAAGCGCAAGGCATCCACATGACGCATCACGTTGCGGAAGACCTGTTTCCAACACTCGTTGTAGACCCGGACCAATCAATATGGGACGAGGCCCTGGGCACGAAGCGGAAATTCTGGATCAAGCACGACGGCCAACGCTGGCTTTTCAAATTTGCCAGGGAAAACACCGGCGAGGATTGGTCAGAAAAGCTGGCCTATGAAATTGCGGCGAAAATTGGCGTAAGTGCCGCCCATGTCGAACTGGCAAGCTGTGCCAATCAACCGGGTACACTCTCGCGCTCCTTCATCGATGCAGAAAAACGCCAAAACCTGATTCATGGCAACGAGATATTGGCAGGACAGGTGCTCGGTTATGATCCAACCAAAAAGTTCGGTCAGTCCAACCATACGTTGGACAATATCCAGCAAGCCATTGGCAAGCTATTCGACGACGATCAAAAACAAAACATTCTGCAATGTCTGGCGTCGTATCTGGTGCTTGATGCATTGATTGGCAACACCGATCGCCATCATGAAAACTGGGGGCTGCTGTCCGAACCTGTGCTTGCCGAAGAAAAGATCGTGGGCCTGACACTGACGGCTGCCCCAACTTTTGACCATGCCTCCAGTCTGGGGCGGGAGTTACTTGACGGTAGAATCACCCAAATTCTGCAAGAAAAGCAGGGTGTTGAGCGATACGTCAACAAAGGCAAAGGGGCCATCTATCGTTCTGCCGCTGGCTCCCGGGGTGAAAATCCCCTAGACTTGGTTAGGCTCGGTCAACAACGCCTACCACATCTGTTTAACGACGCCTTGCAGCGGCTGAAGGCTATTCCTTTGGCGGAATTGTTGGCTTTGGTGGACAAAGTTCCACCCAACCGTATGAGCCAATTGGCTAACCAATTTGTGAAAATGTTTCTAACCTATACCTACGGACAGCTATGCAATCTGGCAACATGAAAACTTTGTTTCTAGCATGGCAGGCCCCTTCTCGGGCGTGGTTTCCCGTCGGTCGTCTGATGGCTGACCCTGCCAATGAGCGTTATCAATTCGACTACATCCAGGGCGCACTGAAAGCAAAGGAACAGGCCGGGTTTACACCACTGCTGGCGTTCCCGGATCTTGATCAGCAATATTGCGCGTCCGAACTGTTTCCTCTGTTCAAAAACCGCATTCTGTCCTCAGGCCGTAAAGACTTCGCCGAGTATTTGCGCTCCCTCGACATTGATCCTGCCAACCCCGATTTAATGGAGGTGCTGGCGGTCACTGGTGGCGAACGGCAAACCGACAATTTTGAAGTTTTCCCGAAAATCAACAAGCTGCCCGATGGCTCATTCAAGAGCCGATTCTTTTTGCATGGCGTGCGTCATGTGCATCCAAACGGTGTGGAGCGGGCGCAAAAACTTAAAGAAGGTGAAACACTTCGTATCACCATCGAAGTGAACAATCCCGCCACGCAAATTGCAGTATTTTTATTCAGCAACGACTATTTGCCGTTGGGCTGGTCACCACGCTACCTGGTGACTGACCTGTTGAGAGCAATGTCGCAAGCTCCCATGCTGAATGCAACGGTCATTAAGGCAAATCCCCCGGATACGCCTATCAATCGCCGTTATTTGATCGAGCTGACGGGCAAGTTGCCCGCAAATTTTGAGCCAATGTCCGATCAGGAATATCAGCCGATTCACGCATCGGCTTGAAAGTAGAGGTCACAAGGTTAAACAGAAACTGCTTTTAAACCCGTCGAAATCGACGGGTTTAAAACTGGGACTATCGCAAGGCTTGGGCAATAGGACAATCAACAGCATGACTCGCAAATACAGTGATGAAGTCGATGCCAAGACCATTCAATTGTTGGAAACCATTGCCTCCAGTGCAACCTCTGTGGCTGATTATCAACAAACCATGGAACAACTTGGTCACGCGTTGGCAGAGCGTTTGTTGCGATCCGGTCTGGAAATCAATAAACATTACTGCGTCGTCTCAACGGTTGAAGATGCGGATTACCTAGCTAAAGGCATTCTGGTTTCGCTCTTGCAGTACGTAGGCAACGTATCGTTGGCTTGCTACTGGAATCATCGCTTCAAGCCCTTTGAAGGTGGCCCAAGTGTAGCCCCCATCAAGCGTCGCTTTTTCGGGCCAGGGGTAAATAACGCACGCGAATTGATAGTGGTTAAATCCATCATCAATAACGCTTGCGTTGTCAAAACCAACATCACCGATTTAATCGAGACCATCAAGCCCGAAACAATATGGGTGGTGGCGCCTGTCATTTTTGAAAATGCCGAAGAGAACCTGAAAGCAGAATTTCCGCAAGAGATCTATTCTCGCTTCAGATTTTTATACCTGGCCGCCGACAGTGAACAGGATGCCAATGGTTTGGTCATTCCAGGTATTGGGGGTGATGTTTACAAGCGACTTGGCTTTAACGGCCAGGACGATAAAAACACCTTTATTCCCAACATTGTCAAAGAGCTGGGTGAAGAGCTGCAGCGCCAAAGATCGATTGCTTAGCCAGTTATCGGCGCATCATACTTCACAATGAAATGCGTCAAACACCACACCCCCTTCGTTTTCTGTATTCGAAAGCACCCATATTGCCCGCATACCATTGAATACCGATAGCGCATATATACCATTGCGGTGTGTAGCGGTATACGAGATAAGGCAAGACAAAAATGCCTCATCCCCCTCCTCCGAGGATCGGTATAATCCCCCACCTGTCCCCATCGCCCGGAATCCCGCATGTCCCTGATCACCCTACGCCAAGTCTCCATTGCCTTTGGCGGCCCCTCGCTGCTCAACCAGGTCAACCTGGGTATCGAAACCAACGAGCGTATCGCCATTGTGGGCCGCAACGGTGAGGGCAAATCGACCCTGTTAAAGCTGCTCGACGGCACCCTCAAAGCGGATGATGGCGAGGTTGTGCGCCGGCAGGGCCTTAAAGTCTCGACACTACAACAAGAGGTGCCCGGCGCTTACACCGGCACGGTATACGACGTCGTGGCCAGCGGATTCGGCGAAGCCGCCACCCAATTGCGCGAGTATGAAGCCCTGCTTGAAGCCGACCATGACGATGCCACGATGCAACGCCTGAGCGATCTGCAAGAAAAGCTGGAAGCCAGTGGTGCCTGGAACCTGCATGGCGCAGTGCTGCAGTGGGTATCACGACTGGGCCTGGACCCACATGAACAATTCGCCCCGCTCTCTGGCGGACGCAAGCGGCGCGTATTGCTGGCACAAGCTCTGGTCACCGAGCCCGATCTATTGCTGCTCGATGAGCCGACCAACCATCTGGACATCAACAGCATCGATTGGCTGGAAAAATTCCTCAAAGAATACCGCGGTACGCTGGTCTTCATCAGCCACGACCGCGCCTTTTTATCATCGCTGGCGACGCGCATCGTTGAACTCGATCGCGGCCAGTTATTCGATCACCCCGGCAGCTACGATAAATATCTCGAAAACCGTGCCAGCCGCTTTGCGGTGGAAGGCAAGGTGAATTCCGAATTCGACAAGCGTTTATCGCAAGAAGAAGTATGGATACGCAAAGGCGTCGAAGCGCGCCGCACGCGTAACGAGGGACGTGTGCGCGCCTTGATTGCCATGCGCCGCGAGCATGCCGAACGCCGTTCCCGCGCGGGCAAGGCCAAGCTGGTGATCAGCGAGGCAGAAAAATCAGGCAAATTGGTACTCGAAACCCAACATTTGCATTATGAGATCGGCGGCCGCTGTTTGATTCAGGATTTTACCACCTCGGTATTCCGGGGTGATCGCATTGGCCTGGTGGGTGATAACGGCGTGGGTAAGACAACGCTGGTTCGCTTGCTACTCGGGCAGATCGAACCCACATCGGGCATCGTGCGTCATGGCACCAAGCTCGAAGTGTCGTATTTCGACCAGTTGCGTATGGCGCTCGATGAAGAAAAAACCGTGTTTGACAACGTGGTGGAAGGCTCTGATTGGGTCGAAGTCAACGGTGTGCGTAAACATGCATTGGGTTATCTGCAAGACTTTCTGTTTGCTCCCGCCCGCGCTCGCACCCCAGTGAAAGCGTTATCCGGCGGTGAACGCAATCGGCTTTTATTGGCCAAGCTATTTACCAAACCCGCCAACCTGTTGGTCATGGACGAACCGACCAACGATCTCGACCTCGAAACGCTCGAACTGCTTGAAGAAGTCCTGACGAACTACCCCGGCACCCTGCTATTGATCTCGCACGATCGGGCTTTTCTCGATAACGTGGTCACCGATATCTGGGCGTTTGACGGTAACGGCGGTATTGAAGAATATGTCGGTGGCTATCTGGATTATTTGCGCCAGCGTCCCACGACAACGCCCGGCAACAGTGGCGATTCAGCCAAAGAAAAAGCCGGCGATCCCGCCAAACCGGCAGCCCCCACCCTTGCCGCCGCCGTCAACAATACGACCAACGCAAAAAACAAACCGGCCAAAAAACGCCTCAATTTTAACGAGCAACGTGAGTTAGAAAAAATTCCAGCCAAAATTGCTGCGCTTGAAAACGAACAAGCCGGCTTGCAAAAGAAACTGCAAGACCCGAATTTCTTCGTGCAGAGCGCCAAAGAAGCCACACAAGCCACCGAACGTCTAGGGCATATTGAAGAAGAGTTAATGGCGTTGCTGGAACGCTGGGAAATATTAGGCGGCTAACCTCTTCACTAATTTACAAGCAGCGTTTTTACAGGGGCATCTCTCAACGCCCCTGAAACGCCCGGCGTAATTGGCGCCCGCATTCCGCCGACGAGGCGCCGCTGCCTTTACTTTTTTCATCGCGTGCGATCACACCGTAGTAACGCTTGCTGGCATCGATCCACGGGTAAAAGCCAAAGGCCCCGGCACTGCTGAAGGCGCCGTCACCCGTGCGCGGATCGCTTTCGATCCAGTGGCCAAGCCCATATTGCCACTGCATAGTGGCAGGTATTGGTGTGTACACCGCTGCCGCACACACGGTAGGTTGCGTACACACGGCATGTGTGCCTAATTGCGCGCCCAACAATAATCGCCCATCCAGCAGGGCCCGCAAAAAAAGCGCATAATCAACGGCCGATGTGGTCATACCGCCCGATAACAGCGGGGAGCCGAAACTCAGCGTTAAAGGAAGGCCCAACGTGCTGGTAATTTCATTGGCCAGCGCTGCATTGGTATAGTCTGCTAACCCCAAGGCATTGATACCTAAATATTGAAAATGGCCGCCATTATAGAAAAATTTGTTTTCATGCTGCGGCGTATGCTCTTCGTTATTACGTGCGCTGAAACACTCTGCGACAGTTTGTGTGTTCCGCCTGGCTTCACGCCAGCGCACACAACGACCGGGCTTTAAGCTGGTATATCCCGTTTGCATCGTAAGCGCTTTTATATCGGCCGGTAATAATTGGCCTTTGCGCTTTTGCACGACATAGGCGGCAAATATCCATTTGCTGGCCGAGGCAATGGGCATCACTGTGTGTGCACGCGGTGCATCTGCGCCGCGAGTACCGCTGTACAAGCTGCGCTCCTTGTCCCCGATTTCCCAGTAAAACGGTTGAATAGCCTGACAGGCCGGGATTTCGAGCGCCGTCGCAAGGAATTCGGGTATCGTTGCGTGTGCAGTGGTAACGCTCGTCAGCACACTGAAGACGAACAACAGCACCAGCCAGCGGTGGATCGATGGTGAGCGTTGCTGGCATTGGTTCAAGGTGGCTGTTGGCTGCGGGTAGAGGGGCATAGGTGAGCGTCTCCAGGCTATCACTCTCTTGGCAGTCGTTTTTATGACAAGCGCTTTCTTGTTCATTGTTTTCATTAAAAACGGCCACGAAGGGCCAAGTCTTGCACGATGAGGTCTGTTCACCTTATGCCAGCCCAGGGGGCTGGTGCAAGATCCCATTGAACACGCGATAGACTCAGTTTTTGCGGTGATTCACACTTCATCGGCAGTAGACAAGTTGTCGCGGCTGTCGCTTGGCTCTGTCCGCTGCTAAGCTTGACTTATCACCCGCTCAGCCTCATAAGACATTGATGATATTGCATACGCTCCGACTCTCTTTGCTTCTGCTGCTACTGGCTACGTGGCCCGGTAGCGTCGCGGCGATGCCTGCACTGTCGGTGTTGAAGGATGAGATACATCTGCATCACCACCTGCAGTACCTCGAAGATCCTGAGCACGCTTTAACCCTTGAACAGGTGCGTGAACCTTCGCAGACCTGGCTGCCTAACGGCAAGACTGCGTTCAATCGCGGCTACAGCAAATCAACGTGGTGGCTGCGCACGCAGCTCAGTAACCCCGATCCGACCTCCAAACCTCGTTTGCTTGAGATTGGCTATGCCGCGCTGGATGCAATAGACATTTTCATTGTGGATAACGGCGTGCATCTACAAACCCTAAAAATGGGGGACAAGCTCCCCTATGCGCAACGCCCCGTCGATCATCGCTTTTTTATTGCCCCTATCACCTGGCAGCCAAACCAAACGCTGGATATTTATCTGCGCGTACGCTCAAACGGTACGATTCAGGTGCCATTGACCTTATGGGATTACAGTCGCTTTTACAGCGTCGACAATATCAATACCACGCTGGAAGGGGTTTATTTCGGCGGAATGGCGGCGATTGCGCTTTATAACCTACTGATCTTTTTTGTGCTGCGCGATCGAAACTACCTGATTTATGTCGGATTCATGATATGCACCGGCATGACCATGGCAGCCCAGTCAGGTCTGGCGTTTCGCTTTTTGTGGCCAGACGCAACGCAATGGAATGATCTGGCCATCATTTTTTTCACGACGGCGACGGCTGGCTTCGCGTCGTTGTTCACACTGCAATTCATGCAAGTGAAAACCATATCCCCTGTACTTGCTCGCTGGCTTCTCGCCGTCGCGGTTGTTAGCGGCGTACTGATGGCGTTATGTTTTGTTGCACCTTATCGAATAATGGCAATGACCATTCTGATTCACCTTATGGTTGCCAGCATCGTGGCCGTGGTAGCCGGTGTCTACGCGCTTTTGCGCGGTGTGCCATCAGCACGCATCTACATGGCGGCATGGTCCATCCTGCTGGTAGGTGCGACGGTGGCGGCACTGTTGCGGCTGGGCGTGGTGCCGGTCAATGTATTCACCGAATACTCGGCTCAGTTTGGTTCACTGGTAGAATGCATTTTGCTGTCACTGGCGCTGGCTAATCGCATCAACGCCGAACGCAAATTGCGTTTTGCAGCGCAAAACGAAGCCTTGCGGACTTCGCAGCGCGTCAATGCCGAACTGGAGCACCGCGTGCAGGAACGTACGCAAGCCCTCGAACAACTTAACCGCCAGTTGCAGCAGCTCTCGGAAACCGATCAATTGACGGGTCTTGCAAATCGACGCCATCTCGAAAATCGCCTGCAGATGGAATGGGCCCGATGCCTGCGTCAGCAACACTCATTGGCGGTGATCTTGCTGGATATCGATCATTTCAAGCAGGTCAATGACCGCTTTGGACACCCTGCGGGGGATAGCTGTCTGCAGCAAGTCGCCACCATGATACAGGAAGGTCTGCGCTGGCCGGCCGATGTCATTGCCCGTTATGGTGGAGAAGAATTCTGTCTGGTGCTGCCCGAAACCGATGCGCAAGGCGCTGCCAAGGTGGCCGAACGTATCCGTGAACGCGTCGCCAATTCACCGATTCTGACCCAGGACAAACAGTTCAAGGTCAGTGTCAGCATTGGATTGTTTGCTGCGGTGCCCTTTGATGAATGTACACCGGCAGCCTATGTTCATCGTGCAGATGCCGCGTTATATCAATCGAAACTGTCAGGCCGTGATCGCGTCACTATCGCGGCTTGATATCAACCCACAAGGGCGCGCTTTAGTAAGCCCCCTGTTCCTTTAAATATTGCTGGAATTCGCTAGCCGTAATGGGCCTGCTAAAAAAGTAGCCTTGTCCATAGTCGCAACCCAATTGTTTGAGAAAACTCAATTGTTGAGTGTTTTCTATTCCTTCCGCTACGACTTTTAAACCCAGGCCGTGCGCAAGTGCAACGGTGGCTGACACCAGTTCACGATCCGCTTGATCTTCAATGATGTCCCTGACAAAACTGCGATCAATTTTCAAAGTATCAAACGGATAATTGCGCAAATAACTCATTGAAGAATACCCGGTGCCGAAATCATCCATGGCAAGATTCACACCCATGGCATGTAACCGGGATAACGCTTCCTTGATGTTTTCAAGGCCGCTCATCAATACGCCTTCGGTGATTTCAAGTTCCAGACAGCTGCATTCGATTTTGGCGGTGGCAATTTCGTTGCTTATCTTTTGTATGAGGGTGGGATCTCGAAACTGACGCGGGGAAATATTGATGGCGATGCGCAGCGGACGTTTTAGTGCATGCTGCCAGTGCGCCAGTTTTTGCAGGGCTTCGCGCAAGACAAACTCGCCAATTTGCACAATATGGCCGGTTTGCTCGCTCACCGGAATAAATTCATCGGGGGATATAAACCCCAAGGTCGCGTTTTCCCAACGCAGGAGCGCCTCGGCGCCAATCACTTGCAGGGTGCTCAAATCGATCAGCGGCTGAAACCGTAGGCTGAACTCGCCACGCGTGAGGGCGCCATGCATTTTTTCTTCCAGCAATAAGCGACGAGAAACATCCTTATTCATTTGTTCGGTGAAAAAATGGTAGTTGTTGCGGCCCTGCTCCTTGGAGTGGTACATCGCCGTGTCGGCACGACGCAAAAGATCGCTGGCGTTTGCGCCATCGTCGGGATAGCAAGCAATACCGATACTGGTGGTCAGCACCAATTCACGTCCATCAATCTTGAAGGGGTAACGAAATTGGTCAAGCAAATGGTTCGCCACCAGACTTGCATCCAGCGCGTTACCCAATTCAGTCAGCAATATTATAAATTCATCACCGCCCAAACGGCCGACAGTATCCGCGCTACGCACCACCTTTTTAAGGCGTCGTGAGGCTTCTACCAACACTTTGTCGCCCCAATCGTGGCCGAGGGTATCATTAACCTTTTTGAAATTATCCAGATCAAGAAAACAGACAGCCATTTTATGCTGATGGCGCTGCGATTCTTTCAGCGCTTGCTCAAGCCGATCCATCGCCATCAAGCGATTGGGTAAATCGGTTAAGCTATCAAAATTCGCTTGATGATAAATACGCTGGCGTTGATGCTTTTGTACCGTGATGTCTCGCCACACCGTATGTATCACACGGGTTCCGCTTTCAGTGATCAGGGGTGTCAGTAACACTTCTACCGGGAACACCTCGCCATTGGCACGCACATGATCCCACTCAAAGCGGTTGCTGCCTTTCTCCAGCGCAATTTGCATCATCTCATCGGCTTTTTCTCCCGAATCTCTGCCGTCAGGTTGTTTTAAAGGCGACAGTTTGGAGGGGTGCTGCTGCAGAAAATCCTGTTTGTCGTGATAACCGAGCATGTCCAGCGTCGCCTGATTACACTCCACAAATTTTTCATTCTCGATAATCAGAATGGCGTCACGCGAATTTTCAAACAGATCACGGTATTTTCGTTCGCTGAGTTGTCGTCTGGTTTCTTCTGCCCTTTTTTCGGTAATATCTTCAAAGACGGCAACACAGACGGTGCCGTCATCACCATGTTCGAAACTCGACACCAACACTCGGGCCCAGAAGGACGTGCCATCTTTTTTGCTGTGTTGCTGCTCACCCATCCATGGTTTTTGATAATCGAATCCAGCAAATATCGGCTCCGGGCGCTCAGATGTATTCTGGTGAGAATGTGCAAACACCTGCGTTATTGGTGTCCCTACGATCTCGTCGGCATCGTAACCAAACATGGCAACATATTTGGGGTTGGCATAAATAACAATGTCGTCACTGGCACGAAACACACAGAGGGCGTCAGCCACATTCTGCAGAATGCGGGTATAAAACTGATGCTGGTGCTCCAGCGCAAGGCGTGGCGTAATATCCGTCAGCATCAATAAAAAGCCGCTGAGCTTGCCTTCAACATCCTTCTGATGCACCCATTGCAGCTGAATATCCAGCGGGTGTCCCGCCTTGTGTTCAAACCGCAACAAACAGGGGGAAGGTCTGGGCTGATCTCGCAACGCGTCGCTGAAAAACATACCTGACGCACAAGGGGCGTTGGGGGTCTGTGAATCCCACAGGCGTCTGCCCGTCAATTCTTCTATTGAATAGCCCAGCAAATCGACCAGCGCCGCATTGCTATAGGTTATCTGGCCTTCAAGATCAATCAGTTGAATCGCAAAGGGAAGAATATCGAACAGGTCTTTAAACGCAGTGGCATTATCGAGACAGATACCGGCATCAGCCGCAACAAAAGCAGGCGTCGAAGACGCCTGAACAACGGAGCGATCCGTCAGTCTTTGTTTTGTTGGCTTCACCGAAGACCTCACCCAAGCTACGTGCATCCAATCTGAACACAAGCTTTGATTATAGTCATGATCCCGCAGCTCAGTACGTCGTTTGCAGGTCAGCCCCGCAGGCTCCTGAACCGTCAAGATATCGCTAACGTATTGATATTTTTATTTTTAATTCTATTTTTAAAAGACGCGGCCCCACTGACAACCGCATCAGCCCATTATGCAGCTGACTCACCCTCTATAT
Organism: uncultured Moraxellaceae bacterium; assembly: GCA_964473645.1. Classification (GTDB taxonomy): domain Bacteria; phylum Pseudomonadota; class Gammaproteobacteria; order Pseudomonadales; family Ketobacteraceae; genus HdN1. Next base: position 300,759 of record CAYYPW010000001.1, read on the forward strand.
TGCTCCTTTTTCGGTGACACCCAGATAAGCGCTGATCATAAGGGTCAACTCATCGGTCAGCTCTCGTTCACAGATAAACGGCGGTTCCTCACTTAAATAACGCACCACGGTGAATATGGTGCTGTTGACGATCACGAACACCTTGGTATGCAGGTTTTCTACCTGCCATTGTCGATGATGCTTGGTGAAATATAACCGCGTAATCTCAAGAAAAAACTGCTGCAGGGTATCAACCACGCGGTGGGTAGGCAATCGATACCAATTGCGCACCAATTCCAGGTAGAGCCCTTCATTGCTATGCAACAACACCAACGCGGCGCGAATGGCATTACGCGTCAATTGTGGCAGGCTCAGGTGCTCTGATGTCGGTACACCGGCCCTCAGTACCTGCGTTATTTGCTGGGCGATGCGTTCTACCAGTGCGTCGATCAGGGCTTCTTTGCTCTCGAAATATTGATACAGCGAGCCCACGCTCACCCCTGCCAGTTCGGCAATCACTGGCGTGCTGGTGCCATCTAGCCCGCGCTGGGCGATACAGCGGGCGGTCGCATCGATCAGAGTATCTACCATCTGACGGGAGCGTTGTTGCTGCGGGCGTTTACGCATGGGGGGCTCATGGAAATGCGAAGATTGCTTCAGATTATAGCGATAGACCTAGGGGGCCGTCTCTATCCTGACGCAGGAACAAGCCTAAAGCGATAAGGGCTGACGCCAATTAAAAGCACCTAAACTCTATTTGTCGGATTGCGACGGTATATTTACACTGACAACCGTTCCGCCATTTTCGCCCGCCACAGCCTGTAAATGCCAACCAAGCTTGCTACAAATTAACATCACGATATAAAGCCCGAGTCCGCCATAGCCAATATTCATCGCGAAATCTTTTTCACCCGAAATTAGTGCACGCAGCGCTTCCGGCAAGCCTGCGCCGTTATCCACCACCTGCAAACAATTATCACCCGTCACTACGCGAACGCGGCTATCCGTGTGTTGCAAAGCATTTTGAAGCAAATTGCGCAGTAACATCTTCAATAAGGTGCGGTCTGTATCCAGTGTCATTGCAACAAGCCCCGCCGTATCCACTCGTGTATCCACTGGAAAACGCCCTGAGAGATCGTCCAATACTTCACGCACCAACGCGGGTACATCTATTTTCTCAAACTGATGTTTAGTGTCGGTACGACGGGTTAATTTCAGCAGCATATCGACATTGGCACTCATTTCTTCACAAGCGTGACCAATTCGCTCAACGGTTTTTCTATCATTTACATCCAGCCGATCACGCCGCATCAAGATATCGACAGCCCCCGACACCACCGCAATGGGCGTACGCAGTTCATGGCTGGCGAGATTCGTCAAGGATTGCTCGCGACGCACAAACGCTTCAAGTTGGTCAAGAAACGCGTTGAAGGTCACCGCGATCATCCGCAGTTCAGTATCGATATAGTCGTGTGGCAGCCGGGACATTTGCTTGCCCGCCGTAATGTTTTGCATGCGGTGCGTAAGATCGCGCAGAAGGCGCGTTAATCGCTGGCTTCCCAGCTTGGCAAAAAAATAGGTGAATAGCAGCATTACCGCCGACGCCACAGCCAATATCATCTGAAACGATGCTTCACGCTCTTCAAAGGCAGAGATATCACGCGCCACAAATATTTGAGCGTGTGGTAATTGCTCGGTACGCACCAAAAATGTTTGTCGCCCGAATTCTATTTCACCACTAAAGGGCAGCGGTAAGCCTTCAAATATTGCTGGTAGTTTCGATGTTTGCTGGCTACCGGCAGGAATATAAAAAATCTTGATACCTGCACTCTCCCACTCTATTTTTTGATCCTGCGGATGACGTGTAAGCAGAAAGTGGATCTCATCGTCGAGATCATTTTGCAGCATGGTGGATTCGAGGTCATCATTGACAATCATCAGCAATACCACCATGGCGACGGCGACAGTAATGCTAAATGCAAAAAAAGTCAGATGTACCCGTGCGGATATGGATCGCATGTGTTTTACGCACCCGGCGGTTGCAGACGATAGCCACGCCCATGTATGGTTTTAATCATTGGATCACCAAAGCTTTGCTGCAATTGTTTGCGAAGCATGTAGACATGTGTCCGTAATGTATTTGCATCCATTTCTCGATTCGTGCCAAAGGCGTCTTGCAGTTGTTCATGCGTCACAATATTGGGGGACGCGCGCATAAAGGTCTCGAGTAACCGTGCTGCGCTCCCACTGAGTGTCAGCGGATCACACCCTTCCAGAGTCGCTTTAAGTGTACCGGGATCAAAGCTGAGTTTGCCCACCTGCAACCGGTCACGCGGTGGGCGGTGGCGGCGATCAAGCGCCAGCACGCGTAACTCAAGCTCGCGTAAATTGAAGGGTTTTACCAGATAATCATCGGCCCCTTGGGCAAACCCCTGTTCCTTGTCCTGCAACTGATCTTTGGCGGTCATCATGATGACCGGTGTATTACATTTAAGGTCGGTGCGAATGCGGCGGCATATTTCGTAACCGGACACACCCGGCAACATTACATCCAATACAATCACATCATAGGTATTGGTTGCCAGCAAATGCAGCGCCGTCAGCCCATCAGGGGCAAAATCCAGTATGAATCGGTTCTGGTCAAAATACTCAAAGAGGTTTTCGGCAAGCGCCAAATGGTCTTCGACAATCAGCATTCTGATGCCATCAGCGGTCGGCATGGGGAGTCCCGTGTCAAGTTTGAGCCAAGGCTTTAATCACGTGATAACGGTTGGTATCGTTGGCCTTGAGTGTTACCAGAGCATAGCGCTTGTTGCGAAACTCTGCATTCAATGGTGTAGGCAAGCGGCGATTTAGCACAGCCAGAATGTGGTGCGGAACGGCCACATGAACGGTAAGCTCACTGTCGCTAAGGAAACTTGCCAGGGTTGGAGCATCAAAAAGTGAGGCATGATTGCGCGAATAGAAGCGCGCCGAATACGGACGCGTGTCGAGATACACCAGCGGTGCGTCACTTGTTGACATCGACTGATAAAACGCTACCAGCGATTTTTCTGTTTTCAGTGTCGATTCATGCTGATGCGCCCAAATGCCTACAGCGCCCATCACGAGGGCCAAGGCAATTGCAATGGATGCCATCTTGGCGGGAAGCCCGTGTGTGAATGCGGTACTGAACTCAAGCGTGCTTTGCTTCGCACTGGCTTCGCCTTTTCTGGTATACGCCAACCCTAGCCACCACGCAGTGAGCACACATAATGCAGGTAGTGAAGGCTGCACATAGGTCGGTAAAATATTGCCTGCCGGCGTAAACAGCAATCCGCACACACTCGTCCAGGCAAGCAAATAGCGTTGCATGACAGGGTGATCGACCGCTTGCGCAGAGCGCTTCATCAGCCTACCCAAACCCAACCCCAAGAACGCCAGACTCCAAGGTAGCGCAGCCACCAGCAGATACATCCAAATCATGCCATGCGGGCGTTGATGGGCGTTGCCATATAAATCCCCCTGCCACCCCGGGTCCAAAAATCTCAGCACGTGCTCACCCACAATAAAATAGTGCAGAAAACCCGGTGTTTTGATTTCTGCAGCGATATACCAAGGGAACGCCAATAGAGCGGTCAGCAGCAGCCCGCGTCCCCAAGGCAATGCTTGCAGGCAAGCGCGTTTATTCTCACTACTCCACCACCACACCACGACCGGGAATCCGATCAGCACTAACGCCAGAGGCCCTTTTGCGAGCAAACCCAGCGCTAGCCCGACAAAAAATGCATAGCGCCAGAACAGATTGGATTGTACTTGCACTCTGGCGAAAGCGACCAGGCTTAAGGTAACGCCAAGGGTAAGATATGGATCAGTAATTACCGCCCCGGCATCAACCCACATCAACAGCGTACTCGCACACATCAACACCGCCAACCTGGCGGTAGGTCGGCCCAGAAAAGGTTGTACAAAGTGATAAAGCAATACCAGCGTTAATAGCGTTGCAAGCAACGATGGCATACGCACGGCAAGCTCATTGACGCCTCCCACCTGCATGGCCAGCGCTTGCCCCCAAAAGGACAATGGTGGTTTACCCCAGAACGGAACGCCGGGCTCGAACCAGGGCGTTATCCAGTCGCCAGAAATAAGCATGGTGCGGGCAATTTCAGCGTAGCGCGGCTCACTGGTATCCATCAGCGGAATCAACGCCATCATAAGCAAACGCACGACAAGCAAACTTAGCAGGGCTAACCACCAAAGATCAAAACGACGCAACACGTGTAACACCCTCCTGCAACGGAGTATGCACCGATGAACGCGCCACTGCTCGCCCCTCAATAACGTCTTGTATGAGGTACATCGGGCGTTGTTTGGCTTCAAAATAGGTTTTTCCGACATATTCGCCCAGCAATCCTATACTCACCAACTGAATGCCACCCAGAAAAGTAATGACTGCCATTAACGACGGATACCCTTGCACCGCATCGCCATAGAGTAACGTTTTGATCACGATTCCCAGCCCAAATAGAGCCCCGGCGATGGCAGCGATACTGCCCAGGGCGGTGGCCCAACGTAATGGCGTAATGGAAAAAGACGTAATACCCTCGAACGCGAGCCCGAACAACGCCATATAATTCCATTTGGTTTTTCCTGCTGCACGGGCGTCGCGGGCATACATCAACAGGGTGGTCGGAAACCCCACCCAGGCAAACAACCCTTTCATGTATCGCTGACGTTCTGGCAATTGCCGAAGCGCATCCACCACACGCCGACTCATCAACCGAAAATCACCGGTGTCCTCTGGAATATCAAAACGGCTGATGCGATTGAGAAGGCGATAGAAAAGATGTGCGCTCAGTCGTTTGAATGCGGTTTCACCGGCACGTTGAGAACGACGCATGCAAACTACGTCAGCGCCTTCCTGCCAGGCATTGATCATGCGCGGAATCTCTTCGGGTGGATCTTGCAGATCTGCGTCAATAATAACGGTGGCAGCGCCTCGCGCCAGATCGAGGCCAGCGGTAAGTGCCGCTTCCTTGCCAAAATTGCGACTCAACCGCGCCACGCGAAGAATCGGAATACGCAGCGACTGTTCAATCAGATACGCGGCGCTGTCGTCTTTGCTTCCATCGTCGACGAAAATCAGTTCGGTACTAAGCCCAATGCGCGTAACGACAGCCATGAGTCGCTGCAGAAATACCGGCAATACGTCCCGCTCGTTGTAAACAGGGACAACAATAGACAGCACGGGTTCATCATCACGAACTCTTCGGGATACGATGGCGTTCATTGAACACAAATCTCCGATAAAGAACAAAATTGAGCGCGGTAACGCACAGGGTGGTAAGGAACTGAGCCCTCACAACCGTCTGTGATGCAAAACCGTGCAGAATTGCAAACAGCGCGTTATTGACACACCAACTCAACAAGGTAATGAGCAGATAGCGGGGCACCGCTTCAACATGGGCTTGGCTGGAACGAAAGGTAAAGTGAAACTGCAACACGTAATTGAACAACGCGCCCGCCAACGCCCCCAATGCCGTTGATGTGCCGGGGGATAAGCCTGCAATCATCAGCAAGGTCATGAGGCCCCAATGCAATGCAGTGGCTGCGCCGCCACTGATCAGGTAGCGTCCTGCCGTTTTGATCCAGTAGTCGCAGAGGTGCCAGGGCATGCATATATCTCTTGAGGTCATGAGTCCACTCTACGATCGAGTGCAACAAAATAACCTCAAACAAACATCAAAAAATTATCAAATGCTTAAGGCGACCTGTAGTAAAAGTAGCGTAGTGATGCGGTGCAAAGAGGTATTGAGCGGTAACGGAGGGGCACCTCAGGCATTGGTATCGACCGTAATGCCGACGACGATGGAGGCGAGAGCGGTTAACGTGGTAAAGGAGTTAAAGCGGATCGTGAAAGATTACGGGCCAGTGCAAGGTGATCCACACCGGCCCGCTTTCGCAAGGGTCTATTAACCCTTGTTGACCCGCTTCAAACGATTGATATCGGTGTGGTCGTAAGAACGGCCATAAATATCGAGCAAGGTAGATTCCGAGTACACCATCGAATCCCCCTCCACCGTTATTTTATGGCTGAAGGACACGGTGCGCGCCTTGTCCCGCATGAACGGTGACTGCGCGATACCCCAATCCTTGTCGCCATCCACGGCTTTGACTTCAACGATCGTGGCAGCCGGGTTTTGCGGGTCTGCGCTGGCGCGGCCACCCGCCACCAAAGCCACTCCACGAGGGATTGCAAACGACTGCACGATCTCGCCCGTTTTGGAATCCCATGTCCAGTAACCCGACTCGTTATGGAACACTTTGCCCGTGGTTTTGCGATGAACGATCTGGTGATAGCGCACCACCGCCAGCGTCTGCTCTTCGGCGTTAGTCACATCCCCGGCCGCTTCGAACAGGAGAGTTTCGTAGAACAGGTTGCGTTCTTCGCCGTCTTTTTCGGGGGCTTTATCGACCCCTTTGTCCCCCTCCCAAACGCCCAACAGCAAGGCCAATGGGCCATAATCAACACCGTCAATTACTGTGTCTGTCATTATGCAACTCCGCGTTTTATCACAGTGGTTAACCTTGACGATGATACGGTATTTTAATCGAGCAGCACACCGGGATTCAGGATGCCATGCGGGTCGAGCGTTGCCTTCACTGCGCGCAGACTGTCGGCAAACAAGGGCGGACACTCCTGTGCGTACCAGGGCTTGTGCATGCGCCCCACGGCATGATGATGTGTAATGCTGCCGCCCCAGCGTCGCAGCGCCACACTGGCAGCGGTTTTGATCACCTGCCATTGCTCAAGTTCGGCACCCCGCCGGGCCTTGCCCAAAAAGGTGAAATAAGGGGCCGGGCCGTCGGGGTACACATGGGTGAAACGACAAGTGACAACGCCGCCGCCACACACCTCGGTGAGCGCCTGCTGCACCGCCTGAATAACGCCGGTATAAAGGGCCGGGAACGCTTGCCAGGTGCAGGCGGTTTCAAAGGTATCGGCCAAAATGCCCGCTTGCAGCATCGCATCTTGCAAATAAGGACCGGCCAAAAAGGACGCCCGCCATTGCTCGCCCGCATCGCTGCCACGCTCACCATTAGCGCCAGCGCGTAACGATGCCCCTGCGGGACAGATACCACCATGATCACTGGCGATGGCCAGAGCGCGTTCGAGCCAAGCATCGACCGGGTGATCCGCCGACTCAAAAGCGATGACTAATACACTGCTGCCATCGGCGACGACTTGATTCATAAAGGCTTCCTTGGCGTCGAGCAATCGGCAATTGGCGGGATAAAGCCCCGATTGCGCAATCGCACGCGTGGCGGCGACCGCTTGCATATACTCGCTAAAATGCACGCTGGCACTGCCACGATATAGCGGGCGTGGGCGTACACGCATCCAGGCATCGACGACGACCCCCAGGGTGCCTTCACTGCCAGTGATCATGCGATTGGCATCGGGCCCGGCGCCCGAGGCAGGCAAACGCGGCGTTTCGAGCACGCCTTGCGGTGTGAGCATGCGTATCGACTGCACCAATTCATCGATATGCGTGTAGAGCGTGGCGAAATGCCCGCCGGCCCGTGTCACGATCCAACCCCCCAGGGTTGAAAACTCGAACGACTGTGGAAAATGCCGCAGTGTCAATCCATGCGCGGCTAATTGCGATTCCAGTGCAGGGCCGAAGACGCCCGCCTGCAGATGCGCCGTTAGTGAGGTGGCATCCACCTCCAGCAAGCGCTGCATGCGACTCATATCTAGCGTTACGGCGCCGCGATGATTTTTACCTAGACGCGCCTCTACCCCGCCCGTCACACTGGAACCACCCCCGAAGGGAATGACCGCCAGCTTCTCGGCGTCACACACCTCCAATACCTGCTGTACTTGCGCTTCGTTTTGCGGTTGCACGATAAAATCCGGTGCTGCGGAATAATCCCCATAAAAACCGCGCACACGATCGCAATAGGATTTTCCCCAGGTGTAGCGGGCACGGGTGAGCGGGGCGGCATCGGCCATGGTTTGCAATGCGGTTGGTATCGACAGCCGTGGTGCCGGGACTTGCACGGCCTCATCGGGTACCGCATTCTGGTGCTCCAGTGCGCCAAAAAACATGGCTGCACGTTTAACGGTGCCCTGCAGGGCGTCCAATTGGTTAGCGTAACCCCATCCCCAGCGGCTGCGTTGCATCGTATTCTCCTTTTTTATTGTTTTAACCAGACACGTCGAGACTACGTGAAATCGTGTAGCAATGGCTACAGTAGCGGATACCGCAATAACAGAACATGCAACGCGTTTGTCAGAAAGTGTGTGGCGATGGCCCAATGCACGGAGCGCGTTACGTGAAACACCGTCGCATAGACGCATCCGCCTAATGTCACCAACGCCAGCACATCCCAGGGAACCCCGGTGCGAAAGTGGACGGCACCAAACAGCAGGCTAACCATGACTATGCTGACACTGGCACCCCAGCGCCAGGATTTTAATGTCGCATACAGTGGGGACTGTATCAGTAAACGAAAAAAGGCTTCTTCGGCAACACAGGTTAAAAACAGATTATGCAGCAGGAATACGCCGATGGCAGGCTGCCATTTGGGCTCGATCGGAACACCGAGGAGTATCCCAACCAGTATCAGGGCGACAGCCCCTCCCAATGACCATAGTCCACACATTGCCGGTGAAAACGTACCACGAGAAAAAGGGGCAAACGCCAGCAGAATAATTGCTCCCACCCAGGGTTTATCCAAATTTGCGATCAGGGTAAAGGGCCGGGAGTGCTCGCTGAATTGCACGGCGTCCAGCCAGAGTTGCCCATGAAAACCCGGCAGTTTATGGGTGGCCAACGCAAACGCTAATCCCACTGTAAGCAGTAATGCAACATAACGCGGTAATGAAGCGGCGAGATTGGCCGCGCACCAGGCAACGCCATAAAGAAGACTCAATGGGATGACGACTACCCACTCGACCAAACCTACCCAGAGGGCGGATGCAATACTCAACACCAGCAAAGCAGCGGCCAGGGGTTGATGATAGCGACGGGCAGACGCTATCCAGGGTGACAGACCTTGCACCAACAGGGTAGCGATCAGAAATGCAAATGGCAGAGCATTCTGCCAGGGGCTGGGGAACATATTTTCAGGTGCTTAAAAACACGTAATGAACTGAATTAACGGGAAGTATTCGCAATCGTTATTTTTTATGGCGCCAAAAGGAGCGACTGCCAACAATAGGCGTTTTTACACGATTTTTACACCCTTTACCTAATTTTTGGCACGGCCTGCATACGATTGGGCATATCTTTACCCGTAATCCCCCAACAAGGAGCTTGTCATGGATCTTTTATACGTTGGATTGATTCTGCTGTTCGGTGGCGCCGTATGGGGCCTGATTATCGGACTGGATAAACTCGGAGGCAAATCATGAGCGGTCTTACTCTATTGGCGGGCGGGCTGACCGTGCTTTTGCTGGGTTACCTCGTATACGCCCTCCTTAACCCGGAGAAATTCTGATGACGCAATACGCCGTTTTGCAGTTGACCCTCTATCTGGGTGTCTTGCTGCTGTTCGCCTATCCACTCGCAACTTACATCACCCGGATCATGAACCCTATAGCCGGCGTTACTGCGCTTGAACGCGGCTTTTACTGTCTGTGCGGAGTCAAGCACGAGCAGGAAATGAACTGGAAGCAGTATGCCTTAGCGATTGTGGTCTTTAACCTGCTCGGCGTACTGGTGGTATATGCCTTGCAACGCTTGCAGGCGTCGTTGCCACTCAACCCGCAGGCCATGGCAGCCGTCAGCACTGATTCGTCGTTCAACACAGCGATCAGTTTTGTCACCAACACCAACTGGCAAGGCTATGCGGGTGAAACGACGATGAGTTACCTCACGCAAATGTTCGGGCTGGCCGTGCAAAACTTTATGTCGGCCGCCACGGGGATTATGGTAGCCATTGCGCTGATTCGCGGCCTTGCCCGCCATAACAGCCAATCCATTGGCAATGCCTGGGTCGACCTCACACGCAGCACGTTATACATCCTACTGCCACTGAGTTTGATCGCGGCGTTGGTGCTGATACAACAAGGCACGATTCAAAATTTCGATGCTTATCAAGACGTCACCACACTGCAAGGCCAAACCCAAACCATCGCGATGGGGCCGGTTGCATCGCAAGAAGCCATCAAGCAACTCGGTACCAACGGCGGTGGATTTTTCAATGCCAATTCGGCGCATCCGCTTGAAAATCCTACACCACTGAGTAATTTCGTTGCAATGGTCTCGATTTTTCTGATTCCTGCCGCGTTGTGTCTGGTGTTTGGTCGCATGGTCGGCGATCAGCGCCAAGGCTGGGCGGTGTTGGGAGCCATGAGTTTTATTTTTATCGGTATGTATCTGGTCGCCGTGTATTTCGAACAGGTCGGTAACCCGATGTTCACTGCATTGGGCGTCGATCAAACGGCCAGCGAGCTTCAGGCCGGCGGCAATATGGAAAGCAAGGAAACACGCTTTGGCATTGTAACGACCAGCCTGTTTGCCACCATCACCACGGCCGCCTCGTGCGGTGCCGTCAATGGTATGCACGACTCTTTCACGCCGCTTGGTGGCCTGGTGCCAATGTGGTTGATGCAGTTGGGCGAGGTGATCTTTGGCGGCGTCGGTTCAGGCCTCTACGGCATGCTGGTATTCGCCATTCTGGCGGTGTTTCTGGCGGGTCTGATGATTGGTCGCACCCCCGAATATCTGGGCAAGAAAATCGAAGCGTTCGATATGAAAGTCGTATCGATCACCATTTTGGTCACCCCCACCCTGGTGCTGATCGGTACTGCGATCGCGGTGATGACCGATGCGGGTAAAGCCGGTATTTACAACCCCGGCACCCACGGTTTCAGCGAAATTCTCTACGCGTTTTCGTCGGCCGCCAACAATAACGGCAGCGCCTTTGCGGGTCTGTCGGCCAATACACCGTTCTACAACTTCTGGCTCGGTTTGGCCATGTGGTTCGGGCGTTTTGGCGTGTTGGTGCCCGTGCTGGCGCTGGCCGGTTCGCTTGCTGGCAAAAAGAAATTAGCCATTACCAGCGGATCGATGCCCACACACGGCCCGTTATTCATCGCGCTGCTGATAGGCACGGTATTGCTGGTAGGTGCTCTCACCTATGTGCCTGCGCTCGCGCTAGGCCCGGTGGTAGAACATTTGATGATGAACAATGTTTCATTGGGAGTGGTTCATGAGTAGCAAGAAATCGGCGGCGCAATCGCTTTTTGATCCCCAGCTGATACGCCCGGCCGTAGTGGATTCCTTTAAAAAATTGTCGCCCCAGATTCAGATCAAGAATCCGGTGATGTTTGTGGTCTATCTGGGTGCCCTATTAACGACGTTACTGTGGTGGCAATCCTTGGGAGGTCAGGGAGAAGCCGCCCCCGGCTTTATCTTTGGTATCACCGTCTGGTTGTGGTTCACCGTACTGTTTGCGAACTTTGCCGAAGCGCTCGCTGAAGGGCGTAGTAAAGCGCAAGCTGCGGCATTGCGTGGCATGAAAAAAGTCACGATGGCGAAAAAGCTTAAGGAACCAAAATCCGGCAGTGCTTATACGTCGGTGCCCGGCAGCGATCTGCGCAAAGGCGATATGGTGCTGGTAGAAGCGGGCGATGTGATCCCCGCTGATGGTACGGTGGTAGAAGGTGTGGCCTCTGTCGATGAATCGGCCATCACGGGTGAATCCGCCCCTGTCATTCGTGAAGCCGGCGGCGATTTCTCTGCTGTCACCGGCGGCACGCGGGTGTTGTCCGACTGGATTTTGGTGAAAGTCACGGTCAACCCCGGCGAAGCCTTTCTGGATCGCATGATTGCCATGGTCGAAAGCGCCAAACGCCAGAAAACGCCGAACGAAATCGCCCTCACCATTTTACTGGTGGCGTTGACGATCGTGTTTCTGCTGGCGACCGCTACTTTGTTGCCTTTTTCGCAGTTCAGTGTGGCCGTTACAGGTGCCGGCACGCCAATCACCATCACCGTACTGGTGGCGTTATTGGTGTGTTTGATTCCCACGACGATCGGTGGTTTGCTGTCTGCCATTGGCGTCGCTGGCATGAGCCGTTTGCTGTATGCCAACGTGATTGCCACCTCCGGGCGCGCCGTGGAAGCAGCGGGCGATGTCGATGTGTTGTTGCTCGACAAAACCGGCACCATCACCCTCGGCAACCGCCAGGCATCCGCCTTTTTGCCTGCCCCCGGCATCGCCGAACAAACCCTGGCCGATGCCGCACAACTGTCGTCACTAGCAGACGAAACCCCCGAAGGCCGCAGCATTGTGATACTGGCCAAGCAACGCTTTAATTTGCGTGAGCGTAATGTGAAAGAGCTGGAGGCGAATTTTATTCACTTTTCGGCACAGACACGCATGAGTGGCGTTGACCTGGGCAACCGTAAAATCCGCAAAGGCGCTGTCAGTGCCATTCGCGAACTGGTCGAAAGCCAGGGGCAGGCCTTTCCGCCCGCGCTCAGCAAACTGGTGGATGATGTATCGCGCCGTGGCAGCACACCGCTGGTCGTTGCCGAAGGTGCCAAGGTGCTGGGCGTAATCGAACTCAAGGATATCGTCAAAGGTGGCATCAAGGAGCGCTTTGCCGAGCTACGCCGCATGGGGATCAAAACCATCATGATCACCGGCGACAATAAACTCACCGCCGCCGCGATCGCCGCCGAAGCCGGGGTCGATGACTTCCTCGCCGAAGCAACGCCTGAAACCAAACTGAAGCTGATTCGCAGCCATCAGTCAGAAGGCAAACTGGTTGCCATGACCGGTGACGGTACTAACGACGCCCCTGCGCTCGCGCAAGCCGACGTCGCCGTGGCCATGAACACCGGCACCCAGGCCGCCAAAGAAGCCGGTAACATGGTGGATCTCGATTCCAACCCCACCAAATTGATCGAAGTGGTGGAAATCGGCAAACAGATGCTGATGACGCGCGGCTCACTGACGACGTTTAGCGTCGCCAACGATGTGGCGAAATATTTCGCCATTATCCCGGCGGCATTTGCGTCGACCTATCCGCAATTGAATGCGCTCAACATCATGGGGCTGGAGAGTCCCAACTCGGCGATTCTCTCGGCGGTCATTTTCAACGCCATCATCATTGTGTTTCTGATACCGCTTGCCCTCAAGGGCGTGCCTTATCGAGCACTGGGTGCCGCCATCCTGTTGCGTCGCAACCTGCTGATTTATGGATTGGGCGGGCTGATCGTACCGTTTGTGGGTATCAAGATCATTGACGTACTGATTACCCTGCTTGGACTTGCCTGAGGAGGCGCATATGAAAGAGACGATCACGAAAGAGACACCTACCCACAGCGTTATACGCCCTGCACTTTCGGTTTTCATTCTGTTGAGCGGCATTACCGGGATTGCCTACCCACTGTTGACGACGGGCGTCGGCCAGACATTATTCCCCGAACAAGCGCACGGCAGCTTGGTGGAATCCAACGGTAAGACCATCGGCTCCGCGCTGATCGGGCAGGAATTCACCGACCCGAAATACATCTGGGGACGCCTCTCTGCCACTGGCCCGGCGCCTTATAACGCCGCCGCCTCCAGCGGCTCCAACCTCGGCCCCTTGAACCCCGCACTCAAGGCCGCCGTGGAGGGTCGGTTGAAGGCACTGCGCGACGCTGATCCTGAGAATACGGCCAAAGTGCCGGTCGATCTGGTAACGGCCTCAGGCAGTGGCCTCGACCCTCATATCAGCCCTGCCGCTGCGCTTTATCAGTCCGGCCGCGTAGCGCGCCTGCGACAACTGCCGCAAGCGCAGGTGGAGGCGCTGATCCTGCAACATACCGAGGGCCGCCAATGGGGATTGTTTGGCGAACCGCGTGTCAATGTACTGCAATTAAATCTGGCGCTTGATCAACAGCATGCGACTGGCCAATAGCTGCAGACAGTAAACGCGAATGCAGCCTATGCGATGATGGGGATAGATCATGACAGGTAACAGACCATGACGAGCAACCGAACATGACAGGTGAAAGCCAACGCCCCGACCCCGATGCCCTGCTGGAGAAAATCCAGCGCGAAGAAGCCAAGCAACAACGCGGGCGCCTGAAAATATTTTTCGGCGCCAACGCGGGGGTAGGTAAAACCTACGCCATGCTCGCCGCCGCCCGCCTGAAAAAACAGGAGGGCGTGGATGTCGTGGTCGGGCTCGTCGAAACCCATGGCCGCGCCGACACGGCTGAACTGATCAATGGCATGGAGTGCTTGCCGCTACGCCAGATCGAATACAAGGGTAACACCTTGCGCGAATTCGATCTGGACGGTGCGCTGGCACGCAAACCCAAACTGATCCTGGTGGACGAGCTCGCGCACTCCAATGTGCCGGGCTCGCGTCATTTAAAACGTTGGCAGGATATCGAGGAACTGCTCGACGCTGCGATCGACGTCTATACCACTGTCAATGTGCAACACCTGGAAAGCCTCAACGATATCGTCGGCCAAATCACCGGCATTCGTGTGTATGAAACCGTACCCGATCATGTGTTTGATAACGCCAACGAAGTCACCCTGGTCGATCTCTCCCCCGACGAAATGCTGATGCGCCTGCGCGCTGGCAAAGTCTATATTCCCCACCAGGCCGAACGCGCTGCCAAGAATTTTTTCCGCAAGGGGAATTTAATGGCATTGCGCGAGTTGGCCTTGCGCCGCACTGCAGATCGCGTGGATGCTGACATGCGCGATTACCGCACCGATCAGGCCATCAGCGGTGTCTGGCAGGCCCGCGAACGCTTGTTGGTCTGCGTCGGGCCGGGAGCGAGTGCCGCCAAGGTGGTGCGCAGCGCAGCGCGCCTGGCGGCGAATCTGAAAGCCGATTGGCTGGCCGTTTATGTAGAAACGCCCGCACTGCAGCGCCTGCCAGCGGGTGAACGTGAAAGCATTCTCAAAATCTTGCGTCTGGCCCAGGAATTAGGTGCCGAAACGGCTACCCTCAATGGCACCGAGCTGACCGGCACGCTGGTGAGCTATGCACGCAGCCGCAATGTCACCAAACTGGTGGTGGGGCGTTCTGCACGTGCACCGTTAAAACGTTTGTTGAGCCCCGGCCTGGCCGAAGCCATCGCGAATCAGTCCATCGATATGGATGTGTATATCGTGGGTCATGAAAAAGAGCCCGACGAACCTTCACGACGCGCATCTGCGCACGATCTAACGCAAATGCCGGGCAAGCGCACGGGCGCGCGTCAGTATGTGCTGGCGCTATTAGTTTGCTCATTGGTGACGCTGGTGACGTCGGGGTTGATCAAACTCTTTGACCCGGCCAACGTGGTCATGTTGTATCTGGCAGCAGTGTTGTTTATAACGGTAAAACTGGGCCGTGGGCCGGGCATTTTTGCCTCGTTCATCAGCGTGGCCGCGTTTGATTTTTTCTTTATATCGCCGCGAATGTCCTTTACGGTGAACGATACCCAATATCTGTTCACCTTTGCCGTCATGCTGGCACTGGCGTTGGCGGCGAGTAATCTCACCGCCAATTTAAGTTACCAGGCACGCATTGCCCGTTATCGCGAACTGAGGGCCTCCGCCCTGTTCGCACTTACCAAAGAACTCGCGACGGGATTAATGACGCCCAATATTCTCGAAACCGCAACGTCGCATGTCAGCGGCCTGTTTCCGGGTAAACATGCCTTTTTGTTGCCCGACAGCCAAGATCAATTGCACCCGCTTGCCGATGCAGACACCACCGCACCGACCATGCCTGAACTGGATCTGGGTATTGCACAATGGGTGTACGAACATCAAGAACCTGCAGGCCTGCAAACCCAAACATTGCCTTCCAGCCCCGTGCTCTATATGCCGCTGAAAGCGCCCTTGCGCACCCGTGGTGTGCTGGCGCTGCTGCCTGATGACACCTCGCAGATCACCCAGCCAGAACAATATCAACTGCTACAAACCTGCGCCTCACAAGTGGCGTTAGCACTGGAACGGGTGCACTTTGTCGAAGTGGCACAAGATGCCCTGGTGAACATGGAATCGGAGCGCATGCGCAATTCGATTCTATCGGCGATTTCACATGATCTGCGCACGCCACTCACGGTTATCGTTGGGTTGGCCAGCACCCTGCACGGCAAGAAAAACCTGTCCGACGAAGAGCGAGATCATCTGGCAGAAAGCATTCACGAAGAATCCCTGCGCATGATCAGCCTGATCGTCAATCTGCTGGATATGGCGCGCTTGCAAGCCGGTGGTTTACGTCTCAACAAGCAATGGCAACCAATAGAAGAAGTGATCGGCACCTCGCTGCACGCCACCAAACGCGTGCTGGCAAAACACCAGATCATGACTGATGTGCCGACCACCTTGCCGCTGGTGTCGTTCGACGCCGTGTTGATTGAGCGCGTACTTTGTAATTTGCTGGAAAACGCAGCCAAATATACGCCGCCGGGCAGCCAGGTCAAAATCTCGGTCAGTCTGTATGCCGATATGTTACGGGTTGCGGTATCCGATAATGGCCCCGGCTTGCCCAAAGGCATGGAACAGCGTATTTTCGAAATGTTCGCCCGTGGTGAACGAGAATCCAGCACCCCTGGCGTCGGGCTCGGCCTGGCCATCTGTCGTGCCATTGTTGAAGCACACGGTGGCAAAATTAACGCCGAGAATACGCCGCAAGGGGGCGCTTGCTTTACCTTTTCACTGCCGGTCGGCGAACCCCCTTCATTGCCTGAACACGATGAGGCTGGCAACATCACCGACTCACACGTCAACGCCGCACAAGAGCCCTGACATGTCACATGATCCGCAACCGCGTATCGTCATCATTGAAGACGAGCAGCAAATCCGTCGCTTTTTGCGTGCTGCGTTAGAAGCATCGGGGTTTGATGTGTATGAAGCCGAAAATGGTCAGCGGGGATTAATCGAAACCGCCACCCGCAAGCCTGACATCCTGATCCTCGATCTTGGCCTGCCGGATATGGATGGCATTGATATCATTCGCGATGTGCGCGCCTGGAGCCAGGTGCCGATCATTGTGCTGTCTGCACGCACTAACGAGCAACAAAAGGTGCAAGCACTGGATGTCGGCGCCGATGACTATCTCAGCAAACCCTTTGGCACCGCCGAATTACTGGCGCGCATTCGTGCGCATCTGCGCCGCCAGGAGGGCCAACGCAACAACAATACTGACGAATTTACGTTTGGCGATGTCGTCATTAATTTCAGCCAACGCAGCGTCTCACGTAACGGCGAGCGTCTGCATTTGACACCCATTGAATATCGCTTGCTGCTGCAATTGATTAAAAATCCCGGGAAAGTCATTACTCATCGGCAATTACTGAAAGAAGTGTGGGGGCCGCATAGTGTGGAGCAAGCGCATTACCTGCGGACTTACATGGTGCATCTGCGGCAAAAACTGGAGCAGGAACCGGCCAATCCGAAATTCTTGCTGACCGAGACGGGAATCGGGTATCGATTTCAGCCGGAGGATAGTACCGGTAATTTGGATTAATCCAAGCGTCCTGACGTACCATCCACCTTTTGATCATTTCCCGGCGCTGACCACATGGCGCTGAACCCCCAGATCAATCACACCATCACGGCTTACGATCCGGCTTTCAATCACGTCCCCAACTTTAAGATACTGGCTGCGACGTTGTTGCGATTTCAAAAAGAGTTCCCATTTTTTAGCTTCTGGCAACAATGCAGAGATTTTTACAACGGTAGGCGATGGCAATCCCAAGGCACATCCCGAGGGGGTGCCGGTCATTACGACATCGCCGGGTTCAAAATCTTGGATTTGTGAGAATTCGCTGAGTGATTCTGCCGGTTTTAACACCAGATTTGCCGTTGTGTCCGACTGGCGCGTCTGGCCATTCACGGAAAGCGTCAGCTGCAGCTCATTCAGATAATGCATTTCATTCAAATCAAGCAAACATAACACCGGCCCTAACGGACAAAAGGTGCGATAACTTTTGCCTTTGTGAAATTGCATTTGCGGAATCTGCACATCCCGTGCCGAAATATCATTGCCAATACAAATACCTGCGACATATTCATGCAAATTGTGGTTCTTGATATCGACCGGGCCATCGGTTTTTTTGCCCAGCACCAAGGTTAGTTCGATTTCATAATCGAGCAGCTCGACATGCCGAGGTTTTACGATATTCCCGGTTGGGCCGGTAATAGAGGCCGTTGATTTGGTGAAAAACATATTGAATTTCTTGGCATCAGGGTCCACGCCGGAATCCAACATGTGCTGACGATAATTAGCCCCTTGGCACAGAATTTTGCTGGGCGCAGTGATCGGCGAAAGCAGGGTCACCGAACTTAACGCTATTGCTTTATCCGTGTTGTCAGCGGCCGCATTGTCGGCTGCCGTTTTAATCGCTTGCTTACCCAGCGCCAGCAGGGCTTGCGTTGTGGTGCATGGCAGATTTAGCGGGCGTACACTATTGCCTTGCATTACCCCCCAGCGAATCGCATCCGCGTCTTTAAAACGTACTAAATTGAGAGGCATAACATTCTCCTGTTTTGCATTAATTGTCTTGCATTAATAATTAAGCGAAAAGCCTGGCCAGCGTCATGAGTTTACGGAGCGTTAAATCGGGGCTGTGTCGAAGGTGATGCGCCAGCGCCTTGAGATCACGCGGAGAGAGTGTCGGTCGGGTGAAACTTGATGGCATGATCTGGCCCCATTGCGACATGGCGTCGCGACTCACCGGGTGCACACCCATCGGCGCATCAGCGGTAAAAACATCCCCATCACAATAATGTTCATGCTTGTTGCCCCAGGGGTCTTGCCAGTAATCGAAAATCTGGCTGCCAAGAATATGCCGACCGATTCCCCACGCATGTTTCCAGCCGCGTTCACGCAAAATGCGTTGCCCCATACCAACTGCATCGGCATCGACCAATTCGTAAGCGCTATGGCTGTACTTTGGCATAAAGCCTTGCGCCATAGCCATGGTGTGATGATCGGCAGGCGTGTCGCCAAGATCCAAACGTAAAAATACAACCGCAGGCGAGCCATCGGGCAAGACCTGTACGTCGCTGGGAATAAAGCCAAAATGCTGCGTATACCAGCCACAGGTGATTTGAAAATCCGCCACTTCAATAACGACGTGCCCAAGTCGCAACACTTCGGGGGGTGTTTGCGGTGGGCGCTGCGTGCAATTAATGCGGGGAGTTTTTTGCTCAAAATTAAAGGCCACCGCCGCACGATGCGGCAACGGTTCAACCTGCGCTTGCCCGCACACGGCTTCAACCCTGAACCCGGACGGATCAGTGAGTTGAACGCCTTCACCGCCACCGGGGTATTTCAAGGGGTTGATCGTGGACGCTCCCGGCAACTGGCTCAGTTTTACCAGATCCTCCCGTGTGGCAACGGTGAGCCCGAAGCCAATGAATTGTGATTTTTCGCCGAGCACCACGCGATAACAAAAGGGTTCAGTGCCGGTGCTGCGCATATACAACTCTGTCGAAGCACCTGTCGACGAGCCAGTCGACGAACGTTGCGCGAGCCGCAACCCGAAATCCGTCAGAAAGCGTTCCGCCTTATCGAGATCCGGGCTCTCGAACATCAAGTAAGCCAGTGATTGCGCTCTAACGGTGGGAGAAGCGTGTCGCGCCGGTTGTGCCGTACTGAGTGTGGCCATGGGGTGCATCCATTAGCGAGTAGAGATTGAATGAAATTATCTTCAATATTGAATTACGTGTCAATATAGGATACAAATATACCCGTGAGCTAGTGAAGTGCCTTGTCTCCTCCTATCGAGAATCACGTATGAATACACATAAAAGCGTTGGCGCAGCGCCTGAATCAATTAATGCATCAGGATCGAGTGATGCACCTGAATCAACTGATGTGCCTGAAATGATTGATGTACTGATCGTCGGTTATGGCCCGGTAGGCGCCGCCGTGGCTGCATTATTGGGTAGGTATGGGGTGAAAACGCTGGTGGTCGATCGGGAGAAAGACATCCTGATGATGCCGCGTGCCATTGCATTAGATAACGAAGCCTTGCGGATATTGCAGCTGGCCGGTTTGACCGATCAGAGCTTCGAACGCATCGGTATTCAGGAAGTCAGAATGCATTGCCCGTTGATGGGTGAATACGGTCGCGTCAACACGGCGGGCAGCATTGATGGGCACCCCAAGCTGGTGACCTTCTACCAGCCTGAGCTGGAACGCTCACTGCGCAAGCAGGTAGACAAATTCGACAATGTCATGGTGCGCCTAGGGGTGACGCTGGAGGATCTAAAGCAAACCGGTGCCGGTGTCGCGGTGACGCTGATCGATGAAGACGGCAACAAGCGCCACGTAATGGTACGTTATCTGGTCGGGGCCGATGGGGCCAGCTCCAAGGTTAGACAGCTGATAAATATGGATTTTGAGGGCCAAACTTACACACAGGATTGGTTGATCGTGGATGCCCATCGACGCGGCTCCGAGGCAATCGATCACGTGGAATTTATTTGTGATCCCGAACGCCCGACCCCGCATATGCCAGCACCCGGCGGGCGTGAGCGCTGGGAGTTCATGCTGCAACCCGGCGAAACCCGGGACGACATGGAGCGCCCAGAAAAACTCGCGGCACTGTTGGCACCCTGGGCCCGCGCCGAAGACTTGAGCATCGAGCGGCATGCGGTTTACCGTTTTCATGCCCGCTGCTGTCGTCATTTTCAAAAAGAGCGTGTGTTTTTGGTGGGTGATGCTGCTCATATCACCCCGCCTTTTGTGGGTCAGGGCTTGGTCGCAGGCTTGCGTGACGCTGCCAATCTTTCCTGGAAGCTCGCCTGGGTCATTCGTGGTCGAGCGAGTCCTGCCATTCTCAACAGCTATGACAGCGAACGCCAACCGCATGCCAAGCAAATGATCAATTTGGCCAAATTCATGGGGCACCTGATCATGCCGCGCAACCATGCACAAGCAGCAGCGATTCACGGCGTCGTGCGGGCGATTCGTTGGATTCCGCCGTTGCGCGCTTATTTCGACGATTTGAAAATCAAGCCACAAAATGCCTTTAAAAAGGGATTATTCGCCCATGGGCGGGGCAACATCAAATTGAGTCGTGGTGGCCAGTTACCGCAGGCGTTAGTAAAACAGGGTGACGATATTTGCCTGAGCGACGATGTGCTGGGGGATCATCTAACGCTGGTGGGGTTTGGCATCGATCCGCAAACCCTGTTGGACGCGAACACCGCTACGCGCTGGCAGGCAATGGGTGGGCAGTGCTTGCACATCGGAATGCGGGGCCAAACCAGCAACACCTCAGACTCTTTTGTCGAGGCCTTCGGCAACGACTTGGTGCTGGGGACACCACAAGGGTGGGTCGCGGTGGTGAGGCCCGACCGGGTCGTGATGCACGACGGTGCTCCGTCGCAGGCGAATCAGGTGATTTCTAAGTGTCTCGCTCTGTTGGGGTAACAAAAATGGGGAGAACAACTGAGACACCCCAAACCGGGAATGATGATAATATCTCAATATTGATACATTCGTGTCGCAACAAGAGAAGGCGCTGTTATGGCAGAGGAGTCGAGTTCCATTCAGTACACAGCGTCGGGCGAAACGCTGACACGAGGCCACAAAAAAAAGGCGCGCACACGGCAGGCGTTAGTGGAGGCCGCCTTTCGCATTTATGCGCGAAAAGGCGTAGATGCATTGGCCTTGAATGAGCTCGCCGAAGAAGCCCATGTCGCCAACGGCACCGTCTACAACTATTTTCGCACGCGTGAAGAGGTGTTGGAGGCCGTTGGAATAGAACTCGCCAACCAACTGTCGCATCGCGTTACCTTAGTAAGCCAGGGCATTGAAAATGGCGCACAACGCGTCACTATTGGTGTGCGCATGTTTCTTTTACATGCGCAAGAAGATCCCGTGTGGGGCAGCGCGGTGATCAGTGTTTTTCACTACCACAAGGGGATGCGCTCGGTGGTCGCCGCTTACCTGCGTGGTGATCTTCAAACTGGCACCCGGCAGGGCTACTTTCGCTATTTGAATGAAGATATTGCAATGACCGTGGTCGTCTCCACCACCCTGGGCGCCATGACCAGTCTTGTCGAAGGGGTTTCGATTCCGCAATTTGACAGTCTTGTCGCAGAAATGCTGTTGATGGCGTTAGGGGTGCCTGCAGAGGATGCAGCCCGCATCTCACGCTTGCCGATTCCGCAGGTCAGCGAGCCTGAGGAACAGGCGCCGGTCAAACAACGGGGACGCCCGCGCAAGCATTAGTGATCGAAAGACTTCCGTTTCTGCGAGCACTGTTGTACCATCTCGACCTGCTCAAATTATGACCAGCTTGAGCACACCCCCAGCACATTAGCACCTCGCCATTACAGCAACGACGTGCGATGTTCTGCCCAAACAGGGATAGTTAAATTTTCCGGAGTAGCCCATGTCTTCACCCAAAAAACCGTTGTCTGTTCTTGCCTTAGCGAGCCTCCTGTCACTTCCGATCTCAGGATTTGCCGACGAAGCCGCCCAAGCCCCGTCCGTCTCCCTCGCCAATAAATGGCTCTTTAACGTCACGCTTGAAACACTCAATATCGACGAAAAAGTCGCAGACGAGCAACTGATCGAACCTGACGCACCCGCCCTCTTCCTCGAAGGCGAGTACTTTTTTAATGACGCATTCTCAGCCGCAGGTGGCTTCGGTTTTATTCAATACGACGACAACAATGAATTTTCCCAAACCACCGAAAGCGTTTACGGCGGGGATGAAGAGAGTTCAGATTCCAGCGCCACCGGCATTCCGCTTTATTTCGCGTTGGGCTATACGCAATTTTCTAACTCGACCGTGCCCGCCTATTGGTCCCTGCACGGGGGCGCCTCCTACATGTTGGAATCCGAGCGCAGTATTTCCAATTGCACCAACTGTCATTCCGAAGACATCGAAATCGATGGTGGTCTTTACGGCGAAGCCAGTGCAGGCCTGAACCTGTTCCGGAGCTTCACCTTGGGTATCTACTACAAATCCTATTTCTCTGGCGACATGGAAGATGCCGTCGGCTTGAAATTCTCATTCGGTTCCATCCGCACGATTTGATTTGGTAAAAGACGCTTCAGCTTCATAGCCAAACAAGCTAAGCGTTATACCCATTAGCAATTAAAAACCCGAAAGTAAGGTATCTCACAACAGCTCTGCCAGAATTCAGCGCATAAACTTTACAATTTTCACACTGAACTGCAAGCGCATTGACAGTTCAGTGTCTATTCAACTTAACTCTTGAAAAGACACAATTCATAAAAGACACAACCCGGCACACACCGGCCCGTTAGAGGCCGGGAGGGAACTGACATGATGTCGTATGATCCTGGCCTGCTTTTGGGCGCACTGCTCATTGTTATCTACGCCACCGAACGATTCAACACTCCACGCACCAACCGTGCCTCCACTACGGCTGGGCGTTATTACTCTGTTGCCACCATCTATCTGCTCATCTACTTGCTGACGTTTTTTGTCTTCAGCAAGTACCCGCATTTTTTGCAATTACTGATTGATGACGCCTCCATTCAAGCACAAATGAAGCAAATGGACAGCACTAATACCCCTATTTTTGTAGCCATGATCTTTTCGCTGCTGGTGCCAAAAATCCCTGTGATTTCAGGCCTTGATCAACGCCTGCGTGCCTTTCTGCACCGCCTGGCGTCGATACCCTACGAGGCCATTCGCATGAGCAAAGAAGTACAATCCATGCCGTTCAACATCCCTGAGCATATCCGCGAAGATCTGCGGCATGAGATGGAGGAGCGGAATTTTCCGGTGACGGTGGATAACCCGGAAACCGCCGACCCGGTAGTAAAAAACTGGATGAAAATCGCGGCCTTGATTCTGCAAATCCGCCAATGGGAGCGCACCAATCCGTTTGCCCCCTTTACCCAGGAACGTGCCGGCCAACTGCAACGCATTCAGGAGCGCTACATGCGCCTGTGTGCTGCCGTGATTAACGCCTATGCGCTGTGTCAGCAAGCCAAAGCCCAGCCTGAAGTACCCGCTTTGCAGGATGCAGCCAACCGGTTTACACGTAATCTGCGCGCTGATGAAAAATCCTTGCATGGCGAGATTTGTGATTTTGTGAGCCAAGCCATTCTTACCAATTGCTTTCGGGTGCACACCCGCCGTACCACGCTCGAAACCCTTGGCTTTAAACCGCATGATGAGGTGAGCTATGAAGGTATCTCGGTGCATCAGGGTGTTACTCTGGCGGGACTGCTGCTGATGCTGCTACTCACCAGTTTTATCGTGTTTTCCAGCTCGGTGATGAATATTGAATTACTGTTGCTGCGAGCAACCTTAATTGTGTCGGTTTATTCTGCGGCGGTGTTTTTTGCAGTTTATCCGAAATCACAATGGCAGTTTTTTCAGCATCGCGAGGGGCATTTTTTTCCCGTGGCGAGCTATGCCTTATCGGGTGTAATGGCCATGGTTGCAAGCACGGTGATCAATCTTTGTTTTCGTACGCTGATCAATGTGAGTGACGCAGATGCTGGCACGATAAGTGATAGTTTTCTGAGTGCCTGGCAGCGGTTTTCAACATTGAGCTACCCGTGGGTATTGCAGTCGTTTATTGCCACCATGGCAATAGCCTTTTTGATCGACTGGAATATATCCACGGCCTTGAGTCAACGCACCCAACGTGCCTGCCGTGCACTTATATTGATGCTGGTGTTGATGGGGACTACCGAGTTGGTTTATCTCTGGCTGCAAACCGTTTACATTCAAGCCAATAGGGAATTTCCAGTGGCGCTTAGCAGTATGTTACGCAACAGCGCCATTATCGGTTTGGTTCTGGGGTATTTTGTGCCCGCCTGGTTTCGTCGTTCTACCGAAGACAATAAACGCATGACGGATGCCAAAGCCAAATTACGACCGGCGATGGTGTAGCTATTTCAACCGCTCCACCTGCCAGGCCCGCTCCACATCAATGTGATGGCGGGCAATCTCCTCCGGCACACCAATAGTCGTCAACACCCGACTGGCCATCTGCAAGCTCGCCTCGACGGTTTCCGGCACCACTTCGGTGGCGCCCAAACGCAATAATCGCAAGGCATGCTCGGCATCCCGTGCACGCGCAAATACCGGCAATAACGGCCAGTGTGCGCGTACCACACTCACCACCCGTTCGGCACCGGCCGGGTTATCCATGGTGATCACCAAAGCACGCGCACGGTCGATATGCAGTTTTTTCAGCATTTCCACGCGCGATGCATCGCCATAAAACACAGGCAATCCTGCTTGATAGTGTTTGGCGACTTCACCGGCATGCTTATCAAGGGCAACGTAGGGGATTTTCTCGGTTTCCAGCAGACGTACCAGGGTGCGGCCAACACGACCAAAGCCGGTGATGATCACGTGCCCTTCCAGGTGCTCGGGTAAGGCCTGTAACGCATTGGCATCGGTGGTGTGCGTTTTAGTTTCCCAGACGCCAGCGATCTTGCGTGCGATGGCGGCCACCAAAGGTGTCACCATCATCGATAGCCCGGTAACGATCAACATGAAGTGCCCGCTGTCTTTGGGCAGTATTCCACCGGTCATCGCCAAGCCCACGACGACAAAGGCAAATTCGCCTCCTTGCCCCAGTAACAATGCGGTTTCCAGTGCCACTGGTTTGGACAGCCGAAACGCCACCGCCAGCCCGAATAATATTCCTGCCTTGAGGACAAATAAGCCTGCCACTGATGCCACGATCCAAAACAGATCGTCGTGCACGATCCGAAAATCAATGCCCATTCCTACCGACATGAAAAACAGGCCTAGTAGCAAGCCTTTAAACGGTTCAATGGTCACTTCGATTTCATGGCGAAACTCGGTTTCAGCCAACAGCAACCCGGCCAGAAACGCACCCAACGCCATCGACAGCCCAAACGCCCCGGTGGTCGCCGCCGCCAGCAGTACAATCAGCAGAATGAGCGCCACAAACATCTCGACATTGCGTGACAGCGCCACCATATGAAATAACGGTCTGACTATGCGGCGTCCCAGCAGATAGATAATCCCGATCACCAGCACCGCTTGCCCCAACGATGCCGCCAGATCCCAGCCCACGCCTGTGTTGCCCGGCTGGCTCAGCACACCGACCAGAAACAACAGGGGCACCACCGCCAGGTCTTGCAATAACAAGACCGCAAAGCTGCTCTGCCCCAACGGGCTGCCCAACTGTTGGCGCTCGATCAGCAACTGCATGACCACCGCCGTCGATGACAGGGCCAGACAAGCGCCCAGCACCACCGATGCCGCCACGCTGTTATCAAACAGGCGAGCAATGGCACCGATGCAAATGGCAGTAACGACCACCTGCAGTGTCCCTAGCCCAAACACCCAGCGACGCATGGCCCATAAGCGATCGAGCGACAAATCCAGTCCGATCATGAATAACAGAAAAATTACCCCCAGCTCGGCAAATGCGGTCACGCCTGCAGGATCGGCAATCACCACATGCTGCAACAAGGGCGCCTCGGTCACCCACAAGCCCAGACCAAAAGGCCCCAACAGGCAACCCATCATCAGATAGCCCAACACGGGTGGCACCTTTAGCCGGTGCAGCAACGGCACCAACAGGCCCGCCGCCAGCAAAAACACCACTGCTTGCCCCCAACCGGGTAGGCCATGTGCGTCCAAAATCACACCCCATCTGATTTTTATTCTACTGCGTCAGGCAAACACCCATGACAACGACGAAATCAATGTAATCAAGCGGCCACTACATGGCAAGTTAGTGGCAAGCCACTAAGATGAATAACGTCAAGATTGCAGTTAAACCTTCCATGGCGGGATACATTGAAAACAGCATGAAAAAACCGTGCTTCAGATTGACCGCGCCCTCACATCGGAGGCAATGCATACGACTGTCATGATGCGTTGGGCGATTGGCGCCGAGCACCGGCCTACGCCCATCCCCCTTGCAAGACCGTTTATCGCAGCTTCGCCAACACCGTCATCGCGCAAGGTGGTACAAAAACTCCAGACTTTGGAAATATCGGGGCAGCGCTCATTGTGTTCTCTCAAGTTGTATGTATGGGTACCGGCAGTGGTCATGGAATCCTTGATTACCGCGCCAAGCCATCAATCAGTGCCTTGCCTGCATCCGTGAGGTAATAGCGCTGTTTGCTGCTGCTCGGTTTGTCTGGAATGGTCATGGCGATATAGCCCGCCTCCAGAGCTGGAAGCAAAAAGGCTTTGCGAAAGTGCTCGGCATTTTTCAGTTGCATGGCCGCCTGCAACTCTGCACGGCTCATCTGACCTCGAATTGCCAGACATAAGCGCACTTCCGTGGTGACCTCCGTGGTGACCTCCGTGGTGACCTCCGTGGTGACTTCCGGGGTATGGAACCCAGCATGTATCGGGAGGCGGATCAGAAAGTAGCTACGATCGTCGTCAGTCTCAAATACAGGTTCAGGTGAACCATTTTGCCTCATCACCCGCAATATCTTGGGTACGCCTGTGGAGCGCCCTTCGGTTAAATCGAGTTCTTTTAAAAATTCGCCAATACGGCGATTACGGTATCGGCGGCTGACAGCCCGACCAGCCTGTAACTCTTCAAGGCGAATGGATCGATCTGGCCCCGGAAAGCTCAATACCAGCAGTTCATCTGGGGTGATGCGTACTTCAATCGATTCTCGAATTTCATAGGAACGGTGATACACCGCATTCACTACCGCTTCCTCAATGGCAGCTAACGGAAAATTCCAATAACGCTCTGCCTGTGGGCGATCCGCGTGCTTCAAAACCGCCTCTTTAAGATAATTACGTGCAATAAAATCCAAGGCATCGCGGGTAATACGCCCCAAAGGCCCACGGAATTCCTTTTCCTCAAAGCGATCACCGCCCGGACCCTCTGGGAAATACACCACATCAATTTGTGTGGCCGGGAAGAACTGCTCCGGCCGTGAATTAAAAAACAGCAATCCCACGTTTTTCGGAAACAATGATTCAGGAGGGCCACCAGCAATATTCATGCGCTGAGCAAGGGCCTCGACAGGCAAATTAGCGGCCTCTTGCGCCAGTTCGCTCTCCACCTCAGTTAAAAATTCGCGAATTAAATGCGGGGATAAATCAGTGAGCTTTGCTGTTTGTCGATAACGATCATCAAAGGGTACGCTGGCTGCCAAGGTCATCAGCTCTCGCTCATCCTCCCCCGTCGCTTTTACTGTGCTGGTATGCTTGCGGATGTAAAAAGCCCAGTCAGATTTTTTATCACTCAGGCTCACTTTGGCTTTGTAGGGACGCGTTTCGCCACCTGGTGCCCACAACACCAAAATCAATTTTTCCTGAAGCTCATAGACTGCGGTGAGTGGATGATAATGCGGTGCTAAAGCAGAGTTCCCCAGATTAAGCAGCTCTTTTTGAATGCGGTCGATTTGTTCAGGCGGTAAGCCCGCAGGAGGCAAACAAGGTTGCCCGTTTTGC
Organism: uncultured Moraxellaceae bacterium; assembly: GCA_964473645.1. Taxonomy (GTDB): domain Bacteria; phylum Pseudomonadota; class Gammaproteobacteria; order Pseudomonadales; family Ketobacteraceae; genus HdN1. Next base: position 329,102 of record CAYYPW010000001.1, read on the forward strand.
TCGGTAACACCTATCACCACATAGCCGCCACCCAGGTTTTGAAAGTCGTTGGCAAAAGCGCATAGCGTGTGCAGGATGGATTCCGGGTTCCAGCCTTGTTTGTACTCAATGCGCTCGCTTTCTATCGTGCGATGGTGGAGTAGGTCTTTGAGGTTGATGGGGAGTTTGGGTGTCATGTGCATAGATTAGCTTTTTATTTTTCTGGATTTCGTTTTAGAGGCTTTTTTCATGCGGATACGTTCGAGCAGAATTTTGGTGTCGACCAGAAACAGGATGCGGCGCACTTTTGCATGTTTATTTGCACCAGCGGGCGTGATATGTCTTGCATGAGGCTCTGTTCCGGATTCTGGTTGTTTGTGGTGTTCATGCAGGCCCCTTGCCTGTGTTGTCACTGTCAAATGATGCCTCGGACGCCAGCAACGCATTTTTCACGCTAACGTTATATAGTGCCAGAGAAATTGGCAACCACAACCGGTATGGGTGATTATAGTTGGCCACGCAACCACTTTACCCACCATGATGGGTTGCGGGGCCGGTTGCCAGTTAATACGCACGTTAATTCATGAAGTAGCCGCTGACGTCGAGCAATGCGATTAGATTCGACTCACCGAGGACTTCCTCGCAGAAAGTCAGGTTCTCGGTGAACGCACAATAGCCTTGTTAAAAGCACGACACCATGGTCACCAAAGAAGGTCCCGCCTATTACGTCGTGCGTATCGCCACCGATAAAGATTATTTTGGTAAAGATGACTTCCACTACCCGCTCAAGCCGGGCGTTATGGCGCAAGCCGGGATCGTTACAGGTGAACGTTCAGTGTTGGGCTATTTAATGTCGCCGCTCACTTCCAGCGTGCCTTTTGTGTTGAGTGAGAGGTAATACAAGTAATCAGAGCTCATTGATCTGGGCAAAACGCAAAGCGTCTTCGTGACGGGCACGTGCCACCCGAAACGACTGTTGAAGTGCCTGTTCGCAAGCGATCATAAACCGCTGATAGAGTGGATCTTGAAACAGCTGTACCGTGGCCTGCACGCTATCGGTAGGGGTTTTACGAAACAGGTAGAGATACGTGGTCAGCGCCTGCTGACTCAATGCTTCGCTGAGCTTCTGCCGATACTGGGTTAGCTCCGAATCGAGCGAAGCTTCGGCGAGCGGCTGCCGAGTTTTCACCATTGCCACCGACGCCAGCACACTTTTGCGCAAGGCCACTTTCAGGGCCGTTTCAAACTGCGTCTTATAACGCGCACGATCCAGGGCGAGCATCCAGTCCACGCGCACTGATGAAGGCTGTGTTTCTTGTGTTTGTAATTGGTAGAGTCGCACATATTCCTGCTGCGACGGGCTTTGTAGCTTGCGTTCTTCTTGCACCAGAAACTGCAGCTCGGGCCGTTGGCTCAAGGTCTGCAATGCTGCCAATTCCTCGGCGGTGAATTGCTGTACAACTCCGGTGAGTAGTTGCTGATAAAGCGTGTCCTCTCGCAGGTCGGCCAATTGCGCCCGCACCTGCATGATTTCTTCGGGGGTGAACAAGGGCGAGGCTTCAAGATTACTTAGCTCGGTATCCACCCGTTCGGCGAGCTGAGCGACTTGCTCGAACACGCCGGTCGTTAGCAGGAGCGTGTCCAGCGCGGTGGCCGGTTGCAACGCCGCGGGCACAGGGGGTGCAGCGAAAACCCATGAGGGGCTAATCAGCGCAGGGCTTAGCCATAGCAGATGGACTAGCGTCCTTAGTGCACGCAGTGAGCAACGATGAGCGACCACCATCAATGACATCCAGGCATCCTGCATGAAAACAATAACGATCAAAGTGTTAGCGAGGAGATGGCCGTAGCATAGCATGGGCGATGCGTTGGTTGGCAGCGGTGTGGTTATTCGACGATCACGTGAAGCGATCGAAAGGCACAGAAAGCGTAGGGCGTGGAACGCTGAGAGGGTCTGAGCCCGCACCACTCAGAGGAACGGCGCGGGCCAGCGGGGTCAGGCAGGCTTTTTCTTGCGGCGCGGCGGCAGGTGTTTGGCCACGCCCATGAACCACATGAGTACCGACATGTCACCCTTGATGATGATGTCTTGTGCCTGCACGCCTTTCATAAAAGCCATGGGATCTTTGCCGCCACCCAGCAGGGTGGCAACGCCGTATTCGGCATCTTTGAACGCGATCACAGCAGAGGGGCTGCTATGCGCGCCGCCATGCGGATGGATGCGTTCGTTGCGCACGACATAATGGCGCACGATGCCTTCATCTTTGGTCTGGAACTGTAAGACCAGCTCCTTACCCACCAGCAGTTCTCTAAATTTTTCGCTGCGCCAGGCGAGCCACGCCATGCGCAGGCCAAGTACCCACAACAACAACCAAAACTTCATGTTAGCCTCTTCAGGTTCCCTTCAGGGTTGCACTATTCAGGACTGCACAATTGCGCTTTTGAGCGCCTTGCCTGCCCGAAAATGCACACGTTTGCCAGCGGGCACCGTCATGATCTCCCCCGTTTGCGGGTTTCGACCCTGACGCTCTGCGTGATCAGTCACGACAAAGGTCCCAAAGCCTGCCAGCGCCACCGGCTTTCCCCGACTCAGGGCGAGAGTGATCTCGTCGAGAATCGCGTTGAGCACGTCTTTGGCCGACTCTTTGTTGATATGCAATTGTTGTGCGAGTGCGGCCTCAACCTCGGTTTTTGTCATTGTTATTACCCCGATAGGTTGCGAAGGCCGCTATTCTACCCAGTTTCAGGGCGAAGGAAACAAAAAAGGATGTCCCGTTGGCCACGGGTTTATAGGGGTGAATCGGCACACTTCGGCGTTGCCTAATAAACCGTCTTTACAGCAAACGCTTAGCTAAGACACAACCGCTTTCTGACTGCTACGCTAAATAAATCACCCCTTCATCTACAGCATTTTCAACGCAGCCGGCACACGTAAAACCCATGAGAGCACTCGATCCACGCACCCTGCAGGCGTTACAGGCGGTATCCCGCGTCGATTTCGTCGCCTCGCCGGATCTGAGCGCCCAGTTATCGGGCCACAGCATTCCCTCCACACTGGTGGTGCAAACGCTGCTATCTCACCTGCCCCCGCTCGATGGCAGCGAAAAAGTGCTGCTGATCGGCGCAGGCGCGGGTTATCTGGCCATGGTCCTATCGCGTCTGGTCAATCGCCTGTTCGTGCTGGAAAACAATCCGCAAATCCTCCTCATTGCACAAAGCAATCTGGACAAATTCGCGCCCCACAACGTGGTGCTGCAAGCCGGCGATGGCACACAGGGTCTGGCGGCACAGGCGCCCTATGATCTCATCATCAGCAGCTGCGAACTGCCCAGCGTGGTCGGTTTATTACCGCAGCTGAAGATGGGCGGTGCAATCTATTACCTCGAAGGGCGTAACGGGGCGTGGATCAATCTCATGGTGTGCACGGCCGACGTACACGGTAAGGCGCAAACCACGCACCTGGGTTTGATCGACTTTAGCCGCGATGCCAGCGAAACCCTTATCGACCTCGGCCTGATCGACGATAAACTACTGGAAACAGCTCGCGCCGAAGCGAAAAGCCTCAACAAGCCCGTACTGCACTCCATTCTGCGCCATGCAGACATTGATAACATCACGACCTACCAAGCACTGGCGCAACGTCTGGGCATCCGCTATGCCGAAGCCGACGAATTATTCAAAGCGCTGGATAAGCAGTTTTTTCAAAGTTTCTCCCGCACCTTTCTCGACCGCCACCGACTGTTGCCGATATGCAAACGCGACGGTCAACTGGTGATTGCAACGGATGATCCCGATGTCAGCAACGATCTGCTGGAGCAGATGATGCCCTGCACGGGCGTAGATAAGGTGCTGGTGACCAGCAACGATTTTCGGCGACTGTGGTCGGTGCTTAATATCAGCGGCAAGAGTAACGGCTATGTGCAGCCGCCACCGCAGGCGCTGGCGGGTGGGCAGGAGGATTTCGCCGCTGAGCTGGACAATACCGTCAGCCCCTATCTGGTTGCCATTTACGAAGCAATTCTGTTTGATGCCGTCAGCGAGAACGCCAGCGACGTGCATATTGAGCGTTATCAACAACGGGTTCGCATTCGTTTGCGGGTCGACGGCGATCTCTATGATCTCAATCATTACCAGCTGACACCAGCAGAGTTGGCCGGGTTAATCAACGTGATCAAGACGCGCGCCCAGCTGGATATTGCCGAACATCGTTTGCCCCAAGGCGGACGTTCGCGGCTGAAGGTCGGCGATACGCATTATGACTTGCGGATACAGACACAACCTTCGCTCTACGGCGAGCATGCCGTGATCCGTTTATTGCCACAAAGCGGCCATGCCCTCAGCCTGCCCGATCTTGGTTTGCTGCCAGCGATTACCCGCCAGTATCGCCGTCTGCTGAATAACCCCTCAGGACTGGTATTGATCGTCGGCCCCACGGGATCGGGTAAAACCACCACGCTCTCGGCCGGCTTGCAGGAGCTGGCCGATGACGGTCGGCGTAAAGTGATCACGGTAGAAGACCCGATTGAATATGCGATCGATAATATCCAGCAGACGCGGGTGCGCCCCCATATTGGCTTTAACTTTGCCGACGCTATGCGTGCGTTTGTGCGCCAAGACCCGGATGTGATTCTGGTGGGCGAAATCCGCGACGGTGAAACCGCCCTCGAAGCCGCGCGCGCGTCGCAAACCGGGCATTTGGTGTTATCGACGTTGCATTGCAATGACGCTGTCGATGCCATCCAGCGCCTGTTTGATCTCGGCTTGCATCGCAATTCCCTGGCCAGCGAATTATTGGCCATCATGGCGCAGCGGTTGGCCAAACGTATCTGCCCGGACTGCAAAGTGGCCACCGAACCTGACAGGCAAATACTGCGAGAGTTGTTCCCTACCCAGGTGCCGGATAATTTTCGCTGCTATGTCGGCAAGGGCTGCCCGCAGTGCAATGAGCGCGGTACACGCGGTCGTATTGCAGTGGTGGAATTTCTTCACGTCAATGCTGAGCTGCGCGATGTTATCAGTCGCCAGCCCTCGCTCGGTGAATTGCGCTGGCGCGCGTTGGATGCGGGCCTGGTCACGATGCGTGACAGCGCGCTCGAACTCGTGTTGCAAGGCATGATTCCGCTGTCGGAGCTGCCGCGCATTCTGCCCGAAGAGCGGCTCGCCCCCGAGCTGCGTGGCGGTAGTAGGAGCACGCCATGAGTACCGCACAAAAACAAGTTCAGCGGGTGCCAGCGGAGATTCGCTTTGCCGATGAATTACAGCGTTTGGCGCAGGCCGATACACACGAAGTTCCCGCAGGATGGCGACTGTCGCCCATTGCGGTAGAGCGCTTTATTGGCGGGGATACCGAGCTGGGCATCGCCCGAAAATTCGTGGGGGAGCAGGGGCAATTAAGGCGCGTGATTATTTCCTTGTGCGCTAATCGCAGTTGTTTGCTCACGGGCGAACCGGGCACAGCCAAATCCTGGCTGTCAGAATTATTGGCCGCAGCCATTTCCGGCAATTCAACGCTGACTCTGCAGGGCAATGCGATTTCGGGTTTGCAGCAATTGCTTTATAGCTGGGACCCGAGCCTGTTGGCACAGCGCGGCGCCTGCCCGGAAGCCCTGGTGCCGGGGCCCCTGTTCCGCGCCATGCGAGATGGCCACCTGATTCGTTTTGAGGAGCTGACACGCTGCCCGTTATCACTGCAGGATTCGCTGCTGTCAGTGCTGTCAGAACGCATTATTTTGATTCCGGAACTGGCGGGTGAACATGGCATTCTCTACGCCCGCGATGGTTTCAATCTGATTGCCACCAGCAACAACGTCGATGAAGGGATCAACACAATGAGTGCTGCGCTAAAGCGTCGCTTGAGTTTTGAGACCATTCGGCCTATCCAACGCATTGACGATGAAATTGAAGTGGTGCATGCAGAATTACGGCAACTCAATGCCCACCTGGGGCTGCAAATGCAGCCGGATGCAGCGATCCTTCGCGTGTTGGTGACCTTGTTTCACGAACTGCGCAGCGGGCAGAGTCTCGATGGACGCAGTACGCATCGCATGGCCGGGGCAGCGCTGTCTACCGCCGAGGCCATCCATGTGGCACATGCGATGTGCGTACACGCGCATTATTACAGCAACGATCAAATGCGCGCCGAAGATCTGGTGCATTTCATTATCGGCACCGCTCTCAAGGACAAGCCTGAAGATCGCCGTCGGTTGAAATACTATTTCGACAGCGAAATCAGCCAGCGGCAGGAGGATGTGTGGCAACAGGTGTTCGCACAGCGGCATTTACTTTGAATATTCAAAGCATTCGAGTGTTCAAAGCAAATGTGAGCTAACCTCAATAATGCAATCCAACGATGTCACGCAGGACGAATAACAACGCCAAGCTAATGTGGCTTGCCAATGCCGGTCAATTTACGCGTTATGACACTGATGCATCTCCCACCTGACTATAAGCCAGCCATGCGATCCGTCGCCGGGCTGTTGATTGCTTTATCAATGATCTTGCTGGCCGCCTCCCAACTACCCCCTGGCCAGGTCATGCAAGGAATGGCTGGCTATCCGCCGCTGCATACCTTGCTGGAAACGCTCTCCATCATTATTGCCATGATGGTGTTCGGTGTCTGTTGGGCTGCCTATACGCCGGAGCGAGCGGGTAATCTGGTGTTGCTTGGATGTATTTTCATGGGGGTGGGCATACTGGATTTTTTCCACATGCTGTCGATTACTGGCATGCCGGATTTCATCACGCCCAGTAGTGCCGACAAATCGATTTTTTTCTGGTTGGTGGCGCGTTTGCTTTGCAGCGCGGGATTGCTGGCCATCGCGATGCTTCCCTGGCAACCCCTTCGCAGCCCTGAACATCGATGGTATTACCTTGGCGGCGTTTTACTGGTGGTGTCACTGATGGGATGGATTGGGTTATTCCATCTTGACTGGGTGCCGCGCATGTTTATTCCGGGGCAGGGATTAACCCCGCTGAAAATCACCAGCGAATACGTGATTGTTGCCCTGCTTGCCTTGGCCACGTGGATGTTCTGGCAGCGCATGTCGGTGCGGCAATCGTATGATGTCGTGGGGCTATTTGCCGCTACCAGTATCATGGTGTTGGGTGAGCTATTTTTTACGCTTTATTCCGACGTGGCAGATTTATATCTGATTCTCGGTCACCTTTACAAAGCCATCGCTTATCTGTTCGTTTACAAAAGTATCTTTGTTGATAACGTCCAGCTTCCTTATAAAAAACTGGAAGCGATCGAGCAGGCACTGCGCGAGAGCAACGAACAACTCGAATCCCGCGTCTTGCTGCGTACGCGCGAGCTGGAAATTGCCAAAAAGGAAGCCGAAGCCGCCAGCCAGACCAAAAGTCAGTTTCTCGCCAACATGAGTCACGATATTCGTACCCCCATGAACAGCATTATTGGCATGACCCACCTGGCATTGCGTACCCCGCTGAATGACCAGCAACGCGATTACATTCAAAAGGCCCATGAATCTGCACAAAACCTGCTGACTCTGATCAACGACATTCTGGACATATCAAAAATAGAGGCCGGCAAACTCGATATGGAACAGCTGGATTTCAATGTTCAGCACGTCATTGATCAAGTGCGCAGCCAATTTGTTCATGATGCGAACCGCAAGGGGCTGAAACTGTTGGTAGACATCGCCCCTGAGCTAACGCAACCTTTGCATGGTGATCCCTATCGGCTCAGCCAGATACTGAACAACCTGCTCGGCAATGCAATCAAATTTACTGAACATGGCTTTGTTCACTTGCGGGCAACGTCAGTCAGCAGTACCCGCGAGCGCGTTCGCCTGCGCCTGGAGGTAGAGGACACGGGCATAGGCATGACCGACGCGGTGATTGCACAGCTCTTTCAGCCTTTTCAACAGGGGGATAGCTCCATAACGCGAAATTTCGGTGGCAGCGGCCTGGGGCTGGCGATTTGCATGCAACTGGTGAAACTCATGTCCGGCGACATTGGCGTGACCAGCACCCCAGGGAAAGGCAGTCTGTTCTGGTTTGAGGTGGAGTTACCACGCGGCACTGACGCAGCGGTTGTAAACACTACATCACCAACAAATAATTCAGAACTTCTGCAAGGAAAGCACATCCTGCTGGTAGAGGACAATTCGTTTAATCAGCAGATTGCTCGCGAGCTGATGGAACAGGATGGCGCTATAATCAGCATAGCGAGCAATGGAGAAGAAGCACTCTCCTGGCTGCGCAAACAGGCCTTTGATGCCATATTGATGGATGTGCAAATGCCGGTCATGGATGGCTACACGGCGACCCAACACATTCGCGCCAATCCAGCCTGGGCCCGCCTGCCGATTATCGCCATGACCGCCAATGCCCGCCTGGAAGACCAACGACAATGCCTCAGTGCTGGCATGAATGATTTTGTATCCAAACCGATAGAGCCACAGCAGTTTATTTCAACTTTGGGTAAATGGCTTGAATTGCATCGGCTGTCAACGCAGGAGCAAATACGTTGAGCACCGCTGTGCAACACTGAAGCATTCAGCGTTGGTTTCACTTACCCGCAGCCTCAACGTCCTCTTGCAGTAATAAGGATTCCCACTGTGCACTCGCTGCTTTCAACGACAGTACAAACGTCTCGTCGGCGCCGCGCTCTTTGAACGTTACTTTCCAATAGCCATTATTGAGCTGTAATGAGTGCTGTACCCAATCATCACTGTGAAAATCCATATTGGCCACATGCCGTTTGGCATGACATAACGCGGCCGATTCATCCTGAATCGGGGGTGGCGCGCAATGATTATGAGAATTTAAGTAGAGATCAAAGGCATCGGAATCGCCCACAGCATATTTGGCCTCCACGACCAATTTTCCTGCTTTGTTAATCAACCCACAGCGGCCACCTGTCATCAGCGTATGTTCGCCCACTTTCTTTTCTACAAAGGGGCCGTTACACACCACCGCATGCCCATACTCAAAGGGTTCAACCCATTCAAATCCAGTATCGAGCACCACCTTTAATGCGGTGTCCATCAACACCATCCGCTTATCGATTAGGCCTCGCGCCAGCCCCTCTTCAAAATAATCACACCCGTTATCAAAAAACAACACGCGGTGTGACGCGCCATTTTTGTGAAGATAAAATGCATCCCGCATAGAAAAAATGATACAGGCCAGGCCCTTTTCATCAAACACCACGTTATCCAGGTGCGTTTTTGCTAGCTGTATTTTGTCTCCCACGATGCGCCCACAATCCTCATGCGGCGCCAGACCACCCTCCTCTCGTTTATCTGGGTAAACACAGGCATTTTCTGCATGGGCAGTGACAACGACCAGCAGGGCTATCACCTTAATCCCCCCTGTGGTGACGACTCGATTTGCGTTCACACACGGTTCCTCACATTGACCCGATATATAACGTCTAAGTTAAGCTAACCCACATTGGCGGCCCGGATTACCCTTATGTCTTTGTCTGGATACGTTGCAACTGCGCAAGCTTGCTCTCAATGCGTTTGCCTACCGCCATCTGCGGCAATGAAGGCGTTATCTTCTCTTCCTTTTCGCGCTGCTCAATCCATTGCCGAGCAACCTCGAAAGCCTTGACCCAATTGTGCTCAACCGGAAACGCCTCCTGAAAAAAGGCTTTGCCGAAATACGTCATATCAGAATCATCAGAACAACCAAACGAATTGCGATCAGCCGCTGCAGCTGTCATGACCAAACGCTCCGGCCCTTCCAGCAGTGGTAAAAAGCCGCCGGAATAACAGGCTGATACCATCACAATCTGATAACGAATGCCCGACTCGCGCAGCATTTGCGCCAGCGTCTCGGCGCTCAGATCAGGCAGATCAAGCCCTTTCTGCGCAAGCACGAACTGGTGATCCTTGCTACCGTGACTGGTGACGTACAACAGCAACACATCCTCGTCGAGATTCATGTTCGCCGCCAACGCCTTTAACGCCTTTTCCAGACTGATACGCGTCGCCATACTCGCATCGCCAATGCGGAAGCGATCATTGATTAAGGTAATGGTATGTCCATCGATCTTAAATGCCTGTTGTAATTGCTGCGTAATGAAATCGATTTCGCGCCCAAACACGCGTTGCGAGCCGTCACCGGCAACGCCGAGAAAAAATAATTCAGGAACACCCTTCACGCCCGGCTGCAATTGCATCATTTGTTGCTGCAGGCGCTCTGCTTCGGAATACAACGCCTTTTCAAGTTTTTCATCTGTCTTCTCGACGAAGGCCGGCACGTCGGCTGACACCAAGGTACCGTTGCGCCAGCGACCACGATAGCTGAGCACCCCCTGTTCCGGCGCAGCTAAATGCATGACGCCCTCACCATGCATTTGGCCGTTGCGAAATTCGCCTTCATAGCGGCGTTGATCGCGAAAATAGTAAATGCCTGTCCCTTGGTATTGCCATTGTTCGAAAGCCCCGACGTAGCGATTACCTTCACCGTCCGTCCATTCACCTTTGCCTTGCAAGGCACCGTCGACGAAATGGCCTGTCCAGCGCGTGTTATCGGCAGTGAAATATTGCCCCTCGCCATTAAAGGTCCACTCACGAAAGCTCCCGCTGTATTTCAGTGTCCCGCCCTCCGTCATGCTGCCTTGCCCGGTAAACTCGTCATTAACGAAATCCCCCTCATAGATGACGTTACCATTCGTGTATCGGCCCTGGCCGTGCAACATACCCGCCTTGAACTGACCGACGTAGGCATCGCCATTGCGATAGCGCATCAATCCTTGCCCTTCGGGATAGCCCTTCAAGAACTGGCCTTCGTAGCGATCGCCATTGGCATAAACATAGATACCTCGCCCTTGCTGCAAGCCATGGTCGAACTCGCCCTGGTAATGACTCCCATTGGGCCAATGAATTTCACCGGCCCCATGCAGGTGCCCGTTCACCAGCGGCCCCTGATATTCGCCACCATCCGGTAATTGCCCCACCGGGAACGAAGCGACTTCACGAATAAGAAAACCGAGCAGAAAGGCGGCACCAAAAGTGACGATGAGCGTGATACGGTGCATGGCGTGTCCTGGTGAACGGTGTAGGGCTGCACAAGCCTTGCAGCTTAGCCACAACAAGGAGCATAGGGAACCCGGGGATAAACAAAATGCTCGGCAGGCTGCCCCAACCGTACGTTAACGCACAGAGTCTTCTCGTCAATACTGTGATAGTAAAATGAGCATTATTGGGAGCGCGACACGTGAAAAGGCAAGCAAACACTTTATTGTTGGCAGCAACCATCACTGGCATGAGCGCTGTCGTAATGGTTGCATGTGACAGCCATCAAGAGGCGTCGAAAAAGCCTTTTGCAAGCGGCGTGATCGCGCCTCCCCCACCGCAGAACGCTGAAGTGATAGAGAAAAAAGCTGAAATTCTTGAACGCAAAGCGGCGCCGGAAGGTAACAAGAAGCCCCCCACCTCAAACCAAATCATTACAAAAGCTGAAGTTCAATCGGTTGACCCCGTAGGCGAAGAACCCTTGGATGAAGCCATAATCTGTCTATCCAGAACCATTTATTGGGAAGCCAAGGGGGAAGGCGCAGCCGGCATGGAGGCCATCGCCAACGTGGTGATCAATCGATTGGGGCATGAGGGTTTTCCAAATACCGTTTGCGACGTCGTAAGACAAGGCCACGAACAGGGAGCTTGCCAGTTTTCCTGGTGGTGTGATGGTCGCTCTGATGATGCCGAAGATGAAGAGTCCTATGCTGTCGCAAAGGAAATCACCCGCAAAGCACTCAACCGGCAATTAGCTGACCGAACCGGTGGCGCATTGTATTTTCATCAATGGAAACTCGTCCCCCATTGGTCTACGTCCTACATTAAAACGGCCAGAATTGGCGATCATGTATTCTATAAACCACACGCGGGCAATGCGAAGTAGCGAGGGTTTCGCGCGGGTGCGCCGCCTATACAGCACAATTCAGGGATATCAATCGACGCGAAGTATTATTTTGTATTTATTGGTTATCAGTGAAGCGCCTTAGCACGACGCTGCGGCGCTCTTCAAATCCGTCCAAAATTTTGTGCGGAAAAAATTTTACAGGGTGCGGGACAGATTCAGTCTCTTCTCAGCAATGGCTTCTTGATACAGCGCCCACTGTTTCTCGCCAATCACGTTTATGTCGTAGCGGGTTTCCACCCATTCACGCGCCTTTTTTTGCCAATCTTGCCATTTTTCAGGGTGATGCAAAATTTCAAGAATGGCCTTTTCAAACGCATCGGCGCTGCGATCCTCCACCAGAAACGCTGACACCCCCTCTTCCACACATTCGGGCACTCCGCCAACCCTCGTCGCAATCACAATTTTTCCAGACGCCTGAGCCTCTTGAATCACCACGCCTTGAGTTTCTTCATGCTTCCCTTCCAGATCGCGCAAGGACGGTAAGATAAAAACATGCGCGTTACGATATTCCTCCAAGAGTTGCGCGCGTGGTATGGGACCCAACATGGTGATGGAACCTTCCATACCTAGTGCTTTTATCTGGCTCTGCAGGGCTTGTGCTTCCGGGCCGGAGCCCGCAATACGGTACTCAATCGGATGGCCCGCCTGGATGAGCCGCGCGACGGTCTCAATAGCATATCGATGACCTTTATCAGCCTGCACACGCGCCACTGTCAGAATGACCAGCGGCTGTCGATTCTGAAACGGCGGTCGCGGGCAAAACGGAAATTCTTTTAAATCGGTTCCTTGTGGCAGAATTCTTATTTTGTCAGGGGCGCACCCCAAATCGATTACTTGCTGAGCGGCAAATTGGGTGTTGACCTGCACAAGGGAAACAAACTCGTACAAGGCCTCACGTTTCGGCATGGCAAGCTCAGCGACGCCCGGTGGGGGTTTGCCATGAAAAGTGAGGATCAACGGCATGTTCAACGCCCGCGCAAGCGGCAGGAACTCATACGCACTGATCTCATGATGCGCATGAATAATATCGTAACGATCGCGACCAGCCACTCGCGCCAAGGCAATATGTTTCAATAGCTTGCGAACATCGAGCGGGGGCATCCCCAACACGCCCAGGCCACGCCAGAACGAGGGCTGTCGCAGCATGTTGAAAAAATTCCCTGGGTTAAAAAGCTGCTTGATCAGGCCATTTCCGGTCATGGGGCAGTACACGGTGCGATCAAGCAAACCAAGCTCGAACACCTTTTCAGCGACTGCCCCGCCACCATCAGCACTTGCGGCAATGGTCACGCGGCCGCGGCTGCAAATTTGCTCCACAGAATTCAACAGCCACGGCTGAATCAGGGCCGGAAAAAACTCTGTTACTACCAGGACAGACGTCACTATGCATCCTCGTTGACTACTCACTATGGCATCCAGGCGACGGTGACCGCACCCACTATGCATGGACATACGTTTGTTGCTGCCCCAAACAGGGTCATTACTGCTCAGGCTAGCACAAGGGCTCGCATTATAATGGGTTCCCCTTTCAAATGAAGCCATTGGCAGCATGGGTCATGCAATTCCTTTACCACCCCAACGCGCAAGGCTTGGCGAGGTTGCTGATCGAATTGAACTCAACCTGCCACGGTGATGCGCGCTGATTTTTTCGGCCTTTTCAATGCGTACTCGGTGGCAGACAGACTTTCACCGTAATATTCCCTGAGGGTGACACCTGTTCTTTTAGGACGATCCTGCGTAAAGAAATCCCATATTTCCTTGCACCAAACGCGTCTGCCCATTTTTGTGTACCAACGCATCGCGTGTGCAATATCTCGGTCGCTACTGAAAAGCAATCGTTTCAACGCTCGGGGGCGAATCTGCAAAATGACTTCGATCGCCTTTACCCAGAGCAGTATGAGCCATGGCGGCAGGTGAGGATTATGGATGACCTGATGTTTGTAATCCCATTTGCGCGTATCCAGCTGTACGAGTTCGCGGTGGGCAATCTGATCGTAAAATGGCGTCCAGCGGTGCGGTGTTGCATACAATAATTGGATCTGATCGGGATCGTATTTCAACAGGTGTTTTAATGAACGGTAAAAATCTCGATGTCCTTCCTCACTGAAGCCAACAACATATGTTGCCATCGAGAGGATACCGTGTTGCCGCAGTAGACGAATCGCTTGTTGGTCTTCACTAACGGAACCGCCTTTGCGAATGTCACGCAGGGTATTTTCATCGTAAGTTTCGATTCCCAGCAAAAACCTTATGAAACCGGCTTTTTTATAAAGATGCAGAATGTCGGCATCACGCACAATGTCACTGCAACGGGTGGAGCCAACCAGTAATAGAGGCACATCCTCCTTGATCAAGGCTTCCAAAAAAGTCCGCCATGCTTTGCGAGGTCCCGTCGGTAATTCGTCGGCAAAATTGATGAGGTCCACGCCATGATGGCGATGCAGATCGGCCAACTCGCGGGCAAACTTGACAGGATCGCGATGCCGGTATTGCGACCAGAACCCTCGTTGACCGCAATAATTACACAAATAGGGGCAACCCCGTGAAAACTGTGCCACAACGGCCCGCTTACCGCCCCAATAGCTATATTGGCTAAAATCGATTAACTCCCAGCCGACTCGAAATGAATCCAGATCCATAATCATCTGAGCTTGCGGTGTCGCGACGATGGCGCCGTCCTTGCGATAGGCGATGCCTGTTACAGCCGCAGGATCGCCACCCTCATGTAGGGTGCTGATCAGTTCGGTGCTGGTGCGCTCGCCCTCTCCACGCACAATAAAATCGATATCGGAATGCTCCTGTAAAATATCCTGCCAGTGATACGTGGGAAAAACCCCGCCGTAGATAATTCTACTGTTGGGTAACACCAACTTCAGAAGCGCGGCAAGTTGCGCAATAGTCCGATGAGCAGAGCTGGAACCGGAATGTCCCATCAGAATAAAGTCAGGGGGATTGCTCGTCGCCACTGCAACGATGCTCTTCAGTGGCATAGGGCCAAACTCTGCATCTAACAGCTCGACATTAAATCCTGCATCCAATAATGGGCCACCGATGCTCAGCAACCCAAGGGGAGGCAAGTGGTCATCTGGAATGCGGCTACCGATCGCTGTGTGAGGAGGATTGATAATAAGAATACGGGATTGTTTCATCTTAACGTCCTGTCAGATTGCTCCGTTGATCATGGTGTACAAAAAATCTCGACGTGAAACTTGTCACAATATTACGCACTTGCTGCTCTACAACTTTTATAAGCACACTCGATCCCTTATAGTGAAACGCATCCGCATCAATTCATCGCGGCTTTCTCTGGCATAAACACAACAAGAAGGAATAGTTTATGAGTAGCACTCGCCCGTGGAATGGTTTTCTGACAACCTCTCGCGTGTTTCAGCTTTTGGTTTTGCTATACATGCTACCCGTGATCGTACAGTTTTTCGGTGGCACCCATCACGCCTGGAAGAGTCTGGCCGATCCTCGCGGGTGGGTGTTTATTTCCATTTTTGCAGGCATGCTCGGTTCACTGGCGCTTCTCAAGAAAAACACCATGCTTTTCTCCATCCTTGGCATAGTAACGTCTGTCGCACTGGTACTCTTTTTCCTGAGGGTGGCCAACCTGTTTACCGTTGAATCACTCTTTGGCGTACTTATCAGTGTATTTTTGATAGTTGGTTTGTGGCAACACCAGAGAGCAGTGACAAAGCCATCAGTCGCTTAACTCCATAGCGGCATTGCGCACGCTGCCCGCATCGTTGGACGATATAATGCATCCCACCCGACCCAACGATGACAGGTCGTATATTCGAAGCCTGTTCGAGCCCGCTTCCGCAACCTGAAATCCATTGTCTTTGGCGATATCTACCGCTATCGATAGGTTTTCACCTTCGGCAACGTTCGCGCAGTACAGCCACATCCTGACCGGAGCGGTCAGGATTGGCCAAAAAGCAAAGGCAAAAAACGCCAGAAATAGCGTGCCAGCGAGAATATTGAGTATCTTCCTGGCTGACGATAGCTTCACTGGAGATCGATTCATGATGGTCCGGGTCTTACAGCAAGAATTTGCAGATGCACCATCAAGACAGCATCTGCGTCCTTTTTTGTGATTTTTATAATCGTCGGCAACACTAAGCTTTACGTTCATCAAAAGCAATCACACCCAACGCTGGTATCAGGTTGAAGTAATCACTTCATTGAGACAGGCGGAGCGTAGAAAGCAATAGTGATTGATCGTCTATTTGCCCTGTCAACCCACGTGTCGCAAACACGCTATCGTCAGAGTAACCTGCCCGTTACGGAAACAGAGAAATACCGAGAAGCTAGACGACGCTATTACGACTTATTTTTGTCGGGTATGTTATTTGATTGAGTGCGGAGAACATTTCCAGCAAATTGTCGGCGATGACCGTACGAATGCCATTGAGTGTCAAATCTGACAGGGTGCCGCGCATCTTGTCGAGATTGATTACATGCAGATGCAGGGAAGGCATACGATTCTCATATTCACGCAGGTCGCCATTCTGCAACACGGGCAAAAACAGCCTGCCAGCTTCACGCCATTCCATGATCAGGGTACGCACACCTTCTGAGAATGGTAGTTCCCGCGAACTCGAAACTCGGCGCTGTGAAGGGATTTTCATCACCAGACCATGCCCGCCAGTAGCCTCCCCTGGGTAAAGGTGAATACCGGTGGCCTCCACCGCCTCGCGCGGAATGTCCTGTATCGTGTTGTGGAACGAATACATGTCAGGCAATACAGTAATCTGCCCAAATTCGCTCTCATCGGGCACAATAAAATGGTACGAGGTATAGAGTTTTTTGACGACGGGCGAATAAATACAAAACCGATTTTCAAATTGCAGCAAGAAATCGATCGCCTCGTGGCGATTGGTTATTGCCCCCAGATCCCATTCCAGATCACTTGCACATTCGATACGTGACCATTTGGCTTCAAGTGTATTGGTATGCAGATTCATCAGGTGCCCACCCCGTTTTTCTTACAATTCGATTACAAATTAGCACGAATTTCAAACAAACAAAAATATGTGGACGACCTCTCAATATTTCGCGGAAGGCTTGCCAATCAAGCAGTTGCAATGCGCTTTAGCAGTCTAGAGCGTCAATCACGAATGTCCGTCACCCATTTCGAATGGCGCCCCCCAGCGCAAACGCAGTAATCGTTTGATAACCCTCAGCAATGCACAGGCGGGCCAAAAAAGGGGTAGCGCAAAAAAAATCGCGTTGTTATTTTTTTGACAGCTAAAGCCAGCCCCATCAAGTGCCATCAGTGTCATCTGCGCCTGTGCATCTGTGCTCTTCCGGTTCCAATCCGGCCAATGTTCGGTGTACTTGTCCTTGATGTCATAAGCACAGTATTTTTGTCTCTGGGGGCAAGGCTTTACAGTAGGCTGAAAATTGGTGATACACTCAAAACGTTTTTGTCAGGTTGCTGACGTATTTTGTTCCTGATAGAGCCAACAGCATTTGAGCCGGCAGCATTCGCTGGCATGCGCAACCCACACTCCACGAATAGAATAATAATCCCATGAATCGCATCCGCACGCTGGGCATTTGTGCCCTTTCCGTCATTACCCTGGCAGGCTGCCTGGCCACCGTCGCCAAATGGAAGGCGCAGGTTGAAACCTCCCCCAACAACTTCAACCACGTAGTAACGGATTCCACCGGTAACGCCGTCCATGTATATGTCAACAACAACCAGTTGCAGTTGAGCACCTACAATGCCGAAGGTACATTGCTGACCACCCAAACCGATACCCACACATTTGCGACCACAAGCAAGACACTTGACCTCACAGAGGGGCGCTTGTTTGTCATCGGCAACACCTTGGGCAATAGCGCAGTGGTTGATACCAATACCGCTACGGTTTCCAACATTGATCCATCGCTATTGCCCGAAGGGGCGATTGACTGGACGCTGCAGGGTGTGACCCATGCCTTTACATCGCAAGTGGCCGCTTATGGTTCGCGTTTGGTTGAAGGTAATGCAAAAGCCTGGGTGATTATCTGGAATGTTGCCACTCATTCATTCACCTTGATGGATGTTCCAGGCTTGAATACCGTCGAGGCAGTGTATTCAAATGATCACTTGATCATACAGGGCAACGCCGGTAGCGAACGCTGGGTCGTAACATTGGATTCCATGATGAACGAACTGGGTCGATTTGTGATTGCGCAGGCAGATGACACCCTGATCGGCGATTCACTGGGGCGCCCCACGTTTATCGATAACGTCACCAAAAATGTCACAACGCGCGCAGCCGATGGCTCATTGGTATGGCAGTTTATCAACAGTGAATATAGTTATATTCGTGGGCAATCTGTGGGCCCGGACGGTAGCGTTTTGTTATGGGGGGATCACGCCAACTACAGTCTTTTTGCGTTCCGTACCGATAATGCGCACTTTCTGCGTCTCACACCCGACGGCGCCCTTGCCTATCACTACCTGGCCGGCAAGGATGACATGGCGAAAATCGATTATCGCAATATCAAACAATTTGACGATGGTTCTATTCAGTTGAGTGTGCAAGGGTTGGGAGGTGAGCTGTCAGGTTTGCTGGTCATTGACGGTGTTTTTGGGGTTCCCTATCGCACCACCAAAGAAATTCTGCACGATTTTGTGTCTGCAACGGGTGAGAAGAAACGCTGGATGCGTGAGCCCATTCGGGTGGAGGTGATTTCCAGAACCTCCGCGTGGTTAATCGAACTGGTGTCGCAATCTGGCGGCCATTGCAATAACCGGGATGTTTTTAATGTGGACACGAAACGGTTGATCACGGTGAGCGAACTCTGCGGTGCGAGCGTACCAACAGTGGTCATTTCGTCGTTTTGAACAAATCGCTGCAATCAAGAGGCGTCCATTTAACTGGATAAATGGCACTCACAGCCCCGACTGGGGTGCGTTCAGGAGCATCGCATATCTGACCTGCATTGGCAGAATGCGGTCGCTCCAGAACGCTTACACCCAGAAAAGAATGTCATATCGCCCACAAGAGGTGGTAAGCTGGTTTTACGTCAGGCGTTATTTTTCCTAAACCTCACCATTCACGTGTAAAAATCGTCCCGCAGTCTTCTTTTCTTACGCAAAAGCCGCATTGATACAAAAGGTTGCGCTATATCAAGGCACGTCCAGTCAATGCGCATTCAATCAATGCACGAAAGGAGAATTCGATATGCGACTACTTCCGATCAAGTTGATTCGCCACTGGCGCAGCGTAATACTCCTGGCCATGATGCCTGCACTGTTGAATTGCAGCCGCATAGAAGGATCGGTTGCCTTGGCCAACAGCAATGGCGTACTTTATTTCTTTAATGGTGCGATCGTCGAAGTATTCGACTTGAATCGCGCCTCGGTAGTCTCTGGCGAGTCAAAAACCCGCAAAGGCCTCGGTAGCGTAACGAACGATAACGGCGGGATTGTACTGCATGTCATCGTTGGCACCATCTACAATGACGCGCTTTACGACGTCGAAATCCACTGTCCCGCCAATAACACCACCGACGCGTGCAATGTGGAATCGCCGCTGCATGGGGTGCTAACGGGCGCGCAACTGAAAGCCGATGGCTGGAATGTTACGGCACTCACCGAAATGGCATTTCAAAGTGTGGCTTACCACGTCGCGGTTGACTATACCGCTGACGAAATCAAGCAAGTGCTGGACAACGCCGCCAATGCGTTGCTGGGTACAGCGCCGCCCAATCCGCCAAAGACTTATAACGATGTGCTGACGTGGCATCCCGGGCAACTTGATACGGTAAAGCGTCCAGGCCTGTTGAACGCCGTCAGCGAATCGTTGGCGAATGGTGTCGACAACAACGAGGCCAAACTGTTGGCCTGGCAAGCAATCAACCCCTATATCACCACCCTGGATTTAAGTGCACAGTGGACGGGTGAATCCTTTATCCGTCACGTCACTATCGCCAATGGCTATGCCTATCTTGCAGGTAACGGCGCAGGGCTGGGCGTCGTTGACATCAGCAACCCAGAGCATCCCGTTCCCGTCGGGCATTCGTGGGAGATTTCACCTACAACCCCCGTGGTAGTGTCAGGCAATTTTGTCTATGCCGTGGGCGAACAGGGCTTGCAAGTGGTTGATGTCAGCAATCCGCAACAGCCACTGCTAATGGGGCAGCTCGCCGTGACGGGGATTATCAGACACATTGAAAAAGCAGGCACACATGTCTATATCGCAACCACCGACGCGCTAAGCATTATCAATGTGAGCAATCCAGCCACACCGATATTGGTGACCACCCTGCCAGGGCCGGCCTATACGTTAGCTGTCCATGACACCACGGCCTACATCACCAATGATAACGGATTACAAATCATCGACGTCAGCAATCCGGTAACGCCGGCAGTCATCGGCAACATGGAACTTTCTTTTTTCACAACCGCTATCGCTGCCTCCGCCGATCATGTCTATTTGATTGCTGATTCAGAACCCTTTTCAGGCCCTGGCGGCCTGCGCATTATCAATGTCGAAACGCCAACAGCGCCCTATCAAACCGGCGAATTGACGTTGACGCCAGACGGACGCGAAATCACGCTCTCAGAAGCCCGCGTTTATGTCACGAGCGTCGACACAGTTCACGTTATCGATGTCAGCAATGTAGCATCACCCGTGCTCGTTGAAAAATTGGGGATTCCGCGCGATGGGTTTGGCCCATCATCTGTAGCGTTATCGTCAGAGTTAGCTTATATCAGCAACGGCCAACGGCAATTGTTTGTTGCCGATCTTAGTCTCGCAGGTCGTCCCACCGTTCAATCCGGCAGCTTGGCGCTCGCCGATGGCGCACCCGGACGCATTTCCTCAACAGGGCATTACGCCTATCTGCAAAACACCAATCCGTGGGATGAGCAGCGCGGTTTTGCAATCTTTGATTTAATCAATCCTGTCGCGCCCCTCTGGATAACCGATTTCGATGAGGTTGATTATTTAAGTTCGGTGGTTGCCATCGACAATTATGCGTTCATGGGCGACGCAGCCTATGGTGCACTGCACGTCGTCGATATCAGCAATCCGCTGCAACCCTTTATGCTAGATGCGAGCGTCTATCTTGATGACGGCCCGTTGGTGGAGGAATTGCCTGGGCTGCGAGGCATTGTCCTGACAAATGATGTCGTATATATGCCCTGGGGGCATCGCGCCTATGACGATGGCAGCGGTGTTGGCTACGGCGAATGGGGTTGCACTAACCCAGATGTTAACGGTGGAGTTGGGGGGCTGTTCGCTATCAACGTGTCTGCGCCCGCCGCACCCGTAATGATGAGCCATATTTGCATGCCTGATCAGGCAAATGCGGTGGCCGCGACCGAGACGCACGCCTACGTGGCTGTCGCTGATGGGCAGTTGCAGGTGGTGGATTTCAGCGATCCCTCACAACCAGCACTCGCTGGTAGCGTCGATCTGTCAGGCACAGCGAACTTCGTCGCGACAAAAGACAATTATGTGTGGACAGCACAAGGCGCCGATGGCATCGATATTGTGGATGTCAGCAATGCTACTGCACCGGTGCGGGTGATAAACATAAATACCAGTGGCTATGTCACTTCGATCGCTTTTGACGAACACCATGCTTATGTCGCAGACGGCCCGAGTGGAATACTGGTCTTTGATGTCACCCACCCGGCCGCGCCGCGATTGATTGGAGGTACCACGACAAGAGGTAGCGCATTTTCAGTGTTTTTAGCCGGTGATTATATCGAGGTAGCGACCGCTTACGGCCTTGAGGTCTTCAGAAAAATGCCGGCGCTGAATTAGCGCCAGAACTTGCAAATTTCCAAAGATGGAGCGGGCAAGTGCAGCGAATTGCTTGTCGGGGTGTTATCGACCCCGGTGGCGATAAAACAGCCGATGAACGCGCAACCAAATGTGCGCCAGTTTGCATTTTTACTGCCAAAGGCATGATTTAATCATCGCTCGCCTATAACTATAAAAAACCACACGCCAGGGAGTTATACCTCATGAAAAGGATTTTGATCTTGCCCGTTGCGGTCTTCGTCATTGCCGCCTGCGCCACAACCAAATACATTTGGCAATCGGAATTAGCCGGCCCCGTAGTTTCAGCAGATATTCAAAAAATTTCCGACGATCGCTACATCGTGTCAAAGAGCAACCTTGAAACGCTCGCCTTTTATGAAATGAACAATGCCGGTGATTTGCAACCCGTCGGGCAACAAATCCCCGTCGCATCCCCCCACTCCTCATTGCGACTCCATTGGCTGGATAACAACACCTTTTTTGCAGAGCGCAATTTTGGTGTCATCGCTTATGGAAGTATTGAGGGTGGATTACAATGGCAACTAGATAATGCTGCATTCAATGCATTGGTGGGCCTAAATATACCCCTTTCAACTCACTACAGGGTCAAGTCTACCAACCAGCGAACCGGCCTGGTCTATGGCAGTGCAAACATGGGAAATCCTAATGGGATGTCGAAGTATATAGGGATGGTGGCAGAATTCAGCGAGCAAGGACACCTGCTGGGCGCTTACACTGACCCGAAGTTTTCTGAATTGACGATTATGCAGGAGCATAACGACACCTATATGGTAAGAGGCCGGTTAACCCAAGAGCAACAAACTCTGCTGGGTTATGTCTGGGTGTTACAGCAGCGCAATCGCAATGGGGATGTACTGTTTGAGTTACCACTGCATGACGAAGCCCACTTTGTATTGGCAATGAACGATCGCCTATTCATTGCCGTGCGCGAAAATGATGTGCAGTCCATGCAGGTGCTCGATTGGAACGGAAATCAGATGTACACCTTTCCCATTTCATCGCGCAACTTCTACATAGGCGGCGAAGCACGGCAGACAGGTCCCAATGAGTTATTACTCACCACCAATTACGATATTGAAAAGCGCACGCTAGATGGCCAGTTGATTTGGTACCACACCATCGATCACTCCCCCGGCCTTAAACAAATCATTCTCGACAGTGGTTTAAACGCAAACACAATCGATACATCTCTATCGACGTTTAACGGTGCCGAGCTTGAAATTAAAAAAGCAGAGAACGGCGATCTCTTATTCAAAGGCACAGGCAAGTATATTGAAAAGAACCTGCCCGCATTTGAAGTCATCAACCCGCTCACAGGTAATAAGCGTACCATTCGACAAAATGGCTCCTCTACCCAATACAAGATTACCAGTTGCTCTATCTGGTGCAGTTATGAAGAAGTCGAACATCTGCCAGGGGTATGTGCCATACACGATATTGAGTTGCTCGAAGATGGCAGCCTGATTACCGTTGGCAGCCATTGCAACAACGAAGGAACCACTGATCGCTTACAGGTCACGCGCTATTAGTGGTGGCACGGTCTGGATATACGATGAGATTGCCCTGTATGGTTGGTATGCCAAGGGGCAAACCCGTCATCAATCCGTCACAAATCCCCCGCCCCACTCACCCCAAATTTCAACAAACCTTCATTTTGCCCCCAATTCAGCCTTGCTACCGTGATCACGCATCATCCTAAGGGGGGAAGAAGCACATGAAAAAAACCATCATCACCGCCAGCATCGCAACGCTGTTGGCCGGTGTCATTCACAGTAATGCACAGGCAGCTACGGTTGCCACCTTCAATGATCCGGGCACAACATCGTTCAGTTTTGTTGACGATGGCAATAACGGCAACGGTATAGGTTATCTCTCGGCTGGCAATAATAGTATTGCCGTTTTTCTGCCTGAGCTAGGCCTTACCTTTGCCAACGCCAGCTTTGCGTTGACCGACAGCACGGGCAGCACGCTGTCTACCACCTCGCAAATCAATGCGGGCTTTTTGGTGCAAGCCACCTTTGAAAGCGGCGTGTTGAATATATTCACGGATGTAGACGATCACGGCTTGAACGCGGGCGACATTATTCTGTCGGCTACCTTTGACTCTGCCATCGGCATATTCGGTAATGTGTTCAGCTCCGATGATTTCATTGGCAATAACGTCACGTTTTCAGGCTATGCGGTGGAGGGTTATAACGCCACTGCTGAGGCGTTTTCGTTCTCGGCCGCCAATTTGACGCCCACCGGCGCGCTGTTGGCACCCGCTGATATGGAAGCCTGGACATCTACTGCGTCATTTACATCGAGTGCCGATCTGACACCCATTCCGGTGCCAGCGGCTGGGTGGTTGATGTTGTCTGGATTGGCGGGCTTGGGGCTGGTATCACGGCGTCGCAAGAACCGCTAAGCAGCAATGCTATCAAAGCATTAGCGTAATCCTTACAATGGCTAGCCTTCACAAGAAGGAGGCTAGCCTTTCACCACCAGCGCCAATTTCATACAATGCACGCCAGTGTGACCCCATTGCCCTAAGCGAGCCTTGTTTTGAACCATTTTGATGTCATTATCGTCGGTGGCGGTGCCTCCGGTCTCATGTGTGCCCTTACCGCAGGCAAGCGCGGTCGTCGCGTACTGTTGCTTGAGAGCAGCAATAAAGTCGGCAAGAAGATTCTGATGTCGGGGGGCGGACGTTGCAATTTCACCAACCTGACCATCGAGCCGACCTGCTTTATTTCAGAAAATCCGCATTTTTGCATTTCCGCCCTGAATCGCTATACACAATGGGATTTCATTGCCTTGGTGGAAAAACACCATATTCCCTACCATGAACGCAAACACGGACAATTGTTTTGCA
Organism: uncultured Moraxellaceae bacterium; assembly: GCA_964473645.1. GTDB lineage: Bacteria > Pseudomonadota > Gammaproteobacteria > Pseudomonadales > Ketobacteraceae > HdN1. Next base: position 353,630 of record CAYYPW010000001.1, read on the forward strand.
ATGAGTCGGCCAAAGATATTCTTGCGATGTTGATAGCAGAATGCGAGGCGGTAAATGTCCACATGAAAACCCAATGCAGCGTAACGAAAATCAGCTTACTGGAAGCGTCTGCACAAAACAATGCTACGGACAGCCGCAGCAAAAAGGATAATAACGAAAATAGTCAGCGGCGCTTTCATCTGCATAGCGATAAAGGCGAGTTCACTGCGCACTCGCTGGCGATTGCCAGCGGTGGTTTATCCATTCCTACATTGGGAGGAAGTGGTTTTGGTTATGAGACTGCCCGCCAATTTGGGTTGAAGGTGTTGCCCACACGCGCAGGCCTGGTGCCCTTTACTTTCAGTGACAGTTTCAAGGCGGTGTCTGAGCGCTTGTCGGGGCTGGCCGTTGATGTCGTGCTGCACAACGCACGCCAGTCTTTTCAGGAAAACGTCCTGTTCACCCATCGCGGATTGAGCGGGCCAGCAGTGTTGCAACTATCCAACTATTGGTTGCCCGGCGAAAACATCACTCTCGATTTATTACCGGGAGAAGATCTTGCCGCATGGCTGAAAGCCCGCAAAAAGTCTCACCCGAAATCATTGCTGCGAACCTTACTCGGTGAGCGACTGGCAAAAGGCCTGGTGCAGGAGTTGCAGACGCTGTTCTGGCCCACCCATGCTGACACCGTAATGGCAGAAATCCCCGATGCTTTGCTGGAACAAGTAGCGAGGCAGCTGCAAGCCTGGTCGCTGAAGCCTTCCGGTACTGAAGGTTATCGTACCGCCGAGGTTACGCTGGGGGGTGTGGATACCGATGAACTGTCATCGAAAACCATGGAAAGCAAACGACAACCTGGTTTGTATTTTATTGGCGAAGTGGTGGACGTAACGGGATGGCTGGGGGGCTATAACTTTCAATGGGCGTGGTCATCAGGGGCGGCGGCGGGGCAATATGTATGAGGCTACACATTTCCTGCTAGGGCGTGTTGATGATATCGGTATTTGCTTGCTCTAATGTCGCCAGCCAACAGTGTCACCATCATAAATTGTTGGCTGGCGTGCGGGCTTAGTGTTTGGCTTTCCTAGTGTCGAGCCGAGATGCCACACGCCAGAGCGTCACGTGATATTTCCGACTAAAAGTTATACCCCATCCCCAAACTGTAGATATAAACACCGTCTTCGAATTGATCGTCGGCCTCATCAGCATCGTCAAAAAGAAATTGGTATTCGAGCTGAGCAGCAATGAAAGTATTGGTCAATGGATAGTACTTTAGTCCGAGCTCAGGGCCAGCAATCCAGGACTCTTCAAGCGTTTCGCCATAAATATAGCCCACGCTGACACCGAGAAAGGGCTTCCAGTGATCCATATCAAAATGAAAATCATAAAAAAGCCGGGTCGAGCCATTCCAGTCTGTCTCCTCTGCTTCCTGATTATTGACTGCACTTGCCAATTGCCTTACACCCAACAAATTGCCTTCAGACATATAACGCCCAAACATTAAATTCATGGTGAATGCATTGTTATCAAAATTCTTATCGCTGGTGCCTGCACCGGACACCGAAAACTCATTAGTACCGGTTCCTATTTCATGCCCCCGACGGCCATCGTTATTTCCGTTATCAATTGCTAAGGCGGAGAAAGGCAAGCACATGAGAGATGAATAAACGATCAACATTGGTAGTGGATATTTCATAAAGGCTCCCGTATTTTCCATTGCTTATCCAACGTACTACCCCTCTCCTGAGCGAGTAGCCGATTCGTCGTTACATTGGCAGTAGTGCAGCATGTGTGCCAGCACTTCTGCCAACATCCCCCAACATGGAAAGAAAAAGTAGAGAAAGCCAGAAACGCACTTCAATAAATGTCTATTTTTGCCTTCACTTTATTAAGAGAATAAATCCTAGGCGGGATAAAAGCGGATATCAGACATTCGAATTAACAAAGATTACTCAATGTAAAATTGCGAAAGGGAGAAGAAATTACAAATTTTTTGCAAAATGTATCACAACGCCGAGAGTGAGCTGTAACTATACGAGAGTGAACTATAAGAGTGAGCTACATCATAAGAGCGTGAACTCTATGCGAAATCGCTGCGGGCGCGGCGTTGCACTACACCCGCAGCCCGGCAATTACCCCAGCATCGACGGCAAGCGCTTCGCCAGTGCATTCTTCTGCGCCGTGGCCTCACCGGTAAGCGCAAATCCACGTAGCACGCCTTGCGCATCATGAAATAAGGCGGTGGTGCTGGCACCCTCGCCTTCGACCGTCCAGGTACCTTCAACACCTACCGGCGGTGGCGCTACCACTACCGGGCAGGCCGGTGTCTTGATCGCGACAGGCATGGGCGGGTAGTCCACGGGGGTCGGCTGGCCGGTTAACGTCTTGGCCAGTGCACGCGCTTCTGCCATTAACGGCAGCACATACAACAACACCAGACCTTCCACCTCGGCACAATCACCAATCGCATAGATATCATCCGCCGACGTTTTCAGATAACGATCGGTCACAACGCCGCGGTTCACGACCAATCCGGCCGCTTTGGCTATAGCGATACGCGGGCGCAACCCCACTGCAGACAACACCACGTCGGCGTCAATACGACGTCCGTCGCTCAGCACTACCTGCACGCCATCGGCGGTACGATTGACTTCGCTGGCAAAGGCACCGAACTCGAACGTTACGCCCAGTGCTTGCAAACCGGCTTGCACTGCCGCTGATGAAGCCTCGGGTAACAGCGTGGGTAACGCCCGCCCCATGGGTTCGATAACGGTAGGGGTAAAACCACCCAAGCTCAAGTCATTGGCAAATTCGCAGCCAATCAGGCCGCCACCGATAATGGCCACGCGCTTTTTACCGTTCAATGCTTCACGAAACGCCGCGTAATCCAGCAAATCATTGACCGAATACACCGCATCCTGCGCGTCGCCCTTCATTGGCGGGCGAAACACTTCAGCGCCCCAGGCGAGCACCAAGGTGCTGTAGGCAAGCGTGTCACCGTTATCGAGCGTGAGCGTTTTGGCCGTGGCATCAACCTGCTCGACCCGCACGTTCACTCTAACATCGGCCTTCAGCTGCGCCGCCATGGCACTGGCATCATTCATGGCCAGCTCGTCAGCCGTCTTGGCTTTGCCAAACCCCGTCGACAGCATGGGCTTGGAATAGTTACGGCCGTCATCCGCCGTTAATAGCAACAGCGGCCGTTCGGCATCCAGCTTACGAAATTCTTTGGCAAAGGTGTAACCGGCCAAGCCGGTCCCTACAATGATCAATGGCGCCATGACATCTCCCAAAAAGCGTCCTTAACTGCGACCTGTACAGCACTCAGCACCTCATAATCTGGCACCGCTCAATCCGGTACTGCTCAATCAGAGCTTCACCATCTCGAAATCTTCTTTGCCAACGCCACAGTCAGGGCAAACCCAATCCGCCGGAATGTCTTCCCACTTGGTACCAGGCGCAATCCCCTCTTCGGGCAGGCCCTTCGCTTCGTCATAGATAAAGCCGCAAACGATACATTCCCACTTGTTCATGAATACACCTTGATGTGGTTGGGTTGAGCGCTACTTTCGGTTTAAAAAAGGCGCCTGGTTCAAGAAAGCGCTAAAGTAGCGGAAATCACGTCCAAAGCCAATGACAGGAGCACTCATGAACTGGATGGACTCCCTTCGTCTCACCTCCGGCCCCCTGCATCGCGTGCCGGATTTCATCCAGCTGATGCGTCTTGACCGCCCGATCGGCATTTACTTGCTGATGTGGCCCACCCTGTGGGCGGTGTGGATCGCCAGCGACGGCCTGCCCAGTTACAAGCATCTGTTCATCTTTGTCATGGGAGTGATTCTCACCCGTAGCGGCGGTTGCATCATTAACGATTACGCCGACCGCGAGTTTGATGGGCAGGTAAAACGCACCCAGTTTCGCCCGCTTGCGACCGGTCGCGTCAGCAGCACCGAAGCGCTCTTGCTGGGGGCCGCCATCGCCTTGATCAGCTTTGTGCTGGTGCTGTTTACCAATTTGTTCACCATCCTGCTGTCGGTGGGCGCCCTGCTGATCGCCTGCACCTATCCCTTTATGAAACGCTACACCCACTTGCCCCAGGTGGTACTGGGCGCAGCGTTTGCCTGGGCCATCCCCATGGCCTTTGCTGCGATTCGCGAGGAGCTGCCCCGCGAAACCTGGATGCTCTATGCCGCGACCCTGTTATGGACGGTCGCCTATGACACCTACTACGCCATGGTCGATCGCGATGACGATGTCAACATCGGGGTAAAATCGACAGCCATTCTGTTTGGGCGTTGGGACTTGCGCATCATTGCCTTGTTACAAGGCCTTACGTTGATAACGCTGATCGTGCTCGGCCTCGATCTGAAATTCTCGTTCTGGTATTACGCCGGCTTGGGTGTGGCCGCCGGTTTGTTTGTCTGGCAAGCACGGCATGCGCGATTGCGTGAGCGCGAAGCCTGTTTTCAGGCGTTTTTACATAACCATTGGGTAGGCGCTGCGATTTTTGCAGGCATCTTTCTGCATTACTCGCTAGGCGGCTAAAGCGCGGACAACGTTTAAAAACAAAGAGTAAACCGGCCTTGCCGTGTCATGGCATCGAAGCCAAACTGTCTGAGTAACGTCATACAACTGTAACAAGACTGCCGTTAAATGAACGCTAACCTCGGTGATTGAACGATTCGAAAACGCCATGTCAGAAGCCAAAATACTCATCGTCGACGACGAAGCTGCGATCCGCGAAATGATCTCGATGGCCTTGGAAGTGGCCGGTTACCGCTGGCAGGAAGCCGATAACGCCCAAAGCGCCCACAGCAAGATCGTGGACGAGCGCCCCGACCTCGTCCTGCTCGATTGGATGATGCCTGGCACCAGCGGCCTGGAACTCGCCCGCCGCCTCAAGCGCGACGAAACCACGCGCGAAATCCCGCTGATCATGCTCACCGCCAAAAGCGAAGAAGATAACAAGATCCAGGGCCTGGATGCCGGGGCGGATGACTACATCACCAAGCCCTTCTCGACCCGCGAACTGATCTCGCGCGTGAATGCCGTGCTGCGTCGCACCCAGGGGGATCGCAGCAAAGTAATCAAGATCGAAGGGCTCGCCATTGACCCGGTGAGCCATCGCATTACCGCCGATGAGCAGGCCGTGGAAATGGGCCCCACCGAATACCGTTTGCTGGAATTCTTCATGACCCATCAGGATCGCGCTTATTCGCGCGCACAACTGCTGGATCAGGTCTGGGGCGGCAGTGTCTATGTCGAAGATCGCACGGTCGACGTGCATATTCGCCGACTGCGCAAGGCCTTGGAACCCCACCGTTATGATCATCTGGTACAAACCGTGCGCGGCACCGGCTATCGTTTCTCTAGCAAGGCTTGAGCTTTTCAGCAGGACCTGAGCTATTCCAGCAAGGCCTGAGCACCGACAGCCACGCGAACGTTATGGACAATTGAAACACAGACCGAAGATAATCCGGCCCTCCGCCTTCCTGATGGGCAGCTTCTTAATGAGCAGCAATGTGACACAGGTAGCGGGGTCCACAATTCGGTTCGGTGACAGGGGACTACCTTGAACGCATGGCGCAGCGAAATCAGTCGTTTCATTATCGGCCTGATCACGGGTGGCGCGATTGGCTGGGCGGTGGGGTACCCCGGCTGGGGCGTTGCCCTGGTGGCCACCCTGCACGGATTCTGGATGCTGTTACGCACCCGCGAGCTGGCGCGCTGGGTACTGCTCAATAACGATGATGACCCGCCTGATTCCGGCAGCATCTGGGGCAATCTTTACGACCACCTCTACCAAAAAGAAAAGCAGACGCAAACCCGCATCCAAAGCCTGCTGGAGCTGGTCGATCTGGCGCGACAATCGACCAACGCACTGCGCGACGCGGTGGTCGTGGTCAACCAATACGACGAACTCGAATGGTGGAACGATGCGGCAGAAACCCTGCTCGGGTTGAAGCGTCAGACCGATCGCGGTCAGCCCATTACCAACCTCGTGCGTGACCCTCGTTTTATTCGTTATTTCCGTCAGCGCCAGTACGAGGGGGAGCTTGAAGTCCCCTCCCCGGTCAATAAATCCATTTTGTTGCAACTGCAAACCGTGGTGTTCGGCGACAACAATCGATTATTGGTCGCCCGCGACGTTACCCGCTTACATCATCTGGAACAGACGCGCAAAGATTTCGTCGCTAACGTCTCCCATGAGCTGCGGACACCACTCACGGTGATCAAGGGTTATCTCGAAACCTTCATAGATTTGCTAGACCCAGAACAAACGCAATTGCGGCGTGGCATGCAACAAATGCAGCAACAAGCCCATCGCATGGAAATGCTGGTCAGTGATTTGTTGTTGCTTTCGCGCCTGGAAACCCAAAATCGCAACCAACCTGCAAAACCGATCATAATCGGCAGTTTGTTACGACAGATTTATCAAGATGCGCTGGCACTCAACGGCGATCGCAATCATACCCTGCATCTGCGCGTAGACGACGAACATGCACTCCTGGGATACGAGAGCGAATTACGCAGCGCGTTCAGCAATTTGGTGGTCAACGCAGTGAAATACACGCCGGACGCAGGCGAAATTACCTTGCGCTGGTGGGTGGACGACGACGGTGCGCATTTTTCGGTGCAAGACAATGGCATCGGTATCGAACCTCAGCATTTGCCGCGCCTGACCGAACGTTTTTATCGTGCTGACCCCAGCCGCAACAGTAAAACCGGTGGCACCGGTCTCGGCCTTGCCATCGTCAAGCATGTGTTGATGCATCATGATGCCCGCCTCGACATCGTCAGCGAACCGGGGGAAGGCAGTACGTTTACCTGCCATTTCCCGCGCAAGTTGCTGACGGTGATGCCGGCGAGTGTGGCCGTCGCTATTTAATGCGGCGTCGCTCACTCAGCGATATCAATCACAATTTTCCCACGTGTGCGCCCACTTTCACTATGTTCGTGGGCGTGCACGATCTCCGACAAGGGGTAACTGCGCTCAATCTCGACCCGCAATTTACCCGCATCCAATAACGCTGCCAGTGCGGCTAACTGGGTGCTGCTGGGTTTTACAAAACAGAATAATGGCGTGACCTGATGTTTTTCTGCCATCGCACTATCGGGTGCGCTGACGATCGACACCAACCGACCGTTGGGCTTCAATACCTGCCAAGAGTGTTGCTGTATTTCACCCCCCATCGTATCAAAGACCACATCAATATCGCGCAACACAGAAAAGTCCTGTTGGGTGTAGTCAATGACCTCATCGGCACCCAGCGCCCGCACAAACTCGACGTTACGGGTTGAGGCCGTTGTAATGACATGCGCCCCCCGTAATTTCGCCAGTTGTATCGCGAAACTGCCTACGCCCCCTGCGCCCGCATGTATCAGCACCCGCTCACCTGCAGTGATATCGGCAAAATCGTAGAGCGATTGCCAGGCTGTGAGCGCAGCCAAGGGCACGGCGGCGGCTTGTCGCCAGTTAAGCGAACGAGGCTTGGCGGCAATTTCGGCGGCATTGATGGCGATATATTCGGCGTAACTGCCATCACGGCCAATGTCTGGACGGCTATACACCGCATCGCCGACCTGCCACCCTGTCACTTTTTCGCCCAGCGCAACAATTTCGCCGGCAACATCCCAGCCGAGAATCAAGGGCATGGCCACGGGCAACACGTCTTTCAGATAGCCTTCGCGGACTTTCCAATCGACCGGATTGACAGCGGCGGCATGCACTTTCACGAGCACGTCATCGGGTTTGAGGGTGGGAATCGGGGCATCTTCATAGCGCAATACGTCTCTGCCGCCGTATTGGTGAATGCGCACGGCTTTCATGGTGGGGTTCATCTTCGCTCTCTCCTGCCACAGGGGCGCTCTTGATACAGTGTGAGTGGGTACACAACGGTTGAATGGAACGAGATCAGTCTATGAGAACGACGGCGACTTGATTAGACAGCAAAGCTTCATTAGATTGTTTCTATATTGGAAACAATTGAAAGGGGAGCTGCGTGGCCATCGATCTGGAACACCTGCCTGGGCTGGTATTGTTTGCCCGTGTCGCGCAGCACGGCAGTCTGTCGGGTGCGGCGCAAAGCCTGGGGCTCAGTCGTTCGGCGGTGAGTAAGCAACTTTCCGCATTTGAGGCCCATATCGGCGCGCGTCTGCTGCAGCGCACTACCCGCAAGCAGGCCTTGACTGAAATCGGTGAGCAGATTCTTGCCGAAGCCATGCGCGTAGAAGCCGCATTGGCGTCTATTGAATCCATTCGCGATAACTACGCCCATGAGGTGCGCGGCCGCCTCAAGGTGTCATGTTCCAGCTCGCTGGGAAGAGTACATCTAGTGCCCTTACTGCACGAATTTTCGCAACGTTACCCTGCGGTCGAGCTAAATCTGCAACTGGAAGATCGCTTTGTGGATCTGGTTGCAGAACAAGTCGATGTCGCCATTCGTATCGGACACTTGCCCGATTCATCGTTGGTCGCACGTCGATTGGGTGAACTGGCGTGGCAGATCTGCGCCAGCCCCGCCTATATTGCAAGACATGGCACCCCACAGACACCCAGCGACCTTGCCCATCATGAATGCCTGTTTTATCGCAACGCCAACCACAGCATGAATACCTGGAGTTTTCGTGGCGCAGCAGGTGAAGAGAACGTTATCGTTCGCGGCACACTTACCATAAATGATGCTTGCGCTCTGGTGGATGCTGCTCTGCAGGGGCATGGCATATTGCTGATAGACAAAGCCATGCTGGGCGATACGCTGGAGAAAGGGGCGCTGGTGTCGTTGTTACCTGATTATCCCCCCGCCCCTGGCTACCCGGTGTATGCGGTCTATCCGGCGCGGGATTTTTTGCCTGCAAAAACCAAGGCATTTGTACAATTTCTGGTGGAGCGATTAGCGCCACGGATTTGTTGAAACGATTACTCTCGATAGTTTTACTCGCGATAGTTTTACTCTCGAAAGTTATCAAACTGTAGTGGCATCTCGAAATCTGCACCGCGCATCATGGCAATAGCTTCTTGCAAATCGTCTTTTTTCTTACCAGTGATACGCACCTTTTCACCTTGAATCGAGGCTTGTACCTTCAGCTTGCTTTCCTTGATCATTTTTACAAGTTCTTTCGCCTGCATGGCATCAAGCCCCTGGCGCAAGGTGATGATCTGGCGCGATTCGGCCAGGTTGGATTCGACCTTGCCTTTTTCCATGCACAAGATATCAACGCCGCGCTTGATCAGCTTCTGTTCGAGAATATCCAGCAATTGTTTGAGATGAAACTCACTCTCGCCGAAAATCGTGATGAGATTCTTCTCCTGCACAAACCGACATTTGGTGCCCCGCAAATCAAACCGTGTCTGCACTTCGCGAACCGCTTGATCGACCGCGTTACTCACTTCGTGCATGTTCAGCTCGGATACCACATCAAAAGACGGCATAATCCTTCCTTCTTGTCATCACGCTAATTTGATTGAATGTTGCAAGAGCCCAAGAGGCGAGACGCCCATTTTTGTTGGAATGGAATCACGACGAATCCCTACAACAAAAGGACTAAAAGATGAAACATCTTCGGTGACGTATTATCGCAGCACCCGGGGACAATTCAAGGGATTCTTTTCCCTTGGCGACGCGAAGTATCAGGGTCTCGGACGACAAAGCTGCATGGGTTGATGGCCAACGCCGTACCCTGAACAGGTTCGAGAAAGCGATATGGTTGAACGGTGTCCCTGAGAAAAAAATCGATGGGCAGCACATCGCTAATCATTCGATGTGGAAGTCTGCCCAAGCGTCCTTTAACATTTTGGCTCTTTGTGGAATCGTGTGGGGCACAGCAGTGATATCAAAGTTGACAGATCCGAATAACGACAAAAAACAGATCAAGCAGTTGCAACAAGCCTTATCCACTGCAAATACCTACAACGATTGGCGTACTACTGCGCTGAAACTGGATGTATTGCTCGGCAACGACCTCTGGCGGGCAAAGGATGAGTCCTCGTTTTATCCCTATGAGCTTTTACGCGAACAAATTCATCATCTGGAATATTTGCGCAACCAGCACGACCCTATGCAGCTGGTCAGTTACATGCAGGAAAGCCTGCACCGCACCTTAGGCGAGCTGGTAGACCCTAATCTGTACAACGTGGCATTGGCGGGTACCAAATTTCTGATTCGAGACTATCTGGATCAAATTGAGGCAACGCTGAATTATCTCTGTGATCAGGATTTTCCGGACGTGTCATTCGGGCAAAAGCGACTGCTCTTCAAGCATGCCACTAAAAATTTCGGGTGTTCGGCCTTGATGCTCAGCGGCGGTGGCGCGTTTGGTATCTATCATTTGGGTATTATCAAAACGCTGTTGCAGCATGACGTTTTGCCACGGGTGATTTCTGGCACCAGCATGGGCGCGATCGTGGCCGGCGTGGTGGGCACGCATACCGATGATGAACTGCGAGATCTGTTCATCGCACCGGAAACCAGGCGATTTGACCCCATTCGTTTTTGTTCGCCAAGCGTAATGCTAAAGCAAAAGCATGTGCTGGACCCAGAACAACTGCTGGATGCGATATCGGCGAATATACCTTCACTCACGTTTTTAGAAGCCTATCGGCGCACGGGGCGTGTCATCAATATTACGGTTTCACCGACGCGCTCAGGGCAAAAACCTCGCATCCTCAACTACAAGACGGCGCCGAATGTACTCATTCCTCACAGTTGCCGCGCATCGAGTTCTATCCCGTTCCTGTTTCCGGCAATCGGTCTGAAAGCAAAAAACGGGCAAAATGAATGGGTCGACTATATGCAAACCGAGCGCTGGGCAGACGGTGGCGTGCACACCGATATCCCGATGGGGCGGATGGGACGCATGCATAACGTTAATCATTTCATCGTTAGTCAAACCAATCCGCACGTGCTGCCTTTCGTTAAAAACGGTGAGCGTCGTGGGCTGGCTCCGCTGTTGCTTGAGCTGACCAGCTCATCCATTCATGCCCAGTGGCATCAAGCCATAGGCGTTGTGAAAAAGCGCTCGGCCAGCCGATCGTTGCGTTTTTGGTTGGATCGTGCAGATGCTCTGCTGGGGCAGGATTATTTGGGGGATATCAACATTCATCCGGATTTTTCTATTAGCCGTTATCTTAAAGTCATGGCGAATCCCACGCCGGAAGAAGTTAAGGATTTTATTCTGGCGGGCGAACGCGCCACCTGGCCTAAACTACCCATGATCAAGAATCAAACCCACATTAGCCGCGTCTTGCAGAAATGCAATGAACGCTTGCGGGAACAGGATCGTCGGAAGGCGCGTTGATGTTTAATTCTGGGTGGGAAGCGGATGCGCGTCGTTAGGTCGGGCGTAGGTTTTCCGCTATTCTTATTGATAACGGGTCATTCAACCTAAGCAAGGATGCCACCATGAGCGAAATAGCCATCTTTGAAAGCGACACCGGCGAGATTCAGGTGCAACTGGAGCAGGACACCGTTTGGCTCAGGCAGGAGCAAATCACCCAGCTCTTCGGACGCGACCGCACGGTGATCACCCGCCATATAAACAATGTGTTTAAAGAGGGTGAATTAGACCGTATTTCAGTATGTGCCAAATATGCACATACTGCCGACGACGGCAAAACCTATCAGGTAGAACACTACAATCTGGATGTGATCATCTCGGTGGGCTATCGCGTCAAATCGCCACAAGGCGTGAAGTTCCGCCAATGGGCAACCAAGCTGCTCAAGGAACACCTCACCCAAGGCTACACCCTTAACCAGCAACGCTTCGAAAAGAACGCCCAAGCGCTGGAAGCCGCCCTATCGCTTGATCGAAAGAATTCTTCAACATCTGGCGTTGAAGGAATCGCCGTCCTTGCCCCGCGTCCTTGAAGCGAGGGGGCCGCCGGATCAGGCGGCGCTGTTCCAGCTCTAAATCATAACTCCGTTTGAATCACCAACGACTTGCTGCAACGCGGCAGGATGAGGTGCACCTACTGGGTGCTTCCTTCAAGAAAATCGCTGAAAAACTGAACAGCCGGGGGGTTCGGACGAGGAAGCGAAAAGGCGCTTTATTCGTCCTATACCCAGCGGCGCGCGATTTGTTACAGTGTGCGGAACAGGCGAAAAACTTGTTACAGGCGCAGTCACCCGGTGGTCGCTTCCGTATTGCTACCATGGAATTCACGGCTGTTACCCATCTTCCCCCCCTTACTCAGTCGTTATCATAGGCGCTTTCCTGCAGTGCAACTGGAAATTAAAACCATGCCCTCGTGGCATTCACTGGAAGTGGTGGAAAAAGGCATCGTTGATGACGCGTTCGTTTCCGGCGATGTTCTGCGCGAATCCGATGTATCCCACCGACGGCTATATGCTGAAGAATTATTACTGGTGAGTTCAGTCGTGCATCCACCGATCCATTCTCCTGAAGATATAGAGGATCAGTTGTTATTGGATACCACACCAAAATGAGTTCAACCACTGACACTTCAGCAATGGATGCGTTGACCACGCGTGATGCTTTTTTACTTACGCGCGAGTGGCAGGATATCAAACGTGCCGATGGCGTATCGCAATTGACGCTTTCTTTGTGGGTGATTTCAGATCAAGGCCCCCTGCATTTGATTTTCAATCACCAGGAAGCCGTTTTCTTTGTGGAAGAATCTGTCATCGGAAAAACCCATCAGCTTCTTCATGCCGCATTCGGTCCGCCTAAGAGTGCAGGCCACTCGCGCGGCATCTGGCATAGCAACCCCATCGGTTTGTGGTCATTTAATTTGCAAAACGTGTGCGCTGTTTATTTTCAGGAGCAACGTACTCTTTACCGGGCGAGGGAATTATTGCGAGAAAATGATGTTAACGCCTATGAGGCCGACATCAATCCCGCTGATAGATTTTTGATGGAGCGGTTTGTAACGGGTTCACTGCAAATCCTGGGTGATATACAGCCGCGTCCAGGCTACGGTGAATGTCTGAATCCGAAAATAAAAAGTGCGCCGTATTCGCCGCTTTTTACCGTGGTATCCCTGGACATCGAAACATCTATGGTCGGGGAAGCGCTTTACTCGATTGGCTTGATTGCTTATCGTGGCAGCGACGCAGCGCCATACTGCCAGCGTGTGTTCATGGTCGGGAATGGTGAGGATGATAATGCAAGTAAAAACGCGCATCCTGCGTATTTGATGTATTGCGACGATGAAAAAGCACTTCTCTCTCAATTTTTGAAATTTATCCACGAAGTTGATCCAGATATCATCATCGGCTGGAATGTCGTCAACTTCGATTTGCGGTTTTTGCAGCGCAAGGCTGATCAGCTGCATATTCCCTTGCGGCTGGGACGTGCCGGAAAAACAATGGATTGGCGGCAAAGCCAGGACAACCAAGAACACTACACCGTCAAAGTACCGGGACGTCTGGTATTGGATGGCATCGATACCTTGAAATCCGCGACCTTTAACTTCGAAAGTTTTTCGCTGCAATTCGTGTCGAACGCATTGTTGAAGCGTGGAAAACTGATACACGATACAGATAATCGCGGCGAGGAAATCAGCCGCCTATTTCACGAGGAAAAACCTGTATTGGCGGCGTATAACCTGGAAGACTGCCAGCTGGTCTGGGATATTTTCACGCATACGCACTTGCTTAATTTCGCAGTGGAAAGGGCGCAGCTGACCGGATTACCAATGGATCGCTTCGGGGGTTCGGTGGCCGCTTTCGACAATCGTTATTTGCCACGATTGCACCGGGCGGGCTACGTGGCGCCCAATCTGCCAGAGGAGTCGCGCGCGATCGGCAGTCCCGGTGGTTATGTCATGGATTCATTTCCGGGGATTTATGATCATGTGCTGGTATTCGATTTCAAGAGCCTGTATCCCAGCATTATTCGCACCTTTAAAATTGATCCCATGGGGCTGATCGAAGGCGGCAAACTTGCCAAGACACCTGGCAGTAAAACAGGCAATCGCAATCTAAAGGAATCCACCGTCGATGATCTGCAAACGTTGGTGCCTGGGTATAACGGTGCGGTTTTTTCCAAGACCCGGAATATTCTGCCCGATATCATTCGCGAGCTGTGGGACGCCCGCGATGAGGCGAAACGGCAGCAGAATGCCGCCATGTCGCAAGCGATCAAGATTCTGATGAATTCCTTTTATGGTGTGCTGGGAACGCCGGGATGCCGGTTTTTCGATAGTCGGTTGCCAAGCTCCATCACCTTGCGTGGGCACGATATATTAACGCGAAGTAAAGCGTTCATCGAAAAAAAAGGCTTTCAAGTGATTTATGGGGATACTGATTCGGTGTTCGTCTGGTTGAAAGATTTGCCTGCGCAAACACCGTCTGCAGAAATCAGAGCCACGGGCGCCGCATTGGCGCAAGATTTGAATGCTTGGTGGGCCGAATATCTGCAACAGACTTACCAATTGACCTGTTATCTGGAAATTCAATTCGAGACGCATTTTTCTCGCTTCATCATGCCGACGATACGCGGCTCCGACGTTGGCAGCAAAAAGCGCTATGCCGGGATGACGTTCAAGAAAATAGCCGAAGACGGTCAGCCCACCGACGCGCAGCTTATATTCAAAGGCCTGGAATCGGTAAGAACCGATTGGACACCGCTCGCTCGAGAATTTCAGCAGGGGTTATATCGCAGGGTGTTTTTCAATGAGCCTTATGAAGAGTTTATCCGGTGTACTGTTGCCGATCTGGCGCAAGGAAAATGTGACGCCTTGTTAGTTTATCGTAAGCGCATTCGCAGCAGCCTCGACGACTATCAACGCAATATTCCGCCGCATGTGCAGGCGGCGCACAAAGCGGAGGAATATTTCAAGCGGAATGGTTTGCCATCCCGTTACCGGCGCGGCGGTTGGATACGGTATGTAATGACGACTCAAGGCCCTGAACCACTGGAATGTACCTCGTCGCCTCTGGATTACGATCACTATGTCGAAAGACAGATAAAACCAATCGTGGACGGCATATTGAATTTTTACAAGACGTCGTTCGATGCGATCGTGCAACATCAATTGGGCTTGTTCGATTTTTAACGGTGATCCGCTGACGAGTGCCGCGCAGGGCATAGACCCGCTTGCATCACCGGCATCGCACTTTGTTCTTCTTTTTCGCGCGATGGCCTATAGCGACACATACCGCAAGCAGGTTGAATTGGTACGCCTATCAAACAGAAACCGGATATAACGCCGCCAACAAAGTTCCCCGGAAAAACTCGCTAATCTGATCAATCAAAACCTCTGGCGCGGGACGTTGTTCCGGTGCCGTCAAAGCCCACTCTGTCATCAGCGCGTTGTAAGCACCCACCAAACCAACCGCCATTGCCACGTAATATTCATCACGTCTTGGCAACATGCCTTTGGCGACAAATTTATCTATGGATTCCAAAATCAACGGAAAATACTGACGAATCATATTTCGCCGAAACTGCTCAAAATCTTCGGATATTCCGCCAACTTCCAGGCAACCGATGCGCAATTTACGCATGTCCTCCAACAACACACGACACGCTGCCCCTACACCTTGGCGAACGAAGCTAATGGGATCATTCGGCATTGCGTTGGGAACATCGCGCACGGCACGCATAATGTCATCAATAATGCTTTGGTGAATTTCGCGAAGTAGCGATTCTTTGTCGGGAAAAATACTGATCAGATAGCGATGAGGAACACCAGATTGCACGCTCAACATCGCCATCGTTGTAGCGTGGTAACCGCGCGTGCCGAATAGCTCGACGCCAGCATCAAAAATTCTGCTGTGTCGTTGTGCAATCCTCTCACTGGAGTCAACACCTTTATAACGGCGCCCAGTCTCGGCCCTTTCTATTTTGGTAGAAAGGGTTTTGGTAGAAAGTTCGGTTTTAGTGGGCAGTTCAGTTTTCATGCTTAAGGATGCTAACAATCGGTAGCAATTCGGTCAATCTGTCAAATCGTATTGACAGATTGACCGAATTGTATGATTCTTGTGCAATCGAAACCCACTTGAGACGCCGTCATGACGTTCAGCAGTAAAGAAACGAAGCCCGGTACCCCCCTTCCCCGAACACAATTATCTAGATTTTTCAGCTCATTACGCGCCGCGCAACAGCAGATTCCGGCGCTGGGGTTGGCCTCTCTGGTGTGTTGGGCTCCCCACGCGCAAGCAGCCGGTGCTGATCCGACCAACCCCTTGCAGCCCTGGCAAGGGGCCTATCCATTGGTGGCAGATGTTGACGCTAACGCCATCCCGGCCTGTAACGCTGACGTAAAACTCAAAATCTCACTTTTCGACCCACCAGCTGTACAGAAAAAACAAACCCTGGAGTGGCGCGTTCGCATTGGTGGGCGTACCTACAAGACGGGCAGAGTGTTGATGACCAAAGACATGATGTCGATTGCGTTGCCGATTCCCTATGCGGATGTTCCTAACGCCGACACTGCGTTGCAAGTTGACGCAAAACCTGTACTGGCAAATGGATGGCCGATCATTGGTACTTACGGGCGAGTTTGGCAGGATCACATTGCGCGTGGATGTAATCCTGTCGTTGTTGCGGCCATAGGTGATTCAATTGTTTGGGGGCAGGGCAATGACCACCAAATGAAAATGACCGAGATACTTGCGCAGCGTTTAGGTAAAGCGACCGGACGCGGTTATCGTGCGTTGGATTATTCGCTTTCCGGCGCGGCGCTTGATGCACCGACACTGCCAGCGGGTAACGACGATACTCAGTGTAATCAAATGACCTATCGCCAAGATCCCGATAATGATGGTGAAATGGAATTCGGTGAAGTGACACAGCAAATGCCAGATTTATTCTGTCAGGTTGAAAAAGCCCGGCAACAAGCATTAGCGGGCAATTACAAAGTTGATGCAGTGGTGCTGAATGGCTGTATTAATGATATTGACCCGCTCGTGGGTATTACTCTGGGATTAACGCCGGGCTCCGAAGATATGCGTACTGCGGTGCTACGTGAATGTGCGGGTATCGGAGCTGATGTTGTGAATCCTGCCTTGGATGTGCCTTATTTTTCGGGGGCCAAGTTGGGTTATGGCGGCCGCGGCATGAAAGAACTAATCGAAAAGGCCCATCGCGAAATTCCTGGCAATCCAAAAATTATTCTGGTACCGATGGTGCGTCCGATTACCGAATACACGGCTAGTGAATTTAATTTCTGTGAAACCATGACGGGATTGCCCAGCATATTCACTGAAGGTTGCGACAGTGCGGATTTTTCCTCGGTGGCTACGCGTTATGACCAATTCGTTCGCTACCAATCGGAGGTCTATAGAAATGCGGTGGATAGTGTTAATCAGGAATCCACTGATGGCCCCTATGCTATTTTAGGCGATGGTCTGTACACTCGCGCCAATGCCGCCTATTCGTCAAAATCGCTATTGTGGGACGGTGTTCCCGGTGTCGGTGACCCGGCAGAAGCCCTGCGCCGTCGTGTATGCCCGACGTTATCGGAGACGCCGGATCAATGTCAGACCGCAACGATCATGCATCCCAATATTGCAGGAAACCAACAATTCGGTGAGTCGTTTGCAATGGAGCCTTTGGTACGCTCGTGGTTCGGTACGACACCGCAAGGTGCCCCTAACGCAGAGTTCTCCGTTTCTACCTATGCAGGCCGCCCGCCATTTAATGTAGATTTCGATGCTTCGGCAAGCTATGACAATGGTCGCATTGTTAAATACCATTGGTACTTTGGTGATGGCTATGATGCAATAACGACGACACCGAGTGTGCGCCACGCTTATAAAGAATCAGGGCCATACTTGCCGCGTTTGATCGTCACCGATGATACTGGCGTGAGTAGCATGGTGCAGGTGGATAACGCCATCATTGCCGACCATGTTCCGCGAATTCCTGCTGGATTCAGCCGTATCAAAGGGAATGCTGAGATTGATGGTGCCATTGTGCAATTCGATCTCGGGCAAGCACTGCCTTTTGTGCAATTGATGGTGGGGGCTGTGAGCGTCGACGTTCCTGGCGTGGGTCAAGTGAGTACAACGGTTCCCCAGCTGGTTAGCTTTGGCCCCGTTAACGATAAGACTCAGCTGCAAGGGAGTGGCTCGGGCATTAATTGGAACGGCGTTTACAACATTGCGTGGATTTACACAGCAACAGACTCGGGCGGCTATCTTGAAATCGATATTACCGGCTCAGTGAAGGCGCATATCGAAGGCGAAATTCCTGCCGATTCGATCGTTCCTGCCGTACGAAATGTGTTTGAAATTTTAGGCCAATAATACACACCACATTCTACTCACTACGTGTGTGAATTTCAGGGAATCAGAAAAGCCAGCGTTCGTGGCTACATAAAACGTGTCGAGATAGGCACTATCCAGGTGCCTATCGATTTTTTCGTTATGTGACGTTGCGGCTACCTGAGCCAGGTAGCCGCATCCCACATCACTGCGGACGTCTTGCCTTTCTACGAGCTGCAATTTTGCAATAACGATTGAACCGTTTCGGAGGGTCCTGGCTGATCACCTGCTGGCGTCGCCACTCCGCGCACTTTGCACTAAATCAAATACGACTCTAACAAACTGACGCGCTTTCTCAGGGTCAGCAAGTAATTGCATCATCTGATTTTGATGCGCTTCACTGCTTTCAATGATTGCATCATCGACCACTCTTGGAAAATCACCCAGCAATGCCTGCTCCATGGAGTTGTTTTCTATTTGATTCATCACCAGCTCGCTTTCCATGACTTTGTCGCGAATGGTGTAGGCATAGCTCACCATATCTTGATCGGTAAGCTGGTCGGTAATGAAAATCTCGTTCAGGCGGCGGATGATTTCTGACAGATATTCTTCTTTTCGATCACGGGGTCTGGCCGTGCCTATGTAATCACCGGGTTTCAATGGCTCAACAACATTTTCTTTCACCATCAAATCCTGCTGCCGAATTTTGGATAAACGATAATGCGTAAGAGTGACTGAGCCGAGGTCAATTTGATCATCGTCCACCATCACTTCACGCAGCATCGGACGCAGATTGCGTGCATATAGGCTCAGCTTTTCCAAGTTCTTGTCGTCATAATCCACGATTTGTGACATGAACTCATAAAAACGTACGAAGGTGCCTAAATCTTTTTTGAAAATTTCCAGCGCATCCTTTTCCTGTTTGCATTCTTTGAAACTATTTTCGGCGTTGGCGACCAGCACGGCGTCGCCGGTTTTCTTGGCACGGTCGACCATCTCTTTGGCCTGTTTGAAGGCATCTACTGCTGATTTGTAGCGTCTTTGCCAACGATCTATTGCCGGTTTGCAGATATTGGCCAGCGCGGCGCTGCTTTTGCTGGTAACAAAAAAGGCTTCGCAAAACTGTTCTACCTCAGTCCAGGTGAAAATGTCCTGGGCACGCAGTTTGTCGTACAAATCAAAAATCAGATTGGGATCAGAGACGTCTTCCAATACTGCGGTTTGATAGTAAGGCTGGAAGGCGGCCAGGATGTCTTCTGGATCATTGAAGAAATCCAAAATAAATGTACCGGTTTCAGCTTTGCCGGGATACGTTCGATTGAGACGGGAGAGAGTTTGCACGCACTCCACTCCGCCCAGCTTTTTGTCCACGTACATGGCACATAATTTGGGCTGATCGAATCCGGTTTGGAATTTATTGGCCACGATCATTACGCTGTAATCGTCAGTATCGAAGGCCGTGCGCATATCCCGACCTTTGAGCGCTGGGTTCATATTGATTTCAGTAAATTTATGACCAAGAAAAGCGGTGGCGTTTGGGTCTTGCGCGTTGAATTCCACTTCTCCTGAAAATGCCACCATTGCGAAAATGCGTTGATAGCCTTTTTCCGCTATATATTTATCGAACCCGACTTTATAGCGCACCGCTTCTTTACGTGAACTTGTCACCACCATGGCTTTGGCTTGACCGCCAAGCAGACCCATTACGTTATCTTTGAAGTGCTCAACCACTACCTGCACTTTTTGAGAAATATTGTAATCATGCAGACGCATCCATTGATTCAATTTTACTTTGGCACGTTTGCTTTCCACTTCTTGATCGGCGCTTTGAACTTTTAACGCCAGGTTGTACGCCACTTTGTAATTGGTGTAGTTTTTCAACACATCCAAAATAAAGCCTTCTTCTATGGCTTGGCGCATGGAGTACACGTGATAAGCTTCGGGCTTATTTGTGCGGGAAGGCGACTCATTCGGGTTGGGGACGCGTCCAAATAGCTCTAGCGTTTTGGTTTTAGGCGTGGCGGTAAAGGCAAAATAACTGATATTTTGAGACGCGCGGCGCGCAGCCACGGCTGCTTCCAACAAATCTTCGGCCGTTAGCTCGTCTTCATCTCCTTTTTTTTCATCTACCATCAGCACTTCTTTTAATTGCCGTGCCGTGGAGCCGGTTTGGGATGAATGCGCTTCATCGGCAATGATGGCGTAACGGCGTTTTTTCAGGCTTACACTATTTTCTATCGCGCTTAATACAAAAGGGAAAGTTTGAATGGTAACGATGATGATAGACTGCGAACGTTCCAGCGCGAGCGCCAGTTTTTCAGATTTGGAACCTTCGCCTTCTTTGTTGTTAATGCGCCCGACCACACCGTCTTGATGCTCAAATTGGTAAATGGTGTCTTGCAGTTGCGCATCGAGCACGGTTCTATCCGTGACAATAATGACGGAATTAAATACCTTTTGGCCGTCTTGATTGTGGAGCGCGGAAAGTTGATGCGCCACCCAGGCGATGGAATTCGATTTACCTGAACCGGCACTGTGCTGGATCAGGTATTTGTGACCTGGCCCTTCGGCTTTAGCGGCGGCTAGCAGTTTTTTAACCACATCCCACTGGTGGTAACGCGGGAAAATCATGCTTTCTTTTTTGTATTTACGCCCATCCGGGTCTTCTTTTTCTTCAATTTTCAAATGCACGAAGCGGCCCAGAATCAGTAGCAAATTATCCGGCAATAGCACTTCATTCCAGAGGTAATCGGTGGCGTATTGATTTATATCGTCCGGTACATCATTGCCTTTGCCACCCTCTTTGGTGCCTTTGTTAAAGGGCAGAAAAAACGTGCGTTCGCCTTCGAGGCGCGTGGTCATATAAACTTCATACTGACTGACGGCGAAATGCACCAAGGCGCCACGCTTGAAGCTTAATAAGGGTTCGGGCTTCTTGGTGGCGGAGTCCATCGGCAGGCGCGTAGTTTTATATTGATAAATCGCCTTTTCTACGGCTTGCTTGAATTCAGACTTTAATTCCAGTGTGGCAATCGGCAAACCATTAACAAACAACACTAAATCAATGCGCCAGCGTTTGGATTTGGTCTCGCCATTTTCTTTAGTTTCGGCTTTGGCTTGGCTCTCGCCTACCCACGGGCTGTAGACCAGCTCGGGCACCACGCGCAGTCGATTCTTTTGATAGCGCGCCAAGGTGTCTGGGTTTAAATCATGTTCCGGTTTGAATTGGCATAAGCTGAAACGAGTGCCACGGTCGCGAACCTCATGGCGCAATACGCCAAGAGTGCCGAAGGTGCGCATTTCTTTATTGGCGGCGTTGGGGTCGACTTTATTGAGTTGGGAGGCGACACGTTCCAGAAATTTTTGTTCGGCATTGCTGGGATACAAAGCGCAGAATTTCTGCCATTGCGCTTCTTGGGTGTCTTGCACGAAGCCTAATAAATCTTCAGGGTACAAAGCTAATTCGCGGTTGTAATGCTCGGCTTTGCCTAACAGCCAGCCATTGCTGATAAGGTGATTTACCATCTCGGTTTGAAATGTGGCTTCGTTGACCTTACCACTCATACTGTTTATTCCCCTTTTTGTTCCAACCTACGCTTGGCATTGATAATGGCTTGATGCAAACGCTGCCCTAACACTGCTTTAGGTGGCAACGTGGTGAGATATTCCGCCACGTGAATGCCTGCGTCGCCCAATTCCAGCAATTCAATTTGTTCTTGTTTTTTGCCTGCACATAAAATAAGCCCAGTGGCGGTTGCTCACCGGCTTCCAGCTCATGCTTGGCTAACCAGCGTAAATAAAGCTCCATTTGCCCTTTGTATTCGGCTTTAAAGTTCCCTACTTTTAAATCAATCGCAATCAGGCGTTTTAACTTGCGGTTGTAAAACAGCAAGTCGATATAAAAATCATCTTCGTCGATTTGAATGCGATATTGACGCGCCACAAAGGTGAATCCGCTGCCCAGTTCCAGCAGAAAGTTTTCCAGCTCACGTAGAATGGCATCTTCCAGGCTTTTTTCCAGGTACCGGTCTTCCAGCCCAAGGAAATCAAGCACATAGGGGTCTTTGAGGATTAAGGCCGGGCTCATATCGCCTTTGAGGCGCAAGGCGTTCAATTCTTCGCGAATGAGGGCGTCGGGTTTGCTGGATAAGGCGGTGCACTCGTACAGCATGGAATCAATACGCTCGCTCAGGGTGCGAACGCTCCAGCCTTCAAGGCGGCACATTTCGGCGTAGAACTCGCGTTGCAAGGGGTGTTTGAGAGGCAGCAATACGCGAAAGTGGGTCCAACTCAATTGTCGCGCTAGTGAGGCGACAATTTCCTTGCCATAGTCAGCCCGTTCACCGCCCAGAATCTCTTGTCGGATACGCTTGCCGATATGCCAATACAGCATGGTGAGGCCCGCATTCACGGCGACGGCGGCGGATTGCTTGGCCTGTTCGATGAGTTGACGTAAGTCGGTTAGCAATATGGCTTGTGCTGTGTCCGAACTTGCAATGGATCTGCCACCTTGCCCCTTGCGCTTACTCATGCAGCGACGTCCTTGTTGGCTTGGTTTTGTTCGGGTGGTTGCCAGTTTCTAACGTCGATTTTGCCGGTGACGGCGGCGGAGATTAGGGCGGTTCGGCGTTCTTGGAGTAACAAAAGGGATTCCTCACCAACTCTAATTGACTCATCATAAAGAGGAATCTTTGACTCAATGAGTTCGACTATTTTTTCCGCTTCTTCTGAGGGTGGAAGAGGTAACTTTAAATTGGCTATTGTGCCCAACCCTAACGTTTGTTGTGTCCCATAGGTCCAAGATAACTGTATTGCGTCTTTAGCGCATGAGGACTGAAGAAAATAAAAAACAAACTTGGATGGAAATCCCTCGTGTATTCTAATAGTGGCTATTGGCACCCACACATTAAATTCATCATCCGTATCGACCATTGCAACAACACCCGTTGTCGCACCTAGCTTAACCATCAAAATATCACCTTTTTTAGGACAATAGCGCTTCGAAAACAACCGATGATCCTCTTTTGAAATATATCCCCACTTTTTTTCAAAATTTACATACCCCTGAGAAATAGCCTCAGCGGAAATAAATGGAATGCCCTCATTCTGCTTCACTGGCGATAAATGTGGGCCATCAATAATCGGAGCAGATACTAGATGTTTCATTGAAGTAACCACCCAGTGCGCCGGCACTTCGCCCAGCCACTCAACGCCTGAGTCGCGCATGGGGGCATTGGGATTTAAGCCTTTGGTGACGGCATGGCTAATCACTGCCTGGCGTTTTTCTTTTAGCAGTTTTATGAGCTGTTGTTGTTTTTCGATCAGTGTATCGATTTTGGCAGTTTCGTGGTCGAGGAAAGCGGCGATAATTTGTTGCTCGTTTTGTGGAGGAATCGGTGCAACAAACTCATCGAATGCTTCCGTGGGCAGCCGCCATCTACCGAGAGTAGATGCTCCTTGTCCCAATGGATAAAAAATCTTATCGGTGTAGCACATTTGCAGAAGATACAGAAAGTATCGATCGAAGCATTCATCATGTTCAAGCGTAAAAACACGATAATCAGGACTTGTTACACCATCGTACTGTGAAATATCGACAAAACCTGTCAACAAGTCCATATGATTCATGGCAAAGTCGTTTTTGAAAACCATCTGATACTTTGAGTAGTCCATTGAAAGTTGACCATCGCCGCTCTCAGTATCTTTAATTTTCACACCACGTTGTGTAATCGATAAAATGTCAAAGCCAAGTTTTCCGGCAATACGCTTTTTAATCTTAAAAATATTTTTAAATCGATTAAGCTTCCAATGTATCGGTATCTCGCGAAGCCAAGATATACCAGTGTCATCACCATCTGGATAAGCGCGATATTTTTCCCTCATCATGAATGCTCCCCTTCCCCAGCATTCAAAGCATAAAACTCATGCAATTTCGCCTGCAATAATTTCTTATCCGGCAATTGCGTTTGGTACTCTGCAATTAACGCCGGTGATAACGAACGGCTTAGTGCGTATTCCACCACTTCATCATCTTTACTCGCGCACAGCAGCATACCAATGGCGGGATTTTCGTGCGGTTTACGGTGATCACGGTCGAGCGCTTCGAGATAGAAATTGAGCTGCCCCAAATGTTCGGGTTTAAAGGCCGTGACTTTGAGTTCCACTGCCACCAGACAGTTGAGCCCACGGTGGTATAACAACAAATCGAGCGCGAAATCCTGCTTGCCCACTTGCAACGGGTATTGGGAACCCACAAAACAAAAATCGCCACCCAACTCTGTCAAGAACCGCCCCAGATGCGTCAGCAGGCCGCGATGCAGGTCGGCTTCCGAGTGCTCTGGGGGCAGCCCCAGAAACTCTAAAAAATAGCTATCTTTCAGATAGTTATCTGCCGTCGGGTGAGTTTCTCTCAACACTGTTGAGAGTTTTGGCGGGTTGAGAACCGCACGGGCAAACAATTGGCTGTCCATCTGCCGCGCCAGCTCGCGTACCGGCCAGCGATTCTCCCCCGCCATGCGCAGATAGAACTCCCGCTCCTCTTGGCGTTTGGCGCGGCTCAAGATGTGCAGATTGGATGACCACGGCAATTCTCTCAACAGCGTTGAGAGAATTGGCTCATCGCGGTATGTCTCGTAAAACTGACGCATCCGCCAGATGTTCTGCGCAGAGAACCCGCGCATACCGGGCTGTCGCGTCTGAATATAATCGGCCAGTGCTTGAACCGTACCCTTACCCCATTTTTCGCCGGCAATCTTGCGGCTTACATATTCACCAACGACCCAATAGAGGTCGATCAACTCGGCATTAACGACATGACTGACTCGCAGTCTTGCCTTTTCAATGAGTTTGACGACCTCATCAAACTCCTCATTTACAATAACGTCCCTGCTCATGAATGCACCTCTTGCAGCAATTTCATGATTTCAGCACTTACTGCATCCAAGTCGGCATCAATTTCTGCTAAATCACGCGGCGGCTGGTATTGATAAAAATGTCGATTAAATGGAATTTCGTAACCTACGACGCCTATTTCCTGATCTTTATCGTCTTTTTTGCTGGCGTCGATCCAGGCATCGGGCACGTGCGGCTGCACTTCTTTTAGAAAATAAGCTTCATTGATTTCGTTAACTGATTTGCTTGGGTCGAGGTTGACGTTTTCGTTGTCGCGCAGGTCGCTATCGGCTTGGTATTCCACTACTATTTTTTCGCCGTCGGCACTGGTGGCAGCAAACAAGCCGTAAATCGGGTTGGCTTTGGTTTTGTGGATTTTTTTGATGACTCTTTCTGCTTCCGGGTTTTTCCAGCTCACTGCGTCAGTGATTTGCTTTTTCTCTTTGCTGTCTAATTCCAGTTTCAATCTTTTACAGGCAGCTTTAACGATGTCATCGAATAGATTCATGTCGTCGTGCTGTGCGCTGCCAATGACTTTTTGCAGTTGTTTGGCTTTTAGCATTACCTGTTTTTGATCCAGCCAGGTTTGCCGGTCTAATAGGTCTTTTATTTGTTTTTCTTTGAGATCACTGAAATGGGTTTTCAGGTAGCGGCGTATCGCCTCTTCGTGTTTTTTAAGATCGCCGTAATATTTGCAGTTGGGTTCATCGGTCCAGCTTTTGCCATTGGCGATGCTGAATTCTTGATAGGCCCATTTCATTACGGCATTCAGCGCCCCGGATGCAAACCGGAGTTCGGCGATGCGTTCGTCACTGAACTGAAAGGATAACCGCAAGGGGCGTTCGATAGTAATGCGGCGATAGCCGAATTCATGGGTTTTAAATATTTTACTGGCAAAGGTTTTGGCGGTTTCGGTTTTGGGGGTGGCTGATTGGCGGCCACGGTTGCTTTTTTGCTCTTGGGGTTTGTCCAGTTCGCGCGCGTCCACCACTTGAAATTTGCCGAAGGTGCGGGTGATGGTGGCAATGTCGCTGTCGTCCATTTCATTGCGTTTCGAACCCAGCGATTTGCGCATTTTGCCGTACAGATTCACGCCGTTTATTAGCAGAACTTTGCCTTTGCGTTTCTTTTCTTTTTTGTTGGAGAGCACCCACACATAGGTAGCAATGCCGGTGTTGTAGAACATGTCAGTAGGCAGTGCGACGATGGTTTCTAGCAGGTCTGCCTCTAATATATAACGGCGGATTTCAGATTCGCCGGAGCCTGCGCCGCCGGTAAAGAGCGGTGAGCCGTTGAGAATGATGCCGATGCGGCCGCCACCTTCCAACGGGTCACGCAGTTTGCTGATCAGGTGCAACAGAAATAATAACGAGCCGTCTGAAACGCGCGGCAAGCCTGGCCCGAAACGGCCGTTGAAGCCTTTTGTGTGTTCTTTAGTGATGTCTTGTTCGATTTTCTTCCAGTCTACTCCGAAGGGTGGGTTTGACAGCATGTAGTCATATTTCTGGCCGTAGAGCTGGTCGTTAGACAGGGTGTTGCCGAGTTTAATGTTGCTGACGTCCTGGCCTTTGATCAGCATGTCTGCTTTGCAGATGGCGTAACTTTCGGGGTTGAGTTCCTGGCCGAAAGCAATGATGACGGCCTGCGAATTCAGTTCGTGCACGTATTCCATGCCGGAGGACAAGAAACCGCCCGTGCCGGCAGTGGGGTCATAGATGGTGCGGATAACGCCGGGCTTGGTGAGCACGTCATCATCTTCCATGAATACCAGCGAGGTGGTGAGGCGCACGATGTCGCGCGGGGTGAAGTGTTCCCCAGCGGTTTCGTTGGAGCTTTCTGCGAAGCGTCGGATCAGTTCTTCGAATACCAGGCCCATGTCATGGTTGGAGATGGCATTGGGGCTGAGGTCGGTTTCTCTGACTTTTTGTACGACCTTGTAGAGCAGGTTGGCGTCGTTTAATTGCGCGACGAATTCGATGAACTTGAAATGCTCGAAGATTTCACGCGCGTCTTTTGAGAAGCCTTGAACGTAGGATTCCAGGTTGGCTTTGATGCCGGATTCGCCGAGAGTGGAGAGGTCCATTTTCGAGGTATTGAAAAAGGACAGGTTGCCACTGGCGCGGCGCAGCAGTTTTTCCAGGGCTTCTTCGGGGAGCTTTTGTTTTTTGACTTCTTCGTATTTGGCGAGCACTTTTGGTTTGCTTTTGGCCAGTACGCATTCGAGGCGGCGCAACAGGGTGAACGGAAGAATGATGCGGCCGTATTGGCTTTGTTTGAAATCCCCACGTAACAGGTCCGCTAAGGACCAAATGTAGGCGGCCAAGTTATTCGGCGTTGAACTCATCGATTGTTCCTTATGGGGCGGGTGCGGGTGGGTCTTACCCGTCGGTGATGGTTGAGTATATAACGGGCTGATTTATTTGAGAAATGAGCGAGGGGGTTTATGTTTTTTAGGATTCCAATCGAACCAGGCGGGGTCAGACGGTAAAGCTAGCCGCCCGATCCGCACGGAATGATATACAAAAGTGGTGACAAAATACTCAGGCAAGTCTATGGAGTTGCCGGGCTAGCTTACCTCAACGGGCCAAGCGCCAACCCGCAGCAACAGAATGCGAACGCGTAACCCAACGGTTTCTTTAAATCTCATCCGAGAAAAAAATGCCGGGTGCGAAGCAAAATAACCGCTATCCCAAATTTCACGCCAAGTACAACTATTGGAAAGTAATTCATTTTTTACAAAATCGTTGATGCAAATTTTTTACATTAAATTTTGTTGTTTGCCCGAGTCCGGCATTGCAGTATTGCACCTACCTGTGCCATGTCATTGTGTCCGGCACTGCATGCACACGTAATTTTACTGCGAAACCCTATGCCGCGATTAATCTTCTGCCTTTGCGGCCCACGAAGCCAATGCTTTTTACCTTCTCGTCCTAACAAAAAACTGCTGAATGGAAGGCGCATAACAAGTCATTGAGCAGATTCTATTTAATCACCGTACAGCAGCCAAATTTACAATAAGATATTGTTTTAACGTGCTTTACTGTTTCTGCATATCTTCCGACCTTACAAAGAAGGCAGCAGAAATTGCTCAAAAATAGCGCATTTTTGAGGCTTATTTGCAGTACTCATTTTTCCAGGCTCGCATTGTCCGCTTCGGTTCGAATACGGATATTTGCAATGAAACTCATTCTGTCAAATCAAGTTTGATTTTCTACAACCGAACAAATCCCCTTCATTATTTTTCCTAACGAACTCCATCTAACGGCTTCGTATCAACTTTCTGAATCAGAGAGCGACCTGTAGCGCTATCGCGCATCATCCAGATCTGGTTTCATGGATTGAAAATCCATGAACCACGATTGGAACATAGCTACAAATCCATAAATTTCCAGCCTATGAAGTGTTTATTATCGTTGGCAATGTCATTTCCACTCCAATGGAAGCCCCATGTCGCCCACCAAAGATGAACTCGGTCAGCGCATTCGCACCGCCAGAGAGAGCTGCGGCCTGACCCAGGAGCAGCTTGGCCCTCGCTCGCGAAATGACTAACCTAGAGCAGTTGTTAGGGATCAACCGAATTCAACTGCATACCGCCGCCTATGAGGTGCCACCAGCCATAACCCGGTGGTAAGCGATCAAGCAAGGGGAACGAATCGCCGCCGATGAACGCCGGCGTCTGGGATTGGGTCTATTCCCCATGGGCGACTTGGTCGAGCTGTTTGAGTCCCAAGGGGTACGTACCGGTTCCGTTTTGCTTCCGGCCAACATTTCCGGTCTGACCTTGCTCAACGACAAGCTGGACATCTTCATCGTCATTAACAGCAATCATCCTGCCTTGCGCCGACGATTCTCCTTGGCACATGAGTATGCGCATGTGCTGATCGACCGTGATCGCGCCAACGCCTTTGCCGCAGAATTTCTGATGCCCGCAGAAGGCATCCTGCAGTTCGTTCACGCCTTGGGTACTCGCCCTTTTCGTCCTGATCCCCCCTTTCACAAGTTTATGCCTCAAATGTTAGGATGCACCTATCTCCAATGCACAGCCCTCTCTGGATACGGCAAGCGCCGATGCGCCAATGATGATTCAAGGATTACGATGAAAGCTAAAAACCACCCATCGGCTAGCGAGGGAGAAAAAGCGCTATACGAGCTTATACGCAAATTGATTGTCACCGCCCGTCAGACGGTTACTCGTGGTGTGGATCTGGTGCAGGTTCACACCAACTTCGAAATTGGGCGGCACATTATCGAAAACGAGCAACAGGGTGAGCAGCGCGCCGCCTATGGAAAGGCAATACTCAAGTCTCTAGCCGAAAAGCTATCTGTTGAGTTTGGCCCTGGTTTCTCGGTAACCAACCTCAAACTCATGCGGCAGTTTTATATAGAAAACATTCATCGATAGGTCAGACACTGTCTGACCTATCGAATCAGGATGTAATGAGTCAGACGCCGTCTGACCCAATGACCATATCCAAACGCCCATTTTCATTGAGCTGGTCACACTACGTATTCTTACTCAGCATTAGAAACACTGAGGAACGTAATTTCTACGAAATTGAAGCGACAAGCCAAAGCTGGACACTGCGCGAACTCAAGCGCCAGTTCAACAGCAGTCTCTACGAACGACTGGCACTTAGCCGCGACAAGGTAGGTCTTCGCCAACTAGCACGAGACGGGCAAATAGTCAGCCAGCCCAAAGACTTGCTCAAGGAACCATTGGTGCTGGAATTTCTTGGCCTTTCAGAACAACCCCGCTATTCAGAATCCGATCTGGAAACTGCCATCATCAATCAGATCGAGCATTTTCTGCTTGAGCTCGGCAAAGGATTTCTGTTTGAAGCACGACAAAAGCGCTTCACCTTCGACGACGACCACTTTTTCGTTGACCTGGTTTTCTACAACCGTCTATTGCGCTGTTATGTGTTGATCGACCTCAAAATCGGCAAACTTACCCATCAAGATCTTGGCCAGATGCAGATGTACGTCAATTACTTCGACCGTTATGTCAAGACCGAGGCTGAAAACGCCACCGTCGGCATTGTCCTATGCAAGAAAAAACACGAAGCCCTGGTAGAAATCACCCTACCCAAAGACGCCAATATCCACGCACGGGAATATCAACTCTATCTACCAGATAAGGAGGAGTTGCGGCAAAAATTGCAGGAGTGGGCAGGGGATGATTAAGGT
The DNA here is from genome assembly GCA_964473645.1 of uncultured Moraxellaceae bacterium. Taxonomy (GTDB): domain Bacteria; phylum Pseudomonadota; class Gammaproteobacteria; order Pseudomonadales; family Ketobacteraceae; genus HdN1. Next base: position 383,860 of record CAYYPW010000001.1, read on the forward strand.
TTGATTCAAGCTAAGAACCATGTCAATGAATCAATGTAAGACCTGTTTCGTCAGCGATGGCAATCATTTCATCCTTGCTAATCATCTATCCTTTTCCAGGCCTCTTCTTTGCTCAACCGGGCAGCATGTTCCAACGCCTGCAGTGAACGGGTCTGCAATTTCAGTGGCAACGTAGATTCCTCCCACAAGCGCAGGGTAGCAACAGAAACATTGAGCAATTGCGCATATTGCATCTGGGTCATACCGAACTGCTTGCGCAACCGGACGATGGAAGTGCGTGTCGGTTTGAACGGCTTTGGGTTAGGTTTTTTCTCAGGAATTTGTTTGGTCTTTTGGGTAGCCAGCTGTTTAACCCGTTGCTTGGCAATAGGCTCTGGCACAGGAGGTGTCGAGGCTGTCTTTTTAGCGGCTTTTTTTTGAGAAGCTTTGCGAGATGTCTTAAGAGGTTTATCGAGCGGCTTTTCGGGAGACGTTTCTGCATCGATTTCAATGCCGAATAATGCGCCCAAATCGCCTGTAACCCGTCGATGCGTTCCCTCTTTGACGGCAATGGCAGGCGTCAGCTCAATCAGCGCGTTATGATCCACGCCGCGCAGTTTGAATAGCAGTTCCGGTGCGGTATCGAGGCGCGCGCCAACCCCATACAACACGGCCGCGGCATGTTTGCATAAATAGGCGCCGTCAGGGCAGGAACAATGTATTTTAATGTCGCGCCCCCTGGGCAGCAATCCGTCCTTGGGGTCGGTAACAATATCCATTACCTGCCGCGACAACTTGCCTTGCATCAACTCGATGATACTGCCGATTTGGCCACTGCATTTTTTTACGATGGCATTCCATTGCGATGCAGGCAATTTTTGTATCTGTATTTTTACAGTATAAAGTGACGAGCCGCTAACATAAGCGTTAATTTCTGCTTCGCCAATCGCCAGATGGCAAACCGATCCATTGCGCACGTAAGTTCTGCCACGCGGCAGGCGATTGGCAAAATCACAAAACGCTTCCATTTGGTGGCACCAGGCCTTGCCCCAGAAAGTGGCCGAAATAGTACGCCCTGTCAGGGTGACAGGCTGTATGTTTTCGCCTTTTTTTGCCAGCGTCGCCATGCCTTTCGCAGCCATGGTTTTTCGTTTAGCCGCCGATACATAAGTCGGCCACCGTCCATACGCCATTTTTTTCTCCCAATGATTAATCATCCACCGACAAATGATCGATATGCAGTGATACCAGATCAAGCAATTGTGCATCACTCATTTCGGTGAGCAAGGCTTCTGCACCAGATTCCAGTAATTCATTAGCCAAATGCTTTTTCTGTGTGAGGAGTGCATCTATTTTTTCCTCCAGCGTCCCTTGGCAAATAAATTTGTGCACCAGCACGTTACGTTTCTGTCCGATCCGGAAGGCACGATCGGTGGCTTGATTTTCAACCGCCGGATTCCACCAACGATCAAAATGAATAACATGCGAGGCCTGCGTCAGGTTCAATCCGACGCCGCCGGCTTTAAGCGATAATACAAAAAAAGGTGGACCGTCTTCGCGCTGGAATTGATCGACCAGTTTCTGGCGTTGCGATGCCGACGTTGTGCCGTGCAGCACTAATCCCGGCGCGCCGAAGCAGTGCGCCAAAAAAGCAGCCAATGGCGCGGTCATTTCACGGAACTGGGTAAAAATCAGCGCCTTTTCCTGGCGTGCGGCAATTTCTTCACACAGCGCTGCCAATTGCGTGAACTTTCCACTGGCGGCAGGTGAGTACCCGTCATCGCCCAAGAGTTGCGAAGGGTGATTGCAGATTTGCTTGAAGCGCATGAGAAACGACAGAATCAGGCCGCGCCGCTGAATACCTTCGCTATCGCGCAGTGCAATGGTAAGGTCATGCACGGATTTTTCATACAGGGCGGCTTGCTCGCGACTGAGCAGGCAATAACGGTTGAGTTCAGTTTTTTCGGGCAGGTCGGCAATGATGCGTTTGTCCGTTTTTAAACGCCGCAACAGGTAAGGTTGAATGAGTTTGCGCAGGGGGGCGAATTGATCGGCTTCACGCGCGGCCAGGCTTTTGGTGAATGTCTTGAATTTGTCGGCGCTGCCGAGCAAGCCGGGCAGTAGAAAATCAAACAACGACCACAAATCTCCCAGCCGGTTTTCGATTGGCGTACCAGTGAGGGCAATACGGCTGTCTGCCTGCAATTTCTTTACCGCACGCGTCTGTTGGCTGGCCGGATTTTTGATTGCCTGCGCTTCATCCAAAATGACCAGGCGCCATTTTTGCGTCTGGAACACATCGTAGTTGAGCAAGGTGCCATAGGTTGTCACCACCAGGTCGTGCTTATCCAGCCGATTGCTGTCTTTGACAATGCTGCCCTTGAAAGCGCTGCCTTTGCCAAGCATTTGCATATCCATCATGGCGGGGTGAGCAAACAGGCAGCGCAGGCTGGGTGCAAATTTTTCCAGTTCGGATTTCCAGTTGCCCAGTAATGACGTTGGAATAATCAATAGCGAAGGGGCTGCAGGTGGGCGTTGGCTTTTCTTGTCGCCCTGGCTTTGATTTTTGGTGGTAGCCTGCAATTTCAGCCACAGCAACAGACTGATCACTTGCAGGGTTTTACCCAACCCCATGTCATCGGCGAGACAAGCGCCCAGATTGAGCTGAGTCATGCGCGCTAACCAGACGACACCGGTTTCCTGATAGGGGCGTAGTTGGGCGTGCAAATGCGGTTTGAGAACACGCAATGCTGCCGTATCGGTTTCGCGCAGGGAATCCAACAGGGGCTGCAAGGCTTTGCCTGGGGTCGCATATTGCCATGCCGGTGTGGTCATGGCCGCAGGCGCCAGATCGACCGGCGCGCCTGCCAGCAAGCGCATGCCTTCAATAAAAGAAATCCCCTGCCGGGCATAATTTTTGTCGAGATTTTCCCATTGTTTCAGGGCGCTTTTCAGTCTTTCTTTATCAATTTCCACCCAGCGCCCTTTTAGAAACACCAGGCCTTCGCTCGCTTTCAGTAAAGTCTTCCACTCCGCCGGGCTTACCTCTTGATCCCCAAGGGCAAGTGTTGCGCTGAAATCGAGTAGGGTTGCACTAGAAAAATTGCCTGTTATGGTGTCACCGATACGGGTTTTTATTTGCGGTTTGGGGCGTTGATGCCACCAATCGGGCACGCGTATCAGCAGGCCGGATTGTTCATATAAGGGGATTTCCTGCAAAAAGGCATAGGCTTCAGCCGGTGTCCATGCCAGGGGATGGTAAATGTCGCCACTCTCGATCAGCGTTTTAACCAGGGCGCTGCTTTCACTGGCAAGATGCAGCGGCGACAACAAATGCAATAACGCTTTTGTATGCTTCGCCCCGCTGTACGCCTGTAAAGCATTACCCAACGGTTGGTGTTGCGAGGTGCCCCGCCCGGAGAGTTGCGCAATATACGTGGCCATGAACGCGAAGGGGTAACGCTCATCCTGCTTGTTTTCGGCCAGGTTGAAACACACCCTGCCCACTTGCCGCCAATGGGGTGCATGTTGTTGCAGATACGCACCCAAGGTGACGGTCTGTTCGCGCAATTGTGCGATTAACCAGTCATCCAACGCATGCCATACCGCTGTAAGCGACTCAACACTGAGATATTCGGCACCCGGCATGGGCGGTGCGTTTTCCAACAGCGCCGTCAAGGTGTCGAACGGGGGTGATGCCAAAGGCGTGGGGGATGTGTCATCGGCTGCGGTATGGCAGCGCTCCCGCAGGTACAGGCAGGCAAACTGACGCCAGAACAAAAGCGGTGCGGGAAGATTTTCAGCGGTTTTCTGCGCGCCAAGTGCAAACAACCCCTGACTGATACCATGGTGAAACGCTTTTTCAAGGGTAGGCGGCAGTGGTAGGCCGGGGGCGTCGGTCGCTTTGAAGCGAAGCGCACCACCCGGCAACATATGTAATTCGAAACTCATCGGGCGCAAGTTCTCATCAGCCGGTGGGCATACCTGCCATGGGGGGCCCTTGGCATGATACCCGGGTGATCGTAGTGAATTCAGAAAACCGCCAGTATTCTATACTGACACTTTCGCGCACCTCTGCGCAGTGGAGAATTCATGTTCAAATTGTTCAATAAACTTTTGATGCTGATGGTGGTATTGGCGCTTGCCGGCCCCTTTATTCTCAAACGTCCTGACGGCCAACCCCTGATGTCGATGAAGGATCTTAATCTACCAGCGATGCCGTCGAGTCTGGGCGAGCTTTGGCAACGGGTGGTCGGCAGCGTAAGCAGCAACAGCAACACCGCGACGTCCCCCGCAGGTGCGTCGGCTGAGGCCGCAGGCGCCAGCATCAGTTGGTCCAAGCAGGCGGCCTTGCCCAGTTCGTTTATCCCCCAACCCGGTGTCGAATATCCCAAGCAAGAGGGGGTTTTCTACCGTTACAAAGATGCGAAGGGGGTTTGGCAATTCTCTGACACCCCACAAACCGGCACCACCAACTTCGTCAGCAGTATCGACCCCAAGGCCAACGTGATCCAGTCGCTTGATAAAGATAAAATCGATGCCGCGCTGGGCCGCACACCGCCAGAACCCCCACCTGACCAAGCCAAAGACGAAAAGAAAGACGATTCCCTGCTCTCCAATATCCCGCTCCCCATGACCGTCCCGGTGGCCGAGATTCCCAACCTGATCCAACAAGCCAAGGATGTGCAAGCGCTGACTAACGAACGCACTAAGCAATTGGAACAGAACCGGTATTGATGCAAGCAATAACGCCAACTGCGGAGGGCGCAGTCAAATGGGCTCCGCAGTTGGCGGATCAACTGTCTGTCAAAGTCATCAGAATATCGGCATACCAGGCACAATTGAGGCCCAGCGCCTCATCGACCTCAACATCACGCGAACCGACGTCGAGGCGGGCCGAATGCACACCCAATAACATCCACGGTAAATCGCCGTGAGCAACGGTCGGCTGTGGCAAGCGCATCACGACAGGCGCACCGCTGCTACCACGATGGGTACGAGCATCGGTGAGAAAATAACCTTCCCCCTGAAATCGTAACCCGAAGGAGGACGCCACAATGGCGTGGCGCACCACGGGCGTGTGGTGCAGGGTGTCATGAAAGCCCAGTGGGAACCCCACCACCAATAACGACGTACCTACTTCAACCTGACCTTGTGCGTCCAACAAATGCTGCGGTGTAAACGCCCGGTAAAGCGCCGTTTTGGGTAAAGCTGCACGATTGATCTCAATTACCGCCACATCGATTTCACCGGCCCGGTCGGTGCCCTGCAGCCACACAGCTTTGCCGTTACGGTACAAGGGCATTGAAAAGCCGGTGGATTCGGCCACATTACTGGGGTTGATATGCATTTCGATTTCAATGCGGTCGGGAAAATGCTGGCTCGGCTCATCAAAGATTACATGCCGACTGGTGACCAGAAACAAACGCTGATCACGCGCAAAGAAAAAACCGCTGGCGTTGGTCAGGGGGCGTTGGCCATCAAAGGTAAAAATGCGTGCCGCGGTAAGCAAAATTGTTTCAATCATTGGAAACCCCATGCTGTCCTCAGGCCCAAACCGGGGTCTGCAAACGTTGTGACGAGGTGTCCAGTATTTCACTAAAGCATTGGTGGCGATAGCATTTTTTCCGGTCGCACCAGGGCGTCGAACAGCTCTGCCGACACCTCACCACTGGCCAGGGCGGCTGCACGCAAGGTGGTATTGTTCTCATAGGCAGATTTGGCAATCTTTGCGGCTTTTTCGTAACCAATCTGTGGTGCCAGCGCCGTTACCAGCATCAGTGATTTTTCGCAGTAATCCGCAATGCGATCCACTTGCGGCTCAATGCCTGCCACACAGTGGTGCGTAAAACTCGACACGGCATCGGTGAGCAGACGAATCGACTGCAGAATATTATGAATGATCACCGGCTTGAACACGTTCAGCTCCAAATGCCCTTGTGCGCCAGCAAATGTTACGGTGGTGTGATTACCCATGACCTGGACACACACCATAGTCAAGGCTTCGCATTGTGTGGGATTGACCTTGCCCGGCATGATCGAGGAGCCGGGTTCGTTTTCTGGCAGGTGTAATTCACCCAACCCACAACGCGGGCCCGAGCCCAGCAAACGAATATCATTGGCGATTTTATGCAGGCTCACCGCCAGCGTATTCAACACACCAGAGATTTCCACCAGCGCATCGTGGGCGGCGAGCGCCTCGAATTTGTTAACGGCAGAGGTAAAGGGCAACTGCGTATACTGTGCCACTGCCTGCGCAAAACGCTCCCCAAAATGAGGCGGTGTATTGAGGCCCGTACCCACCGCCGTGCCGCCTTGCGCCAAGGGATACAAGCGACGCAATCCTTCCGTTACCCGCTCGATGCCCAATGCCATCTGCGTGGCATAACCAGAAAATTCCTGCCCCAGGGTTAAAGGGGTCGCGTCTTGCAAATGGGTGCGCCCCATTTTGACGATCGAATGCCAAGCCGTGGCGTGTTGCTGCAACTGGGACTGCAACGCTACTAACGCCGGTAATAAGTGGTGCTGGCATTGTTCCACCGTCGCGATATGCATGGCGGTGGGAAAGGCATCGTTCGATGACTGGCTACGATTGCAGTGATCATTGGGATGGATGACAACCGGGTTCGCTGACGAACTGCTTTTCAATGCCAGATTCGCGACATGCGCGATCACTTCATTGGCGTTCATATTGGATTGCGTGCCCGACCCGGTCTGCCAAATCACCAATGGAAAATGCGCATCCAGATCCCCTGCGATCACTGCCGCTGCTGCTGCCTGAATAGCCTTGCCGCGTTGTTCATCCAGCACGCCGGCGGCCATGTTTTCCTGCGCAGCACAGTATTTGACGATGCCTAACGCCCGAATCAAGGGGCGCGGAAGGGTTTCCGTGCCGATATTGAAAAAATGCAGCGAGCGTTGCGTTTGTGCCCCCCAGTATTTATCGGCGGGCACTTCGATCGGGCCAAACGAATCCGATTCGATTCTGACGGCAGGATCAGACATGGTTGAAAGCCCCTGCGATCAGGCTCGCAACATCATGCTCAATTCATCAACGATGAGCGCCCAATCAGCGTCTTCCTTGATCGCTTGCTGCAGAAAATCTGCCTGGGATGCACTCCAGAAAGGGGCTTCGTGCAGCGACAATGCGCCAGACAGTGGTGCATGTTCTTCCATAAAGCGATCGATCGCTTCATCCGTTGATGAGAGCCCCAATTGGGCAAACAAGCTCTCCAGTTGATAAACTTGGGTTTCCATCGCTAAGTCTCCTTACATTTGTTAAGTCAAACGGCAACACACAGTGGCCAAAATGGCCTGCCATCCATCATGCGCGCGAATTGCCTGCAACGACCAGCAAGCCGTTAGACCAATATGCGCTTAGGCTTAGCGCCTTTTGTTACTAGAGAATATTGGTTACTAGAGAATACTTTCGTTGCTAGCGCTTAATAGCAGGCGATCCTCCAGAGCACTGTGGGTCTGCTATCACCCCACCCCCTTGTGATACCCTGCGCGACAGCATTGCTGAACAGGATCATCCCCTCATGCCTCTACTGCTTTCCCACTGGATTTTTCTGGGTGCTGTGTTGGCCATGTGGTTTGCGGTTCAAATGGCCACCCGCCACCAACTTCCACAACCCGCATCCCGTCTTTATGGCACTTGCTTACTGGTGGCGCTGGCCTGGCTCCAAACGTCGTATTGGCTGCGCATCAACGGCCTAAGCCATAGCTGGCCCCTCGTGCACTATCTGCATCAACCCATGCTGTATGCGGCGGGGCCATTGTTCTATTTCTATTCCGAAAGCCTGCAGGGTAACGCACCCGATGAGCTGCGCAGCCGTCGCCACCTAGCCCCCGCGTTTTTCATTTTTACGTTATCTCTCTGGCAATGGTGGCGACATTCACCCGAAAGCGACATGCCACTCTCCCCCTGGATTTATTGCCTGAGTTTTGGCAGTGGCGCCCTGTATGCAGGACGTGTGCTGCGCAGCATACGCAGCTTTTCTCAGCCGTACAGCCTGATACTGACCGAACTGGCGCTACTAAAAAGCACCGTCGCCTTTGGCATTGGCGTCGTCCTGCTAGCATTGATGGGAAGCCTACTGCAACAGGCATGGTTCTTCCCCTTGCACGCAAGCGCGATCAGCGCATTAATGGTGCTGACGTTTCTACTGCAACAACGCTACCCCGACGTCGGCACCCACATCGAAACCGAAATCGCCGCCGAAGCAGAGCAACGCAGCAAGCCACGACCACCCCTCACCACACTCGATGTGCAAGACACCTTGAGCCGTTTAAAAACCATGATGGAGACAGAACAACGCTACACCGACGAAACCCTCGACCTGCCCTCACTGGCGGCCTCACTTGGTGTAAGTACGCACCAACTCTCACAGCTGATCAATGAACACCTGGGCATCAACTACACCCGCTTTATCAAAACCTACCGCATTACCGCCGCCAAACGCTTACTGCTTGAGCAACCGGAAGAAACCGTGCTGAACATCGCCCTACAAACCGGGTTCAACTCCCTCTCCAGTTTTCACGCCGCGTTCAAGGAACTGGAAGGCCAAACCCCCGGTGCCTTTCGCAAACAGCAATCCCCCGGCACGTAACGCACACCCGCTTTCCAGATTTATAATTCCGGACGATTGAACCCACCGCAAACGCTAACATCCCCTCAGAACATTGACGGGGATGCCACCATGCTCGACTACAACCTCCTGAAAACCTTACACATCATCAGCGCCAGCCTGCTTTTCGGCACCGGCCTAGGCACCTTCTTCTTCATGATCCGCGCCTGCCGCAGCGGCAACATAGAAGCCATCAAAGTCACCGCCAATACCGTGGTAATAGCCGACTGGTGCTTCACCGCCCCCGCCGTGCTGGTGCAATTCGCAACCGGCCTCGGACTCATGCATTTACTACACATCCCTTTCGGATCGACCTGGTTTCTGGTGATATTCGCACTGTTCTGCTTCGTGGGAGCACTATGGCTACCCGTCGTGTATATCCAGATCCAGCTACGCAACCTCCTAGCTCACCACCCCACACAGCAGCCCTTACCCCCGCGCTTCATCACACAAGTACGCCGCTGGGAAGCCATGGGCTACCCAGCCTTCAGCGCAGTCGTCGTGATCTTCGGCCTGATGGTCTACAAACCCTGGATAGCCTGATCACCTCACCCCCTTTTTTTCGAATTTACGAGTCAACACCATGAACCTTGCAACGTTGCTGGATTACCCCACCATCAAACTCATACATATATTGAGTTCAACTTTTCTCTGGGGCACCGGCGTAGGCACCGCCTTTTTCATGCTGATGGCCCACCTGAAAGGCGATGTCGCCACGATTCGCGTCACCACCCAACATGTAGTGATAGCCGACTGGCTATTCACCGCTCCCACGGTGTTAGTTCAACCCGCCAGCGGCATTTATTTAATGTATTTATTGAATTACTCATTTACCAGCATGTGGTTCAAAGCCGTATGCGCACTCTATTTTGTCACCGTGGCAGCGTGGCTACCGGTCGTGTATTTACAGTTGCGTCTGAAAAGGATCACAGCGCCACTGATGCCTACCGATACATTACCCCCGGTTTATTACCGCACGTTTTATCGTTGGATATCGTTAGGCTTTCCGGCGGCTCTGGCAATGATTGCATTGTTTGTACTGATGGTATTTAAGCCTTGGCTTACGCCAATTTAAAGTGTGCTCCCTTTATTAACCGGATAATACAAGATACTGGCACCACTGATATCTCAAAGGGTCTTGGTGGGATTTGGTTGATGGAACGTCGGCCGCAGGGATGCGGCCGTCGAGCCTACAGGGACGTACTTGCGGCGATTCCAGCAACCAAATCTCACCAAGACCCGACCAAAGAATTCGGCACCAGTTTTCTTGCAACGTCGGGCTAATAGCAAGACACGGTTAAGCCAGCCATAAAATGAAAATTCGTAACACCAGCAATGTTGTTAAACCGAAATCCAACTCAAACGTGTCCATAACCGAGCAATTAAAGGATTACCCCATGAACATCCTCATAACCGGCGTTACAGGCTTTATCGGTTTTCACCTGGCACGCACACTGGCAGCCCAAGGCCACCACATCACCGCCGCAGTACGCGACCCCGCCACCTGGCAAACCAAACTCCCCGCCTACCGCTGGATACACTGCGATTTTCGCCAAGACCTCCATGCCCACGCCTGGACACCCCGCCTCACCGGCATCGACATCATCATCAACACCGTCGGCATTATTCACGAGCAACACCCCGGCGATTTCGACACCATACAAACCCAAGCCCCCATCGCCCTGTTTGACGCCGCTGCCGCACACAACATCAAAATCCTACAAATCTCCGCCATCGGCGCCGACATCGAAGGTGTCCAAGAAGCCTTTTTATCCAGCAAACGCAAATCCGATCAACACCTGCTGCAACTACCCACCGATACCATCGTGATATACCCCGCCATCGTCATCGGCCGCGGCGGCACAAGCACAGCGTTATTCAATCAAATGGCGGCATCCCCCATAATCCCCTTAATCGGCAACGGCCAACAAAAACTACAGCCCCTGCACATCGACGACCTCTGCCTACAAATCGCCTACTTGATCCACCAATGGCCCACAGGCAAAACCGTACTCACCCTGGTCGGCCCACAAACGCTAACACTGCGCGAACTCTATAGCCTGCTGCGCGATTGGCTACGCCTGCCGCCAGCTCACTTCATACCCCTCCCCCTCGGGCTATTGCGTCCACTGGCACACCTCTCCACAAAATTAGGTATCCGCAGTTTTCTGACGCCAGAAAGCCTCGATTTGCTCGAAAAGTCCCGCATATACCCCAGCTCCGATAAAGCTCCCCCAGCACGCCCCTTAGCCGACGCATTATGGGCCGACCCCGCCACTCACGCCGATACCTGGCATGCACGCTTAATGTTGCTGCGTCCGCTATTGGTGGCCTCCCTCGCCTTCGTATGGATTTTTACTGCCTTCACTTCGGCCTTTTTTGATGTGGATAGCGGGTATGCCTTGCTAAAAGCCGGCGGCATCGAAGGCTGGCTGGCCACCCTCAGCATCTATGCCGGAGCAGGCATTGATCTCGCCCTGGGCGTGGGCATGTTGCTACCGCAACGACGCTTGCTCGCCATGAAATTACAAGTGGCCTTGATGCTGGGTTACAGCGTGATCATTAGTTTTCTGATCCCAGCACAATGGCTGCACCCCTTTGGTCCAGTGACCAAAAACTTCCCCATGATTGCAGCCACTTTGCTGCTGATCGCGACCGACCCCAAGAGCGCGCTCAAGTTTGTAAAAGGCGTGTAGTATGCCCACTCAAAACCTCACCAAACGTCACAATTCTCCCCATAGTCTTCCGCTCCCAAGCCCTTTATACTGCCGCCGCAACGGCCACCGCAGGCCCACATCACGCACACGGACACCCACTGGCGCATAAATTACCCGCCAGTCGCGCCAGGGAGACGCCCCATGAAGTACCTCAGCCCGCTCGACGCCACGTTTCTGTATATGGAAACCACCCGCACCCCCATGCACGTCGGCGCCCTGATGACCTTCCGCCTGCCGGACAATGCACCGCCTGATTTTGTCCGCCAGCTCATGGCCAAAATGCGCGAAAAACCTTTCATGCCTAAGCCCTTCGATTGCCGTCTGGTCGAAGGTTGGTTGGCCGGCATCACCCCCGCCTGGGAAGAAGCCAAGCTCGATCTCGATTACCACCTGCGTCATTCCGCCTTACCCTACCCCGGCGGCGAACGCGAACTGGGTAAGCTAGTGGAGCGCCTGCACTCGCATCCGCTCGACATGACCCGCCCCCTCTGGGAATGCCACCTGATCGAAGGCCTCGAAAACCGTCGTTACGCGCTCTATTTCAAGGCGCATCATTGCGCCATCGATGGTATGGGCGCGGTGCGTATGCTGCGCAAGTGGCTCACCCCTGACCCCACCGACATGAGTGGGCTTTCCGCCATTGCCGCCACGCCGGAGACCGTCGAGCCGCCGCGCACCAAGCCCTCGCTGCTGGAACGCGTTCGAAAACCCGCACGCATTGCCGCCAAACAAGCGCAAGCCTTCCGCGAACTGGTAAAAACCCTCAGCACCATGTCGAAAGGCGAAGACAGCGGCGCACGCATGGCGTTATCCACGCCTCATACCCGCTTCAATGTGCATGTGTCGCAGCAACGGCGTCTGGCCACGCAAATCCTTGGGCTCGATCGCCTCAAATCTATTGCCCATGCCACCGGCACCACCGTGAATGACGTGCTGCTGGCCATTTGCGGCGCAACGGTTCGCCGTTACCTGCTCGAAAACGAAGCCCTCCCCACCACTTCTTTGCTGGCCTCGGTGCCCATGGGTCTGGCGCGTTCCGATGACAAGACCGGTAACGCAGTCGCAGGCTTTGTCGTCCCCCTGGGCACCAATCTGGAAGACCCACTGGAACGTCTGCGCTGGATCAATCGCGTCACCACCCGCAGCAAGCACGAACTGAAAGACATGTCGCCCTCGGCCCAAGCCCAGTTTGCCCTGGTCGGCTTATCACCCTTGATCCTGGGGCAGATCACCGGCTTGTTGCCGAAGATCCCGCCACTGTTCAATTTTGTGGTGTCCAACGTCAATTTGTCGCAAGAACCGTTATACCTTATGGGCTCCGAACTTGAGGCCATCTACCCGGTCTCATTCCTGTTCGATGGCTATGCGCTCAATATCACCTTGGTGGGTTACAACAACAAGGTCGCCATCGGCATTTTGGGCTGTCGCGAAGCCGTTCCGAGCTTGCAGCGGCTGGCCGTTTATACCCGCGATGCCCTGCAAGAGCTCGAGCAAGCATTGCCGGCGTTGAACACCTGAGCAAGCCCCCTGACAACGGGGGGTTATAACGGCCCGATGATTGCATTTTTTAACCCAGAATTTTTAACACTCTTTGCACACTCTCTTTTTTGATCGGGCACCCGGCCGGGGCCCAGACGCTTTTTAGGAGGCAGTATGAAAGCGGATTTGGTAGTGACTGGTAAACAAACGCCCGCGGGCAAAGTCATCGTGAGCGGTGCCAAAAACTCGGCAACCCGTTTGCTGGCCGCCGCGATGAACTCCGCAGAAACCGTGCGGATTCGCAACTTTCCCACGCATCTGGTGGATGCCGTGGCCAAGATGCGCTTTATGCGTGCACTGGGCGCCGATGTACGCGTGGACGACGTCAATTCGACCGTCGAAATCACCACGCCCGATCTCAGCCTGCACGACGGGCTGGATTACAACGTGCCCATTCGCACCACCTACTTGTTGGCCGCCGGGCAACTGGCGCGTAACGGCGAAGCACGGGTGCCGTATCCTGGCGGTTGCCGTATCGGTAACCGTGGCTATGACCTGCACATCATGGTGTGGGAAGCGCTGGGCTGCAAAGTCACCGAAGAAGACACCTTCATTCGTATTCAAGGCCGCCTGCGTGGCAGCTTGATCGACTTCCCGATTTCGACGGTGGGCGGCACCGAGAACGCCTTGATTTGCGCCGCTGTTGCCGAAGGCGATACCGAAATTCGCAACGCTTATGTCTCGCCCGAAGTACACGACCTCATTCAGTTGTTGCGTGAAATGGGCGCACAGATCGACAACTTCGGTAACAGCCTCATTCGGGTGCGCGGTTTGGGTGGATTGCTACGCGGCGCCTCATTTCAGGTCATGCCCGACCGTATCGAAGCGCTCACCTGGATTATTTTCGCCATCATGACCGGTGGCGAGATTCTGGTAGAAGGTGTGCCGTTCGAGCACATGCAAGCGCCCCTGCTGCATTTGAAAGATGCCGGCATTGATATCTTCTGCAATTCGAACAGTGCCTATGTCAACGCCAATTGCGTGAGCGCCCATGGTATTCAGCCTTTCGAACTGGCTTGCGGCACCCACCCCGGGGTGATTTCCGACATGCAGTCGTTCTATACCCTGTTGGGCATGCAGGCCAAGGGCACTTCGCGCATCTACGACTACCGCTATCCAGAACGTATCGCCTATGCGCGCGAACTCGACAAATTCTCGCCCGGCGCGATCAGTTGCGAACCCGGCAAGATCACCACGCGCGGTTTGCGTCCCCTGTCAGGTGCACGCGTGACCTCCACCGACCTGCGCGGCAGCATGGCGCTGGTCATGTGTGCCTTCTGTGCCGAAGGCGAAAGCTATATCGAGGGCGTCGATCTGGCGCTGCGAGGTTACAACGATCTGGCCGGCAAACTGCGCTCACTGGGCTTGCAGTTCCAGGTCATCGAGGCCTAGGCCGGAGACATCGCATGCATACCGTATCCCCCTCGCCGACCCTGGCAGCACTGCCCGGGGTCGACGACAGCCCGCGGCTGATCACACCCAGCCTGCTGCAAAAACTTCACGGCATTGCTGATCTCGATGTGCAGGCAGATGTCGATCTCAGCCAAATCACCCGCTGGAAAATCGGCGGCGTGGCAGATTGCATCGTCAGCCCGCGCTCCACTGCCGCCTTGCAGCAGGTCTTGTGGCTGGCACGCGATGCAGGCCTGCCTATCGCCGTGATCGGGCTCACCACCAATCTGCTGTTTGCAGATGCCGGTGTGCGCGCCTTGCTCATCCATCTGGGCAACGGCTTTGCCGGCATGCGTATCGATGGCAACCGCGTATGGGGGCAGGCGGGCGTTTGGGTGCCGGGTTATGCCCGTCGCGTGGCGCGCGCAGGTTTGGCCGGGGTCGAGCATCTGGCGGGCATACCGGGCACCCTGGGTGGCCTGGTGTGCATGAACGGCGGCAGCCAGCGCAAAGGCATCGGCGATCAACTGGTATCGGTCACAGCATTGGATATTGACGGCACCTTGCACACCTATGACCGCGCCCAATGCCAATTCGCTTACCGGACTTCGATCTTTCAGAGCAATCAGCAAATCATCACCGAAGCCGAATTCGAGTATGCGCCCGTGGCTGATCCCGCCAGCGTGCGACAGGCCATGAAACGTATTCTCGAAGACCGTCGGCGCAAGTTTCCGCAAAAACTGCCCAACTGCGGCTCCGTGTTCGTCAGCAACCCGGCGCTCTATGACAGCTATGGTCCGCCTGGGGCCGTGATCGAAAAATGTGGGCTGAAAGGCACCCGCCAGGGGGGCGCAGAGATCTCGCCACAACACGCCAATTTCATAGTCAATCGCGGCGGTGCCACCGCAGGTGATGTGCTGTACCTGATCGACATGATCCGTCAGCGCGTGCACGCTACGACGGGCTGTGATCTTGAGGCCGAAGCCAAATACGTCGATCCGCTCGGCCGATTCAGCCCGGCGCATGTGATCGCCCAGCAACGCCGCGAGTCGACGCCATGACGCGGTCGGCCTCGCCCCTGAATATGAACGTTAGTGCATTTTAACCCTATCGACATTACCCTTTTTGTACCTTAAGGAGCAGTCACTCATGGACACCAAGGTGCTCATCGTTTCGGTGTATTACAACCGTGAAAGCATGGTCGATGAATCGGTTGCAAGCATCGTGTCGCAACTCGAACCTGGCATGCATTTGCTGTTGATCGACGACGGTTCGAAAGACAATACCCTTGCCCGCCTCAAAGCATATGAAGCCGACAATGTGACCGTCATCGGTCAGCGCAATATGGGCTTCGTGCATTCGATACGTGCGGGCATCGAGCAGTTCCCTTGCCAATACATTGCGGTGCATGGCTCGGGCGATCTGGCCTTGCCGGGCCGCTTCAAAAAGCAGGCGGACTACCTTGATCAACACCCGCAAGTGGGCGTGGTGGGCTGTCATTCCCGCTATGTGTACTCCACTGGCGAAGTTCCGCCGCATGTGCACGCCGTTACTTTTTCGGGCGATGCCCGTGAGCGCATGGTGAACGGCTATGTATTTCACCACGGTGAAGTGATGATGCGTCGGGATTGCTACGATCAGGTTGGTGGCTATCGCACCTTTTTTAAATTTGCACAGGATCGCGACTTATTCTGTCGCATGAGCCGCATCACGCATTTTCATGTGCTCGATGAAGTGTTGTATTCGCGTTTCGTGGCGGTGCCAGGCAGCGTGAGCGCAACCCCTGAAAAAGTAATAGAACAACGTTTTCTGTCGGATTTTGCCTGCTACTGCCACGCGCAATGTCTGGCCGGCAAGCCCGATCCGCTGGAAAAGCATGGCCCCCGCGCCGCGCTATTCTGGGCGCCACGCAAAAAAACCTTGCATGAGTTATTCCGCAGCGCATTGCGGGCGTTTTATCTGCAACGGCCGCAGGATTACCAGTTGTTTCGCGAAGCACTGGTACAGAAGGACAGCACCCTGTCGCGGCGCTTGTTATTGCTGCCGGCAGAGCGCTTTCCGGGCTTGACGCGGTTTGTGCTGGGGCTTTATTTCAAGCGGCGGGTCGCGGCGTTGAAAGGGGCGGTATAAGGTCGGCGCACGCCAACAGGAATGACAAGGAAAGGCCCACCCGCATAACGCCCCTCAAAAACAGCGTTATGCGGGCGGGCAACCGCAAAGGGATGCAGGGAATGACGATCGTCAAACAGCTCATAGTAGGCGCCATCAAAATCTTTTTCGTATTTATGTTTTTCGGTGTACTGGTGTCGATGCTGACCACATGGATGCTGGCCAGCTTTGACTGGTTTGGCATTCAGTCGGGGCATCTCAGTCTGTCCCAGACCCTCTTCTTTACCAAAGTATTCCCCAATGTGATGGGCATCGCGGCGGGCATCATCGCGGCCTTCCTTCTTTACACCGCGAAAGGAAAAACCGTATTTACCCTCTATGGGGCATCGGCCTGTCTCTATGTCGGCCTTGCGTTTTATGATCTGCTAAGGAGGTTGCTGGCGGCATAACAAATCTCCTGCCAATTATTCACACCCGGTCAACCGCCTGTCTAAAAAGATATCACCCCCCTTGCAAACCTGACATAATCGAAGCGGCAATTGGTACGTCAGTGCCTTTTGTCAACCGGTCAGCTGCGCTGTATGACACGGAAGTAAAAATAAAAACAAAAACTTGGAGAAAACCGTGAATACAACAATAAGTATGTTCAGGGGTTTTCTGTTGATGGGGTTTCTCGCCCTGTTGGCAGGCTGTAAACAACCCGTTGAAATTATCTCTCCCGTCAAGGATGCCGTGTCCAACACAGCGCCTGAATTCCGCATCCGTTTTAACAAGGGTGTGCCTGCTTCTTTCACTGCGACGATCAACGGCACGGCCCTCAACCAGGCCAGCTTTACGGTGGAAGGCAATGATGTCTACACCCCGGTAACCTTGGCGCAGTTGCGTGCAGGCGACAACGAGTTCGCGGTCACCTCGCCCAATGAAGTGAAACGTACCTTCCACCTGGACCAGGTGGGGCCGGTCATTCATATCCTGAGTGGCGCGGGCACCAATCCTCGTCAAGTCACGGGTTATCTGTTTGATCGCGGCGGTGCCACGGCGCTGACCATCAACGGCACCAATTTCCCGTTGGGGGCTAACGGGGCGTTCAGCGGCGAGGTCGCTGATGCGAACCAGTTCAATTTTGTCGCCACTGACGTGTACGGTTACAGCACCAATGAATCGTTTGCCAAGCTGGGCCAAACCTTTAACCCGGCCCTGGCCGTGCGTATCAATCAGCAAGGTCTGCAAGACTCGCTGCCCAACGCCATTCTGCAGATTGTCGAATCGCTCGATTTCAATTCGTTCATTACCAACCCGGTTTCGCAAAGCTGTGGTAATGCATTAATTGCAGACGCTTGTGCGGCCTTTAATATCAATGACATTGATCTCACCCCTGGCAGCTCCGTTGACATCGTCGCGCTTTCTGGCAACCGCCTGCGTGCAACGATTGGCCTGAGCCGCCTGGACCTGGACACCACAGCCACTACCTATGCCCGTTGCAAGAGTTTTCTCTGCGGTGGCAACGGCAACATCTTTGGCACGCTTAATTTCAGTGGCGTGACGACGGTACAAAACACCGATATCGCAGCGGAATTCGTGGTCAATGTCAGCAATGGCAATGTCAGCGTACAAATCGTGAATGGTACGCTGGATGTTGATCTGCCCGCCAATGGCCTGCAAGTGGATATCGATTTCGGCGCCGTGGAAGACATTCCCTTTATCGGTGACCTGATGAACACCGTGATCAACGGCATCATCAATGGTCTGGTGGGCATTCTGTCCAGCATCATCGTAGATATCGCCGATGGTTTCCTGGCCGGCCCGATCAGCAGCCTGATCAACACCCTGATCTCCGACCTATTGCCTGACTCCATTGCGGTACCGATTGCTGACACCACCCTGAATCTGGGCTTCAGCCCACAAGGCTTTGCCACCTCCAGTGGCGGCTTTGATCTGGTGTTGGCCAACAACATCAGCATCGCTGCGGTGGACCCAGACGTACTGCCGCCGCTAGGCTCACTGTTTGCCACGGGCGCTGCACCAAACCCCTACCCGCGCACCACGCGAGATGGCACCAATGTCGATCTGACCGCCACCGTCTCGGCCAACCTGATCAATCAGGTACTGACCGAAGCTTACAAAGGCGGCCTGCTCAACATTCAGTTGGACGAAACCAACGGCCTCACGATCGGCGCCCTGTTGGGTATCCCCGACTTCCCAGTGGATCTCGAAGGTTTGACCGACTGGAACCTGCAGGTAGTCGGCGAGGTACCGCCCAAGGTGAAAGTGATTTCGCAAGCGAACGCGGCACAAGGTTTGATTGCGGTTGATCTGCTCGACATTACGCTCAAACTGAACCTGAATTTCGGCGATGGCATGCAGGAAGTGCTAAACACCAAAGTCGATATCCAGTCGCCGTTTGATATCGGGATTACCCCGGATAACAAGCTAACCATTGGTATCGAAGCGGTGCCCACGGTGAATGTGCATACCTTTAGCTTCCGTCTGAATGGGCTTGTGCTGAACACCGGGACCAGCGATGCGGTGCGCAACCTGATTGCTACCATCGCGCCACAATTCCTGCCGAAAGCGCTGGAAGCGATTGGCGGTATTCCGGTGCCTGCAATTGCCGGTTTCTCGCTGCAATTGCGTGATATCTGGAACCCCAATGCGGCTAATAATGCATTCCTGAGCCTGGGCGGTAATCTGGTGTCAGCAGCGGCAGCCGCCAGCGCGGCAGCACCGGTAGTGTCAGCGTCGGTGGAAGAGAAAGCCTTCTTGTCGGCTGTGTTTGGCGATGTCAGTGTCGATGAGCAGCGTCGTGCAACGATCGATGTGAGTGGCGACAATCCGGGTACTGATCCGCTGGAATATCGCTATCGCGTCAACGGTGGTTACTGGACGGTGTGGAAGGTTCGCACGCAGATCCAGCTGGACTATCTGCCAGCAGGGGATAACGTAGTGGATGTATGTGCTCGCACTGATCTGTTGCAGGAAGACTGCACGCAGGTCACGGTGAGTGTGCCAGCCGCGCAATAAAGTAAACATGGAGTAAGAAGACGCCCGCCATGGGAAACTGTGGTGGGCGTTTTTGTTTTTACCTAACGACATCAATGCATTGACTTACAACACCAGCATTCGTCGTCCGAATATCACAGATAAAACCTTTAATTTGACGAAAAATTCAGCCCTCATTTAGCCATCTTTCCCAGTCGATGCTATGTTAAATAGTAATAAGAAGTAAAAGAATGAACGAAACAGGAGCGATGGATCATGTCCCTGAGTATTCCTGCACAATTCGCAAGACTATTCTTGCGTAGCTATGTACGTCCCTTTGTCCTTCATGGGCCGCACCATCCGGCTGTCATGCGCACGGGGGTGGCCTACAGTCTGGGGTTGATTCCCAAACCGTTTAATGTCACCACGCGTACGCTGTATGCGGGCGATATCCCCATTGTGGAAACCCGCCCTCGCTCGCCACGTAATGACGCCGTTATGTTCTATATTCATGGCGGGGGTTATGTCATGGGTAGCCCGCGCACGCATCAGGCGTTTATTTCCCGGCTAGCGAATGCGATGCAATGCATTGTTTGGTCGCCGGATTATCGTTTGGCACCGGAACATCCATTTCCGGCGGGGCTGGAAGATACGGCGATAGCGTGGCAGACGTTTGCCAGTACCTTTGCGGGTAAGCGCCTGTTTATTGGGGGAGAATCGGCTGGCGGCGGGCTGAGCATGGCGATTTGTTTGTTGGCAAAAGAACGTGGCTTTGCGATGCCAGACAAGATGTATTTACAGTCGCCCTGGCTGGATGTCAGCTTATCGGGGGAGAGCTATCACCATCTGGATCATGTCGATGCGCTAGTGAATGTTGAGGTGGCAGAAACCGCATTTGCGCGGGCGTATAGCGGACATTATTCGCGACATAATCCGTTGATTTCCCCTGTGTATGGCGATTTACATGGGTTGCCACCGATTTATGTGCAAGTGAGTGATGCTGAGATTTTTTATTCCGACAGTGTCACCTTGAATCAGAAAGCCATTGCAGCCGGGGTGGAAATCACCATGGAAATCGGGCATGGTTTGTGGCACGCGTGGCCGATGTTTGCCCCCATCATTCCGGAAGCCTCGGCGTCGATCAACAAGGCGGCGCAGTGGTTGGTGGCCGAGACAAAACCGGCGGTGACACCTGCGCCCGCTCAACATAAGCGTTATACAGCGCTGCATGCGGCCCACGCAATGTCGGAATGAAGGCATTTATAAACTCAATTTTAGTCTTGGGCTGGCGGGTTAAGGATAACAAGCCGGCCTACTATGACCCCAAATCCCCCCGCAATTCACACCTCAAATACGTCATGGGCAACATCTAACGGGTCATTTTGGGAAGTAAATTGCATAGTTCAGGTCACTACAGCCCCCTCCTCCTCACGAATAGATTGTCCCCGCTCGACTCTTTCAGCTTGCTGAGCGCATAAGCAATATGGTGCCGGCAGTAATAAAACAGGCGGCCATATATTCGAAGCATCTGAAACGTGAAAAAGCTTTGATGTGTAAGCTTTTATGTATTGTAGTCGAGCTTCTCCGTATCGCAGTTGGCGCTAAAAAAGTGCAATAAAACGAGAGGACGAAAGCATGCAAATAGCCCGACCAGCGATATTGTTTTTAAACGTTATGAAACTTTTTCTGTTAACGATTTTCAGCCCATTCTCCTTTGCAGCACCCGGTGATGAGGATTCCACCTACACGAAAACGCACTACCCCATCGTGCTGGTGCATGGCGGCGTATGGGGTTTCGATAGCATTCTTGGCGTGATCGATTACTGGTATCAAATTCCCTCAAACCTTGAACGATCTGGTGCAGATGTGTACGTAACGCAAGTCTCCAACATGAATAACTCGGAGGTGCGGGGGGAGCAGTTGATTGAACAAATCGAAGAAATATTGGCGGTAACGGGCAAAGATAAAGTACATCTGATCGGTCATAGCCAGGGAGGCACTACCATACGCTACGTGGGCGCCGTCATTCCCGAAAAAATTGCCTCTTTGACCGCGGTTGGCGCCCCAACGCTCCCTGTGCAGGGCGTCGTACCCAACAGCACACTGCTCAACAACCTGGTCAGCCCCTTTGCCAGCTTGTTTGGTGGCCTCATCGATGTGCTCTCAGGAGGCGGCCTACCGCAAAACTATGCAGGGTCTGCCGAAATTTTATCGCCTGACGGATTGAGAAAATTCAACGAGCAATACCCTAATGGGGTGCCTTCAACGGAGTGCGGCGAAGGCAACGCCTATGGTAATGGGCAGTACTTATTTTCCTGGACCGGCGCAGCAGGATTCACCCATATCGCAGACCCTATCGATTATGGATTTGGACCCCTATCAGCGATTCTGCCAGGGCCCGATGACGGCATCGTCGTCAGTTGTAGCGCACATTTCGGAAAGGTGATTCGGGATGACTATTTCCTGAATCATGCTGACGAGGTGAACCAGCTCTTCGGTCTCGTCAGCCAGCGAACCGGTAGCCCCATATCACTCTACCGGCAGCATGCGAATCGTTTGAAGCTATTGGGGTTGTAAGGGAGAATTGTCATGCGCGGGTCTGTCAATGCGGTGAGTATACGCCTTATAACGCTATTTCTAGGGGTAGTGGTCAGTTTAATTTATGTGGGGTTTAAGGAGAGCCCCCTGCCGGTGGAAACCGCTGAATCAACGCTCGCTCCATCGACAGCAGTCTCGCATGTATCCAGTATTGCCGCCTCCCGGGCGGCAATACTGGCCCACTACGGTGAAGATACTACAGTAGATGCTGCTCTCAGAACGGATGCAAAGGGCAACCTGATCGTGGATATTTCGATAAAAGATCTATTTGAATACTTTTGGGCTGATATGGGCCGATATTCACAGGATGAAATTATTGACCGCATACATCATCACATTCGAAGCACGCTCCCGTCGCCGGCCCAAGAGCAAGCGCTGGCCATTGTCGATAATTATTTGAAATACCGCCTCGCACTGGAGGAAATATCTGCGCCTGCGCTCGATGCGGGACTTGAAGCGGTTCATGACATGGAAACCACGCTGGAAAGCCGAAAAGCCATGCGGAGGGAGTATCTTGGATTAGACATCGCTGACAAACTTTTTTTAGAAGAAGAACACTACGACGATTACACCTTGGCGCGTCTGAAGATCCAAGGTAATACATTGCTCAACGATCAGGAAAAAGCATCTCAACTTTTTCAGCTTGAACAGAATACCGACCCCACGTTATTGCACTTTCAACACGAGCAAAAAAAGTGGACAGCCTTCAAGCACGAAATCGCTACCATCAGTGAAAAACAGGTATCAGACGATACTCTCTATAACGTCTATGAACGATACTATGGTCCCGACGCTGCTAATCGACTGCTAGAGTTGCAAAAACAGCGTCAACAATGGCAACAACGATATCAAGAGTACTCCCAATTGCGATTGCAATATGACAATAGCAATTTATCACCAGACGATAAAAAAACCCAAATCGAGGCATTACGCCAATCCCTGTTCAACCCAAGAGAACAAATGCGCGTTGCCGTGTTGGATCGAATGTATTAACACACGCTTCACACCTCACCGAGCTTACGACAAATCTCAGCCCTTTGGCCGATACCCACTCATGTCGATCTCCCCTAGCATGGGTTTCGCTACCTCTCTTTTCAGCGCCTAGGCGAACTCGCGGAGCTGCACATGAATAATAAAAACGGGCGAAACTGCCGCACATCCAACCGCTTACGCACCCTGAGCCTGGCTATGGCATTGAGCCTCGCCAGCGTGGCCCCCATGGCCGAAGCCGCCTTCAAGGTGGTGGGCTACTTCCCCACTTGGTCGGGGGATGTGAACACCTTGCCCTATCACCAAATGACGCACG
This sequence comes from uncultured Moraxellaceae bacterium, assembly GCA_964473645.1. GTDB lineage: Bacteria > Pseudomonadota > Gammaproteobacteria > Pseudomonadales > Ketobacteraceae > HdN1. The sequence goes on from CAYYPW010000001.1 coordinate 407,109, forward strand.
TCAATTACTCTTTCATCTTACCCACCGCGCAAGGCGGGCTGACCGCGCTTGACGACCCCAATCGCCTGCGCACCCTGGTGAGCAAGGCGCATGCCACCAACGTGAAAGTCTCGATCGCCATCGGTGGCTGGAATAACGGCGATGATTCGGCGTTTCGTGCACTGGCCGCCAATGCCAGTACACGCAACACGTTTGTGCAGAATGTGTTGAATTTTATCGCGACTTATAATCTCGACGGTGTCGATATCGACTGGGAATACCCTGATGGCAATGAAGTTGCGGGCTTTCGCGCCTTGATGCAGCAATTAAGCACCGAGCTGCACGCGCGCGGCAAACTGTTGACGGCCGCAGTCACCACCAATGATTTCCCTGGCAGTGTGGACGCGACAGTGGCCAACGCGGTCGATTTTCTCAATATCATGGTGTATGACCTGAATTATCCGCACTCCACTTATGCTGCGGCGCAGACCGGCATTTCACACTGGGTGTACAATGAAGGCCTGGCGAAAGATAAAGTCGTTTTGGGCGTGCCCTTTTATTCACGGCAAAACGGTTACCTTGCCTATAAAGATATTATTGCACGTTATGGCGCCTGGGCAGCGCAATCCGATACGGCCAACGCCGGGTTGGACTATAACGGCCAGCCTACCATACGGGCCAAATCCGAGCTTGCGTTAATGGAGGCGGGCGGGATTATGTATTGGGAGGCGTCACAGGATACCACAGGCGACACCTCTCTGATGAAAACCATCTGGGAGGTCGTGGGTAACGCTACCAAAGGCGGCAATAACGGTGCACCTACGTCGCCTATCGCTATTCCCGGCACGCTCGAAGCCGAACACTACACCACCTTTAACGATACCACCGCGGGCAATACCGGCGGCGCCTACCGCAGCGATAACGTCGACATTGAGGCCAGCAGCCAGAACGGCTACAACATCGGCTGGATTGCTGCTGGTGAATGGCTCGAATACCGCATCAACGTACAGCAAAGCGGAAAATATAAAGTGGAATCGTTGGTCGCCTCACCAAGCGGTGGCGGTCAATTTACGCTGGCAGTCGACGGTCAGGACGCAGGGCGCGTAACGGTGGGCACGACCGGCGGCTGGCAAACCTGGCAATGGGTCAACAGCGAAATCAGCTTATCCGCAGGCGAGCATCGCCTACGCATAAAGATGGATACCACCGGTTTCAATCTCAACGCACTCAAATTTACTCGCATCAGCGACGGTACTACTCCGCCTCCTCCTGGCAATTATCCCGACTGGCAAGCAGGCAAGAATTATGCGGTAGGTGACATCGTGCGTTATAACGGCAAGCTGTATATTGTCGTGAATGCCAACCCAGGCTATGACCCGGTGATCAGTCACTGGTATTGGGACGAGTACACCCCCACCACGCCACCCCCTAGCACAGCAACCAGCGTCCTGCTGCAAGCCGAAGCCTACACGGGCCATTATGACACCACTGCAGGTAATACTGGTGGCCAGTTCCGCACCGATAACGTCGACATTGAGGCCACCACCGATACCGGCGGAGGTTATAACGTCGGCTGGATTGAAAACGGCGAATGGCTGGAATATTCAATTGATCTTGCGCCGGGGAAATACACGCTGAGTGCGCGTGTTGCCTCCGCCAATGGCGGCGGCACCTATAACGTGATGATCGATGGCAAACAAGTGGTGGCACCCACCACTGTCGAAAATACCAGTGGCTGGCAAACCTGGATCACCAAAAAATCTAGCGGATTTGATATCGCCGCTGGCAAACACACGCTGCGCGTCAATGTCGGTGGCGCGATGAACCTGAACTGGCTGCAGATCGCTCGCGATGATGGCACGGTGACGCCGCCCCCCCCGCCGCCGCCCACCGGCATGTTGCCAATGATTCGGCAGAATGGCGCTCGCTGGGTAGATAGCACCGGCAAACAAGTCGATTTGCGCGGTGTGAATCTGGGCAACTGGTTGCAACTGGAGTTCTGGATGATGAACGAACCCATGAGCACCAATGCCGGTCAAATCAATGATCAGTGCACCCTCGAAAACGAGTTGAGTCGTCGCTTTGGCTTCAACGAAAAAGAACGTTTGATGGATGCGTTCCGTGACAGCTGGATGACTGATCGCGATTGGGACAATATCGCCAAACTCGGTTTCAACACCGTGCGGCTGCCGTTCTGGTACAACCTGATCGAGGATGAAAACAAGCCTTACACCTTGCGCGCCGATGCCTGGCAATATCTCGATAAAGCCATCAACGAAGCAGCCAAGCGCGGCATGTACACCATTCTGGATTTGCACGGTGCTGTGGGTAGCCAGGGTTGGGAGCATCACTCGGGTTGCGCCGGTCGCAATTGGTACTGGAACGGCGGTAACGGCCAAACTGCAGGGCATTATCAGGATCGCACACGCTGGTTGTGGGATATGATCGCTCAACGCTATAAAAACAACAGTAACGTCGCCGGTTATGGGCTGTTGAACGAACCGTGGGGTACCACGCCGGAGAATCTGGCCAATGTTGCCAGCAACCTCTATCACACGGTACGCCGGGCCGACCCGAATCATGTGATTATTCTACCGGGGCATAGCGCAGGTATCGACGCCTATGGCGCACCAGCCAGTCGCGGCATGAATAATGATGTGGCGTTTGAAATGCATTTTTACCCCGGTTTCTGGGGCTGGCGTGAAGGGCAAGACCCTACCACAGTGCACAGCGAATGGCTGCATTGCTCACCGCAGGGTACGGGCGAAGTATGCGCCTGGCGCGATAAGCTAAATGGCTTGAAAACACCGTTTCTGGTGGGTGAGTTCCAACCCTGGACAGCCCTGGGACGTAACGCGGGCGAAATTACCCGCAAGACCTTTGATATTTACAACATGCTGGGGTGGGCAGGTACGGCCTGGTCGTATAAAACGGTGTCTCGCGGCGGTCATAACGGTGATGGTAATGGGCCATGGCCGTGGGGCTTGATCACCAACCGCACCGGGTTTGGCACACTCAACGTCAGCACGGCCTCGGCGGCGCAGATCGAAAGTTGGTTCCGCAGTTTTGCAGGGCAAGCGCTGGTAACACATCCTGATATTGCTTACTGGATGAATTACAAACCTACTGTGGGCAGTCATATCGAAGCCGAACATTTCAGCAAGCATAACGGCGTGCGTATGGAGGTCACTACCGATCCGAGCGGTGGTGATTTCAATGTCGGCTGGCTGGATGCGGGGGATAGCATGACATTCCCCATTGAGATACCTGCGAGCGGGCGTTATACGCTGCAATATCGGGTGGCGACACCGGCGGCTGGTGGGTCGGTGGCGTTGGCGCGGGATAATGCGGAGCTGGTGACGACAGCGATTCCTGCGACCGGAGGCTACCAAAACTGGCAAACGGTGACGACGGCTGTAAACCTGAACGCGGGCAAGCAGGAGCTTACCTTGCGCGTTAAAGCGGGTGGCTGGAATCTCAATTGGTGGTCGCTCACTCCGCAGTAATGTTACCCGATAAAAAAAGGCCCGTCTTCGTTACTGAAGACGGGCCTTTTTAATGGATTCATGCGCTGAAAAAGAAATCCCCCGACAATTGTCGAGGGATACTTACTACTGCTCACGCTAGTAACCCATTAGCAGTATGATGTAGAAACACAAGATGCATCAGTTAACGGGTAGCATCAATAAATAGAGAGATCAATAAATGGAGATCTCAGTAGATAGTGCATCCACGCTCACTGAAGCAACGATCCTTGCCACCAAAAGGATACCATTGTGCATCGCAGTAGGTTTTGACTACCGGGCACCAGGCGCTCTGTAAATAAGGCACTTGGCGTTGCGAGAGGCAAGTTTTATAACCGGGCAATTTATTGTATTGCACGTTCGACGGCCCGCAATGATTGCGTACACCGGTCTGCCAGGTGCTGTCGTTGACAAAGCTGGTGCCACGATCGCTGAAACACTTGAAATAAGCATTGTAATCCGCAAAGCGCCCGCCTGTGTAATAAGATCCGTCGCAATGCTTTTTCACTTCGCCCTGCCAATGTGATGCATCGTAAGGTACCTGACGTTGGCTCAAACAGGTTTTGTAACCATTGAGCAGGTTCACCACCATATTGCTGCCGGAACAATGTGCTTTTACTCCATTCTGCCAGGTGGTGTCATTGACAAAGGTCGTGCCCCGCTCAGTAAAGCACTTAAAGTAGGCGTTATAGTCAGAAAACCGGCCGCCCGTGTAATAAGAACCATCGCAATGGGTTTTGATTTGCCCGTTCAACGTGGCTTCTTCAGCAGCGGTTAGTTTGACGTTACCCGTTGCCAGACAGGCGCGGTATTGCGCTGCGTTTGCGCCCCGCTGCGCAGAAGGATAGGTGTTATTGCATTGGGTTTTGAGAGCGCTTTCGATATCATCAACAAAATCCGGATGCAACGTTACACCGATATTGCTCAGACAGGCGAGATAACCTTTCGGGTCAGTGCTCATGCGATATTTGTAATCACAATTGATATGACCGCGCCACTGCACCGTGTTTTCGATGCTGCGAATATCATTGAAATAACCTGGTTGGGTAAGCCCATTTTCAGGATAAGCGCGATCCCGCAAGCATTGCTTGTAGGTAGTGGCTTTCCAACCTACATTCCCCATGTTTTGCACGACCTGGCTATAACAGTAGGTATTCACCATGCCCGACCAAACTTGCAATTGCTTGTTGTCCTCGGTATGCATAGGCTTGAAATCCAGCCCTTTAATATTGCGATCGGTCAAACACTGCTTGTAACTCGCATAATTACTCAATGCACGCGGGGGCACATCGTAAATGTTGGGGGGCAACATATCGTCCATGATTTCGGGCAGCGACGACTGATTCAAATAATCGAAGTACGCCTGTACATCAAAACCGGTTTCCGCAAATTTAATCGCTTCGCCGGTAAAATTAGCGAAATCTTGCAATTTGGATACTTGGGAAGGCAACGCAGCCTCAATGCCCCAAATGGTCAGCACGCTTAGCACACGCTCTAATACCGGGTCTTCACCCCAGCAGTGCTCATTGACTTTGCCGATATATTTGGAACTCACCGTAAAGAGCGAGGGCTCAACACCGCGGTCAGAAAGACACGCTTTGTAGGCGTTATAATCATTGCCAATACCGAAGACGATGGTGCCGTCTTTGGCGCAGTGCTCATTGACTCTGGCCACCCACCAATCGGTGTTGCCATTATTGAATGAATATCCACCATTGGTGACGCAGGTTTTGTAAAGCGTCAGGTTACCGCCCGTGGCTGAGGCCGCACCGTTACTTCCGGTCGCGCTGTTGAGGCAGCTTTGCAAATGGTTTCTTTCTGTGTCGGTCGCTTTAACGAGTGGCGTCGCTGGATCAGCCGCGTAACTGGCCATGGGAGCGAAACAGGCGGCGAGCAGGCCAACCGCTGCGAGAGATTGTTTCAGGTTCATGAGTAGACTTCTTGTTAAAAATCCAAAAGATGGGAGGCGTCCTTGTGTACACGGCAGCAAGCGTACGGCAGGGTAGACGGTGCCTGTTAGGTCGAAAGGCGGATTGACGGGACTAAAGGGATCGTGTTACGCGCAAGGGTTCAAACAGGCGCTGCCGTGTACAAACGACAAACGTCGGGCCAAGGGCTGACAAAGATGGGTAAAGCTTGTGCAAAGCGAGCGCGAGGTATTGCTAAAAATCAACGCGCTATCGATGCGTTAAATATAACGCTCCCACATCATTTCAAACTGATGCGAAAACGCTTTCACCAATGACGCATCACTACTCACGGTAATATTCTCCTCATTCTGTTGCGACGCACTACGCGTCCAGTTGAAGGAGCCATTCAGCAATACGCGCTTGTCGAATAAAGCAAATTTATGATGCATATGATAAATCGTTTGATCGATACGCACGGGCACGCCATTGCGCTGCAATAAATCAATATCGCTGCCTTCATCGTTGGCTTTGTCATTATCACTAATGACGCGCACTACAACTCCGCGCTCATGCGTTTTCAAAATCGCATTAGAAATACGATCATCAGAAAGCGTGAAAACGCAAATATCCACCGAGCGACTGGCCTGTTGCAAACAATCGAGAATGGCATTGCGGCAGGCGCTGCCAGGGCTGAAATGCGCCGCACTGACGGTGGAAGCGGCCTCTGAGGTATCGAGTCCTTTTACCGTGTGCTCCAACCAACGTAGTGCTGCAAGTGGGTCCGCCTGGCCCGCCGCAATTGCAGTGCGCACCAGCTCAAAAGCGCGATTGCGGGCAAAGCGCCGTTGCTCCGACGTCAGCGTTTCAGCCGATGCACGCAAGGCCTGTTTTTCGCGGTTATCAAGCTGGTGATCCGCAAAGGTTTGTGCGAGCCAGAGTGCGATGGCGGCTTGATCCATGAGGCGAATCCTTGCTAGTGGCGTGGGGGCTAGTAAAGTGTGAGGCGCAAGCAGCCCATGATAGGCCATTGCCCCCCTTTCGTCACACCGCAGATCGTCACACGGCAGAAACTTACGGGAAGGTACATGCAGCCAGAAAGCCGATATTGTCAGCCCGGTACATACATTCGCATAGGCAAAGCGTCTCATAGCGACATGCGCTTGCCCATCGGCCAAAGGGTCGACCAGCGCTCACAAAAAAGCCCCGGGATCGCTAAATCCCGAGGCTTCTTCTTGTTGCACGTCTGGATCAGAATGGCCTTGCATCATTTAACACGAGGCAGGCTTATCTCACCGACGCGAGTCTACCGATCTTCATACCGTTGATGCTTGAAGAACACACCCGTGTCCCCAAAGGCAGACGTTATAAACGGTGAAGTCAACACCATCTCTCCGATTTTCACTGCGCTATTTCTCCGATCCGTGGCATAGCTCTTGTTAATCGATGGAATTATCGAGGTCTTGATTTCCTTGGAGGTAGCATATACGTCATACACTTTTGTACCCGCATTCAGCTGTACCAGATCGTTGCGGAAATCATGCGCACTGCTGCTGAAACGTGCTTTAAGAGCAGCGGGCGGCACGAAGTACACCTGTGTAGGCGCTTTTGGCGCGCTGACTGAGGTACCGTTCTGCTTCACTTCTGCCATGTCATTCAGCATCAAACGCGTGGGCTTGCTGGTCACTGCCGAGAACAACACGGTGGTACCGAGCGATTCATTTACTTCGGTGGACACATATTGCGACAGCTCATTGGCAAAGAAATTGTAATTGGTGCCTTGACCAGAAAGCGTGTACAACGCAGACACGTTCTGTGAGGGGCCACCATTCACAAAGGATTTCCATGCAAGACCGGGTGCAAAACCACGGTCAGCGGGATCACCGGTCACTGACAAGCGCAAAAAGCCATTGTCAGCGCCCTGGAACAAGCCGGTATAGCCCGCCGTATTTGCGACTGGCACAAATTTTACTTTGGCCATGGCACCGTAAGGATGCAGCGGTTTTTCATAACCAGGAGGCGTTACATCTTTTCTGTCACGCACTTTTTCCCACAAGATCGAATCGATCAGGCCAAGCACATTGATCGGTTCCAGCGCAGGCATTTCGCCAGCTTTATATTGCGTACGCAATGCACCGTTCACCCACAAATGCTCCTGCTTGGTAGCAGCAGACCAGGTTTCGTAATCGTCCGGAATATTCAGACCCCAAGGTTTGAATGCGTTTTCCACGCCAATCAAGCTGGAGGCAAGTTGCGGGTTGTGACGCTTCAGCACATCCACCATGGTGTTGTTTTCCACCCAGTCCAGACCTTCGGCGGTATAGACTTCAGGTGTATAATCCTTGGTGAAAAAGCGGTCTGTCATCAAACGACGTGACGCGTTCATGATAAAAATCTGAAACGCAGTTTCGCCAAAAGCAAAGCCTTCCGGGCGCACTGTTTCAGCCAACATGCCCACCAAGGTATCGATTTGTTCGATATCATTACCGTACAAACGCTTGAGTTGCGCCAGTAACGCGGGATCTGTGGTGAGATCCTCAAACTTGGTGATCGGATTCAAGCGAATCAAACGACGGAACTCGTTATAACGCGGTACACCGCGCTCACGATCACGCAATACATCGATCGCCGCAAGGTCGATATTACCCGCCGGGGTCGATAGATTGCGCAGGAAGTTCGGGTAGTTTTTCAGTGTAAGCGAACCCGGGTGCGTAATACCAAACGAATACCAGAGACGTTCAGCGCCCTCATCGCCCAGCATGTCTTCAGCATCGCCATCGCGGATATCCTCAATCGGCACAATATTATCCGGAATATTGGAACCAATATCGAATACTTCGACGTTATCGCGCATCAAGGGGTGCATACGATAGACAGCCACGAATTCTTCGGTCAACGTGTATGCAACATCATAATTATTGGGTTGTGCTGAACCGACAATACCAGCAATGGCATGATCCAGCGCAGAGCTGCCACTCACACCATCGGCCAGATTAGGATCAAAGCCGAGAATGGTTTTGACGAAAGAATCCGATTTGGCCAGATCCTCCATCAAGTTTCTGACTTCTTCCTGATACTTGTCACGCGGGCCACGGGAACCCAGCAAGCCCCACCAGTTGGCATACATGGCACGCTCGGTCACCGGATTGGCGATCAGTGCAGGTGTCCATTCAACCGTATGGATTTTGGCCATCAACGCAGCGTTGATCAAGCGTGCATGATCATACAGCCATTGATCGGAAGCGTTGGGGTTGTTCTGCTTGAGCATCTCAGCAATGGCGTTATGCTCTAGCGTGAACAGGTGGTGCAACATGCTCAAACCCACCCACCAGTTATTGTTAAAACCGGTGACGGGTTTGCCCGAAAGAAACTCGGTGGGCAGACGTCCGTCGGCATCCAGTTTGAGTTTACCATCGACAAACGCACGCACTTTGTCGTTGGTGGCCTTGTCACTGCCGTAGAGTTGCGAACCATCCCACCAGTGGGTATTGGTATTACGGTAGGTGTTGGGGCGGCCACTTTCTTCCGCAGTGCGGGTGGGGTCAGGTTGTGTACGCTTGACGCTCATGGTGCCACTGCCCAATGCATCCCCTGCAGGCAAGGGAAATTCAATGGGGTCTGCGTCGATATTGGCGCCATGATCGACCCAGTCATGCACCATGAACTGAATCCACGCCGAGGCGATAAAGTTGATGCTGGTGGCCGGTTTGAATTCATCGCGCGCCATCAGCGAGTTACTGACATCACGTGGGTTGGGTGTCAGCAGAGTATCGGCTTCGGTTTCACCGTGGGTGAACTGAGGGTCGACGTTACGGCCAAAGCGGCGTAGCGCAGCACCTTCTGCTGGGTTTTCCAGAATGTTACAGGTGCCGTCTTCTGTTCTGGCGGTGCGACTTCGCTCATCGCACGTAATATCGGCGTTATAACGCTCTAGATCATCGACGTCAAAAAGATTGTTTTCGAACAGCTCCTGCCGTGTGGCGCTCAAACTCAAAAGAGCGGCGAGCACACCCAGGGTTCCCAGCTTGGTTAGCGAGGGCCATGTTACCCAGACAGCCATTGTTATATCTCCACAAGTGATGAGTGTTGCTTATTTTTTTAATGTAAGAAAGCCAGCGAAGGCACTGGCCGGTGGCGAGATTAACAGGCAGGGTCAGCGGCGCCCCCCTCCCTCAGAAGGGGGCCTCTAATATAGTTAGGGAGCGAGAAAAACAGCCAAAAACTGCGTTAGTCGACCAAAGGCGTGCGCGAGGACAAACGCACAATCGCTTCGGTGCGATTGGACACATTCAATTTTGAATAAATATTCTTGAGATGCCATTTGATGGTGGAAAGCGCAATCCCTGTAGATTCGCTAATGTCCGCATTTGACATGCCCGTGAGCAGGAATTCGAGAATTTCTTGTTCACGTGATGTCAGGGCATGCGGCATCAAATGACGAGGCAGTATTTTTTCAACCGCCGATTTCTCGTTCGACGGCTTTTCACTGCTTGGTTTATCACTGGCCTTTTCCAAGCCAAGAAATTCAGCAAAGGTTTCGCGATAACGTTCCGGCAAATCCTGTTGGCCGGTGGCAGTAAGCGTCTTTAATAGCTCACCAAACCCGGGGGCCTCATCAAAAACGTAGCGACTGAAATTTTCCAGACGGTAGTGTTGGTATAACGAGCGAATATTGTCGGCCAACACATCACGCGGTTGCTGGTTGGCGGTCACGACCAGTAAATTGGCTTCGATGACCAGGGTGCGGGCTTTCATCTCGCTAGCACGAGCCGACGTCGCCAGTACATTTAAAATACGCCGCGCCTGCGCACACGCGCCCTTGCCCAATAACCAATACACGGTAGCCAGACCAAACCGTTCCCAACTTTCATCATAGGGTCGCACGGTTTCCCATACACCACTGGCGAGCTTTTCGGGCAAATGAAAGCGATGCGCCATCGATTCGAGTAACTCAGGTTTACCCCCGCGATAGGCTTGGCGTAAACTTTCTTGTGCTAACTGGCTGAGAAAATGTGCGTAATTTCCCAACTGTAAAATGCTATGCAAATGATCCAGTAATCGACTGGCACGCACCTGCATTTTGCGATGATGCAACAAGCGCGACAGTGTAATGTACACCGTTGTGATGGCTTCTGTTGCAGAGGATGAATTGATAACAGTCAGTACGTCTTCGCACAGCTGCTGCGCTTTTTCCAACTGATTTTGTTCGTACAATGCAACAATCTTGGCCGTCGCACGATTGGCCCAGGCTGGGGAGCATTTATCTGTCGCCTCGTACTGTGCCAGCACATTTTTACTGGCAAGATCGGCCTGGCCTCCATTGCGATAGCACAAGGCGATAATGAGATCAGTAAGACTCTCCATGAAGCCATGCCCTAGCGGCGCCAATAACGCCTTGGATTGGGTTGCATAGCGTATGGATTGTTCGAGGCGTGCTTCCATCAGGTGATGGTAGGCCACCAATGTCATTACCGGCGCACGCAACTCCTGCGGCGTGTGCGCCTGCAGTAACGGCTCCCACGCTTCGCCCAGTTTAAAATCCTTGTGTTTTTGAAAGGAGTTGAGTGCGATTTCCAGGTATTGCATTTCCAGAGGCTCAACCATTGGCTGCTCGGCGTGGGATCGATTGACCTCAACCAGCGCCTCAAGGTAGTACCAAGCCTGATTAAAACGACGAGACAAGGTGAGCGCCGTAATCAATGCCTTGATCAATACCCGCCGCGACAAAATATAGACTTCGGGCAGTGGCGACACCCACTTGAGGATTTCACCGAAATGGCCACTGTTTACCCAATGCCTGCACGCCGTTTCCAGCACATCTGTAAAATGCTCAGGGATTTCGCTCTGCTGCGCATGATGCAAGGCCAGCTCGAACTCTTGTTGCTTCAAAAAATATCGCATGGCCTGTGTGTGCAATGCGGGAATCGCTTGCTGACACTCGACTTTGAGTCGACCCGCCAAATAATTGCGCAGCAGCAAGTGATAGCGATAGTAACCTGGCTCACCCTCCACGGGAATCATGAACATCTCCCGGGTAGCAATTTTCTCCATGTATAACGCCGATTCTGTACGGCGCATCACGTAATCGCACAATTCACCGTTAAACTTGTCAAAAATCGAGCTGAATAAGAAAAACTCGCGCGCCTGCTCCGACATGTTTTTGAATACGACCTGCCCGAAATACTCGACGATATCCGGTTGCGCACCATTGAAATTAGCCAACGATAGCGTGCCTGCCCGGGCTTGCGCCAATAACGCCAGACGTACGCCTGCAATCCAGCCTTCTGTAATCTTCAACAAATGCTCAGAAAACGCGGGGGAAAGGGCTTCACCGCCCAAAAATTGATTGAACTGTGCAATCTGTGTTTCGTTCCAGCGTAAATCATTCTGATCCAACAGCAACACCTTGTCATCGAGTTTAAGCTTACTGACCGAAAACGGTACCGGTGCGCGGCTGGCGATCACCAAATGCGCATTAGTCGGCAGGCGTTGCACTAAAACATCGAATACCGCATGAATACGCGGCGACTCAATCAAGTGAAAATCATCGAGTAGCAGAAAAATCGGCTGTGCAAAGCGCCCTAACGCTTCGGATAATTGCTCGGCCATGATGGCAGGCGACAACATGATGGCTTCACCCAGTGGGTTGAACCAAGACGCATCAAAATCGGTAACATGGCGACGGATGGATTCTAGCAAGCGCCGAAAAAAACGTACCGGCTCATCATCGGCGTCATAAATGCGATACAACACGACCGTCTGCTCGGCGTGAAACGCACGCCATTGCTCCAGCAAAGTGGACTTGCCTGAACCGGCCGGTGCAAGTAACAGCGTAACCGAAAACTGCTCGCAACGATCCAGCAGCGCCAGCAGGTCTTCGCGTACGAGTCTCGCAGGATGCACTGTGTCTGCGTTGTTATTGTTCATTTAAACGAATCGCCATTCAAACCAGCCTGCAGATTATCGGGATGGTAGCCCAGGGGCATCAAAAACATTCCGGGACTAAAATCCTAACCCTGCAATTGGGCCATGTCTGGCAATTTGGTCACATTATGACGCCTACATCACGCAATCGGAAAAATAACAGGCATTTTTCTAGTCATTTTCCATCCAAATGATCGCCATGTGACAATTGATGCATTTTTTTAACCCAACAAAAACGCCCCCTGGTGAAAGCTCACCAGGGGGCGTGCGCGCAACTCGCCGAGGCGAGCTTTTTCAGGGTGGGTTTAATTTACGCGTATCCACGCATCCTGCCAGTGTGACCCGGTGCCCGGCATGTATTGGTGTGCATAGATAGTGCACCAGCCGCTATAGGGAAAGGGCTTACACTGGTACACTTTACCGTCACCACCTAGCACTTTAGTACCAGCTTTGTAAGATTGTATCCCCTGCGGGTAAACATAGTCATAACCACCAGTGTTGGTGGACGGATCTTGCAACGTCACGCTGTAGGTTTTTTGCATGATCTGGCCCTTGCTGGGCTTACCGGTCACCACCAACGAATAACGCCCCACCTGAGCGCTCGCAAGACTCACGCGCATGGCTTGTGTGGTGTCTTTGACCGTTGCTGATTTCTGCGCCACAAGACGATTGCCGCTGTCGAACAGCTCAGCGGTCACCGCATAGCTGCCGCTGGCCGTTACACTGAAATCAAGGCTTGCCTGGCCATTAAGGATGTCATACCGTGATTTCACGCCACTGACCTGCAGCGTTGAGGGTGTTGTGCCGGCCTGTTCGATTGCGACTTCAACCCGCTGGATGCCACTGCCCGGCATAGCGAATACATCATTGCGCCCTAATGCAGGCACGATATTGCCGGCCATGTCGATAATACCTGCACGCAGTTGGGTCTGCGATTGATTGATGGCTTGGGCAAGTGCGCGTGGCCAATAATTTTGGCGGGCGTCATCGGTCGTAGCGATAGTGATACGGGTTTCCAGCGCTGCATTTTCGCCGTTACTGTCAAAGGCGCGCGCCCTGACCACATCTCCGACGGCCAGTGTCATCAACGGGTTGATATCACCGATATCGGTCCATTGCTGTGGCGGCTGCGTGGTGCCGCCATTATCGATATTCACGTCAATAACGTTGTAGAACGCATTGGAGGTATCGCCGACATCCCACACTGCCAGAATCACATGATAACCACTACGATTGCTAGGCACGTTACAGCGATGAGTCAAACTCATGGGGGGTTGGCGATTACCGCCGTCAGAGCTGCAGAAAGGGGTTAATTCAAACGCACTGCGCGACAGCGGTTGATTGGGGTTCCAGCCTTGGCGAGTGATGAAATAACGCCAGCTTGCAGAGACGTGGTTGGCGGTGAATTGCCAGGTAAAATTATTGGGCCCTGATTTGAGAGTGCGCTTGTTCCAGCGCGTCGCTGTCTGCGCATCCAACGCAGAGAATTGACTCAGCGCCGCACTGGCAATGCGCCCGTCGGCCGGCCCGCTTTGCGGAAAGCCTTTGGGAGCTTCAAGACTTTGCGGCTCCCACATAACGGCGCCACAATCACGATTCAAGCCGAGTTTACAGGCATATCCGCGCGCCTCCGGTTGCGCTACATAGCCGTGGGCGAACGCGCCCTGGCTTGCGATGACGCCGCTCAGTGCGCCACCCAGAATTAATCCACGCTGTATCAGCGATCGCGAGGATGGCAATTGGTACCCAGATTTTTTTTGTGGTTTCATAATGTTCCCCCTATCTCTTTTCGTCAATTTTCAGGAGGAAATGTTAGGGGATTACAGATCCAATGCGCATCGACCGAAAGGATGATGCCGTAACGGCAACTTATAGCGCTATTGATAAAATTTGTGATTGATGTCGCAAGTTCAAGTGCGTTGGGAGGATTTCGACAGGAGGGCTTTCCACAGGCAGATTCGACGACGTTATGCGATACATCAGGATAGGCAAGCAGCCAAAGAACTATTGCGACTTAAATAGAATACGACAAATCGTACTGGATGGCACGCGGTTAATCGTGCAAGTAAAATTTAGCATTACCGATAACAGTGAGTGCTTTTTTATCTGCATTTTCTATGCTACTACTGCCCGACATAAAGTTTACCGAGCAAAGGAAGCGAAACGATATGCATCTAGAAGAATACGTTACGTACGACGCGGTTGGCCTGGGTCAATTGGTAAAGAAAGGGGATATCACTGCGCAGGAGCTTACTGATCTCGCATTGTCGGCCGCTGGCAAGGTAAACCCCGCCATAAATGCTATTGTAGAAATTTTTGATGCGCCGGTAGTTGACCCACAGGCAGCACGCGATGGTATTTTTTTCGGTGTGCCTTGCTTTAAAAAGGATATCGGCGCTGCCATTGCCGGGTACAAACAGGAATGCGGATCACGCCTGCTCGCTGGGGTCCAATCCCCTGCAACGGATTTTTTTTCAACCCTCATGCTACGTTCTGGTTTGCAGATCCTGGGGAGAACGACGACCTCAGAATTCGGTGAATCCATTACAACAGAATCGCTCGCACAAGGTATCACACGAAATCCATGGAATACCGATTTTATTGTAGGAGGCTCCAGCGGCGGGTCAGCGGCCCTGGTGGCCGCGGGTGTGGTTCCGATTGCGCATACTAATGATGGGGGTGGATCAACACGGATACCGGCTAGTATTTGTGGCAATATTGGGCTAAAAACCTCTCGTGGATTAGTGAGTCATGCACCGAATTGCAATGAATTAATGGTGCCGATGCTTTCGGACTTATGTAATTCACGAAGTGTTAGAGATACCGCTGCGTTTCTCGACGCGGTGGCAAAGCCGGGTGTAGGTGACGCAACCTACAAAGGCATGGAGCGAAATTTTTCGTATCTTGAACAGCTGAAAAACGCGCCCGCAAAATTTAGGATTGGGATTAGCACTGAAAGTTGGTGCAGCACACCCATGGATGCTGCTATCAAAAGCGAAGTAGAACGTGTGGCAACGCTGCTTGCTGATCTAGGCCATCACGTAGAAGAATTCACACCGCCAATGGTGGGTAGTGGCAGATATTGGAGCCATGTTGAAACCATAATCTTTTTTTTCACGTTCATGCAAATTGATTGGTTGACGAATTTGTTAAAACGGCAGCCGAGCTTTGACACGCTGGAGGCAATTACTCTGCAAATTTACGAAGCAGGCGCAAAGATAACCGCTAAACAACACGCTCAGGCATGGGCGTATGCCAATTTTGCGGGTCGAACGTTTGCTGAGTATTTTCAAACCTATGATCTGCTGATGACACCAACGCTAAATCGGGCTACACCACGCGTGGGCAGTGATTTAGCATCAAGCACGTCACTGGACCTGAAATCATGGAGTGCGCTGACACAGGGATATGTACCATTTACACCGATGGCCAATTTAATCGGAATCCCAGCGATTTCGGTGCCCGTTGGGGTCGGCCCCGAAGGATTGCCGTTAGGTATGCATTTTATGGGGGCCATGGGAACAGAATCAAAATTGCTTGATATCGCGCAGCAGCTAGAGGTGGCTGTGGGTTGGGGTAAAAAACGCCCGCATACTCAGCTAAAAATGAACACTTGATTGTCACAACGTTAACGTGCGGCCCAATCCACCTGTAAAAAAACGCTTCTCTGCGCAGCCGTAGGTATTGGGCCTAGCTCTGCCGCCACCATTTCTACGCGTGAAGGATCTAGCAATTGCTTACCCACCAGAGAAATTTGCCACTCAGGAGTAACTGAATAGGCGAGACGCAGGGACAAATCAGTAAATTCATCCGTTACATATGACACTGATGAAATATAACGTGCTTCGCTTTCATAATCTAATTTAACATCAAGCTCCCAAGTCGCACCAATATCATGTCGAGAAAGCAAATAGAAGGTATTGAGCGGCGTAGCCCGCTGCAGCAGATAGTAGTAATCAGGCGCAAAAGCCAGCGAGCTTTCGGTATCAAAGTGGCTATAAGAATAAGCAGATTTCACGCTCCAGCGGTCGCTAACGTCAAACTGTGCCGCAATTTCTACACCTTGTGAACGCCCATCGCTTTCATTGTTCATCTTCAATACAGAACTATTATATCCTGCCACTGGAAAATCAGTTCGAAATGATTGCAAACCAAATCCCTGTAGGTCATTGTAACGCACTGCATAGGCGGCAACATCAATGTATACGTGTTTTCTCAAGAAGCTTCTAACCCCAATCTCCATACTGTCAGATTTTTCACTGGAAAATTCCGTGTTACCATTTATTTCAGAAAAAAATCTGTCAGGACTGCCCAAATTATTGGTTTCAACAAACTGATCTACGGAATCGTTCGTACCATGGCGCCATGTCACAACCCTCTCTACAGGAGAAGAAGTTCTCACCGCATGAGACAAGGAACTCCACAATGTCAAAGTCTCACTCATTAACCACGCAACTCGTAGCGATGGCTGGTATTCGAGCGAAGTGAAATCGCTATTTTCAAATTTTGTACCTATGGTAACGAGCCATTTTTCGTCGAGCGCAATTTCATCTTGAACGAAAGCCGTATAACGTGAATAGGTGTCAGCGTCTTTTGCAAAGCTAACCAGATAACTACCGTCTATTTTATCTGCCGTCTGACGATAGTTGATGCCCGCCGTTAGAGTATGCGCATTTCGCTCTGCACCATTGATCTGCACATCAATATCGGTGGTTGTCCGAATGTAATGATAAGCTGCATCGGTACGATCATCATGATCCAGATAGGCCTTGACCAACAAGCTATCCTGCTCAGTGAGAGCATGCAACCAACTCCCTTGAACCCAGCTTGCTTTTGAGCCCAGTGATGTGTTGGGAGTAAAAAATGGTTGTAGTGCTTCATCGAGATAGTACTGAACATGCTGGTGTGTTCGCGTTATACCAGTATCCAGTGTTGCAATATCACCTACCGTCGGGCGCCAATCGAAACGCGACGATATCTGCTCGCTCCGAAACTTATCTCGGGCACCACTATCATTCAAGGGATCATAAGCTTCATCTGCGCGACGGTATTCAACGCTGACCCGCCCAGTCAGTTCGCCGCGCTTAAACCCATCACGCGCTCGCAAAAATCCCCGCTCTTCATTTCCTGCTCCGACCGACATCCGGGAGGCCGCTGTCATTTCAGAATCATAAGTTAGAATATTTATCACCCCATTTACCGCGTTTGAACCCCACACGCCGGCACCAGGACCTCGAATAATTTCAATACGTTCGATATCGTTAAGCGGTGGCAGCAAACTATCCCAGTAAACGCCAGCAAAATACGGGCTGTAAACACTTCGTCCGTCCACCATGACGAGTAGCTTGTTCGAGAACAACCCTTTTAGTCCACGGGCCGTCACCCCCCACAAATGGCTGTTAATACGCGAGACATCAATGCCTGGTGCCAGGGCTAGCACTTCGGGCAACAGGGTAGCACCGGATCGGCGAATATCTTCCTGGCGAATGACATAAATAGCTGAGGCCGCCTGCTGGAGATTTTGCGTGCGTTTAGTGACCGTAGTGACGTGTAAATCCATCAAGGATTCGAGATCCATCGAGAGCAATGGGTTGTCGTTGGCTACCCCATTTGAGACATACAAGCAAACTAATGCCCCATTCAAAAGCCGAGCAATGCCGGTCTTTGCCATCAGTCTCTCCACGAGTATCGTTATGCTCAAGACGCAACAGGCACTTGGGGTGATTTGGTGAGGTTAATTATTCGACTGAAAGCGCAATTATGCAAAGAAATTTTATAGTGGGATGACGTACAGCGACCACACGAGGTAACCCACTTCTAAACCACCCCCACCACCCTCTCCCGATACTTACGCGGACTCTGATTAAACCAGCCACGAAACGCATGCGTAAAAGCGCTTTGGTCCTTATACCCCAGCAACAGCGATATATCCGACAGACTGATATCCGTGTTCAACAAATACACCCGCGAGCTCTCCCGTCGCACACCATCAAGCACATCCCGATAACTGGTATTTTCACGCTCCAGACGTCGCCGCAAAGTGCGCTCCCCACATCCTAACGCCCTGGCTGCATCGCCTATTGAAGGCAACCCCTGATTCAAACGGCTTTGAATAAAGCACGATAATTCTGCACGAATACTGTCGCCATTAATAAATTCTTTCAAACGCTTATCAAGTTGACGCGTCAATAATTCCACCGTAGTGGCATCTGCTTGCTGCAATTGGGTATCTAAAAATCGGCGATCAAACAACATGGCATTACGCGGCGCCCCAAACTCCAGCGAGCAATCAAAAATGCGCTCATATTCGCTGCAATCCTCTGGCGCAGCATGCCGAAACTGCATACGTTTAATGGGGTGCTTACTGCGCCAAGTAATCCAACGCCCGATTCCTGCATAGCCTGCCATGGCTGCTTCCGTCATCGGACGCATAAGCTCGGCATCCGGGTGTCGAGGCCTCCACTCCAATACCGCATCCTCCCCTTCCATCGTCAGTGGCGTACTCCCCAGCTCCTGAGTCAGCGGTTGGTAACGATAATTGAGCATGATGGCTTCACGTAGATTGGCAGCACACATGACGGCATAGCCAAGAATATCGAAAGTACCCGGTTTGAACGCATCCCCCACATGTAAGCCTAGCACCGGATCACGGCAGAGGTGCATGGCCGCATGCAACAGGGCAATCACCTGCATGGACGGAATCCGTTTGGCGCTGAGCGTAAGCTGGTTTTCAGAAAGCGACAACAACGTCAGCAAAGCCACACGATCGGCGCCTCGCTGTTGGGCAATTTCCAAAATGGTAGAAACGTATCTGGCAGAAAAAGTTCCGGTATCCATGCAGACGACAGTCAGAATCATTGACTACCCGATTCTAACAAGTCCATCCACCCAAAAATGGGAAACACCTCTCAACTACGCGTCGACACTCAGTGTAACCGTTGTACACCGAGTGTCACCAATCGATCCACCCACTACAATACGTTAGCGCAACAGGAAATCGATTGGATTATAAACAGAGGTCATTCGGCAATACCTTGTTGGCCACCCACTGGTAGATGGATTCGCCAATTTCCAGGGTATTGCTCAAGCTGACATCAGTCACTCGCGGATTGGCGATACACAGTTTCAATCCATTCCCCAGATAGACATCCCCCTTCATTGATACGGTGCCATGCGCATCACGACGCAATTTACGTTTCAAGGTGACATTGGCCACTGCGTTGATATGACACTCTGTGCCCGATACTGACTGCACGCTGTTGATTACCAGGGTTTTACGATCGCTTATTTTATACGAATAGCCTGCCACCTGGCTGTTAATGAGATTCAGCGCATACGTGTCCGGCACTGAAATACCAAAGCAATCCAATGCGTTCGCCTGTGTAGACGCGATCAGCGATGCCGCCATTACTGCGCTAGTCAAACCCAATGTTTTCATCTGTATTCTCCTTGTTAATGCCGGGCGCAGCGATCCTCACAGCAAAAGGCCCGGTGACTCTTGCTGGTGAAAAGACAGTAAATTTATGAGCTGAAATTATTCAGACGTATCCAGCGTACGCTGCGCTAAATAACGGAGATAGTCAGAGGCGTCCTCTTGCGACATCTGTTGCAAGGTATTGCGTGCCGTCGTATCGCTTTTTAGCTCTGCAAGTAGTTGCAGCGCTGTTTCGCGTACTGCAGCATCACTGTGGTTCGCAAATTCACTGACTGGCGCAATCAATGCAGATGTCATTCTTCCCTCAAAGGCATACAGCACATCCTGCTGTAACTGCATGTCATCGCTGTTTTGTGCCAGGGTAAGCAGATGGGTAGACGTCTCCTCCGACAATAACGCCTGATAGCCACGGGTGATTAGATAGGCGGCCTCAATACGCGCATCGACGGAGCGTTCACTATCAGCGATGACGCCTGCGAGCGCGTGCTTTGCAGCCTCTGGCTCTACGTCCCCCATGGTTTCGGGTGTCCCGAGCAATGCACGTACAGCGGCATCACGTTCGGCATCAGTGAGCACGTCCGTTAGCTCACCAGCTGTCTCATGTTGCTCGCGCTGCGAATGCGTAACGGTAGTTGTAAGCGGCACACCGGGCTCAATACGTGTTGTTTCGACTGCAGTCAGGACAGCAGCAGGTTGCTGGGCGACGACAGGAGCAATTCTGGCATCCACCCATGGCACAGCGCTTTTTGCGTGCGCTGCGTTCGAACAGGCAGACGGGTTACTGCCCGTCATCAACCACCCCCCCGCCAAGGTCGACACCAGACAAAAGGGTACCGCCACCCACAAGGGAATATTCACAGCGAAAACAAGTTTTGTAGTGCGTAAGAGCGTCATGGCGACTCCGGCAAATTGCAGAACCAGGCACGAGGGCTACTGTACGGATAAGGCGGGGGACACGTCTTGTTTTAATCGGACGGGATATTTGAGTGGTGCGGCCAACGCGCCACTCAAAAGCATTTTTGCGACAGCACGTTAGCCATAAAAAAACCCCGTAGAACTCACGCCCTACGGGGTTTTCAAGACCGTTGACCGGTCAAACGATCAGCTACTATTTTTTAGTCTGATTGCCAAACAATCCCTGCTCCTCAAGGGTGGCCAGCGGGATGTGGCGAATATCCTTACCTTTTACCAAGAAAATAACCTGTTCTGAAATGTTGCGCGCGTGGTCACCAATCCGCTCCAGTGCACGCAAAGCCCACATCACATTCAACACACGTTTGATATAACGCGGGTCTTCCATCATGAACGTCACCAATAAACGCATGGCTGATTCGTATTCGATATCGACCGACTTATCTTCACGTACAACGCTCAATGCCTGCTCGACATCAAAACGCGCAAACGCATCCAGGGCGTTACGCAACATCAAGCACACATGGGCGCCGATATGGCGAACTTCAACATAACCGCGCGGCACATTGCCTTCTTCAGCAAGCTTGATCGCCATTTTGGCAATTTTACTGGCTTCGTCACCGATCCGCTCCAGGTCCGTATTGGCCTTGGTGGCCGCCACAATCAAACGCAGATCGCTCGCAGCGGGCTGACGTAACGCAATGAGTCGGGTGCACTCTTCGTCGATGGTCAGCTCCATCCCGTTGATTTGTTTTTCGTTGTAAATCACTTCAGTTGCCAGTGCGCTGTCGGCTTCCACCAACGATTGCACGGCGTCAGACACCTGCTTTTCCACCATGCCGCCCATGGCGAGAATGTGGTTACGAATGTTTTCCAGGTCAGCATTGAACTGGCGGGAAATGTGCTGGGTATATTCTTCACTGCTCATGCTCGTTTCTCCTGGCCTCAACCGTAACGTCCGGTGATGTAGTCTTCCGTTTTCTTCTCACTGGGATTGGTGAAGATCGATTCAGTATCACGGTATTCCACCAGATTACCCAGGTACATGAACGCCGTGTAATCCGATACACGTGCCGCCTGTTGCATATTGTGTGTCACGATGATGATAGTGTAGCGCTCTTTCAATTCGTTGATGAGCTCTTCCACCTTATAGGTCGAAATCGGGTCGAGTGCCGAGCAGGGTTCGTCGAGCAGCACCACTTCCGGCTCTACCGCGATGGTGCGGGCAATGACCAGACGTTGCTGCTGTCCGCCGGACAAGCCCAGCGCGTTGTCGTTCAAGCGATCCTTCACTTCATCCCACAATGCTGCACCTTTGAGTGCCCACTCCACCCGCTCATCCAGTACGCGTTTCTTGTTGATCCCCTGAATGCGTAAGCCGTAGGCGATGTTTTCATAAATGGTTTTCGGAAACGGGTTCGGCTTCTGAAACACCATGCCCACGCGACGACGCAAATCCGTAACGTCTACCGTGCGATGAAAAATATTGCCTTTATCAAACAGAATCTCGCCTTCGGTGCGTACACCATCCACCAAGTCGTTCATGCGATTAAAGCAACGCAGTAACGTGGATTTACCACAACCACTGGGCCCGATAAAGGCGGTCACGCGCTTCTTTGGGAGCACCATGTTGATATCGTGTAATGCGCGTTTTTCGCCGTAATAAAGCCGAAAATCCTTAACGGTGATGCAATGCTCCTCTTCTTCGAGGCGCAGCCCCTTCTTGATCACACTAACGGGACGACTCGCTGTCTTGGGCGCCGGCGGATTTTGCATGGCTGTCATGGCCTCACCTGTTTCCAGATTGAATGTTGTCTCTTTCATAAAATTCTCTGTCATAAGAAACCGTCTCAACTATCAAATCGCGACGGCACAATCAAACGATCGGCCGCCGTGCGATCAGGTTTCCAGTGCGCGATAACGCTCGCGCAAACGATTTCGTATCAACACCGCGCTCAAGTTGAGCAGTGCAATGACCAGCACCAGCAAAAAGGCGGTGGCATACACCAGCGGCTGGGCCGCTTCAACGTTGGGGCTCTGAAAGCCCACATCATAGATATGAAAACCCAAATGCATGAATTTGCGTTCCAGATGCAAAAACGGCGCGTTGCCATCAATCGGCAAGGTGGGCGCCAGTTTTACCACGCCGACCAGCATCAACGGCGCGACTTCGCCCGCCGCACGTGCAATGGCCAGAATCAACCCGGTCATCATGGCTGGGCTCGACATCGGTAATACCACTCGCCACAAGGTTTCAAACTTAGTTGCACCCAGCGCCAGTGATCCTTCGCGCACACTACGCGGAATCCGCGCCAAGCCTTCTTCGGTCGCCACGATCACCACCGGCACGGTCAGAATCGCCAGCGTAATCGATGCCCACATCAAGCCAGGGGTACCAAACACAGGAGCGGGTGCCGCTTCCGGATAAAAAATGTCATCAAGACCAGCCCCGAGAAAATACACAAAAAAGCCCAAGCCAAACACGCCATACACAATGGATGGAACGCCCGCCAGATTATTCACCGCAATGCGAATGGTGCGTGTCATCCAGCCTTGTTTTGCATACTCACGCAAGTAAACGGCGGTAATGACGCCAAAGGGCGTCACAATGATCGACATGATCAACACCATCAACACCGTACCAAAAATCGCCGGGAATATTCCCCCCTCGGTATTGGATTCACGCGGATCTTCTGTTAGAAAATCCATAAAGCGGTGGCAATATTCCACCCCTTTTTCGGCAATGCTCAGCGCATTGGGTTGCGTCACTTTAACGATCAGTGACAGGGGCAATTCTTTCTGTTTGCCTTCTACCGTGGTGACCAACGCAACATCGCGGCTCGCTTCTGTATTCAACGCCTGCAGTTGCTGCAACATGACTTCAAATTGCTTATGTATTTCACTGCGTTCCGCTTCGATATCGGCCTTTGCAGCAGGCGTCAATCCGCCCTGCAACTCCAGACGACGCTCTTGCAAACGCAGCTGCTCCAGACGGTAATTGAGGGCGCCCATTTCACCTTTTTCAATTTCACGCACCTGCAGCAACAGTTCATTCGCACGCTGTAAACGTTCACGCAATTCAGCAAGGGCCTCGTCGCCCGTGGCAACCGTGTTGCCGTTCTCTTTGAGGGCGAGCAGTCGACCATAAAAATTGCCCCACTCCCGTCGCTCAATGACCACGATGTCCTCGGGCCATTTCACGTCTTGCAGGCGCGCCTCCCAAAACCAGCTGAAATCCTGGCCCGTCAGATCACGATTGCCACGTTTGATCAGCACGCGATTCAGCCCACCCTCGGCGCTTGCCTCCATGCCCATATCGTCCAGCCGCGCGTTGCGCACCCAGGCGTCGTCGGCCACTTCACCCAACACCACCTGCGTTGTCCCATCATCATGTACATAGCTGGCTTCCAGTACGGCATGTGGCCAAAAATGGCTTAACCCACGCACGGCGATCAGGCCCAACAATCCCACCACCATGATGAGACTGATGCTGACGGCGGCGGCGTTCATCCACACCCACGGCTCGCCTTTCTTCATCCATTCTTTAAACTGCACCATGAGACTCGAAACCTCGCTTACAGAAAACCCTGCTCTTTACAGAAAGCCAATGCCTGAATGCCAACGTGTTACAGCGTGCTGTATTTGGCGCGCAAACGCTGGCGCACCATTTCGGCCGTGGTATTCAGAATAAAGGTCACCACAAACAACACCAGGCCCGACAAGAACAATATACGGAAATGCGTGCTATCCACCTCAGCCTCTGGCATCTCAACTGCCACGTTAGCGGACAGTGTGCGCAGGCCTTCGAAAATATTGAGATCCATGATGGGCGTATTACCCGCGGCCATCAGCACGATCATGGTTTCACCCACAGCGCGCCCCAAGCCAATCATCAAACCCGAAAAAATACCAGGGCTGGCCGTCGGCAATACCACTCGTACCAGCGTCTGCCAGGGGGTGGCGCCCAGCGCCAACGACCCAAACGATAAGGCTTTGGGCACGGCGAAAATGGCGTCTTCAGCGATGGAGAATACAATCGGGATTACCGCAAACCCCATTGCAATGCCCACAATGAGGGCGTTACGCTGATCAAAATCGATGCCGTTCCCTTCCAGCCAGCCGCGCATATCGCCGTTGAACCATTGATCTTCAATCGGCACACTCAACGCAAACGACACATAGCCCGACAGCAAAACCACCGGAATCAATAGCAACGGCACCCAGCCATCTGGCACTCGCGAACGATAATCAAGAGGGATCAATGACCACAACCATGACGCCGCCAAGGCAGCGAGAGGGGTGATGACACAAATCGCGAAAATACCCGGCAGAAACGTCTCAACGATAGGTGCCAGCCACAAACCGGCCAAAAAGCCCAAAATCACCGTCGGCAGGGCGCCCATCAATTCAATGGCGGGTTTCACCTTGGTGCGCAGTGCCGGCGCCATAAAATACGCCGTATAAATGGCGCCAAAAATCGCCAGCGGCACCGCCACCAACATGGCATATAACGACGCCTTCAAGGTGCCAAAGGTCAACGGCATCAAGCTGAATTTTGGTTCGAAATCATTACTGGCGGAAGACGATTGCCAGGTATACCCCGGTTCGTCATAACGCTCATACCAGACCTCATTCCAGAGCGAACTGAATGATACCTCAGGGTGCTCGTTATGCACCTTGAACGACGACACCTGCTGGCCAGACGCAACAATAAGCGCGTTGCCGCGTGGTGCCATTACCAGCCAATCCACTGCCGCATCACCCAATTTTTCTGCATACACTTCGCGGGCGGCGGTCGTATGTTGCAGGCTCACCGTGCCATCGGCGGTTCCCACCACAAATGACTTGCGCCGCTGCTCACTCTGCAGTGCCGTTACTGCGGCGTCCGAGACTTCAAAATTGCGAATCAAAGTCAATTCTGGCCGATTATGCTCAACGTTATTCACCATGAACCATTGCGTTACGCGACCTTTATCATCGCCCAACAATAACGAATGCCCACCCAACAATTGTGCAGCCGCGGTAATTTTGGTGGCGCCATCATTGAGCACCGACACTACACTATGACGCATGCCACTGGATGAGGCCGCTTTAAGATCGATAATTTCAATCTGTACATGATTTTCTAGCAAAAACAGCCAGCGGCCATCGCTGCTCAAAAATGCTTGATCAACGGGTGCAGACGGCTGCGGCAGTTCGACCACCTGGCCTTCCTGCAGCTCCATTTCACCCGTAAAGAAACTTTGCACGCGATTGTAGCGTTTGACTACCGCCTGGCCCTCTTTGCTGACGGCCACCAGCATGATTTCGCTGTCGGTATCCCGAAACGCCAACGCGGCCAGCGGGCCTTTACCTAAATCAATCGGCGTTTCACCTAAGGGAAACTTCCACTCCGGTGTAATGGCAGAAGGGCCATCCGGGTTGTACTGGGTGTGGTAGTCATGTTTTACGATCAATACCTGGCCGTTCTCACCAACCAATGCCAGCTTGTGCGACGCCATGTCATCGGCGCTGACCAGACTGATGGGCGTTTCCATCAAACGCTGTTCTGACACCGTCGCGCCGGTCTTGCGCTTGAAAAAGCGTGCCACGCCATCGGCCTGCACAACCAAGCCGACACGGCCCTGTTCCTCAAGATAAGAGAATTTTACCGGGGCCAACGCCGGCGATGTGTACTGTTGCCGATCTTCGAGATCGGCCGGCATGAACAACGGTGCCACTTCGTACAATAGATAAAAGAAGATCAGACAGATGGTCACAATAACGCTGACACCGCCTGCCGAAATGGAAACACGCGCCAAGCTATCGGTGAGCCGACGCATGCGTCTTTTTTTCGCCATGGCAGCGGTAGACATTCCGAAACTGGCATCTGTCGTGGTCTGCATATGAAATCCTTGCTGATTCTGATAAACAAACGGGGCTACACCAAGGCAGCCCCGCTTTTTGACCTGTTCAAGCCAACCTTCATGCTAGCCTGAAGGCCATTGGCTTACTTGCTAATTTTTTCCAGAGCGGCCTTGGCCATCGCGGCAGGCATCGGAACGTAGCCGTCTTTCACCACCACTTCCTGACCTTGCTTGGAGAGCACCATCTTGATGAATTCAAGCTCCAGCGGGCTCATTGGCTTGTTGGGCGCTTTGTTCACATAGATGTAGAGCGCGCGGGCCAGCGGGAAGCTCTGGTTCAAAGCGTTTTCTTTGGTGGCTTCAACGAAGGGTTGCCCTTCTGCTTTCGCCAGGGGAACCGCTCTCACGCTTGAGGTTACATAGCCAATGCCTGAGTAACCGATCGCGTTCACTGAAGAGCCGACCGATTGTACCACAGAGGCAGAACCTGGCTGCTCGTTCACGTTGGACTTGAAGTCACCTTTACAGAGCGCATGCTCTTTGAAGTAACCGTAAGTGCCCGATACCGAGTTACGACCGAACATCTGCATGTCGCGCGTAGCCCAAGCACCCGTCAGGCCCAACTGACCCCAGTTGCTAACATCTTGCGTGCCGCCACAAGCGCGGGTGGACGAGAAGATGGCGTCGACCTGTTGCATGGTCAAGCCCTTGATAGGATTGTCTTTATTGACAAACACGGCCAGCGCATCAATGGCCACCGGCACAGCGGTAGGCTTGTAACCGAATTTCTTTTCGAACGCTTCCAGTTCTGCGTCTTTCATCGGGCGGCTCATCGGGCCGAAGTTGGCGGTGCCTTCCGCCAGCGCTGGTGGTGCAGTCGAAGAGCCCGCGGCTTGAATCTGGATGGCAACGCTGGGGTATTGCTTCTTGTATTCTTCTGCCCAGAAGGTCATCAGGTTGGCAAGCGAGTCAGAACCGACGCTCGACAGGTTGCCGGAAATGCCCGACACCTTGGAATACGCGGGGAGTGCAGCATCAACACCATCAGCGGCCAATGCCACCGAAGACATAACAGCCGTGGCTGCCATGCTTACTGCTGCAAACAATTTCGAGAAGTTCATTGGGTATCTCCGGATAGTTGGGTGAGTAGCTGGAAGGCAGCAACGTTCTTGTGGGTTGCTTGTGTTTGCTCCAACACTGAGCTGAAACTATAAGGAGGAGACATGACAATTATATTACAACCACATGTCGGTGCCGTCTTTGTGAGGCCAAGTATCGACTCGCCCAATGCCTGCAAGTGGTGCCCTTTACCATTATTCGGGTCATAAACCCGGGAATAGTGGCCATTTGGCCCGAACTCGCCACCGGGTTGGCAAGGGTCGTGTACAATTAGTGTTAGCTCATTGAATTAACAGGATTCACGCACATGCAACACGATGCCAACCCCGCCGAAGAGGAAGACAAACCCAAGCCGGTGGGTGCTTTAGCCCTGCAAGTCGTTGCTTTACCACGCGATACCAACGCTGATGGCGATATTTATGGCGGCTGGGTCGTCAAGCAGATGGATCTGGCCGGCACCATTACGGCACAACGCATTGCCAAAGGCCGCGTAGCAACCGTGGCCATGGATGCCATGGTGTTTTTGCGGCCGGTGCTGGTGGGCTCGACCGTGAGTTGCTATTGCCGGGTAGTGACGATTGGTCGCAGCTCGATTGCCGTGCTGGTGGAAGTGTGGGCCTGCCACCCCGCCGAGGGCGAGCAGAAGAAGATTACCGAGGCACAGTTTACGTTTGTGGCCATTGATGCCAATCGGCGCACGCGAGTGGTGGTGCGGTAAGCCCTAAGACGCGAAAACGGTATTGAGGCTGGTAGCATCGAAAATGCTGTCGGCCCTATTTCCCATGCCATGTCGACATACTGGTCGAAATCCCGATCACCCGTGCAAACCAATCCCATAGCAAACGCGGCATTACACCCTTACCAAAATCGATCCAGTTGACCATATAAGGCGCCATCACGAATGCGCGCTGGCGGGTCATACCCTTGATCACCCCATTCACCAATTTGTCGGGCGTGAGTATCGGTGAAAACAACGGCGCTTTCACCCCATCGAACATACCCGTCGCAATATAGCTGGGGCACACCGTAGTAACGCTCACATTGCGGTGCCCGCGCACTTTCAGCTCCAGCCGCAGCGAATCAGAAAACCCCACCACGGCCCATTTGCTGGCCGCATACGTCGACCCGAACGGCAAACCAATAAAGCCCGAAGCACTGGCGATATTGACGATGTGCGCTTGTGGTCGCTGCAACAAGGTCGACATGAACGCATGGGTCAGCGCAATCAACCCATGGCTGTTGATTTGCAAAGTATCAAGATGCTGAGACAAGGGCACCGCCTCAAACGCCCCGCCATGCACGACCCCGGCATTATTGATCAGCACGTCAATTCCACCGTGATCACGCAATACCTGCGCCTGAAAGTCCGGAAAACTGGTGATCTCGGCCACATCCAGCCGATAGGCATGGGCCTTGCCACCTTTCGCACGAATATCAGCGGCCACAGCGTCGACCACGTCCAACCGACGTGCACTCAACAATACCGTGCTTCCCATCGCCGCAAAGCGCTCTGCCATCAGTTTGCCGATGCCGGTACCGGCACCGGTGATAAGTACGATCTTGTCCTTGAATTGCGCTGACATGAGTCTGTCCTGATAGCGAGGTAAATTTCGGGCATCATAACGGCTGGCATGCTGTTGAACCCTGCGCGGTTTCACATTCCCACGATGCCGTGAGAATACAAGCTTCACACATTTTTTCTACCGTTGTCAGTGACCGGCCAGCCAGTTGATACTCTCTCACCCACCCCGCTGTAAAAGGCCCCCGAATGAAACAA
The DNA here is from genome assembly GCA_964473645.1 of uncultured Moraxellaceae bacterium. Taxonomy (GTDB): domain Bacteria; phylum Pseudomonadota; class Gammaproteobacteria; order Pseudomonadales; family Ketobacteraceae; genus HdN1. Next base: position 436,532 of record CAYYPW010000001.1, read on the forward strand.
GAATTCTCGCGCTGGAAAGGCATTCTGGTCATCGCCTGGCCATTAATCATCGCCAACAGCTTCTGGAACCTTCAGCTCACTATAGATCGCGTGTTTTTGGGTACCTACTCCACCGAGGCATTAGGCGCCGCCATGGCGGTGATGGGGGTGTTTTGGGTGCCGATGGCGTTACTGCAACAAACCGCCAGCTATTTAACTACCTTTGTTGCGCAGTATTATGGTGCACGCGAGCACACCAAGATTGGCGCCTGCGTATGGCAGGCCCTCTATGTCAGCGTTATTGGCGGTGTTGCCTTTTTGTTGCTGAATTTCGGATCAGGATGGTTTTTCGGCTGGGTAGGCCATGCTCCCGAGATTCAATCGCTCGAAGTGGCCTATTACAATTCGTTGGCATATTCAGCATTGCCCACGGCTTTAACGGCGGCCATCAGCGGCTTTTTTACCGGTCTGGGGCGCACCCGCACGGTGATCGGTATCAATTTCGTGGGCTTGGCGTTAAATGTCGTCCTCGATTATATAATGATTTTCGGGCATTTCGGTGTGCCCGCCATGGGCATTGAAGGCGCAGGCTATGCAACAGCGATAGCGACATACGGCGCTGCATTTTATGGTTTTTATTTGCTATTCACGTCACAACACGAACAGCAATTTAAATTATTCAGCCAATGGCGGCTGGATTTTCCACTTATTCGGCAGTTTCTGAAATACGGTATTCCCAGTGGCTTACAATGGGCACTTGAGGGGCTGGCCTTTACCGTGTTTTTGATCATTATGGGGCGTCTTGACAATGGTGAGGCGGCCCTGGCGAGCAGCAGCATCGCAGTGACTGTCATGATGCTGTCCGTGTTGCCAAGCATGGGGGTAGCGCAAGCCGTTATGACACTGGTAGGGCAAAAGCTGGGGGAGAAAAAACCGCAGGACGCCGAGCAAGCCACCTGGGATGGCGTCAAGCTGTCCTCAATTTATATGGGCAGCATTGCGTTAAGTTTTTATCTGATTCCCGAATTTTATTTATCGTGGTTTCAAAATCAGGACAATGCAGCCTTATGGGCTGAAGTAAGCATGGTCGTGCCCATCCTACTGAAAATCGTGGCCATTTTTACGTTGTTTGACAGTATTTATTTGAATGTGTCGTTCGCGTTGAAAGGGGCTGGCGACACACGTTTTGTGTCCTTGATCGCGCTGACCGTACCATGGCCTTTAATGGTACTCCCTGCGTTTCTTTTGCAGGATCTGGACAACGCCGTCACGCTATCGTGGTGTTTTGCGGCGGTGTATGCCATCGCGGTCACCAGCATTCTGGTGTACCGCTTTCGGCAGGGTAAGTGGAAATTGATGAGCGTGATGGATACACGACACGATTAAGCGCATTGCTCGGCTAAGCATGACCAATCACGGCTTTACTTATCCGGGCAACGCCTCAAGATTGGCGTATTGCAGCATCAACTCTTTGCGCCCGACCGAACCAAACGCCACCTCAACGCGGGCGTTAGCGCCGTTTCCAGCGACACTCAACACGATCCCTTCGCCAAATTTCGCGTGCTTGACGCGCTGGCCCAATCGAAATGGCGCATCAGACACGATAATCTTGGCTGCCGATGCCGAACTGCCCATGCTGGTCGGGCGCACGATGCTGGTAAACGCACGCACCTCTTGCAATACATCTGCCGGAATCTCACGCAAAAAGCGCGAAGGCGCGTGAATCTGATCAGTGCCATACAAGCGGCGGCTTTCGGCATAGGTGATATAGAGTTTTTTCATTGCCCGCGTGATGCCCACATAACAAAGCCGACGCTCTTCTTCGAGCTTCATGGGATCATCATTGGATTGCATCGACGGGAATAAACCTTCTTCCACCCCGGCCATGAAAACCAATGGGAATTCGAGGCCTTTAGCAGCGTGTAAGGTCATCAACTGAATGGCTTCATCTTCGTCGCTGCCGCCTTCACCGGCTTCGAGCGCGGCGCGGGTGATGAATTCCTGCAGGGTATTGGTGTTTTCTTCTTCGGTTTCAAACTGGCGGGCTGCGTTGACCAGTTCGCGTAAGTTTTCGGCGCGGGCTTCCCCACGGTCGCCTTTTTCCTGCTCGTGATAGGCCAACAAGCCCGTCGCACGATTGACATGATCGACCGTCTCGGCCAGCGCCAGCAGGTAGGTTTGTTGGTGCAAGGCTTCGATCAGTTCCAGAAAACTGCGTAGCGCGTTGCCAGCACGGGCGGCCAGCGCTCGCCGGTTGATCAGACTGAGCGAGGCATCCCATAACGACTGTTTGAGGGCGCGGGCTTCTTCGCGAATTTGTTCGACCGTGCGATCACCAATGCCACGTGGGGGTACATTTAGCACACGCTCAAACGCGGCATCATCATGGCGGTGATTGAGCAAGCGCATATAACCTAAGGCGTTACGAATTTCGAGACGATCGAAAAAGCGTTGGCCGCCGTAGATGCGGTAGGGAATGCCCGACTTCATCAAGGCTTCTTCGATCAGGCGCGACTGGGCGTTGGAACGGTAAAGGATGGCGATATCGCTACGTTTGTATTCTTGCTGCAAATGTTGCTGAATGCGTTCGACGATAAAGCGCGCCTCATCCAGATCGTTAAAGCCTGGGTAAACCGAAATCGGTTCGCCCTGTTGGCCTTCTGTCCACAGTTTTTTTCCCAAACGTTCGCGGTTAAAACCAATCACCGCATTGGCGGCTTTAAGGATGGCGGCGGTAGATCGGTAATTCTGTTCCAGTTTTACGGTATCAGCGCCGCCAAAGTCGTCACCAAAGCGCTGAATATTTTCAACCTTGGCACCCCGCCATCCATAAATCGATTGATCATCATCGCCCACCACAGTGATGGCGTTATCAGGGCCCACCAACACACGCAACCACGCGTATTGCACACCGTTGGTATCCTGAAACTCATCCACCAGCACATGCCGAAAGCGGCGCTGGTAATGTTGCAGCAGTGCCGGGTGTTGCAACCACAGCTCATGCGAGCGCAGCAGTAATTCGGCAAAATCAACGAGTCCGCCCGTCTCACACGCGGCCTGATAGCGCGTATAGATCTCGATCATGGTGCGATTGTAAGGGTCGCCATAATGCTGGATGTGCGTGGGTCGCTTGCCTTCATCCTTATGGCTATTGATATACCACTGCGCCTGCTTGGCGGGCCAACGCGTTTCATCCAGCTGCATTTCTTTCATGATGCGTTTGATGATGCGCTGCTGATCATCACTATCAATCACTTGAAAGGTTTCTGGCAGTTTGGCCTCTTGCCAATGCTGACGTAACAGCCGGTGTGCGATGCCATGAAATGTACCCACCCACATCGCACCCTGCGGTGTATGCAGGATTTGCTGCAAGCGCTGACGCATTTCGTGCGCCGCCTTATTGGTAAACGTAACGGCGAGGATGTTGCCGGGGGTCAGGTCTTGCGTCTTGATCAGCCAGGCAATGCGATTGACCAGCACACGGGTTTTACCACTGCCAGCACCGGCGAGCACCAATAAACGACGGGCGCGGCTTGACACCGCTTGGCGCTGAGCAGGGTTGAGTGAAGCGAGTAGGTGTTGGGCATCCATGGGGGCATCTGCGGCTTAAGGGGGCGTTACAACTCAAGGAGGCGCGCCAAAAAATAAAGGCACGAAGGCTGAAGACTAGCGCAGATAAATATTTTTGCAAATTTTTATCTGGATTATTTTGGGGTGGACATTTAAATGCTCGGATTTGCTCGACTTATCAGTACCGCAATCGAGGTATAGACCGTAAGCCTCACAAAAAATTGCAAATTTATGTTGCGAAAATTTCACGGCGCCGCGTTTACCTATTATATTTCATAACACCATGAGGTGGAGAAGCGTCTGAAATTTGGGAATAAGGCGTATCCCTCCTGACGATGGCTCGAATCGCAGCAGATGATGGTGGTGGGGAGTAGCTTTTATCAAAGTGTGGCTTTCCCTCAGTCTGAGCTTCGCATAACAACCAGAACGGAGTTTTACTCGAATGAGAAAACGTAACTACAACCTGAAGCTGACTGGGCTCGCGGCTGCCATGGCAAGCCTGGGTACCGTGTTCAGTTTGCCGGCCCACGCGCTGGAAGTAGTTTCACAGGGTGATTTAACGATTAACGTTGACACTACGCTTTCGGTCGGTGCTTCTTTTCGCGCATCGGATGTGAATTATGAGAACGTGGGGAGGTATAACGCTGCGGCTGCGCAGGGCATTGCCGGCTCCAACAATTTTTCACCCATAGACCTTCTGGCCTCCGGTCCCGCCAATGATGACACTATCGGTCTGGTCCGCCACCGTCATGTCACCGGCGTACAGGATAACGGCAACCTGCGATGGAAGAAGAACAGGGCGTTTTCTGAGATCGTAAAAGGCACCATCGACATTCAAGCGGAGTACCAAGAGTACGGGTCGTTTGTACGTGGCAGATTCTTTTATGACAATGCCATTGTTAAAGACGAAGGGGGTACTGCCCTGCCAGCCTTTTACCCCACGACAGATTCAGGCCAGCCCTCAGAACCCGCACAAAAAGAAGGCCGCGGTGCCGAATTCTTGGATGCGTTCGTTTGGGGAAACTGGAATATTGGTGAAAGCCCGTTAAACGTGCGCTTGGGACAACAAGTGGTGAACTGGGGTGAAGGCGTACTGTTTCCTAACGGCATCAACACCATCAATCCCATCGACGTGAATGCCCTTCTGAGCCCTGGCGCGGAACTGAAAGAAGCACTAATACCGGTAAAAATGCTCTATGCGTCCTTAGGCATCAGCGAAAACCTTAGCGCAGAAGCATTTTACCAGTTCCAGTGGCGTGAAACACGCGCACCAGATTGTGGTACATTTTTCAATACGATCGATCTGGTGGGTGACAATTGTTACGGTGGCTTCTATGCATTTGGTTTCGACAGTAATCAAACCAATTCAGTATTAGGCGCTATTGGCTTCTCTGGCGTCGATGACTTCAGACTTGGTCGTGGTGCCAATGTAGAACCTGACAATGGTGGCGAGTTCGGTTTCTCTTTACGCTATTACGTTGATGCAATCCAGACCGAAATAGGCGCCTATGCGATCAACTACCATTCCAGGTTGCCAATTCTTAGTGGTTATGCACCCTCACGTGCTGCAATAGACGGTCCTTACGCTGCCGGCCTGGGTTATGTAAGGGCAATATCTAACCGACTGACTAGCGCGAGTTACGTAGTCGAATACCCAGAAGATATTCAATTATTTGGAGTTAGCTTCAACACCAACTTCGATATTGGTCTGCCCGGTGGTGAATCTGCCTTTTCTGGCGAAATCAGCTATCGGAAAGACCAGCCTTTCCAAGTGGAAGACTCTGTCCTTCTGACCGGTTTGATTGGCGCACCGTCGCAAATCTGTGACAATGGTATTGACACCAACGCTGACGGCGCAACGAACTGCTTTGATGAATACGCTGCTGGCGAATTCATTTCGGGCGGCATACGCGATGACTTCTATCAAGCGGAAATGGCATTCATTCACTTCTTTGATCAGATCCTCGGCGCTGATCGCTGGACGGTGTTGGTAGACGTTGCCTACAACTACGCCAACATTCCTGACAAGAACGAACTGCTGATGAACAGTGGTTACAACGCGGATTTAAGGCCTGTATGGACAGCATTGGTTGATCCGGATGTGTCTACAACAGCAATCAGTCAGGAACTCACCCGCAATATCAATGATGCCCTCTACAATGCCGGCATTGGCGAAGAAACCCTCTACCCCACCAAGAGTTCCTACGGTTACAAACTCCGGTTCTCTGGCGAATACAGCAACGTGTTTGCCGGGGTCAACTTGGTACCCACCATCAGCTTCAGCCACGACCTCAAGGGAGTGACCCCCGGCCCGGTGGCCAACTTCCTCGAAGATCGCAAGGCATTGGGACTCTCGCTTGAAGCCAACTACCTCAACATGTACAAAATTGATGTAGGCTACACCGACTTCTTCGGCGCCGAGCCCTATAACCAGCTGAACGACCGTGATTACTACTCCATCAGCGCAAGCGTGTCGTTCTAATTGGGGGGATCTAGGATTATGAAAATGAAAACACTCAAGAAAACAAGAAAGCTCTTTAGCTTGGGTCTACTGGCCGCTGCGCTGGTAAGCACCTCGGCTTATGCCAAAGTGGGGGCCGACGAAGCCGCTAAACTGGGAACCACCCTGACGCCCAACGGCGCCGAAAAAGCCGGTAACGCAGACGGTAGCATTCCCGCCTGGGACGGCGGCCTGACCAAACCACCGGCTTGCTATGACAAAACGACCTTCCGTTGCGATCCTTACGGTGCCGAAAAGCCCCTGTTTGTGATTACCAACGCCAACAAGGATCAGTACAAGGACAAGTTGTCGGTAGGCCAGCTGGCCATGTTGGAAAAGTATCCCTCTTTCAACATGCCGGTATACCCTACCCATCGTTCGGCGTCTTACCCGCAAAAAATCTATGACTTCACCAAGAAAAACGCGGTCACCACCGAACTCACCGGTGGCGGCAACGGGGTGACGGGCATGGAAGGGGGTACTCCGTTCCCCATACCCAAAAACGCCTACGAGGTGATCTGGAACCACATTTTGCGTTTTCGTGGTGACGGTGCCTATCGTATCAGTGGTCAGGCAGCTCCCCAGCCGAACGGCGCATACAGTTTGGTGTTATTCCATGACCAGGCCGCGTTCCGTACTGGTCTGACCGACTTCAGCCCGTCAGAAGATGCCAACGTCCTGTTCTACTTCAAGCAGCAAGTGGTCGCACCTGCGCGTTTGGCCGGTAACGTACTGCTCGTGCACGAAACCATCGATCAGGTGAAGGAACCCCGCCGTGCGTGGGTGTACAACGCCGGTCAACGCCGTGTACGTCGTGCACCTCAGGTCGCCTATGACGGCCCGGGTACAGCGGCAGACGGTCTGCGCACTACCGATAACTTCGACATGTATAACGGTGCCCCTGACCGTTACGACTGGGAGTTAGTTGGCAAGAAAGAGTTGTACATCCCTTACAACAGTTACAAGCTGGATGAGAAAGGGCTCAAGTACAACGACATCATCAAGCCAGGCCACCTCAACCCAGACTACACGCGTTACGAGCTGCACCGCGTGTGGGTAGTGGAGTCTAAGCTGAAGAAAGGCACACGCCATGTGTATGCCCGCAGAACCTTCTACATCGACGAGGATACCTGGCAAGCCGGTATCATCGATCAGTATGACGGTCGTGGCAGTCTGTGGCGGGTATCGCAAGCGTACGCCATGAACTACTACGATGCATTGGTTCCTTGGTATGCAGCGGAAGCCATCTACGACCTTAACTCCGGTCGTTACCTCGTCATCGGCCTTGAGAACGAAGAAAAAGAAGGCGTTACCTTCCGCAGCTTCACCAAGGCTGACTTTAACCCCAACTCACTGCGTGCCCAGGGTGTTCGTTAAGCAGAACACTTATCGGGTCTGACAAAGCAGAAAGGGCCTCACAAGGGCCCTTTCTTTTTGCCTGGTATTTTCTACTGGCGCACGTCTTGTTTGAGACCTGCCAGAGAGTTGCTTGATGGCGCATTTACTTGCCTGACAGTTCTCCCGGCTGTAACGCTCGCTGTAACAACTCGATTAAATGGGCCTGGGTAATCGGCTTCACGGCATAATCATTCATACCGCTGGCCATGGCCCGCTGTCGATACTCCTCCTGCGTATGCCCACTCAATCCGATAATGCGTGGCTGGTAAGTCAATTGCCCATGCGCCTGCAGCGCGCGTATCGATTCGGTGGCGGCATAGCCATCCATTTCTGGCATTTCACAGTCCATGAATACCAGATCAAAACGCTCCCCTGACAACACCTTCATCACTGCAACCTTGCCATTCTCAGCCGCATCACACACGATACCCACCCGCTTCAGTAAGCCCTTCAACACCAGAATATTGGTGGGCGTATCATCCACCAGCAGGGCTTTGACGCCGGAATAATCTGGCAGCGTCCCCACCGGTTGCGCCTGGCTGGATTTCTCGCTGGTCAGGTTATCGAGGGTTTCTGCCAACATGCTGTGTGTCAGTGGCAGCGACAACGCACCTCGCCCCAAACTGCCTTCGCCCCCTGGCTTTTCGCGGCAAATGATTAACTGGCGCGCTAACGGGATCAGCTTGCGATACACCCGCATGGCCGGATCAATGGCCTCAGGCATCTCGCCACATTGGATCAGGTAGTAAGGCTCCCACGCCCCTTCGCCGCGTTCCACATCAGGGTCGAAGGCCTCAGACTGCGAGAGCTGCTTTTGTATTGCGGTCTGGTTTAAGGGCGAGCCTTGCGAAAAGATCCTGAACGGCACTTGCAGGCGACGCAGCACCGGTAAAAGCGCTTCTCTGACGACCGGGTCCAGGCCCCACACCAACACCCGGTTGGTGGACGGTTTTACCGGGGTGATCGCATCGAGACAGGCCGTAAACCAGAATTCCGAACCCTGCCCCTTGGCGCTGATCACCCCAATGTCACCCTGCATCAATTGAGCAATCTGTTTGCAGATCATCAATCCCAATCCGGTGCCGCCATATTGGCGAGCGGTATTGGCTTCCGCCTGGGCATAGGCCTGGAACAATTTAGCCTGTTGCGCCGGGGTCAACCCGATACCGGTATCCTTCACACCAAATCGCAAGTGGGTCGACGACGCTGCCCGCACCGTCAGGGTAATGCCCCCACGTTCGGTAAACTTGCAGGCGTTGCTGAGAAAATTGATCAGAATCTGGCGCAGCCGGTAACTATCCCCGCTCAATTCTGCCGGTAAGGCGGGATCAATTTCTTGTTGCAGGATCAGGCCTTTTTCTTTGCTGCGCGCCGTAAACAACGCAATACACTCATCCAGGACCGCATTGAGCGAAAACACATGCGGGGCCAGCTCCAGCTTGCCGGCTTCCAGCTTAGAGAAATCCAGAATGTCATTCACCACATGCAGCAGCGTCTGACCCGCCTGATTCATGGTCTGCACCAAATGCCGCTGCTCCATGTTGAGCGGCGTGGTCTTGAGCAACTCGGCCATTCCTATCACACCGTTGAGCGGCGAACGGATCTCGTGACTCATGCTGGCTAAAAACTCGCTCTTGGCGGCTGCCGCACTCTGTACTCGTTTGATTTCCTGGCGTGCCAGCAACCGATCACGCCGCGCCTGATTGATTTGCTCACCCAGTGCCAACGACAACAATACAGTCTCAACAATGGTACCCGCCTGCTGCATCAGAATAACGACTTCATTGCGCGGCACCAGCCCCAGCATCATCACCGCATGCAACAGCGTCGCTGCCACCAGCAGAATCCAGGCCAGCGCGAAATACTGCCCCACCCGACTGCCCCGCAGTGACTCCTTCACACCAATATAAATCGCCACTGCACAGGTGATCGGCGATAGCGCCTGGCCCAGCACATCACTGATGAGATACAGCTCTATCGCCCAGGTGATCGCATAGGCACACCAGGCCATAATCAGCAACCAACAAACACTGAACATGCGCGGGTAGCGCACACGCACATCCAGAAAATTCAGTACAAACAGGATCGCCCCGATAAAGGCCAGTGCCGGTGACAATCGAAACAACGGTATCTGCCAGCCCTGTGTCCATTCCCCCGACCAGAAATACAACCCGCCCAGCCCCGTCCAGCTCAACTGATAGAGCAAATTGGCCAAGGTGAAAAACACGTAATAAAGGCAGGCCCGATCCGCCGTCGAAAAAAACAGGAACAGGTTGTAGCAGGCCATCACCACCAACACGCCCACCAACACACCCATGAACAATTGCCCATGATCTACGCGCTGGTTGAAGGCCTCTTCGGTGTAGGCAGTGATGGGCAGAATCAACCACCCCTGCGTACGTGCGCGCCATACCAACTCCACCTTTTCACCGGTATCGAGCATGATGCGCGCCATCGGAAACCGCAGATCACGTCCCTTGACCCCAAATCGCCCTTGCTGCACGCTAAGAATGGGCTCCCAGTCATACCCTTGTCGCCGCATCCAGACACTCAGCTCATCGTTACCCACCGACTCCACTTCGAGAAACAAGGCTTGTGCGCGCAGCGCATCATTTTGCAGGTAGGCACGCTGCCACACCGCATGATGCACAAACGGCCACAAAATCTGCCCCGACGGGGTCATCTGCCAGTCACGCGACGATGCCGACTTCGGCGAAAGCACTGCTTGCGGTGTACGCCACTTCTGTTGCGGGTCCTCCAACATCAGCACCCCCTGCTTGAACTGCACAGACGACATACCTTCTGCCAGGCGATACACCGGGGGTTCGGCGGCCAAACAGGTACCCGCTCCCAGCCCGGACAGCAGCAGCCATAACATCACGATATAGGCAAGACGCGGGGATACACAGATCAAGCAGCCACTTCCTAATGGTCGGAGGTACAACTTATCAGTCTAGGAAATCTTCCCCCCCGCCACAAATCACTGCAGAAAAACGGTGTCACAAAATGATCGAATACCGGGTCCTTCGCTAGCAAACGCCGGTCAAACACCGCTGCTGAACCGCCGCACTTATAGAACCATTTAAATAAGACTATCCAATTGTTTATTTATTGAACAATACAGGTACATTTTGGCAACAGTAAGTAACAGCATGTTATGCGAGGATACATTCAACGGTCACAGACACTACTTGCATCCGGGGAACAACCTTTTTATGCTGCGAGTTGCGATACACATCGTACATTTTGGTGCCAACCGCCGCTGCGACGCTCTCGCAGAAAACCGCCAGGGGTTGCAGCACCAAAACCATTTGCGATGCGCGACAATCGTCAACATTTAAAAGATGTTCATCAGAATTTGCTTGTAAAAAGTTGCTTGTAGAAAGAACAACATAAGAAGAATAAAAGTGAATGCCATGACCACACAAGCCACTGATCGCAGCGGGGGATTCCCCAGTCAGTTTGCGGCACCACGCTGGTGGAAAGCGTTATCACTCGCGTTATGTCTTGGTGTGAGCACGCCCCTACTGGCCGCCCCCTCCTCACTCGATACCCAGATCGTCCAAATTCAGCAAACAATTGCGACCAATGAATCGCAAATGGCCGCTCTCGAACGCAGTTTGCAAACCTACGACAACAAACTGCAGGAAACCCAACGTCAGGTTCGCTCAGAACGCGACAACAACTACCGCAGCCTGCATACCGCCCGCCGCGACATCACGCGTCAGAAATTCGAGCTGGAGCGTATTCAACAAAGCATCAACCTGTTGGATCAACAGATCGACCTGGTCAAGACGGACACCGATCGCAGCATTGCCCGATACGAATCGCTGAACACGCTTAAACGCTCGCTCGAAACCAGCGATCACACCCGCAAACTGCAAGAAAATGCCAAGCGCATTGCCAGCCTCGAACGTGACAAGCAGCCGCTGCAAGACAAGCTTGCCGCCGCCCGGCAGAAGTTCGACGCCTTGCAATCCCAACTCCCGCAGGAAAATGCGCCCGAACTCAATGTCGACGATCACCCGGCCATGATCGCCCTGCTCAATCAACGCGCCGCCGACATGAACCAGCTCAACAAGCTGCGCCAGCAAATGCGCATTCATCGCGCCACGCTGGCCCAGGCGCAAGAACAAAAACGCGCAGCGCTTGCTCGCGTGCAGGCCGAATCGAGTGCCAAAGTGACCGCCAAAGCCGCGCCTAAACCCAAGCGTACCGAAGCTGTGGCAGCGGCGCCCTCGTTGCCGCTCACACTGGACCCGCCAGCGGCTGGCATAGCGCCCGGTAATAAAGCGCATGTGTTCTCCATCTCGGGCGAAGTTGCCCCCGAAATCGAGAGCGTCCTCAACCTCAAATCCTGGGTCGAATCCTACGGCGCCAAATATTACGAAGCTCGCTGGAACGGCTTTACTCCCAGCAACCGGCAAGACACGACGCAGTTCCGCCGCGAATTTGCCGATCATCTGCGCACGATTCCACCGGCTGCCCGTATCATCGTGATCGGCCATGGTCGCGGCGGCGGTGCCGCCATTGAAGCCGCCACCGATGTCGCCTACACCATGGGCCGCAGCATTGATTTTCTGGCAGTGCTCGACCCGGTCGGCGCCGGCGACCTGCGTGCCAACATCGTGTATCAGAACCAAAGCTGCAATAGCCCCGACGCTGGCGACAAATTATCGCTGAACGCCTACATCGATTGCGTGACCAGTGCCACCAAGCGCGCCATTACCAGTAACGTCAAACACTTCTATAACCGCTGGCAGAAAGAAGGCTTCGGGCCTGCCGATTACGCCCGCAGTTACCCGGTGATGGACAAACAGGGGCAGTTTCGCGAAGCCTCGTCAGCCACCGGTCGCTTTGCGTTGGCCGACAACATCCAGGCCGACCAGAAGCGCCTGTTCTTCAATAACGACAAGGACGCCCACATGACCCTGCTGCAACAAGAGTCAAAAAACCTGCCTAACTTGCTCGTGAAGCATCTACGTTAAGAGGTTGTTCATGCAGAAGCTGGTCGTGCAGAGGTTGCTCCTGAAGAGATCGCAATTGAACAACAGGTTTACCCAAGCATTGGTAGCGCACACGCTCTGGGTGACGCTGGCTTTCACGCCTTCACTCGCGAGTGCTGAAACCGTCATCAAGATTCCCCGTGAAAACGGTGCGGTGCATCAAGAGTTCCGCAACTTACTGGCGGACAAGATCAAGCAGTTCAAAACCGGTGTCGGCCGCATGGAAATGCTCGGCAATGCTGACGGCGGGCGCTGTGTGGCCAATTTCTACACCAATATAGACACCACCTTTGTCACGGTAGATGTCGATAAGGGCGAGTACTACACCGAGTTCTACATCGATCACCCCACCCAATCCTTCCGCACCGTGCTGTTCCAGAACCTCACCCTCAATGACGAAGGCACCGAACTGAAAGTCGTCAAGCGCGACGGGGATTATGCGATTCAAACCGATGGCCAGCGGCTGGTGTTGTCGACCCGCGACCCCAAGGATCGCGAGCCCACGGCTTGCATTTTTGACTTGAGCACCGCGCGCCTGTACGACGGCGAAACCGAATAGCGCCGCCTGCCTCTCCTCCAGAGGCGCTCCTCATCGAGCACCTCTACACACCAAACCAAGACTGATCAGAATCGCGTTAACGCCCGCTCAATGCGTCACGCCCGGCGGTAACCTGAATATCCGGCTGACTGCGCAAGGCATGCGTGAAGAGTTCGGGTGGCAGGCTGCCAAACCCTGGTTCGAAGTAGAAACTGCCGGCAAAACCATAAAAACCGCTGGTGGGAAAATGCAATACCGTGTGTCCGACCCCTGGCATTTGCCCTGGGAAACGCTCCGGGGGTTCCACCAGCGTGGCGCTGTCTTCATAAGTAAAACGCACCGGCTCCTTAGGCCCCCCCAAATCATCATAAAACCATACGGTATCGAACTGCTTGCCGGTGTTCATCCACACCCAATTGCGCTCGGGATCAAGCAGGGTCTTACGCATCTGGTCTTCTTCGGGGCTCAGCTTGCCATCGACAACGGCGACACTGGGGGACGCACTCATGCGCACCTTGGCGCCCGTCAACTGATGTCCATCGACCATAATCGACATTTGGGGGTTGACCAGAAATGAACGTCGTACCGCAGGGATCACAATTCGACAGTCATAGACCATCGATTTAGGATACACATGCAGCTGGATGCTCGCCTGCATCAAGACCAAGCCGCCCCAGAGAAAATCGACATTCCATTGTGACACAGTACTGATCGCTCCTACCCGATCACCTATCGGCCTTGCCACGAAATTATTATTGTTCATTTCAGTTTCGGCCATGCTGCTCACAACACCGGTATTTAAACGGATTTTCAGTGAATCCAGCGGCGACTTACCTTCAAATCCGTTGAACTCGAATTGCATCCAGTTAAGTAAATTATTACGATCGAATTGCATCGAGAAAAAGTCGGTTTCCAACAGCGCCTCCTTACTGCTGTAACGCACATACTGTGTGTCGGAGCGCAAGCGTGAATCCTTGACCAGGTACACGTAACGGTCAGCCTGATTGGCATTGCTCAGGCGAATTTCGGCCAGCAATTTGCCATCGTAAACCATTTCGGGGGAACGGCGCGGGCCAGCATCACGGGCAATGAACATCAACTTGTCACGCGCATCAAACACATCGCGCTTGCCATCGATCGGCACTTCCCAGTTATCGAAATACACACCACCGCCGGTGTTGTACTCATCGATCTGAAACGGAATGGGTTCCAACGCGCCATCGACCACGGCCGCCAGCGACAAAGACTCAATAGGCAGTTCAGAGGCAATCAGCAGATCTTCGGCTTCCAGACGCACCGCCTGGTATTCCTGCAAGGCTTCATAGGGGTTATAGGCCAGCGCCACCGAGCACGGCATTGCCGTCAGCACCATTGCCAATACACGGGTCAATAAACGGTTGAGGACAGATCGTTTCACGCACTTACTCCACGTCCATGCTGGTGCATAAACAATAGCAGTTTAACCATAATTTACACGGTAACCTTCCGCCCCTGGCGGCAGCCCGCCCTCAATTCAACGCGCTCTCCATTCAGCGCGCTCTCAATTCAACGCCATCGATAACACGCGCACACTGGGCATGCTGCGCACATCATCGGTAAAGGCTTCGGGCTTGCCTTCATAGCCTTCACTCAAAAAGATGCTGACCACAAAGCCAAAAAAGCCCGACATCGGGAAATTATCAATGCGATAGCCCGCGTTCGGCACCATGCCTTTAAAGCGCTCCGGCGGATCAACCATTTCCAGGTCATCGGCATATACCAGCGACAAGGGTTCACGCGTGTCACCCAGGTAATCAAAAAACGCCAACACATCCAGATTGCGTTTGGTCGATAACCAGATCCAGTTATGCTCTGGCGTCACACTGGATTTCATGAGTTCATTTTCGAGGGGAGTAATCTTGCCATCCACCTCGACGGGCTGCTTCGGCCCCAACGCAGTCTGCATGGTGCTGCCGAGCAAGTTGTTGGCATCCAAAGAAATCGACAACATCGGGCTGGCAAGAATTTTGCGCCTCACTTCCGGCATTACCACACGCACGTCGTACAGCATGGATTTGGGATAATGGTGCACCTGGTAGGAAATTTCCAACAGCGGCAGATTGAACAACCACATGGTGATTTCCATCTGCGAGGTGGTTCGCACCGGCCCCACATGCTCGCCAATGGGTTTGGCGATAAAATTCTTGTTATTCAGGGTCACCGTCGACATCTCGGTGAACAACCCGCCGATCAAGCGAATTTTCATGGTATCGAGTGGGCGCTCGCCCTTGAACGCCGCATAGGAAAACTCATCCCAGTTGAGTTGGTTTTCTTTGTTGTAAATCAGCGAATAAAAATCGGTTTCCACCTGGCCGATATCCGTGCTGTACCGAACGTACTGCTCCTCTGAACGCAGCCGGGAATTTTCTACCAGATACACATAACGTTTGTTGCCAGCGGCATCGATCAACTCGATTTCGGACAACAATTTGCCATCGTTGACATGAAAAGACTCGCGACGCGGGCCAGCATCTTTATAAAGAAAAACCAGTTTGTCATTGGCATCCAGTATGCCTTCACTACCATCGATGGGTACTTTCAGCGCCTTGAAATACACAGCACCGCCAGTGTTGTACTCATCGATCTGATAGGGGACCGGTTCCATCTGGCCATCGATGACGGCCTGCAACGACAAGGATTCGATGCGCTTACCCAGCGCTGCGGGCATATTGTCGCCTTCCACCAGCATGGGCTTGTACTCGTCGATCAGGGCATCGAGCAGAGGCGGTTCTTCAGCGAATACCGCAGCAGAAAACACGGTAGCGACTAATGCGCTTATCAGTGCGCATAAACGAGCGAGGCGGTGCGTTGTACTTTTCATGGCACTTATCATTCTTGTTATAAGAAAGCTGGTATAAACGCAGTTTAAAAAGCTGACATAGAAAGCTGTCGTTTGCGCTTAGTCAGATTCTACCCATCTCGCGCAACGCTGTTAAGCCAGGCTTTTGCATCTGGGTGTTTATATATTGGTTTTAACAAAGACTATTGCCCCGGCATGGACGCATCATTGGCATCGACACCATACGGCGGATAATCATATAAATCCGGTGCGATCGAATCGAGCGTTTGCTCCAGCGTTGCTCCGTTGGGCGCTACCGATAGCGGAATCACTTGAAAACGTCGGGTGACCTGCTCGACTTTCTTCCAGTCCACCTCATAGCGCACAACCTGCACCGCCGCTTGTGCTTGCTTTTGAGCGGCCTGCTTGGGATCGGTCTTTTTAGATTCAGGCAGGGGCACGATCGACGACTGAAGATAAGGTGCCAAGGCCAAGGCCGCCCGCGTCATTAAATTGGGAGTCGTGCCATATTCTGCCACCGGCTCATAGGTCGCCAGATACAGTTCGCCGTTCAAAACCCCTGCCACCACCGGCTCATCGATCACCCGCACCGGAATATTCGCACTCATCAGCGGAAAGATTGCCGCCGCATCCTCCGGGTACAAATGCAGACAGCCATGACTAGTACGCATGCCAACCCCCCAGGGGCGATTGGTGCCATGTATGAAAATGCTTTTGAAGCCTAGCTGAATCGCCAGCATTCCCATTGGATTATTCGGCCCTGGCGGAAAATACTCAGGAAACTCCTCACCTTCAGCGGCCTTGTGTTCCTCGCGAATACTCTTGGGGACAAACCACGCCGGGTCTTTGTGTTTGGCCACCACCTTGGTCGCACCCAATGGCGTCGACCACCCCTCACGGGCGATGCTCACCGGGAACGTCATCACCTTTGCTGGTTTGCCTTTGGCGGCAGGTGGAAAGTAATAAAGGCGTCGCTGCGAAATATTCAGCACGATGCCCGTCCAGGGTTTGGGAGGCAAAATGTACTGCGTCGGTACAATGACTTTGACATTTTTCTCCGGCAACCAAACATCCACCCCCGGGTTGGCCCAGGTGATCTCGTGATAACCCACATCCAGCTGACGTGCGATATCGAGCAGGGTGTTTTCTTGCGTTGGAATAATGATGCGGGGGCTGCCGACTATCGTCGAGCCATCGGTCGGCAACGTAAACGTCTCGGCCTGTGCTGGCGCGTGCAAGAGAAACAGCGGCAGTAATAGCGAAAGCATCGCCAGCCCGACCCACCATCGCTTACACTGTGCGTTACTGAACATACGCTTGAACATGCTCGCTGTCACTCGTTGGCTCTCTTTTGCTCATTGACATGCTTTTACTCATTGACACGCTTTCGATCACTTATAGGCCACTCATAAAAAGTCTCACATGAAAACTCTATTCCTTCAGAGCCGGTCGTGGCTCTTTGCGTTGCGGCCCTCGTTGCTGCTGTTGTCGCTGCTGTGCACTCTGTTATGCATGGTTACCAGCCCGGCCTGGAGTCGCGCCGCCCCGTCCACCCCGAACGAATCCTGGCTATTGGTCGACTACGCAACGGCAACCCTCAGTGTCATGCGCGGCGACACGGCCATCGCCACTTTTGATGATGTTGCCTTTGGGCGCCTGGGCACCAAGCCGGTACATTACCTGGATGATACCAGCACCCCCCTGGGGGAATTTCGTATCGATGGCATCAACAGTCGTAGTCACTATACCTTGTTTTTCAGTCTCAACTACCCTACCCACGTTCACGCCAAGCTGGCGATGGATCAAGGCAAGCTGACACGCGAACAGTATTTAGCCATTTTTAACGCCGAACTGGAAGGACGCAAGCCACCCTACGATACTCCCCTCGGCGGCATGATCGGGATACACGGAGTGGGCGCCGCCCCTCTTTCCATGCATCGCAAATTTAACTGGACGCGGGGTTGTGTAGCGCTTGATAACCAGCAGATTCGAGCGCTGGCAAGCTATATCCGTGTTGGCATGCGGGTGGTGATACGCTGACGTCGTCTTGATCAAGCGATAAAGCACAGCGGCCAACTTACGCAAAACCCATTACGTAAAACAAAAAGGGCGCTGTTCACACAGCGCCCTTTTTGTTTGATGAAGCATTGATCAATTAAGCAAACCGCAAAAATGCAGGATTTGCTTATTTCATCATCGTCTTTTTGAACATGCGATCGATTTTTTCGTTCACACGATTGGCAGACGCTTCCGCTGCTTCGGCTTTGGCAGACGCATCGTTGGCAGCGCTGACTGCGCCATCAACGCGTTGTGATGCCTGGTCGGCCACCGACAGTGCGCGATCAGCGGTTTGTTGAGCCTGGTTTGCCGTGGCTTGTGCTTGTTCCGCCATGGCACGAACTTCAGCCATTTCGGACGTGCTTGCGCAACCGGCGAGGCTGCCTGCGGCCAACATCATTGCAAGTGCTACCTGCTTTTTCATGGTGTAATCCCTCATTGATAACTCGAATCAAACTAACGGTGCGAGAGTAACATTCTCCATGAGGGGGTTTGCAAGGTTATTCACCGAGAAATTCGCATTAGCATGATCGAGATCAAGCCAGATTTACCGTTGATCTCACTCGTCTGTGCGATTACCCTCACTGGCGGAACTTCACCCCCTACCGGTGGTCTTGGAAGCCACGCAATGGTACACAAGCCAATATGGATAGAACCTGAATGCCACCACATCGATCAATACATCAGTCCCCAGCAGCCCACCTCTATCGGCTGAGCATCGCCGTATCCCTGACAGTGATGATGAGCGGGTGCGCGGGAGGCAGTAATCCAAATGCTGACGACAACCGGCCCACTGCAGCATCGCAACTCCATGACCCCCGACGCTTTGCTGTAGTGGTGGAATGGGATATTCCGTTCGCCCGCACCAACGGCGACCCACTCTATGTCAATGACCTCAAAGGGTATGAAATTCAGTACAGCACCGAGCAGGAACGTCAGCTGCACAGCGTGCGTGTCAATGATCCACTGCAAACCCAACTACAACTTCCTGCGCTTAGTGCGGGGGATTATCAATTTACCATCGCCGCGATAGAAGCCGGTGGTCGTTATGGCCAATTTGCACCGGCTGTAACGCTGACGCTGCAGTGACACGCTCACGTAACTATTACACTGAATACCGCTGAGACGCACGGTAAATCACGGCAACAAAAAACAAAACGCCGCTATCGATGGCCCTCGATAGCGGCGTTATTTTACAGGGCTCAACCCTTGCTCAATGCGCTTTTGCTCTGCCCTTTTTGGCAAACGGGCGATCATTTAACAAGCCGTTCTCACTGAACAGTTTTTCACGCCATTCATCGAGCAACGCTTCTGTATCGTGCTGGCTGGGGTGAAAATCACGACGGAAAAAATCAAAAAACTGTGGGGCAAGGCGCGGGAAGAGGCCTTTTCTGCCCCACAGGTAAGCGATGCCGCGCGCATTCTGGCGCAGCTTGAACAGTTGATTGTCAGCCGCCATCATACGTACCTGAAACACCACCATGACAATCGCCAGAATGATCGTGGTCGGAATCATGGTACCGGCACGCAAGGCATAACTGCCCACCGTTTTTTCGTAAAGATCATAAGCCACGTTTTTATGCTCATTTTCTTCCACTGCATGCCATAACCACATTTTCATGGCATCAGTGTCGCCCAGCATTTCACGGTGCTCAGGCTCACGCAATAATTGTTCAGCGATAATGGCGGTGTAATGCTCAAGGCAAACCGTCGCCGCCAGTTGCAGGCTTTTGGGCGTATATTTGGCAACAGCTTTGAGCAACCAGCCGATATCGCGCTGCAATTCCACCATCGGCAGGCCTTTGGTGCCAATCATGTTATTGAATGCCAGGTGTTCTTTGCTGTGCATGGCTTCTTGGCCAATAAAGCCGGCCACTTGTGCTTTCAATACCGGGTCGGTGATTTGATCACGGTAATGACGCACGGCTTGCACAAAGAAGGCTTCCCCTTCGGGCAGCAACGATGAAAACGTATTCCAGAAATGGCTCAGAAAGGCGTCATTGCCATAAAAATAACGGGGGGACTGCGCTTCGGGAAATTCGAAATCCATCCGACGGGGAGGAATGTTCGCGGTGGCGCCAAGTGGGGTGCGTTTCGGACTTTGTTCTACTGCAGCCGCAATGCTATTCATAAGTGTACCAGCCGTTCATGTGACATTGTTTGATGTACAATGAAAACGACTATACCGTCACCCTCTGCAGTGACGCCTGTCACTCTGGGCCAGAATCCTGTCAAAGCGCGCCAATCTCCTTGCCCCTGGCAAGGATAAACTCACCGGCGTGACAGGTTTCTCAAGCAGAGGAAGGACTTAGCGGCGACAAGCCAGTCGCTGGCTTGGCCAGTTGCGACAAGGCCTCATCAAGGGTCGCACTAAAGGTGAACACGCCTGGCTCCGGTAATAGCTCGGCATGACGTAAGGTCTTGAGAGGTTGGTACTGCAATTCGGCAATCACCAGTTGCTTGCCCTCCTGCCGACACTTGGCCAGAAATTTTTCCAGCGCAGACAAGCCACCGGCATCCAGTAGCGGCACCGCATCCATCCACAACACCATGCCCCGCTGAGGGTCGATACGCAAGGCCAGCTCACCAAACACTCTGTCTGCGGCGGCAAAGAACAATGGGCCGTTAATGCGTATCACTTGCCAACCGGCAGGCAGGCTCCCCGCCGGCACGCGACGATGATCCTGCGAAAGATCCTTTATTTGCGTCATCTCGGCAATTTCACGCATAAACAGCAACGATGCCAGCAAGATCCCGACACTGATCGCAATCACCATGTCGAACAGCACGGTCAGTGACAGACACACCACAAACACCAGCACGTCGCTTTTGGGGGCCGTTTTCAAAAGATGCACCGACTTGGGCGCCTCGCTCATGTTCCAGGCCACCATTAACAACAATGCCGACATGGCGGCCATCGGCAAGTAAGACAGCAAAGGCGCCAATGCCACCAGCCCCGCCAGCACCACCACCGCGTGCCACATGGCCGCCAGCGGCGACTGGGCACCGGCCCGGTAGTTGGCAGCCGAGCGGGCCAGCGCAGCGGTGGCGGTAATGCCGCCAAAGAAAGGGGTAATGAGATTGCCAATCCCCTGCCCCAACAGTTCACTGTTGGCGCTATGGCGTTTGCCGGTCATGCCATCGAGTACGACCGCGCACAACAGCGACTCGATAGCACCCAGCATGGCAATGGCAAACGCTGCTGGCATCAGGTGTTCGATGGTCTGCAGATTGAGCACAAAAGGTTGGCCTTGCGCGCCGGCTTGTAGCCAGGGCCAGGCAAATTCAGGCAGAAACGGGGGAATGCCGTGACCAAGGCTGCCATCGGGCTGCGTGTAGGAAAAACGGGAACCGATGGTATCCAGCTCAAAACCCTGCTTTTGCAACCAAACCGCTGCCACGCTGCCGATGATCACAGCAGGCAAATGAGGTGGCACAGGGGTTTTCAGGCGCGGCCATAGCAACATGACCAGCAGGGTGAGCGTTG
Organism: uncultured Moraxellaceae bacterium; assembly: GCA_964473645.1. Taxonomy (GTDB): domain Bacteria; phylum Pseudomonadota; class Gammaproteobacteria; order Pseudomonadales; family Ketobacteraceae; genus HdN1. Next base: position 457,907 of record CAYYPW010000001.1, read on the forward strand.
CAACGCCAACGCTAGGCAGCGCATATTCGGGTAGCGCGTGTGCCAGCGCCGCCACTTTTCCAATGTAGGATTCAGGCATTTCGTGAATTTGCAGCCCGAAAAAATCCTTGATCTGCAGGGTCGCAATCACCACCGCAATGCCGCCGGTAAAGCCGAGCGTTACGGCTTCGGGAATGTATTCGATGTAACGGCCCAAACGCAGCAACGCCATACCCACGAGAATCACACCGGCCATCAGGCTTGCGACCAGTAAGCCTGCCAAGCCGTATTGCATGACAATGGGGTGCAAGATCACGATAAACGCCGCCGTGGGGCCCGAGATGCTGTAACGTGATCCCCCAGTCAGCGCGATCACAAAGCCGGCAATAAACGCGGTATAGAGCCCATTCTGGGGCGGCACCCCACTCGCGATGGCCAACGCCATCGCCAGCGGGATGGCGATAACACCTACCGTTACACCGGCAAGCAAATCTTTACTGAAACGTGAAGCAGTGTACGGTTCTTGCAAAATACTTTCACGCAAGGCGTTACCGATGCGCAGAGAGAAGAGATGGGCACGATGCGGCATACGACTTGCACTCCCGTAAACGGATTACTTCAGGGGCAATTATAACCAAACCGTGCAAATTAGGCCGGATTCATGCCCTGTCAATCTTAAAAACGGTATAAATAAGTGCCTAATTGCAGCTTTTGAGACAGAGAAAATGGACATTCTGTTACAAGCACCGTATCCTTTTTCACTTTTACCAGTTCGAATTTTGATCAGTGATTGCAAAACCATGAAAAAATTACGCACCTGGATCACCACCGTTATGCTGCTGAGCTTGCTCGCCGGCTGCAGCATTGCCCCACAACGCAGCATCGAAGTCACTTTGATGCCCCCTGCGCCCGCCGTTGAAACACCGGCACTTATGGCGACCGTTTCTGCAGAAAAGCAGCTGAGCGATACATTATTGGAGCAATATCAGGAATGGCGCGGCACACGCTATCGCTCCGGTGGCATGAGCAAAAAAGGCGTGGATTGTTCCGGCTATGTGCATTTGACCTTCAAGGAACGACTCGGCCTCGACGTACCACGTTCCAGCACCGAGCTGGTGCAAACCGGTGATCCTATTGATAAAGCTGAATTGCAAACCGGCGACCTGGTGTTTTTCCGCACGGGCAGAAGCCGCCATGTTGGCATTTATCTCGATAACGGCCAATTTATGCATGCCTCTTCACGCAAAGGGGTCACGATTTCCAGCATGCAAAAAGGCTATTGGGCCTCACGCTGGTGGACGGCACGTCGTATCGAGCCGGATTACGTGTATCTGCTGGCCTATCAATCCAAGTAGACGCTCCCGCCCGCGTCACTTGTCAGCGAATTCCCACCGCGATAGCAGAGACGTGGGGCATCTTGGGTATTGAATGCAACCCATGAACGAACCCTACCACGTTGAGAATCTTCGACTCCTGTTACAAAGCGTGGTCGAGCGCTATGGCGACATTCTTGATGCCGAAGATCACGAGTTTTTTTCTGCGTTTGAAGCACTGCCTGCGAGCGCTCGCAGTTTATACACCCGCCTGGTTTGCCGACAGGCACCTTGCTTTCGCCTCAGCCAGTTGCGATATAACGACATCACTGATCTGCCCTCGGCGGTATCGACGCTGATTGAAAGTGCCCTGGTCAACACGCAACCTGAGCTGACAAACTGTCTGCACATCAGCACAAAGGCGGATTTGCAACATTGGTTTGCTTCCCCACGCCATCTTAAAAAGGAGGCATTGATCGATTTTTTGCGCTCGCAATTTTCCTCACAAGCGCTGCAAGAAGAACTTGCCCGGCAAGACACCTGGATAACACCGCTGCAGCGCGAACGCATCGAAAAATTTGAACTGTGTTTTTTTGGCAACCGTCACCAGAAGCTGAATGAGTTCATCATTACCGAGCTGGGCCATGTGGTGTATGAGGCTTACGAACTCAGTGAAAACACCCGCTATTTCACCAGCAAAACCTTGCTCGATTACTGCAATTCACTCTCTAGGCTGCAACACCAGCTGGATGCCAAGCTGAATGGTGCCGACATCGACTGGATACGTCAGGTCGAAGCACAGCTACCACCAGCCCTGCAGGATCCCCGTTATACACGACGACGAACGCGCACGCTGTACCAACTCGGGCGCGAAGCCGAACGTCGTAACGCCTGGTCTGATGCACAGCGTCTTTATCAACATAGCGGTAACGATGGCAGTATCGAACGGCTCGCTCGCCATGCCGTCAAACAAGGCGATTTCAGTACAGCGCAACACTTATTGAAATCACTTCTGGACACCAGCCACGACCCCGATTGCCGTGCCAGCGCCCTCCGTCTGCTCAGACGTATTTCCCCCACCACAAATTACACCTTATTTGAACCTGCTATTGAACGAATAACGTTGCCCCTACAGGCCGGAAACATTGAAATGCAGGTCGCCGCCCACTTGAACGAACAGGGGCATACCTGTTTTTACAGTGAAAATATGCTGTTCAACGGCCTGCTCGGCTTGTTGTTTTGGGACATTATTTTTAAAGCAGTGCCCGGTGCCTTTGCCAATCGCTTCCAACGCGCACCGCTTGATCTGTATGAACCCGAATTTATATTACGGCGACAAACCGATGTCAGCCAACGGCTTGAACTTATCCGCAAAGGGGGCGCAGAACCCCTCATCACCCGCCATCTCAGCGAAAAGCAGGGGATCGCGAACACACTGGTGCACTGGGAATTTTTTCAACAAACGCCCTGGCAGGCAGTGCTTGCGGCTATGCCGCCACACCAGCTGGAGCGCATACTGGGGCATATGCTGCAAGACTTGGGGCAGCGTCGGGCAGGGTTTCCAGATTTGTTTTGTCTCAATGCAGACGGCGGCTACCGGCTGATAGAAGTAAAAGGGCCGAATGACACCCTGCGTGAAAATCAGCGTGAATGGCTAGCGTTTTTTGCGACGCATGACATTCCAGCCACAGTGGTGCATGTGAGCCACACCCTGTCAGCGTAGGAAAGGCAATTCAGGCGGGGAAAGACTAAATGATTTTTGCGTCGGCTCACCTCGCTGTCGCGTGATCTGCTGGTTTTATGGGCTGGCAGACGGCGGCGGCGTCAATGTATCCATAGCATTACTGTTCGAACCATTCACGGGGTTCTCCCCCTGCAAAGCATTGCCGTACTTTTGCGCTTCATCGACGGCAAATTGCAGCTCCTTGGGTAAGGTGGGTGTGATGGTCTCTTTCGCGCCCTCGACCTGTTCTGAAAAGATCTGCGAGGCGCCATCCTTGATCAGCACCACCGCCATTTGGTTGGTGTCTGCGTTCCACACCAGACCGGCTTTATCCTGCACCGCCTTTACCTCGGTCGGCACCATCCGCGATGCCACGTAGAACAGGGCGCCTTCTTGCTGGATCTCTTGAGCGGTACGTAGCAGCTTCATGGTGGGTTCGTATTTGTCGCCCAGAATCGCCGTCATACGATCCTTGATCATGGGCACTTCAAACAGGTTCACCTCGTTAGGGTCAAACCCCACCAGTGGTTTCAACAACGACCACATCAACTTGCTCTGAATGGGGTTCCCGATCAGCAGCGACGTTACGCAGGCGGATAAAAACAGGCAGGCAACGACTACCGATAGTGCTTTACGAATACGCATCGCCATTCTCCGGTTGTATGCGACGTATCTAGAATAGGATAACGTCCAGCATAGGATAACGGCCCCTTAGATAACACAGCCTTGACGCCACATGCAAATTGACGTGGCGTGTCGATCCTAACGGGCAAACCTAATAACCCACCCGTTAGGATCGGCGCACTACGCGGGCGATACTTACCCACGCCCCATCGTTTTCGCTTCTATCTGCAATAATTTGGCGACTGCGGGTTGATGCTTGACCCGCTCCACATAGGCAGCCAGCGTCGGCCAACGGCTTGCGTCGACCTGATAGTGCGCATACGACGCGTTGATTAACGGCCCCACCACACTGATATCGGCCCGTCCAAAATCACCAAACAGAAAGCCGGTTTTGGGCACCTGGGTTTCCAGATAATCCTGCACCGGTGGCAATAGTTCGTTGATCGTCTTCTCGACCTTGGCCTCGTCGGTCGGCTGCTTGAAGAACAGGGGCTTTACCACTCGCTCCAGAAATATGCCGCCGCCACACAACTCCACCAGTTTGGTGTCGGCATACTCCTCCAACCAGCGGGCACGCGCGCGCTCGGCAGGCAGTGAAGGCAAGGTGGCAACCGTGGGGTAGCGTTCTTCGAGATACTCGCAGATCACTGTTGAATCCGACACCTCCAGCCCGTCGTCTTCAAAGGCCGGGATTTTACCCAGCGGGCTCAGCTTCAGATAGTCCGGCGTCATCGTACCCGGAAACACATCAATCTGCTCATAAGGCAGCGCCTTCAACTCCAGCACCGTTAATACTTTTCTGACAAAGGGGGACAACCGCGCTCCGTAGACTTTCATCGCTTTTGCTCCATTGGAATCATGGTTAGAAAACAGTTTTGTTTGGGAGACCACGGTTGTTTGAAACCGCAGTCATTGCTCTAGTGAAACGTAGATGCTTGTAAAACGTGGATTGCTCTTGTGAAACCAGGATTACAGCCGTGCCGGGCTTCGAAACAAGACACTTGCAAAAAGCAAGTATCGACACCTTACGCAGGTTACTTGCAATTTGCAAGCGTCTCGCGGCATGGTATGCTTTTCGTATGAAAACACGCCAATCCCCCTGCACACTGCCTGAAGCTGCCCAACGCTCTACCTGCCCGATTTCATGTGCCCTCGATTTACTTGGGGACAAATGGACGTTGGTAGTGATCCGCGATTTGTTTCTGGGCAGCAAAACCTATGGAGATTTTCAGAAAAGCCCTGAAAGTATCCCGACCAATATTCTGGCCGATCGCCTCAAACGCTTGGAGGCGTCACACCTGATCTACCGCGAACGCTATCAGGAACGGCCCGTGCGCTACAGCTACCACCTCACTGATAGTGGCAAACGACTGGGAGCCACCTTGCTTGAACTGGCCAAGTGGAGCCTGTTGTATTTGCATTACGAAGGAAAGCCCGAGCCGGGATCAGAGAAGATCAAGCAGGTGCAACAACAGTTAAAGAATCCACAGTAAAACTGCGCGATGGATACCCCATGAAAAAACTATTAATTATTCTGATCCTGTTAGGATTCGGCCATAAGGGTTGGGAAATGTACCGACGCCAAACCCTACAACCCCTGCATACCGAACCCTATTTGGTGGTCTATGGTCGCGAAACCTGTGGCTATACCAACAGCCTGATGCAGGATTTGAATCGATCCGGAATTCGCTATGAATTTTTAAACATTGATGATCCGCAGGTGTCTGACCTCTTACATCGACGGATGGAGGATGCGGGCATTGAAACACGCCGTTATAATTTGCCGGTAGTCGATTTGAATAATTCGATTTCCGTGCGGCCAGACAATAACGACGTGATTAAGCGGGCGAAGGCGATTTCACTGTAGCAGCATGGGGTTTACGCCCCGCCGGACTCACTACCCTTCGCGTCCCTCACCACCCCTTGCAATGCATTTTTTAATACGCCTTCCATTTCCTTTAGCTCCTGCTCTGCCTGGATGCGGTTTTTCCGGCCTTCGTCGGCAATTTGCAGCGATTCTTCGATGGTGGCGATCAGATTGGCGTTGGCTTGTTTAATTGCGTCCATATCGAACACCCCACGTTCATTCTGCTCACGCACGGTGCGATTGGCCTGGCGCAGGTTTTCAGCATTTTGCTTGAGCAGATCGTTGGTGAGATCGTTGACGGCACGTATGGTATTGGCGGCTTCCTGGGAGCGTTCGATGGTCACGGCTTGTGCGAGTTGGGTTTCCCACAATGGTACGGTGTTTACCAACGCAGAATTGATGCGTGTCACCAGTGCCTTGTCATTTTCTTGCACCAGACGAATCGACGGCAGCGATTGCATCGTGACTTGTCGTGTGAGTTTCAAATCGTGCACGCGGCGTTCCAGATCATCGCGTAACGCGCGCATATCCCGCAATTTTTGTGCGGCCAGTAAGCTGTCATTAGTCCCTGCACTGGCACCGTTAGCAAATGCGGGAATAGTTTTTTCATCCAGTTCGCGCAGCTTTTCATCGCCCGCCTGGATATACAGCACCAGTTCGCGGTAGAACGCCAGGGTGCGTTCGTAGAGTTTATCGAGACTCTTGATGTCCTTGAGCAGCGTGGTTTCGTGTTGCAACAACTCATGGGTGATACGGTCGATCTGGCTACGCACCTGCTCGTAACGGGCCACGAATTCTGCGGCCGGTTTGGTTTTGCGCAGCAGTTTTTCCCACCAGCTGGGCGGACGGTTGGGGTCGAGTTCGGTGGCAGAAAAACCACGCAATGAACTCACCATTTCCCGCAGGGTATCCCCTGCCTTGCCGATATCTTTATTGCGTACATCCCCGAGCATTTCCTGGCTGATGGCCTGTAAGCCTGATTGCGCTGCAGCGCCAAAACGGATAATCGAATGGGCGTCAGCGAGATCCACTTCAGCCATTTTTGCGGCGATAATCGCGCGGCCTTCTGCAGTTTGCAGTGCGTCGGTGTGATCCCAATGCGTCGCCGATAAGGTATCCAGCGTCTGCGTGGATACTGTCGTTGTAGTTTTAGTTGTATTTGTATTCGGTGATCGGTTGTCCGTTGTTGAATCCATCGTCTGTCCTCAAAATTCCCGTTTGATTCGATCGCGCAACACTTCTACTTCGACATCCAGTTCGGTGCGGTCATTCAGCAGCAAACGTTGCTGTTGTTGAATAAAATGGTGCTCCAGATCGGTGAGCAGGCGTTCGTAATCGGCATAATCCTGCACCGCTGTATTTTGTGCTTTCAAGCGCGCTAATTTAACCGTGGCATCCCGCGCCCCTTGCAAATACACCGCCATGAATTTGCGCGAGCGGTCGAGATCGCGGGGATCTTTTTCGATGGCACGAAACACGGCACGCGCTTCCTCCACCAGTCGGGTGACCTGTTGTTGAAGTTTACGATTGGGAAAGGTGCTGGCGGCCGCCAGCGTCTCATCCATCAACAGCTCGCCCCGCTCCAATGCTGCCAGGAGTCGGCTGGCGTCCTGTTTGGAGTAACCGTCGAGCCCCTTGGATCTCATCGGGTCAAGACCGAAACTGATGCTGTGCAATAGGGCCGCAACCACGGCATACACTGCACCCGCCACCGGCTCATTGAATAACGGCAGAAAACCAAACAAACTGGTCACCGCCACCGCAACACCGGTCAGCACAGAGGCGAACAGTTTGCGCGGAATCATCGGGGGTTTGGCCACCTCCCGCGCCTCATAGGCGTGCTGGGCTTTTTGGCCTTCCATCAACAGCCAGGCGGCGAGCATGAACAAAGCGAAGCCACCAAAACGACCGGCCATTTCAATCGCACTGCCGGTCACGGCGGAATAGAGCCCCATGAACAACAGTGGAATCGGCACGAGAAACATCGCCCGCGTGCGCAGCATCAACCGTGTTCGTACAAAATGCTGCGCACGGCGGAACAACTGCTCGGGCGCCTGCCCCACCCGATCGGTGCCAGAACCACCGCGTCTGGAAGGCTGTGAACGCAAGCTCAAGATGCGCCCCCGAAGATGACAATCCAAAGAATGATGACCAGCGCAAAAAACGCCAATCCTCGAATCAGTACGGCAGCCATGCAGTTTATTTCCTATACGGCTAATTTGTTTTCCAGCTGATTATGCCTGATAAGCCAATTTGATAGTGAACGCGTTTCATCACCGGGTAAAGTTGGGGGCGCTTGTCACATTTCGCAAGGCTACCTCGTCTTATAGGGAACAACCCAAGCATGAAAAAATCGAGGAGCGTTGCACATGAAAAAACCCAAGGTCGTTATTCTGGGCGGTGGCTATGCGGGATTAATGGCCGCCAGCCGTTTGGCCAGACAGCGTGTCGCCGATATTGTCCTGCTGGATCGGTCCCCGCACTTTGAACAGCGCATTCGCTACCACCAGGTGCTGGCAGGCGCACACATCCCAAGCGGTTCGCTTGCGCACTGGCTGCAACCTGCCGGTGTAGGTTTCGCCCATACCGAGGTCACGGCCCTGGCGCCCGAAAAGCGCCGTCTATACACCAGCGCCGGGCCCATGGATTACGATTTCCTGATAGTGACCACGGGCAGTGGTATCGACCGGGGGCGCATTGCAGGAGCGCATGAACATTCGTACAGCCTGGACTCACAGGCACAATGCCAAACACTGGCAGGGACTCTTCAGGCATTGGCACAAATCGGAGGACGGCTACTGCTGGTGGGCGCCGGGCTTACCCAGCTGGAAACGTCCACCGAATTGGCGCAGCGGTATCCTGGCTTGCAGATCACCGTGCTCTGCTCAACCAATCCTTTCAACGCGTTTGCACCCTCTGCAGAACGCTATTTTCGTGACTACCTGCAACGGGCACGCATCACCTTGCTCGAAGGCCATACTGTACTTGAAGTGGGGCAAGGGGTCTGCCATACGTCACAGGGCGCGTTACCCTTTGATGTTTGTCTCAGTGCGCCCGGCTTTAAAGCATCCCCGTTGATAACGCATCTGAGCAATCACCTCGATGAACACGGGCGCGCCAATGTCACGGATACTTTGCAACTGGTCGGCGATGATCGAATATGGGTCGCTGGGGACAGCGCGGCGTTTCCCTGGCAGGGCCCTAGGCCCTTGCGAATGGGATGTGCGGTTGCGCTCCCCATGGGGGCACAAGCGGGCGAAAATGTCGTCGCAGCGATCAACGGGGATACGCCCAAACCGTTTTCCTTCGGTTTTTTGATACGGTGTGTCAGCCTGGGCCGGAACGCAGGTGTGGTACAAACCACGCAATGGAATGACCAAGCCAAACACCGGGTATTCACCGGCGCCACCGGTGCATGGATCAAAGAGCGCGTGTGTCGCATGACCTTTAATGTTCCCCGTTGGGAACTCGCCACCGGTATGCGCTTATATCGCTGGCCCTCAGTGCCCCGTGAACACCGAGCGTTTCAGCAAGCGGGGATCGATCCCGTAGAAGGCCCATGAATGCAAGATAATACCGCCATGTTTGAGCGTGAAAGAGGACGGTTGTTCGGGCTGGCCTATCGCATGCTGGGCTCCGTTGCCGATGCGGAGGACATTCTGCAGGAGGTGTATCTGCGATGGTTACAGCAGGATAGCAATGCCATTGCCAATCCTGCTGGCTGGCTGCTCACCGTCGTCACCCGCGAATGCATCGACTGGCAACGCAGCGCCCGCCATCGCCGCGAGCACTATGTAGGCGTGTGGTTACCAGAACCCCTGCTGGAACCCTATCACGACAGCGTTGAGGGGCCGCAGGCCATGACCGAACTCGCCAACAACCTGACGCTCGCCTTCTTACACCTGCTGGAAAAACTAAACCCCTTGGAGCGGGCCGTCTTGCTACTGCGGCAAGCCTTCGATTGGCCCTTCAGCGATATCGCAGCAACGCTCGGGAAAACCGACGCGCACTGTCGCCAGCTATTCAAGCGCGCCCAACAGAAAATCGGCGGGGATATCGCCATGACCACCCCCGACACCCATGCCGAAACTCTGCTGGTGAATTTTCTGCACACCTGTATGAGCGGGGAGTTCTCGGGTTTGCTCAACTGCCTGCATGACGATCTGATGGCCTACTCCGATGGGGGCGGCAAAGTAACGTCGTTACTGCGGCCCCTATCGGGCGGTGAGCGCGTCGCACGCTTTCTGCGGCGACTGATTCAGCCGCGACCTAACCTTAGCGTCATACCCCATCGCATCAATCGCGAACCGGGGTTATTGATATTCGAAAATGGTCAACCTGTCGCCGCGCTGATCTTTGCATTCCGCGAGCAAAAATTGTGGCGTTTGTACTCCATACGAAACCCGGATAAATTGACACGCGTATTGGGTCGCGAGCAATGATATCGTTGCGCCTGCACATGACCGCATCCCGTCCGCGCTGGCGCACTTTGTGCTTCAAAATGCCTGGACGCGCGGTCATCTCCTCCCTCGAATAGCGCTGGCCACTACCGTAGAGTCTGGCTAGGCTTGTGGGAGAGCACCGGGCCACCTCCAAGCCCCAAAACAGCCCATTGATGGATCAGGAATTAGCGAGATGAGCAGCGAGATACGCAAAATTAAAGTCAACAGCCCACTAGTGATACTGCATGGCGATGAAATGGCCCAGGTGTCGTTTCATCGCGTGCTCGATCAATTCGTGACCAACCGGCTCGACATCAACCTGATCGAAATGGATCTCTCCGCCGACAACCGCCTGCGCACCAATGGACAGATCGTGCGGGATTCTATCGACGCACTCAAACAACATGGCGTCGGCATCAAAAACGCCGGCATGACCGTGAACAAAGCCCAGCTCGAAGAACTGTTGGCGCAGAACCCGTCCATCACGAAAGACAGCCTCAAACCCCTGGCGACCAAATCCCCCAACGGTGCGATCCGCAAAGGCATAGGCGGCAATATCACCCGCGAAGATATCCCCTTCAAGAACCTCAAGCGACTCACGCCGCACTGGATCGGCCGCGACATCGACGTCTACACCATGGACACCGGCGGCAACAAACACAGCCACAACGAGATCTCGAAGGACACGGGTGTCATCAAAGTCGTGTTCGTCGGCACCAGCGGCAACCCCGTCGAACTGCACCGACGCAAAATCAAGAAAGGCGACCCTTGGCTGTTGGCCACCAACGACACCGAAGAGGTCAAGCGTTGGTCGCACACGTTTTTCCAGCGAGCGATTGCCGAAAAGCGTGATGCCTATCTCGGCCTCAAGGACACCGTTATCCCCGGGTATGACGGCGTGATGCGCGAAACCGTGGAAAGCATTTTCAAAACGCACTATCAAGCCGAATTTGAAAAGGCCGGCATTCGCTATCATTACGAACTGATTGATGCCCAGGCAGCCCGTATTGTCGCCAACCCCCCAGAGCGGGCGTTATGGGGAGTGCCCGAAAATACTACCGGTCGCAAACTCTACAAATTAGTTGAGGCACTGAAAAAGTTTGGTATTCCCGAGCGCCAGTTCAGTGTGTCGATTTCACGCATGAGCGCTGGCGGTGGTGATCAATACGGCAGCTTCAATATGCCCGTCGAAGAAGACGGCATTATCAAAGTCATTCTCGATGGCGAAGAAAAACACGCCCGCGATGTTAAAAAGGGTGATCCCATCATTTTCATGCATAACGATCGCGACGCGATTAAAGACTGGGTGAGCCAAGTTTTTCGTGATGCAGCGAAAAACGATAAAGAGATTTATTTCGGCCTCAAGCGCGAATATATGGAGTACGACGACGTCTTCAGTACCGTGATCAGGGAAGTTCGGCAGGAACTAGTGCGTGACAATTTTCAGCCACCGTCCTTCATGGTAATGCGGCCTTCCAGCCAGTTGAAGAAGATGATTACCGACCCGCCGCGTAATGGCCTGTATCCCTCGCTGAATCTTGATGGGGATATTTACTCCGATATATCGGCCGCCCTCGGGGGCAGTCTGGCCACCGCCAGTTCCATCATCGAGAGCAAAGACGGCACCATGCTCTACGAAGCACCGCACGGCACCGCCCACGATTTGTTTGTGAAGTACAAGGAATCCGGCGGCAAAGTCGCATTATTCAACTCATCGGCCTTGCTGTACGCCGTGGCCAATGCGCTGGAGACCATCGCCGGTCGTGAACAGAATGCGGAGCTGAAAGCCTATTCGGATAAACTCAAGGCCGCTTTGATCGAGACGGTGGCACAAGGCTATATCACTGCTGATTTGAAAGGCAAAACGACGAATCCAGCCGAAGAAAAAATCGTCGATATGTATGGTTTTCTCGATGCCATCGAGAAAAATCTACTGACGAGCTGATTCCAATGAAAGTATCCGTCGTTGGCATGGGAAAAGTGGGATCAAGCCTTGCATTTGTATTGGCCATCAAAAGCTTTGTGCAAGAACTGGTACTCGTAGGGCGCACCCAAGCCTCCGTGCTGGGTGACGTTCTCGATTTACGCCACGGCCAACTGTTTGTGGAAGCCCCCACCCGCATCGTCGCGGGCACTTTTGCCGATACGGCGGGTTCCGATGTCATTGCTATCTGTGCCTCGGTTCCTACCCCGCCCGACATGACCAATCGACTGGATTCAGCCCCTGCCAACGTGGCCTTGTTACGCGAACTACTCCCGGAACTGGCGCGTTTGTCGCCCCATAGTAAAATCGTTATCGTATCCAACCCAGTTGATGTGCTAGTACATTTTGCGCTGGAAATTACCGGGTTCAAACCCAACCAGATCATGGGCACCGGCACCCTGGTCGATTCTGCGCGATTTCGCCAATTACTGGCCGAAGAAATTCAGATCCACATGGAAGACATTCGTGCTTATATTCTTGGCGAGCACGGCGACAGTCAGTTTCCTGCCATGAGTTGCGCAGATGCTGGCGGCGAACCGATTGATCCAACACCTGCACGCTATGCGCTATTTCAGCAGGCCTCGCGTGCCGGGTTTGACGTATTCAAACACAAAGGCCACACCAACTATGCCATCGCACTTGCTGCGGCTTATATCATCCAGTGTATTGCCACCGATACAAAACACACCATGCCGATCAGTTTGAAGGTGAATGGCTTTTTGGGGGTGAACGATGTGTGTTTGAGTTTGCCCGCCGTGGTAGGTAAAAATGGCGTAGAGCGGATATTGCATCCCAAGCTCAGTGAAGATGAGCAACAAGCGTTTTTACGGAGTGCAGAGGTGATTCGAAGCACGATAGCGAAGGTGACTAGGTGACGGCACCTCATAAATCTGCGCCTCATAAAGGCGGCCGCTTTCATATTTGCGTATGACAGCGGCCTTGGCAGCGCTTCCTCGCGACGCCCTTACACAACCTTCAAGTTCTTGAATCCAAGTTGCAAAAACTGCTGTTGATCCGCCAGAATTTTTCTGTTCTGCAGATAAAGATGTTCATGCAAGTTCGGCTCATATGGAACGCCCAACAATAACATTCCAGCCTCTTCAGGGGTTTTATTCGACTTTCGTTGATTGCAACTCACACAAGCTGAACAGGTGTTTGTCCAGGTGTGTTTACCACCGCGCGATCGTGGAATGATGTGATCTATCGTCAATGCCCGATAATGCAAATCGATTCCACAATACATGCACAAATAACCGTCCCGTGCAATCAATCCCTGTCGCGACAAAGGCGGACGTGTTACTCCGTACCGCTTTCCAATCGCTCTTGTGGTGATGATCGCTGGCACCTCCAATACGGATCGTACGCCATGCTTGTTATGGCCGCCACGCAGTTCGGCCACAGGCGCACCAAACGCGTACAGTACGCGCCCAGCGACGATATCCGAAGCGGCTTCTTCAACGCTAATCCACGCCTGCGGCAAACCTTGTTGAGTAATTTTTAATACTCGCGAACTCATACATCACCTACTCTCTCCATTAAATTGGCACCCGCGGCAGGACTCAAACCCACATCCACTTCGTTCGAAGCGAAGGACTTTATTCATTAAGCTACGCGGATAATTAAATTGGTCTGGATGGCAGGATTTGAACCTGCGACCACTCGCTTCCAAGGCGAGTACGCTGCCAGGCTGCGCTACATCCAGATAAAACCTTTTCAGTAAAATTAAGGTCGCATTATTTAATTGGTGGGGCGTGCGAGACTCGAACTCGCAACCTCGGGTTTAAAAGACCCTTGCTCTAGCCCTTGAGCTAACACCCCAAATTTCATATTTTGGTGCTGAAGGTAAGAATCGAACCTACATGCTCTTCTTCATGAGAGAAGCGATATTTCCACATCGTCTGCTCTACCAACGCTCCAGCATTTCTCTTCATCATTTGGCGAAGAAGGCGGGATTTGAACCCGCGAGCCACTGTATCGGTAACTACTGTCTTAGCAGGACAGCGCCTTAATCCACTCGGCCACTTCTCCAATACCGGATCTTATGTTTTGTGGGGCGCCGCGACGTTCTTATCGCGAATTTCCGTCAGAAAACAAAAAACCCGGTGAACCTTCAGGCCCACCGGGTTTATTCGCGCTTTTGCGGAGTCGACCTGGAGGGCAATCCCTCCAGACGTATTTATGTCAGAAGGGGGTAACGCTGTTGTTTATGCACTTGCCGAGATTGAATTGAGGTTGTACCGGCTTTAATGACGGCAATAGGCCTAAATCGCGGCAATCTGACGCCCGCAGCGAAGCCACTGGACTAACCCAGTAGCTCTCAATATTGCGATGTGTCAGCTGCGTAGCCATGTGCTTATCCTTGTGAGGAAATCGTTTTGCAATGCGAGATGCGATTGCGAGGTGCCGCTTTGTTCCATCGGCTATTAGCAGATTGTGTGCCAACTTATTCAGAATCCGACCTTTCGCGGCCTTCAAGCCGAAAATTCACTTTTGACGGACTGGGAAGTGCTAGTCGAGATATATTAAAATATATTTTTCATATACTGGAGTATATTTCGTGAAGCGACATGTCTTCGCCATGGTAGGCAAAACACTCGATCGGGCATCGCAAACCAAAGGCAAAGGCCCGCAACGATTCGAGCGTCGCTGGCGTCCTACGGTTGCACTTGCCGGTTTTCCCGGCATTACGCATCTACACCTCATTGCTTGCGATGAAGATGTGACACTGGCCAAACAGGTGGAAGAAGACGCGAAGCAGTTGAATGCCAACCTCGCCATCAGCATTGACGTGGTTAATTTTTCGAATCCCTGGGCGCTTCCTGACACTTATCTCTCGCTGTTGGAATACGTAGAGAAAAAGACTGAAAAAATTGACGAAAAAGACGAGCTTTTTATAAGCATCACGACCGGCACCCACCTTCAGCAGATATGTGCATTCCTCCTGGTTGAATCCAAACGATTTCGCGGAAAGCTGTTGCAGAGCGCACCCAGCAAAGATGTTCGTCACGAAAGCGAATTCCAAATCATTGACCTGGATCTTGCCAGCTATGATGTCATTGCCCAGCGCTTCAAAAAGGAAAGACACGATGCCGTCAGCGTACTAAAAGGCGGCATCAAAACACGCAACGCAAAGTTCAATGCACTCATCGAAGAAATCGAAACTGTTGTTACCGCAAGCACACATCCCATTTTATTGATGGGTCCCACCGGCGCCGGAAAAAGCGACTTGGCTGAACGCATCTATCAAATCCGCAAAAAGACAGGGCTGGTTGCCGGTGAAATGGTATCGGTGAATTGCTCAACCCTTCAAGGCGACAACTTGTTGTCGGCGCTGTTTGGCCACACAAAGGGGGCTTTTACGGGAGCTCACGCGCCTCGACAAGGTCTTCTAAAAGCGGCTGACGGCGGTTTGCTGTTTCTGGATGAAATTGGTGAGATGAGTATCGACTCTCAAACGATGCTGTTATCTGCCATTGAAAAGAAGCGCTTTTACCCATTAGGGAGCGACAAAGAAGTATCGAGCGACTTTCTGATTATCGCGGGTACTAACCGTAATCTGAGAAAACAGGTCGAAGCGGGTAAATTTCGCGAAGACCTACTCGCTCGCATCAACATTTGGGAATTTCACTTACCCTCATTGAAAGAGCGTAAGGAAGATATTGAACCCAATATAGATTTTGAGCTTGACCGGATGGGCGATGAGCTGGGAAGGCGAATCAGGCTTCAAGGGGAGGCACGAACACGCTATCTAACATTTGCGCTCTCCAATGAAGCGGTATGGAGTGGTAATTTTCGCGAACTGTTGGCGTCCTTGGTGCGTCTCTCAACGATGGCCCCTGATGGTGTGATAACGCAGCAGTTGGTAACGCGTGAAATTGATCGACTGCGTCAGTGCTGGGGAGGGATCGCCATGGATAACATGAAGGATGCAGGAAGTTGGTTACGAAACGATGCTCGTTTTGCACATATTGATGATATCCACTTGGCTGCACTGGAGCGCGTCGCCGAGGTATGCAGCGGCACCTCTTCAGCTGCAGAAGCCAGCCGCATTCTTTTTAATAAGAGCCGACTGGAACGCAAATCAACCAATGATAGCGACAGACTGGTTAAATACTTAAAGCAGTTTGGATTATCAGTGGCGGATTTTGTGGCGTGATACAAAAGTAGGAATTTCAGAGTGGCTATGTGCACGGCGTTGACCTGTGTTTACGCGGGTTCGAACCTGTGCGATTAACCATCCATTACGTAGTGCGACGGCTAGTCACATTTACCAAAACCCTGCCCACGACCTTTTTATCTTACGAGCTATTTAACGCCTCAAACAGAGACCACTGCGATTTCGCCATAAAAAAAGTCCAGTAGCTCTTTATTCAGCATAACTGGACTTCTATGGTTTACATTTTTTTGGAATCACACACAAATGTGAGCGAGCAATAAAGTTTCATACTCGAACGCGCTGGACGCAGCATTCTACCGTCGAAAAAATCGGCCACAAGACCATAAAGTATCATACTTGCGAGTCACAAGCAGCAATTTTTCATTTAAATCAGAAAGGTAGTTCTATCATCGCATTGACTCCAGCGTATACCTAACCGATTGCAAAACGCTGCTGTAAATGCGAATTTGACGGCGCCATATATCGAAACTCACTACATAACCCGCTAACGGAATTCAGAACAACCCAATTGGAAACCAAATATAGGATTTCAGCTGCCACCTCGGATGTATATCAACAAAACTAAACCCTCGCCCTAGCTCTTACTTGCTCTTCAATGCGCTGCGAAATCTGCGTATAAAGCTCGGCATTCTCATTTTCTCTGTCGGTTGCAGTGACAACCAGAGCGTAGTCTTCTAACTCAAAACTCAATGCTTCGCCCCAATCTCTATCTTGCCGAGTAACTACGACAAACCACCTATCTCTTGGATTTGGCTGCCGAATACGCCAAGTTGAAGACTGAACGGTTCCCTTACCTCTCAATTCTGCACTTACATCTCTGTTTGAAGTGGCGTCGTCATTTCTGGTATTAGTTTGATTCTGAGTATCGTGATTAAAATGCCGCTGAACATTTTCAAGGGAAACATCCTTTACCAATCGAAAATGCAACTTTGTTGCGACATAGTCAAGACGAGTAGTTCTAACTGCGGGCATGTATGCCAGCGTAACTCGAATTTCTCTTGCAGCACGCTGGCTGCGTAGGAATTCATCTGGAAATGGCAATTCAAAGAAGTGATGAGAATTATTTTCTATTTTCTCCTCTGCCATCAATACGACAACGTTCTGAGATGACCGAAATAGCTCACTCTCATCAATAACTCCATAACCAGCAACAACGCGGACTGCATCTCCCTCGTATGCATCCTTCATTTCATCAGTAAACGTTTCTTCAATTTCACGTGCTAAATTGGCATGATTTACCAACAACGCTCTCAATAGATTTGCTGATGCGTGAGGATAATTATTGAGTAATTTACCCGCTAGATGGGTAATGTAGGGTGCAGCAAAGCTGGTACCACTGAACTCACTAAATAGCGTATTTCCAACAAAACTATGATTGCAAGTTAGTACACCCATACCACGCATAATTGGGATACTTTGGTTTCCTTTCCGCATAGGCGACGCAAGGTTACCCCCAACTGCAACCAGCTCAGGTTTTAAAGCGCCCTTAACTGATGGCCCATGACGCGTAAAAGGTGAAGGCTGGTTTTCTACTGCTGGCGAAAGATGAGATATTTCTGGATATCGTTGAGCGTCAAAAGACGTATTATGCCTAGCAAGACTACCAACAGTAATTACATTGAGCGCTGGTGCAGGGTCTATAATAATGTTTGACGGCGAAAGCAAATATTCTGGGTATTCATCTCGCCAGCTCTCACGAGGGATATCAGGGTCTTTAGATCCACTGAAATTTCCTGCAGATACAATAAAAAGCACATTGAAGTCACGGGCAAGCTTATCTAAAACATAGGCCATTCCACGAATATGTCTACCATCATATGGGGAGTTGGCATTTCCGATAGACAGATTGAATATTCTACACTGATGCTCTTCAACAAAATATGTAATAGCATCTACCAGTATTTTTTCAATACTATTCTCATCGAACTCTGCATTTTGGTTGAGAACTTTTCCGTTAAATAGCTGAATCAGAGGCTGCCAATAATTCGCCGCATTGCATTCTTCTAAATCACCATAGAGCACTATTCCAGCAACCGCTGTACCGTGACCTGCCCAATCAGAAAAATCCTCACCTTCGACAAAGCACGCGCTTTCTGCAACAGCCGGTGCAAGTAGCGGGTGGTTAGTATTGATACCACTGTCAAGAACACATACTTTTGATGCATTCGCAGGAGGACGAGGAATTTCTCCTGGAATCTGGTTAATGTCGCAATTTAACTGGTGATATGCAATTCCACTTTCAGGAGGTAAATCCACTAGCCGAATGTCTGAATGTTCTAACAGTAATTCAGCTTGGGGCCTTGTCACTTCTAGACGGTACAGCAACAGGCTATCTAGATTAATGCGGTCTATAGGTCGGATGCGAAATTCATTTAGCCACCTTTCAAACGCATCACAGATCAGCGATCTATCAGGGTGATGCGTTGTCGCAACTGGCCATAGCTCGACATCCAGAATGAACACATTATCTGCAGGAAATCCTTTCCTTTTCAGTGCCCAGCTTTTACGATCTTCGGCAGTCCAGTTGTCTATTCCTTCGATTGCCTCCAGTATTTGCTTATAAGTAAGCTCTGAATCTTCCAATCCTAATCTACGCAAGTGGTCAGAAAATACGGAAACGCCAGCTTCATTCGTAAACACCACACATAATTCATTATCCTCTTGGCTAATGAACTCAACCCCATGGCGATTAAGGTGTGTGACATCCAAGAATCCTACATACCTAATTTTGAAAACAAAATTGTTAGGACGCGATGTGACTTGTTGTCGAGCACGATTGAGAGATTGTACAAGCGCATCAGCCAAGCGTTGTCCATGAGCCTGAAGATTTCCCCGCGCAGGGCTTGGAATATTTATTTTTCTCGTCCGTCTATCGTTTTGTAACGGCTCTCTTTCAATTCTCAGATGATGAAAATCAGTCATCGCCCGTCCTTACTTACTTTCGCGACCGCAAGCTTGCTTTAAATCTTTAAGCGTCAAGAATTCCTGACTACGCAGAATCATGCGTTTCACAGCTCGGCGCACAATACGCTCAATGTCTGCGCCACTTCGTTTATCAAATAAACTAATTAATTGTTTATCATCAATCTCGAATTGGCGACGTACTCCTCTCAACTTCAAAGAAAGTATCTGCTGAATCTGCTGCGTATTCGGAAGAGGAAATTCAATTGTTTCTTCGAAGCGTCGCCAGATAGCGCTATCTAGAATTTGTTCATGATTAGTGGCTGCCAGTATTAAACTTTTTCCTTGATAGGCGTCCATCATTTGCAGTACTGCATTCACCACTCGACGTAATTCCCCGTGTTCAGCAGAATCAGATCGCTCCTTACCGATGGCATCAAACTCATCGAACAGTACTACCATTGGATGTTCGGCGATAAAATCAAAAACTTTTCTTAAATTCGCAGCGGTTTCACCAAGATATGACGAAACTAGCGCATCAAGTCGAACAATGGCTAAAGGCAAATCCAACTCAAAAGCAATGATCTCAGCCGCCAACGTTTTCCCGCAGCCAGGAGGTCCATAAAATATCGCCTTTGCAGATGGTTTCATGCCGTAACTACGTAGAATATCAGCTCTACGATGCTCCTCAAGCAGCTCTTCTACTGCGATCAAGCTCTCCTCGGGCAGGATAATTTCCTCGATAGGCCGTTGTGCCTGTTTGATATCAAGCAACGGCAGACCACGCTCTTTATCTGTCGGCGGGCTTGGGAGCAGATTGCGGCCACTGTTTGTCGCAGGCTTTAGGTGATCACCATACAAAATTTGCTCAAGATCGTTAGCCAACAAGTGATGCTGTTTCTGACGTTCATCCTGAATCACGGCTTCAGAGGCACGACGAAACGCGTCAGAATCGCCGGTGGCGCCAGCTTTGATCAGTTGTCGTAGTATTTTGCCATTGGCCATGACGGTACCCCTCCTAGAGGTTCTTGTTCCGTATCCTTGTATTGAAGATTCCCGACTATTATGGCTGAATATCTTCAATAAAACTAAAAGCTTAGCGACTTAAGTGAGAGTAAGCCAGCCAATCAAGCTAGCAGAGTAAGTTTGATCCTTCGCTACCGTACCCCGGTGTCGTATTTCCCTTTTCAGAACCGCTTCCATCATCCTCAGCAAGCGAGATTATTTGTTCAGGAAGTAGTTCATCTCTCTGTGACGCGTATAACCACTTAATATTTTCAAGTGCAGGTCGAGGTACATCTCTCTCGGTGACAACCTCCACGGTATCTCTTTTCTTTCCCAATACTTTCGCTCAATTTCAAGCTTTTCAATGGTTTTAGGATTTTCAAGATTTGACACATATTTGGCCGGAAGCACAAATTTTGAATAATTTGAATCGTGGGTATCGATAAGGAAATCAGATGTCATGATCTGCGGTACGCCTTGTATGGCAGGGTAGGGAATTCCGCAGGCCTCGGCGTTATTCAATGTGTCTTCAATCTTGAGCGGGAACTGCTCACGGACATCTATGGTTATAGGATTCCAATCAACGAGAAGGAATACAGCAAGTTCGAGGTCAGAGAGAAGATGGTGGGTACGCTGGGAGTTATGTCCGAAGACGCGGTGTGAACGACCTTCGGATGGAACATCTCTGACTGTTATCCAGGGTTTGTAATCAGATCCATGACCGGCGCCACGGCCATCGCGAATCCATTTTTGATCCCGAATTTGGGACTTGGCAACTTTATTTGTTCCCATAAAAGAAAAACCCGGCTTATGCTCCCTTGATAGAGCATAAGCCGGGTCTATTCAGTATGCAACTTTATTGCTAGGTGTGATACCTTAATACTCTGTATTAATCTTTATTACTTACCCACACAAAAAACGCCACTTACATACAGCGTTATTCCACCGTCACCGATTTGGCAAGGTTCCTCGGCTGATCCACATCCGTCCCTTTAATAATCGCCACGTGATAACTCAACAACTGCAACGGAATCGTATAAATAATCGGTGCCAACTCCTCCGCCACCTTCGGCACATCCAGCACATGCACATCTGCTTGCGGCTGAACACCTGCCGATGCATCCTGGAACACAAACAGCTGTCCGCCCCGCGCCCGCACTTCCTGCAAATTCGACTTCAGCTTTTCTAACAGTGAATCCGAAGGCGCCACCGCAATAATCGGCATTTCGCTATCCACCAACGCCAGCGGCCCGTGTTTCAATTCACCCGCCGGGTACGCTTCCGCATGAATATACGAAATCTCTTTCAACTTGAGCGCGCCTTCCAATGCCACCGGGTATTGCGCCCCACGTCCCAAAAACAACGAGTGATGCTTCTCAGCAAACAAAGCCGCCATTTGTTCAATCGGCTTATCCAACCGCAATGCGCTTTGTATCACCTCAGGCAATCCGCGCAAATGCGACAGCAATTCCTTCTCACGCGCTGCATTCAAACCTTTGGCCTGACCGATCCCGATCATCAACAAATACAATGCCGTCAATTGCGTAGTAAACGCCTTGGTAGACGCCACACCGATTTCCGGACCGGCCTTGGTTAAAAATGCCATCTCTGACTCACGCACCAACGACGACGTCGGTACGTTACACACCGTCAGACTCGACAAATACCCCTTGGCATCCTTCAATGCAGCCAAGGTATCCGCCGTCTCACCCGACTGCGAAATCGTCACGAACAAGGTATTCGGTCGCACCACCACCGTGCGATAGCGAAACTCACTTGCCACCTCAACATTGCACTGCACCCCGGCAATCCCTTCAAACCAATACTTCGCGACCAGACCCGCGTGGTAGCTGGTGCCACACGCCACAATTTGTACCGCTTCAATTTTGGGGAAAACCTCTGCCGCCTTGCTCCCGAAAATCGCCAAATCCAAACGCTCTCCGTTTAAACGCCCTTCCAGCGTCGAACGTACTGCCGTCGGTTGCTCGAAAATCTCTTTCAGCATGTAGTGGCGATATTCGCCTTTGTCTGCTGAGCCATCCGCGCCTGAAAATTCCTTAACGGCACGCTCTACCTTATGACCATTTTTGTCTTCGACATAAATATCGGTCAGCGTAATTTCGGCCAGATCGCCATCATCCAAAAAAATGAAACGATTGGTCACCGGCAACAACGCCAGTTGATCCGAGCCAATAAAATTCTCGCCAATCCCCACGCCCAATACCAAAGGGCTGCCCTCACGCGCACAAATCAAACGATCCGGTGCACGCAACGAAATAACGCCCAACGCATAGGCCCCACGCAGCTTAGGAATGGTGTTACGCACCGCCGTCAAGAGATCTGAGCCTTTTTCCAGTTCTTGATGCACCAGATGTACCACCACCTCAGTGTCGGTCTCCGACGTAAAGACATAACCGTCGGCCTTCAAAGCATCGCGCAGTTCTTCGTGGTTCTCAATGATACCGTTATGTACCACCGCCACTTGTTCGTTCGACATGTGTGGATGCGCATTGGCTTCACTCGGCACACCATGCGTAGCCCAACGCGTGTGCGCAATACCGATACAACCGGCGCTCGCGGCTTCTTTAACACCTTTTTCCAATTCGCGTACTTTACCGACACGACGCACACGCTCAATTTCACCACTTTTGGTCAGCAGCGCAACGCCCGCAGAGTCATAACCCCGATATTCCAGACGCTTCAATCCCTCGATCAGGATGGGCGCCACATCACGTGTTGATACTGCACCTACGATTCCACACATAGCATTATTCCGTTTGTCGTTTCAGGTTAAGACCATTTAACTTAAGACCAGTAGACTTTATATCAGTCAACTCAATGCTTTTTCTTGACCGGACGTTGCCAGCCATCAATTGTTGTCTGTTTGGCACGCGTCACCGTCAGCTTGTTCGCATCTGCCTTACGCGTTACCGTCGAGCCAGCACCTATCGTTGCGCCTTCGCCAATTTCAACGGGGGCCACCAACGACGAATTCGAGCCAATAAATGCACCGTCTCCAATAATCGTCTTGTGCTTGTTGGCGCCATCATAGTTACAGGTAATCGTACCTGCCCCTACGTTTACATCTTTGCCGATGTCACAGTCGCCCAGATAGGTCAGATGGTTGGCCTTACTGTGAGGGCCGAGACGTGCATTTTTCGTCTCCACAAAATTGCCCACTTTGGCCTCTCTGGCCAGCTCCGTACCAGGGCGCAAGCGCGCAAACGGGCCCACGTCGCAGTGATCCGCGAGCTTTGCATTTTCCAGGATCGAATTGGCTTTTATCACTGAATTATTACCAATCACACTGTCGATAATGACACAGTTCGGCCCAATCTCGACATGATTGCCCAGCGTCACGTTGCCTTCAAACACAACATTCACATCGATAAAGCAATCCGACCCCACCGAGACATGACCACGCACATCCAGACGCGCCGGGTCAGCTACCGTTGCACCCATAGCCATCAAGTGTTCGGCATTGCGATGTTGAAACAAACGCTCCAGTCGTGCCAGCTGACGTTTGTCGTTAACCCCTTCTACTTCGATTGGATCAGACACCACCACAGCATCAACACCGGTGCCATCGTCATTGGCCAACTTCACAATGTCCGTAAGGTAGTACTCACCCTGCGCGTTATTGCTCGACAACGTCGGCAACCACTCCCGCAACTTTCTAGCCGGTGCCACCATGATGCCGGTATTCACTTCGGTCACCAGTTTCTGTTCGTCCGTCGCGTCCTTTTCCTCGACGATTTGCATGACGCAGCCATTAGCGTCTCGCAAAATTCGACCATACCCTGTTGGCTTATCCATATGGATGGTCAACAGCCCCAGACGATTTTCAGGCACCAGGTTAAACAAACGCTCCAACGTCGACGTGCTGGTCAATGGCACATCCCCATACAACACCAACACTCGCGCATCATCGTCGACATGCGGCATTGCCTGCATAACCGCATGCCCGGTGCCGAGCTGTTGCGCCTGTTCTGCCCACGCTAAAGGTTTATCGGGGAAGGTCTTGTCGATGCATGTCTTGACCTGTTCACCCCCATGGCCATAGACCACCACCACTCGCGACGTGTGGAGTGCAAACGTGGTCGTCAACACATGCACCAGCAAAGGACGTTTTGCTAACGGTTGCAGTACTTTAGGCATTACGGATTTCATGCGGGTGCCTTTACCCGCCGCCAGAATGACCACATTCAGGTTCATAACTAACTCTGCTATTCCTTGGGTTCGATAAAGTTTGGCATAGGTTGGCTCATTGCGCCGACCTGTCCGCTTCCTGCATACCGCTTTCTGCATCAACTCAATGCGTTAAACAGGGTGTAGCGGCGAAAACAAAAAAGGGTAGCTAATGCTACCCTTTTTTGTATTGAAAACGCATGAAGGCTGGCTTCAAAAACGTTTCACTTACCGTATTTCTTGCGCAACTGCTGGATGGTACGCAACTGGGCAGCCGCTTCCGCAAGGCGCGATGCTGCGGCAGAGTAATCCAAATCGGATTTCTGGTTACCCAGGACTCGGCGCGCCTCATCAATGGCAGATTGAGCAGCCGCTTCGTCAACATCATGCGCACGAATCGCTACATCGGCCAACACGGTCACTACATTGGGCTGCACTTCAAGAAAGCCGCCCGATACATAGAACACGTCTTCTTCGCCACCTTGCTTGATCACCCGCACCGGGCCGGGTTCAAGTTGTGTCAGCAGCGGGGTGTGGCCCGGGCAGATACCCAGGTCACCCAGTGAGCCGTGCGCCACTACCATCTCGACCAAGCCTGAGAAGATAGAACGCTCCGCGCTTACGATGTCACATTGAACGCTAATAGCCATGGCTAAGCCTCCGGGCCGTCAGGCCTTACTTCATGTTCTTGGCTTTTTCGAGCGCTTCGTCGATCGAGCCAACCATGTAGAACGCCTGCTCGGGAATATGGTCATACTCGCCGTTCAGAATGCCCTTGAAGCCAGCAATGGTGTCTTTCAGAGACACGTATTTGCCGGGCGATCCAGTGAACACCTCCGCCACGAAGAACGGTTGTGACAGGAAGCGCTCGATCTTACGTGCACGGTTAACCACTTGCTTGTCTTCTTCAGACAGCTCGTCCATACCCAGAATTGCGATGATGTCTTTGAGCTCTTTGTAACGTTGCAGAACGGTTTGTACACCGCGAGCTACGTTATAGTGCTCTTCACCAATCACCAGCGGATCGAGCTGACGTGACGTAGAGTCAAGCGGGTCGATTGCAGGGTAAATACCTTTTGCAGCGATATCACGGCTCAATACGACCGTTGCATCCAAGTGTGAGAAGGTGGTGGCTGGCGATGGGTCAGTCAAGTCGTCCGCAGGTACGTAAACGGCCTGGATAGACGTGATAGAACCGGTCTTGGTGGAGGTGATACGTTCTTGCAGAACGCCCATCTCTTCCGCCAGCGTCGGCTGGTAACCTACTGCAGAAGGCATACGGCCCAACAGTGCAGATACTTCAGTACCGGCCAGCGTGTAACGGTAAATGTTGTCGATGAACAACAGAACGTCACGACCTTCGTCACGGAACTTCTCAGCCATGGTCAGACCGGTCAGCGCTACACGCAGACGGTTACCGGGTGGCTCGTTCATCTGACCGTACACGAGAGATACTTTGTCCAATACGTTGGAGTCTTTCATCTCGTGGTAGAAGTCGTTCCCTTCACGGGTACGTTCACCTACACCAGCGAATACCGAATAACCAGAGTGCTCGATCGCGATGTTACGGATCAGCTCCATCATGTTAACGGTTTTACCTACACCCGCACCGCCGAACAGACCGACCTTACCACCTTTTGCGAAGGGGCAGACCAAGTCGATAACCTTGATACCGGTTTCGAGCAGTTCATTGCTGGCTGCTTGTTCAGCGAAGCTTGGCGCTTTACGGTGAATAGAGGCACGCTCTTGTTCACCGATGGGGCCGGCTTCGTCAATCGGGTTGCCCAACACATCCATGATGCGACCGAGGGTTTCTTTACCCACGGGAACCATGATCGATTGGTTGGTGTTGTTTACTGCCAAGCCACGACGCAGGCCTTCAGTGCTTCCCATCGCGATGGTACGCACGACGCCGTCACCCAACTGTTGTTGCACTTCCAATACGGTGGGAGCGTTTTCAACGTTGAGCGCGTCATAAACCTTGGGAACAGAATCGCGTGGAAACTCGACGTCGATAACCGCGCCGATGATTTGTACGATACGTCCGCTACTCATTAGTGTTTCCTCTAGACCAAAAGTTACGGGATGACCCAAACCTAAATTCTTTGATCGACCTTACTTTTCAGGTGCTCAGCTTTTTTGCAAGCATCGTTAAACGGCCGATGCACCGCTGACGATTTCGGACAGCTCTTGCGTAATCGCCGCCTGACGTACACGGTTGTAAACCAGTTGCAGGTCTTTGATCAGGTTGCCCGCGTTATCGGTTGCGGCTTTCATCGCCACCATCCGCGCGGCCTGTTCACAGGCATTGTTCTCTACGATGCCCTGGAAAACCTGGCTTTCAATAAAGCGCACCAACAGTTTGTCGAGCAGATCTTTAGCTTCCGGTTCGTAGATGTAGTCCCACGGATGCTTCTTCGACTCGGCCACCTCTTCTGGAACCAGCGGCAACATCTGACGGGCAGAAGGCATCTGCGTCATCGTGTTGACGAACTCGTTGTACACCAGATAAAGGCGATCGATTTTGCCTTCAGAATAAGCATCCAGCATGGCCTTGACCGAACCCATTACCGTTTCCACGGAAGGTTGATCACCCAAACCGGTCTTAGCTGCAATGACATTGCCACCGAAGCTCTTGAAGAAGCTGACGGCTTTAGTGCCAAACAGACAGAAATCAATCCCGGCACCTTGCTCTTTCCACTCGCGTGCCAGGGTTACTGCTTTCTTGAACATGTTGATGTTCAAGCCGCCGCACAATCCACGATCCGTGGCTACGATAATGATGCCCACGCGTTTAACGGGGCGCTCAACCATGTAGGAATGACGGTATTCAGGATTCGCCTTGGCCAAGTGATGTATCACCTGACGGATCTTCTCTGAATAAGGTTTGGTGGCGGCCATACGATCTTGCGCCTTGCGCATTTTGCTGGCAGCGACCAGCTCCATGGCGCGCGTGATCTTCTGAGTGCTTTTCACACTCGTGATCTTGCTGCGTATCTCTTTTGTGCTGGACATAGCAATTCACCGCTCATGGGCGGGCGTTTAGGCCCGCCACGATTTTCCGAGAATGTATTACCAGGATTGAGTGCTCTTGAACTTCTGGATCACTTCCTTGAATTTGGCTTCAATAGAAGAATTCCAGTCGAACGTGGCATTCACTTCTTTCAGCAGATCCGCGTATTGCGAATTTACGAATTGAAGGAAGGCAGCCTCGAATGCGGTAATTTTCTTGAGCTCAACGTCGTTGAGATAGCCTTCGTTACCCAGATAGATAACGATCGCCATTTCTGCGACAGTCAGCGGTGAGTATTGCTTCTGCTTCATGAGCTCGGTGACGCGTTGACCGTGCTCAAGTTGCTTACGAGTGGTTTCGTCGAGGTCAGACGCAAACTGGGCGAATGCCGCCAATTCACGATACTGCGCCAGTGCCAGACGAATACCGCCACCGAGTTTCTTGATGATCTTGGTCTGTGCAGCACCACCCACGCGCGATACTGAAATACCGGCGTTCATTGCAGGGCGAATACCCGAGTTGAACAAGCTCGACTCAAGGAAGATCTGACCGTCAGTAATCGAGATTACGTTGGTCGGAACGAACGCAGACACGTCACCGGCTTGGGTTTCAATGATGGGCAGTGCGGTCAAAGAACCGGTCTTGCCTTTCACTTCACCGTTGGTGAACTGTTCAACGTACTCGGCAGAAACGCGCGCGGCACGCTCAAGCAGACGTGAGTGCAAATAGAACACGTCACCGGGGTAAGCTTCACGACCCGGCGGACGACGCAGCAACAGCGAGATTTGGCGATACGCCCACGCTTGCTTGGTCAAGTCATCATAAATAATCAGTGCATCTTCACCGCGATCACGGAAGTATTCACCCATGGTGCAACCGGTGAACGGTGCGATGAACTGCATGGAAGCAGGATCAGACGCAGACGCTACAACGATGATGGTATGGTCCATCGCGCCGTGCTCTTCCAGCTTACGTACGACGTTAGCGATAGAAGACTGCTTCTGACCGATAGCGACATAAATACACTTAATGCCGCTGTTTTTCTGGTTGATGATCGTATCGATCGCCAATGCAGATTTACCGATCTGACGGTCACCGATGATCAGCTCACGCTGGCCACGGCCGATGGGAACCATCGCGTCGACCGACTTCATACCGGTTTGCACAGGTTGGTCAACCGACTTACGCCAGATAACGCCCGGTGCCACTTTTTCTACACGGTCAGTCATTTTAGTGTTGATCGGGCCTTTGCCATCGATCGGGTTACCCAGCGCGTCAACAACGCGTCCAAGCAATTCACGACCCACCGGCACTTCAAGTACTCTGCTGGTGCATTGTACTTTTTGACCTTCGGCCAAGCCGAGGTAGTTGCCCAGAACAACCGCACCTACAGAATCTTGCTCAAGGTTGAGCGCCATACCGTAGTTGCCATTTTCGAAAGAAAGCATTTCACCGTACATTGCGTCAGTCAGGCCGTGAATACGCACGATACCGTCGGACACGCTTACGATGGTTCCTTCATTGCGTGCTTCAGCCGAGGTATCAAGTGCGCCAATGCGCTGCTTGATAATCTCGCTGATTTCAGAAGGGTTGAGTTGCTGCATTGATCAGATCCTCAGACTCAAGAATTCAATTTTTCCGCCAGTTTCGCGAGTTTGCCTTTCACCGAGCCATCGATCACCATGTCACCGGCGCGAATAATCACACCACCGATAATCGACGGGTCAACCGCTACCGTCAGGTTGACGCCTCTGCCCAGACGACGACGCAAAGCATTTGCGAGGGTATCAGTTTGCTGGGAATTCATCTCGAAAGCCGAGACCACTTCCACATCGACCGTTTTTTCCAGCTCAGCTTTATAGCTTTCATACAAACGCGCAATTTCCGGCAAAGCCGCAAGGCGCTTGTACTTGGCTAAAAGCTTAATAAAGTTACGGCGCGTCTCATCCATGGCATCAGCACAAATCTGGATGAGGGCATCGGCTTGCTGGTTGTGAGTCAACGCCGGGTTATCCACGATAGCCGCTACGGCCGCTTCAGAAACAGCGGCAGAGGTAAAGGCAAACATGGCAGACCATTCATTCAAAGAGCCATGTTCATGGGCAAACTGAAACGCGGCCTTCGCATACGGGCGGGCGACTGTTGTTAGTTCTGCCATATCAAATTACCACTTATAGCTCAGACGCAAGCTGCTCAAGCATCTTGCCGTGGGCTTCCTGGTTAACCGAAGTTTGCAGGATCTTCTCAGCGCCTAACAGAGACAGCGCAGCAACCTGTGCACGCAAAGCCTCTTTGGCACGTTGCACTTCCTGCTCGATATCTGCTTGGGCAGCCGTCTTCAGACGATCACCCTCGGCACGTGCTTGATCCTTTGATTCTTCAATCAGTTGATTGGCACGCTTGTTAGCCTGTTCGATCAACTGGGCGGCTTGCTCTTTGGCTTCACGAAGTAAATCGGTTGCCTTTTTCTGGGCCAACTCCAGGTCTTTGGCTGCGCGATCTGCCTCTTGCAAGCCTTCGGCAATTTTCTTTTGCCGCTCTTGCATTGCGTTGATCAACGGCGGCCATACGTACTTCATGCAAAACCAGACGAAGATCGCGAAGGAGATCATCTGGCCCAGCAGTGTCATATTAATGTTCACGCCAGCACCTCTAGGTGTCGGTTATTCCATGACAGGCGCTAAAGCGCCGATCGGCCTGATGCGATTTCTGAAAATTATTTCAGAAGCTCAACGAACGGGTTGGCGTACATCAGAACGAAAGCCACACCTACACCGATCATGGTCACGGCGTCGAGAAGACCGGCGATCAGGAACATACGGCCTTGCAGCATCGGAACCATTTCAGGTTGACGAGCAGCGCCTTCCAGGAATTTGCCACCCAACAGACCGAAACCGATAGCGGTACCGAGAGCACCCATACCGATCAACAGAGCAGCTGCGATAGCGCTAAAGCCGAGTAAAGTTTCCATTGTTCCTCCTAAGCGGACATTTTTTGGTTAACGAAAAGTGGATGAAAAAGGGTTAGTGTTTTTCGTGCGCCATATTCATATACACGATGGTTAACATCATGAAGATGAACGCCTGCAGCACGATAATCAAAATGTGGAAGATGGCCCATGGCACGCTCAAAACCCACTGAATCCAGAACGGCATCAGCGCGATCATGATAAAGATCAGCTCGCCGGCAAACAGGTTTCCGTAGAGACGAAGGGCCAAAGAAATGGGTTTGGCGAAGAGACCAACACCTTCCAAAACAACGTTGAAGGGGATCAGGAATTTGCCGAACGGTTGCAGCGTCAGCTCGCCAACAAAACCACCCACGCCTTTTTCGCGAATGCTAAAGAAAATCATCAGGAGGAAAACGGTGATCGACATACCAAACGTAATGTTCGGGTCTGTGGTAGGCACGATCTTCATGTAGTGAATTCCCAGGTGACCGGCTACCCAAGGCAGCAAATCCACCGGCAGTAAGTCCATGGTATTCATGAACAGGATCCACATGAAAATGGTCAAAGCCAGCGGTGCAACCACAGCATTCTTGCCATGGAAACCGTCTTTAACGCTCTGGTTGACAAACTCAACAATAATTTCGATGGCGTTCTGAAATCCACCCGGTGCATCCGACGTTGCAGCTTTAGCCGCTTTGCGGAACAGCCACATAAAAAGGAGACCCAGCAAGAGTGACCAGCCCATGGAGTCGACGTTAACCGACATGAAGCCCATGGCTTTCACATCTTGAGCGTTATGCGCGAAACCCCAATGACCGTCGGGAAAACGCCCATAGACGAGATTTTGCAGATGGTGCCCGATATATTCAGACGTGGTGGGAAGCTTACCTTCAGCAGCCATGTTGAGACCTTAATTGCGTTTAATGTTTAAATTTGCCAACCAGGGCGCCAGCCAATTAAGAAGCAGCGCCAGGAAAAATCCGGTCATCAAGTACTTCGTTTGTACTTCTGGCAGCCATTTAAAGGCTGCGATAAACATCAGGGCGGTAATGGCAACTTTGCCCGCCTCGCCCACATAAAAGCCGCGCATGATCTGTCTTGCTGCGCGTGCTCCACTGAATGCAAAAGCTTTATATGCGAAATAACCGTGGGCAATCACTGCAATTGCCCCCCCGGTCAAAAAAGACCATGCCGCCTGAGGGCTTTGCAACAACACCAGAGCTGAACCCAATACAATGACCAGAGACTGCAACGTTATCAAACGCCAGGCGAGCTTTTTGTCTACCAGGGCCATCTGGGCGCTCACCTCAATTGTTACTACTCAACAATTTCTACAGCTCTACCAGGATTTCAGCTATTCAGCCTACTGCAATTCGCGGCACACGCTACGTACGTATCGTTTTTTTTCATCGAGACGTTTCGTGGCGCGCCCATTATAGGGATGTGCTCCCGACGATTCAAGCTACGTCCGCCAGGTCATTGGATTCTACTATTTGATGTGTGACAGGATTCCATCCAGTTCGTCGAGATTACTGTAGGCAATCACCAACTTGCCCTTGCCCTTCGCGGAGTGCTGTATCATCACTGGCGCACCGATTTTCGTAGATAAATCATCTTGTAAGGAACGAATGTCGGGGTCAATTCGGGTCTTGTCCGCGGTGGGCTGTTGCTCGGCTTGCAGACGACGCACGAGGTCTTCGGTCTGGCGTACGCTCAGGGCCTTGGCAGAAATTATTTTCGCCGCTTCCGTTTGTTTGGCGGGATCAAGCGTCAAGATGGCGCGCGCATGGCCCATTTCCAGATCGCCGTGCTCCAGCATGCGTTTGGCATCGGGGCTTAACGTCATCAAGCGCAGCAGATTGGTCACTGTAACGCGAGATTTTCCCACCGCCTCGGCGACCTGCTGATGGGTCAATTGAAATTCTTCCTGCAATCGCGATAGCGCGACGGCTTCCTCCATCGGATTGAGATCTTCACGCTGGATGTTTTCGATCAATGCCATCGCCAGTGCCGCTTCATCGGGCACATCGCGTATCACGCAGGGGACTTTTTCCATGCCTGCAATTTGGCTGGCACGCCAGCGACGCTCACCGGCAATAATTTCGAAGCGGTTTTTACCCACCAACGGACGCACCACAATGGGCTGCATCAATCCTTGTGCCTTGATGGACTCGGCAAGCTCCTGCAATGCTTCGGGGTTCATGTCACGGCGAGGTTGATAACGGCCACGCTCCAGGTACTCGACCGGAATATGTCGTAGTTCACCTTGATTGCTATCGGCAGAGGAAGGCGCCGACGCATCGGTCGGCACTGCTTGCGACGGCGCGGCGGCCATGCTCAGGAGTGCATCAAGGCCGCGGCCAAGGCCT
Organism: uncultured Moraxellaceae bacterium; assembly: GCA_964473645.1. GTDB lineage: Bacteria > Pseudomonadota > Gammaproteobacteria > Pseudomonadales > Ketobacteraceae > HdN1. The sequence goes on from CAYYPW010000001.1 coordinate 490,442, forward strand.
TTTTTCTTGCTGGACATGCTATGTGCGGCTCCCCGAGAAAGGTAACGGACGTCTGTTTTTTTTGACCGTCGCCTGTTTTTACTGACGACTGCTTTTTTTCTTCAGCAACTCTTTCCTTTCGATGAAAAGCAGTTACCGAAGATTATAGAGGGACTGTCTGGGGCTGCAATCAAGCCGGCTTTTTCACGAGTGGATTTTTTCCATCCTGCTCAGAACGGCGAATCAGTTCACCGGCCAATGCAAGATAGCACACTGCTCCCCGTGATTTCTGATCATATTGCAATACCGGCAGCCCATGACTGGGTGCTTCAGCCAAACGGACATTGCGGGGGATGATGGTGCGATAGACCTTGTCGCCAAAATGTTGGTTGAGCTGATTCGATACCTGATTTGCCAATGCAATGCGGGGGTCATACATGGTGCGCAGGAGGCCATCGATCTGCAGTTTCGGGTTCAGTACACTGCGAATTTTTTCGATGGTATTTAATAACGCCGTCAATCCTTCAAGGGCATAGTATTCACACTGAATCGGAATCACCACACCGTCAGCCGCTACCAATGCGTTGACGGTGAGCATGTTCAGTGAGGGTGGACAGTCGATAATCACAAAGTCATAGACGCTGCGTGTGCCTTCGAGGGATTTTTCCAGGCGACGTTCCTTGTTGGATACTTCAAGCAACATGACTTCGGCAGCGGTGAGATCACCGTTGGCCGGCAGCAGATCAAAACCGGCATCACATTTCATTTTAACTTTGTCGATCGGCATTTCATCGACCAACACATCGAACACAGAGACATCAAGTGCACTTTTGTTGACGCCACTGCCCATGGTGGCGTTGCCCTGGGGATCGAGATCAATCAGCAAGACTTTACGTTTGGTAGCCGCGAGGGACGCCGCCAGATTCACACTGGAAGTCGTTTTTCCTACGCCACCTTTCTGATTGGCTACTGCCAGGATCTTTCCCACGCTCAGCTCCTTGCGCTGCTAAAACTACAATTGGGGGGTGATGCGAATGAGGTGCCGGGCTTCCGCCAGCATTGGTACTGCTAACGGTATCACGTCCAGCTGCATGCCTTCTACTTGCAGGGCCGACATTTCTTCGGCAGGCAATTGCCCTTTCATCGCCAGCATTTCGCCACCGGCAGCCAGTTTCGGCAATGCTAGCTGAACGAACAGATCAAGGGCACTGAAGGCGCGCGATACAATCTGGGCAAATTCATGCGCTGCAGCAAATTGTTCCACACGCGCATGCACGACCCTGACATTGGTCAGCCCCAGCTCCATTTTCACTTGTTGCAGAAAGCGCGTTTTTTTGCCTGCGCTATCCAGCAAGGTCACCTCGATTTCCGGAAACAGTATCGCCATCGGTATGCCAGGTAATCCACCACCGGTACCAATATCCAACAGCGTCGGACCTTTAATCCAAGGTGCGATGCTCAAAGAATCCAGTAAATGTTTCACCACCATGTCGTGGGGATCACGAATGGCCGTGAGGTTATAGGCCTTGTTCCATTTTTGCATCAACGCCAGATACTGCATCAGTTGCTGGCATTGCAGGGGCGTAACGTTTATAGCGAGTGTTGCAACGCCTGTACTCAGGCGCTGCTCAAGGGACATGGCATTCATCAGGCGCTCTTACGTCGCGCGTCGGATTTTTTCAGATGGATCAACAGTAAGGAAATCGCGGCCGGTGTAACGCCGGGGATACGCGACGCCTGGCCCAGCGTAGCTGGTTTGATATCACGCAGCTTTTGTTTCACTTCATTGGAGAGACCGCTGACCTTGTCAAAATCGAAATCAACAGGCAAGCGTGTCTCTTCATTGGCACGCAAGCGCTCAATTTCTTCACTTTGGCGCGCGATATAGCCTTCGTATTTGGCATGGATCTCTACCTGTTCGGCCACCAGCGGATCATCAATGCTTATACCCGTGACAGCAGCAATATCATCGAAATTGATTTCCGGCCGACGCAGCAATTCCATCAGCGAGTATTCGCGCACGATGGGGCGCTCGATTTTGGCGTTGAAGTATTCAGCCTCCGGTGTCTCCGGGCGTATCCAGCTGCGCTTGAGGCGTTCGGTTTCACGCGCGATGCTTTCCTGCTTGCGGCAAAAGGCCTCCCAACGCGCATCATCGATCAATCCGAGCTTGCGACCGGCTTCGGTGAGACGTAGATCGGCATTATCTTCCCGCAAAATCAAACGATATTCAGCGCGGCTGGTGAACATGCGATACGGCTCGCGGGTACCGAGCGTAATTAAATCATCCACCATCACGCCGATATAGGCTTGATCACGGTGCGGTGCCCAAGCCTCTTTTTCTTGCGCGCGCAATGCCGCGTTGATACCGGCGAGTAAACCTTGTGCGGCCGCTTCTTCATAACCGGTGGTGCCATTGATCTGACCCGCAAAAAACAAACCCCGCAAAGTTTTGGTTTCGAGGCTGTTGTGCAGATCCCGCGGATCAAAGTAATCGTACTCGATCGCATACCCCGGGCGTGTGATATGGGCGTTTTCTAAACCGCGAATAGATCGCACCAAATTGATTTGAACATCAAACGGCAAACTGGTCGACACACCGTTGGGGTATAGCTCGTGCGTATTGAGGCCCTCCGGTTCGATAAACACCTGGTGTTGGGACTTGTCCGCAAAGCGATGAATTTTGTCCTCGATCGAAGGACAGTAGCGTGGCCCGATACCTTCAATTACACCGGTATACATGGGCGAACGATCCAGCCCTCCTCGAATAATTTCGTGCGTGCGTTCATTGGTATGCGTGATATAGCAAGCCACCTGACGGGGATGTTCTTCGACACTACCCAAAAACGACATCACAGGTGTCGGCGTGTCCCCTGGTTGCGCCTGCATCACGGAAAAATCCACCGAACGCGCATCGATGCGCGGTGGTGTACCGGTTTTCAGTCGACCGACACGCAAAGGCAATTCACGCAGACGATTCGCCAACGCGATAGAGGGCGGATCACCAGCGCGCCCTCCCGAGTAATTTTCCAGTCCTACATGGATTCGGCCACCCAAGAAGGTGCCTGCCGTCAACACCACCGTTTTACTGTGAAAACGGATGCCGGTGTTGGTGATGGCGCCTTTGACAATATCGCCTTCAACGATCAAATCATCGGCCGCTTGCTGAAAAATATCGAGGTGTTGTTGATTCTCAAGAATGCCACGGATCGCCGCTTTGTATAAAACTCGATCAGCTTGAGCGCGTGTAGCACGAACTGCTGGGCCCTTTCGACTGTTGAGGACACGAAATTGGATACCACCCTTGTCGGTGGCCCGTGCCATGGCGCCACCTAAGGCATCGATTTCTTTCACCAAATGGCTTTTGCCAATACCGCCGATAGCGGGATTACAAGACATTTGTCCGAGAGTTTCTACATTGTGTGTCAGCAACAACGTCTGACATCCCATGCGCGCAGCCGCCAACGCGGCTTCGGTGCCGGCATGGCCACCACCGATAACAATCACGTCGTAGTGTTTAGGGTAATCCACAGCGCACTCCCGCAATGACAAAAGCTGAGGTAAAGGCCCGGAATTATAAAGGAGCTATCCCGAAAAACCACGCTTTGTACAAAAAACAGACAGACCTTTCGTTTTTGTAGGTTATTCATCTTGGTTATAAATAATATTAAATATCTCTTTTTAAAAGATAATGTTGATAGCTATTACGGGTCGCTGTTTCTGTGGATAAGTACGCTTAAACTAATAAAATCAATGGGTTGATATGACTCAAAGGATGTGGCCCAAGTCGGTATGAGGGGTGTGATTACACGGGGATGAAATGTGGATAACTACCTTACCCGAGTTATGCAGATGTTTAGGTAGGATCTATACCCGAGATCACCCCCTGTTTGTCCACAGACCAAATTTGGATAGATTTAATGCGATATGCCGAAAAAACAGGTAATCATTGGAAAACAAGATGGGAGTAAAAAGAAATTGCGCAGGGTGCAAAAACGAAAGTGCGCTGAGCGCAAAGACAAGAGGAGTCTGGTGGCCTGTTTATTTGCCAATACAAAACGAGGAGAAAATTTCACCCAGCAGATCATCCGGGGTGAAGCGACCCGTGATTTCCCCAAGATGTTCTTGTGCGAAACGCAGGTCTTCTGCCAGGAGTTCACCAGCACCGTGGGAGCGTAGCTGATCAAGCCCTGTCTCGAGGCACTCTCGGGTTCGGCGTAAGGCGTCCAGATGCCGCTGACGGGCAGTGAAACCGGTTTCTACCTGGCTGTCGTAACCCATGATGCTTTTCAGGTGGTCACGCAGCTGATCAACCCCTTGACCAGAACGCGCACACAAGCGGACGACCGGATAATGACTTGCAGTGGATAAACCGGCAGATTCTTGGGTGAGGTCGATTTTGTTGCGAATGACCGTGATGCGGGATTTGTCGTGGATGGTAGAAACGAATTCCGGCCAAAACAATTCGGGGTTGTCTTGTTGATGTTCTGAGGCGTCGGTTAAAAGCAGAATGCGATCAGCTTGCTCAATTTCTTGCCAAGCCCTGCGGATGCCTTCCTGTTCGACTTCATCGGGGCTGTCACGTAAACCGGCAGTGTCGGTGATGTGCAGGGGCATACCATCAAGATGGATATGCTCTCGTAACACATCGCGCGTTGTACCGGCGATAGCGGTAACGATAGCGCGTTCACTGCCTGCCAACTGGTTTAACAGGCTGGATTTGCCCGCATTAGGACGACCGGCCAACACTACACGCATGCCTTCCTTCAGCAGCACACCTTGGCGGGCTTCGTGGAACACGGCCTCGAGTTGATGTAACACCCCTTCCAACTTCGCTTGCACGCGACCGTCGGAAAGAAAATCGATTTCCTCTTCCGGAAAGTCGATAGCTGCCTCCACAAACATGCGCAATTCGATCAGCTGTTGCAGTAATTCGTTAACGCGTTTGGAAAAGGCGCCTTGTAATGACTTCATGGCGCTGCGTGCTGCCTGCTCACTGCCGCTTTCGATCAGATCGGCAATCGCTTCTGCTTGAGCGAGGTCAAGTTTGTCATTGAGAAAAGCACGTTCAGAAAACTCCCCCGGCCTTGCCAATCGTGCACCCAGCTCAACAGCACGCGCGAGCAATTGGGCCATGATGACAGGGCCTCCGTGGCCTTGCAGTTCGACGACATCTTCGCCGGTGAACGAGTGGGGCCCTGGAAAAAACAAAAGTAGCCCCTGATCTATGACGTTATCATCACGATCAAAAAAACTACTGTAATGGGCAAAGCGTGGTTTGGCGGGGGAAGTTCGAAGACTCATTACATTGGCAATACGCAATGCATCCGGCCCGGAAAGCCGGATAATGCCAACGCCTCCACGGCCGGGAGGCGTTGCTTGTGCTGCAATCGTGTCCGCAGTGGCCATGATCAGTTGCGCTTGATGCCCTCGGCTTCAATCTTGCGAGTGATGATCCACTGCTGCAGGATCGACAATGTGTTGTTGGTGATCCAGTACACCACCAACCCGGCCGGGAACCACAGGAACATCACGGTGAAAATAGCCGGCATGAATTTCATCATTTTGGCTTGCATCGGATCGGGCGGCGCTGGGTTAAGCGCCGTTTGAATGAACATGGTGCCCCCCATGATCAAGGGCAGAATGAAATAGGGGTCCATTACCGACAAGTCAACGATCCAGCCAAAAAACGGCGCTTGTCGCAATTCAACGCTTTCGAGCAATGCCCAATATAACGCCAGGAATACGGGCATCTGTATCAGAATGGGTAAACATCCACCCAGTGGATTGATCTTGTTGTCACGATAGAGCTTCATCATCTCTTGCGACAGCTTCTGGCGATCGTCGGCATACTGTTCACGAATACGCAGTAGCTCAGGTTGAACCGTACGCATCTTGGCCATTGACCGATAGCTGATTGCCGAAGGGTAGAAGAAGATCGCTTTGACGGTGAGGGTGAGCAAAATAATTGCTACGCCCCAATTGCTGGTTAATTGGTGGAAGGTGGACAGTAACCAGAACAGTGCTTTCGAGATAAAAAACAACGGCCCATAGTCGACGACAAGATCGAGGCCTTTATCCGGTAAAATGGCTTCCAGGGATTTCTGGATTTTCGGACCTACATACAGCGAGGCAGAGAATTCCTGTTGTGCACCCGGCGCAATCATTACCGGCTGCCCCACCATACGAATGATGTAATTGCCTTTTACCACTGCCGTCGCGTAATCCAGTGTCGTGGTCTGATCTGGCACCCATGCACTCAAAAAGTAATGCTGCACCATGGCCATCCAGCCACCGGTCACCCCTTTCATATCGAGTGACTTTTCGTCCATGTCTTCAAAAGTGTATTTGTTGTAGGGCTGCTCTTTGCTCCAGTAAGCAACACCAAGAAAGGTCGGCAATCCAAAACCGGTAGATTGCGCAACGCCGGGATCGGCACTGCCATCACGCTTGATCTGGGCAAAAAATGCACCCGACCAAGGGTCAGCGCTACTGTTGTCGACTACAAAGCGGTTTTTTATCAGATATTCCCCACGGCTGAACTCATAGACCTTGGTGACTTTAACGCCTTTGTCGGTCGTGAAGTGCAGTGGAACACTTAGCTGATCCCCTTCGAGGGTATATTCGGTTTTTTCGCTGCTGTAGGTTGGACGACCGGCGGGGCTTGCATCAGGTCCATCAGTTCCAGCCAATCCGCTCTGTGCAACATAGGTGTGCGCCGAGGTTTCGGTTAACAGGCTGATCGGTGAATTTTTGTCTTCAGAGGAAATGGGGTAGTGCTTGAGTTTGGCACTGACGATATCGCCCCCGTTGGCACTGATCAGCACAGAAAGCACATCGGTTTCTACGCGAATAAAGGCCGCGTTGACCACCGGTTTGGCTGGCTCCGTCAACGTGGGTGTGGCCACCTGAGGCAGATCATCATTGGCTTTTACCACGGGGGTGTCACCCTGTGGATAATTCTGTGGAACAACAGTTTCTGCAGGCGCTTGCGGCTTGGCGCCGTAATCCTCGTTCCACTGCAGGATCATCATGTAGGACACCACCGCCAACAAACCAATGAGAAGCGAACGTTGCCAATCCATAGTTTACAGCTGCCTGATTTTAAAGAGGTTTTTTGAAAATGAAGGGGCTTGCTCCGGTACCGGGTCAAGTCCTCCCTCATGAAAGGGGTGACATTTGCACAGCCGTTTGGCAGTCAACACACTGCCCCAGAAGGCGCCATGTTTTTCAATGGCTTCCTGTGAATAACCGGAACAGGAGGGGTAGAAACGACAGTGACTAGGCATCACCGGACTGATGGCGTACCGGTAGATTTTGAGCAGGTAGAGAAGAATGGTTTTCACGTCGGCAAGGGGCCGTCCGTCTTTGCTGTGGTACCAGAGGTGGACGACTTTCTACGTTTGCGATCCAGCTTACACCATGCATCAGTCAGATTTTGAGCAAGTGATTCGCATAGAAGGGTTTGGGGTCGGGACAGCACAATAATATCGCACCCTTGTAACAAGGACTGATTCAAACGAAAGGCTTCGCGCACTTGTCGTTTGAAGCGATTACGGTTGACGGAGCATTTCAGATGCTTCTTGGATGCTACCAACCCTAAGCGGCCAGGAGCATCATCTGATCTGAATAACGCCAACACGAGAAAATGTGCTGTTCCGAACTTGAACGCCGTCTGATTGAAGACTTGATCGTACTCTTTCTTTTGCGTAAGACGCTGTTGACGCGAATAAGGGAGAGTCGACACGCCCAAGATTACTACACAGTCAGACGCTTACGACCTTTGGCGCGACGACGTTTGAGAACCAGACGGCCGTTTTTGGTGGCCATACGGGCGCGGAATCCGTGGGTGCGCTTGCGGCTGAGGTTGCTGGGTTGAAATGTACGTTTCATAACACGATCTCTTCGTGAATAGCTTAAACAGAGGCGACACAAGGCCAGCCGGAAAAGGACGGGTGATTCTATTGATATGGGCCGCTTCTGTCAATTTAAGTTCGTGCTTCCCACAAACCGCCTAATTGTTGTCTTCGGTAATAATAAGTTATTAAATTCTTTTTAAAAGATCTTTATGTTTATAGATTATTAGTGTTGATATCTTTTGTGGATAAGTAGAAATAATACTTTTAAAACAATAATTTGAAGTATTGATAACCTTGTGGCTTAGGACGGTATAAAGGACCTTGGACAGCATGGATGAATTGTGGATAACTTAGGCTGGTAATCTACCCCCATGTTTTAGGCTCCGATATACAGACTTTTAAGGGGGGCTTTACACAGGATAAGTCCGGGAAGTTATTCACATAGGGGTGGGATTTTTCTGAATAGAAATTAATCAACAATTGGTTTTAAGGCTGGGTTTTTATAGGAGAAAAATATTTCAGGCAGTTGTGGATAAGTCTCCTTGGCTGCGTTTATCATTGCCCTCCTTAATCCTATTCAAAGATCTATTCGGGGGAGTTACCGTGGGGAATTCTCTCTGGCAGCGCTGTCTCGCAAAAATGCAAGAAGAGCTGCCGGCGCAACAATTCAATATGTGGATAAGGCCTTTACAGGCTGAGGAATCGTCCGACACATTGAAGTTGTTGGCGCCTAATCGTTTCGTACTCGACTGGGTAAACGAAAAATTTCTCGCACGTATACAAGAACTTGCCGGCGAATTTGCGCATGAAGGCCAGATCCCGCGTGTGGTTGTGGCGATTGGTTCGAAACAGACGGCGGCAATACATCGTGTGCAAACGGTGTCGGCAGCAGCGGTTTCGCCCTCTAGTTCAACCGTTATGGAAGAGGTAGTGCGTAGAACGGTGGGAGGGGATGTTAGCTCTGCCAAAACACCGGTTGCGCTGGAGCCTGCAACATCTGTGCGTGAGCTCGATATGGGGGGTACGGTTAAGCATCGCACCAACCTCAATGGCGCCTTCACGTTTAATAGCTTCGTCGAAGGTAAATCCAACCAGTTGGCGCGTGCCGCTGCCACCCAGGTCGCGGAGAACCCTGGTCAGGCCTACAACCCTCTGTTTCTGTATGGCGGCGTGGGGTTAGGTAAAACCCACTTGATGCACGCGGTGGGTAATTACATGGTGCAGCAGAACCCGAATGCCAAGGTGGTATACCTGCATTCCGAGCGATTTGTTGCAGACATGGTAAAAGCGCTACAGATCAATGCAATTAACGAATTTAAGCGATTCTATCGTTCAGTAGATGCGTTGCTGATTGACGATATTCAGTTTTTTGCGGGTAAAGAACGTTCTCAGGAAGAGTTTTTTCACACATTCAACGCGCTATTAGAAGGTGGGCAGCAGATGATCTTGACCTGCGATCGCTACCCAAAGGAAATCAGTGGGGTTGAAGAGCGTTTGAAATCACGCTTTGGTTGGGGGCTGACCGTGGCGGTGGAACCCCCCGAACTGGAAACCCGTGTTGCGATACTGATGAAAAAAGCGGAAGAAGCCAAGATTGATTTACCTGATGAGGCGGCGTTTTTCGTGGCGCAACGGATACGGTCCAATGTGCGAGAGTTGGAAGGTGCATTGAAGCGTGTTATTGCCAATGCCCATTTTACCGGCAAGCCGATTACGCTCGATTTCGTGAAGGAGTCATTGAAAGATTTATTGGCGTTGCAAGATAAGCAGGTCAGCATCGATAACATTCAAAAGATTGTGGCGGAATACTTCAAGATCAAAATGTCGGACTTGAATTCCAAACGCCGTAGTCGGTCGGTAGCACGCCCGCGTCAGATCGCCATGGCCCTGGCCAAGGAGTTGACTCAGCATAGCCTTCCAGAGATCGGGGAAGCCTTTGGCGGCCGTGATCACACAACAGTATTGCACGCGTGCCGCAAGGTGAAAGAGTTGGCAGAAACCACTGCGGATGTGCGTGAAGATTATTCAAATCTTCTTCGGTCGCTCACAACGTAAATGTGAGTTAGCGCTTACTAAGGTGAATCATGAAATTCAGAATTGCGCGTGAAAAAATTCTCAAGCCTTTACAGCATCTGGCAGGTGTTGTTGAGCGTCGACAGACGTTACCTGTGTTGGCCAATGTGCTGGTGGTACTTGACGGTGACAGACTGTCTATCACCGGTACCGACACGGAAGTGGAACTGGTGGCAAACCTCACGTTAGATCAACAGTATCCTGGTGGGCAAACCACCATTCCGGCTAAGAAGTTACTCGATATTTGCAAATCGTTACCCGATAGTGGCTTGATCGATTTTGAGCTGGAAGAAAATCGGGTAGTGGTGAAATGCGGTCGGAGTAAGTTCAGTCTTGCTACCCTTCCGGCGGTGGAGTTCCCCAGTCTTGACGATAAGAAATCGGCAGTTCAATTTGCCATACGGCAGGGCTATCTGAAGGAGCTTATAGACAAAACCAGCTTCGCGATGGCGCAACAGGATGTCAGATTTTATCTGAATGGGATGTTGCTTGAAGTTTCGCAGAATCGGTTGCGTGCAGTTGCTACAGATGGTCACCGTTTGGCGCTCGGTAATCGAGAAATATTGTTCGATGCTGAAGGTGTGACCCAAGCCATTGTGCCGCGTAAAGGCATCACTGAGTTAGCGCGTTTGTTCAACGATGAAGACAAAGATGTCGTTATTTCGTTGAGTGGTAATCATATTCGTGCGGAGACTGAGGATTTTCGTTTTACCTCAAAGTTGATAGACGCCAAGTACCCGGACTATGAACGTGTTCTACCCAAACATGGTGACAAGACCATCATTGCTGACAGAGATAATCTGAAGCAGTGTTTTGCACGTGTTTCTATATTGTCGAATGAGAAATATCGTGGTGTTCGTCTACGATTTGAATCAGGCTCACTGACTGCAGCGGCTAACAACCCAGAGCAAGAAGAAGCCGAAGAGTCGATCGCCATAAATTATGAAGGCGCAGCGTTGGAAATTGGCTTCAATGTCAATTATCTGTTGGATGTGCTTAGCGTAGTTAAATCGGAATCGGTAAGCATTAACTTGATGGACACTAACAGCAGTGCATTGATTAAAGAAACTGTCGATGATTCCACGCTGTATGTAGTTATGCCCATGCGGCTCTGATACATGCCCATACAATCGTTGGAGATTACGGATTTCCGTAATCTCCGCAGTGTCAAGATTCTCCCCTCCCCTGCTGTTAACTGGTTTATTGGACAGAATGGTTCCGGTAAAACCAGTGTTCTTGAAGCGCTGTATCTTCTTAGTACTGGTCGCTCTTTTCGCTCCCTGAATGCTAAACAGTTTATCAATCATGATTCCTCTGTTTGTCTCGTGGTGATATCCATGGAGAGTAGCCATAGAACTGCATTACCCACGCATATCGGTGTTGAGCGGGATGTTCAGGGTGGCTTTGTTGCCCGCAGTAATGGGGTTTCGATAAAGCGTCTTTCAGAGCTTGCGCGGTTGTTTCCCGTCGTAACGCTATTGCCAGAGTCCGTTAACTTGTTAACGGGTGATCCATCCAATCGGCGTGAATTTGTAGATTGGACTATGTTCCACGTGGAACATGGAAGCGATTATTTTGAGGTATATCGACGATTTACTACGGCGTTACAGAACAGGAATAAGTTGCTACGAAACCACAATATTCAAAGGGAAGGTATACATAGTGTATCTTTTCTTCGTGAGCTGGACAGCTGGGACGAACAATTTGCTCAGTGGGGTGAACGCCTATCTGTGCTTAGAGAAGAGTTTCTCGAGAAATTTTGTACTGGGCTTTATACCAACGCGGTTGACTATAGGGATGCGTTTGGAAGCCCAAGCTATGAGCTTGAGCGCGTTAAGTTTGTTTATTCCCGCGGTTGGGCTGGGGGGCGTTCGCTAGCGGACCAATTGCAACAAGTCCGCGAAAAGGATATAGAGCGTGGCACTTCAACCTGTGGTCCACAGCGCTTTGACTTTAAGGTGCAATACGATGAAGTTTTAGTGCGTGATTTCTTTTCACGTGGCCAACTTAGACACCTCACCAGTTTGTGCAAGATCAGTCAGGCGCGATTATTCCAGCAGACCCATGTCGAAGGGGAAGTGATTTTTCTTTTCGATGATGCCTTTGCAGAACTGGATAGCCGACATGCTCTTTCAATCATCTCTGTGGTCCGTTCTCTAGGCTTGCAGATGTTTGTCACCAGCGTCGAAGCGCCTGAAACTAAAGGCTTTTCAAGCGATAAACATGATAAAATGTTTCACGTGGAACATGGTTCCATCGGCCCATTATCAGTGCCAAATCTCCGGGAGCACATATAAAAATGACGCAAGAAGAAAATCCCCAGACTTCTACGAATACCTATAACTCGTCGAGTATTAAAGTTCTGAAGGGCCTCGATGCGGTACGTAAGCGACCAGGGATGTATATCGGGGATACTGATGACGGTACCGGATTGCATCATATGGTGTTTGAAGTAGTAGACAACTCCATTGATGAAGCTCTTGCAGGTTTCTGTACCGATGTACAGGTGGTAATTCACCCCGATGAAACCATTACTGTTTGTGACGATGGCCGTGGTATACCGGTGGACCTGCACCCGGAAGAAGGCGTGTCAGCCGCCGAGGTGATCATGACTGTGTTGCACGCAGGCGGTAAGTTCGATGACAACACCTATAAGGTCTCGGGCGGCTTGCATGGTGTGGGCGTGAGTGTGGTCAACGCCTTGTCGGAGAAGTTGGTATTAACCATTCGGCGTGAAGGCAAGGTCTGGGAACAGGTTTACCGACACGGTGTTCCGGATGCGCCCCTCGCCCCCATTGGCGAGACCGAGACGACAGGCACGCAAGTGCATTTCAAACCCTCCGCCGATACCTTTACCAATATTAAGTTTTCACATGACATTCTGGCCCGTCGTTTACGGGAACTTAGCTTTCTGAATTCTGGTGTCAAGATTACGCTGAAGGATGAGCGTACAGGCGACGTTGATGTGTTTCAGTACCAGGGCGGATTAGGCGCGTTTGTTGAGTATTTGAACCAGAACAAGACGCCACTCAATAAGGTGTTCTACTACTCCGGCAATAAAGACGGTGTAGGTGTCGAAATTGCGTTGCAATGGAATGATGGTTATCAAGAAAACGTGCTCTGTTACACCAACAACATCCCCCAACGGGATGGTGGTGCCCATCTGGCAGGTTTCCGTAGTGCCATGACACGTTGTATCAACCAATACCTTGAACAGGAAGGGATCGCAAAGAAATTCAAGATTTCGGCCAGTGGCGATGACGCGCGCGAAGGGTTGGTGGCGATTGTCTCTGTAAAAGTGGGAGACCCCAAGTTTTCTTCGCAGACCAAGGATAAATTGGTGTCTTCGGAAGTTAAGCCGGTGGTTGAGCAACTGATGTTTGAAAAGCTCAACGAATACTTGATGGAGCAACCCAACGATGCCAAGAATATTTGCCAGAAGATAGTCGACGCGGCACGTGCCCGCGAAGCGGCCAGAAAAGCACGCGAGATGACGCGCCGGAAGGGTGCCCTGGATATCGCAGGATTGCCGGGTAAGCTAGCAGACTGCCAGGAAAAGGACCCCGCGCTCTCTGAACTCTACCTCGTCGAGGGTGATTCTGCAGGCGGATCAGCCAAGCAAGGACGCAATCGAAAGACCCAGGCAATTTTGCCTTTGAAGGGCAAGATCCTGAACGTGGAAAAGGCTCGATTCGACAAAATGCTTTCGTCTGCGGAAGTGGGGACTTTGATCACGGCACTGGGCTGCGGTATTGGGCGGGAGGAATACAACCCGGATAAAACCCGTTACCACAACATCATCATCATGACCGACGCTGATGTCGACGGTTCGCATATTCGTACGCTGCTGTTGACCTTTTTCTTTCGTCAGATGCCAGAGTTGATTGAGCGTGGGTACATCTATATCGCCCAACCTCCCCTGTATAAAATCAAGAAGGGTAAGTTTGAGCAGTACCTGAAGGATGATACTGCCTTGTCTGAGTACCTCACCAATTCGGCAATAGATGAAACATCGCTTTTTACCTCGCCAGAAGCACCGCCTATAGGGGGAGAAGGTTTGGAGAAGCTTGTGCATGAGTATCGTGCCGTATTCCAGCGTATTGAGCGTCTGTCGCGTCTGTACCCCAGTTTTGTTCTGGAACAGTTGATATATATTGATCCCGTTCGGGAAACTGAACTGGGCAATCAACAGGTGTTAAAGGAATGGGCGGCGAAGCTAGAAGCGCGCTTGAATGCCTCCTGCCCGCCTTCCGAACGTTACTTGGCAACCTTGTTTGAGGATAAAGAGCGCAATATCTTTTTACCTCGCTTGAAACAGGTTGTGCACGGTGTTACCTATGAATTCACACTGGGACGCGACTTTGTTGTGTCGAATGACTACCGCGCAATAGCTGAGTTAGGGGATAAGATCAGGAACATGATGTCTGAAGGCGCCTATATTCGCCGGGGCGAACGTTCGCGTAACGTGGTGAGTTTCAAGGAAGCACTCAACTGGTTGATGGATGAATCACGTCGCGGTCACCAAATTCAGCGCTACAAAGGTTTGGGTGAAATGAACCCTGAGCAACTGTGGGAAACGACCATGGACCCCCAAGGTCGACGCATGCTGCGCGTAACAATCGAAGATGCAATCGCGGCTGATCAAATATTCACCACGCTTATGGGTGATGCTGTGGAGCCTCGTCGTGACTTTATTGAGACTAATGCTCTTAACGTAGCGAACCTGGACGTGTAGTTGTCAATTCACTTTTCCGCGCTATGTTCCACGTGGAACATAGCGCGGAATGAACGAACTACAGTAAACACCGCTACCGCTCTCCTCCCCCCCCCTTTGTTTCCTCCCATCCCCCCTCTTCCTCCGCCCAACAGCTCGCTTACTACCCCAAACGAACCAAGAAGCTATAGGCCACAGCAAGATACGACCCATACCGAAGACTTAACAAAAGGTTTGCTCTCTAACACACAGCAACAGGTAATGCTTCTGAGGGACAGTCATGTCGAAGCAGCTATAGTTAAAAAAAGGACAACACTCACTACCCAAGAGGGAGCCCAAGGATCATGAAGCTGAGCATCGCATTGCGTTGCCTCGTGTCCCTGTTGCTAACTGTAGTCATCACAAAAAGCTATGGAAACGAGGTGCTGAGGGGGATTGAATCGACAGGATTGAGCTACTCAATCCAATGGCAGGAGTTAAGCGATGCTACGCAGCCCTTGCACACCATCGATCAAGATGCCTGGAAGATACTAAAAGATAACGGGAACAGCTTTGGGTTCAGAGACACGCGATTTGTTTTTCGTGTGCAACTAATCAATTTACAGGCTTCGCCACAAACCTTGTTTCTGGAAATCGCTTACCCGTTATTGGACAGCGTCGATGTGTATACAAACCGACTGGATGAAACATCACTGCTCTACCGGTTGGGGGATTCACTTCCATTTCATCAAAGACCGATTGTGCATCGCAACTATGTGTTGCCCTACACCTTGTCCGCCAATGAAAAGGTGACGCTGTACTTCAGCATACACACCAGCAGTGCAACGCAGTTTCCGCTACGGTTATGGAGTCCTACTGCGTTCTACAGCAACGAAATCAATATGAGCCTTTGGTTTGGCGCTTACTTCGGTGTCATGTTGGTGATGGCGTTGTATAACCTCTTTATATTCATCGCTGTGCGCAATAGCGAATACTTTTGGTACGTGTGTTATGTGCTAGCGATCGTAGGTTTTCAGGCAACGATTGATGGTTTGTCGTTTCAGTACTTGTGGCCCAATGCGGTTACGTGGAATACCTTCAATGTCAGTGTTTGGGTAGGGGCGCTCATGATTGGAACGCTAACGTTTCAAGAGGCTTTTCTGGAGCTGAGAAAACGCAGCCCACGCCTATACCGTATCAACCGAGTGGCTCTCTATATCGCTATTGGATTAATGCTGTCGTCGTTCATGCTGCCCTACCAACTGACCATTCGAATCGGTGCGGTGCTGACCTCGGGTGCGTGTCTATTGGCGTTATTGGCGGGCTATTGGGTCTGGTACCGGGGATATTCACAGGCGCGATATTACTGCTTGGCATGGACGGTGTTAATTGTCGGGGGATTCTTTACGGTCATGAACATGGTGGGTGTGTTACCTCGCACCCCATTTACAGTCTACGCCACAGCGGTTGGATCGCTGATCGAAGTGGTGTTGTTATCGTTTGCGCTGGCTGAGCGTATCAATCTGGAACGGCGGCTGCGCTTCGGAGCCCAGAAGCATGTGTTGGAGAGTGAGCGTGAGCTACGCCTGATGCGTGAAGAAGCACTACATCAACAGCAGCAGGCCAATGAAGAATTGGAGGCGCGCGTACATGAGCGTACACATGAATTGGAAGTATTGAACACCCGCCTATTGGAGTTGAGTGCGACGGATCAGCTCACTGGACTAAAGAACCGTCGTTTCCTGGATCAGGTGTTGGACGATGAGGTGATTCGTTGCCGTCGTTATCAACGTAACCTGGGGGTGCTCATGGTGGATATCGACCATTTCAAGCGCTTCAACGACACCTGGGGACACTTGGCGGGGGATGCATGTTTGAGGGCGGTAGCTACCTGTATTCGGGCAGGGTTGCGATCGCCAAGTGACAGGTTGGCGCGTTACGGAGGTGAGGAATTTTGTGTGGTTTTGCCCGAGACGGCGCATGATGGTGCCAGTACGGTCGCAGAACGTATACGGCAGATGGTAGAAGCGCTTGAGTTCCGGTGGGAAGAACAAGTCATCAATGTGACGATCAGTATTGGAGGGTGTGTGCGCGTTCCCCAGGATGAGGACACCCGTGAAAAGCTGATTGCCTGGGCCGATGAAGCGTTGTATCACGCCAAACAGAGCGGACGAAACCGGGTTTGTTTGGCTGATGATACAGTCACCCCAAGCGACGTAGCCGCCCTGCAAGTGGTAGCGGCTTCGGGGAGTAGTACTTGAGGGTTAATGCGGGGAACTACGTACGTCTAGGCAGTTTGGCTTCTTCGCTGCGTATCCAGGCTTCAATGTCTTGGGTGAGCGTTTTGGCATCTTTGCCCTGGGTATCGATCGGTGTACCGATCTTGAGCGTGATAACACCCGGATATTTCGCCAGCTTGCGGGCAGGCCAGAACTGGCCTGCGTTATGTACTAGCGGCACGATGGGTACTTTTGCTTTGATGGCCAACAGGGACCCACCAGAAAAGTGGGGAATGATTTGGCCCGGTGGAACCCGGGTGCCTTCCGGGAATATCATGACAAACTGGCCATTGTGTAAACGCTCGATGCCTTGGGTAATCACTTGCTTGAGGGCGTTTTGCTTACGGTTGCGATCGATGGCAATAGGGTTGACCAGGCGTAGCGCCCACCCAAAAAACGGGATCTGTGTCAGTTCCTTTTTCAGCACCGGGCACAAGGGATCGAAATGGTGCTGAATGATGAAGGTTTCCCAGGCGCTTTGATGATTGGAGACAATGACGGCCGGGGTATGAATGATGTTCTCTCTGCCTTCAACCCGATAGGTAATTCCGCAGGATACTTTCAGCCACCAACCGATAAAACGTGTCAGCTTGGCAGCAAAAAAGTAGCGTTGGGTTTGGCTGACAAAAGGAGAGATCAGGCTGGTAATGAGACTGTGAATGGCGATTCCCAGACCGAAACCAATATTGAACAGAATTCCTCTCAAAATGGGCATGTACTCGTTTGCCTTGTCCTGGTTGCGAAATTGATGCAGCGATAAGATCGGCGCGGATAAATCCTGTTGTAACAAAACCCCACTGTAAATTCTAGCAATACCGGTATCGGGATCACTGCTATTGTCAGCAGGCGTTGCACGGACAGGGGTGGATGTGACAGTGAAGGGAAGCGATAGATTTATCCGATACCCCTGCGTGAGGGAAAGCCAGGAGGGGCTGAGTGAACAGCCCTTCCCTTTTCACTCGATTGTGCCTTGTAATCGCTTATTGGAGTTCCGAAATATCGGCAATACCCAGAAACAAACCTTGCAGCTGCGACAGAAGACTCAAACGATTATTGCGTACAAACGTATCTTCGGCATTTACTAAAACCTTGTCAAAGAAGGCGTCTACCGGCGCACGTAATTGTGCCAAGGTTTGCAGCCTCGCTGAGTAGTCATCCCCCGCGTTGACAGATTGGGTCGTAATTGTTTGAAGGGCCTGATACAGAGCCAGTTCCTCTTTCTCTGATAACAAGCTTGCATTTATCGTGGGAAGCGCCGAGGTTTCGGTGCGCTTGCTGAGGATATTGCGTACGCGCTTATTGGCTGCTGCGAGGGCCTCCGATTCGGGCAGGCCCTTGAAGGTTCTAACGCCCTGAATGCGACGACTGAAATCCAGCGGCTGGCTGTTGGCGACGGCCAATACTGCACGCACGATATCGGTGGAGACGCCTTGCTCCTGGAAGAACGCCAAATAGCGTCCTTGCATGAAATCCAGAAAGTCTTTTTCGATATTGGTGTTGTTGACGCGCTCGCCATGCAGAGCTTGTGCTTTTTCACACAACCAGCGTAGATCCAGTGGCAGTGCTTTTTCGATGATGATGCGTAATACACCGATCGCGGCGCGACGCAGTGCATAGGGATCTTTGTCGCCAGTGGGATGTTTACCGATACCAAGAATACCGACGAGTGTGTCGATCTTGTCGGCGATGGCGACCGCTGCGCCCGTCAGGGTTGCCGGTACCGCATCGCCGGCAAAACGCGGCTGATATTGCTCGTTAAGCGCTTTGGCGACATCTAATGGTTCACCTTCATGGAGGGCGTAATATTGCCCCATGATGCCCTGCAGTTCGGGGAACTCACCGACCATGCCGCTGGCGAGATCGGCTTTACATAAGCGCCCTGCCCGTTCTGCCCAGGCGATGTTGCTGCCAATGGCATCAGCTATCTGGCCAGCGAGCACGCTGACACGCTCGGCTTTTTCATACACCGTGCCCAGTTGAATTTCGAAGGTGACATTTTTTAGCGCTTCACCGTGTTGCTCGAGGGTTTTCTTTTTGTCGGTTTCATAGAAGAAACGGGCGTCGGACAAACGAGGACGTACAACCTTTTCATTACCGGCGATGACCTTTTCCGGAGCGGGTGATTCGAGGTTGGCGATGGTGATAAATTTGTTGAGCAATTTACCTTGCGCGTCCAGCAGTGGGAAGTATTTCTGATTACCTTCCATGGTGGAGATAAGGGCTTCTTGTGGGACTTGTAAAAAGTCGGCTTCGAATTGGCCCACCAGCGGTACCGGCCATTCGACCAGTGCGGTGACTTCTTCGAGTAGGTCAGGATCGACTTTGGCGTGTGCGTGATGTTGTTGGGATACCTGTGCGACGGCCTTTTCGATAGTGGCTTTGCGCTGATCGAAATCGATGATGACGCGAGCCTTGGCGAGCGCTTCGACGTAGTCGGCAGGCTGTTGCAGTTCAATAGGCGCAGGCGCGTGAAAGCGGTGTCCGCGTGTGGTACGACCAGCGGTTTGTCCCAATACCTGACAGGGGATAACGTCTGTGCCAAACAGTACGACTAGCCAATGTACGGGCCGCACAAATTGTACTTTATGTGAACCCCAGCGCATGCGCTTGGGAATGGGCAGCTTATTCAACGCGTTATCAATAATGGTTGGCAACAGGTTGGCCAGCGGTTGGCCTTTTTGCGTGCTGCGATACACCAGCCAAGTGCCTTTGTCGGTTTCGAGCTTTTCGAGTGCATCAAAGCTAACACCACAGGAACGAGCAAAGCCTTCTGCTGCTTTGGAGGGGTTGCCGCTGGCATCGTAGGCGGCGGTGAGGGCCGGGCCGCGCTTTTCAATGGCTTGATCAGCTTGCTGGGCATCGAGCTGGGTGAGCATAACGGCTAATCTGCGTGGCGACGCATAGGCGTTAATACCAGCATAGTGCAAACCGTGTTGTTGCAGCCCATCGGCAATACCGTCACGGAAGGCCTCCATCAGTTTGCGCAAGGCCTTGGGCGGCAGCTCTTCGCAGCCCAGTTCTATTAAAAGATCGCGTTGTTCCATGGTCATTGGTTGGTACTCTTATGCAGCATTCTTTATGTCAGGCAGCTGAGTCGTCAGCGAGTTTTTTCAGCACTTCTTCACGAATGGCGACCGGTGCGAGCGGGAAACCCAGTGCATGGCGCGCGTCGAAATAGGCTTGTGCGACAGCGCGTGCCAAGCCTCTCACGCGCAGAATATAACGCTGACGTTCAGTGACGGAGATGGCGCGACGGGCATCCAGCAGATTGAAGGTGTGTGAGGCTTTCAAAACATACTCGTATGCAGGCAACGGCAAACCGGCTGCGATCAGGCGTTGGCTTTCGCGCTCGTAGTCGTCGAAGTTGCGCAACAGCATGGCGACGTCGGCGTGTTCAAAGTTGAAGGTCGACATCTCGATTTCATTTTGCAGGAACACATCGCCGTAGGTGACTTTGCCGAAGGGGCCATCGGTCCACACCAGATCGTAGACACTGTCCACACCTTGCAGGTACATGGCGATGCGCTCAAGGCCGTAAGTGATTTCACCAGTGACCGGGTAGCAATCGATGCCGCCCACTTGTTGGAAGTAGGTGAACTGAGTGACTTCCATACCGTTGAGCCAGATTTCCCAACCGAGGCCCCAGGCGCCGAGGGTCGGCGATTCCCAGTTGTCTTCGACGAAGCGAATATCATGGACGGTGGGATCGATGCCGAGCGCCTTGAGTGAGCCGAGATAAAGTTCCTGAATATTGTCAGGCGACGGTTTCAGAACGACTTGGAACTGGTAGTAGTGTTGCAGGCGATTGGGGTTCTCACCGTACCGGCCATCAGCAGGTCGACGGCTGGGCTGAACATAGGCGGCGCTCCAGGTTTCGGGCCCGATCGCGCGCAGAAAAGTGGAAGGGTGGAAGGTGCCGGCGCCTACCTCCATGTCGAGGGGTTGCACGATGACACAGCCTTGTTTGGCCCAGTAGGTTTGCAGCGCCAGGATCAGGCCCTGGAAGGTGCTGACGTCGTATGCTTGCTGACTCATGATGTCTCTGACTGTCGGTTGGAGGCACGCGAAAGCGATGCCGGAATGCAAAGGGGGCTATTATAGCCTTGGGGAGTGGCAGTTTGGCAGGTGCGTTGACACCCGCGAGGGTTAGATTGATTTCATTTGTATACAGGTTTGGGCTTGATCACCGATAAAGGGTATGAGTGTTAATACGAGTAGGAGTTTCTTATGACGTTGTTTAAACTGGCTGCTTACGCTTGGTTTATTTCGCTATTGCTGCTGCAGGGCTGTGCATCGGTACCGATGGCGTCCGAGCAAGCGGATCGCGCCCATAAGGTGTTTTCTCCGCCGACGGAGGGTGCAGTCGGTCTATATATTTATCGCAACTCCGTCATTGGGCAATCGATCAAGCAATCGGTTTACCTCAATGGGAAGGAAATCGGGCAGACTGCCAATAAAGTCTACATTTATGTTGAAGTAGCGCCAGGGCAGCATGTGCTGTCGACGGAATCAGAATTTGGCAACAATGACCTGAAAATTTCGACCTTGAGTGGACGCCTCTACTTTATCGAGCAAGTCATGAAAATGGGACTGTTCTCCGGCAGCTCCACACTGCTACAGGTCGGTGAGAGTGAAGGCCAACGCGCCGTTCGCCAGTGCGCGCTGGCGTTAGGAAATAAGCCCTCAACCCAAATGCAGCAAGGAAAGGCCGATAGCCAGTCAAGTGAGCGTGACATTGAACCCTCGCTGGCGACGCCGCCAGCGCGAACGTATTCCCGCGAGGAGCCGCGTGTAGAAGAGGATGATGACAACTCAAAATCGGTCGCTTGCGATCCCAGGCATCGCCATCTCTTTTTTGATTGTGAATAGCTGGGCTATTCAGGTATAGGTTTTGTCACTTGCAGGTTCTGCCACGTTACCGCCTGCCACAAAAAATTTTGGAATCACCGTTCGCACTAAAGAAAAGGATTTGAGATGTATTTGCCTTCGATGTTTGAAGAAGAGTGCCCCGAACGTTTGCATGAACTGATGCGTCAGTATCCGTTTGCCACCTGGATAACGCTTGGCCCAGGGGGCTTGCTGGTAAACCATATTCCCTTTGTGCTGGATACCTCGAGAGGCAAGCAAGGGGTATTGATGGGACACGTGGCGCGCGCTAATCCGGTATGGCGGGAGTTCTCCCCTACCCTGCCTTCGGTGGTAGTGTTTCAGGGACCACAGGCGTATGTGACACCGTCGTGGTATGCCGGCAAGGAAACGCACGGCAAAGTGGTGCCCACGTGGAACTATGCCGTGGTGCACGTGCAAGGGATTCCACAGGTGGTGGACGATCGCGCCGCATTTCTGGCATTACTGGAGCGCTTGACGGCAGCCAATGAGGCAGGCTTTGCCACGCCCTGGAAAATCACTGACACACCAGCCGACTATATCGATAAAACCATGAATGCCATTGTGGGGATCGAAATTCCAATAGAGCGCATTGAAGGCAAATGGAAAATGAGCCAGAACCGGGATAACGCCGACCGTGAGGGTGTGATTGCCGGATTGCAGGCGCAAGGCAGCGAGCAGTCGCTGGCTACCGCACATTGGGTAGCCGCACTGAGCCAGGAAAACAAATGAATTCCCTGGCGTGTTTCTATGACGGGTAGTGAGTTTTATTGTGGCGGCATAGACGACATATAGACCAGCTCCCAGATATGGCCGTCGAGATCCTGAAAACCATGCGCGTACATAAAACCGTGGTCTTGAGGATCGTTGTAAGTGGTACCACCGGCGGCCAAAGCGCTTTTGACCAGGTCATCGACTTCTGCCCGGCTTTCGCAGCTTAAGCAATTCAATACCTCCGTCGCTTCGCGTGCGTCGCACAAGGGCTTGGGGGTGAACATTTTGAATTTTTCATGGGTAAGCAGCATCGCATAAATGTCTTCACTGATAATCATGCAGGCGGCGGTTTCGTCAGTAAATTGCGGATTAAATGCAAACCCCAGGGTTTCAAAAAAGGCCTTGGATTTGGGCAGATCGTTAACGGGAAGATTGACAAAAATTTTGCGTGCCATGGTGGGTTCCTTAGTTTGACGGATATTCGTGTTTGATTTTAGGCTTCTTTACCAGAATCTGTGGATGTCTGCGTTTAAGCGGGTATTGTCGGTAAGCCATCCAGTTCAAAAATGGGTCGTACCTCGACGGTACCTTTTTGTGCGCCGGGAATTTGTGCCGCGATGTCGAGGGCGGTGTCGAGATTGGGAACATCAATCAGGTAATACCCGCCGAGCTGTTCGCGGGTTTCGGCAAACGGGCCATCTGTAATTAATGGCTTGCCGTTACGAATTTGCAGGCTGGTGGCGGTGGTCACGGAATGCAGCGGTGATGCGCCACGGTAGTAGCCTTTTTCGGCGAGGGTTTCACACAGTTTGGCGGACGTTTGCATGCAATCTTCCCGCTCGGCAGGAGTCCAGGCGTTTTCGTCGCCGTAAATCAACAGCATGTATTTCATGAGGTGGCCCTCTATACTTCAGTGGTTAGCTATTGGGGTAATTGCCGTGTAAATTGTTTTCACTCAATCTACACGGGTGTATCGCGAGGACATTATCTGTTGCCATTTACCATTTTCATCAAGAATTTGTGAACGGAAAACGCGTTCATTTTCATTGATGATTTCAGTGATGTCCTGGTACTTGGCCATTCTGTTGCCAAAACCTGTTGGACCACAGATTGGGCCTTCAGTATCAAGGGTAAGAATTTTGCGATCAGCGCTCAACTGCCCACGATACACCCATTGAAACGTCATCATCGAACCGACGAAGGTTCCGACATAACAGGCAAGCTGAGGGTCATAACCGAGCGTCAATCGCGTTAGTGCAGGTTCACCGTCAGGCATGGTGCCCTCGCCTTCGGCAACAATCCACAATTTGCCTAGCGGTTTGACGACTTCGGTGCCGGTAATGGTGACTGAGGGTTGATCGGGGGCCATGCTGCATTGGGATTCATAGTGCCAGCGACCGATGAGGGATTGCAGCCATTGGTGTTGTTCAGTAGGCGTAATATTCATGGGGATTTCCTCGTGATGGTTGTGAATGACACGAAGTAGTCGAAGCACGAACTCGTAGATCGACATCCCAGCTAAAATTTTTTTCACCGAACCAGAATCAGCAAATCGACACCCTTATCCCAATGTAGATTTAAAGACACAGAGAACATACTGGCACTGAAAATTAGAGGTCTTGCGGGGGAGATGGTTTATGGAACGTCGGCGCCATGGATGGCGCCGTCGAGCCTACAGGGATGTACTTGCGGCGATTCCATAAACCATCTCCCCCGCAAGGCCTATGGTAGAATCCAATCGCAACGATTTATTCACAGCTAACTCTGCAAATCCAACTCCCGCAAACGCCTTTCAAGAAACCGCCGCTCCGGATCCGTTCCAGCCAACCCCAACGCTTTTGCATAATCAACACGTGCCGCCACCGTCTGCCCCGCACGCCGCAACAAATCCGCCTTCGCCGCATACAACAACGAATACCCCGACAACTCCCCTCCCCCCTCAATCGCCTCAATCAACCCAAGCCCCGCCACCGCCCCATCCCGCATGGCAATCGCCACCGCCCGATTCAACTCAACAATCGGGCTAGGCGTCAAACGCAACAACACCTCATACAACGCACAAATCTGCGCCCAATCCGTACCCGCTGCATCCACCGCATCAGCATGCACCGCAGCAATCGCCGCCTGCACCGTATACGGCCCGGGTGATCCCGCAGAGAGCGCTTGCTCCACCCGCTGCCGCCCCTCATCGATCAGCGCATTATCCCAGCGCTGCCGATCCTGATCTTCAAGCAACACAATATCGCCGTTAATATCACAACGCGTATGCCGTCGAGATTCATGTAACAACATCAAAGCAAGCAACCCATTGATATCAGAATGCGGCATCAACTCAAACAGTAACCGCGCCAGACGGATAGCCTCCTGCGAAAACTCCGAATTTAATAACGCCTCCCCTGAGCTGGCGTAATAACCTTCATTAAAAATCAGATAAATGACCGTTAAAACACTCTGCAATCGCTCCTGCAACGCATTCGGCGCTGGAATTTCAAACGGAATACCCGCACTGCGTATTTTGGCCTTACCCCGCACCAACCGCTGTGCCAGCGTCGTCGGTGCAATTAAAAATGCGCGTGCAATCGCCTCGGTCGATAATCCACACACTTCTCGCAGGGTTAACGCAATCTGCACCTCTTGCGAAAGGGCCGGGTGACAACATGCAAACACCAACCGCAAGCGATCATCCTCAATATCCTCATTAAAAGCTGGGTCATCTTGCGCAAATTGCGTTTCATCGACACTGCTGATATCCACTGTGTGGCGACCACGCTTGCGCAATATATCGATACCTTTGTGACGCCCGGTGGACACCAGCCAAGCACGCGGCTGTGCGGGAACCCCCTGCGCAGCCCATTGTGTGAGGGCGGTCGTAAACGCCTCCTGCATGGCCTCTTCAGCGAGATCAAAATCTTTTAACAAACGCACCAGGGTGGCAAAAATCCGGCGCGATTCACTGGCATAAAGTTGTTCGATGAAAGCGCGTGTTTGCGGGTGAAAATCCATCGGCATGGCAGGCCTGTCCGTGTGGTTTAGAGTGCGTATCGGATGTGCCTTTTTATCATAAAAACAGGGCGTTACCACGGGCCGATCTGACCGCCAGTCAATGCTAGTCCACTTGGACTAAGACAGTCCGACCCCCTATCACCTACCTTGCCAACGTGAGAAGTGTCGTCTACCGCGCCGGAAAAGGTGAACAAGGAGTGTCTGCAAAGGCGGTTTGCATGCCCGCGCGTTGCTCGATCCACCAAGCAGAATAATTAAGGACTCAAATAACATGCGCCTACCGAAATCCCTGCTCAATTTATCATTGATCTCGCTTGCTGCGTTGATGAGCGGATGTACGCACAACATGATGCGCGATATGGCCGGATCGGGCATGGTCAGTTTTGGCAATGACTATATTACGCCGTGGTTTATGGCGTCGGAAGATACCGATGTCATGTGTGCCATGGGGGAAGGCATGGGAGCGATGACCTTTCCGCTGGCGCCAGCGACCGACCCGATGGTACCGATGTTGACCTTGGCCTCGGGCATGTGTGCCGATGAGCGTAGCAAAGAAGAAGAATTGCGCTATATCCGCGCCATGCGTAAAAACGATACCGAATCTGCACAAGATGCCCGCACCCTGCAAAAACGCTGGG
Organism: uncultured Moraxellaceae bacterium; assembly: GCA_964473645.1. Taxonomy (GTDB): domain Bacteria; phylum Pseudomonadota; class Gammaproteobacteria; order Pseudomonadales; family Ketobacteraceae; genus HdN1. Next base: position 516,567 of record CAYYPW010000001.1, read on the forward strand.
CCGAAGTGGCGGCACGTCGCCAGTATTTTGGTTATAAAGCCACGATTCGTCATTTTGGTGAGCCCGGTGATGAATGCCCCGAATTCGATGATCGTAACGAGGAAATGAGTTATTTGTTCGGTTTGTTGGGAGGCTTGCAGGCCTTCCAGACCGACCTTGCCAACGGTGGCACTGCAGGGGTGCCGTTAGACACCATGCCTAAAGTATTTCGTGGCCTCGACTGCGTGAACAGCGATGAATTCTGGGGCATGCCAGAAGCTGTTAAAGCCGCTGCCACCATTATGAAATCCAACATCGGCGGTGAAAAAACCGAAATGGCCGGCGGTCTCGCTACGCTGACCAAGGCATCAGAACTCGGCAAAGCCAAAGGCGTGCGCATGGTGCAATTAATGGAAGCCACTGTGTACTACACCATGGGCGACGTCGAAAAAACAAAGGCCGTCATTCGTGACCATGTGAATACCAAGAAAACAACCCCGGCCAACCCTGACCTGAAGTTGCTCGACGAAATGGCGACGCGAGGTATTAAGCTAATTTCTGACAAGATGTGGACACAGGCCACCGGTCAACGCACACCTTATAACGCGCTGGGTACGTTCTGGGACGACAAATCGGAGTCGACCGGTCTGGATATCGATGAATTGCTGTAATTGACGGCGAAAATAAATAACAACAAAATTTTGCAGGTATAGATATGAAATTCAAGATCGTTAAGCAATGGCTAATGAACGGCGTTGCGGCGGCGGTTGCTGCTGGCGCACTGGCAGGCAATGCAATTGCAGCAGAACCGGTACCCATCACCATGTGTGCGTTTACCTTTATGGGAGAAGGCGGCCCGGAGCATCAAGCCCTGCTTGACTACCAAACGGCGGCTCTCGGCTGGGGCGTTAAGCTCACCATGAAGCCTTACATCAATGAAAAAATTGTTGCCGAAGAGATGAAAGCAGGCGTGTGCGATCTCGCCAATATGTCGAGTATTCAGGCGCGCAATTTCAATAAATTCACCGGTACGCTCGATGCGCCTGCCTCGATGCCCACCTATAAACACTTGCAGATGGTGATGGGCACGCTGGCCAAACCCAACGCGGCCAAGTATATGCGTGTAGGCGATTATGAAGTGGTCGGCATTCAGCCTGCAGGGCAAGTGTATTTGTTTACCCACGATCGCAAACTGCAAAGCTTGTCGGACATGGCGGGTAAGAAAATCGCCATTCTCGATACCATGCCTGAAATGCGCCAACTCGTACTCGATCTGGGTATGACACCTGTATCATCGACCATGACCAATATGTTCCAAAAGTTCAATAACGGCGCGACGGATATCACTGCGGGGCCCGCGATCGTTTATGAATTGATGGAATTGAACAAAGGGCTGGGCACGACCGGCGGTATTTTGAATATGCCGCTGGTACAAGGCAATAATCAATTCGTGGCGCGCTGGTCGAAACTGCCGCCAGATTTTGCTCAGAAATCACGTGAGTATTTCGCCAATAATTTTGAAAAGAACCTCGCCATCATTCGTGCAGCCGAAGACAAAATCCCTAAAGAGTTGTGGGTGGCGCTGCCCGAAAATCGCAAGGACGAATATCATCAACAAACCCGCAATATTCGTCTCAATTTCAGAAGCCAGAACATTTATGACCCCAATATGCTGACCTTGTTGCGCAAAGTGCGTTGCCAGATTGAAGCGACCTTGGCGGAATGTACCTCGGCAGACGCTGAATAATTACAGCGCCGAGTAATTGCAGAATAGTGGGGAGTAGTGCCGTGAATGAATTATCTGCCGATGCTAAAAACGCAAATGTTGCGTTTTTTTCAGAACGGGCACCTGTGCTGGTGATATTGTTTGTATTGGTGTTCCTGATTTTCGCCCGTACTGGTGAGAGTATTCATGGACAAATGACCAAATTGGGGGAATACCTGTGGGATGATTATTTTGCGCTGCGCGCAGAACCCGCCAAGCCCACGTGTAACCCCAATATCAATATCGATCAACGACTGGATGAATTGGAAGCCGAATCAAAAAAATCCGCCGGGGATTTTGATCTGTTTGATGATGGTTTTAACCGCGAAAGCGCCCGTACCTCACTGGAAAACCAGCATCGATCCTGTGTGCGTGAGTTTCAGCTGATTGAGCAGTATGAGGCACGCGTAACGTTGGGGGTTAAGTTGTTCCGTGGATTGGAACACCAGTTTTCGCAAGCCAGTGTGTTTGCGACCGCGCAGCAGCAATCCATTTTGTTGGTGTTGTTATTCTTTGCAGCCGGTATTGCCACCCACAAGCGTCATCATATTGCCTTCCGGCCGATGATGTGGGCGCTGGATTTCAAGCTTTCGACGAGCCTGCAATTTCTGGCAAATGCGGCGCTGGCTTTTTCGGCTTGGAGTTATCGTTCCTCGACATTTAATTCCAGTATCGAGGTGAGTAATCCGTTCTTGATTAACGGCTTGGTCGCGGGTACTACAGTGTTGGCGCTGATATCGCTGTATCAGTTGTTCAATATGCCCAAGGATGCCAAACCCGGTGGAAAATTGGGTCACGCCTTGTTATCGGTGCCACTCTATACGTTCGTAATGTTGGTGTTTGCGGTGGTGGTGTTTGTCAACCAACGGCATATTGCTGGTTTGTCGATTTACTTCAGTGCCTATTTCGATAATGCCGGTACCTACCTTGATGTCGCACTGTATTTATGGTGTGGCATGCTGCTTAAGCAGACCCAGATTGGTGAGCGTGTATTCAGTATTTTCACGCCATGGAAACTGCCACCCGAGTTGCTTGCCACGGTCGCCATTCTAGTCATGGCCGTTCCCACTGCTTATACAGGTGCATCATCGATCATTCTGCTTGCGGCGGGTACGGTGGTGTACCGCGAATTGCGTAAGGTCGGCACGCGTCGGCAGCTTGCCTTGGCCGTTACTGCAATGAGCGGTAGTTCCGGGGTGGTGTTGAAGCCTTGCTTGATCGTGATCATTATCTCGATTCTAAACAAACAAGTCACCACCGATGCATTGTTCTTCTGGGGCAGTAAAGTGTTTCTGCTGACTGTATTTACTTTCTTCTGCTATGCCATGTTGATCAAGCGTGACCCACTGCGTCTGACACCCTTTAGTCAAGCCTGGCAGCCCTCGCTTAACAATATGCGCCCGTTGATTCCCTATGTGATCGTGTTCATTCTGGTCTCGATGGCGTACAACATATTTCTGGAAGCCCATTTGGATCAGTTTTCGGCGCCAGTGATACTGCCCGTTATCCTGTTCATGGTAATTCTCTATGAGCGCAAATTTTCCAAGGCACAACCGATTTATCATGACCCCGAACGCATGGATACCGTCAGCGGTGCGTTAACCCGTTCCATGTCGGATGCATCGGTACATGTCGGTGCACTATTGTTCATGATGGCCACGTTTATCATCATGACCAGTTTGGGTGGCAAGATGGTGTCAGCGACTTTCCTCAATGACATCGACAGCAAGTGGCAGATGATGGCCTGCCTGATGGCCATGTTTGTGATGGTCGGCATGTTTATGGAGTCGATTGCTGCTGTGGGTTTGATCTCGCTGGCCATTGCACCTTTTGCTTATCAGAACGGTATTCACCCGGTGCATTTCTGGATGACCTGTTTGGTGGCGCTGGAACTGGGTTATTTGACCCCCCCTATGAACCTGAGCCACATATTCACTCGTCAGGTGGTAGGTGAAGCCGAGTGCAGCAAGGCGGCGCAAGAAGGCGATACCTTCTTTTATCGTCACGAACGTTTGTTACTGCCGTTGATGGTCATGGGCACCGTGCTGGTCATCGTTGCTTTCGGGCCGATGTTGTGGGGCTTGTACGATTGAGTTGATCTGTAGCGTTCGATTGCTAAGCCAAACCGCCCGACACTGGGCGGTTTGGTGTTTTTGGGGTACAGTCAAAGGCCTTGTTCCCGACAATCAAGGGCCTGAACCTCAAGGTGTTACCATGCCTGACACAGCCACGTCTCCCCTCGCCCCGGTACTTTTCATTCCTCACGGTGGCGGTCCACTGCCCTTGTTGGGGGAGCCTTCGCATGCAGCAATGAATGCGTTTTTGGCGAGCTATCTGCAGGGCATTTGTCGCCCGCAAGCGATCGTGGTGATCAGTGCGCATTGGGAAGCGGTAACGGCAACGCTCACCGGCGCCGAACAGCCTGCCCTCCTCTATGATTATTACGGATTCCCGCCGGAATCCTACCAGATTAAATACCCGGTGCCGGGGATGCCGGCCTTGGCGCAACGCATACAAGCATTGTTACAGGCCCATCAAGTGCCTACAAAGATAGATACACAGCGTGGTTTTGATCACGGGGTTTTTGTACCGCTCAAACTAATGCAACCCGATGCTTCGATTCCGTGTGTGCAATTATCGTTGTTGGCCAGTCTGGATGCGCAGGCGCATATCGCCATGGGCAACGCTCTGCGTGAGTTGCGTGAGGATAATGTTCTGATCCTGGGGTCGGGGTTTTCGTTCCACAATTTGAGTTTGATGCGTACCGGTATCAGCGCTGAGGCGATCGCACGCAATAACGCTTTTCACGACTGGCTGATCGATACCTGCACGTCGCCCCAGTACGACCAGTCTACCCGTGAGGCCCGATTGGCTGCATGGCAGAATGCCCCTCATGCACGCTTTTGTCACCCGCGCGAAGAACATCTGCTGCCCTTGATGGTATGCCTGGGTGCAGCCACGCAACCTGCCCGTTGTCTTTTTGACGACGCGACGATTGGCATGCGAAGCTGCGCGCTGGAATGGTGAACGCCGACTTGTTACGGCCTGAAATTGCACCCTTGGGTGATCGTGCGCTGATGCTGAGTTTTTCTGGCCCGAATGACGCAGCCACCGCTGCCGCCGTGAGCGGTTTTTGTGAGGCATTGGCACAAATCCAAACAGAATTTATCACCGATATCGTCCCGGCCTTTCAGCGGGTGTGTGTGCACTATGACCCGGTGGCGCTGTTGCAGGCCGGGCTTGATCCCATTACATGGATGACAGAGTTGGCCGGCCTGGATTACCAGACCAGGCAGTGGCGGGATGTCACCAGGCACGAAATACCGATCTGTTATGAACTTGGGTTGGATGTATCGGCGGCCGCCGGCCTGCTTGAAATAGCAGAAAGCCAATTGCTGCACGAGCATGCAGCCGCGAGTTATCGGGTTGCCATGATTGGTTTTGCACCGGGATTTCCTTATATGACGGGCTTGCCCGCCTCGCTGCAATTGCCGCGACGTTCGACCCCGCGTACACAGGTTCCGGCTGGTAGTGTGGCGATCGCTGACAATCTTTGCGGAATTTACCCAAAAGCATTACCTGGTGGCTGGCATGTGATCGGGCGTACGCCATTGAAATTGTTCGATCCGCATCGCCCTGCACCCTGCCTGTTACAAGCCGGTGATAACATTCAATTCCAGCCGATCAGCCGCGAACAGTTTGAGACATGGCCATGCTGACTCTTCGCCACCCTGGACTATTGTCAACGTTACAGGATGGTGGCCGCACCGGATGGCAGGCATTGGGAATTACTCCAGGCGGTGCGGTCGATGATTACGCTTTGCAGGTAGGCAATTTAATTGTCGGTAACAATAAAAATACCGTCGCCATCGAAATGACCCTACAAGGTATTGATGTGGAGTTCAGCGACGACACACTGATCGCAATTACTGGAGCTCCCCTGCTGTTTCGCGATACGGCACAGCCGCTGCCCATGTGGCGCCCTCTGTGGGTGCGAGCCGGTGCACGTTTGCCGCTGGGGCGCTTGTCGCAGGGCGCTCGCAGTTATTTGTGCATTCAGGGCGGACTGATAACGCCCAAATTGCTCGGAGGTTATGGCGTCGACCTGCGTAATGGTTTTGGTGGATTGAATGGCCAAGCGTTGCAACTCGGCGATGTGATTTCAACCGCACCACAGGATGCACGTTATGGTAATCTGCTGACGGCCTTGAAAGCATCGAACCATGCCTTTATCGCTCCTGCGTGGTCGGTGTCGGTATGGCGTGATTGGTGGTTGACCTCCCAGCGCCCCCTGCCCCTGCTCGAAGGTGTTCAACCTGCCGCGCAGGGGCATGCTCTGCAAACCCTTATGGGCAGCGCCTTCACGGTGTTACCGGCATCGGATCGCCAAGGTTTACGCCTCCAAGGCCCGCCGTTATCCATTAACGCCACCCAGCGGCAGGAGTCGGCGGGTGTGTGTTTCGGTTTGATTCAGCTCCCGCCGGATGGCCAGCCGATTATATTGTTGGCCGATCACCAGACCACCGGGGGCTACCCGGTGGTGGGGGTGGTGGCAAGTATTGCGCGCTCGGCATTGGCACAGGCACGTCCTGGCGATAAGCTGCGTTTTACGCCGATTTCGCTCGAGCAGGCGCATCAGGCTTTGTGGCAAAGAGAGCAGCGGCTGCAGCTTTTGCGAAGAATGCTTAGCTGGCGTATGTAGATACTTTGATAAGTGCCAAGGAGAAATGTCTATGCCCCAACGCCTTGATTTGAACGCCGACCTGGGCGAAGGTTGCAATACTGATGCTGAACTGATGCCCTTGATTCGTCGAGCCAATATTGCATGTGGTGGCCATGCGGGGGATCTTGCCAGCATGCAGCAATCGATAGGAATGGCGCAGCGCTATAACGTTGCGATTGGAGCGCACCCTTCCTACCCGGATCGTGAGCATTTTGGACGTGTCGAAACACAGGCAACCCCGGCAGATATTGAAGCCAGTTGTATCGACCAACTGACGCCTTTTGCTGCATTGGTTCGCCAGCACGGTGCACGTGTGTCACATGTCAAACCCCACGGTGCACTCTATCACCGCGTTATGCATGACACGGCTGCCGCACAGGCATTTTTGTGCGCAGTGAAACAATCGGTAGGTCATTGTGCTGTGATGGGATTGCCTGATTCTATATTGCAACAACAGGCGACCTTATCAGGGATACCGTATTTGGCAGAGATGTTTGCGGATCGACGCTATGAGGCCGATGGCTCACTAACGCCACGCAGCCATGCGGATGCATTGATCGATGATATAGATACAGCGTTGCAACAAGTGCTGTCGGTACGGGACAAGCAAGGTTTATATACGCGCACCGGTGAATGGATTTCGCTGCAGGCCGATACGGTGTGCGTGCATGGAGATGGAGATCATGCGCTTGCGCTAGCGCGCACTTTGCATCGTGTATTGGACGCATGAGAATTGAATTGAACGATATCAGTATGCCTAATCTTGGTGCCCCCATAGCCTGCGGAGCCAGATTAAAAAGCAGTTAATGTCTCCTTTAACTATAAAATTCCCGCATCCAACCCCGCCGCCATATACATCCCCAATTCTTCACATTGATCAAGAAAAATTGCTTGATAAGCACCCTTACAAATTAACGGTTCTCTTGCAGCGCGCCAACGCAAGCCGGTAACGATGGTTTCAACGCCGCGTCGGGTGCCAGTGCCATCGTGCCTGGCACGAATCCATAATGCATAGGGTCGGCCTTGAGTTTTTTCGAGACAGGGATAGTACACTCTGTCAAAAAAGTCTTTCAAAGCCCCACTCATATACCCTAGATTTTCAGGCGTGCCGAGAATAATCGCATCTGCGGTTAGCACATCCTCGGCGGTGGCTTGCAAGGGCGGTACATGGCGAGTGACGACATTTTCGATATCAGGATGACGCGCCCCGCGCAACATGGCATCGAGCATCTGTTGCGTATTTTCGGACGGTGTATGCGCCACGATGAGTAACTGTTTGGGTGCGCTCATTCTCTGCTGTTGATCGTGTAAGGGATACAGTCTTGGGGGAATGGAAACCGGTAGCCTACGCCACCGGTTTCATCATACGCCTATTGGGGCCCTATTGCCTCATTGGGGGCATTCCAGGCCGCAGACCATACTTTATCACCATAAATGGCATGGACATCATCGCCCGCTATGACACTGCGAAAGAAATAAGCGGTAGCCCAGTTCTGACTTTGAGAGGCCTCTTCCACCACCAGATCTCCGGTGGATTGCAACGTGGGGGTAGTGGCCCCTGCATCGATCTCAAAAAGACGGAACAGCGAAGACTGCCAGGGATAGTAGGCGTTATCACCTTCACCCCATTGTGGTGTGCCATCATGCAAGGAAACAGGTAATACCAGACGATAACGCTCACTATCAGGGATCTTGAGCAAGCTGAGTGCATGATAATCGTAACTGGCTGCGGAGGATGTTCCCTGCTTTCCGATGATTTCTTCTTGCAACACCTGTGGGGTGGCAATATTGGTGGTATCAAACAATCCTACTTTGACGCCTTGAATGATTGTAGCTCCATTAACATTCACCGCTTGACGACCCACACCCAGCAACAAGTTGTCACCCAATGGTTGCAAATAGTCAGAAAAACCGGGCAATTCCAGCTCACCTGCGATGGTGGGTGCCAATGGGTTGGAGAGATCAAGCACATAGAGCGGATCTGTACGCTCAAACGTCACAGCGTAAGCGCGCGTCCCAAGAAAACGTACGCCATATAAGGCTTCATTCGGCTTACCAATGGGGGCAGGTTGTTGGTTATTGGGTAGTGTAGCGACCACGGCAAGTTGTGAAGGAGTGCTGCTCGCTTCACGCAGTATTGATAAATGATGAGTATTTTGTGCATCGGAAGTCATCACCCGTAAATCACCATTGTATTCACTGAAACGCAAATGCGGTTGATTCCAGCCGACGTTACCTTCGATTTCACCACTGGCGCGATACGCTGCACCGGTATTGGAGAAATTGAATTTATGAACAACCGTGTTATTCCATGCGCTTTGATCATAAACGTAAAGTGCTTCGGTGGACGCATACATACCGGAATTTTCACCAACCATGCAGGTGACGTTTAATTGTGAGGGATCGTTGAGATCCAGCGTGGTGATCGTCAGGATATAGGGGTAATAGACATCATCTTCAGGCCCGCCAGAGGGAATCAGGCAATCGTCAGTTGTCACGTGATTTTCTGCAGAACCGCCATTAAGACGACGCTGAGGTAATAGTGTATTAACATCTAGCGCATCTACAACTGTGGCGTTATTACGTGCGGTGGTTTCGTCTACGGGGTATGGTATAAACGCATCGATTTGCGGATAGTAGCGACTGATGACATATACTTTATTGCCAATGCGTCGACTATCAATATAGGTACCGTCGATCGATATCGACCAGGTAGAGCTGCTCGTTTGAGGATTGGTCACGTCGAACAATTCAATTTCCGTACTCGAGTTTCCCCCCCACATTCCCATGTCATACCAACGGGAATAGTTCCATTGGTATTTGCTGCTGATCACGGTCAGTTGCTTTTCGTTTTCAACGGCATTTTCGCTCAGATAGAGCCCGCTGACCGTCTGATCGCCCATGGGAATTCTTGCGCGTTCCACCGCACTCGCCGGTGAGGTCTGCGTTTCGAGAATCCGGATGTCATTGCTGGTGGGTGTTAATTCGCTGATCCCATCCGCATCGATGGTAGGGAAGTCAATGCCTATATAGCCATAGCCGGTTTGTTGCGTCACATAGAGGTAGCGACCGTCATACTTGATCAGGTCGCTTTCATCAACGCCGGCCTCTTGCACATTGGTGGTGGAAAACCGTAAACCCGATGACTCGCTCGCACCATCGGTATCGACCTCTTCCACTGGGAGCGTATTGCTAGGGGGAGGTGTTTGCATGCTGCCGAGGGCTTTGAGGTTTCGCTTCATCTCCTTCTCAAAGTCGGCATTGTTCGTGACGGGGGTAAGTGTTTGGGGTGTTTGGCTATTTTCACTGCTTTGCGAACGGTCATCACCACAGCCGGCCAGGCTTAGCAGGCTGACTGCGGTGGTAATGATGAGTACCTTGTTCATGGCTTCATCCTGAAGGGTTAGTGTGTGGGATTGTTTCCCTCGATAATATAGGTGGGAATATTTCCCGCGCCCAGTATCGTAACGCGATTTTCTGGAAACCTGCGGTACAAGCCATTAACCTAGGCCCACTACATTAATCTAGGCCCTCACTACTAACTGGTGTGTGGGATAGATAGCGACCGGCATCACTCTTGGCCACAGATAAGGAGATCCTCATCAATTACGTCACTATGCCTCTGAAAATCCGGCAAATAATATTGCTGTCAGCGATTTTTATACCTCCGGCAGGTCACGCAGCGTCGGCTTGGCAAACACGTCTCAGTAGTGGCTATTTCACCTCGGTGGGAGATTATGGCGGCGATGAAGATACAACTCTCGCCAGCGCCCCTACCAGCGTGCGTCTATGCAACGACACCTGGGGCTTCAAACTGACTGTCCCCTGGGTTCAGATTGATGGGCCAGGCAATTTGCGCAGTGGTGATCCGGGTGGTTCGCAGGTATCGGACGACTCCCGAAACGAAGGCTTGGGCGATGTCACGCTAGACCTGACCTACAGTTATCGTTTTGGGAGCTGGTTTTCGGATTGGACGCTAAAAACCAAGTACCCGGCTGCCGATGAAGACAAAGGCTTGGGAACAGGCGCAACTGACTATGAGTTGCGTCTGGAACTTGCCCATCGTTGGGGGGCGTGGACCGGCTTTGGCCACATTGCTTATCGACAGAGGGGTGAGATCAAAGGTGACCACCTGCAAGATACGCCGGGTGCTAGCCTGGGTGCTCAGCGTTCGGTGTGGTTTGGTGATGCCGCTGGTGCAAAGCGTTATCAGGTGGGCGGCTTTTATGAAACACGACGTGCCGCTCGTGCTAGACGGGACGACTTGAAAGATGTTTATGGTTTTATTTCAATGCAATTGACCCCCCAGTGGAAAGGGACGGTGATGGCTTCTCAAGGGTTTTCGGATTCCAGCGCCCGTTGGGGCGCGGGTACTCAAATTTCCTATGAATTTTAATATCAGTGTTTGAAGGACTATTTTATAAATTGTCCATCGGACTGCGGACACCCATGGCACCGCGTTTTACGACATGGGTATAAATTTGCGTGGTGCTGACATCGCTGTGACCCAACAAAGTTTGAATAGTGCGAATATCGTAGCCTTGCTCCAGTAAACGGGTGGCAAAGCTGTGACGAAAGGTATGACTGCCGGCCTTTTTTATAATGCCGGCAGCGCGTATGGCTGTTTTCACATATTTTTGCACGGATCGATCAAGCACATGGTGACGGCGTATTTTATTGGCGCGAGGATCAACGGCGAGACGATGGGCAGGAAATACATATTGCCACCCCGGATCTGTTTCGGCACTCGGATATTTGCGAGCTAGTGCGTTGGGCAAATAAACATAACCATAACCATCCAGTAAATCACGCTTATGTAATGCCAGTGCATTCTCGATTTGGGCGCGTAATTGTAAGCGGATGGATTCTGGTAGTACGGTGACGCGATCTTTATTCCCTTTACCGTCACGGATGGTGATGGTGCACATATCAAAATCGATATCGTTGATGCGTAATCGGGCGCACTCAGAAATGCGGAGGCCGCTACCGTACATGATGCGGGCCATCAGAGAATAAGGTGAAGGAAGCTTGCTGATGACGGACATGGCTTCATGATGTGAGAAAACCGTGGGGATGCGGGTGTTGGCGTTGGCACTGCGCCATGTGAGTTTGCCCAAGGGTTTATTGAGGAAGCGGTTGTAAAGGAAGCCCATGGCATTTAAGGCTGTGCGCTGGGTGGATTGGGAGACATTCCGGCGCAGGGAAAGATGCGAGAGAAATGCTTCGACGTCTTTAGGGCCGAGAACCTCCGGGTGCTGGAGATTGTGGAAGCGGATGTAGCGGAGAATCCAGTGGATGTAGGTTTTCTCGGTTTTTAGGGCGAGGCCTTGCGTGCGAATGTATGCGCGGAGTTGGTCGAGAAAGCGTGGGGATTCTAACGGGATGGGGAGTGGGATGTCGTCCATGACTGGGGTTCTCTATGTGGGTGTATGGATGTACAGTTTATCAGGTTTTGGTGGGGGTGAAAAGTTCGGGTTTGTGGGGGGGGATGGGGTGGAAGTGGGGTTTTACGTGGGGGTAGTGGGTGTTTGTTTTTGGGTTTTGCGAATTTGATGGAATTGATTTGGTTTTAGAATATTGGAGGGGGTGATCTGGGGTGGGGTGTGATATTTTGGATTTTGGGCGTTGAATAAAGTGTTAGCTGAATATATAAGCAACAAACTAACATGAAATAGGGATAGAGAATGGACATGGAATTAATTGATGGAGTAAAAGTTAGGCAGGCATCAGAAGTTGATGTTGAGTTCATATTTAAAGCCATAGTTCGAGAAGCTGGCAGAGGACATTTCAATCCAGATTATCTTAATCCTCTTACTCATAAAGGCTTGCGGCTCCAAATATCGATGACTATAGGGAAAAAACTATGCCCGACTCATCGAGGAACAAATGAGAAATCATATCTTTATATTTGTACTATAGAAGAAAGATCTGTTGGTTTTTGCTGGATTACTAAACAAGAGGATGGGTACGAACTTTTAATGCAGGCTGTATCTGAAGAATATAGAAAGCGCGGCATTGGTAAGTTTATATCAGAATCGGTGATTTCAAAATTTCCATCAAGAACGAAGTTTTACGCTAGAACCTATTTAGAGTCATCTGTAATGCTAAAAATTCTAATGAGCCTTGGATTTCAAAAAACTAGAGATCAAGTACCTGGCAAGTTAAAGCTCACAATGGTATCCAGCTAACAAGTCAAGCCACTCGCACCAGCAAGCTGGTGCTGGGACGCCGCTACGCGGCGCCCGTGCTCTCCACGTTAGCCATACTTAGGCGGCATCTATGAAAATATTACAGTTGTCCGGTTCATTTTGGGTATCTGTTGGTTCATCTGCAATGTTTACGATATTGCAGGTCGTTCCATATGTTGCGCAGGATCAGATGGGTGACAGAAAATGGCTTGATTACTGGTTAAATATAGCTGCAGTTACTGCCATAAATTTTCTCTCATTTTGGGTCTTGTGCATGCTTCTTGTCGCTATTCCGTGGCGATATGTGGAAAAGAGTGCTGAAAAGAAAGAAATGATAGGTCTGTCATATTATCTTTTTAGTGCATCATTTATTTCAATATTGTACGGGTATGCATTCATTGCTATTGGCTTGTGGAGTAATAATGCTCTTGACGCATTTGATCCATCTTTTCTCAAGCCGGCGATGTACATGATCTTTGTTGGTGCATCAGGTGGCTTGACGTATTGGCTGGCGATTCGCTGTAAATTACATGGCACGGCTAACAAGTCAAGCCACTCGGCCAGCTAAAAGCTGGCCTGGGACGCCGCTACGCGGCGCCCGTGCTCTCCACGTTAGGTGATCCCAAATAGGATATCCGATGATTAATATATTTAGAATTTCGCTACTTATTTTTGCTTATATATTTCCCTTTTGTGTATCGGCAGAAGATCAAAAATCATATCACTGGCTTCTGCAATACGCGGGTAAATCAACAAATGAATTACGCGGAGATAGCCGCATAGAGTCACTAATTAACAACAGTATCCCTAAACAGATTTCAGAAACGCTTCTAGATACTCTTTCTGGTCCGCCAAATCCTGTGTTTGTTGTGGAAAATCGTTATATTTCAATGTCGGCATGTGTACCACATTACTGCCCCATGAAAGGATTTTATTGGGCTGATGTGGAAACGAAGTTAACTATCGGTGCGATATGGGGCGAAGACTATAAAGAGCCTTATAAGTTGAAGCTGACTTCAAATAGTGTTTTTCAAAACGAAATCCCTCTAGAAGCAATGAAAGCCATTAAAAACTGGTTGTATACACACGACCTACGCCCAAAACAGGTGGTTTTTATAGCAGAAGGTGGTAAATCAATAACCTTAGTTGCTGAAAACTTTCAGCCGCCAGTTAAATTTATACCTCCTATAACTGGCCCGTCATTTGACTGCCTAAAGGCAAATGGAGTAATTGAAAAAGCCATTTGTAACGACGGAGATTTAGCGTATTTGGATCTGTCGTTACACAGTCTATTTTATGAAATAAAAAATGGGCTTTCCGAAGCCGGTGCGCAAAAAGAAATTGTTGATTTTCAAAGAGCCTGGATTAAAGAACGAAACAAAAAGTGCTCTGCTGAAAGTAATGTAGTTCTATGCTTAAACAAAAGCTATCGAGAACAAGATAAAAAACTGAAGAATTGGTTGCCCAAAAGCACCTAACAAGTCAAGTCACTCGGCCAGCTAAAGCAGGCCTGGGACGCCGCTACGCGGCGCCCGTGCTCTCCACGTTACATGCTACAGGCTTGTTTTGTCAGTTCTCCGCACTTGGTTGGTAGCGTTCCATTTCATTTGCGCCGGTGCAATTTTTCGATATTCGTTGGTGCGAGTG
>CAYYPW010000002.1:0-437175 GCA_964473645.1 uncultured Moraxellaceae bacterium
TTTGCGACCGATGTTAATGACGGTCGCGACCACCGTGTTGGGATTGATGCCCTTGTTGTGGGAATCCGGTGTCGGGGCGGATTTGTCGGCACGCACGGCAGCACCGGTGGTGGGTGGCTTGTGGTCATGCATGTTCCTGACCCTATTGGTGCTGCCGGCCGCCTATACCCTATGGCGCCGCCACCAATGGAAAAATGCGTCATTTCAGCCAACACAACTTTTGCAACCCTAAAGGAACAGTCATGAGTGACACGGTGACATTTTCGCAAAAGAGCGTTTCAGGACTGAGCGCCAGCGAGGCCAGTGCCCGGTTGGCGCAATACGGCAGCAACGAAATTCGCCATACCGAAACCGTGTCACCATGGGTACTGTTTGCTGAGCAATTCAAAAGCCCGGTGGTCTGGTTGCTACTGGGGGCATGCATTATCTCGGCGGCATTAGGCGAGGTCACAGACGCCATCGCGATTGCGTCGATCGTCGTCATCAATGCATGCGTGGGCTTTTTTCAGGAATATCGCGCTGAAAAAGCCGTCAATGCCTTGCGATCCATGACGGCACCCCGTGCCAGAGTAATGCGCGATGCCAAGATGATGATCATTGCTGCGAGCGAGGTGGTGCCCGGCGATATTTTGCTGATGGAAGCCGGGGATGTGGTCGCGGCGGATGCGCGCCTGCTCGAAGCTTATGCACTTTCGGTCAATGAAGCTGCATTGACAGGGGAGAGCGTGCCTGCGGAAAAACGCGTGGGAGATGCCAGTGCGGACGCCCCTCTGGCCGAGCGTTATGATCGCGTCTATCTCGGCACGGCAGTAGTTAATGGCACGGCGATCGCTGAAGTGGCCGCCACTGGCATGAATACCGAACTGGGCAAGATTGCGCATCTATTATCCACTGCCCAAGAGGAAGACACGCCGCTGCAAAAACGCCTCGCTCAAGTCAGTAAAAGCCTGCTGTGGATTTGCCTGGGGATCGTCGGGGCTGTCGCCGGGTTGGGCATGATGCGCGGCATGTCCTGGTTTGAGGTGTTCATGTCCGCTGTGTCGCTGGCTGTCGCGGCCGTTCCGGAAGGTTTGCCTGCGGTGGTGACGATTGCACTTGCGGTCGGTGTGCAGCGCATGGCCCGGCGGCATGTGTTGATACGCCGGCTTCCGGCGGTGGAAACCTTGGGGTGTGCCACGGTCGTTTGCACCGATAAAACGGGAACCCTTACCACAGGCGTTATGACCGTGCGCGAACTGTGGGGGGCCGACCACCTGCGTGTGCTGGATGTAGCGGCTGCCTGCTGCAATGTGGAATTGACAGCCGATGAGCGTAGCGGCATCGGCGATACTACCGAAGTGGCACTGCTGGTAGCGGCGGCAGAACGGGGCATTCGTCGCAAGGACATTGAAAAACGCCGCCCCCGCGTGTTGGAAAATCCCTTTGATTCCGACCGCAAGCGCATGTCCATTTTGCGGGAAGACAGCGTGCTTTACGTGAAGGGCGCGGTGGACATGCTGATTCCGCTCTGTATCGGCGATAACAGCGCGGCGCTGGCCGCCAACGCGGACATGAGTGGGCGCGGCTTGCGTGTGCTGGGTATTGCCGTGGGGCAGGGCAACGAAGAACGTGATCTGGAATTGGTAGGCTTGATCGGTATTGCCGATCCGCCGCGCACCGAAGCCATAGACGCCATCGCCTCAGCGCGCCGCGCAGGTATCACGACGGTAATGATTACCGGCGACCATCCTGCGACGGCACAAGCCATCGCGCGCGAACTGGGCCTGTTGCAACAAGGTGAATCTGCGGAAGATCGCGTGCATGCGCGCGCCACCCCCGAAGACAAGTTAAAAATCGTCCGGAAATGGAAATCGCAAGGGGCGATCGTCGCCATGACCGGTGATGGGGTTAACGACGCACCTGCGCTGCGCGAAGCGCATATCGGTATCGCCATGGGCCTGAACGGCACCGAAGTCACCCGTGAAGCCGCCGACGTGGTGCTTTCCGACGACAATTTCGCCAGCATCGTCGCGGCCGTGGAGGAGGGGCGCGGCATCTTCGATAACATTCGTAAAACCCTGGTCTATCTGCTCGCGGGAAATGCCGGGGAGCTGATGCTGATGTTTGCAGCGGTGCTGCTCGGCTTACCTCTGCCGTTATTGCCCTTGCATTTGTTGTGGATCAATCTGGTTACTGACGGATTGCCCGCGCTCGCGCTGGTCACCGACCCCATCAGCCGCGATGTCATGTCTACGCCCCCGCGCGACCCCGGCGAACCCATTTTGGGCAAATCGCAATGGTGGCGCATCATCGCCACCGGCCTGCTACAGATGCTTGTCGCGCTGGCCGTGTTTGTCTGGGCGTTGGAAAATCGTGACTTAACCGAAGCCCGCAATCTGGCCTTTTCTACCTTGGTGTTTGCCGAACTCTTTCGCGCATTCTCGGCACGCAGCACCACGCTTCCGTTCTGGGAAGTGGGTCTTTTTACCAACATGCGGCTGTTCGGCATCGTACTGGTGTCAATAGTGGTGCAGCTGGGCATTCACCATATTCCTGCGACTCAGGCGCTTTTTGAAATCAGTGATCTCAGTCTCGGCGATTGTGCTTTGTCGTTAGTGGCTGGCGTTATTCCCTTACTGATTGCTGAAATGGTGAAAGTGGTCAGACGCCAAATAAATCAAAGTGGAAATAGCGCGATTGTACCGACATCTCATTAATCGCAAATAGAGGAAACCGAATGCTGGTGAACACCAATAAATACCCGTGGTTCCTATTTTTAATAGTGTTTTTTATTTCAGGATGTGATTCAGATGAAAAGCCTGTCATCGTCACTGCGAAAAACATAATGACGGTATATAAGTCCCCCACCTGCAGCTGTTGTGAGAAGTGGATAGAACATATGCAGGGTGCGGGCTTTGATATCCGCATCGAGCATCCTGACGATCTCCTCGCAATCAAATTAAAGAATGGCATCGAGCGCGATCTCCAGTCCTGCCATACGGCTGTCTTTGACGGTTATTTTTTCGAAGGGCATGTCCCCGCCGACGATGTGAAACGCTTTTTGACAGAAAAGCCTGCAGATGCTGCGGGTTTATCGGTGCCCCGCATGCCCGTGGGCAGCCCAGGGATGGAAATGGACGGTCGCCAAGAACCGTATCAGGTCATGCTAGTGACCAAGCAAGGCGAAAAACGCAGCTATTCACAACATCCATAATTAGTCACAACGCTGAATTTATCCGCAAAAATAAAATATTTTTATATTTTTGCGAATAGTTACACCACCCATAAACAGGAGCTTCACCATGCACAACCAACCCATCGCGCGTCGTTTGCTGTTAGTCCTATTGATATCTCTACCGGCACTTTCTGTAGCTGAGCCTGCACCTTCCAACGCTTCATCAGTTGACATTGAAAAATTGATCGCCGAACTGCCCACAAAACCCGAAAATCATAAAATCATTGCTACCTATTACAAAGGTGAGGCACAAACGGCGAAAAAGCAGATTGCGAATCATCAATCTCTAAAACAATCCTATATCAACATTACGAAACACTCCTCCAACACGCCCGGAAGCCTTAATAGATATTCAGGCATGCAGCGCCATTGTGACCGACTAATCAGTGCCTATGAAACGGAGGCCTCTGAATATGAGCAGATGGCCAAGGAACATGAAATGGACGCGATGGGTAAGCATTAATCCACGTATTTTTTGAGAGGCGGACATGCATCCTGAACACGATGAATTAACTCTTGAACTGCTGCGTCTAAAGGTCGACACCCAACAACAGGCTGTCGTTTTCATGCCGAAGGATTGCCATGTCTGCCGCTCCGAAGGATTCAATTCGCTCTCGCGCGTAGAACTTTCGGTGGGAGATACGCACGTGGTCGCCGGTTTGAGTGTCGATGAGAACGGTTGGGTGCCGCATGGTGCCGCAGGGGTGTCTGAGGCGGCTTGGCAATTGCTGGGCAAGCCGGAGAATACCCGCGTGCGAGTGACACATCCGAAACCATTGGACTCCTTGGCAGCGGTGCGCGCCAAGCTGTACGGCCACCGTTTGCCGCGTGACGCCTTTCAGCAGGTGATCAATGATGTGGTGGCCGGTCGCTTTTCCGAGTCGCATCTGGCCGCCTTCGTGGCGGCCGGTTGCGGCGATCGTTTGGATTTCGATGAAACGGTCGATTTAACCTGGGCGATGGTGGAAGCGGGCGAACGCCTGCATTGGGAGCGCCCCTTGGTGTTGGATAAACACTGCGTGGGCGGTCTACCGGGAAATCGTACCACGCCCTTGGTCGTGGCGATCGTGGCGGCCGCAGGCTTATGTATTCCCAAAACCTCCTCACGCGCAATCACCTCACCCGCCGGTACCGCCGACACTATGGAAACCTTGGCGCCGGTGAATCTGGATATCACCGCGATGCGCGCGGTGGTGGAAAAAGAGGGCGGTTGTGTGGTGTGGGGTGGCTCAGTGAATTTAAGTCCCGCTGATGACATCTTGATACGTGTAGAGCGCGCGCTGGATCTGGATAGTGAAGGGCAAATGATCGCCTCGGTGCTTTCCAAGAAAATCGCCGCAGGCGCCACGCATGTATTACTGGATATTCCGGTGGGACCGACGGCGAAGGTGCGTGACGAGGCGTCGGCGTTACGGCTGGCGTCGTCGCTCATTTCTGTCGGCGACGCGCTGGGCATCTCGGTAAAAATTCATTTGTCTTCGGGGCTTGGGCCCGTCGGACGCGGTGTCGGGCCTGCGCTCGAAGCCATGGATGTATTGGCTGTTCTGCAAAATGATCCGAACGCGCCCGATGATTTACGGTGTCGCGCTATTGACCTTGCAGGAAGCCTGCTTGAGCTGGGAGGTGCCGCATTACCAGGGGAGGGGAGGGAGGCTGCCATGCGGATGTTGACCACCGGCGCTGCTTGGACAAAATTTCAGGCCATATGTAACGCTCAAGGTGGGATGCGAGAGCCGCCACAGGCCCGTTACCGAGAACAGATCACCTCAGAAAAAACAGGCATGATCACCTCGATCGATAATCGTATATTGGCGCGCATAGCAAAATTGGCAGGTGCCCCTGCGTCGCCCGCGGCAGGTATTTTGCTGCATATGTGCCTGAGCGACGCCGTCGTGAAAGGGCAACCGCTCTTCAGTCTGCATGCGAGTTCCAAAGGTGAAATGGCTTACGCATTGGAATATGCGCAAAAACATGCTGATATTTTTCAAATTACTTAAAGGTTACGCGCGTGTATTGTAATTCTGTACGATGCTCAGGTTACATTCGCGTAATCTGGCGATTTCTCACTTGATTACTGTTTTTTCGTGTGCCACCGTGAATATATGGCTCTGTCGTGATGCCATTGGATAATGCTGTTTTGATCGATAAGAGCGTAAATTTTGTGGTGGTTTTCGCTAATGTTTTACTCCGTTTGGCCGACATCATTTGATGAGCAAGTCAGTCCAGTCAGAAAAATCTCGAGGTAATAATCATGTCTTCCGATTCTGTAAATTCAGTTGGTTCTTCGTCATGCAATCATATGTCGAAATCTTCAGTAGCGAACGCTTCCCCCAAGCTTGATGCGATGAAAACTACGTCTCAAGACAACACTGAGCCATCGGTGACAACGGATCAAACAAATGAAGCCCCGCAGCCCACTACCAATGCAAATGGAGATTCAATCGGTAATCTGCTTAACACAACCGCCTGAAAGCAGGGCTTAGTGATCTAGGTACGGATAACATCGCGACAAGTACAATACGCTCACTAGAGATAGGTTTCGGCCGCATAACGCCGTACCATGCGATGACTATTGAACATGGATCCATTCCGAGAAATAACCGCTCGCATAAGCGTGGTCCACGTAGTGTGATCGTTGTAGTAGAGCGGCAATACCTCTTGCTCCAGCTTATTGTAAACGGACTCGGCGTCGGTGACGGCAGATTCTGCTCGACCGTCGCCAATCGCCCAGCCCGTAACACCTTCAATGCAACCTTCCACCCACCAGCCATCCAGCACCGAGAGACTGGGAATGCCGTTAATGGCCGCCTTCATTCCGCTGGTGCCGGAGGCCTCCAAAGGCGGCTGTGGTGTATTGACCCATACATCCACACCGGCCACCAGGCGTTGCGCAAGGGCCATGTCGTAATTGGGTAGAAAAACGCTGGTAATCTCTGGCGCTATCGCGCGAAGCGCATCATGCAACCAGGCGATACTGTCTTTGCCGGAATAATCGTGAGGATGCGCCTTACCGGCCAAAATGATCTGGAACGGCAGTTTTCGCGATATGGTTCGCAAACGTTCCAAATCCGAAAAAAGTAATTGAGGTCGCTTATAGGCTGTCATGCGACGGGCAAACCCCAGAATCGGGCGCTCCGCATCCAATCGTATCCCCGTCAGCGCTTCTACATGGTCGAGCAAATGCACCTTGGCAGTGCTATGCGCCTGCCAAATGCCTTCATTGCTGAGGCAGCAATCGGCACGCACTAAAATCTCCGGTTCATTGCGCCATCCAAGCATGTGTTGATCAAATAATGCGGCGACTGAGGGGCACGCCCAGGTGGGGGCATGCACGCCGTTGGTGATGGCACGCACCACGTAACCGGGAAACATGCGCCGTGAGGTTTCAGCATGACGCTTGGCTACGCCATTCACGACGCCGCTTAAATTCATGGCCAATTTACTCATGTCCAAAGCCTCACCGCCTGCCAAACTTTTTAAGTGTTCAATGGCGATAATTGTTCCCAATATCCGTGAAACCAACGGATATTCAAAGCTGTCATGACCAGCCCCAACAGGGGTATGCGTTGTGAAATTACAGCGCGTACGTATCTCATGGATATCGTAAGGCAGCTCACCGTCGTGAGCGAAATTTCCCGTGAATGCCGTTCTTCGCAAAAGCTCTAAGCCCAAAAATGCGGCATGCCCTTCATTCATGTGGTATTTATGAATTTGAAATCCAAGGGCACCGAGTATTCGAACGCCCCCAATGCCGAGAATAATCTCCTGTTTGAGTCGGCAGGTCACGTCGCCGCCGTACAAGGTGTCGGTGATATGTCGATCATCAGCAGAATTTTCGTCAAGATCAGTGTCAAGCAGCAGGATGGGCACCTCATTGTCCGGGTGACCCGCCACAGTCAACAGCCAGGCAGCTATCCAGACTTCACGCTGATCGATAGTGACGGCAACTTTGGCATTAAGGCGCCTTGCTTTGGTGGCGGGATTCCAAGTTTCCGGTGCTTCGGATTGTCTTCCTTCTGGCGACAGGCATTGGTGGAAATAGCCGCTGCGAGAGACCAGCGTAACCCCCACCATCGGTATTGCCATGTCAGCCGCAGAACGTAGCATGTCACCGGCAAGTATTCCTAACCCGCCGCTATAGGTAGGAATATCGGTTGCAATCGCAATTTCCATGGAGAAGTAAGCGATGCTTGCGGACATCATTTGTGCCGAACTCGAAACAAGCTGATCCATTTATCTCAACCTGGTTGCAGATGAGGTTCGTCATCATGTTCTTGCATTTTAGCTAAATGTTGATCGACGGTGCGCTCTGCCTGCAACCAATCTGCATAGGCTGACTCGGCATCGCCATTAAATCTGCGGCGTTCTGCAAGATAGTAGGCGGCTTCAGCAATCATGGTATGTCGGATTTCCTCTGACACCGAGTACACACACGCATGCTGGAGTGAGGCTGCCAATTTCTTTTTTTTCTGAGTGACGGGAGGGGTTGTCATGGTGGTCTCCATTTTATCCGCTGACTTTTGTTTAACGCATCGGTTATAGGGCACGTATGGTCATAAGATCAATTTAATTCCTCGCAGAACAAAGAATGAAAGCTTTTCAATTGACAGATGTTGATATGCATCATTTTTTCAAGACAAGTTCAATTATTTCATCAGTTTCCTATCCCTTTGAGTGAATGCTTAACTTTTTTGCTTGATATTTTTCCCTTATAACGCTTCACCTGCAGCCATGACGTTACAACACCATGCTCGAAAAGTCTAAATGAAATATTTGCTTAGACACAAGGAAATAGGCAGGTGTGACTACCATTTTTCATTAAGGCAGTGAAATATCGAATATTATTTATTTAAAAAAGAGGCAACACCCGTGAAATACGGCCTTTAAATTACGTGAAGCTTACATTCCCGTAATATTAAAGTACGAGCTTTTTAGTTGAAAAATCGCAGCTCTATTTTCTACGAGAAATAAATAAGCCGAGTGCTGCACTTTCATGCTCAAAATCGTATAGTCGGGAACTGAAAAGTCCTAGAAAAATTATTACAGAGGCAAAACCATGAAGAAAATGTATTCTCCATGTAGGGAATGGCAGGTTCGGCGTCGCAGCTTGTTGCAAGGCGCCGGCATCGTAAGTGCAACGGCAGGGCTTGCGAGCTTAAGCAGGCCGGCGTGGCCCGGTGGTGTAAATGAGACACCCCCAATACTGCGGGGAAAGGTATTTCATCTCGATATTGAGCGGACCTTTCTCAACATCACCGGCGTGCCTCGCGTGGCCACTGCTGTCAATGGGCGAGTCCCCGCACCGACCTTGTGCTGGCGCGAAGGGGATACCGTCACCTTGCACGTTACCAATCGATTATCGGAAGTAAGCTCTATTCATTGGCACGGCATTTTGCTTCCTGCCGAAATGGATGGCGTGCCAGGTTTGAGCTTCGACGGTATTGCGCCTGGCGAAACTTTTATCTACCACTTTCCGGTCAAGCAAAGTGGCACTTATTGGTATCATAGCCATTCCGGTTTTCAAGAACAGACCGGCTTGTATGGACCCATTATCATCACACCGCGCGACGGCGAAAGGATAAAAAGCGATCGCGAATATGTCATCATGCTTTCAGATTGGACAGATAACAATCCCGAAGCGTTGTTTGCGAAACTGAAAAAAAGCAGTGGCGTGTTTAATTTGAGCCAGCCGACGGTAGTCGATTTTTTTCGGGATGTATCAACGATGGGGCTACGTGGCGCGATTGAAAAACGAGACATGTGGAATCGTATGCGCATGTTACCTACCGATTTGAGCGATATTACCGCCGCGAGTGGAAATGGTGCGGCGTTTAGCTATTTGATGAATGGGAGAACCTCGATTGATCAATGGACCGGATTATTCAAACCCGGAGAAAAAGTACGTTTACGCTTTATCAACGGTGCCGCAACCACCATTTTCGATGTGCGCATTCCGGGGCTGAAAATGACCATTGTTGCGGCCGATGGGCAAGACGTCGAACCTGTTACCGTTGACGAATTCCGCCTATCCGTAGCGGAAACCTATGATGTGCTGGTAGCGCCCGACGACAGGGCTTACACTCTGTTTGCCCAGTCAATTGACCGTACCGGATATACCCACGGGACACTCACTCCGAGTCCCGGCATGCACGCCCACGTGCCACCGCTGGATAAACCGCAGTGGCTAACCATGACCGACATGATGGGCGCCATGGGAGGAACGAACGCTTCGGGAAGCACGAAACAACATAACCGCATGGACAAGCCCAAGAGCATGGATCATTCGTCCATGTCAGGCATGGACCATTCCGGTATGGCGGGAATGCCAGCCAACAACGCTACGCCTGCGGTGCGTCACGCCAGGTCGGAATACGGGCCGAGCGTGGATATGCATGTCGATATGCCACGTACCAATCTTGAAGACCCCGGCATCAATCTGCGCGATAACGGAAGACGGGTATTGACCTATGCCGATCTGCATACGATCGGCGGGCCCATCGATGACCGAGTACCGACGCGTGATATCGAACTGCACTTGACGGGAAATATGGAGCGTTTCATCTGGTCCTTTGACGGGCAGAAATTTTCCGAATCATTACCGGTACATTTTCGATATGGCGAACGCCTGCGGGTGATTCTTGTAAACGACACCATGATGAACCACCCCATCCATCTGCATGGCATGTGGAGCGAGTTGGAGTCGCCTGACGGTGAATTTCAGGTACGCAAACATACCATCAACGTACAACCCGCCCAGCGAGTGTCGTTTCGCGTTACGGCAGATGCGTTGGGAAGTTGGGCGTTCCATTGCCATCTGATCTATCACATGGAGGCAGGCATGTTCCGCGAGGTGGTTGTGTCATGAGTTCAATCCTAAACGCAAAAATGGCTTCCTTGGCGGCAGCGTGCCACCTCTTGTCATTATCACATTGGGCGATCGCTCAAACGGATACACAACATAACATGGCAGATATGCCGGGTATGGAAATGGGGTCGATGCAAGGTGGAAAACCACCGTCTGACGCACGCGATCCGAACGCCTATGCCGAGGGTGCTGAACACAAGCATCTTGGTGGGATGGATATGGCGGATAACAAATGGTTCGGCAGTTTGCTTATCAATAAACTGGAATATGACGACGCCAGGAATGCGTATGGCCAAACGCTTGATGCAGAGGCCTGGTACGGCGCCGATTACAACAAACTTTGGTTAAAGGCCGAAGGCGAGCGCCATGATAGGCGTCTTGATGCTTTAAGAACCGAGGCGTTATGGGATCGTGCCTTTGATGCCTTTTGGAGCACGCAACTCGGGGTACGTCAGGATACCGGGCAAGGGAAATCTCGCCATTGGTTAGCATTCGGCGTACAAGGATTAGCACCCTATTGGTTCGAGACGGAGGCAACGTTTTATTGGGGTAAAGGGGGAAGTTTTGCCGCGCTGTTGGATTTCAAGTATGAACTGCTCATTACCCAGCGCTGGATTTTACAACCTAACCTGGAAGCCAATTTTTTCAGCGAAAACGATGCCGAAAATGGCGTTGGTAAAGGTTTGTCGGATCTGGAACTCGGCTTAAGATTACGGTACGAGATCACTCGCCAATTTGCGCCCTACATTGGGATCTCAACCAAGCGGGAATACGGAGACACTGCAGATTACTCACAGGCTGTCGACGAAAATGCCCGCCTTACCGAAGTGGTAGCAGGTGTGCGGGTGTGGCTGTAGCAGGTGAAAGAGGCCACGGGCGATAGTTTGCCGTAGTTCTGTGTCTCATGCTTTCGTTGACGATAAAATGCAGAAAATCTCTAACGCCATCACCATGAGTGCGATTCCAGTCGGCATTATAGGGTAGTAGCACCTCCATCGTGTACGAGACCACTAACGCCAATCCCATCAGCGGGAGGGTGGCGAACCAGGAATATTCGCCATTGGTCACCGCATAACGCTGTTGTATGGTGTGCTGAGCGGGACACTTGTTGATCCGCACCTGATCGATGCCATTATTGTTTCGTTTAATTTGAACGACCACCAACCTAATCTTTTTTCCAAAGAACCTTATTCGCCGGGAAATACACCCTCTCCGCCGAAGGCTTCATTATCGTGGATACATTCCTGATTATATCCTCAACAAGCTCTCGCCCGTCATAAGTACATCGACGCGCAATATCTATATTTTCAGAAATCCCTCTGCGCACCGCGTCAACCACCTTATCAATAGCGCTTTCGGTCTCAACCTGAGTTAAATTGCAGTGAGAAACGCCATATCCTATTAGCTCATTTCTGGAAGGGAAATTCTTGCTCTTGCCAAACTTGAGAGCCATAACGTCGTTTGGCAAATAAATAGTAGTATTGACAATATCGTAGGCGGGGGAGAGTGCTGCTCCTGTGCCGGGATGGCGGTACAACAGTGAAAAATTCTTTAGGTGTGCATCGCCATTGCCAACAGCAACGCTCACCGCAATCATTTTAAAAAGCACTTCCAGATCGTGCTTGGTGCGAGTTGAAAACAACCTAACGGCTTTGGCGACATCCCCGTACGAGCCTTCGTATTTTTTATCCGCAGGCTTCGCCATTATGGAGCAAAAATCCTCCATCCCAAGGCGATCGCCTGCATCAGTGATGTCAAATCGTTTCATGACAAACATGCCCAAGTCATCGGAAAGGTAAAATTCAGGAACAGGAATACCGGCTCTCCTGGCAATGTCCATGCAGATGTATTCGTTTATCGGCAAGAATGGAAAGCGATCACCGCTGACTTTCACGATAAGGGAGGGCTGGATGATTATGCATTTTTCAGCAATAGATTCTGGGACGAGAATTTTCGGCTGTACGCCGGAAATGGTAGATAAAGACAGGTAATTTTCAACGAGGTCGAAAAATAACTGCTCACTGGAAGGTGCCTTGAGGATAGTGGAAAGATGCTCTCCAGTAAAAGTTCTCGAAAAACCCAGCTCGGAATGGTAGTTGAGCCTACCAATGCCAAACTCACCTTGAAGAGCAAGAAAAAACATCTCATTTACCGTAAAATGCTTTCGGTATCGCTCGATGAGCTTTTCTCTCAAGTACCCTTCAGGAAGGTTCATTTCAAAACACGGGTGGAGAATATTTGCGATATAGGATTGCTTGCGAACCAGCATCGCAAGCGCCACTTGCTCTTCCTCTGTAGCGCCATCAAAGTAGGAAAAAGAAAATTGCGCCCGCTTTTCAAGAAGCCCAGATTCGACGCTGCCGGCTACCACGCGCACACTGGGTACCTTTTTAGTCATCATCGCCACCAAAAATACCAGCGAGATCCTCAAATGTCGGCCGCTTAAGGGGGCTTGCAGAGATGTCGAGTTGGAGTTCCGACAGTACAACAAGCAAATCGGTCAAGCGCCCTCTGAAGGTGCCGTTCTCAATCGCTGAAATTCGGGGACGCGAAACGCGCGTTCTGTTGGCAAGCTCGCGCTGAGTCATTGCAAGATCCTGGCGCCGCTTCGCGATTGCTTTTCCGATGTCTTCAATGCTCATAATGTTACGTATTGTCTATATATAGGAACAATTTAGGGCTTAAAAGGCCTGATGTCAATATATAAGGACAAAACGTAACATGCCCGTCGCATCGGCAGCAGCGACAAACGGGTCGCCCGCCATACGCGGTAAATGGCGTGCCATCAGTGCATGTGGCCCTGATGGCCATCGCCATGCTGACCTTCGGTACCACCACCTGGTTTTAACTTGGCGGTATCAAAGCGTGCTTGCTGCGCTTCTTGCCCCGACAATTGAATGTTAACGACCGCTTTAAGTGGCTGTGAAGGGTCAAACTTGCCTGCGCCTTCCAGCAGGTTATCGCCTTTGGGTTGGAACGTAACGGATTGCTTTTGAGTCCCCGCCATCACAATGGCGCTGCCCGTGGCATCTTTAACCGGGATAGGGGTACCCGCGTGATCGGTGACAAATACTTGCAGCGCGTCGCCCTTCACCACCAATTCATAATGCGATCCACCCGCCATGCGCAGTTGGCCACCGTGCGGCGCGGAAACGGTATCCAGATATTCATCGGTATGCGCGGATACACCAGAGGACAATGCCACCGTTAATCCAAAAATCAGCGCTTGTAATTTGTTCATTTTGCTATCTCCACCGTTTGCATTTACAGACTTCAACACGTATGTCTCCTTAGAACGTTTCCTGCTGGTTTTCCGAAATCAATTTTTCCAAGGGTTTTTCGCCCCATAACAAGAACATGACGGGCGTCACCAAGGTATCCAGTAACGTTGAACTGATCAGACCGCCAAAAATAACGACGGCCACCGGATGCAGGATTTCCTTGCCGGGCTCATTGGCGGCAAGAATCAAAGGAATCAGCGCAAACGCGGCGACCAGTGCGGTCATCAGCACGGGCGTTAGACGTTCCAGGCTACCGCGTATGACCATCGCGGGCCCGAAGCGTTCGCCTTCCTGTGCGACCAGGTTGATGTAATGGCTGACTTTCAATATACCGTTACGCGTGCTGATACCCGCCAACGTGATAAAGCCGATCATGCTCGCGACCGACAGCACACCGCCGGATATTTTCAAGGCGATAATACTGCCTACCAGCGCCAGCGGAATATTGCCCATGATCATGAACGCCAATCGCAGGGAACGGTATCGGCTGTACAACACCAGAAAAATCATCGCCAGCGAAATCAGCGCCAGCCCGGAAATCAATTTGCTCGCTTCCTCCTGCGCCTGGAACTGACCTTCCAAGGTGGTGAAATATCCCGTAGGCAGGGGTTTTGCCGCCAATTCCGCGCGAATGCTTGTAATGATTTGCGCCATGTCGCGGCCATCGGTATTCGCCGAAATGACAATGCGTCGGCGGCTGTTATCGCGGCTGATCTGATTCGGGCCGACGGTGTCTTCAATCGTTGCAACCTGCGACAAGGGTACGCGCCCAAACGGTGTTTCAACCAGCAGTTGTGACAAGCCGGCGAGGGTGCGGTCGTTGTCCGACACGCGCAACACCATTTCAAAACGCTTGTTGCCATCCAGAATTTCGCCCATGTCGGCACCCGCCACCAAGGTTTCTAACGCCTGTAATACCGCACCGGGCGAAACCCCGAGCGCCGCTGCCCGGCTGTAATCAATGCGTACTTGTTGTTGGGGAATCAACACTTGCTTTTCCACTTGCAGATCGACCAAGCCGGGAATAGTGCTTAAGCGTTGCCGCACGTCTTCTGCCAGGCCACGCAGCGTATCAAGATTATCGCCATAAATTTTCAGCGCAATCTGTGCACGCACGCCTGACAACAAATGATCCAGACGATGCGAAATCGGTTGGCCAAGACTCACGTTGGCCGGCAACATGGCCAAACGTGTGCGAATATCCGCCATAATGTCTTCACGGCTGCGCGCAGAGGCACGCAGATCCACGTCGATCTCACTGGAATGCACCCCTTCCGCGTGTTCATCCAGCTCTGCACGGCCGGTGCGTCGGCCCACTTGCGTCACTTCGGGTACCTGTTGTATCAGTTCTTCGGCTAAGGTACCGATGCGGTTGGCTTCGCTCAGCGACGTGCCGGGATTCAGTAAAACGCCGATGGTCAGTGTCCCTTCGTTGAAGGCCGGCAGAAACGCCCGTGGAAAAAACGGCACGCTGGCGATGGCTAAGAGTGCCGCCAACAACGCACTTCCCAGCACGATATTGGAATGTTGAAACGACCACGAAAGTATGCGTGTATTCCAGGCTTTAAGCTTTTTCACCAACGGGCTGTCACCGTGTGCCAACTGTTTCATCTGTGGCAGCAGGTAATAAGAAAGCACCGGCGTGATCGTCATCGACACCAGCATGCTGGCGAGAATCGAAACGATATACGCGACGCCCAGCGGCGCAAATAAACGTCCTTCTATGCCCGGCAGCGCAAACAAAGGCACAAACACCAGCACAATGATGATCGTGGCATACACAATCGCCGATCGCACCTCAACCGAGGCGCTAACAACCACATCAAACGCCGTCAGGTGTCGATGTTCTTCGCGTGCCTGACGTAAGCGCCGTAACGTATTTTCAACGCCGACGACGGCATCGTCCACCAGTTCGCCGATAGCGATGGCGAGCCCACCTAACGTCATCGTATTGATGGTCAATCCCATATAGCGAAAAATCAATACGGTTACCAACAACGACACCGGAATCGCCGTCAGTGAAATAAAGGTGGTGCGGAAGTTAAGTAGAAACGCGAACAGAATAACGGCGACCATCAGCGCGCCATCCCGTAGCGCCTCCTCGACATTCGATATCGACGCTTCGATGAAGTCCGCTTGTTTGAAAAGGATTTTGGGGGCACTCACGCCGCGAGGACGGTTCTTCGCCACATCCGCAAGCGCGCTTTCGATCTGCCCGGTAAGCGTGACCGTATCGGCACCCGGTTGTTTTTGTATAGAAAGAATGACCGCCGGTTTACCCGAGAACCCCGCATCACCGCGCTTGACCTTGGCAGCAAGCGAGACCTCTGCCACTTGCCGCAGCAGGATGGGATGAACGTCTTCATGGGCCAGCACCAGATTGCTCAGATCTTCCAGCCGCGTAGTGCGCCCCAGGTTGCGAATCAGAAATTCTTTGCCCGCTTGTTCGAGAAAACCGCCACTGGAATTGACGCCAAAATTTTGCAACGCCGCTTCGATATCGGCCAGCGTCACATTGAGTTCGCGCATGCGCGTCAGATTCGGCGCAATGCGGTATTGCTTGACTTCGCCCCCAATCGGAATCACTTGAGCTACACCGGGGACGGTGAGCAAGCGCGGGCGTAACGTCCAATCGGCAAACTCGCGGATCTCCATCGGGCTTGCGCCTTCGCTGGATAATGCCACCAGCATGATCTCCCCCATGATGGAAGAAATCGGACCCATCTGGGGAACGGCGCTCGGGGGCAATTGCTCACGTACCAACCCCAAGCGCTCACTGACCTGCTGCCGATTGAGGTAAATATCGGTGCCCCAGTCAAACTCCACGTAAATAATCGAAAGCCCAACGCCCGAAACAGAACGCACCCGCGTAACACCCGGCATGCCGTTCATCGTGGTTTCCAGCGGAAACGTCACCAGTTGTTCGACCTCTTCGGGCGCCATTCCCGGCGCTTCAGTCATGATAGTGACCGTCGGTTTATTTAAATCGGGAAATACATCCACCGACATGTTGTTGAGCGTGATGCCGCCATACACCATCAGCAGTGCGGCGATCGCCAACACCAACCAACGTTGCCGCAGGCTCGCGGCCACCAAAAAATTAAACATGATCGTTTCCCCTAGCGGATTTGGCCGAGACTACCGGCGCCTTCTCTGACCACACGCGCGCCAGATTCCAAGCCACTCGTCGCCATCAGGCGCTGGCCGTCAAGGGGCTCCGTTACCACCGCGACGGGGCGGAACAATTCCGCTTTTTCATGCACCCACACCACGGTCTGACCTTCGGCGTTACGGGTGACGGCGTCCGCTGGCACAGGAATACCCTTCACGACGGTTTGGGTACTAACGAGCACCGTTACCGGCTGCCCGATGGGAAGCGCAGGCACCGGCGCTTCGATGCGAAAATTCACCGGTACGGATTGATCGCGGAGACTGGAAGCTGTACCCACCAGACTGAGCTTGGCGGTGATATGCCCCGTCTTGAGCGTGGCGCCTTCTTTTTGCAAGTTAAGAATGGGATCGTATGAGAGGGCTTCCACCCATAGTTTTTCCGGTTGGAGAATGGTGAAAAGCAGCGCGCCTTCCGTTACAACCTGCCCAACCACCACGTCCATGGTGCCCACCACGCCGTTGACGGGAGCGATCAGTGGTTCCTTTTGGTAAAGGCTATTGGCCAGTGCCTCGCGACGTTGGCGCAAACTTTTGACTTCTTCTTGGGCAGCATCAATATCCTTTTGCGGCACGCTATCGATCAAGGCTTCAAGCCGCGATCGTGTTTTTTCTGCCAGCGCAAGCTGGCTGTCGAGTTCAGCCAGTGCAGCTTGTTGATTGCCTCGCTCCAAGCTACTGGCCAGAGGAACGAGATAGGCCAGCACCTGACCGGCGGAAACCTTCTGGCCTAACGCCGGTAGCCCTTTGGGGCCGGCCTCCAAACGACCCGCCTGCCCGGCCTGTACGACGCCGCTCGCACTCGGGTCGGCAATAACGCGCCCATTAAGTGTCAGCACGCGATAGCTGTTTTCTTCCTGCGAAATAAAAGTGCGTATTTTCAGCAAGCGTTGGGTGGGTTTGGGAATGAATAACTTACCATCGGACAGGCGGCGCGGCGTATCCCCCGTTAACGGGGCAGCGGGTGCTTCGCCATGGCTATGATCTTCTCCGCCGTGCGCTAGCACGGGCGGGGAATAGGGGGGCAACAGCAAAAATGCCGCTATCAGCAGGGCGGGGGCTACCGTGCGCCGTCTGAATTTAAAGAGTATAACGCCGATGATAAGAACGCCTGCGGCACCCAGGCCCCATTCGCGCCAAGAGAAAAGAGAGTGCGAGTGCACCGCTTCGATTGCGGGTTTTCTCGTATCCAGTTTACCGTCAAGCAAATCGCCCAACCGCTCGCCCTCAATGGTAAATACCAAGGCATGCACCGCCGGTTTTTCCAGTACCGGGAGCGTTACCCGATACACACCAGGGGCGGACTCCTTGGCTTTTTCTGACTGTGTGTCGACACTGACTTCGACGTTAGCCCCCGTAATGGGCGCATTGGTGCCGAAATCGTCGAGGTAAAGCGTAAGCCCGCCTTTTTCATAGAGGCCCAGCAATTCGACCTGGTCAGACTTGGCTTCAATTTTGGGCTGGCTCGATGTCGCAACGGGAGCAGCAGGCGTATCGCCGTGATCCTCGCCGCCATGAGCAAACGCTGCACTCGACCCGCCAAGCGCAAGCGCCCAACCTAGGGCCAGGAGTCCGCCTATGAGTTTTTGAAAACGTCGACCTCGATTCATGGTAAAACCCCTAAGGCTTGATTGAGTCTGGCGATGGCGCGCTGGAAGCCGATGACTTTCAATTCACGATTTTCCAGCGCATCCAGGGTACTGGTTTGCAAGCGTAACAACGACAAAAGATCTAATTCTCCGCCATTGAATGCACGCCGCGATAGTTCGAGATTCTGCTGAGTCAACGTGCTGCGTTGTTCGGCTTGCTGGCGTTGGCGTTCGGCAATGGCCAGTGCGGACTGGGCAGTTGCGATGCGCTGGGTCACTTCGCGACGCACTTTTTGCAGTTCGGCATCGGCACGCACCAACGCCGTTTCAGCCTCGGCCAGGGCGGCGCGATTACGACTTGCCGCGCCGATCGGTAGGGTCAAGGTCAGCGCCATTGCAGTGCGGTGTTCTTCGTCGTAATCATCGCGCGCGCGCGTCATGCCTAGCGCCGTGGAGGCTTGCGCTTTACTTTTCCTGACGACACCCACCGTCGCTTGTGCCACTGCCGAGGATTGCTGCGCGGCGAGAATAAGGGGGTGATTCGCCAGAACGGCCTCCATCGCAATGGCCTCAGGTTGCCTTTCCGCAAGCTCGTCGGGCAGGTCATCTTGTCCAGTCAGCACGCGCAACCCCTGTTGTGCTTCAATCACTTGTTGGCGTGCATCATCGAGCAGGTTGCGGGCGGCCAGCGTGTCGCTTTGTGCCAATAACAAATCGGCACGCGCCAGTTCGCCGGCGGCAACGCGCCGGGCCACATCACGCTCCAAACGTTCGGCGTTATCCACGCGTTGTCTCGCCACGCCCACGACCGCCTTCGTTTCCGCGACACGCCAGAGGGCTTCACGCAATTCGCCCGCCACATTCAGACGCGCCGCATTCTTTTCTGCCTGCCACTGGGCGTTTTTGATATCGACGGCACGCAGGCTCTGATCGCGTTGCCCCCAGTTCCAGAGCGGGGAGGCGATCTCTGCCCCCCATTCCCGCCGCCCGACATCCGTTTGCCATTGGTCAGTCACCCCCGACACACTGACTTCCGGCGTATCCGGAAACCAGCGTGCCGCTGCCTCGCGATTCGCATGAATCACTTTCTCTTGGGACGATAAGAATTGCACTTCGGGGGTTCGTAGCATGGCTTCGTCGAGCAATTGAGCCAGCGTCGCACTTAACGAGTGTGCGCTCGCCGTCATGCACAACACAAAGAGAGGGATGCGCCATTTCATGCATTTATCCTGTGGGTGGTCATTTAGCGCCTGCGTGATCGCATTCTTCGCAGTGATTTTCGTTGTCGCTATCGTTGCATGTAATAGTAACCAAGTTCGCTAACATCAACCTGACTTGAAAATTACATTTCTGTAATCACGCAATAAAAGTCGAGACGACTTTCCGGTTGCGAAGTATCTTTGTTGTCATGAATGCGACAGCGAGAATCTTGCGATGAAAATTTTATTGGTCGAAGACGAATTTAAAACCGGTGATTATCTGAAGCAAGGGCTGACTGAAGCCGGGTTTCAGACTGAGTGGGTCACAGATGGTGTTACCGGCCAACATCGGGCGCTGTCGGAAAATTACGACCTGATCATTCTCGATATTATGCTGCCCATGCGTAACGGGCTGCAGGTGTTGCAGGATATTCGCAGAGCGGGAAAAGCCACACCGGTGTTGTTTCTGACAGCGCGTGATCAAATACAAGACCGGGTCAAAGGTTTGGAATCAGGGGCTGATGATTACTTGGTAAAACCCTTTGCGTTTGCCGAATTGTTGGCGCGCGTGCGCACCCTGCTTAGGAGAGAGAACAACCGCGAGCCGGAGGTGCTTCGAGTAGCGGACCTTGAGTTGGATTTACGCCGTCGTCGTGCTCATCGTGGCGGGCAGCGCATTGATTTAACCGCCAAAGAATTCGCCATGCTGGAATTATTGATGCGCCGCCAGGGGGAAATATTGCCGCGATCTTTGATCGTGTCCCAAGTGTGGGATATGAATTTCGACAGCGACACCAATGTCGTGGAAGTGGCGGTGCGTAGGCTTCGCTCAAAAATCGATGACAATTTTGACTTGAAACTGATACACACGATGCGAGGCATGGGGTACGTACTGGAGGATAAGATGTGACATTCCCCGGAACCAAGTCGATTACACTGCGCATCAATGCATTATTCTCAGGTATCGCTGCAGTGGTGCTTTGGGTCATGAGTTATGTGATCAGTGCATCTTCCCAACATCATTTTGTTGAGCTTGACCGGATTGCCCTCGAAGGAAAGCTGGCGCTGATTCAAAATATCCTGGATGAAGAATCGGGCCCCGAGGCCAATATCCGTATTCGTAAAAAGCTTGCCGACGCGCTGGTCGGGCACGACGAATTATCAGTAGTGATGACCGATGATAGAGGCGAAATCGTCTTCGACAACGACAATGTGGACTTTTCAACGATACGCATACAAAACGCTGAGAAGCACGAACCGAAGGCGCCTTTGAAACTCTTTGAAATAAATAACAAAGAGCAAACCTACCGAGGAACGGTGGTACAGCTTGAATCCAGACACTCCCCATCTAAGTATGTGGTCGCACTGGCGATGAACGTTCACCACCATCAAGCCTTTTTAGACGCGTTTGAATGGCAATTACTCATGATCAGCGGCGCGGGCCTGGTATTAATGGTGACGTTGGGCGGCATTGCCACTCGGCGGGGGCTGCGCCCACTCTGGGAAATGACCCGTGTGGCCGAAAGCATCACCGCTAACAGGATTAATGAGCGGCTTGAACTTACACATTTACCGTATGAATTGCAGTCATTGGCGACATCATTCAATGGCATGCTGGATCGTCTCGGTGATGCGCTGCATCGATTGACGGATTTTTCCTCCGACATTGCTCATGAGCTTCGCACACCGATCAATAATTTGATGACGCAGACACAGGTATCGCTCTCTAAGCCACGCTCCGCTGAGGAATACAAGGAGATTCTTTATTCCAACATGGAGGAATACGAAAGGCTGGCACGCATGATTTCGGACATGCTGTTTCTCGCCAAGGCAGATAACGGACTGATTATCCCACGCCTGGAGACAATAGAATTGAGAAGCCTAGTCACTGTACTGTTTGAATTCTATGAGCCGCTTGCTGTCGAGAAAAATGTATCGCTGGTGGTTAGGGGCGCAGCAGAGATAGCCGGGGACAGATTGATGATAAGAAGGGCCGTAGGAAACCTCCTGTCCAATGCGGTACGACATAGCAAAGAGGGAGCAAAGATAAACGTGGAATTGCAAGTTTACAACGGTGAAGTCTTGATAAGCGTAGCCAATACAGGTGACATGATAAATTCAGAACAGCTGCCGAGAATCTTTGATCGATTTTACAGAGCGGACGCATCCCGGCGCCGAATAGATGAAGGTGCCGGGTTGGGACTCGCCATTACGCGCTCAATAATACGCGCGCATCAGGGTGAAATTAGTGCAACGTCAACACCTGATAAAACCACTTTTTTAATTACATTGCCCAGCTATCATTGATAATGTTTTTGCAAATTAAAGCTCAAGTCCTCTGCTTACGGTGGCATCATATCTTCTTTGCAATGCCGACATCCGCATTAACATTTGCAGGAGATCAATTTCAGCACTTTGTGCACCGCTTTGCGCCTGATCCATATCATGCATGTCTTTCAGCAGTTCAACACCTGTGTCCATGACCTCGCTATGTTCACTCAGTAGCTTCTTGCGCTCGGATTCGCTGTTGGCGCTTTGCATTCTCTCGATAGTTGACTCCATTTTCGTCAGATGAAAGTGCACTACCTGCAGTCGCTTTTGCACGTCAATGGAATCATGACCAGGGTGGCCAGCGATGGCGAACGGAGAGACGAATAAAACCGAGAGCAGGCCTCCTATAAGAGTTGTCTTTTGCATAAAAATGCCCCTTTTTCAATTCAAATTTTCCAATCCCATGTTAAATGTATCCCAGCTTACGCGCGAATTCACGTTACATTTATGTAATCTTGGGAAGCATGTAAGAAATTGCTTCCGGAATGGGCGTAACGGTCACTCTGCTAGGTATTTTTCATTGCATAGAGGCACCGCCTCGCATTTAATTGACGACGAGACTGGCTGTTCTGTATAACTCGTTGCCAGTCGCATAACCCACAAGGGGTAGTTATATGAATATCTCTATTTTTTATTTGGGTTGTGAGCAGGTCAAAGTGTAAGACAGCATCAGCTGGGGCTAACCTTAAAAACTCGGGCGAAATTATCATCTCGATGTTGATACGCAATCCTGAATGACGTCACGCTATATTTGTTGTTTTGACTTCCATTGACAGTGATCAATTAATTTTTTCTTTCAGTGTTTACATTGAGTGCAAACGGCAAGACTGGAAATGAGCATCCAAAATCTGCAACACACGCACATGCCAATACAATAAATTTTCAGAATTATAATACGAGTTCAATAAGTT
This sequence comes from uncultured Moraxellaceae bacterium, assembly GCA_964473645.1. Classification (GTDB taxonomy): domain Bacteria; phylum Pseudomonadota; class Gammaproteobacteria; order Pseudomonadales; family Ketobacteraceae; genus HdN1. The sequence goes on from CAYYPW010000002.1 coordinate 22,559, forward strand.
GAAAAAACAGGAGAATGGTTATGACACACAAGAAATTGCTTGCGGTATGCATAAGCGTTGCAGGGATTGCCTGCGCCGAAACCTCTTTTTCGGATGAAATCGCAGAGGCATTCAAACAAGGCACTGTTTCAACGAATTTTCGACTGCGCTATGAAGAGGTTGAGCAGGATGGGCTAACCAATAACCAGGAGGACGCGCTGACATTAAGGAGCCGCATTACCTATTCGACAGCGCCCATTCAAGGACTGAGCGGCACCGTAGAAGTCGACGATATCACTGCGTTGATGGACATTGATTACCGAACCGCGCCAAACGACACCAATAACGCCGGGTCTCCGGTTATCGCCGACCCGGAAGGTACCGAGGTCAACCAGGTTTATCTTGATTACACGCCTCGTGCCGAGAACTCCATCCGCTGGGGAAGGCAGCGTGTCGTACTCGATAATGAGCGATTTATCGGCCCCGTCGGTTTCCGCCTTAACGAACAAACCTTTGATGGCCTTGTGTACATCAATAAGTCGGTCCCCAAAACGACACTGACACTCGGTTACCTCAGTAACGTTAACCGCATCTTTGGGGAAGACAACGCCGTGGGTGATGTCGAAATGAAAACAAAAATATTCAACGCCAATTACGCCGGGTTACCTTTCGGTGTTGTTTCTGCGTATGCCTATCAACTTGAAAACGACGATAGTAACACCGCCTTTGACCTCTGGAGCACCAATACCTACGGCGTTCGCTTTGCCGGGGCCATAGGCGCCGCTAACAAGTTGACATACACGGCGGAGTACGCCAAGCAATCAGATACGGCTGATAACACCAGATCTTACGATGCGGATTATAATTTACTGGAAGCGGGCTTCACTCGCGGTATATTCAGTGCAGGATTGGGCTATGAAAAGCTAGGTGCCGACGGTAGTGACGGTTTCTTTATTACACCGCTCGCCACGCTGCATAAATTCCAAGGTTGGGCGGACAAGTTTCTGGGCAGTGGCGGCATAGGCAATATCTCTACCGGTATTATCGATCAGTACGCCACCGCCGGTGTGTTAGTACAGGGTGTAAAAATAGGGGCGAATTATCACCAATATAAACCCGATGAAGAAGCCACAGCCATTGAAGATCTTGGTGACGAGGTGGGAGTGTTCGTTTCGCAGGACGCTATATTGGGTGCCTATATGTGGGAACTCAAATATGCGGATTATTCTGCAGGTGATACCACAACGACTGGCGACACGGTGTTTTCGGACACCAAGAAAATTTGGCTCACACTGGGTGCGAAATTCTAAGCAGCACACAGCGTAAATAAATATTAGTGTTATCAACCGTACGGCCCATTCTACTTGCTGAGTAGATGGGCCGACATTTGCTTTATCAATTGTTGTTTTTCCAGCCGCAAACGCAGGCTTACTGTTTAGCGGCGTCCGTCACGTTTGCCGGCGCTGGCTCGTTTGCCGGAGCATCTGTTTGCTCCGATTCGTCAGCAACGTCCTCCATACCCTCCATATTTTCATGCTGAATTTGCTGTCCCCCCATATTTTTGTGTTGGCTGTGATCCATATTCTTCATGTCGCGTTCTTGCATTTGGCCGCCTTGCTGTTTATGCATGCCATGCCCCATTGACTGATGCATTTCGGCGAGCAGAGGGGGAGAGGTTTCCTTGCTTGCAAAGGGGTGATCGTTGGCTGCACTCACTGTTGCCGATGCTAGCAACAACGCAGCGGCGGCGAAGGGGTGTAAGTAAATTTGGACTTTGTTCATTGTATTTCGCTCCCTATTTTTCATGATTTAAAATTTTTTTGAGGACGGCCATCTACTATTGTGCCAAGAGATGTACCACCACTGATAGAAATACAAATTATATTATGGCCAATCCTATCGTTATTGATAGTTAAATTGACGCACGATATAGATTAACAGCGTAAATGGCGGTGTCTGATTACATTTCTGTAATCAGCGATGCTTTGTTTTTTGTGCATTGACATGCATCAATTTTTTATTGCGGTGTATCTCTACGCTTGTACTCGCAACCTCTTAAAACAAGGAATCGATTTCTAGAAGTGGTCTCGATAAGGGAGTAACGATGGAGCGAGATCCATCCCACCATCTCGTTTTACAGAGAGAACATGATGAAACGATCGATGTACACGCTCATCCCTATTGCGTTGTGTATGACGTATGAAAATGTTTATTATGGAATACCAGTGTGGCCTAATGACGGACAATCGGAAAATCGGACCGTTTCACGCAACGTCGCAACGCGTCTGGCTGCATTGGATCTTCCTCTCAACCTGTCTGAATTTCGGCTGGGAAATCCTGCATTTCCCTCTTTATAGTGCTTCAAGTACACATGCCGGTGGAATACCCGTTTGGGCAATTATCCATTGCACCCTGGGCGATGCGTTGATATCGGCATTTATATTTCTCATCACCTCAGTTTTGCTCCGTACGCTGAACTGGCCCTTCACGTACCCTCGGCGAGGTTTGTTCTTTTTCGTGGTATTGGCGGTAACTTATACGGCTTTCAGTGAATGGAGGAACACCGAAATAATCGGTAGCTGGAATTATGCGCCGGCAATGCCTCAACTTTGGGGTATAGGCGTTGCTCCGTTATTGCAGTGGGTGGCTGTTCCTAGTATCACCCTGTGGTTGCAGATAGGAATATTCAATCCAAATAAGCGGCGCCAGTGATGCATTTCCGAGATCGAGCTGTTCTTGACGACGGGTATCTTGATGATCCGATGGCTGTCAACCAGTGTGGGATAAATGCAAGCAGAAAAATCACATATAGCTGATAACTGAGGAACATTAAGCACTGATTACATATTTGTAATGTCACAAAATAATTTTTGCAGTTTGACGCATATCAATATTAGAGTGATAAAAATGGGTAGGCTGGGTGTTCATTGAGATCGAAGAACACAGATGAACCACATTTTTTCGGAAATTTATTGTTCTGGCTTGGCAATAAGCACAGGGAGAAAAAACATGCATAGATCCGATTACAACACCGCTGCCTCTGCTTGTTCGGAAACGATCGCGTTAGTGCTCGCCGGGGGGGCGGGAACGCGGCTTAAATCATTGACGCAGAAACATGCCAAACCAGCTGTCAATTTTGCGGGAAAATACCGGACGATTGATTTCAGTCTGACCAATTGCCTCCATTCCGGACTCCGCCGTATCAGCATTCTCACCCAATATAAATCCCACTCTCTCAATACGCATATTCAGCACGGCTGGAATTTCCTTCGTCCTGAATTAAACGAATACGTGGAACTCTTGCCGGCCCAACAACGCGTTAAGAGCGAATGGTATGCCGGCACGGCAGATGCGGTGTTTCAAAATATTGACATAATCGCCGCGCAAGAACCGCGTTATGTGATGATACTTGCCGGCGACCACGTCTACAAAATGGATTACCGCGACATGTTGCAGCAGCATATTCGCACCAAGGCCATGTTGACGATCGGTTGCGTAGAAGTACCGTTACACAAAGCCCGCGAGTTTGGCGTCATGGAAATCGACAACCAAAACCGTGTTATCGGTTTTGAAGAAAAACCAGCACGTCCGAAACCGGTGCACGCGCGTAGCGACCAGGCGCTGGCTTCCATGGGCATCTATGTATTCAGTTGGCCGTTTTTGCGGATAGTCCTTCAGCGCGATGCAGAAGATTCAACTTCAAATCATGATTTCGGGAAAAATATTATTCCCTCGCTGATCGACACCGCACCCGTGTTTGCCCACTGCTTTAAGGATAAATTGACGGGGTGCCCCGGATACTGGCGGGATGTCGGCACCATCGACGGCTATTTCGATGCCCACATGGAATTGTTGGCAATGCGATCCCCGTTTGAATTGTTTGACAGCCATTGGCCTGTGCTCACTTACCAGCCTCAGCTTCCCCCTACCCAGTTCACACATGACGATGAAGGACGGAGTGGCTTCGCCATGGACTCCATTATTTGTGATGGTTGTCTGATCACCGGCGCGCAAGTGAAACGCTCCGTTATTTCCCCTAACGTTAGGATTGGCGGTGATACACAGATTGAAAACGCCATTATCCTCCCGAATGTGGAAATCGGACGCCATTGCAAACTGCGAAATGTCATCGTCGACCAGGGTTGCCGTCTGCCCGAGGGAACCGTCATCGGCCAAGATCAAGCGCACGATCGTCGTACTTATCACGTATCCGCCGCAGGCGTGACCGTCGTATCTGCTGAGTTACTAGAGACTGAAATTTGCGAGGTTGCCTGATTATTTTTTCTATTTAAATTCACCATCACAAAAACGCGGAGATAGACAATGATATTTTTAACGAACAAGCGTGTATTTGGCGCTGCGCTAATCTTAGCGGTCAGCCTTTTGCCAATGACTTTCGCATTAGCGGACATGGGGGAAATGGGCGCAGCGCCAGGCGGTGCGATGGGTGGTATGAGCACGCCTCCCGCAAGCAGTGTGACAGGAGCGGGTATGGGCTGCATGGAATGCATGGGCATGATGGGGATGATGGACGACATGGATAACGCCACCAATATGGCGCCTGCCTCCAACTTGCCAGGATTTCCCGGTGCCTCTCACCTGTATCATATCGGTGCTGATGGATTTTTTGTGAATCATAATCCAGAACATATTCAACTCAGTGTTGATCAGCAAACTCGGCTGAATCAATTGCGTGAGAAAGCATTAATGAGCCGCGCGGCTTCGGAGCGAGAAATCGAGGCCGGTGAACAGCAGCTGTTTGCGCTGACCGCTGCGGATCAACCGGATGCGAATAAGATAGAAGCGCAATTGCGCGTCATCGAGAATCTTCGTGTACAACAGCGTTTGAATTACATCCGCGCCGTAGGCGAGGCCGCGAATGTGTTGACGGCTGAACAGCGCACACAGCTGCTGGGTGTGAAATCAAGCGGAGCTGCAATGCCTGGCATGAAAAATTAAGCCGTCAGAAATGACGAGCATCCGCTAATTGTACGTGTCGCTAGCTGGAGCGAAATCGATGAGGCAACGCCTATCAACTATTCTCATTGGCGCCATCGCAGTTGCGTTCGCCTGGGCTGCGATGGCGCAGACGGGCGGCGGGCATGCAAGCCACCATCCTACCGTGGGTACACCCGGTGCCGTACCACAAGCGGCGATGGGGGGGCGAGAGCCCTCTCAAATGCTGGGAACCCCGCCGACGCCCGTCGCCGGTGGGATGGGGGGAATGGGCGAAATGGGCGAGATGATGCGTGAAATGGGCACACCTCCCACCAAGGAGCTTTATCCCGCGTTGATGGAGCTGCCCGACTTACCCTTGGAGCAACGCCTGGACGTACAAACGCGGGCCCACGAGCGCATGGAGCGGGGGCGACAAGCACTTATGGACGCCGTTAACGGGCTTTCAAGTGCGACGTTACGCGAGGATTACGCGGTAATGCAAGGACTCTCCGACCGCTTGCGTGAAGCCATCGCGCAATTCGACAGCGGTCTTGCCGCCCACCGCGCCCTCGCAGAAGGCAAGGCCCCCCGGACTATCGCACTGACGTGGTTCAAACGGGAAATGAATTTATCGCCCTCTGTAGCGCTTACCAACCAGCCCCACGGGTTATTTGGTCTTTCTGCGTTTCATTACGTGACCATGGCCGCTATCGCCGCGTTCGCACTTCTGCTGGTGGCCATGGTCGTGTCGCGCCAGCGCCGCGCCGCGGCGCTGGCGAAACAGTTGCTGTCCACGCCCATTGTTGTACCGGCAGTTACACCGATGCATCAGAGCTCCTCCGTCGGTGGCTGGAGTGGCGCGTTGCGAGTCGCCAATATTTTTCAGGAAACAGTCGATGTCAAAACGTTTCGCTTCGCCCCAGTGACGGGAGAGACATTGCCTTTTTCCTTTGAGCCGGGGCAATTTCTTACGTTGGCGATCAAACTCGACGGCCAATCCCTTAAGCGCTCCTACTCGATTGCATCTTCACCGTGTTGTCACGGCTGGTGTGAAATCACCGTAAAGAAAAACAAAGGCGGTACCGTATCCGGTTACCTGCATGAGCATGTGCGTGTCGGCGATGTGTTGGACGCAAGCGGGCCTTACGGCCGATTTACCTTCCGTGGCCGTGAGGCGCCCAACGTGGTAATGATTGCCGGTGGCGTAGGCATCACGCCCATGATGAGTTCGATCCGATATCTCACCGATCACAGTTGGACCGGGCAGATTTATCTGATTTATGCGGCGCCCCGGCTCGACGCAGTGATCTTCCAGGAGGAATTGAATTATCTAACCAAGCGGCATTCCAATCTGCATATCACGCTAGTACTCAGTGACGAACCCGCACAGAACTGGGGCGGGCCTCGTGGCTATATCACAGGGGAGATGTTAAGCAAATTGATACCGGAGATCACGACGCACCGCATCCATCTCTGCGGCCCCCCAGCAATGATGGATGCCGTCAAGCGCGAACTTGCCGCGCTGGCCTTTCCCGTAGCGCAATTGCACACTGAGTTATTCCTGGCACCGGAAGTCAAGAAACCCGAGTTACCCGTTGCTAGTGAGCAAAAAGTGCAATGTCGCCTTGCACATTCGGGTAAAACCGTGGCGCTTGCGTCGAACCAGACGGTGCTTGAAGCGGCAGAGGCGGCCGGTGTTGCACTCGAATATTCATGCCGACAAGGCTTTTGTGGCGTGTGTAAAGCCCGCCTGCTGGAGGGCAATGTCACCATGGAGATCGAAGACGGCCTGGCGCCTGCTGACAAAACGGCCGGTTTTATTCTTACCTGCCAGGCCAAGGCAGAACACGACATCGTGGTGGATGTGTGATTCCTATGAAATATGACGAGCGCATAATCATTGGGGTCGGGACACTACTGCTGGTTGTGTTGTGGTTAGGTTTTCTCAGGCACCAGTCGCCCGAATTTGCAGGTAGCCTGACGGGCGGACTTTTTGCCGTTGCAGGTAGCGTACTCATGCTACTGTCTTCAGCCTATTCGCTATTTAAACGGATACCTGCTTTACGCAATTTATTGTCAGCGAAAAAAAGCATGCGGCGCTTGCTGCAGTTGCACATCTATATGGGGCTTGCTGGCGCAATCTTGGTTTTGATTCACACAGGCCACAAATTTCAAAGTATGTTGGGTATTCTGCTCACCGGCACCCTGCTGCTGGTGGTGTTCAGCGGACTAGTGGGGCGCTATTTCCGGGGGTTTTTCGCCGAAGACATACAGGAGCGCCGTAATCATCTGGAGGCATTGCGCACGGAATTTCAATTGAGAGCAGGGCAGCTTGACAATTCCTCGGCTAGCCTATTTTCTACTGAAATCGCAGAATCAGTAGATTCACCGGACCTGTTAGCGTTAGTGGAATCCATTGCCGATCTTGAATATTCATTGAATGCCGAACAGCACTTGCGTAAAGCATTTGCCCGCTGCCTCTATATCCATATTGTTTTGTCCGGGTTATTTTACCTGCTATTAGGGTTACACATTTGGGCCGCGCTGATTTATGGTCTGAGGTGGTTTCAATGAAGCTAGCTAACCGCCGTTGGAGTTGGATTATTGTCTTATTGGCGATTTTTAGCCTGCTGCTTTATTGGATCGCGTTCGCTGTATTTGTAGACAACACTTTCTGGCAACGGCAAGTCAGTCCAGGTGAATTGACAGCGGCGCACACGTTCCTCGACACGCAGTGCGACGCGTGTCATGTGACCATGAACAGCGTTCCAGCACAACAATGCATCGTATGTCATAGCAATCACACCAATTTGCTGCAACGACAAGACACTGCTTTTCATTCGAGTATCGGCACCTGCGTGGCATGTCACCGCGAGCACCAGGGTGAGAGTGAACTTCTCCGCCCCATGGATCATTTGGCGCTTGCTCGTATTGGACTGAGACAGCTTGGACAACAGGGCACAGACAGCGAAGAAGCACTCAGACTTCGAATGATCGACGATTGGCTAAGGCGGAATGAGGGCACCACCCTCACAAATGAAAAACTGGCGCTAGAGGAGTCAACGCTTCAATGTAATGCCTGCCATGCGAACCAGGATCGCCATCAAAACCAGTTCGGCACCGATTGTGCTGCATGCCACGGGGCCACGCATTGGACGATCACGGATTTTCGTCATCCTTCCCCGAATTCACGAGATTGCGCCCAATGCCATCAAGCGCCACCCAGTCACTACATGGAGCATTTCGCCATGATTTCGATGCGCATCGCCCAACAAGGGCACGCCCAGGTGGATCAATGTTTTCTCTGCCATCGCCCCACCCATTGGAATGACATACGGGGAACTGGGCTCTATGACCACCATTGATGAAGGCGGCGGAGTATTGACGTTATTTGACGCGGTAACACTGTTTGTTGGCGCAGGATTTGAAGCACTGGGCGTTGCCACCATCGTTGTCGGTACGGTGATTGCCGGCGTTCGATCATTAAAAACGATGTTCAGGACCGCAAATCAAAGTGCCTACAAACTGTTTCGTCAAGAAGTAGGTAGAGCCATACTGCTTGGCCTGGAGTTTCTGGTGGCCGGCGATATCATTAGAACCATCGTTATTGCACCTACACTTAGAAATGTTGCGGTGCTCGGTATTATAGTGTTGACCCGAATTGTGCTGAGTATTGCGCTACAAGTCGAACTGGAAGGCCATTGGCCATGGCGACGACAAAATAGGCACTGTCACGAGATGCAACCGAAGTCAGAATTTGATCAATAAAGAACACTGAATGAGGGCGGCTGTATACCCTGATAGAGGGACAACAACGCTCAAAAATTCGTGCTAATGGTCCTAAAAAGGAGGAAACGAAGATCCGCAGGGATCCGCAGGGCTTGTGTCTTGTAATCTTGTCAAAGTGGATTATGCTGTATGGTTGCAGAAATTCACAGGATTATATCGATTTCTGCAGGACGAGGAATAGAAATTGCAGCCCCACACATTAGCGACTTCATGGAAGGCAATGGATATTCTTATTAACGTAATTATTTAATTCGTCAAAACAAGGAAACACAAAATGAACGCTATCGGAATATTACGCGGTGTAATTCTCGGCGCCTCTCTTTCACTGGCCTCTTCGGCGCTCTACGCAGAAATGGATCATGCAACGCTAGAGCGTTTGGTGGGTGAGTTAGCTGATAAGCCCGAGCATCACAAGGCGATTGCGGAGTATTACAGAAGTAGGGCGGAGGACACCAAAAAGGAGATAGAACTTCACAAAAAAATGAAAAATAGCTATGTGTCGTTCAACCCTAAAAATCCAGGCAATCCTACTGCCATGAAAGCCCACTGTGAAAAGCTCGTAAGCACGTATGAAACCGCACTCAAAGAATACGAGCAAATGGCTCAGGAGCACGAAAAGGCTGCAAAAGATTTTGTAGAGAGCTTGCCGCGCTAATGCTTTATAGCACAGCATTAACATGCCAATCTAATCGGAAAAGATCGCCCAGAAAGATATAACTCTGAGATTGAAAAATTTGGAAATATCCCCTATTTAAATTTTTTTATGGGTGGAAAATAGTGTAGAATTTAAATTCATAGGGAAGGCAGGGACGCCATTTTTATGAATTTTGACGTCAAGGCCAACTCAACAAATATCTCAGCACTCCATAGCTCGCCACGTATAGTCATTGCATGCGAAGACTCACGACAACGACACACTTAATTCGTCAATAAAATTTAACAGAGACATATAGATTGTTGCATAGCTTTAAAGAGGCCATGCTGTCAGTGCAAGATCTGTAACTTCTGCAATTATTTGGCAATGGTAAATGCGTGGGCAGGGCTAACCGGCGCAGTATCATCTTCATGAAATGCGACTTTAATAACGCTGCCAGAAGGCAAGTCCTGCGATATAAATGCTGAGAAGCGGGCGCCACCTCTGCGGTGATACTTGGGAGATAACAACTTAGGTATATAACGTGTAGTAGTTTCGGTGATCAGGTCTCCATTTGGCGCGTAAGCAGCAAGATCGATATGCCCAAAGGGAGGGCGACGGGAAGTCACCGATGCATTAATGCGACCAGTCACGATAATTCCTGACTGATTTTGAGAAACGTTAAGGCGATGGAATTGCCACGCTTGATGAGGTATTTTTACCTCTTTGACTGAAACAGGTTCCGCCCACGCAGACGATACTAGCAACACGAGCATACCCAAAGGTGCGAAAATTCTCACGGTTTCATCTCCACAGTGATTCACAAAATAGAATTTTACCTTCTTTTAAAACGGACTGTATTTTTCTGTTCAATCCATAACGTCTTGCTTACTATAGGTCATGTAGCGGCGGGGTGACACGTTACAATTGTGTAATCATCGGATAATTTTTTGATTTAGGCGGGCGAGATAGACTTGAAGAAGTGCAATTATTGGTCTGACGACGATTGCCCGCTATTGGGGGTTGTCACACAACCTGCCCAAAATGGAGAGATTGGGCTCTTAGGAAGATTGTGAAGCGGGCTATCGTCGCCAGTACGGCAAGGATAATTGTTTCGGCTTCCACGTCAAGCCCTCAATTGTTGTCAACCGTCTCAGGCAACCAGCACAAGCGCCATACAAAGAAGACACTTTGTTTTCACACAGGGAATAAATAGACGAAGCATGCGCCACATTACAAATGCGTAATCAACCGGTAATCCTTGTCACACTCTAATAGACCACAATTTGTATTGTACCTGATAAAAATTTGCAGCCGCTTTAATTTATTCCACACATGCCTCAGAGTAACCACGCCAAACGTGATCTGCGTGGAATAGATCCAGTAATGAGTAAGCGGCGCTTCAGGAAGACCCACCCAAAGGAGGGCATTGTATTTCTTGTAATTGCCGACTCTCTAAAGAACTTAAAGAATAGAAAGCAAATTTAAATCGAAGCGAAAAATTGCCCACGAACATTGCACATCAGTAATCCTGGGCATAATTACAACAATGTAATGTTCCGCTTATTTTGACTGACGCATGCATTTTAACTTGATAATGCCAAATTGTTATGGAAAGCAGTTTGCATCCCATTTGGCTTCTATCTGTCAGGTGAACGCTTGTATGATGGGGCAGGGAAGTGATGGATCTGAATGCTTACAAGTTGCGATCAATGCGCTCAGTGTTTCTTGCATTCGCTTCAGGTCGGCAAGTTTCAGCTCTATTTGCTGCAATCGTTCCAATGCCACCTGACGAATGGCGTTGCGTTCTCCGCCTTTTTCCAGCAAAAGCAATTGAGCAATTTCGTCTAGCGTAAATCCAAGCTCTTGGGATCGTTTGATGAAGCGAACGCGCGTGACCAGCTCTTTTGGATAGTGACGAAATGCACCTTCGCTTTTCGGTATTGGAAGCAGCCGGCGCTTTTGGTAGTAGCGGATGGTTTCTATTCCGACACCTGCCTCTCGTGCAAGGCGGCCGATGGTGAGCGTATTTGCATGCATACAAACCAACTCTTGACTCTGGGGTTGAGTACTGAGTTTACAATTACCGGAAAGCAATGAAAAGTGATCAGGAGAACTTCACATGCAACACGAACATCATGGCGCAGCTTGTCCTGCCCACATGAAGGGCAACCCCATTGAAGATGGTGCCCTCAAAGATCCGGTGTGTGGCATGTCCGTCACCACGCAATCCCCACATCATTACGTATTCGCAGGAAAATCCCTTTATTTTTGCAGCGCCAAATGCAAAGAAAAGTTCATGCAGGCACCGGACAAGTATCTGACGCCGAAGGTTTCAGAAACGCTCCAAAAAACAGAACCGTCTATCCATAACGCGGCAGCGCTTGGCACGATATACACCTGCCCCATGCATCCGGAAGTACGCCAGAACCACCCCGGCATCTGTCCAAAATGCGGCATGGCCCTAGAACCGGAAATGCCGAGTCTTGATGAAGAGGAAAATCCTGAGTTGAATGACTTCCGTAGACGGTTTTGGGGCACGCTGCCACTAACGGTGATAGTCACCCTGTTGGCGATGGTGGGGCATCGCTTCGGCTGGTTTCATGGGTTAACACAAAGCTGGATTGAACTGGCGTTATCTACGCCGGTAGTACTTTGGGCTGGCGCGCCTTTTTTTGTACGAGGATATCATTCCCTCATTAATAGAAGCCCCAATATGTGGACGCTGATCAGTCTGGGTACGGGGGCCGCCTTTGTCTATAGTGTCATCGCCACCGTTTTACCGCAGGTATTTCCAGCAAGCTTTATGATGAATGGGCGCACGGGCGTATATTTTGAAGCGGCAGCAGTCATTATTTCACTGACATTGCTTGGGCAATTGTTGGAATTGAAAGCGCGCTCGCAAACTTCGGCCGCGATTAAATCGTTGCTGGGGCTTGCGCCTAAAACGGCGCGCCGTATCAATGCAGATGGTTCAGAAGCCGATGTTCCCCTTACCCATGTGCATGTGGGCGATCGCCTACGCGTACGTCCCGGTGAAAAGGTTCCGGTGGATGGGGTTGTAGAGGAGGGCAGCAGTGCCGTGGACGAGTCCATGTTGACAGGCGAGCCCATTCCCGTCACTAAACGTTCGGGGGATGCCTTAATCGGTGCCACGCTCAATACTACAGGCAGTCTGATCATGCGTTCGGATAAAGTGGGATCGCAAACCATGCTCGCGCAAATCGTTCAAATGGTGGCGCAGGCGCAACGTTCACGTGCCCCCATGCAACGAATGGCAGATACCGTTGCTGGTTATTTTGTTGTGGCGGTAGTCGCCATTGCCGTTATAACGTTCTTCGTATGGGGCTTGATGGGGCCTGACCCGAGCTGGGTGTATGGGCTTATTAATGCGGTCGCAGTCCTGATTATCGCATGTCCTTGTGCGCTTGGTTTGGCAACGCCCATGTCGATCATGGTGGCAACTGGAAAAGCGGCCACTGAAGGGGTTCTGTTTCGAGATGCGGCGGTCATTGAGCGGTTGCGCCAGGTGGATACGTTGGTGGTCGACAAAACAGGCACCCTGACGGAAGGCAAACCCACCTTTGAACGTGCCATGTCGTCCTCACATTTTTCCGAGAGCGAGGTTCTGCGATTAGCCGCAAGTTTGGATCAGGGAAGCGAACATCCGCTCGCTGCCGCAATAGTGGATGCAGCACGCCTACGGGGTTTCACACTGGCGCCTGTCAGTGATTTCGAGTCTAGCACTGGTATTGGTGTCCGAGGCACCGTTGACGGACATCGCCTAGCGTTAGGCAATACGGTATTAATGGAAACGGTGGGTATCAACACCCAAGCGGTGTCTCAACAAGCGGAGGAATTGCGACTTAACGGTGCCAGTGTGATGTATTTGTCTGCGGATAACCAGCTTGCGGGACTGGTCGCGGTATCGGACCCGATCAAGCGTACTACGGCAGCGGCGCTCAAACGCCTTCGCGAAGATAACATTCGCGTGATCATGGCTACAGGCGACGGTAATACCACCGCAAAATCCGTCGGACAGCGCCTGGGTATTGACGAGGTGTATGGAGAAGTGCGGCCCGCTGACAAACTTGCGCTGGTCGAGCGGCTTCAGAAAGAAGGGCGTGTGGTGGCGATGGCGGGGGACGGAATTAACGACGCGCCTGCATTGGCGCGCGCCGACGTCGGTATCGCCATGGGCACGGGCACTGATGTAGCAATGAACAGTGCGCAGGTCACGTTGGTTAAGGGTGACCTTGGCGGTATTGCGCGTGCACGTGCAATCTCGGTGGCAACCGTGGGCAATATGCGGCAAAACCTGACGTTTGCTTTCATCTACAACGCTTTGGGTGTGCCAGTAGCGGCGGGTGTGCTATTTCCTACTACCGGTTGGTTGCTCTCACCGATGTTGGCCGCCTTGGCTATGAGTTTGAGTTCGGCGTCGGTCATCACCAATGCGTTACGGCTACGTGGAAAGCAACTACACGACAAACAATAATGCCGCTGCCTGCCGTGGCCTCTTCAATGCTTGCGTCTTTTCAGTGTTTATGTCGTGAGCTTGTAAACCAAACCCACCAGCCACTTACCGAAGATAAAATTAATAAAATACCCAGCAAATCAACCAGCAAACTGCCAACACTGCCAAACAAACGCCCACTATGAAAATCCAGCAATAATCGCTCCCAGGTGAGATCGGGGGCAACATTGTATTTTTCCAAAGGGCGCTGAATGGCGACAGGTAATTTTTGCGCGTGGCTCCAGGATACAGAACCACTCGATAGCGTGCTGACCCATGTTCCGCGCTCTAGATCTACAGCGAAAAGGCCGCTTGCTCCCTTGGCGAGCATTTGAGTGCCCTGCAAACCAATAAGGCTTATTGGCTCTGGCTGCTCCAGAAGGGTTTCAATGATCTGCCCATCAGTAGTCAATAACATCAATCCGTTACCGCATTGCACGGCGACCATCGCGTCCACACTGATGGCGCCAGACAATGGTTTCGCGCAAGGTGCAACAGGTGCAGCATTCCAATACAGGGTTTCGCCCACCTGCGCGATCCAATAACTGTCGATCAAATAGCCGGTGTCTACCGGTGGTAACGAAATTCCGTAATAGCGAATTAGCCACTGCCAACGTACGGGCGATCTATCCCACCCAAGTGAGTGACTGTGATTTATCAATATGCCACTTAACGCCAACAGCACCACGAACAATGCCATCAACACACCGCTTCTTCGGTGCCATTTTAAAAAGACGATGCGTATTTTTCGACGTTTATTGTCAGGCTTCACGGCTTGTCTAGTGTCAGTTGATGGAAATAGAGGGCGAGGCGAGCAATATTGGTGACGGCACGCACTGATAGCGTGGCGCCGGTGATTCCGTCGATGGTTTTATCTAGACGAAGCGCGGGATTAAGTGCAGCATTCACAAATTGGTCAGTAAAATAAGGATATTTTACTTCCCAACCACGGGATTCATTGAAGGCCAGAATTCTTACTTGTTGAACTTTGTTATCTGCAACAATAACCCCGATTTTGATGGGTCGTTCTTTGCCTATCTCTTCCAATATCCATGCGGTGGTTTGAGACGCCACCGAATATCTCACCCGCAGATTATTGAAATCGTGCCCCAGGATTTCTTTAGCCACCTTTTTCTGATCAACAGAAAGCCATAATTTTTCGGTTTTGTAGGGTTGATGGGCAAAGGTGGAGGACAGAAAGTCTTCCTGGGTCAGGTATTCTTCAGCGCGAAGTGAGGAGGCGCAGGTGAGTAGTACCAAACAAAGTAAACCACGTGTAATCCATGTTTGCATGACTCTTGATTGCATAAAGCACACAACCCCTGAAAGCGCCACTTAAAGAGTGGCGCATTTTCTCAGCTCAGGCTTAGAAACTCCAGCCAACACCCAAATTAAAGCCGTCAGTTTCGACGTCGTTCGGGGCATCCTGGTTTTGTATATCCGCTTTCAATACGACCGTGTTCGTCAGCCAATAATTGACACCGATATCCGCTTGATCGTATTTAGTATCGGCACTTCCACCGGCTTGGTTATCCCATTCGCTGTAACGGGCAAATACCCCAAGTGTTTCGGTGATTTTATAAGACGGCTCGACATAAAAGCCTTCCTGTTTATCGGCACCCGTTTTGATGGTCTCGATGGCATCATCAATAGCCCAGGTGGCGTAGAGCGCGCGCACGCCAACAGGGCCTGCATGCCAATCCACGTGGGCTTCATAGAGGAGGGCATCAATATCTTTTGTGTCGCCGACCGCTTCGCCTTGCAACACATCGCCTTGATAACGCACGGCACCGCCGATCTGCAAGCCGGGAACACCGGTGTAGTTAATGGCAGCCGTGTAAGCGAGATCGCTTGCAGTGGCTTCACTGGTTTGTTGGCGGCCGTCACGTACTTTGAATTCGCCCGAAATTTCCCCTTCTTCGTCCTCTGTCACGTCGAGTTTCAGGCCTTCGGTGACGGTAACGTCGTAGTTCAAACCGGGGGCGGCTTCACCGCTCAGGCCAACGCCACCTTCCCACCAGGTAGCAGGAATAATGTTTCTTTCGACATTGTTGCGCTCGACCCCATAAAACGTGTCCGGTTCGTGCGTCGGGTTCAAAAGGCCCACCGGCATGAGCATGACACCGGCTCTGGCGCGGTGTTTGGTGAGATAGTCCCATTCGATATAGGCTTGCTCGATTTCAACTTCACCATTTTTTTCCTCGCCAGACACAGTGTGCTCGACTTCGAATTCGGAGTTGAAACGCACAGTGTCGGTAAAGGCATAGCCGTAGTAGATAATGAAGCGGTGGAGATCCATTTCCTTGATATCTTCACTACCGGCGGCACCCTCTTTTTCAAGATTGTTGTAGTGCATTTCACCATAGCCACCGATCGACATTTTGTCGGTCCACCTTGCGAGTTTGCCGGTATCGTTGCCACTCTGTTCCAGTTGATCGGCCAAGGCATCGATTTGAGCCTGCTGCTTTTTTAACTGATCTTTCAATGCGCTAATGTCATCTTGTGCTGCCAGAGCAGCAACGGGTGATGCAAGCGCCAAGGCGATGCCGGCGGAAAGTGTGGCGAACCGAAACATAGTTTTTCTCCCCAAATGTTACTGTGTGATGGCGTTGGCGGATGAATTAAAAAGCATTTATAAACTAAATGCAAATTATTATCCTTACATCTATTGTTGCGCAAGAACACCTAGACATCTTAGGTAAAAAGGCTTCACACACTAACTATCGATTGGATATCCATTATTGAGAACGGCCGCTGATTGCAACATCACACACCAGAAGCCAGCGAGGAGGGGAGATAACGCTCGGGATCAATTTTAAACCGATCCAGGCAGCGCTGAGAGCAAAAATAAAAAGGTTTGTCTTGGAAACTTCCAGCGAATCTCGCTCGCCACGCATCTACTTGCATGCCGCAGACAGGATCTTTCATCCATGCGTGCTCCTCGGCAAGCCGCGTCTGTAGGGCGCCGTCTTCCAACCAAAGAATGCGATCCGCAATGTCTTCGACGCGAGGATCGTGAGTCACCACCATGACACCACACCCTTCATCCCGAGAGATGTCATGCAAAATCATCATCACATCCTGCCCTGATTGAGAGTCCAGATTGCCCGTCGGCTCATCAGCGAGAATGATGGGAGGGCTATTGATCAGCGCGCGTGCGATGGCAACACGTTGCTTTTCGCCACCGGAAAGTGTGCGAGGCAAGCTGTGACGACGATGCAAAAGCCCTAGGTTTTCCATGAGGTGCTCACAATAGGCATGGACTTCATGTCGGTTTTGTTTTTTCAGTTGCGAGGGAAAAAGAATATTTTCTTCAGCCGTCAGTGGATCGAGCAAATTAAATGCTTGGAACACAAACCCTACTTTCAAGGCGCGAATGCGTGGCAGCTCGGATTCTTTTAATTGAGTGATATCTATTCCATCCAAAATCACATGGCCAGAAGTGGGTCTGAGCAGCCCACCCAGCATCGACAATAGGGTGGTCTTGCCGGAGCCTGAAGGCCCGGTAATCAGCACGATTTCCCCTGCAGATAATGCGAATGACACATGATCAACGGCACGAACCTCGGTATTGGCATTACCAAAGTACTTACATAAGTCGCTTACTGTCAGTAATTCTTTTTGCTCTTCTTTAAGCATAGTGGCTAGCCTTTAAAGACGGCCGCAGGTTCCAACCTGGCGATCCGATAAGCAGGAATGAGTGAACCAACAATTGCCACAGCAATAGCGATTCCGCCTGTTTTTATAAGCGCATCAGCAGAAACGAGCAAAGTGACCTGAGGCATCAGCATGTTGATGAGCGGCAACAAGGAGAAAGAGCAAATCACGGCAATGGCAAACCCCACCTCGGTAATGATAAGCGCTTGCAGGATAACGGCGACATAAAGTGCACGGTTTGGCATGCCTACCGCTTTTGCGATGGCTAAATCACGCCGTTTATTCACAATGAGAGAAAAACACGTGTACGCAATAAGTAAGCCAGCAAGCACTGCGCCAATCAGCGACATTAAGGCAATAATTTCTACCCCCATTTTCATCGCCATGCCAAAGTCACTCTCAATAAACGCATCATGTGGCATGGCATTGATCTTGTCGACGGCATGCATGATCTGCTGAGCCAGCGCCGTGGGATCGACTCCGGGTTCGGCATCCACCAGCACATAGCTAACGGTATTGCTAACGGAGATGATGTCCTCAAGATCATCAAAGGAAACAAATGTGATGGAATTTGCCATCGAAAAAGTCTCTTCTGATATCCCTACCACATTAAGCGTGTGATCGGTAATGCGAATGGCATCTCCAAGCTTCAGCCCCATTTTCTCGGCAATAACGCTTGGAATGATTGCCTCACCGGAAGCGGGTTGGGCGTTTCCGCTGTGCATTTTCCAAGGCCCTCCCCGCGTGGATTGCGGTGTTAGTCCCACAATGTAGGAAAACCAAGCGCGATTGCCGATATGCACCGGTGAATTCAGATAAAGGATAGGCGTCGCCTGTTTGACACCTGGAAGCGTCGCAATTTTCTCCGCCTTCCAATCCCACAGGAAGGAGCTGGCCATATGCATATTGGTCACGCCATTCTGCATGACCCAGACATCAGGTTTGGTATGTCGAATATAGGCAACAATCTGAGTTGATTCCCCACGGAAGACGGCATCGAAAAAGATGACCAGGAGAAAGGCACTCGCAATCCCCAAAGTACTGCTGATTAAGCTCGCCCATTGAGTAATGAGTGATTTCCATGCCCAGCGTAACATCAGCCGGCTCCTTGCAAGGCAATCAACGGATCCACCCGCTGCAGATAACGAAGCGGAATTAGCGCTCCTGCAAGTGCGAATGCCACGGAAGCCAATAACGTTTGCAAGAGCGTGACTGACTCGACGATGACCATCGTGTAAAGCGGGAGCATGGCCTCGATCACGACACTGAACGCCACTGCCATGGCCAGTCCCAAGGGTATGGAAACCAGCAGGATAAGCAGCGTTTGCTGAATAATCGTCTTGGTCAATGTTAGGGAGGAAAATCCGATGGCGCGTAAAACACCATAATGGCGTTTTTTGCTACGCACATCGGCATCCATGATAAGGGCCACGACCAGGAATCCAATCACATACGCAATCACTACCAGCAACTGCATCACCGGACCAAATAGATCTTCACCAAAGAAAACGGCGTTTTGCGCCAACTGTTGCGTCGGAAATACATCCGCTGCGATAACCGTATTTTCTATGCGTTTGATAACATCACCTGGCGCCGCGTCTGGCATTAGATCTACCAGCAGAAAACTCAGTAAAGGGAATGTGCTGATATCCGGCGCAAGTTCCGATTCTAAAAAGAAATCAATCATCCCGTCATAGCTGATATAAGCAAAGGGCATGAATAACGCGGTACGATGTCGGGTAATCCCCATAATGCGAAAGCTGAATGCCGTAATGATGAATTCATCACCGATTTTAAGCGCATGCTTTTTGGCGAGGGATTCATCTATTACGATGTCTCGTGCTTCACGCCCTGCGCCACCGGCGACAAAGTCATCAGGGCCACCTTTTGTGTCATAAATAAAAATAAAAATCGGCATTTTATGTTGATGCTTGTCATAAATTGCCGGAAGGGTGGTGAGAGGGTGTGCTATTTTTACTCCAGGAACAGACTCCACCTCTTCGCGTGTCAATTGTGGCAAAGAAGAACGGGAGCCTAGCAGGCTAGACACGCCCGCTTGCGTAACGATGAGATCTGCTTTCATATCAGCCGCTGTACGATAAAGCTGCTGGTATAAGCCGCTCTCAAACCCTCGCAGAAGCAGAATAACGGCAATGACGGCGCCAAGCGCAAACGCAGTCAACACGGTTTTTACTGTATCAAACGTGAGCTGTCGCCATGCTAGCAGAATCACGGATTATTCTTAACGAAGCTGTGAATAGGGTAATGTGGCGTTTGCTTGTGGTGATTCATTTTAGTCTTCTTGTCTATTCACTCAGGGCAGACTCTTTCGCCTATCAGAAGCCAATCGCGCGCGGAGTGTATTGATTTCCGTCAAGGTCTCAACCACCATGTTCCGTTCCGTGCTGAAGCAGATGAAAAACTAACCGCTTGCAGTCTCGGAACGCATGAAATAATGCGTAGTAGCGACAAATCTAAAAATTATTTATATCCAATTAAACCCAGCAATTCTTCCATTTCCAACACGGTAAACTGACCCCCACCACTCCAGGAAACATGTGTGTCAACAAAGACCACATTACCCGCTACAACAGGCTGCTCAATCGTGTGATGGCCACAGACCACTGCGTCGATTCCACAGCACTGAATTTTTGTGCCAGTTAACGCATCTTTGCATTTGTCGCGCGACCAGAGATGGTTTGTCCATTGATCAAGAAAGTCAACATTGGGTGAATTCAAGATATCCCAATTTTCTGGTGGAGACGCATGGATAAGCCCAACGCTATATCCGTTTCTTGTTTTCACCGTCATCGCAATTGGAAAATTTTGATAAATTTTCTCGACAAGGACCGCTAGCTCCTTAGAATCGATATCGTTCCTCCATTCAGCACCACATTTGGGCTCCCGAGCAAGAGCCGCCATTTTTGTATCACCGCTCATCTCGCGGACTAAAATCCATTCATGATTTCCAAGCGTTGAATGAGCCCAAGCCTCTTCGGAGAAAATTTCTATGGTTTCAACAGACTTAGGGCCACGATCGATTAAATCACCAGCGCAAAATAAGCGATCGACAGAAAAATCAAAGCCCATTTTGTTGAGGGTATCCAATAATTTATCCAAATGACCATGGATATCTCCAACGACAAAGTCTCTGCCGTATGCATTTGCCTCGACTACTTTATGCAGCATGAATCTATCGATTGGAAATCGCATATACATCCTGAAAATCCATGGTGGCCTTGAAACAACTACGTGGCATATACCTGAGGAAGATTTGCACCAAGGTACGTAACGTCACACAGTTCCCAGTCACCTACAACATCTGAAGCAAGACCAATTGCGTTCAATGCCGAATCCGTTTGCACCAAGGCGGTATGTCGAACCCCTTCCACCTTCCAAAATCCCTGCTTTCCATTTTCGGAATGTTGCTCAGCTTGGGCAAACGAAAACCCATAAAAACTACCTGTATGCCGAAGCTTCGTCAGCATAGCCTGCGCTTCTGTTCCCGCCTCGGCAGAAAGAGTAACACCGTTTTCAACAGTAATCTTCAATAAGCATTTTTCGCAAATCACCATGTCAATGGATTCACCATCCCAATTTGGCGGCGCATCATAGCCAAAGGTGTGCCGGATACGCACGCTTGATCGCATGTCTTCGAAATCTGTCTTGCAGCAATCACAACGAAAACGAGAGGGTTGTTGAATGACTACTGTCTCGTACTCAATCGGCATAGGTCACTCCCCTTAAGCCAGTTTGAATTGGAATGTTTCAGACACTTCTCTCACGAAAGCGTTGCGGGTCGGATGCCGAGAGGAGGAAGCCCGTTGACGAAAGGGCTAGTCAG
Source organism: uncultured Moraxellaceae bacterium (assembly GCA_964473645.1). Lineage (GTDB taxonomy): Bacteria > Pseudomonadota > Gammaproteobacteria > Pseudomonadales > Ketobacteraceae > HdN1. The sequence goes on from CAYYPW010000002.1 coordinate 43,916, forward strand.
CCTTCAGGAGCCTAGTGAATATTATTGACGAATAGATAATTTGGCTTCAAATTGAATTTGGCAATCAATGTAGGCTGGTGAGTTTACAATTACCACTGAGTAGACTCTTAAAACTTGATCTTCAATGCCGCTTGTTTTTTGGTCCGTTCGCCCCGGCGATCATAAATGGACGTCGTACGGATATCGTTATGGCCTACACAATCTGCAACCGTTTTGATATCTTCACCGTTATCCAGCAAAAAAGATATAAAGGACGCACGAAAATCATGTGGTGTGAAGTTTTCCATGCCTGACTTTACTATCCATGACTTCGTAAGAAAATAAACGGCTTGATCGGTCAGGCGCATTTCTGAAAGTTGGTTGGATTTGCGTATTCTTACAAAAACAGGACCATCGGTGCGTGCTAACAGGTGCAACCAAGTATGCAAAAGTAACCAACTTTTCTCTGGGACGTAAACCTTTCGTTCTTTGTTTCCTTTACCATGAATGAGAAGCGCCTGCTCACGAGCATCGATATGATCTATATTGATGCCGACCAATTCGGCTCGACGCAAGCCGCAACCATAGAGGAGGGCGAAGATTGCGGCATCGCGGGTTCCTTGCAGACGGTCATCAGCGATACATTCGTTAATCATGGCGCTGATTTCCTCCGGCTGGAGGTAGCGGTACTTGGGAACTCGACTTGCGCGCAAGGACTTCGTTTGTTTGATGCGTTGGAACGCCTTATCGTCTATTAGGCCCAGTTCCCACGCTTGATGGGCCACGCCCTTTAACACCGAAAAAATAGCATTGAGGCTGCTTGGCGCTAGACCTCTTAAAACTTCCTTTGCCAGATAAAACCATTGCCGATCCATCTGCGCCCAGTCAATGGCTTGCCATTGGTTTCGGCCCAGCACGCCGGCGATCGTTTGTAGGCGGGACTCCGTTACACGCTGACTTTGGCGGGAAGCTAACGATGCCAAGTAGAGCAATGCCGGGTTCCGTAACCCTTGGCTGTCGTTTTCTACCGTTATGAATGAATGTGCTTGTTGATCAAGCAGCATGTCTTTAGGCATACGCCTTAGTTCTCATATTGAATCAGAGTATATAGGTATATCGAGCAGCATGGCGGAATTCGTTACGTTTGTAAAGATACATTTACATAAGTAATATTTTTGCCATTGAATAACGTTATATAATGTATTATGTGATACGTTATCTAAAAACGCGGAGGGGTATGGGATGGCAAGGGGAGGGGTGGGATACTACGAGGTGGCGGATGCTTGCGACGCAATGGTGGCGCAAGACATCTCGCCGACGGTGGATCGTGTCCGTCAGGCAGTGGGAGATACCGGCAGCCGGACCACAATATCCAAATATTTACGCGAGTGGCGAACTCGTTATGAGCAGAAACGTTCCAGCGCGACGCTTACCGATAAATTATCGGATGTGCTATCAGAACAATCTTCCTTCATCTATTCCGCCATAGAGGACGCAGTCGCCAAAAAGTTTCAAGAGGAGCGCGATACTTACCTTAAAAAGATTTCCGAGCTGGAAAAAGAGCTCGAAACCCTTAAATTGCAATTGCAAGAGACACAAACAGAGCTTGATATCGCCACAAAAAGCATAGCACAGAAGCAGAGTGACATTACTCGCATTTCTGCTGAATATTCCGAACAAAAATCAATCACGCAACAACGTGAGCTCTCGCTCGCGAAGAAAACCGCGCAACTCGATGAGGCCAATCGCATTATCATTAGAACTCATGAAACTGAAAAGCAGTTGCGTGAGGAAATGAGATTGGCGACACTTCTTATCGGCTCCCTTTCTGCGAATTGCGATGCGTCACGACGTGAATCCGAGAAAAAAGATGCCACAATTGAAACTCAACAGCACAAGATTATCGATCTAATTGCTGGCTTAGAACAAAAGGCGACGACGCAGGACAACGCTTTGAATCAGTTGGGCAAAAACATGGAGCAATTTTCTGATACTGTACTGCGACGGATTCCAGCGCCCCCAAGAAACCCGAATAAGAGGAGGCTAACTCCGTCAAGACGGGCCAGCAAATAGCGCTTATCAATGCATCTATTAAGGTAGAAAACGTTCTCCGATATGTCATTGTGCAACTAACTGCGAACATGGCACCCATCTCTCTAAAACAGGATCAGGTATATGCCAGTTCATTATCAACACGTACCAATGCCCATGGCATTAAGTTTTACTTGTGATGGTTGCAACGAGCTTTTTGAATCCATGCAAAGAGCCGTACGGGTCAATCACAAGTTTAGCATTTACGCGAATGCTGATTTAAGCGGTGAGCATCTTGGGTTCGTACTCTGCGAAGACTGCTTTTTGGCGTTGGCAACTGAACTGACGGGGATATCACCTCAAAACCTGCGTGCCGAACGCATGGCAACCCTTCGAAAAAGACTGCAGGAAATCGGGGCAAAGAAGCGTGGTAAATCAGTAAGGAATTGAGCATATGATCAACCAGTCGAAGGTGGCCCTTAAGCCTCTGATCGGTAAAAAAGAGACATAGGAGAGCCCGTGTCACATCTTTGCTTCCAAAACATCTATGATGAGTTTCAACGAATACGTAAATTGTTGCGGTCGGAATATCACATCTTTGCTTCTAAAACTCTCTATCTGGATGTTTTTACGAGATATTCTGATAGTAGAGAAAAGCGCCAATAGGCGATATCACATCTTTGCTTCCAAAAACGACACAACTTTGTTTCAACAGCCGACGACGTTGGACTTATCCAGCCGGCCTCATAATATACTATTTAACATAATATACATTATACGCATATCAGGTCATACCAACAGCCCTGACCGGATGCTTTAGAAACAACCACCTCCCATTGATTTCCTGAGCAAATATGCTCAACCTTGTAACATGCTCATTCTGAAAAAACGTGTCTCGAAATCATCCCATTGATACGAGCCACGATATCCTCTGCGTGTTCATTCAAGAAGAAATGTCCACCGGGATATATTTCGGTTGCTTCCGTTTGTTGGTAGTTTATTACGGTGAAACTGAACGGCCAGATCGAAAGCGATCTTTGCACCCATGCTGTGCCCGAAGAACAGATAAGGTCGATCGAGATAAGGTGTGATCTCTGCAAATAAATCGGCGACCAAACTATCAATATCGTCGTAGGGAATATCCAACAACCGGTTGCCTCTCCCTGGCAGCTGAATCGCGATTAGTTCAGCATCAGGATGTAATAACTTAAGCCAGGGCATATAAGTCGATACACTGCCACCCGCGAAGGGAAAGCAAAATACCCGCACTTTGGCGTCTGATTTTGGGGCAGCCCTGAACAACAAGCTAAGTTTACTCATGGTTCGATTGACATCCACTACATTGCATTGGTTAGACGTCGCGAATATTACCGCAGCTCAACGGCCAATGGGTCTTTTACATCGTGCGATTCTTGTGTCGTTACGTCCTGCTTCGACTTGAGCGCAGGCGCGCGGCCCGTAGCAGCGCTAGTCTCATTCGGTTTTCGGCTGAACGACAACAAAACAGCTGGAATGAACAGCAAATCGAACAATACCGCGATCAATATCGTCAAGGCTGCCATCAGACCCATCCAGGCATTAATCTGAAAACCCGAAAATGCAAGACATGCGAAGCCTGAGGACAGTGCCAGGGTCATTGCGATCATGCCGGGCCCGACGGTCTCAAACGCACCACGCACGGCATTATAAGCATTACTCCCCTGCTCTCTGCGCAATCTTGCGTAAGTCGTGAGCATATGGATTGTATCATCGACCACCACGCCAAACGTTACGGACGCCACCGTAGCAACCGCCATGCCGACTTCACCGTTGACCAGCGCCCACACGCCCAAGGTTGTCAACGCAGGCACGAAATTGGCGATGGTGCCGATAACGCTAAGACTGAGTGAGCGGAACGCGATAATGAATATCACCCACACCACGAGGACACCGCTGAAAATGCCTTTCAACATTTCCTGGATATTACGGTTACCGATATGAGCAAACAACAACGAGGTGCCGGTCGCCTTGGCAGACGGTGCGATCAACGGCGTATTCTGTTTGGCCCAGGCTTCAGCGCGAGCCTGCAGATCAGCCATCGCTGCGGTAGATACGTCATTCAAATTGATGGATAAACGGCTTTGCTGTTTGTCAGCCGTGATCTGGTTTTTAAGATCGGTGCCAAAGGGCAACGACATTTCATAGAGCGCAAGATATTGTGCAACGATTTCGCGCGACGCGGGCAGCTGGTAGGCATGCTCTCCCCCACCGTTCATGGCGCGATTGATGGTTTTCACAATATCGGATAGCCCGTGCACATGGGTAACACCCGGTTGTGTACGCAGCCAGGCTGCGAATTTATCCACTTCGGCCAGATATTCGGGCTTAGCGATGCCATCGGGTTCGCGCGAATCCAGTGAAAACTCCAGTATGTAAAAGCCGCCAAGCGCCTGGTTCAAGCGGTCGGTATCCTGACGAAAACTGTAACTCTGATCGAAATAGCGCACATAGCGATCATCGAGGGTATTAGTGAACGCCATGACGCTTAATACTGCTGAAATCAGGACAACACCACTTAATACCTGACGTGGCTTGCTCATCACTATCGCAGCAACCTTCAAGCTAAGTGTCTCTGCAGGCAACGTCGCTTTAACAGGTTTCCACGGCAAAATACACAGCAGCGCAGGCAGGAAGGTCATGGAAAAAGCCCAGGCCATGACAGAACCGATGGCGACGATAAAACCCAAATGGGCAAACGGTGGCACGGCACTGAATCCCAGTGATAGAAAGCCGATGGAGGTCGTTATGGTAGTCAGCGTGACAGGCCAGCAGCATTCGATCAATACCTCTTTGACCGAATCGCGTCGACTGTGCCCTTGTCGGCGTAAACGCATCATGCCTGCACACATATGAATGCAATCACACGTCGCTATGGTAAGAATGATATTGGGGGCGACTACGCTGGGCGACGATAGCGGAATTCCCAGTACCGCAGCGGTACCCAATGCGCTGAGCGTGGCCAGCAATATCACAAGAAAGGTTGCTGTCGCACCCGCCGCTGACCGAAGCGAAAACACGATGACAAGCAGCAGTACACACACCATCGCCGGCAATAATACAGAGCTGTCGAAGGTGCTGGCTTCCACAAAAGCGTGATCGAGTGCAATGGAACCTGAAAGGCCAATGTGCAGGTCCGGGTATTGTTGTGATGCTTCATCGGCAATTTTCTGCCCGGCCGCCATCGCGACTTCCGATTGTTCTGACGCTGTGGCGGGGGCGAATTTGAAATTGACGGCAACCAACCCCAGGCGTCCGTCGGTCGATAACAAACGGCCAGTCAATAGCGGTTCCTTGGCTGCTTCATCTTTTAATTGCCGTGCTTGTTCAGTGCTGATGCGATCACCGGAACGCGCCAAGTGGTCGATTTCAATATCATCACCCACAGCTTGTACGCGCTGAAAATTTGTAACGGAATCGACCCGCTTGACGTTCGGTAAGCCCCAGGCTTTGTCGGTAATAGCATTTATCGCGGCCAGATGTTGCGGACTAAATAAATCGCCTGAACGAGCGCTGATAACATAAATCAAGGTGTCATCGCGGCCATAAGCTTGCTCAAATTGATCCAGCTGCAGAAGCTCCGGATTATCATCTGCAAAAAAGACGCGGCTGTCGCTACGAAACGTGAGCTGCGACATGCCAGCTGCTAGCAACAACGCGACCAGTACTGACAGAATCAGTACACGCCACGGGTGTTGTGTCACCCATTCGGCGTAGCGACGAATCAATTTTTGATAGGTGCTGTCAGACAATTTTCCATCGCTGTTTTTAGCTTTAAGAGGATTGTGATGGCTCATGCGTATTGATCCCTGTCTTAACGATGAATGTCGTTTAAAAATACCAGTCCAAACCCAGTTTGAAATATTTGTCCTGTTCGAAACCAATGAGCGCCGGGTCTCGCTCAACCGCTAATGGCAAAAGTAGTTGAGCTGATAGCAGACAATTGCCAAACATGCGCATCGAAGCGCGCAGATCTATCAGCTTAGAATGCCATTCGAAGTCATGCGTATAGCGAAGTTCAAACATGGTATCGTCGGTGTCGTTCAGGTTGTAGCGCGCACCGAAAAAAATATCGCGTTGAAAAGCTGTCAAGGGCGCAATGTCGCTTCGATCATCGAAATAGGCTTCGACATAGAACGTTAACGATTCGAAGCTACCCCCCAATTTGTTGAAAGTGGTTTCCGCGCCGACGCCACTTCCCCAGAAACTGTCTACACCGTCTGCCTGATAGATAAACTCGCTTTTTAAAACGCTATCGCCCATTACGTATTGCGCTTCCAGGGCGGTTTGCGCGATTTTCTCGTAAAATGATTCAAACCCCAACAGACCCTGCTGTTCAATGATTGGTTGAAATAATGGTTCTCGTGCATGCCCCGCATAATGTGAAGCAGCGATATCGAGATCATCCCATCGAGACTGTACACGCAAGGCAATACCGGGGTTCCATCGACTGCCTTCGAATTCTTCCGTCAGTATCGGTGCGGGCAAGGCGCGCAATCTATCTTGACCCTCGGCAAAGCGGCGCTCGCGTGCATAGGTTAAACCTGCCAGAGACCACACCCAATCCCCTTGTTGTAGCGACACCGTCACGCCCGGTTGGCCGAGTTTTGCATCGCCTTGGAAATCCTCTGCCAAATCGCGCTGATTGATGATATCGACCAGGTTCCACGCTTCCAGTGTGCCCCAGGTTTCCGCCAAAATGCCCGCTTTGATCTCAGCGTTTTCAAATTGAATTTTTAAATCGGCTTCGCGGATATCACCAGCGAAACGGTGTTCTGCATGAGGCGATGCGCGACCGAATACGGTGAAATCAAACTTAGAATCGCGGCTAAAATCTCTGGAGCCATCGAGGGTAATCTGCGCGGTGGGTTGCCAACGTGCTTCAGATTGATCCTCACTTAAATTATTATCAGTGAACAATGGACGCTCAGAAAAAAGCATTCCCTTCACGCCGACCGTTCCGCGCAATTCGCTTGCGGCGAGCCCTGTGGATATTAATAGGGTCGTGCTAGCAATTAACGCAGTAAATGACGTTGTCTTTGTCACTGATATTGCTGAAGTCACCGACATCACCGATGTCATCGCGACCAGGACTCCAGACGCTTGTCGGTCAGATCGGATTCACGCAGTCCACTCTTGAAACGGTAATTGTTCCATTGGATTTCTGATATCGAGCCATCCGCCACATTGGTCATCACGATTCGACTAGGCCGCCAATATTTTCCTTCATATTGTTGGTAATCATGGAATTCCAGTCTCTTTAATTCACGCCCTTCGAGATCGGAATATACGATTCTGACGGGTTGCCAGATTCGCGGATCGATGGTTTCCACCAGCTTTGAATAGCCGGAATATTCATAACGCGGTAAGTTGGCAATGGTATGGCAGGTTGTCTTTTGTTCACCACAAGGCTCGTCGCGAATGAACTCATAATCATAGTTTGCCAACTCCCAGGTCGCGATGTCTTCATAGGAGAATTCTGAACCTGCGAATGATCCGGTTTTGTCTCTCGCCGCCAGGCGTTTGGAACGTTTTATCGCTGGGAGGTAAATCCATTGATCATCGGGGGCGTCGGTGTGCGTGTGGGTCAGCGACACAAAACCAGCCAAATCACGCGGCTGTGAAAATACCACCAGCCGCTTGTCTCCACCGTTACGCACTTCAAACGTATTCATTTCAAATTCACGGGTGGCAGGATTGCTGCCTTGCCGCAACACCTTCATTTTGCCGTCCACGACGTAATCAGTGAAGCCGGCATCATTTTGATCAACGGTACTGGCGATCTCGCGCCCTCTTTTTTGTTCCTCTGTTGTGGTGGCACCAGGCGCTTGCGCTGATGTATCGATGGTTGCGTCAGCAGCGGTGGTAGCCGATGCGGTATTGGCAACAGCCAGTAATACCATTGGCAGTATCAAACGGCAGGAAACTATTTTGTACATGTTTTTATTCCCTAATTGTTCTGATGTCGACCGAATATCGATTCCTACTTTTGGAGAAGTGCGGTTTATCGCTAGAGTTTTTATTTAATTAAGCTGTTATTCACTAGATCGGCCTATCGGCATGCTCCACCAGCACATTAAGCATTCTTGTCATCATGTCTTCATCATGATCGGCGCTGATAAAGCACCGCAGCCGAGCTGCATCTCGTGGAACGACCGGATGCATCACGGCATGGGCAATAATTTTATGCTCAAGCAAGGTCGACATCAGGTACAGTGCTCGCTCATCCTTTATCATTAGCGGTACGATGGGCACACCTGGCAATGATGTCCGACAATCAAGACCACGCTGTTCAGCCAAGTGTTTAAATGCACGAGCATTGTGTTGCAATCGCGTCACGCGTTCAGGTTCAGCGCTCGCAAGTTTTACGGCCGCTAAGGCCGCTGCAGCGTTGGCCGGGCTGATGCCGGTGCTATAAAGCAATAATCCGGGGCAAAAATGATGCAGCAATTCAATCAATTCTTTGGAACCAGCTAGAAAGCCACCACAACTGGCAAAGCTTTTCGATAGCGTACCCATCATCAAATCCACATCGGAGGTCGGCACGCCAAAATGCTCGCACACGCCCCGCCCTGTTGCGCCTGTCGTACCACAGGAATGCGCTTCGTCAACCATCAACCAGGCACCGAACTCCTTTTTCAATGCAACGACGGCAGGAAGATCGACCAGATCGCCATCCATGCTGTAGGCGCCTTCTACCAGTATTAATGTCTTTCTATACTGATCACGGTGCTCACTCAATAAACGCCGTAGCGCGCCCATGTCATTATGGGGGAATGCAATACGCCGCGCACCTGACATCACTGAGCCCATCACGCCACTGTTATGCATATACTCATCATGTATAATCAGATCGCGCTTATCGAGTAAATACCCAATAACTGATACATTCGCGCTATAGCCACCGACACCCACCGTTGTGGCTTCGAAGCCAGTAAATTCTGCCAATGCAGCTTCAAGTTCTGCATGAATTTCAATTTCGCCACCCACCATTCGCGCAGCACCCGCGTGACTGCCGAATCGGTCCACGGCATTGTATACGGCTTGCTTTACACGAGTGTCATGCGAAAGCCCGAGATAGTTGTAGTTGGAGAAGGTGATGTATTCGGCGCCACCGATTTCCAGCGTGCCTGAAACCTCACCCCCTCGCGCTAAAAAATAGGGGTTTCTCAGGAGTGCGCCTTCGCTGTAGCGTGTGCGAAGCGCTTCTAGTAAATTGGATTCTGGGTAGTCCTTAGCGTTGAGTTGTTCACGTTTAACACTCTGTTTGGCTGCCTGTGTGTTCATAGCAGAGGTATTGCCCGCGATTTTTGATCTGACCTGGCCGAGTAAAGCTTCAATCGAGGCGTTGTTGGATGCTGACATGATGATGTTCCCTTCGTTGTATTTATATTGGCTATCGTTTTTTGTTATAAAAGCCAGTAGTAAAAAGCTTGCAGTAAAAAGCTATGCGGCTTGTTTGCCTATGGCGTTCGTCATGATTTCGGTCACTGCCTTGTCAACCAGTTTGTTGATTGTGGCATGTCCCAACAACTCGATAACCGAAAAGCTCACACCGATGGCATGGTCAAGCTGAATTTGAATTTCAGTGGACATCAGAGAATCAACACCGAACGAATCAAAAGCCAGATCCGGTTTTAGTCTATCCGCTGAGGTTTTCAGGGCCACTGCGACCACTTCGGCAATCAGTCCTTGTGTGATCGTGCGCGCGTCACTTTCCGGCATGCTTGCAAGAGCGAAATGCAGTTGCTCGATCAGCGATGCGTCCTCCGCCTCTGCTTCACGACTCGCTGCAACCAATTTTGCAAACGTCGGTGATGCACCGCCTACGGTTTCATAGGCTGCCCATTTTTCCCAAGCCAGCTGTTCGCAGACCGCGACTTGGGTCAAGTCTTGCACCAAGGCTCGGCCAATGCCGCGCAGTGCAATCTCGACATCCAGTGGCGTCATACCGATTTGGGTAAGGTGCTGTCCTACACGCGCATCGCTTTCGAGCATGCCGACACCGGCAATCGCGCCGAAATTGATACTTAGTGCGGGCTGGTGGTGAGCACGACGCACCTGAGCGAGGCCATCTAGAAAGCCGTTCGCGGCGCAATAGTTGGCTTGTCGACTGTTACCCACCAGATTGGCGATCGACGAGAACAATACGAAATAGTCGGGATCGACACCTACCTGATGCAGCGCGTTATGAAGGGCTAAGGCGCCAGTGGCTTTAGGCTTCATAACGTACTCAATATGTTCTGCAGTCATGTCACCGAGTAAATGATCTTCGAGCACACCGGCTGCATGAAACACCCCTTTCAACAGCGTTGGTGATTGATCGAGTTCCATGATCAAACGGGTTACGGCCTTTGCATCGGCCATATCCACTGCATAGGCACTAGCGCTTGCTCCCAAGGCATTGAGTTCTTGCAACAAATCCATCGCGGCAGGGGTATTCGCCCCTCGACGTCCGACCAGGGCAATATGACCTGCACCTGATTTTGCCAACCAACGCGCCACCTCGCTGCCCAAGCCACCAAAGCCGCCCGTTACGAGGTAATTTCCGTCTGTAGAGAATGCAGGTAGATCTGGAGCCAAAGCGTTGAATTCGCGCGTATCATTGGCAATTCGCAAATCTATCCAGTCACTTCGCAAGGACATATATTCGCTATTGCTAGCTGCAGGATCGCCGCCCGCGGCATCCACCTGCTGAACAAGATCAGAAAATCCTGCCGTACGCCCCATTTGATACGGTGATACAGTAAACTCTGCCAATACCGAACGCAGCGCTAACAAATACGCAGGGTTTTTGCTGACTGCGCGCCGATCACTCTTCAGCCGCACAAAGCGACCACAATGAACTGGCAGCGCAAAGACGTCACTGTTACTGCCCAAATCCACCAGATGCCCGCCTTCCGCCAGGGCAAAAAAGCCAACCGTTTTACTCCAGTGAGCGAGCGGCGCCGCGATCAGGTCAAAACCATCTTCCGGAGCCTGTGTCTGCCATCCATTCAGATCTTCGTCAAAACGAACGACATTAACGCCACTGGCGATGAGCCTGCGACTAAGCACGTCACCCATAGCACCTGAATCGATCAACGCATGGGTGCCTTGGCTCAGCGCGCAAGTCTCGGCGATCATCAATGCAGGTGCTTCGATCGTTGCCAGCAATCCTGGAATTTCGAGTTGTCTATGATTTTCTGATACGCGTTCAAGTATGGCGTCGCTTGCGTGAACGATGATCGACGATGCTAATATATAGGGCACCCAACCGCATACGCGTTCCCCGACCAGAAAACCATTGGTCTGCGATCCCGCACGCGTGATGATACCGGATATACCGATAATGCTTTCGGTAGGTGTCATTTCAGATGACAGGTGCACACCAGCATTTTCGATGCGAATTTCATAAGCATCGTCGGGCAAAGCGATAGGCGCAGTTACTATGTATGCAGAATATCCGTTGGAATGGGCACTCAGTTCTACCAGTGCGTTGCTTGCTGTACTGATAGAAATAGATTTTGCTTGCTGCAGCACGCCGCTCTGAATCAGTTCGACGCGATAGCGCTGCGTACCACGTAGTGCAATTTCATCTTTAGCCTCGGTATCGAGAATTTCCTTGAGCAGAGAAAGCCCTTGTTGGAACAAATCCGCTTCTTCGATGATATCGATGCAGACAGCGTCTAGCTGAGCAAATTCGTTACGAACCACGCGCATGAAACCTGCCACTGCGGTTTGCGCGGGTTTGACAATCTCACCCTCGATCACGACGGCAGCCCCCCGCGTCACGATGCGCAAAGGCAGCTTGCGATTGGCGTTAGCAAGCATTTGCACGAGACTCAACAAATCCTTGATTTCGTCTTCGCCAGTGGGATTCATCTCTTTACTACGACCAGCCGATGATAGGACGACCACTTGGGTGGCGTCTGCGAATGCACTTGAGTCTTTCACCTCTGCCCAAGTATGCCGAATATAGCTAACCCCCTGCGATGCACACACTTCAGCAAGTACGTGGGCAAGACGATCAGCCGGGTTGGCGAGTATCGCGATATGGGATTCGCCTTTTGTCGTTTCGTTAGGCGCCAAGGTTGAAATTGCAGATATTTCACGCCAAATGCGTTGATAATCTCCTCGTGGGAATCGTGCGGGTTGGTGTTTTCCACGCATGGCAACACAGACCAGCCCTTTGATTCTTGCCAGTATGACGCCATGGGTATCGGCTATTGTAAAATCGCACACGATACGCGTATTGTCGCGCGCAACGATGCGTGTATGGCACAAAATAGTGTCGTCTGCAGGCGCAAAAACTTCGAGTGCTTGCAACGACACTGGCAGATATGCGCCTTCGTTGCAATCGAGCAAGCACAAAGCCGATTGAAAGCATCCATCCAGCAATGAAGGGTGCAGGATGTACGCTGACGCCGGTTCTCCGGCAGTTTCGGGCCGCGACAAAGTGGCAATGGCCTCGCCACGTGCGATATCTCGTCGCAGAGAAATAATCGATTGAAATGCGGGTCCATATTGCAGCGATAGGTCGCGCAAGGTGGTGTAGAGTTGCTCTGCATTGACAGTTTCACAGCGAGAAATGGTGTTGAAATGCTCACCCTCAGTTTGGAGTAGTAATGCCGATGTATCTAAATGCGGACGTTGCTGGAAGCTAAAGGGATGCATGAGTGCGTCGACATGCAACGCTGACGCGCGCTCACCGCTTTCATCATGCGCAAATAATTCCGCTTTGCAGGTGGTGTCATTGAAACGCACTTCCAGTTTAAGTGCCCGTTCATGATCAAGAATCAGCGCGCCATGAATTTTTACATTGCGCAGAGTCCAGCCTTTACCCTCGCTATTGGCTGGCCAGCGGCGCTGTGCTTCTTCGCACAGGGCTTCCAGATAACCCGCTGCAGGCATGATGGAGGCACCATCAACAACGTGCTCAAGCAAATAATTCAGTCGACGCAGATTGAGATCGGCACCATTAGGCGCGTTAAGTGGCGCAACTTGGCTATCGATGCGGTCGCTTGCTTGTTTGAGAGATTCGCGCCACAACGGTTTGCGCTGCCATGGGTAAGTCGGCAACGGTATCTGGTGTCCCTTCGGCACCCGCGCTGCCCAATCCAGCTTGCCGCCATTGACAAAGATTTCTCCCACAGCGCGTCGCAGAGCTGGCGTTTCGGGCTTATTCATCCACAAGGTAGACGTGATGCGCACGTCGACGTTTTGTTCTTTGGCAATTTCTTCGAGCGAGCGGCGCAGTACCGGGTGCGGGCCAACCTCGACAAAAAGCGTGTAGCCATCGTCCAGTAACGCACGAACACCATCGGCAAACCGCACCGGATCGCGCACATTATCGCACCAGTATTCCGCATCAAAGAAGCGCGCGTCTGCTGCATGCCCTGCCCGCCTCCCGCTTACGGTAGAATAGAGCGGTATGCTCGGTGTGACTGGATTCAACGCAGCAAGTTTTTCGCGTAATTCCGGCTTGAGTTTTTCCATCAAGAGGCTGTGGTAGGGAATTTCCACGTCCAGTTTTCGGGCAAAAATATTGCGCGCGATGGCTTCCGCCTGAATGGCCTCTAACGCGCGGAGATCACCTGCAACGGTCACACTCTGTGGCGAGTTCAACGCGGCCAGTGATACCAGATCACCGTGTGGCACGATAAGCGCCGCGGCTGTGTCGGCCGAAAGCCCCAACGCCAGCATACCGCCCTGACCTGCCGTGGTTGCCTGAATACGACTACGCTCGCGGCTTACCAGCAGTGCTTCTTCAAGCGTCAGCAAGCCAGACGCCCACGCCGACGCCACTTCGCCCACCGAGTGCCCCATGACTGCCGACGGAATCACGCCTTCTGCCCTTAGGGCCGCCGTTAGTCCAATCTGCACCATTAAGTTGGCAGGTTGTGCATACTCGGTACGTTTGATTTCGGAGCTAGCTTCGTCTCGCGACATTTCTTTCAAAATCGAGAAGCCTGCGATGCGAGTGAACACAGCATCAGCTGTTTCGAGCGTGGCGCGAAAGACAGCGTTCTCACTGAACAACTGACGTCCCATCGCATACCATTGCGGCCCCATGCCGGTGTAGACAAACACGATTCGTGCATCACCCGTGTGGGAGCGTGTGCCTTCGATCCATGACGCTTGATCATTCCCTTCAAGATAACCGCGCACTGCTGCGATCAGGTCTTGCCTGGATTCGCCCCACACGGCAACGCGGTGTGTCAGGTGCGAACGGCGGCAACCGAGTGTGAACAACACATTGTCCAGCGTGGCGTCGTCGCAGGTGTCCAGGACTTGCAAAATTTGATCGGCTCGTTCTTTCAAGGCCACCGCATCGCGCGCTGATATCGGTAACAGTCTTAACGATGATGGGTGTGATATTTCACTCGCGGTGTTCTCTCTGCTATTTGCTATTGGGGATGCGACAGGCGTGCTGAGAATCACATGTGAATTGGTGCCACCGTAACCGAATGAATTGATGGCAATTTTGCAAGCCCTGGGGATAGTGCCGCTTCCCTGTTGCGACAATGGCATGATTTCACGCGGTAAACACACTTCAGCAGGTATGGCTGGATTAATCTGTTCAAGACCCGCGACAGGAGGAATCAGGTTATAACGCAACATCATCAAGGACTTTATAACGCTAGCGATGCCCGCTGCGGCTTCGAGATGGCCAATGCTGGATTTTAACGAACCCACCACGCAACGCCCTTCTCTACCGTAAATATCAGCAATCGCACGCGTTTCGAGGGGATCGCCGACCGCGGTGCCGGTACCATGTGCTTCGATATAATCGACTTCGTCAGCGTTGCAACCACTTTCCGCCAAGACTTTCTGCATCAATCGGCGTTGTGCTTCAGGATTCGGCACAGTGATTCCGCTGGTGCGGCCATCCTGATTGATACCTGCACCTTCGACGATGGCGATGATATCGTCCCCATCGCGCACGGCCGCATCGTAATCTTTCAATATGACCATTCCGCCTCCCTCGCCGCGCCCATAACCATCGGCACGTGCATCAAAGCTTTTCGAACGTCCGTCTTTTGCCAGAAAACGACCTTTCGACATCGCAATGGTATATTCAGGCCGCAGAATGAAATTTGCGCCGCCTGCCAATGCTGTTTCACATTGATGGGTAATGATCGCCGTTACCGCTTGAGAAAGCGCGACCAATGATGAAGAACAGGCCGTGTCGAGGGAAACGCTGGGCCCATGAAAGTCAAATGCATAGGAAATCCGATTCGACAACATCGTCAAAGTCGCACCTGCCGCACTGTGTGAACCAATGCTTTCGCGTGCACTGGAACCAAATTGATTGAGCAAATGGTCAACGGTAAAGCCACCCACAAAAACCCCGGTGTTTGAACCGATCATGGCCTCGACATCCAGCCCAGCGGCCTCCATTGCTTCCCAACTCAGCTCCAGCAACAAGCGTTGCTGTGGGTCGAGAAACTCCACTTCTCTCGGTGAAAAGTTAAAGAAATCAGCATCAAAATTGCGGAAGTCGTAGTCTTGCAGAAAGTGGGCGGAATTTACGTACGATTTTCCAGAGGCATCTTTTTCATTAAAGAATTTATCGCCTGACCAACGGCTCAAGGGCACTTCGCTGACATAGTTTTGTCCGGTCAGAAGGTTTTCGAAAAATTTTTCTGGTGTGTTTGATCCCCCCGGGAATCTGCAGGCCGCGCCGATGATGGCAACTCTTGTAGCGCCTTCACGCACTGATGCATTCATTCTGTTCATTTGGCTTTGCTCTCCCAAAAATCAACTTCTGGCAACAAGCTGATTGTGTAAACGAAATCATTATCGGGAAAAAATCACTTTTATAATATGCATTCTACATGCGTCTATTGGCCTACGTTCCCTCCGCTTCGAATGTGGAAATTACAGACTTTCAGAATGAATGCAAAATGAATTTTATGAAAAATGAACGATAGGATTCATATCGCACAGGTGATTTGTGAGTAATTTGGCAAGCATGATAATAACGCCATCCATAATGGAACGTGCGCGCCATTAAAAAATCAAACATGATAGGAAAACCAAAATTGGGTGATTTCAATTTTGTCGGATGCATACGTTAAGTAAGGGATACTGAATTTTATGACTGTTCGCGCTTTCGGGAAGGACTGCAAAAGAAAGGATGGCTTTCAAACACTTAACATGGTGCCGGGTCTAGGTAAATGCAAAGGTGTAAAGTAAGTCACAATTTCGTTACCGAATTTTGAAGGAATAAAATCAGAATTGAATGACTTTTTGCACGTCTACCGTTACGCATGAGTACGCCTTATTAGCGCTATTGTTTGCAAGGTTGCTTATAGATGTATAATTTGGTGGGGGTGGAGCAAAACGTTGTTTTGGGTCGAATGTTGCTCGGTTTCTATTGGGAACCGTCAACATAAAATTGCTTTGCCCACCGCCGAACCAATGCGAACGGCCCATCCCCGCTGACCAAGCCAGGCTTGTCCAAATATTTTTTGTTCTCTAGCAGCCTAAGATCATCAGGCAACTCTACATGATTAAATCTATAGCTTATTGCGGCAAGTAAAACTGATAAAATTATTTCTCTGAATAATCTCATCCACCACCGATCAAAATACCGAGCATATGGAAAAAGCTTTACACTCAAGGCTGTGCGTAATTCATACAGACCGTTTGCAATGGGCGTGGTGAGAACGAAAATTCGATACTGCAATGCGTATCGAGGAATAGTCACTTCTACACGTGCATACCCTAGACCAAATACGATGATCTCATTCTCGAAAGGCATTCCCGAAATTCGAAGCTTATTTAAAAATCTATTTGAAACACTGGCGGCATAGTCAACCGTGGCTGCATAACCAACACTAAATGATGGGCCGTCGGCCACAAAAGGTTTCCTGATTCGGGCTTCGGAGTATCGATGAACAGTTTCAAAATGCCCTATATCAACGAGATTTTCTGTTAGGTCCTGAAATTTTTCTAGGCGAATTACACGAGTACGACAGGAAATCTTTGACCATTGGTGTGTATCACATGCAGGTATTTCCCAGCTCGGTTCTCTACCAGACTGATCAAAATAGGCATAAACAATGGCATTCAATTCGCGCACAGCAAACCCCGTCGCGCGAATGCCAGGAACTTTTTTTGCGTAGGATGTTGTCGAAACGCAAATTCCATTTGTATCAAAACAAAAACCATGATAAGGGCAACGAATGCATTCGCCAAGGACAATTCCACCATGACCAAAGTGACCACCGAGATGCGGGCAATGGGCGAGAGTGACCACTACGACGCCTGACTCCGTACGATAAACAACAATCTCTTGATCCATTAAGCGTCGAGTCAAAATGCGTCCACAAGGAAGCTCACGTGAATATGCGACGGCGTACCAACCGCTAGGAAAGTTAATAGGAAGTTCGTGGGCTATTCTTTCAGGTTGCATAGAGACTGGGTTGTTCATATGGTATTGATGTTCAGTTTATCAAAGAGACACATTGATAGGCGTTCGGCTTAAAAAGAAACCATACTCCGGATTGCTGTCCAACGTATTATGCGTTGCGTTTTTTACAATATTGAATTGAGCGACACCCTGTGGAAAATGACTAAATAGAGATCGGGTACTATCCATTGGAATCATCTCGTCGTGTTCTGCCGCAATAATTGTGGTAGGCACTGTAATTGACGACGCATATTTCCAAGAATCATATTTGTCATGAAGCAGCCATTTTACAGGTAAAAATGGATAGTGGTGGCTCGCAACCCTCACCAGACTGTCAAAAGGGGTGACCAACACTAACGACGATATTTGACGTGCACTTGCGAGCTGAAGGGCTACCCCGCTACCCAGGCTGCGCCCCATGATACTTATTTTCTTATGGTCCGCTTTTACGCGGTCAAAAAATACAAATGCATCGCTTATCAATGCGTTCTCGGTAGGTGAGCCTTCGCTTCCACCATAGCCTCTGTAGTGGAGCGCATAAATTGCTTTACCTGGAAATGCCTGAGCAAGGTGCGAAACGCTATAGCTGACATTCTCGGCGTTACCGCCGAAATAGAGTATTGCATCCGTTCTCTTGGTGTTGATCGCAGTAATATTTACCGTCATTCCATCGTTGGTTTTCAGCTTTATAAGTTCAGTGCCATGAACGTTTGATCTCGGTTGCGGAAAATAGATCAGTGAACGTTGAAACAGAAACAACACTAGGCATACGCCGAAGTAAATCAGCGCGATCGACCTTGCCAGGTAGATAAACGTGCGTAACATATGGGCTCGCTAAAAGAATAGTATTTTTTACTACTCGGCTTTTTGGTTGCTGATGATGCGTTGCCGTGCGTATGTTTACCTGATGGCGTGCGTAAGGCTTCCATCGTGACTGTTGTCGCCGTTGTGTAGCAGATAATGTAATAGTGTATCTTTCAACACTGGCACATCAATCGGCTTGGATAAATGTCCGTTCATTCCTACAGCGAGTGCCTTCTCTTGGTGTTCATGCATTGCTTGGGCTGTTAAAGCGACTATGGCTATACCAGAGATACCCTTTTCGCGCTCCCATTCCCGAATGCATCGCGTTGCTTGATAGCCATCCATGTTGGGCATTTCGCAATCCATCAGAATTAGATCATAATGGTGTGGATTTTTTTGATAGCACATGGTTGCTTCCAGTCCATCGCATGCAATATCGACCTTAACACCCAGTTTTGCGAGTAGTCCTCGAATCACCAATTGGTTGACTGTATTGTCTTCAGCCACAAGTACGTGTTTTTCTTCAAATAATTTCTGCAAGCTGGTAGCGCTACGAGGCGCCTTAGCCCCCTGGGCTCCTGCACGCTCATCAAAGGCAGCCAATAGAGCATCACGCATTAGTCTCGCAGAAGACGGCTTTTGTAGCGCAAGAGTAACACCCGCTGCAGCCAGATTTTCTGCAGATGGCGCCTCTTTCAGTGCCGTAAACAAAATAAGTATCGAACCATTAGTCACGCCCTCTCTATGAAGCGTGGTCGCAATATCGAGGCCACTCATCACCGGCATTGCATAATCAATCGCAATAATGTCGTAGGCGCGCTGCTCTATCTTGGCTTGCCGTACCTTGTTGAGAATCTCACCGCTATGATAGGCAGCATCCACTTCCATGCCCCAAGCCGTGGCTTGCTCGCGTATAAATTCCAGAAATTCTACTGATTCATCACCCAACAATATACGCTTGCCCTTTAACAAGGAGAGCGGAACATAATGGTCTTCAATAAATTCACTGGAAGCTGTTTGACAAAGTACGGTAAACCAAAAGGTTGAACCCATGCCATATTCGCTGTGTACGCCAATATCGCCACCCAAAAGTTCTGCCAGTTTTTTGGATATGCTCAAGCCCAATCCAGTACCTCCATATTTACGGGTGGTACTGGCGTCCGCCTGACTAAATGGGCTAAACAATTTTTCGCATTGTTCGGGTGTTAGCCCGATACCGGTATCTGTGACTTCAAAACGAAGCTTATTCCAGTGACCATCATGTTTTTCTAGTAAAGAGATTCTGAGCTTCACTGAGCCAGTTTGGGTAAATTTGAACGCATTGCCCAACAAATTTAAAAGTATTTGGCGTAAACGGGCAGGATCAGACTTTAAGAATATCGGAGTGCCCGGCTCAACCGAGGCGAACAGTCTTACATTCTTCTTCTCGGCAGTGACAGTAAAACCAGATGCGCACTCCAATGCGAGCTTTTCCAGATCGAAGTCAATGGATTCTATATCCATTTTGCCTGCTTCTATCTTGGAGTAATCAAGAATGTCATTGATAATATTGAGGAGTGCCTTGCCTGAGTTGTGCACAACATCAAGATACTGTTGCTGCTGCGGGTTGAGGGGGGTGTCTTGCAAGAGTTCTGTCATTCCTAGCACGCCGTTCATGGGCGTGCGAATCTCATGGCTCATGGTAGCTAGAAATTGACTTTTCGCTTGGTTTTCTGCCTTCGCCTGCGCGACTTCCTGTTTGGCTTGAAACTCCTCTTGCTGTGCCTTTAGCTTAGTGCGCAGATGTTCTTCCCTTTCGCTGTTGGCGCGGCGTTCCTCTTCCATCAAGCGACGTTGAGCCTTCAATTTCTCAGCTTTTTCAATATTCATACGATCTGCGAGTGCGAATGAAATAAGCAAGGCTTCTAAGAGCGAACCAATCTGCAAGCAATTTTCCACAATGAAATTGCGAGGTATCAAAGAAAGTTGACTCAAGTCATAAATAACAGTGCTCACCGCGAGTGCGGCCCAGGCAAGAATAAAATAGCGCGCGGAGCGATTACCGGCACGAAGATTCATTACGCCTGAAAACAGTAAAAAGAACGCGGAGACAATCGACATGGACAATGCAAATACAACACCAATGCGGTATTCAATAACGGTGCTTGCCAGGGTTGCTGACATACCAATGATCAAATAGATTTTGGCGAAAATATTAAGTCGCGGATTGTATACATGAAGCTGCAAAAAGCTTTTTCCAAAATAGACACCCATTACAGGCACCAGAGTGAATACAAAAGCAACCCCCTGGTTTTGCCACCACAGATTTTCAGGCCATATCAGCTCAAACGAGAAGCCCCAAATGGTGGCGATAATCATGGAGAAGCTGAGTACAAACGCGAAATAGATAAAATAGTTGATATCGCGGGTCGAAAGCCCCAGGAACAGGTTGTAGAGAGCCATGATCAACAATGCGCCAAAAAATAAGCCGAATCCCACTTGGCGCAGATTATCATGTTCATAAAAAGCCTGTGGAACCCACAAGGTCAAAGGCACCTGCAACCCGCTGGATGATTGAAGACGCAAATACAGCATGTACTCGGTATTGGCTGAAAAACGCATGGGAACCAGAAACAGCCGATGTTGTATATAGCGCTGGGCAAACGGCTTTTTATCACCGATCTCGAAATGTTCAATACCGTTTGACGATGTCAAATGTATCTGCACGTCATCCAGCAGTGGGTAACCTATTTCCAGTAGCCGTTCAACGTCAATAACATAAGGATTATGCAGGGGTATCCTCATCCAGAAGGTGCTTTTTGAATAGCCGAAATTAACGATTTCGTCGTCGATTGCGGTCCACTTAAACGCAGGGTTGTTTTGGCTGGCTACTATTTTTGAAATATCAAGCGTACCTGTTGCATCCTCTATGTACTCAACGTTCGGGCTAAGCGCCAAACGTGATGCATCTACACGCAGTGCGTCTGCAAAGCCGGGATTGCAGTAAAGTAGAAGGGCCAGAACTAGGATTATGAATTGAGGCATGGGGCCTGAATCCTGATGGGCGGTTCCACTTAAGCATAGGTCAAATCCGGACTTTTCAATTGATCAGAATATCCCGGAAAGTGTTGGGGGCTTTTTGTGTTGTGTAGTATGGGCTATGTATCTGATTTTACTAAATACATGGTTGTTTGACTTACAGGCACTGGCACACAAGATTGCCAACCAAAAGTTGGCGGTTTGCTTTTTCGATAACATCCATTAACTCTGCTATACCTTATTGAGTACCTACTATGCGCACGGGTATTGAACTCCCGGAGCGCATGTCCAATGGACCCATCGCACGGCAGTTCGGCTAGCTTACCGAATTTAAGCGTGGCGGCAGTTAGTTAAGGTTTTCATGATGTCCCTTTTGAAGCAGCTATCCGATCGTGACGAACAAGCGCTCTCCGAGTTGCATCACAAACTTCTTCAACAAAGCGAATTTTACCTGGGCTATCCGAATAATCAGCTACTTAGTCATTCGGATCTGGCCCCGTTTCTGGATATCGTCATAAACAATATTGGCGATCCCTTTGTTGGAAACGATGGCATCAATACCTGCGATTTTGAAAAGGAGGTGCTTTCCTTCTTCAGGCAGCTTTTCAAGATTGACGAAAACGAGTATTGGGGCTATGTCACGCGTGGTGGCACCGAAGGTAATATATTTGGGGCTTACCTTGCGCGCGATATCTTTCCCGATGGCGTTCTCTATTACTCGACGAACACACACTACAGTGTGCGTAAGGCCGCCAAACTGCTACGCATGGACTCTCGCGTCATTCGCTCGCAACGAAGCGGTGAATTGGACTATGAGCATCTCGAAGAGGAGCTTACGCAAAATAGACACCTACCTGTCATTATTAACGCCAATATCGGCACTACGATGCGAGGCGCTACCGACAGGTTGGAAAAAATATTCACGTTATTCGAGAAGCTGGACATCACACGCCACTATATTCATTGCGACGGTGCCCTCTTCGGCCCTATGCATCCTTTCATAGAAGGTGCCCCGGAGCTTAGCTTCAATTTGCCCATCGACAGTATTTCGGTATCCGGGCACAAGTTTCTTGGCAGTCCGATCCCCTGTGGCATTGTCATTACCCGCAAACACCTGCAACGCAGCATAAAAGGACATATCGATTACATTGGTTCTTACGACAGCACCATTTTCGGATCGCGCGACGGCTTTAGCGTATTACTGCTGTGGAAGCAGATTCGCCAGGCGGGCATGGAGGGCATGAAAAATTGGACGGCGCATTGCATGTCGAATACGCACTATGCACTTTCACAGTTGAACAGGATTCAGTGGCCCGCCTGGAAGAATGATTTTTCTAACATCATACTGATCCGACGCCCGGTCGATTTTGTCTGCAAGAAATGGCATTTAGCCACGGAGGCAGATCTAGCTCACATCATTATTATGCCCAGTGTGACCAAAGAAAAAATTGATCTTCTGATTGAAGACTTGGCAGCGTATAACCGCTATTAATGTTGTGCAATCAATAATTTAAAGCAGGCATCGCAAGGAAATCAGCGTCACTATGAGAAGCCAAAACCTTTCTCTCGATAAAATCGAAAAAACTCGAAGCATGCCTGTGCTTGAAGGAATAGCCATTGGTTTGATGATGTTGCTATCCATCGGCGCCAGTGCGACCTATTTATATTTTCAAGCGGTTGATGCCGTCAAAGCTGAAATCAAGGAAGGCATTCAACGCAGTACGGCGTCAGTAGCGGCCATGATCAACGGCGACGAACACCAGAAATTCAACGACAAATCACAGAAGTTTGATCCGGAGTATCTTAACTACGTTGCCCCACTGGAACGCGCTCGCCAAGCATCCAAATACGTCCCCTATATTTACACGAATATTCTGAAGGACAACAAAGTCTACTTTATCGTTAATCCAAGCCCACAACTTGATTTGAACAATGATGGTTTCCCGGATGATGCCCCCGATCTGATGGATTCCTATGATGCACCATCACAGTCCTTGTTGACGGCATTGACCGAACAGAAAGAAATGGTCGACAGCGAGCCCTACACTGATCAATGGGGAACCTTTATCAGTGCCTACACCCCCATCTACAATTCCCATGGCGATTTTGTTGGAACACTGGGAATGGATCTCGACTTTTCTGGTTTTGAAAAGCGACTCATGCCTACCAAGAATGCGTTCAAAACAGCAGCCATTACCGGTGTCGTCATGGCCATATTGGTGGGTGTTACCGTCTGGTTCAATCGACGCACGGTAAAAATGCTGAACAACAGTCGTTCCAGCATCATACGAAAGTATGTGTCTGCCAATGAGTTTGTACGTTATACCAATCGTTATAGGGCTGACCTTTTGGCTCTGCTGGCGCAAATTTTGAAGCAGACCGAGGCGCGCTATCATGACCAGGTATTGGAACATTTCAAAACGCTTGCAGAACTTCAGCGCGAGGATGCCAGCTTTCCGGTAACCAATTTCAAACTGCACGACCAGATCAGTCGGTTGCTTTCAAATCGTGGTTTGAAAGAGCAGATTAAGGTTAGCATTGCCAAGAACCTCCCGGACACAGTGAATGGCCCACTAACGCCCTTTTGTAGCGCCTTCGACCATCTTTTGGGAAGTTTGACACCGCTTGCGTTGAATGGGATTGAGGTCAAGCTGGCAAAAGAATCGATCAATCATTTGCTTATTTCATTCTCGTTTACAGGTAACGGCAATGATGCCGTAAAAAGCACCTTCATTAAACGTCTTAATGCTATCCAATCGCCAGGAGAGCTGCCAACCATCGAGCATCCTGATCATTTGTTACCTGCCATGGCTTGCCACGGGCTTGCTCAATTGGGCGCGGATTTCGAGCAGAATCCTAAGGGTGAAGTGTTGGTGGCGTTCACCCTAAAATTCTCCAAGTTCGACGAAGAAGCGGGCGAATTGCAACATGCGTAATATCGCCGCCGTAAGCGTCATAATGATCGTCACATTGATGGTGCAGATTTCTGTCGGAATGAGTGCTGTTATATTTCCTGTCAAACTGGATGAGCTGGGCTTCAATAAAGTTGAAATTGGCACCTGTCTATCCATCGAGATTTTTGCAGTCCTCTGCGTGAGTGGCTACATTAATCGGATTCTCTCAAAATTCGGGCTGTTTGCCTCCTTTCTGCTCGCTTCGCTGATACGCACGAGCATTACCTATTTTTTGCCTGACATCGAAACCATGTGGGGCTGGCTAATTTCGTTGTTCTTTTTGGGCATGGCGACCAATATCTTTCTCATTGGCTTGCAAACCTGGTTGGGTACTGTTCCGTTGGGCCGATTCAACGGTTTGATTATCGGTATATTTAGCGCGATTCTTTCTGCTGGTGTCGCTGCGGGTCCTGCAGTTCTCGATTACATCGGTATCGCGGGAGCTTATCCGTTCTATATCAATGCCGGCATTTGTCTCGCTGCTTTTGTGCCTGTCTTTTTTAGCACCTATATTCTCCCCAAACTGCAAGCCACGGGACGTTTGCGTCTTATCTTTGTCTTTAAAAGTGCCCCTGTCGTGTTGTTGTCGGCGTTTGTGGGGGGGATTACCTTTTTTGGCTTGCCGGCCTTTTCAACCTTGTTTGGTACGCAGGAAGGGCTTGAGCTCGAGCAAGCCGCCTACTTGATAACGGCCTTCATGCTGGGCTCCATTGTGTTGGGATTAATTATCAGCTTCCTTTCGGATTTCTGGGGCCGCAGCCAACTGACGGTGGTGTGCGTGTTTGTGGGATTGGTGTGCGCCGTCTATTTGCCGCTGGCTATCAAGAGTTACCAGACCGCGTTGATTCTGCTGTTTGTCTGGGGCGGTGTCATGAGTGGTATCTATGGTATGGGCCTGGCGACCGTGAACAGCATTTTTAGAAAAGAGGATCTGGTATCCGCCAACGTAACGTACGGCTTGATGGACTGCTCGGGCGGCGTGGTGGGTGTCTTTCTGATTGGGTCCTCGATGCAATTGTGGCATGCAGAAGGCCTGAGCTATGTGATTGTCACGGCCGGTGTACTCTATTTTATATTTGTTCTTTCGCAAAGACGGGTATCTGATCTGTCTGAGTCAATTGATTAAAGGCGGAATTTAGACAATGCAAAAATCAAAGGAAAGATCGCTGCGATGCATGTTGAGCCTTTGCCTGGCTCTCGCTGCCCTCCCCGTCGATGCCAAGGATGCTCCGCCCATCGATAATCGCATTTACAATTGCGACTATCTTGTTCGCGAACACAAAGACATGCATGTGATCATGGTGTTGGGTGACTCCAATATCGTTGCGGGTGAGCTGCCTGCAGCCCCCAAGCTAGCGTCAGTGTTCAACCTCAACCCCATCAATGGTCTCTGTTATCCGGTCAGGGAGCCGATGATGGGCACCATTGCCAATACGGGTTCTCCGTGGGTGCGTCTGGCCAATGCGCTGGTGGAAAGTAACAGCCAGAAAGAAGTATTACTGGTGCCAGTAACGCTGCCCAGCAGCAACATCGCTGAATGGAAGAAAGACGGTACCATTTCAATACGGCTTCAGAACATGCTGGCTGCGCTTAAAAAGCAAAACATCCCGATACATGTCGTGCTTTGGCAGCACGGTCAGAAAAATGACGAGCACATCACGCAAATGGATCAATACCAGGCACCGTTTGCTGATATCGTCGACACCTTGCGCAGTAACGGCACCACTGCGCCGATTTATGTCGCCAAAACCGGCAGTTGCCCTGGGAAAGCCTCAGGCCCAGTGTGGAATGCACAAACAGCCATTTTGGCTGGTGCATTGGATGTTGTAGCCGGTCCAGACCTTTCGACGCTGCCAGCCGAACACTTCACTCCAGACCTGTGTGCACTCAACGACAAAGGGCTTGACGCCTATGTCAAGCAGTGGCTCGACATCCTTGCCCGCAAGTAACACTAGCAAAAAACAATCCGAGCACAAAGTAGCCCCGGCAAACGTTGGGGTTATGTCTTGTAAAATTCGAATGCGTTTGGGCTAATCCTTTTGATCTCCTATACTTATTGAGAAAGCTATTTCGAAAGCATCTTCTCCGGCATTGAAAACTGGTATAGCACCCTATTATGAGCAAGTCTGAAAGTCACACCCCCCCGGAACACTTTATCCGCCATATCATAAAAAGGGATCTTGCTGAAGGCAAAAATCAGGGGCGTGTTGCGACACGCTTTCCTCCTGAGCCAAACGGCTTTCTGCATATCGGCCACGCAAAAGCGATCTATGTTAATTTTTCCTTAGCCAAGGAATTCGGTGGCACCTGCAACTTGCGCTTTGACGACACCAATCCCGAGAAGGAGTCGCAGGAATTTATTGATGCGATCAAACGCGACGTGGAATGGCTGGGCTTCAAGTGGAATGGCCCAGTTCGTTACGCCTCTGACTACTTCGATAAACTTTACGAATGCGCTGTTGAATTGATTAAACAAGGCAAAGCGTATGTTGATCACCTAAATGCAGATCAAATACGTGAGTACCGTGGCACCCTGAATGCACCGGGTAAGAACAGTCCTTATCGTGATCGGACCATCGAGGAAAACCTGGCGCTGTTCGAGAAAATGCGCGCTGGAGAATTTTCAGACGGTGAATGTGTTTTGCGCGCAAAAATTGATATGGCATCGCCCAATATCAATTTGCGAGACCCCGTACTGTATCGAATCAAGAAAACAGAGCATCACCAAGCGGGTAGCAAGTGGGTTATTTACCCTATGTACGACTACACCCACTGCATTTCTGATGCTATCGAAAACATTACCCATTCCATTTGCACACTGGAATTTGAAGATCATCGCCCCCTCTATGACTGGGTGCTGGATCAGCTTCCCCTGCCCTGTCATCCGCAGCAAATAGAATTTTCCCGTCTTAACCTCAACTATACCGTTACCAGCAAGCGTAAGCTGAAATTACTGGTTGACGACGGCCACGTCGCCGGATGGGACGATCCACGCATGCCCACGGTGGCTGGTATGCGTCGTCGTGGTTATACACCGAAAGCATTGCGTCAGTTTTGTGAAATGGTCGGTGTCACCAAATCGGACGGCGTCGTCGATGTGGGAATGTTGGAATTTGCCATCCGTGACGACCTCGACAAGCATTCGCCCCGCGCCATGTGTGTTTTAAAGCCACTGAAAGTCACTATCGAAAACTACGCTGAAGGTCATGCCGAATCTCTCTCTCTTTCTGCTCATCCAAAAGATGAATCCCTCGGAAAGCGCACCTTATACTTCGAGAGAGAACTGTACATCGATCGCGATGACTTTATGGAGATCCCGCCCAAGGATTTCAAGCGGCTGTCTACAGGGGGAGAAGTTCGATTGCGGGGCGCTTACGTCATTCGTTGCAATTCGGTGGTCAAGGATGCGAATGGGACTATTGTAGAGTTGCGGTGCACCTATGATCCTGACACTCTGGGCAAGAATCCTGAGGGCAGAAAAGTTAAAGGTGTCATTCACTGGGCGTCAGCGCATCACTCCCTGAAAGTGGATGTGCGGCTTTACAATCGCCTGTTTAATCACGAAAGCCCGGATGCAGCGCAAGATGGAAAACACTTTCTTGATTTCATCAATCCCGAATCACTGGTGATTTTAAAGGGTTGCCTTGCCGAACCCGATCTATCCAGAGCGACGGATGCCTACCCTTATCAGTTTGAGCGAGAAGGCTATTTCATTCTGGACAAGAAAGACAGCACTCGTGAAAAACTGGTGTTTAACCGCACGGTGGAATTAAGGGATTCATGGGGCGCTTGATTTAATTCAAGCGCACTCGCGAGATTCGTAGCAGCGGACCAACGGCGGCTTCATCCTTCGTTATTCCGCTGGTGACGGGGGTATGGAGCCAGGTTGTGAGCCCGATATTGCTCCAGTCAGAATCTCCAAGACAGACGCCATCCATCGTTTCTGCGGTAACTGAAAATTCCAATTCACATACGAGCGCGGGTCCAATATAGGCTCGAATCAACGACACCAATCCTTGCCAATGTTGCGCGTCGCTGGTCAGTGCATGATAGTCTTCGAGTGCGATAGGACCAATGCGAACCAGTAGCTTACCACTATAATCCGTAACATAGCGGCCCATCACAGCATTCACACCGAGTGCCTTGCCCATGCCCAATCCAAGCATATCGCGCACCGGAATATCTAAATGTTGCTCTACGCACTGTTCAACATCGACAGGAACCCCCGTTGTCGAATGCGGTAGAATATCGCAAAGATAATCGGTAACCACATACTGTAAACCCACCGCTGATTTTTGCTGCCGACCATATAAGTTGATGTATTGCAAAAACAAGCCGGGTTGTGGCATCGCTTGCCGAATATGTGGGTCGCGTATCCCAATCAAACTCCAAAGCAAACGCAGAAAATGAGAATCCTCTTGCTCTGTAAGTTCATAGACGGGTTGATATTTCTGTAATGCATCGGCATACAGCCGATACATACGTTGATGGAATACATCAAGCAAAAGACGCGCCTGAATCTCATCTTCTTGTTCAGCCGCTATCAGGTCTTCAGTGTAGAAATTGGGGAGTGGTGATGATGCACCATACAAACCGAGAAAGCTGGTTTGTATTTCGTACTGGTCTACCGTCTCATCGGTGGTGACGCGCTTTATGTCTGCAATAGACGCTTTTGGCAATTCCAGGCTTAAAGCCGGACGAATACGAATATCCTGTTCAGGATTACCGCCCTCCTCCGCGACGACTCTCGCCAGCGTGCGATACGCCTGCAAGAATGAAAACGCGTTACCGCGTTGTAGCAGCGCATTCAGGAGTTTCGGTGCTACAGCAGTGTTTTCGATCCCAGTCTGATCGGCCATGTCATGACAGCTCCGCTGTGAAAATCTTCGATTTCAAGTGCAGTAAAGGTATTGAACGCGCAGAGAGACGCAAATAAATAATCCAATACGCAACCAAATAAATACTTGTCGCCTTCCCCTGAAAAATGATCGCCACGCAATTTCAATCGAATTCGTTGCCCACGAATAAAGGCATCGCGATACAACGTCTGGTCAGGGGTAATTGCCAATTGCTCGATGGATTCGACACGCCTGGTGGATGCTGAAATACGCGCATCTTCATTGGCACGGCCTGGCAAATAGTGTTGCAACATGGCCTTAAAGCTTTTGATATCGGCCAACGAAGCAAAATTGATATTCAGGTCTGACATTAACGACCACATTAGATCGCCGTCAAATGAAGGACGCAGATTTTTGGTCGGCACGGTCAGATTGGCGAACGTTACCAATTCGGGTGTATCACCTGTGCTTTGACGTAGATCGCCTCGTTGCAGATGCTCGACGAGATCGCCGTTATTGCAAGTGAGCTCTATTTTAAGCACCTCCCGCTCATGTAGCGTTTCCTGAGGAGGAATGACCGGCGTGATCCAGGTTTCTGAGCGTCCGAGAGCTTCCTGAAGGCGGGTTTGTACCACAAATCGGGACAGTTTTGTGCTCTCGAGATTTGCGCCACTCAGCGGAAAGAATTTGCGTCGCTCGGTTCGTCCCCGCACGATGCCTTCGACACTGTCCACAGAATACACGCGGGCGCTCTTGGCAAGATCATTGCCGTCCTGCGAGGTCGGCGTTACCCGTAGTTCTGATTCGCGCTGGTTGAGTACCAGCGGCTCTGCTTCCAGGCGGAAAAGATTAACGGCCGGTGTCACGTGTAGTAACAGGCTTTCTTTGCTGAGACGCGGCAATTCAAACGTAGGTTTACGACAGCGGAAGGCGATTTCAAAGCTGTTGGTGTCCGGGCGACCGCTCCAGCTTTTAAGATTGAGATCTAAAAACAGGAATTTTTCAGGAAACCAAAAATATTCGCGCAGGACTTCAAATGCCGGCAACTGACGTGGACGATCGCCCAGTAAACTCTCTTCTGGGGCGAATCCGGTCCGATGGAGGCAATCCGCCCCCAGGGTCTCCCACACTTCGCCATGCACACTACGAATGTCAATTTGCAGTAGCCCGTGTTGCAACATGCACATCAAATCGGTGGCTTCTGTAAAGCTTCCACCCAGATGAAAACGTAGATTCTCCATCTGGAGTTGTGAAAGTGTGGTGTTTAACAGGTCGAAACGTGCAACTAAGGTGGAGGATCTCTGTAAATCGTTGCCGGATTCCAACTCTTGAAAATAAATTCGGTTCACTTTCAAAGGGCGGACATTTACATCAAAACAAGTCCGATAGCGACAGGTTCCCCCGTGACTATGTGCGCCTCTCGCTACGCCATCAATATGCGCGCCACGTTTGACACACAGGGTTTGTTGCAAGCTAAGTTTGGGTTCAAATTCGATTAGCGTGGTTGAAGGCAGCGGTCTTAAATACTGTGGCGAAATTACCTGCGCTAGCGTATGTAAAAGGCGCGGATAATGATCGTCGAGTTCCTGATGAATATTCGCCGCGATAAAGGCGAAGCCTTCCATCAGGCGTTCGACATCTGGATCGCTGGACGCGTTCCGCAACCCGCCGGCAATGGTAGGGTTCTCGGCTGCAAACAGCGCCGCCGTTTCGTTTAACAGGCTGAGTTCCCGCTTATAATAATCTTTGAACATAAGCGCCTTTTGTAGAATATTCTTTGGTTGAAAACTCGCTAGTTAACAACTTTTTAGTTAAAAACAATAGTGCCATCAGACATTAGCTGTGCATGAAGCTCAACGCGATTATCGATCCCTGGCTCCAGCAAGTCAGGTCGAATTTTTGCGCGTATTTCGCACCCCATCGAGACATCTTCGCCTCGTTGCGCAGCGACATGAACTGAGACATTGACTAATCGTGTATCGTACTGCTCAATCACGTGCTGCAATAAGCTGGCAATCGCATCACGATCACCCATTGAATTTTGATTGGGGGTTATTGCCAGCGTTGGCATGCCATAGTCTTTATCCACATAGGCACTGCCGCGACGTGTATTTAGCAATCTCGTCAGGTGCGCTTTAATGGATGCAATTTCAGTGGATTCCTTGCTGTCGAAAATGCTGCTACTACGGCTTTGCGCCAACCGTTCACGGCGTTCCTGTGCATGTGTCAGGCGTTCGAATAATCGTTGCATAATTCAACCCTCACCCACGTTGAAACCAATCTGTTTCATATTCAACATTGCCTTCTGCACCCCAGCTCCACACAATACGTTCGTAGCCAAAGCTGATGCGTTCCATAAATCGCATACTGTCCCGCTTTTCTTCAAAGGCATCCGGTGTCCAGGGTTGAATTCTGAGGATGCGAGCATTCTGTAGCCGAATGCTGAAATAGAGTTCTTCCTTCCCAACCTGATTGTAGCGATGCCAAAACAATCGAACTTTGTCGAGAGTTTCACGTTGGCATAGGGCTTGATAGAGTTTGGGGGTTGCGCGATCCACTTCTTTAAACACTTCCAGTGGTCGGTGCGTTGCTTGCCCGGAACCGACGTTCTGATCGATACCCAACGGGATTTCTACACAGTGATTAAACTGAAAAACCTCGATCATATCTTCCCGACCACGGCGCAATGACGAGCCCTGAATAGGCCCCTGTTCACTGCCGCTGATTTCCAGATACGAAGAAAGCTCCATAGCTTAATAAAACCTCAAGGGGACTAACGTTGTCCGGTGATATTCAGATTAAGTGTTAAGGTGAAATCCTGATCCATATATTTCAAATGGGGTGTAATGGCTAAATCGACAGCGAGCCAATCTGCTCGGCGCGGATCAGGCCCCACTTTCAGATCGACCTTTTTCAAGGGGCGACGTAATCTTACCGAGGGTGAAGGGCTTTCAACATCGGACACATAGCGCTTCAACCAACGCTGTAGCTGCGCCTCAAGCTCAGCCACACTAGCGACTGACCCAATCATGTCGCGGCAAATCATTTTTAGATAATGGGCTATGCGTAGAATTACGAATAAATAAGGGAGTTGCGCACCGAGATGCTCGATCACGGGTTGTTCGTTATGACTTTGCAAGGCCCCCCAAAAAACGGAGTTGGCGGCATAGAACAGCACTTTGTCCTGCGCCTTTGCCACACTTAAAGGCGTAAATCCCAGACCAATCAACTCAGCTTCTTTGTTTTCAGAAAACAGAACTTCTACCGGCAGTAGTTTGTCCGACGTATTCTTGAGATGGAGATGTGGCAAACCCAATACTTCGCCGCCCTCATCGCCTGTAATATCGGTACATATTCCGTGGCGTTGAAAACTTCTCAACAAGCAGGTGCCCAACGCATAGGCGGCGTTACCCCAAAGATAAGGGCTGTCATCACTTCCAATGTCCTCTTCAAACAGCGAAGCGTTTACATTGCCATTGGCAACGCTGTAAAGATTCCGCAGCAGAATGCGAGGAAGCGTCAACACCAAATACATGGCTTCGGGGCTGCTTTGAAAGGCACGCCACTTAATGTAACGTTCGCCGGTTTGAATGCCCTTCAATGAACTGAGATTGGCAAGATCGCCATAGTGTTTAACGCCGAAAAAAGAAGGCGCGGCTTTCGCAATGACCGGGGCATGTGCAGTGCTTCCCAACAAGGCGAGGCGCCGCATCAGTGCAATGTCGGTATCGTTGAGTTCGAACGAGTAGTCAGCAATCACAGCACCGTAGGGCTTTCCGCCGAACTGGCCATACTCGTTGGCATATAATACATCGAAGAGACGCGAATCAATTAAGTCCGACGCGCGTCCAAGATCATCGCGTAGCATATCCATGGAGACCGGGAGAAAACACACCTGACAATTGGCGTTATCCCCGGCTGTTTGTGCCAACAAATGCAGACCACGCCAGGCTGCCTCGAGTTTCTGTAAAGACGGATAATGTATAATGCGATTGAGCAATTCGTTGAGTGATGCTGCGACATCAGTCAGTAGAAAATCCAGCACATCCCGCGAAAACGCCGTCTCGCCCTCAGGTAAGCCCAATAGAACGCGATCACTTTTTGAAACAGCAGAAAGATCGATCGTAGAGCGTTCGCGGTAACGAATTTTCAAGTTTTGTACTTGCACCAGCAGGCCTTGAACCTTGGCCAGGGTCGGCTCTCTTTGAGCCAACATTTCCGGATTAAAATCCTCAAGGCTATGCAACCTGAATGTGACGGTTTCGTTTGCATCTGCAAACCAATGGCGACAGGTATCGCCCAGAGAAAGCTCAGCCAAAGGAATGGTCAAACTTATATTTTGAGCTGACAATAAGCGATTGAAATTTCTGAGAGAGACTGGCGCGGGCTCGGCACGATAGAAATCCTCCTGGCTCTGGTCAGGAAAGAATTCACCCAGCACCAATAGCCGAAAGGGTAACTGGACTTCTTCGCTACTCTCCACTGCTTCTGCAGGCGCATAGGAAAAATCAAAACTACGGTTTTCATTTTGCGGGAGCTGCGCCATATCGAGTGCCGTCCCTAGGTAGCCCAACACACGGCAGCGTGTTGGGGAATATTCAGAGGAGTGGTGATGACGCTTTGCAATACCTGGCCTGCCCCATCGATATCAAACTGCAAAAGAATTTCATTGATCCCCAATTCTCGCAGCTGCCGTACATACTGAGGAAACTCATCAATGGTAAAACTCTTCGGGCCACCACCAAAATCACGAATGAATTCAGGGAATGCCGTTGCGCCTTTCCAGGTTTTTTGCAGGGTCAGTGAACTGAGGTTGATATCCAGCGTTACGCCCGTGCACGCAGTGGTCCATGGAAAACGTCGAGAGGCTGGGTAATTGTAATTATGCAATTCGTAAGATCCTTCCGGGCAGGATACCGTCAGTGTGGATTTGCGGATGGCGGTTCTTGCATCGACATTTAGACTGGCAGGATATGCATGAATCTCGACATTGAGGGTGCCGGTATTTTTTTTGGTATCCTTGGCACGCGCCACAAAATTCAGAAAACTATTATCAACGGCCAGACTCGTACCTTGAGCGCGACGCACTGCGTAGCCTTTTCCTAATTCCTGACGTACAAAGGGTTGCGCCGTGGTGGTTAGAAAATTCCACAGAATGCCAGATTCGCCGCGCAGATATTCATCGCGCTTGTAGTCTGGTAGCCCTTCCAACTCTGCCAAAACGGTATTGCGCCATAGATCGTCGAACTGGCACGACGCCTCCTGCAGCATATAGCCGCGAATCAAATCCAGTGGGGCCTTATAGAGTTTCCAGAAAGCCGCATTGGAAGGCGTTTCCTTACCAATCATCGCTTGTAATTTTTGTACATTGTCAAAAGCAGCAGCATAAGGGGTCCCCCCCTTTGAAGGATTTTCAGGATCATTGAAAAGTGCGGCGGTGGCAGCATAGGCGCTGGAACGCACTTCGGCGTTATAGACAAATTCACCCATGGCAGTTTGATAGCCAGTAAGCAACTCAGCGGCTTGTTCCAAAACGGCCGCGCGTTCGTCAGGCGAGGGGCCACCCGAGGCTTTGTCGATCTTGCTCTTGGTTTTCAGTGCAGATGTGCCTGAGGTTGCCAACATTTTTCCCAGTGGGCCTGCTTTTCCAATGGTTTTAAGCGCAAGCCCCGTCAACACCTTGTTACGTTTGGAATTGTTGGTGCCGTCACCAGGTCCGAGCGCTCGCATGTCCTGGTAGTAATTCATTAGTGCAAACCAATCAGGAATATCAGCGCTGTCGCGGTAAGGTTCGAGTTCTGCATCAATCAAATTCAAGGCATTGAAGTATATGTTGCGGCCGGTAGTAAGATTGTTAATGACGCTCAACCACTCTTCTCGCGTACGCAACGCAGTCGTTCCGTTACTGAAGTTGGCTGCAAAATTTTCCCATGATTTCAAATATTGGATACGATAATAATCCTGAAATTTGGGTAATGCCTCGTCCAACAAACCGTTTTTACCACTGGCTTGGCGTAATTCTTCAACAAACGCATCGATCTGCGCTTTTCCGTCGAGCGTAAATGCGCGTGCCACTTCTGCGTCTTGCTTGACCGCGCCACTTCCTGCGCGCCAAAACTGCGACACTTTGTAGGTTTTCAGACGTGGGGTTGCGTTTGCCCATGCCACCAACCATTTCAGATCAGCGCCAGCATGGGCCAATACTCTGTCCAATTCCTTTCGTAAGCCATCACGTTGAGAAACGATGGCATCTTCATGTGTATCCGGATGTGCTTCACGTGCCCATACCAGGGCATGAATATAGAGCATATTCAAACGCTCGATACTGTCGGGATCGTTACTGGCAAATGTGTCTGTATCAAAGGGTTGCGGCAATGCCGACAGCGTTGCTTCACTCCCCCCTTCCAGATAGGCAGCGAGTATATTGATGCGACGAACCAGCAGTCCGGCATATTCTGCGGCTTTACTGATGTCCGTGTTTTTGTCGGCGAAAAATGTTTGTTCAAGACGCGCTTTAAACAGCGTATCAACCTCTTCTACCAAATGAACTTTTACCCGGTTCGCCAAATCCTCTTTCATTTTGGCAATGAATACTGGCTCCGCTCCTGGAGCCAGCCATGGAAAAAAACGTCGGTCTCCCAGACTGATAATCAGATCGTGATAGGCCAATAGATTGCTGACGCGAGAATCAAGATCATTAGAAGGCACCAGTTGGCGCGCATACACGCGCCCCGCGTCCTTAAGGGCGGATCGATCCGCCAAATAGAGCGAACTCATGGAGACAACAATGACTGCTATCCCGGCAGACCATCCAACCGCCTGCAGTCGACGTTTTCTGCTGCGTGCTTCCGAAGCAGCATTGACCACACGGAGTTCCCGACGCTGAGCGGGCAGTATGTTTGTAAAAACGTCCTGCAAAAATAGACTTTGCAGCGACTTTTGCATCACGGCTTCACTGAGTTTTTCTTCCTCATTCGGCGCGACGTCGCTGATCCCTGCTTGCATTACGTCGTCTGCCACATATCCCTGCGCGCTGAAATAGATGCCGCGAAGTGACTGGCTTTCCTGGTATTGGTTGTCTTCAAACAAGGTACCGACAAATTGGCTAAGCGCACGATCCAGTTCTTGCATGCGTGCGGGCAAGCGTAACATCGCGGGTGTAGCGCGCTGATCACGGAGTGCGAGCAAATTCAATTCGCGCATGCGTGCTGAAATGCGTTTCATCAAATTGATCGCAAACACATTGGGCGCTTCATCGTTACTAATATCATTACTTCTATAGTCATCGCCCAGCGGCTCCCTGGCATACTCTGCAGGTAACGCTGAAACCCAGTCGTCAAAGCCAGGCAGTGATTCTGTTTTTGTTAACAACAAATTGACAGGCACTTTAACGCCAAGAATTTGTACGACATCTTCCAATAGACGACGATACTTTAGCGCCATTTGTTGCAGGCCCTCAGCACCGGCTTGCTGCAAAGCAGACACTGAAACCGCGATCACCACACCGTTGATGGGTTCATTTTGACGATATTTTTCCAACAGCATCAAGAGTCTTAGCCAATCTTCGTGAGACCCGTTGACGTTAGCATCAGAGAAATAGGCAGGTGTATCGAGGACGATGCCGCGATTATAGAGATGCCAGTCGACATCCTGCCCTTGTCCATGTAATAGCGGATTATCAAGTGTTGGACGGGAAAGACGAATATTCTTTAGCACCGCGCTCTTGTCTGAAGCCGCGTCCCCCAACATTAATTGCCAAGGCAAAACATACACAGGCTCGCCGTGTGCACGCAGATTACTGGAATGCAGAAATTTCAGAATTTGTAAAAAGCGCTCATCTTTCTCGCCTCGACGACGCCAAAGACGCCAGACACCAACGCTCAACCCACGCTCATTAGGCGCAACGTTTATGAGTTGTTCGACACGTTGACGGGCTTGATGCCGCCGCCATAGCCAGCGCAATAGTTTGATGCCATACCATACGCTGATTAACCCGATCACGACGAGTATGGCTTTTTCCAGGGGTACTGCCAAAAGCATTGCGCCACCGATAATGATGGCCGCAATCACTGTCCACACCAGCACACTGAGCAGAATCTTGAAAAAGGTCTTCACGGTCCAGTTCTCGTCCTTAGATTTTCCATTCAGATGGCCAACAGCAAATTGTTCACAACCGCCAGAATGCCGTGACGGTAAAACATGAAGAGCCCTATCAGTAACAAGATGGGAACACCCACATAGAACGGCGTACGTGGAAATGGGGCTTGGGGCTTAGGTATCGGTGCATATTCGTTACTGTCCCCCGCGTTTTCCAGGAGCCGTTCTGTTTTAATTCCTGCACACAGAACATCTGCGTTTGATGCAATCATTTCAGCCAAATGTGCTTTGTCGCCTGGTCGGTAATACTGCCCCGAAAAACCTAGCGCCAAGCAATAGAAGTACACTTCACGAATGTCACGGTCGACGGGATTGAAGGGGTTCAATGCATCCAGACGCGAAAAGAACTCGACACCGCCACGCGTGGTATTGAAAAAATGCCGTTGCAGTAATTCAGCCCCCCAGAGTGACTTTTGACTCCAGGATGAATTCATGACTTGTTCATCGATAAAAGCAGCTACAGCAAACAACCCATTCTGAAAATCTTCATCGCTGTAGGCACCTTCATTTTTTCGACTTTCATAATCCCGCAGCAAATGCATTACAGTTTGACGAAAACTGCTGTAGTCCAGGTCGCGCTCCGGGGTCAGCCCCTCGAACGTTTCTATCACGTAGGTGATAGCGGGTATGAAACAGTCTACAAGATACATCCCGTTTCCTCTTTCGACGTTATCCGCGAACCAACACTATATCTACTGCGAGATCAGCAGGCGCATCGTTCCAGATCAGACCAATTTGGCCACTGTCTTGAACATAACCCCATTCATAGCTCTCACGTTCAATCATGAAATACTGAGTGTTCGCTTGGCCCGTAACGCCAATCGGTTTACCCTGCAAATGCATTAAATTGATACCGGGTAACGCTCGACGTGCATAGACATCGACTTGGCCTGTTGCACCCAGTTTTGCGTAGTTGAGAAATGCATCGACAAATCCCTTAAAGGGATCGCGGGTACGCAGCAATAGATAAACGCTGTGCTTGCGATCGAAAAATTCCTTCGACAAAACACCAACGAATTTGTTTGTGTCTTCGCGTTTGAGCGACACTAGCAGCTCAGGCCCGACGGTAAGTTCACCCAATACATGCCCGATGCTTTCCAAAGCAGTGCGGAAACAATGACTTAGATTGTCATGATCATAAGGCAACACCTTAAGACCATCTTCACCCTCCCCGCTTATTTCCATTTTGCTGGAAAAAATGGATAATTCGCCGGCCAATTGGCGAATGACGCCATAGACATCCGAGGGATGAACACGCTCGCTGTCGACCAGATGCATCAACAGTGGGATGTAACGCGCCAGCGTCGCCAATGCCATGCGATTAGACACGGCCGACCCACTTAAACCGCCTTGATCTCCAACCCCGGCAGATTTATAGCTTTCCAACAGTCGGGCACGTCCCAGCAAATTGTTTTTCAGCGTTAACAGTATGCTGTTGATCGCTCTCGACGCCCCGATATTGATGCAAGGCGGAATGAAATGTTCATCCAGACGAAATTCCTTACCTTCTTGCGTCAGCTCTGCCAACGGCAAAAAAACACAATCATCCAGCGCTTCTTTTTCGTCACCAAAACAGAGTCTTAGCACATAATCCATCTGTTTTAGTGTGGCACTACCAGAGCTTTGAAACGCATCAGCGTATTCGACGCCTGCGCTTTTCGATACATAGCGTGTTCCACTAACGCCTGCTTCCTGGGGATTTTTTACGAGCGTTACATTCGCGTTATTGGTGGAGGTACGCTTCAGTGCGAGATACACAGGTAA
The DNA here is from genome assembly GCA_964473645.1 of uncultured Moraxellaceae bacterium. Lineage (GTDB taxonomy): Bacteria > Pseudomonadota > Gammaproteobacteria > Pseudomonadales > Ketobacteraceae > HdN1. Next base: position 82,897 of record CAYYPW010000002.1, read on the forward strand.
GTTCTGTTTGCGGTCAGTCCAAATGGAATCAAAGTTGCGTGCATTTAAAAGGGCATTATCCGGAAAGCACACCAATGCGCCGTCTGGAAAGATCCCCATCAACCGTTTGCACTGAAAGGCACCCGACTGTAGCGCCTCCATATCGATCTCCAGCTCGATCAACCCCCAGAAATAGGGCCGGGTCTTGCAAGCCAGTGCCATCGCGTAATTGCGATGGTAAGCATCCAGATATTGCATATGTTGCGGCTGCAGGAACAATCCTTGGTGCCACAACAAAGGCTTAGTCAAATTCACTCCACTCTCTCCATACTGGCGGGCTTAGGCGGCCGCACTCACTCAGCGCTAACCTTTAATTCGTCAATCTGATCGATACCAAGTTGCAGTAACAATTTCAGCTTAGCCGGTCGTGGTGGAACTGCCTCAGCAGTTGCACCTAAAAATCCGAAGGTAAGTCGACTCAACCAAACGCTGCTGGCTGGCGTATCATCCATTGGGGGAATTGGCACCAAACGAGTGGCCCTACGGCCATCAAGGTTATAAAAACCTGCAACAACGCCCACGTAACGCACATTGAGTTGTCGGTCGAGGGAAATCACCTGATCAGCACCAGGCAACAAAGAATATTCTGAGACACTTAGTACAGCGGCTGGATCAAACGCATTGATCGACAGCATCTCTTGCAAACCAAAGGTGGTGGTACGCCGTTCGTCAAAGGGTTTGCGATCACCCAACTGAATCACGCGCAACATCACCGCATGCGGGCGATCGTGATACTGGTTCAACTGAGGGGCGGCAATTACCCGCACCTGAACGCCACCTGTTTCAAATAACCATCCATCCATTGCGACTTGTGGAGGGGTAAGCCCTTCCATCATATAGTGCCAACGTTGCTCTGCATCACTCCATTCCCATTGTAATGGCAGCAAACCAGAGGACAACTTGCCTGCCACAGCAGGATCATCGGATAAAGCAGGGTCTTCTTTAGGAGTTGCATCGCCAAAAGGTAATAGACCAGACAGGGTTTCACACCCCATGAGCGGCAGGAAAATCAATAAAGCCAAAATTCGCGATACATTAGACAGCAGCCGACGTCGGCGTTCCCGCACCAGGCATCCCTCGAAACTTCCTATCATGCTGATAACGCCTTCACTAACATCCTTACGCAATTGAAAAACTGGCGCCGAATCCTTCGATCAGCGCCAGTAACTTTTCTAGTGCTGGTATCAACCTTCGCCAGACCAATCATCGATGGCGTTGGTACCACACACCACATGGTCAGCCTGGATCTGTCCATAGGTAAAGGTCACCACTTCGTACGGTACATAGCCTTCAAACTGGGTATCCAGAATATTGGGCGAAACCGATTCGATGCTGACAATCTTGGCGCGCTTCAGTGCAATGGTGTAGTAATGCACTTGCTCGCCCGCGCTGGTTTCGTCGGGCGTTCTGAAGAACTGAAACTCAACATCAAGTTCCGTTGGCGCAGTCACCGCGTTAAGCAGCAAGGGCGAACTTTTATCGATGAATTTGGTTACGCGCAAATATTCATGTTTGCGCGTACCGGTCACCTGCCCTGTCAAATTGTTGGTAGGTACACTGACTTTGTGTTCAAAAGCGAGAATGAGCGCTTCTTCGTCGTGTTCTGATTTGAAGAACGATCCAATACTTTCTTTTGAGCAAGCCCCTTCAGTCAAACATGCATCGGGGTCGTTAATGGACATGTAAATTTCTGTTGGCATTGCTAAGCAACTCCAGGCAATTGGACGAGATGAGTCTGATACATTGGCATGTACAGAAGCACAACACTGTACATGCCAACGTGATTACTACAATTGAGGCAGCGACGATTAGGCGCGATCCAGCAAACTTGCGAGCGACAGCGTAAAATTGGCGCCCATAAACTTGAAGTGTGGCGTTATTTCCAGCGTAACACGGTACCAACCGGCTTCGCTTTCCACTTCCGATACCTTCAAGTTAGCCTTGCGCAACGGACGCTGACTGCGCGTCGAAGCAGAAGGATTTTCCTGATCCGCCACATATTGACGAATCCACTTGTTCAATTCCATTTCGATATCGCTGCGGCTCTTCCAGCTGCCGAGATTCTCACGCTGCAATACTTTGATGTAATGTGCCAAGCGATTAACGATGAACAAATAGGGTAGCTGTGTGCCGAGACGATAGTTCAACTCAGCTTGCTGACCTTCTTCATCATTGGTAAAGGTTTTTGGCTTTTGAATGGAATTCGACGAGAAGAATACTGCACTGTCGGATTCTTTACGCATGGTGAACGGGATAAAGCCCAGTTCCGACAATTCGTATTCCTTCCGGTCTGAAATGGCAATTTCAACAGGGCCTGCCACTTCCACTCGACCGTTGTTTTCTTCCACATGGATCGCCAGATCCATGGTGGCACCGCCGGATTGTGGCCCAATGATATTGGGGCACCAGCGGTACTTGGCAAAACTTTCGGTGAGACGCGTGGAATAAGCAAAGGCTGCATTGCCCCACAAATAGTCGTTCTTGCTCGAAATGCTTTCGTGATAATTGAAGCAGCGAACATTGACGTTCTCACCGTAAATTGAACGCAACATAAAGCGTGGCATTGCCAAACCAATATTGCGGGCGTCGTCCGATTCGCGCAAGCCACGCCACTTGATATATTGTGGGCCATCAAAAATGGCTTCAATCTGTTTCAGTTGCGGCAGTTGTTCGTAGTCATCCAGTCCGAAAAAGCTTGGGCCAGCAGCGCCAACAAAGGGTGCATGGTTCATCGCACCCAGGCTGCCCAAATACTCCAACAATTTGATATCTTCATTGCTAGGCGTGAATTCGTAGTTGCCGATCATGGCGCCCACGGGCTCGCCACCAAACTGACCGAATTCTTCGGTATATACCTGACGGAACAATCCGGTTTCCGCAACACTGGCGGCGTCTTCAAAATCTTGCAACAAATCTTCTTTGGTTGCGTTGATATACTGGATTTTGATGTTTTCGGTGAAGTCCGTACGATCAATCAAGAATCTCAAGCTGCGCCACGGTGCTTCCAAACGCTGGAAATCTGGGTGATGCAGAATGGCATCCATTTGCTTGCTGAGAATCAGATCGAGTTCTTGAATGAGCTCGTCCACAAACAGCTTATCGACGCGAACATCTTCTTTTTCGTCATGCTTGAAGACTTCTTCCAGCAGCGCCTTTACACCGTTTTTAGCGATAAAGTAGCTGTCGTCGTTCTTGGGCAGGCGAGTAAAATTAAGAATTTCGTCTAATAGTGGGGATTCAGTCTTTTGAGCAACTTGTACCATGATAATAATTCCTTAATGCAATAAAGGCGATAGCGAGCAACTGTGCAGGTGCTAGACAGGTACTTATTTCAAGCCGATTTCTTGAATAAGTCTGCCACGCTGATCCTTATCTTTGATCATGCTCATGATGGCGCGACGCATCTGCGGATTGTTTCCTAACGGGCCTTTCAGGGCCAGCAGAGATTCCCGCAATTCATAGACCCGGCGCATTTCAGGGATCGCTTTCATCAGACTGTCGGGCTCCATATCCTTAAGCGATTTGACGTCGATATCGATGTTGATTTCTGAATCTTCCTTTTGATCAAGATGGTTCTTGACGCTGAGGTTCAGGTGAAGCTTGGCATCCTTCATCACATCATCAAAATTGTTTTTGTTGATGGTCACCGGTGGACGATCTTCTACGATGCGTTCGTCTTGGCGACATAGAAAATCACCTAGCACCAGTAACTTGAATGGGAGCTCAACGGATTCCCTCGCGTTTCCTGTTGCTGGTTTGTAAGAAATATTGATGCGTTCCTTGGGTGCCACTGAGCCGGAATTCTTCTTTGCCATCCTCTTCACCTACTTCGCATATGTGGCGATTTCCGATACACGCTGTCACCGGCGTTCGCCCAGTTGATCGTTCAAAATCATTGTTTTTGCGTCAGTGCACGAAGCATTTCGTGCAGCCGACCCTTTAGGTATAGGAAGAGTATTGAGTAACATCAAGCAACAAAAAAGAACAAAAAATCGCCATTAAACGGCTGCATATTCCAAATGAACGTGGGGCATAAGTTTTTTCAAATTGGGCAGGGAATGATCCTGCCAATAGATTTTGCTATTGGCACGTATTTTCAATACATAGTCAGGATTCTCACGCTGTTTGGCAACAAATCGGTACAAAACGCCCAAACCCGCGCTATTCAGGTCTTGCATATTTCGCAGATCCCAAACCATAGACAACTTGTTAATTTTTGACGCGTTTTCCAACATCGCTTCGAGTTGGTTGAATATCTCGCTATCGACTGAACGCAAGCGTCCGCTGAATATGAGCGCGTTAGCAGCCTCATCGTAATGTATTCGACTGTCAGGTGTGATATGTTCGAGTGCCATTGCCTACCCTCTTTGCACTAGGAAATCCCTTTACGCTTTAGGGCAATCCTTTTTGTCTTAAGACCACAAGCGTGACATCGTCAGTTAATGGCAGGCCGCCTCTAAATCGCTCTACTGCTGCGATTATGGCCTGGTGTACACGTTCAGCCGGTTGCCCGAAATGTTCGCGTGCAATGGTGCTGAGCCGGTCAATGCCAAAACGTTCACCGTTTTCGTTCTGTGCGTCACTGAGCCCATTGCTGTGCAATATCAACAGTTGTCCCGGTGAGAGTCGCACGGTCAACGGCTGCAAATGTGGTCGAATGTCCGGAATGATTCCGATCGGCAAACCCAGGCTAACGGTATCTAGAATTTCTGCGAATTTCTCATCACGCACCACCACAATGTCTTCATGTTGCCCGGTGATCAGAAAGCTTCCTTTACCGTCATACGCCATTAATGAAAGCGTCATGAAATGCGGTGTTTCCCCTTGTAGCGCTTGCGCACAAGCAACATTGTTTACACGTGCATAGGCATCAAGAATATCGATCCCCTCACTGTCAAACAGCGTTCTTACCGCCGTGCGCATCATCATCATAAACAAACCGGATTCAAGGCCATGACCTGATACGTCGCCGATACCTACCAACAATCCGCCTTTATCATCAATGATCGCATCGAAATAATCACCACCGGCTTGAGGGGCGGGTTCTGAGCTACAAGCGATTTCCAGATCTCTTACGCGGTTTAATTCAGACCGTTGAGGCAATGCTCGAATCTGCAGATTGCGCGCCAAATCCAGTTCGGCGCCGAGGCTTTCATTTTCTTTTCGCAAGGTTTCGTATAGCGAGCGAATTTCTTCGTTGGCACTGCCAAGCGCTTTGGTGCGCTCATCCACTAGCTTTTCTAATCCTGACTGATATTCATGAATTTCTACCGCCATGGCGTTCAATGTGTCAGCTAATAAACCGAATTCATCCTCGCTGCGCACGTCAATGCGCGCCTTGAAATCGCGCTTGCTGATACGTTCTGCGCCACGACGCAATCGGGTCAACGGCTTGTCGATCACGTATGCCAGTAGATAGCTAAACAAGAGCGCCATCACCACGCTGCCACCAAAAACGCCGTAGCAAACACGCAATATTTGCTCCAAACGCTCAGATTGGCGTGTAACGAGATAGTCAAGGCCCAGTGTCGCAATCACTTTGCCGCGCGCATTTTTTATGGGCACTACGGCGGTCATAAAGGTGCCACCCCAATCGGTATACCAATCAGGTGATATCGCTATTTCACCAGTATCAAAGGGGCTTCCAAATAAGCTGTAGTCACCGGCATACAAACTACCAATGGGCTGACCACCCTCATTGGATTCATAAGTGCCGTCATTGTTATGATCGATTTTGGCGTAGTTGGTATTGCCCAATACCATCAAAATGCGATGATCTTTTGACTCAGGGATAGGCGTCATCAAATACGCCCAGTAAACGGGAGCATCAAAATCAGGAGGAAGAGAAGCCAATGGAGACACTTTCTTTGAGCTGCCCTGCTGAACCATTCTCATCAGCTGAACAAGTCGTTGAAATTCTACGCTTTCCATAAATTCGGCTGATTTTTCTGGTGGCAGCGCTTCCTTGGTGCTTCCCTCCGGCATCGCTAGAAACGAAGGCGTTCTTGGGTAGGTATTTTTCAGGACGATTTTATTGAGGGCTTCAATCATTTTCCGGTCATCTTCCTGAAACAGAAAGGTTCCCGTATGTGTCAAATCTTTTAGCCGATCTTTCATTTCCTCCAACAATGCTTCCTGACTAAAGGTATAAAAGATATAAAGTGCGACACTTGCTACCGTCATGGTCAGCAAGGTAACGAGTACGCCCAGCTTAAAGGCAAATGATCTCAACATTCCTGCCAAAAACATAGGTCGCCACATCCTCAATACACGTTAATTAGCGCTTTACCCGCCAGGGTTTGCGGGTTGTGCTGTAGCTGTTCAAGCGATAATTGTGTAAATGCCGGCTCAATGTAATAACTCAGAAACAACGCGTGTGCATCACCCCGCGACAAGATTATTCGGGCGTCCTTCACTTTCCATTCGTTATAAATGCCATCAGTGAATACGCGCTCACCCTTGCTTATTGGTTTTCCGTAGCGGCCTTCCAGTAGGGTTCTCACCTCTGCCAAGGTTTTAGGAGTATCTGCTTTCGGAAGCCGATACTGCACCAATGCGACTTTATTGGTTTCCAGGGTATAGCCAATAAACAGGCGGTCCGATAGGGTCCAAATATCCTTAGAATCATAGCTGTCGTACCAGCCATCATCTTTTTCCACCAAGGTGACGCCGCCCTGATTCTGCAGAGTTCTTCTTAATTCTTGGCGTAGTTGCAGCGACAAGGGGGCTCCAAATAGCACCAATGATTCGCTGCCAATATCCACCTGTTTTTGTAGTGCTGCAAGCTTCTGGTTGGCAATGGCATGCCCGGCCAGTGCTGCTTTCTTCAGCCAATAGAGTGCACGCTGCTGATCGTAGTAGGGAGAGCTGTTTATCAAGTAGAAGCGGCTAAAGTCGTACGCGCTATTCGACTCCTCTACCAAGGTGGCATTCTTGAACCAATAGAATGCTTGCGCGAGATCAACCTGTGTTCCTGCGCCATATTGATACATCAAGGCAAGATTATGCTGAGCGGCGGAATAGCCTTTTCTGGCGGCTTTTTGCATCCATTCAAACGCCAGTGCCTGGTCTTGTTTTATTGGGGTTTTAAGAGTGTTGTCCGAATAGCCGTTGAGGTAGAGCCTACCCAGAAAAAACTGCGCATCTACCTGACCATTTTCTGCAGCTCGCTGGTACCAATCCAGCGCGGTTTGTCGATTGGTTTCCAGGTAATTTCCTTGCCATAACATCGCGGCAAATGCCTGTTGTGCTTCGGCGTTGCCTTTACGCGCCGCGCGATCAAACCAGTATTGCGCTTGCGTGGTATCGCGTGGAACACCCTCCCCTCTGGCAAACATCAACCCCATATAAAACTGGGATTCATCATTGCCATTACGGGCCGAACCATAAAATTCATGTAACGCAGTTGCGTAATCCTTTTGCTGGTAGAAAACTTTTCCGCGCTCGGGCTGGCCAATATAATTCGCATCAAAGAATTCTGAGCCTTTGGGCAAATCGAATGTGTGCAAAGGCGGTTCTTCGTTAAAAAATGACATTTCCCCCACATAAGGAATGTCGCGAAGAAAGGAGGATTTTACTGTTGAACAGCCACTTACAGCCATGGCTATTGGTAACAACGCCATTATGACGATGCGGTTTATCTGACTTGCCGATACCATAGCGTTTTATCCTGACCCGCCAGATTTTATGCCACCGCGGCTAAATTGGGTTTACCCTGCAAACGTTTCTCCAGCACGCTCATCACATGATTACACTGCTGATGAAAACACATTAGCAACGGGTCATGTATCAGTGGCGTGCCCAGCATCTGCTTGCTGCCACGCAATTTCAGTTGATTCACTTCGTCCAGCAGTTGGTAAAGCGCCCGTAAGTCATTGTCTGTACGTGCGCGCTGCTCGATAGAGAGCAATTGAGCCAACATCGATTCAATATCTTCCGCCACTCTATTTTTTAGCGCCAAAGAACGGCTTTTGCCAAGATTGCGGGTTTGCATAATCACTAATGCCAATCCTAGGAGTATCAACAACACAAGCGTTTTGTGCTGAACCCACCAAGCCAACTCCTCACGCAACAATTCTCTGACCGGCACAGCGTCACCGCCGACAGCGGCATGCTTGGGAAGCAACTGCCAGGCACTTTCTGTCGCAAGTTGATGATAGCGTGCTTGTAACGCCTTCCCTTCAGCGCTTGCCATCACTGAAGCAATTTCAGCGACTACAACTGATGAAGCGTCAGGTAATGTCGCCAGCACCAAAGGGGTCGCAGCAGTATTGATGTCATTTACAGGTAACTGACCGCTAGAAAAACTGTGGACATAAGCGGGAATGGTCGCCAATACCCATCTTGGGTCCTTAACGTGAAGCGCCGATACTTCCCGTAACGGCAGCAAACGATACCGTGAAGGAGCGAGCAGGTCTTTCCACTGCGACGCTGAAAAGTGATCGGTCACAATGTTGACCTCCCCGATCGTTGGCGCCAGATCGCCACCCAACGACATTTCCTGTTTGAGGGCCAGATCCAGGCCTTGCAAAATGGAGAGGCCGAGCGCTCGCGCATCCGAGTCTGCATTCCCCAAGCTTATTTCGTCGGCCTTGACTTCGTATAACGATGCAACGCTACTCTTTGCACCCACCAGGACGTGTGCATACAAGCTTGCGACCGGCGCCAGGCCCACCCATTGCTGGCTTCCTCCCAGTGCCGCTGGTGCCAGCAGCGCCAGGTCGGCTTTTCTATCGAGCAACAAATGTTGAACGGCTTGAGAGTCTTCACCTTCCACCAGGACTACTTGATAGGGGGTACGACGTTCAATCATGCTTTTTAATGCTTCACCGGCCTGATGTTGAAAGCTTTCTTTCGGACCTACCGCAAGGCGCAACGTAGTCCCCTCGCCCCCGCTTTGCATACCAATAATGATAATGGCCAGTGCGACAACAAAGATGGCAACCCAAGCCGCCATTTCACGCCAGTTATAGAAGAACATTGCGTTTCCCTCTTACGCTAACACGATGAGACTGATTTGCACTTTTACTCGAACGTCGTTAGTGCCGCGGGGCAAGCTGCCCGCTAAACCAAATACATTGCTTGTCATCGGTTCTTGATTCCCTTTGTATCGCTTTAATATTCTTGATATTTTCGTTTCATTACCACGCAGGACTGTAGCCCTAGATGTGCAAATGAACACGTACCGCCTGCGAGGTTCAAACCTGGGGTCTATTGAAGGTTAGTGTGAATTAGGTGAGTTTGCGAAAAATCTGCCGGTAACCTTGGCGGCGGGATGTATTAGAAGTTCAATGGAGGCTTTTTTCAGGAACTTGGCGGGGATAGCTTAATTTTTGCGTTACGTCAAGTTGGTCGCGCAGCGAAATCCCACAACGGATCAGTGACCTCCCATTAGGTCTGGACTAGCAGAGCCGCTATGATTTTCATAGCGGCTCTATTTGGTTGTTCACTTCTAAACGCAATCGCTAACCCCCTCCAAATTTGCACTCAGAATTTTTCTTTATATTGCAAATCCGCCCTTCAACGCTGGGTGAAACTCCCGCCGTTCCAGCATTTTCCAGACGCTTAATCAACACCTCTTTCAAATCAGGGCGCTCCATCGCTCTATCCACCAACAATGTTTCGTCCAGCATCAAATAGCCGTCTCTATCACCAGATTTATTAATGAGATATTCATTGGTGACAGCCAGAATAGTTTCATCTGGCTTTATCGGTCGAAGCCCACTTGGTGTTATCAAACTCAAACCTGTTACAAGCTGCTTATCCGGATCATGCCGAAATGCAAACCCACTGATATGCAACCAGCGACCATTGCCGGTCCAATCCGTGATCGAATGATTGACAACGTCTTGCAGTTGTTTGCCGGTGATCTTCAGCAAAACCAGCGGTGTGGGATAAGCAAACAAAGTTTCTACATGCGAACGTGTGATACTGCCTGTAGGAATATTTTGATTCAGACGCATTCCGCCGGAATTCAGAAACGCAATTTGCGCACCTTTATCCGCGTAGGAAAATTTCGCAGCGTCTGCCAACAGGTTGCCGAGATTAGTCTCATAACGACGAATCGTTAGCTCCTCGCCTATCAAATCAACCTGTGACCTGCCCACCACATCCGTTAAACAGGAAGAAGGTAAATTGATTTCCCCACAAAATTCTTTACCAAAACGTTCTTTCCATTGCGTAATACGTGTTTGCATGCTGGCATCAGCAGCATAGTGTCCTGGCAATTTGACAAATTCGACGTGTGTTTCTGCCAATGGCTGCGTCAGTTTAACGCGTACGACGGCAGCGCTAGTGGCATCTGCATCAGCCTTGACCAGGCGTCTGCCATTCACTAAATGATTCTGTCTGTCGTGTTCGTGGCCTCCTGCGATAAAATCAGGCGCATCATCCCCAAGATTTTCCAGTAACACTTTATCCTGCGCGACGGTTTGATGGGTGATTCCCACCACCCATTGTGCACCTTTGTCGCGCAATTGACGCGTTATCTTTCTGACAGTATCAATGGGTGGCAAAAAGCTATCAATATACTCTGCCGATTTTACATCGGTCGTTGCACTTACCAACCCCACCTTGATTCCATTCATATGAATGAGTTTTGAATTTAGCAAATTACTGCCCTTAACAAGCGAGTTTCCAGCTGCATCAGATTTGAAAACCACATTGCTGTTAATCCACTCAAACTGAGATTCGTTGATACGACTCTGTAGCATGGGCGCATGCTTCAGCTTGTCTTTGTCAAATTCATGATTACCAAATGTGATATAAAAATAAGGATCACGGCTTTTGTCATCGCCATCAAGCAGGTTGAATAGATCAATCATCTGCTCACCCCCATAGCGTCGACTCAACAATGATGGAAAAAGAAAATCGCCAGCGTGCAGCACAGCCACATCACCCTCCTTTTGTTCGAGTTGATGGCGTAACGTGCGCAAATAGGGCAACTGATCGAGTTGATAGGTATCATTGATAACGATAAAAGTAAGCGTTCCAGATCCTGCCTTAGCCTCATCCGGGGATACCGTCTTGGTAGGCTGGCAGGCAGTAATTGCTATCGTCAATGCAATTAGGGGTAGAACTTTCTTCATGACGCTCCCTCGCATCCATAACGTTATGGCTTTTGGGGCTATTGTCACTCAGATTGAGGGGCTTGACAATTCAGCAAACAAACTGAACTCAAACGTTATGGATCGGGATACGCACAACAATCGGGTCTTGCAAAACGCCTATCGCAAGACCCGAACGCAATCAGGCTTCAATCCCTACGATACATCGTCACAACACAAGCCCCTCCCAGCCCCAGGTTATGCTGCAATGCGACGCGCGCATTCGCCACCTGCCGCTTGTCTGCAGTACCGCGTAATTGCCACACCAACTCAGTGCATTGTGCAAGTCCTGTCGCCCCCAGGGGATGCCCTTTCGACAACAAACCACCCGATGGATTTGTCACAAATTTACCGCCATACGTATTGTCACCATCCCAAATGAATTTCTCAGCACCCCCTGGCGGGCACAAACCGAGGGCTTCATAGGTCAACAATTCATTGGCCGTAAAACAGTCATGCAACTCCACCACCTGAATATCATCAGGGCCAATACCAGACGCTTCATACACCTGACGCGCGGCGTTAACCGTCATGTCATAGCCGACCATTTTGATCATACTGCGTTCTTCGAAGCTAGACGCATAATCCGTCGTCATGGATTGCGCCGCAATGTACACCGGGTTACTGATACCGTGCTTTTTGGCAAATTCATCCGAGCACAAAATCGCAGCTCCTGCGCCACAGGTCGGCGGGCAACACTGAAAGCGCGTCAATGGATCAAACACTTCCTCCGACGCCATGACCTCCTCCAGCGATAACACCTGTCCAAACAATGCAAAGGGATTGCGACTGGCATGTTGGCGCGCTTTCACCGAAATCTGCGCAAAGGTTTCGCGCTTGGTGCCATGCTCCCAACGGTACTCACGCCCTGCCCCTCCAAACATTTGCGCTGCAGGAGGCGCTTGCGTAAAGCCCTGCACTTCCAGCATGACTTGTGCATGCTTACCCATGGGCGGTTCACGATCATTGAATTTTGCGGCGAGTGCACCCTTCTCCATTTTCTCAAAACCCAACGCCAACACGCACTCAGCCAACCCGCCTTCAATCGCTTGTCGCGCAAGATAAAGTGCGCTCGACCCCGTAGAGCAGTTGTTATTAACGTTAACCACAGGAATTCCCGTGAGCCCCAATTCATACACCGCACGCTGACCACAGGTAGAATCCCCATAGACATAGCCGACAAACGCTTGCTCAACCTCTTTATAAGGGATACCAGCATCTTTCAATGCATTAAGACCGGCATCACGCGCCATTTCATAATACTCGGGGCTCGATCCTGGTTTGGCGAATTTGGTCATCCCAACGCCGATTACATTGACACGTCTTTTCATGGTTGTGTTCTCCGTTGGATAACTCAAATCAAGCCTTTCAAAAATGCGAGTTGATGCGCTGGCATCACCTCGCCATCAACACGCAACTTGCCGTGTTGAAACAGATCCCGCAGATCTGCCTTGCCTTTGGCAAGCGCATCCAGATCAGCATCATCCAGCACAAGCGTTGTGGTCGCTGCTTGGGTAGTACCCTCAGCCGCTGTACCCTCAATGACGCGGGCGGGTGTAACGGTAAAGTCGAGTGTCCAGTGTCGATTCAGATCGCGAAGTTTCAACGCAATGACTTTGCCCAGGGATTGCTTGATTTCGCCTTTTTCAATCTTTGCTTGTAACGCCGCGAATACCGCCGGTGCCAGAGGCTCCTTTTTTGCTATTGCTGCAGCTGCAGGTGGTGGCGAGGCTTTGGCACCCCCACCGCTTGCACGCGCTTTTATTTCCTCAACCACCAGCTGCGGGTCCATTTTCTGCAAAAACGACAACTTGTTCGATGCCATGATATTGCCGCTGATCTTCAGCTTGCCGCCGAAATACAATTTCTGAGCATCTTCCGCGCCCGTGCACATGGCAATGAAGTGGGCCTCACTCAACTCCAGTGTGACATCTGGTTTGTCAGTCGCCCCTTGTGCGACAGAGCCGTTGCCACTTTTCAGATCTAGCACCCAACTGCTTTCCGGTTCAGAAAATTTAAACTGAAAGACCGTTGCCACCTTGTCACCCAACCCTGGTGATTGCACCAGATATTTGGCGATTGCACCGAACACATCGGCAACGATCGGTTTTGATGTGTCAACTGCGGTTGCGGCCGGCTTGGCAGCAGCCTCGTTCACCGATTTTGAAGGCGCAGGTTTTTCCTGTGGCAGCTCCTTATACAATTCCACTGCCGCATTCTTGATAACCACTTCATTGCGTTCTTTTACCAGCGTCTCAAACACGATGCGGTTATCGGACTCCTTCCACATGCGTGTGACCAGCGTATCCCCCGGAAATACGCTTTTCGCAAAGCGCGCTTTAATGCTCTTGAAATAACGTGGATCGTTATTACAAAACGCTTTAACTACATGGCGACCACAATACCCGTAAGTGCAAAGCCCATGCAAAATCGGTCGATCATAACCAAATGCCTTGGCAAAATCCGGGTCGGCATGCAATGGGTTCCAATCGCCCGAAAGCCGATAGAGCAATGTCTGATTGGCGTCTGTTTTTTCCTCGATAATCGCATCAGGCTCACGATTCGGCGGCAAGTTTTCCTCACCACTGGGCCCACGGTCACCGCCCCAGCCACCCGCGCCTTTCACGAACGCAGTCATTTCGTTATATATCAGCTCATTACCCGCTTCATCTTTTGAGCTGATGGCAAACGTGACCACCGCATTGGGTGCTTTATCGTAGGCATGTTTCAACTTGAAGGTATGTTTTAACTTGGCATGTGGCGGCAATGGGCGCTTCACCTCCGTGTACTGCTCACCATGCAACAAGCGCTCAAAACCGAAGTTCATACCTGGCAGCTTCAAGCCCCCTTTCTTGGCGGCAGACAGCATGGCATTCATTTGCGGCATTACCCCAAAGGTAGGGAGAGCCGCAAAGCTACCGCCAAGTTCGTACACATATTTCAATTCATTGCGATCCAAAGGATCTCTCGCTGCACCAATGCCTAAGGCATACAGCGACAAGTCTCGCTCATCATAAGACGATTCCAGTTCCAGCACCGTCTTGGCGGCAAGATCCAGATCGATAAATTCATTTCCACCCAGCGATGGATTGCTCACGCCACTGATAATAGGCGTGATGGATTCAGTCGTTGTGGTGGGATGGGTCGATTCTGAAAAATCAGTGATTTTGTTCCACTTCTTGGCCACATCATCGACATTAAACGGGCGCTTGTTTGGAAAGAAATAACCCGCCGTCCGCTCCCAGCGCAACTTAGCGATATAGCCTGCCCCCACTTCAAACAACCCTTTGGTTTCCTTGCAATTCTCATGGCAGAGCCACGCCACCAATGGGCTTACGGCTTCTGGTTGCAACAAATCGAGCAGTTGGGGCGGTAAAATCGTTTCCGTCAGTCGGGATGCAGCCAACGGAGCAATCGTATTTACCAACACGTTCTTGCTGCGTCCCTCCTCTGCCAAACAATTCGCCAAGCCCAAAATCCCGAGTTTTGCTGCGCAATAGTTAGCTTGACCAAAATTGCCGTAAATCCCCGCCGCAGAGGTCGTCATAACAATACGGCCGAAGCCTTTATCACGCATTACCTGCCAGGCCGCGTGCGAAACGCTCTTGGTGCCATTCAAATGCACACGCATGACCAAATCCCAGTCGTCTTGCGTCATCTTCTGAAAACTGACGTCACGCAAAATTCCGGCATTATTGATCACGATATCCAGCGTGCCAAAGGCATCCAGCGCACTTTGTACAATAGCCTCACCATTTTCAACCGAATCGTAGTTCGCCACAGCTTCGCCACCCATGGCACGAATCTCTTCGACCACTTTGTCGGCTGCCGATGACGACTTACCAGCGCCATGAGCACTGCCACCCAGGTCATTCACGACAACTTTCGCGCCGCGTGCAGCAAGCGTTAGCGCATGCGAACGCCCCAGGCCACCACCAGCACCCGTGACTATCGCCACTCGATCATCAAAACGCAATTCACTCATTGTTGTTCTCCCTGCGAAAATGAAACCTTATTGAATGCGAACAGATTGAAAACGGTGAAGCTCAAACGATCTTCTGTACATCAAACCTCGTTAAATCGAGCGTGAAATCAATTCCTTCATGATTTCATTGGTGCCACCATAAATACGATTGGCGCGCGTATCGATGTATGCACGCGCAATCGGGTATTCCAGCATATAGCCGTAGCCACCATGTAATTGAACGCACTCATCCACCACTTTGCTGATCAAATCAGACACCCAGTATTTGGCAGCGGCAGCCGCTTCAATCGTCAATTGGTTTTTCAACACCAGTTCAATGCAGCGGTCGACATAGACCCGACCAATTTGAATTTCAGTACGCATTTCAGCAAGCTTAAAGCGCGTATTCTGAAACGATGACACCGTCTTACCGAACGCTTTACGCTGCTTGACGTAGTCCACCGTCGTCGCCAACGCGAACTCGGCGCCTGCAATACACATGATACCGATCATCATGCGTTCCCATGCCAATTCCTTCATCAGCATGATAAAGCCCATGCCTTCCATGCCCAGCAGATTGGATTTTGGCACGCGCACATTATCGAAGAATAATTCGCACGTATCCTGGCCACGCATACCGACTTTCTTCAGTGGCTTGCCTTTGGTAAAACCAGGGCGATTAGCTTCAATGATGATCAGCGAAATATTTTGTGCGCCTTTATCACTGGAGCCTGTTCTCACAGCCACTACGGCCACGTCGCACAAATAGCCGTTGGTAATAAAGATCTTTGATCCGTTAATGATGTAGTCATCACCGTCAGCAACAGCTGTGGTACGAATGCTTTGAAGATCTGATCCGGTGCCTGGCTCTGTCATTGCAATCGCAGACACGGCTTCGCCAGACGCCATTTTTGGCAACCACTCACGCTTTTGCGCTTCAGTACCAAAGTTATTGATGTAATTCGCGACAATGTCAGAGTGCAGCGAAAAACCCGAGGCAGAATCACCACAGCGTGCCTGTTCTTCCATCATGATGACGCTGTAAAGCCGATCCACGCCTGCGCCGCCGTATTCTTCCGGCATGGTGGGGCACAAAAGCCCTAATTCACCTGCTTTGTTCCACAAATGACGATCGATGTGTTGTTGCTGCTCCCAACGTTCGTGATGAGGGGCAATTTCCTCCTCGAAAAAACGACGCACGGTTTTGCGAAACGCCTCGTGATCCTCATTGAACAGAGTACGGGGAACCATCGGGGTAACAGTAGAGGGAGAGGCATGCATGGACTGGACTCCTGTAAAGGTTTGGGACATGTTGTATACGGCTTGACCAACTTACAATATGGACGTACAACATGTTTAATTGATACCATGCAGTCACGAAGGCCGTCAAGCCGCTAACCCCACAAAGCTATACGACGTGTAACCGCTGTCCAAAACGGCTTATGGGTATACAAAACATAACGTATACAGAGTTTAGATATACGCGTGAAAACAGTAGACTACGCACGTTTTTCAGCAGGCCAGACCCGTAGCGACCGACAATGACCATAAACAAAAGCACCCGCCCCAAAGCGGAACCCGCGGTACGCACCCGCCGCACCCAGGAGGAGCGCAGCGAGGCGATGCGCAAACGTCTTCTCGATGCGACGATCCAGTGTTTGCAGCTTGACGGCTATGCGGGCACCACGGTGAGCAAGATCATTGAGCGTGCCCAAGTATCACGCGGCGCACCGGTACATCACTTTCCGTCGAAGGCCGCGCTCATTGCAGCGGCGGCAAAACGCCTGACCCAACGCATTTATATTCAGATGGGCAAGGCCGTTATGCGGCTACAGGTGTCCGACGACCGACTGCATGACCTGATCTACACCTCATGGAAAGAGGTTTTCAATCAGCCCGAACACATCGCGCTTAATGAACTGTTGCGTGCCAGTCAACACGATCCGGAACTTGCAGCGATCATGCAAAAATTATGGACGGCCAGCTATAAAACCCTGGTGGGTGCTGCCGACCATTACCTGGAACCGTTGAATGAAAACGAAAACGTGGGCCAATATATGGTACTAACCCAGTGGATGTTGCGCGGAATGGCGATGGATCTTCATCTGGTGGAAGACCCGGGTTTATACGATCATTTCCTGCGGATGTGGTGTCGCGTGCTGGCACTGCATTTAAAAGCAAAGCCTGACATCAACACCCCACCACCAAAACCGGAAATCTGGGATACGCCACTGACCCCTTGATTTTTGTTTTAGCGACAGTTGCCCCATTCAAAAAAATCAGGTCTACGTCAACGCCTTGCGATAAGCATTGGCGGCAATAAACCCAAGCAATTTGCGCGGAACCGCCCGCGACAAAAACAACTGCGCTTTGTTGAGCATGCCAGGCACATGAATATGAGTGCGCTTCACCATCGCCGCCAAGGCCTCTTGTGCACACTCATCAGCATCTTGCACAAACACCGTATTATCAAACGTCGCGCCTAAGCCGCTATTCTGTGTCATCTCAGTTGAAATGCCGCCGGGTGCAAAAACCGTGATGGAGAGATTCTCGCCCCGCAATTCCTGATACAAACTCTGGCCAAAATTGGTGATAAACGCTTTGGTGCCTGCATACGCAGTCTGATACGGCACTGCCAGAAAGCCCGCCATACTGCTGATCAACAAAATGCCGCCACCTTGATCCTTCTGCTTTAAATACGGCAAAAACAGATGCACCAAGCGCACCACACTGGTGACGTTGGTTGACAGCATATTGGTAAACGTCTGCCAATCCATGTCTTGATAGCGCCCGAAATAAGTAATGCCGGCATTCAACACCAGCGCATATACCTCTCCCGCAGCAATGCTTTCCCGGTACACACGGTCAACATCCTCCTGCCGCGATAAATCCGCCTGTACGACGATCACCTTAACGCCATGATTCAGCTGCAGATCCGATTGTAGTTCCTGCAATCGCTCCAGGCGTCGGGCAACCAGTATCAAGTTGGCATGGTGGTCTCGCGCCAACTGCACAGCCATTGCCTTGCCCAGCCCTGACGATGCGCCAGTGACCAGCACCCAACGATTGGCCAGATTCATCGGTTTCATTGTTGTGCATCCTTCATAGAAATTTCCAAACGATCCGTAAAACGGCCATCAAACGTGCCTTCGCTGTTGAACTCGCGGTAAATCTGTTTCCATTCCTCCCAGCGTGGATAAATACGCGACGCCCAGCTTTCGCCTTCAAGTACTTTCACATCCAACCCCCAGTGCGGGCGTGCATAAAACTCTTCCATCAACTGCTGTTCGTAAGATTTGAGCAGTTCCATGTAACTCTTCACACCTTTTACGATAATGATCTCCAACATCATCGTCGGTCGCCCTTGCTGCATGGCGATGAGAGCATCAGACGCTTTGACAAAGCGAATTGATGCAGGAGCGCTATGCACAATACCTTGCTCACGAAACTCATCCGCAATCTCAAAAGCCCTCTCCACGACCGTAACGGTTTCCTGTAAATCGACACCCACTTCGATCGCCATGGCATCGGTGTAATTCACGATACCAATATTAAATATTTTGTAGCTTATATTGTTGTAACCTTCATCCACCTGCGCTTTCAAAGACTGTTCGATCAAGAACGGCGCCAACAACGGAAAGTTATTCAACAGCCATGACAAGGGTTTTTCCACCAAGGTAATCAATCCCGACAGCGCATCCGTACCCGGTTGCCCTCGAGCCCCAGTCGTTTCCAGTCGCGTATAGCTTTTATAACGCTTGGTAATCAATACAGACCGATCACCGCCGACCGCATACGGGTTGTACTGAATCTCGTAATAATCCGGCTGCACCTCGCCATCATCAATGGGTTCACCGCGTAAAACACGATCGAGAAAGCCACCAGGCGCCTTGATATCCTGCCATTTTGCAAATTCACGCACCTCACGCAACCAGAACTTGCGATCCGTTTTCAACGTAACCGAATACACAATCCCCATCGAGCCAACACTCACGGTGACGGCATTAAAGATGGTGTCATCCTGAATCAAGGTGATAGGAATCTCAGGCGATTCCTCCAGCGTCCCCGGAAATAACGCCGGGTCTGTAATGCCATCCGACGGTTCAATCTGCACCATGCGACCGCCCTCGCCCACCAACTGCAAACTCACAATCTGTGAGGCGATCGGCCCATAGGCAAGTCCAGACCCATGCGTCGCCGTCATGGCCACGCCCGCAATGGTCTGACCGTCATAACCGCCCAGGTTCTGCAGTGCCATGTCTTGCGAATCAAGGTAGGTATTGAGTTCACGAATCCGCATGCCACTTTGCACGCGTGCCAACAAGGGTTCATCGCGGTCCTTCAGGCGGGTGCGATCCAGCGTTAGCGGAGAATTCAAACGCGTGGGCGTCATCAGAAATTGCTCACTGACCGCGACATCCGAATGGGAGTGTCCAGAGCCAGTCATGCGAATGGTCTTGTTCTCTGCCGATGCGCGTTTAACCAGCGCGACCAACTCTGTTGCACTGGCGGGGGTTGCCATTACCTCGGGGATGACTTTTTCGGTTTTGGCGAAGTTTTCCCAACCACACGCTGCCATAGCCAAAGACAGCACGGCTATCACGCCAACTCGAGCTAAGCCACTTAGGTGCTTGCCACTCCCCTGAGATGCCGCCCTGCACACCACATCCGATCCCATACTTGCCCCCTACCCCAAACCGTCAATCGCTCAATCATCTATTGCACTGGCGTGCCATTTTTAAGCGATTAGTACCATGGAGCCAAGTTTTCGGCAAGGCATGTTTTCAGCAAGACGCTAGGGCGAACACCGATTACATCACACAAATAAAAAGGGCGAACCAACCGGTTCGCCCTTTCAAAAATCGGAATTAAAAGACAAGCTTATTCGGGTTTGCCAAGCTCTACCACTTGTTCAACGCGATGCACGGCGTCGCCTGCTTTCAGCGCTTCTTCAGTCTTGATCCCACGCGTACCATCGAGCGCCACCTGCATAAATGCCAGGCCGCATACAACAAAAGCAGATAAAATTGCCCAACTGGCAGAGGCTTCGGGAGCGTTTTCCCCTGTTTTTTTCGCGGAACTAATGCGGTAAAGCGCATAGCCCAAGGTCGCCAGCATCAGCGCCAGACAAAAAAGCGTAAATTGGGAATTACTGTGTTCCATGGGACGACCTCACTACTAGATAAGTCACTCTCTATATTTAAGACCAAATCATTCACTTTTCCACCAGCCTGGATCAATATTTACTCAAAGTTGTTCACAGAAAGACAAAGCGATCATTTTTGCTTTTTACGTTCTGCGCTTCGTTACAGATTTTGTGAGCGCCGCACACGCGCGACCCATTAGACTTGTGCGGTTCGTGTTGATCAAAATATGTTATTCTCCCGACACTTGCACAGCGCGGGCCAGGTCTGCGTCCGCTGACGTTACCGGGGTCACCATGTCGCATCCACAAGACCTTACCAAATTCACTTCGCCAGAATGGATCGCAAAATCTCAGCCCAATGCGAGCACGGAGACCAGCGAGAATGTGTTGAAGCCGCCGCATCTTTCACCGGCCTCTATTAATCCTGCGCGGGAAATAAGGGCATTTCATC
Organism: uncultured Moraxellaceae bacterium; assembly: GCA_964473645.1. Lineage (GTDB taxonomy): Bacteria > Pseudomonadota > Gammaproteobacteria > Pseudomonadales > Ketobacteraceae > HdN1. Next base: position 103,602 of record CAYYPW010000002.1, read on the forward strand.
GTTTCCACTATCGCCTGACCCTGCTTTACGGTGGCGCGGTCATGGTCACTTTGCTGGCACTTGTGTACTTCTTTTATTCCCTCTGGTCGCAGGCTGAAGTCGAATCCTTGCAACGCCGCTTAGGCTCTCTTTCCACTAACCTCGCAGAGACAATTGATGTCGACGCAATCGGGGCCATTCCCAATAATTCCACTGTTGAAACGGCATTGCATCAACGCCTGCGCCAGCAATTTGCCAACATGGCCGAGCATGATCCCGATGTCGAATCGATTTATGTATTGCGTCCTTCCAACATTCCTACCCAATTATTTTTCTTTGTTGATTACAGTAAATCAGCACAACAAGCCCAACCCGGCGACAGTTATTCTGCTGAAGACACCCCCATATTGCTCAAAGGATTCCTGCGACCTGCCGTTGAGGATCAGCCCTATGCCGACGAATTTGGCGTGACATTATCTGCCTATGCTCCCCTCATTGCCAGCAACGGCCAATCGATTGGATTGGTCGGCGTCGATGTCAAAAGTGAATTGCTCGAACAAATGCGTTCACGCGTTTTTTTAATTTGCGCTTTGATCCTTGTGGTCGCGTTTAGCGTCATTGCAATGGTGTCGTTCGTAGTGGCCCGCAGTATTCGTGAACCGCTGGGGCGTTTAATATTAGCCACGGGAGCTGTGGCACAAGGCAATCTCGACGTGCGGCTGCATCTCAATCGTCGCGATGAATTCGGTTTGCTTGGCAAGCATTTCGATCGCATGGCCGAAGAACTAAAAGAACGCCAGATGATGCGCGATTTGTTCGGTCGCTATTTGAGTGAAGATGTGGCCCGTTCGCTGCTCGCACGTAACGCCAATATTGAGCTAGGCGGGCACGAAGTCGTGGTGACCGTGTTGTTCTGCGATCTAAAAAATTACACCAGTATCAGCGAACAATTATCGCCGCTGCAAATGGTCGCAATGATCAACCAATATCTGGGTGTGATGAATGTAATCATCGATCAGCATCACGGCTGTGTTATTGAGTTTCTCGGGGATGGCATACTGGCAGTGTTCGGTGCACCTCATGCTATCGCCGAACATGCAGAAATGGGCGTGCGCTGTGCCATCGAAATGCGCACTGCGCTCGAATCCCTCAACCAGCAGTGGGAGAAAGAAGGCATAGCTGAACGCTGGCATGATCTGGGCATTCCTCGCATTGAAGCCCGTATCGGTTTGCATACCGGGCCGGTGGTCGCCGGCAATCTCGGCTCTCACACGCGCATGAAGTACGCCGTTATTGGCGACACCGTCAACGTGGCGGCCCGCCTCGAAGCCCTCAACAAAGAATTCGGCACCTCCATTTTGCTCAGCGAAGAAACCAAATCACGCCTGCCTAATGATCTGCGCGATGTTGCAACCCGTATGGGTGTCACCGTCGTGAAGGGCCGCCAACAAACATTGGTGTCCTACAGCCTGTAAAATGGCATCTGCAATATGGTAGTTTCCGTATTGTAGATGCTATTCGGTAGCTGAAGCGCCAGCGCTTTTGTTATTACTCAAGGTGTAACGAGCTCGCTCATGTCCCGCATGGTCACCAGTTCCTCTGCCACGGTCGGATGAATACCAATGGTGCTGTCCAGCTGTTGTTTAGTAACGCCGCAGCTCATCGCCGCTGCAAACCCCTGCATGATTTCGGCTGCATGATCACCTACCATATGTATTCCCAGTACGCGATCTGATGCCGCATCCACCAGAATTTTCAGCAGCACTTTTTCTGGTGCTGCATTAAACGCATTGCTCATGGGTGTAAACCGACTGCGAAAAATCTTGAAAGGCGCGCCCCTCGTTCGGCATTGCTCTTCCGTCAGGCCGACACAACCAATGGAGGGCTGCGAAAAAACTGCCGTGGCCAAAGTGTCATAACGCACCGCCTGTGGTTTTTCACCAAACAACCGGTTTGCCACATACATCCCTTCTGCCAGGGCGACCGGCGTCAATGGTTTACGATGCAAGACATCCCCCACAGCAAAAATCCCGGGCACCGTCGATTGGTAATGCTCATCCACAACGACAGCGCCTATCTCGTCCAAGCGCACGCCCACTGCTTCCAATCCCAAGCCTCGGCTGTTAGGGACGCGCCCAATGGCTGCGAAAACGCTGTCCGATCGTAGTTCCGTTGCATCGTTGAGCAGCACCCGGATGCTTCCATCAGAAATATCGACTTTTTTTACGTCCGTCTTGGTGCGCACGCGAACGCCACGCTGCATCAAACACTGCTGCGTATGCTCTCTTACCTCGCGATCAAAACCGCGTAAAACGCAATCACCCCGGTAAACAAGGGTAGTCTCCGAGCCGGCCGCCGCCAGAATGCCTGCCAATTCCACGGCGATATACCCGCCGCCTATCACGACCGAACGCTTGGGTAAGGCAGTCAAATCGAAAAAGCCGTCGGAATTCAATACGTGTTCAGCACCGTCAAAATGCGGCATGGACGGTTGACTGCCTGTGGCAATAACGATATTGCGCGCAGAGAACACTCGCTCACCCACCTGCAGGGTATTTCGGTCGATCAGACGCGCACGCCCCCAAAGACGCTCAACGCCGGCGTTATTTAGCAAATTGTCATAGATTTTACTTAGACGGGTCACCTCCTTATGCATGGTGGCATGTAACGCCGTCCAATCATGGCGCAACCCGTCAACCGTCCAACCAAATCCTGCCGCACGCTCGGCCAGATAAGAAAATTCTGATCCCATCGCATAGATCTTTTTTGGTACACACCCAACGTTTACACAGGTGCCCCCCCAAAAGCGCTCTTCAATGCACGCCACTTTGGCGCCTAGTTTTGCAGCAATTCGCGCACAGCGCACGCCACCAGAACCCCCACCGATAACGATCAGATCAAACTCATTCCCCTCTTTCATACACACCTCCGAGGCAGTTCAAACCCGATTTAACCCTGTTCCACCGAAATAGAAAAGGCCCGACATCGCTGCCGAGCCTTTTACTACATCCATCACGGTGTTATTTTTAACAACACCCACAGCACCAGCGATTAAATCTGCCGCAATGGTAAATCGTGATCAACGTTATTGTTGCGCGTTCAAAATATCAATTTCAACACGACGGTTTGCGGCTTTACCCGCCTCAGAATCATTATCGGCAATGGGGTAACGTGGGCCGTAACCATAGACTTGCATACGTGCACGGGCGACACCCTGGCTGCCCAGGAACGAAGCGACCGATTCTGCGCGTTGCTCAGACAGGCGTTGATTCAACTGCGCGCCGCCGGTGCTGTCAGTATGGCCCGACACCTTGATTGCTGTGTCGCTGTACTCTTTCAACACCAGCGAAACCGATTCCAGCACCGGGAAGAATGAGGGCATGAGCGCCGACTGACCCGAAGGGAACGAAATCGCGCCTGGCATGTTGAGCTTGATGCCATCGGCTGTGCGAGTCACGCTGACGCCCGTGTTATTGAGCTTTGCCCGCAGTTGCGCTTCCTGGCGGTCAAAATAATATCCTGTACCCCCCCCCAAAGCGGCACCGATCACCGCTCCTTTTTTACGATCGTCTTTTTTCGCCACGGCAGCGCCAAGCACCGCACCCACGCCCGCACCAATGGCAGCTTTACTGACCTTCTGCTCGCCAGTATAAGGATCGACGGCGCAACCACCCAACAGTGCCGCACCGGCCAGAATTGCGACCAATTGCTTTCTCATTTTTAACTCCCGTTAAACCAACGACTTAGGTGGCCGTATTTTGGACTTAATTACAAAACAAAAAAAGCGGGAAATTCCCGCTTTTTTTTATTCTTGCGCGGCCTTTTTAGCCTTCCGGTCGCGCCTGTCACCACCTTTTCGTCGCTCCAGTGCAGGATTCAAAAACGGGTCCGCTGCAAGTGGTTTGCGGCGCTCCCTTACCTTGCGTTCTTCAAGAGTGTCTTCAATGGTGTGCAGTATTTGTTCTGGTGATTTTGTATCTTTCTTCATGGTGCCAACCCTAACTGAAGTGACTACCGCTGGTTGCGACACACAACCAGTGACCCCTTTGGCAGTATAGCCCGCATCCGACGACACATAAGAACATAAGGTTATGATCTTTAGATCCAAATTGAATAACGGTTCTCATTGTGCGCGAACTTTCTGGGAGTATACTCGCACCACCGTGCCATAAAACAAGAATAAATCATGAAAACCGCCCTCGTTACTGGCGCTTGCGGCTTCGTCGGCAACGCCCTCGCCCAAACCCTCGTCAACCATGGCTGGCATGTACATTTACTCGATCTGCCCGGGCATCCGTTTTGGGACAGCACACCACAATCGCCGCGTGTCACCCGCTTTGAGGGGGATATCCGCGAGCGCAAGTTGGTCGCATTGGCCGCACGCGGTTGCACCCACATCTTCCACACTGCGGCTCTGCTGAACTCCATTGCTTCCCGCGACACCTTTCTCGACATCAACCTCAAAGGCACTCAGAACATTTGCGATGTTGCCCTCGAGTACCATGTGGAGCGCCTTTTTTACTTCAGCACCTCTGACGTTTTCGGCATCCCTGAAGAAGGCGAAATCATTAACGAACGCACCCCCTATCGCGAGTGGAATGAACCTTACGCCGATAGCAAAATTGCTGCGTCGAAATGGGTGAAGTCCTTGATACGTGAGCGCCACCTACCAGCGACGATTGTTTATCCTGGCTGGGTTTATGGGCCGGGCGATCGGCAGTTCTTTCCCACCATCATGCAGATGGTGCGTGATAAATGGGTGTTCACCTGGAATCGGGGCCGCGCCTATGAGGTCGATTTGATACATATTGACGACCTGCTGCGCGCCGTCATGTTGATGCTTGATCGCCCTGGCAGTGTTGGCGAGGATTATCTGATTCTTGATACCAACACCAAAATAACGCCCGAGCTGTTTTATCGCCTGGTGGCCGAAACATTGGGCGTACGCATCACGCTGGTCAAATTGCCCTATATGCTGATGATGTTGATCGCGTGGGTTTCCCAGACCCTTACCCGGCGCGGTATTACCCAGAAACACCTGCTCAGCACAACGGACGTCAAAGCCTTTGGCAACGACTTTCACTTCAACAATGACAAGGCCCGCAAGCACCTCGACTGGCAGCCCCAGATCCCTGCCCGAGAAGGTGTGCGCAAAGCAGTGGAATGGCAATTACAACAAGCCAGTGATGAACTGATCAGCTCAAGCCTGTAGCCAGCGTTGCAGGTTTGGCCCAAAATAATCCTTCGCCCATGCAGCGGTTCGTTTTGCGGAGGATGGTTTTGTGCTGAAAGGTTTTGCCCTGTTGTTGTCATTTCAGGCATTTGGATTGCTGGCCAACCATTTGTTTCATTTGCCGGTGCCCGGCCCCGTACTCGGCATGTTGATGCTGTTGATTTACTGCCTGGTGGCTGCCCCCAGTGCCGAACTGCAAAATACCAGTCAGGGCCTGCTCGCTTATCTCCCCTTGTTCATTCTGCCAGCCAGCGCCGGCATCGTTGATTATGGCGCCCTTATGCGAACTGCATGGCTTCCCATCAGCCTGGCATTGTTGGTCAGTCTCGTGGTGTCTTTCTGGCTCACGCCCTATATTTTTCGCGGTTTTTTGCGCTTGTTCAAGGTGAGCGCATGAGCGATAACGCAGTCGTGAACAATCTGCTGACACTTATTCGACACCCGGTATTTTCCCTGCTGCTAACCGTCGGTGTTTTTATCGCCGGCCAATGGCTATACGAACGTTCAGGAAGGCGCGCCTGGGCGCAGCCCTTCATTATTGCCTTCGTGCTGATCATCGTTGCGCTCAATATTCTGCCCATCAGTTACGCCAACTATCAGAGCAATACCATTTTGCTTCAGCAATTGCTGGGAACCTCGACCGTTGCACTAGCATTGCCCATTTATTTTCATGCCAAACGCATACGCCAATATTTTTGGCCCTTGCTTTGCACCTTAACGGTGAGTAGCGCGCTCACGGTCACTCTGGCGGTGGGGATACTTCAACTGTTTGGCCTTGAGCACAGCGTGCTGGTCTCAATGACCACCAAATCGATTACGACGCCCATCGCGGTGGCCGTTTCAGAACAATTGGGGGGAAGCGGCTCCCTCGCTGCCTCGTTTGTGATGATAACGGGCGTACTAGGGGCCATGCTGGGTGGCTTCATCATGGACAAGAGTGGCAGTGATCATATGCCTGCGCGCGGCATTGCCTTTGGCGTGACAGCGCATGCCCTGGGAACCGCACGCGCGCTTGAACTCAATCAGGAATGTGGCGCTTTCTCAGCGCTTGCCATGGGGTTGAACGGCATCCTCACCGCCCTGCTGCTTCCCTTTGTCATTCACTTGCTGAATTAGTTCTTCAAGATCGGCAGGTTGCGTGCCATTAACCAAAGGTTTGTGCGACCGTAATGCACTCTTGTTGGATTTTTTGATATTCAAATGCGTGCCGATCGGTGGACGCATGGCCGCCGCTCGCTGCAATGCCTGAAAATCACTGGGTAACGCCCGGAATTGGCCGCGACGAATGGCAACGCTTTCACGTCCTACACGTCCGCGCGGATATAGCTTGGGAACCAACAACGTACCTTCGACCACCGTCTCCTTGTCGATCGTAATGTCGGCTTCCCCAGCATCATTGCCAGCAAGAAACAGCGGCGTTTCACCATCAATGGACATCACCAGGTTTTCGCCAGATAAGCGATACTTGCCTGGGCCCTTGTAATCCTTGATGACCATCAGCATGAAAAAGTTCTGACCTTTGGCTTCGAATTTCATTTCCGAGCCGAGCAAGGCGGCGCGTTTGGTGAACGTAATGGATTGTTCGTGCAAAACCCCTTTGCCTTTCGAGAAGTTGTTTTCCCACAGCAAGGCCACGCCGTCAGTAAACTGAAACTGGGGCTCGAATTTTGTCTTGAAAGCGCTGGCTCGCGAAACAACGGCAGCCTTCTCCACGCGAACCCCCTTGTCATAGACACAGGTGTCAGTGCGACCGGCCGCGTCTGTGCAATCGCCCACGCCATGACGTTTTCCCTTCGAAAACGTGCCTGCGTACATCGAACCATCCGATTCAACGATGGTTCCATAGCCATGGGGGACATCGCGGGAATAATCGCCGATATAGGTTTCTCCGGTTTTATATCGCAGCTCACCCCGGCCGTGACGCACATCGTTTTTCCATTCCCCCTCGAATCGGGTGCCACTCGGAAACACCAAGACCCCTTCACCTTCGCGCTTATCCTGCTTCCACTGCCCCTCGTAGCGATTGCCGTTGGCGTATTCCATCATGCCCATGCCGTCGCGCATGCCCTGCTTCCATTCGCCTTGGTAAAGATCGCCGTCGGTTTCTTGCAGAATACCGGTGCCGTCGGGTATGCCGCGACTGAATGCGCCAATATACATAGTGCCATTGGCCAGTTTCAGTTTACCGTCACCATGAGGAACGCCGTATTTCCAATCCCCGCTGTATTCGGTGCCATCGGGATAGCGATAGATGTCAGTGGTTGCGGTTCCGTTTTCTGATCCGATGGCCTGTTGAGCCTGGCGCAAGTGTTCAAACATTGCTGAACCCGCATCAGCAGCGGTTGCTGCACTGACCATCGTCAACGACACAGACAGCAGGCAAGCCGCCAGAAAAGCATTCTTTTTATTGGGCATGGGAGGCGTACGTCCCTGAGTGCAGAACTAAAATAAGTGATGAACGATGCATGCACGGTTGAAGCAGCAATAATGCAGGAGCCTTATACCCCAAACAAGCATTTGCGGTATAGGCGATCAGAAAAAGTCAGCGCAAAAAGAGCAGAGAGTCACGCGACAGCAGGTTGATATTCAAAGCCGACGTTATAGCGCTTCATCATACCGCCCACACTGATAATCACGCGAGCCATGGCAATGAATGAATCTGGCATGAAAACACGATTGGCGCGCAGTTTTTCCAGCACATCGTTGAGGCGATCGCTCACACTGCGTTCGCGACGATTGTCACCGAGAAAATGGTCGCTGATTTCTTCCAGGACTGCCTGATTGTCACAGATGAACCCGGCATTTTTGAACAAATCCCCCAGTCGCGATGGGTGCATGCCCATCAATCCCATCAGCAACGCGCCATAATTTTTAGTCTCTTCGGGGCTGAGCGTGCCGATTGCACCGTAATCGAGAATGGCGATCTCTTCAGCAGGCGTCACCATGAAATTGCCCGGATGCGGGTCTGCATGATAAATCCCGAATTGTGTCACCTGTTGAATATAACTGTGCAAAAGACGCGTCAATATCGCCGGCGCTCGATCTGGATACTGGCTGAGATAATTGGCCAGCGGGATGCCGTCAATCCACTCCGTGACGAGGATTTTGTCAGTTGAAAACTCGTCGTATAAACGTGGCACACGAATGCCCGGCAAATGCGTGCGCTCAGAAAATTTGCGTAAATTGCTTGCCTCGCGGCGAAAATCAAGCTCTTCGAGTGTCAGCTTAATCAACTGATCTGTCACTTGCCGAACATCAAATTCCTTTACCAAAGGCGAAATAATGGCCGCCACCGAACGGAATACCAGCGAATCCTGCTCAAACAAATCGCGCACATCCGGTAGCTGAAATTTCACGGCTACCTGCTGTTTGGTGTCGTTCAACATACCCTTGTGCACTTGCGCCACCGAGGCAGTCGCAGCAGGTTTTACATCAAACGAGCGGAAGTAGTTGTCCCACTCCTGCCCCCAGGCTTCGATGATCATCGGGTGGATGTGTTCAAAATTGGCAGGCGTGGCGGCATTTTGCAAAGTCTGCAGCGCCATCACATATTCCATGGGCAAAACATCTGGGCGACAACTCAGAAATTGGCCAAACTTGACCCAAATCGCGCCATTCTCTTTGCACAATTCAACAATTTTATCGGCACTTTCTTCGTGGGCATGCACCAGCAGCTGCTGCGCATCATGAGATGAGACAAATTTGGCGCGATGACGTTGCTTGCGGTAGATCTGTTCAATCGTCAGAGCAACGCGGGTAACGCCCAAGTAACGGTCACGCCCCTCGACGATCAGGGAGCGGGCGATACTCAGATTGTTCTTGATCGATTCCAGTGTACTCATTCAATGTCCGGCGTTAAAACCACTTGGTTCGCAATGCACACGGCGTCGGGTGACCCAGGGCTGGTCAAAAGTAGTATTAATAGTACTCGTATACTAACTGACTATAAATAAAACCTGACTGGTTAACCATTGCCAATATGTAAGCAAATAAGCACGTTATCTCGGGAGTTTCTAGTTCTTGAAAAGACAATCGTCAATCAACTTGTCGACCGCCTCCAGAAACTGGGGTGCCGGATCAATCAGTTCAAACCCCGTGTCATAGAAATCAGGATTGGCATCGTTCTGGCACCAGCGGCTTTCGGCATTGAACTCTACCTCTCGACTGCCTTCGACCGTCTCGGGCAAATACATGCGCAAGTGAAACGATTTGCCGACATCCAGGGGGTGGTCACTGACCAACATGATACCGCGGGTACTGATATCAACCAGGTTTCCGAGCAGTTCTTTGGTGTCACGATCGAATACCCGCAGGTAATAGATCAGGTGCCGACGAGCCACTTTGCGCTGGTTGTAGTCTTTGTTGGTCATGGGAAACGCCGTAATGTTTGCCTGATCGTTGCTTGTCGACGAAGGTGTTTGCCTTATTCACTAAGCATAGCCAAGCCCAACAAAAACAGTGAGGTTAAATGTGCTTACTGTGACCACTTCCCTAATACATCGACCTGAAATTGGGTCTCTCCGACGCTCAAAATCACCCCGGTCTCTGTAATTTCACGCACCTGAATGTTGTCGCCCACCATCTGGCCTTCCTTTACCCGGTTACCGTTGATCACAACCGAGCGAAATTTAGCCATGCTTGAAAACATGTGTGATGAGAACGCCATATCCGGTATTTGCTGCCGAATATGGGCAGGAAGCTCGTCCAATTGCGGCAGGTAGCTGATAGTAGGGGACGCGCCCACCCCGGCAGCATCAAGCGTTTCATCGAGATTGACCGGAGGTGGCGGCGGAGGCGCGGGTGGAGGTGGCTGCATGGTAGCCCCAGAATTATCCCAGGATTGCACGGCCGGCTGGTTAACGCTGGGCATCACCACCACATTTCCCCCTTGCGTTCCCGGCAGCACGCCGCCTTGAACGACACCCCCAGGCATGACGCCGCTGGGCAGCACAACGATTTGCTGACCCGGAACCGCACTGCCCTGGGTCACGTAATAAACAGTTCCTGGTGGAGGTGCCGTTGTCACCACTGTAGTCGGTGCGGAGGTAGTCACTGGCGTGCCTTGCACGACGGGCACACTGGTTACAGAGCCTGCGACCGCTGCATTACCTAATTGAGTAGACGAAACAGCCCCAGGCGCATTGACTGCCGCGTTTGGCGCAATCGACGCAGCGGGGCCTGCGATTGAAGGGGGCGCAGATGAGGTCGCCTGCAGGGCCGTCGATGACGAGCTGACCTGGGTACCCGTTGCAGGCGAACTATCCTTTGTTGTTGCACTCTCACTTTTTAAGACAGGAGCGGTTGCAATATCGCCTGTTTCTGGAGGCGTTCGCAGTAACCACACACTGATACCGACGGCATTCAACGCCAGCAAAGCACCACCAATGATCCACGCCAACCGATGGTTGCCACCCAGACGTTTATCTTCATCACCGAAATTCTTCAGGTCTGGCAATTTGCCACGCAAGCGTTCTTGCTCGGATTTACGGAGCGCATCCAGAATATAACTCATGCCCCGCCCTCCTGGGTCAGCAGCGGCAGGCTGTTATCCAGCTTGCGGGACAATAGAATCAAGGTTGCTTCACCAACGATACCATCGTCTTCCTCACCCATTTCGCGTTGGAACGTGCGCACGCGCTCCACCAAAGCGGGGTCATAAGTGGAACCCCCTTGCGGTGGCGTTTGTTTGTCCAGCGTCGCAAACCCCTCGCGCAACCAACGCGTCAACGGCGAAATCGAACCGGGTTGCAAGGGCGCGTTAAAGCCAGCGGGGGCTTTCCACATTAAGGTGAACTGCCCGCGCCAGGCTTTATTGAATTCATCCTCACTGATGGTGACTTCCTGATTCTTGAGCCAGAGCGTTACCAGCTCGCTATCCAGACGGCGCAACACCGCGTAAGCCTTGGTGCCATTACTGGAATAGAGTGTCACGACCGACGGCATTCCAAGATGCCGCAAGTAGCCGAGCGAACCTGAGCGCGTTAAGCACAAAATGCCGCTGCGTTTTGCTTGCTGGCAAGCTTTGGCGGGGGTTTGTGCATCGGAGGATTGGCTCCACACGGCAAGCAACTCCCGATAGGCCAGCACTTCATTGGTCGCGTTTTCATCACTCAGCAAAGATTCCAGGGGGGCAAGTGCGGCGCTACCGATTTCGCCAGAAATAGCGGCGCCATCAGCGCTTGCCTCTTCGCCCGCAATAGCGCCGTCGACTGGCATGGCGGGTTCTGTGGAGTCACCCTCGCCCACCAAAACACTTTCTGTGACAGCTGCCTTTTCTGCCAGGGTATCAACCACTCCCGCTCCAAGTGCAGGTTCGTCCTTTGCGTTCTCCTTGGCCGTGTCCTCGTCGGTTCCACGCTGAATTTTGCCTGCAATTTCGCCATGGCCCGCGCCTGCAGAGTCCGATCCGGTTCCAATCGCAATATTGATGTGTACACCTTGCGCCGCCCACACCAGCATTCCGCCAAGCAACACCACTGATGCAGCCAAGGCCGCTTGACCGCCCGACACCGACTTAAACCACAACGGCGTCTTCAACGCAGCCGGGTAACTGGCGCCAAGAATTTCCCGCGCAGCACGCTCGAGCGTTCGGACATCCACGGAGCGCATATTCTGCGTGTAAGCGCCCAGCATGGCACGGTCACAGACCAGGTTGATAATACGGGGAACGCCTGCAGTAATGGCATACAGCTTTTTGAGCGTTTTATCCGGAAAAATATTAACGATATCTTTGCCGCCCGCCACGCCCAGACGATGACGTACATAAGGGCCCAATTCCGACAACTGCAATTCTTTCAGGTGGAATCGGGCGGTAACGCGCTGGGCAAGCTGCCGCAGGTCGGGTCGTAAAAACATGTCCTGCAATTCGGGTTGGCCGAGCAACACGATTTGCAGCAGTTTCTTTTCGTGGGTTTCCAGATTGGTCAGCAGGCGTAACTGTTCCAGCACCTCAGGTGCCAGATTTTGTGCCTCGTCAATGATCAATACCGTATGGCGCCCTTGCGCATGGGATTTGAGCAGGTAGAGGTTGATGCTATCCACCAATTCTTTGATGGTCACCTCGTCACTGATGTACGAAACGCCCAACTCATCGCAAATCGTTGCCAGCAATTGCTCGGCGTTCAATTTCGGATTGAGAATAAAGGCGACATCAGTATCGGCGGGGATTTGTTCGAGAAAACAGCGGCATATGGTTGTTTTACCGGTACCCACCTCGCCTGTGAGTAGTACGAATCCACCATCACGCCCTACCCCATACACCAAATGAGCAAGCGCCTCATGGTGCTGCTTGCTCATGTACAGGTAATGGGGGTTGGGGGCAATGGAGAAAGGGGCTTCCTTGAGACCGAAAAATTCCTGATACATGTCCGTCTACGTCGTTTAGCCGCGCAAGACGATCTTGGCGGTCACTATGCCGGGTGCTTTTGCTGCATCGACAGCCACGTTGACAATGGTCATGCCGTGCTGCTTCTGCAACGAATCCAGCCAGCGCATGGTTTTGTTGAAGGATTGATCTTCCAGCCAGACGCGCAGCTTATCGTCACCTTCGGGTTCGTAGCGCTTGAGCGATACTCCCATTTGTGACGACGAGCTGGTAACGAGCGCCATCAGGGCCTGACCTGACTTGGGGGCGCTGCCGCTGGTGCTCATGTTCGATGCTTGCACCGCGCGATGCTCGTTATCTTTTACCCATTGCAAAACTGAGCGTTTGGCATTCAGCTCTACCTCAGCCTGTGCCCGCTTTTGCAGCGCCGGGTTGATCACGATCAGAAACAGCAGCATCACCACTACCGCAACTGCCAATGCATTCACCACCATACGCTCATGGCTTGCCATCATCCAGTAACGACGGCGATATTGTGCATAGTACTCTTTGAGTGTTTCAAACTGGTCGGTATTTGTACTCATTTGACTTCACTCCACACACGTACGCGTGCTTTCACTTTTTCTCCGTCCTGGCTCGCAGAGGCAATTTCGACCGACATGGGGATCGACTGGATCTGGTTTTTGAATGCTTCGAGGACGGCATAATTATCAGCGAGAAGATCCACTTTCAGATCGCCCTGCGCTTCGTCGTAAGACAAACGTTGCGGGCTAACGACGGGGCTGGGTTTGCCACGGTTGGCATCGTTTAGCTTTTGGCCCGTTTGTGCAAGCAACGCCATAAAACTTGCACCCGAAGACAATTTTTCAGCCTGTTTGAGGTGTGCGTCCATCTGACGTTTGACGTCACGAATATTGCGATCCTGTGGAAAATAACGTTTGTACGTGGCAATGGCTTCTTGGTTCACTTGATCAATCTGACTGCGATATTGCCAGGTTTGCGCGTACAAATACGTGGTCTGCAACAACGCCAAAACGCCTGCGAGCACTGCCGTCGGCTTCCAGTTAATGGTGCTGGCGCGACGTTTTGGCAGTGGCTTTAGATCGCCCTGGAGTAGATTGACTGGCACTGCATTGCTGGTAGAAACAAAATCAGCGAGTACGGCAAACCGTTCTTCCTCGACGTTGCTGAATTCGATTTGCACCGAGGTGCCGGCCACCATGGCGGTAAACTGGGTGCGCAGCCATGCCTGAATGTTATCGCTCAAATGGCGATGGGCAAAAATCACCTGAATCTGTTGTGGCGGTTGGGCACTGTCATGCAACAACGCTTTTGCCACGACCGGGAGTGCGTCCATTTCAATGGTCAGGCCGACAAGCGACCCGGTGCGCACACTCAGGGTTTTGGCATCGCACAAAAACGTCCACTGACCATCCGCTACCGGAATACAGAGCATGTCGGGCAGAATGGCATCCAGCGGCGTATCGAGCTTGCGAAAGACCGCTGAGAGCGCATTGATGAAATTCTTGTTGCAGGCCAGAACCGCAACATTGCCCTCTTTATTGCGCTGCCCCGAGACAAACTGAAGGGTTTCAACGTCTTCGGCCAACTGGTCTTCAAGCATGAATGGCAGGGCTTGCGCGATATGCTTGGTTTGTTTGGATGGAATATTCACCTGGGTCGAGAAGCAGTGTTCGCCGCCTAACAGCAACATGACTTCAAGGTCGAACAGGCCTGGGTCTACCGCTTCAAGCTGTTCCCGCAGCTTGTCGAGTGAGACGAACTGATGGCCGAAGGTATCACCCGCAGCGGGGCGCACCAGCCACTCGACTTGCAGCTTATCCGGCCACTCGGTGAGCGTTGCTATATCGAGGCCCGCCAGGGTCTCAAACCACAGCTTTTCGTTGAGCAATCTTACAAAGGCGCGCCGTTTCAAGGAGTTACCCGCTCTGGTTGTTGTTATTGGTCAATGGCGTCATCGGTTGCTGAAGCGGATCGACATACGCACGGTATATCACTTCTAGTTTACCACTATTTCCGTTAGGTGCCCCCTCAGGCGGCCGATATATCAACGATCGGGAGTAGACGGTGCGTTCACCAATGACGGCTTTGGCTTTGAGTTCGAAGTAGTTGGAGTTGGTGGAGAACATTTTGTTTATCTCTTCTTGACTCAACCTAGGCGCAGTTGGGGCTATAGGATTTTCGTTCGGATTCCCCTCGTTTGGGTCGGCTTGGGGCGCGTACGTTCCAACGTCTTCTTTATCAATTGGGGTGTTTTCGCGCTGTGCTATTAGCCGTTGCGTTTCTCTTATACCAAACGCGCTTAATATTTCTGGCTGCGCCGTGTTTAGATTCAAGGTGGTGCCCGGAGGTAAAACCGTCAGATAGGGTTCAAGCTTGGTGAAAGTTTCTAAATCCATCTCCTCTATGGATCGCAATTCACTTACATCAACCAGGACACGATTGGCTGTTCGGTGAGGGCGTTTACCACTCAGATAGGCGCCATCCTCTCTGCCATCTGTTCCAGTCTCAGTTTGCCCCTCATCCAACCAATCAACTATTTTCTCATAGAGCGCCACTGAGCTGCCCTCTTTCGGAACGCCCAGACCATCGCATAGTTTTTGGAACCGATCCCGGGCCATATTGGTCTCTGGAGTACCCGCTTTTCCGTTCTTATCCACCAAATCATTTAAATTAAACTTACCCTGGGCATCGACAATTTCACCCTGTATCAAGCCACCGTCTACGGGGAACGGCGGTCGTTTGAGCGCCCACTCTTCGCCCAAGCTATCTATGTATTTGCCCTGCTTTTTGTCTGCCTTGAAATCATCCTTCAGCGCCAACATCGACAGCTCTTCAGCCGCCGTCAAATACTCGCGCGCCTGTTCTGTCATCAACATCGCCGACGTGCGCCTTACATCCAGCTTCTGCCGGTACGCCATTTCCGATGCCAGGAATGCCGCAATCGCGAACATCATTAACACCGTGACTAATACCGTACCGTTTTGCTTACGAGGAGTATAAATATGCATCATGGCGGTGGCTGTGCCCCCTTATGCTCTTTAACCAAGGCATAAGAACGCGAAATAGGCCCCGTATCCGGCGTTACCACGGTAATCTGCAACAACACTGGCAATGAGATTTCCTTGGGATTGGGGGGCCAATAGGTTTGCGGCTGCCCGCTACTGTCCTGAAGCACAGCCGGCCATACTTCTGATTCCTGAATGGCATTATTTTCATCCAGCGAAAAATACTTGAAGGACACTTCGCTCACGTTCTCAAGAATGGGGGTGCGTATGGGTTGGGTATCCGATGCACGATCAAGCACCAACCACTGGCTGCGCACCATAAACCCTTCTTCTACCGCATAAGCAACCCGCTGCAATTCACTACGCAAGGTGGTGGCAAACGGCGGTTGGTTCCAACCGGCACGAGTAAATTCGATGGTTTCACGGGTACCCTGCATGGCGGGCAAACGATCATCGCTGCCGTACTCATCACGTACCGGGCGCGCTATGGTTTGCTGAACTTCTCGACCAAACTGGGCAAAAAAACGCTGCAGGTCTGCCAATCGACGGGCATCCCGGTCGGTAATTTCTTTGGTTTGTTGATAGCTGCTGAATACCGTGTACATGGCGGTCGACATGATCGCGAAAATGGTCATGGCCACCAACAACTCGATCAGTGTAAAACCGAGGGCTGACGAATTACGGATTCGGATCTGAGACATAACCGGTCAGTGTCGCCGAAAAACTGATTTCACGCGCCGTACTTTGTGGCGCGACCTGAATATCTACCTTGCGAAACCCGGGAACGGTTTGTGCCACCGTTGTGCGTACCAGCCACTGTGTGCTGGCATACTCCACTTTATCATCACGCGTGCTCACCGCCGGAAACTGGCGCGTCGCATGGATTTCAGCCATTTTGTTAGCCGCAATCCACGAAGCAAAGGTACGCTCTTTCAAACTGCGCGCATTATTCACGTTGCTCTGAAAAGTGACACTTAACGCTGTGGCAGAAATCGCAAAAATGAACAATGCGATCATCACCTCAATCAGCGTAAAGCCCTCGGCACGCTTTAATATGCCTGTGGCACTAGCGCGGCGGTTCATGCAGCACCTTTACCTGACCGATAACAGAACCCTCGATAAACACCGGTTCTCTGGCATCGGATTCCAGAAATAGTTCAATGCGAAACGGGCTGGTTTCACCACTCGATAAAAACATCACGGTGGGAACCAATTTATTCTCAACGGTGATGCGGGATTTCTCGGCGGGTTTTGCATCAACGTCGACCTGTTCGAAATCCACTTCGACCATCATGCGCATTCCGTCAGGCAATTCATATTCGCGCAATATCTCGTCGCCCTCGAATACCTGCCACTCCGCCTGCGGAACAACGGGTTCTCCGGTTTGAGGATCAATCTGTTGCTGTGGCGTAGACGTACCCGAATCCAAACTGCTCGACAGGCCTGGGTCATCACCCCCGCTTTGCATGGCGGTGGTGTCACCGCCTCCCGGCATATCCCACTTCAGAAAGCGATAACCCGATTCAGTGAACTCGGCCCCCAGCTCCACCTGCTGAATGACGGCCTCTTCAGCCGCTAATGCGAGCACGGTGCGCAAACGTTCCGCTTCCTTCAGTAATTCGCGACGAGGATCGCCCATCGTCATGGACACCACAATCATCGCCGCCATCACGCCAATGATGACGATGACCACCAACACCTCGATCAACGTAAAACCGTGTTGGCGTGATGGGCGAAAACTCATTGCAGAAGAATATCGGCAGCCGGGCCTTCACCACCCTCTGCTCCGTCCGCGCCGTAGGACATCAAATCATACGGGCCACTGGTTCCCGGCGAAAAATACTGATAAGGATTTCCCCAAGGATCGATAGGCATCTTTTTAAGATAGCCACTGGGAGGAAAATTACGCGCTCCTTCGGGAGCGTGAACCAGTGCATCCAACCCCATATCGGTAGTGGGATAAGTGAAATTATCGAGTTTATACAGGTCGAGCGCTTGTGAAATGGCTGAAAGGTCACTCGTTGCCGCAGTAATTCTCGCTTTGTCTGGCTGATCACCCACACTCACTACGACCAAGGCCGCAAGAACACCCAAGATAACCACCACGACCATCACTTCGATCAACGTGAATCCAGACGCTTTCGCCCTTCTAACCGGACTTTTCCGCATTTAATACATCCTCTTCTTTATTATTTAACGGTGGTATTCATACTGATAACGGGCAACATTATCGACAGAACAATGGTAAGTACAACCCCTCCCATCACGACCAACATGATGGGCTCGAATAATCCCACTATCGTGGAGATGACATCTTCCAGCTCTCTTTCCTGATTTTGTGCGGCCCGTGTCAACATCGTGTCCAATTCACCACTGGATTCACCACTGGCGATCATCTGCATCATCATGGGGGGAAAATAACCACAGTTATCCAGCGCAGTGAACAGGCTGGAACCCTCACGCAAACGTGTGGCGGCTTCGCCCACGGCTTCGCGTATCGGAAGATTGCCTGCCACTTGCGCCGAAATCCGCAGCGCATCCACCAGCGGCACTCCGCTGCGCGTAAGAATAGCCAAGGTACCAATGACACGGGCCGATTCAATCCCGCGCACGATTTTGCCCAGCAAAGGCAACACCAACATTCGCCGGTGCACGCGAAACCGAAATTCCGGGTTTTTCATGGCGCGCCGCCATAGCCACACCAGTAAGGCAATGAACGCAGCAACCGCCCACCACCACGACTGCAGAAACTCACTCGCGCCGATGAGTATGCGCGTTAACATTGGCAGTTCTTGCCCCGAACTTTCGAACACCGCAACAATCTTCGGCACAACGAACATAAGCATGCCCACGACGATCAACACGGCAAATGCAGTCAGCACGATGGGGTAAATCATTGCCCCCTGAATGGTGCGCTGCGTACGATGGCGTGATTCGGTGTAGTCAGAAAGCTGCTCAAGTACAAGATCCAGATGGCCTGAATGCTCGCCCGCCCCTACGGTGGCTCGGTACAAATCAGGAAATGCCTGAGGAAATTCACTTAAAGCCGATTCCAGCGAATGTCCTTCAACAACACGCGAACGAATGGCCAACATGATGCTGGCCACTTTAGGTTTTTCGCTTTGCTTTGACACCGCGCGCAAAGCTCCCTCAATGGGAATCCCCGCTTTCACCAGCGTTGCCAGTTGGCGAGTGACCAATGCCAGGTCGGCAGAACTCATCGAGCCGCGACGAAAAACATTCTTTTCATCGCGCTTGGCTTTTTGTGCAGTTGCCTCAACGCTGAGTGGTACGAGGCCCTTTTCCTTGAGCTGCTGGCGCACATGACGGGGGCTATCGCCCTCGAGAACGCCTTTCTTTTGCTTGCCAGCGGTATCAAGCACCACATATTCATAGGCTGGCACGGACTCAATCCTCCCTTGTCACGCGCAACACTTCTTCGATGCTGGTAATACCCGCCAGGATCTTGCGTTTTCCATCTTCCCGAATGCCCGGCGAATGGCTGCGCGCGTGCGCGATCATTTCCTGTTCGCTGGCACCCGCATGCACCATGGTGCGCAGTGGGTCATCCAGCACGATCAATTCATAAATACCGGTACGGCCGCGATAGCCCAAGTTGTTGCACTTTTCACAACCGTGCGGTTTGAACAGCGTCGGTCGCTTTTGCTTGTCGAGCGCAAACATTTCGCACTCGGCATCGTCGGGCTGATAGGGTTTTTTACATTCTGGGCACAATACGCGCACCAGACGTTGCGCAAGCACGCCCAGCAGCGATGATGACAATAGGAAGGGCTCGATGCCCATATCGCGTAAACGTGTAACGGCGCCCACGGCGGTGTTGGTGTGCAAGGTCGACAACACCAAGTGACCGGTCAAACTCGCTTGTACGGCGATTTCAGCCGTTTCGATGTCGCGAATCTCACCCACCATCACCACATCAGGGTCTTGACGCAACATGGCGCGCAAGCCCCGCGCGAAGGTCATGTCCACCTTGGGGCTGACCTGTGTCTGGCCAATCCCTTCAAGTTGATATTCGATGGGGTCTTCAACTGTCAGAATATTGCGGCTGCCATCATTGAGCTGAGTAAGGGCCGCATAAAGGGTCGTCGTTTTACCCGAGCCGGTAGGACCCGTCACCAGGATAATGCCGTGAGGTTTGACGATCACGTCCTTCATGCGCTTGAGATCGTAGTCGGCCATACCCAAGTGCGTGAGGTCGAGGCGTCCCGCTTGTTTATCGAGCAGACGCAGTACCACCCGCTCACCCGCATTAGACGGCATGGTGGACACCCGCACGTCGATTTCTCGCCCGCCCACCTTTAAACCGATACGACCGTCCTGGGGGACACGCTTTTCAGCGATATCGAGCTTGGCCATAACCTTGATGCGCGACACCAGCAGCGGCGCCAGTGCACGCTTGGGCTGCACGATTTCGCGCAGCACACCATCCACGCGCATACGCACCACGAGTCGGCGTTCGAAGGTTTCAATATGAATGTCCGAGGCGTTCAGTTTGACGGCTTCGGTCAACAAGGCGTTGATCAAACGGATGATGGGGGCATCATCCTCTTGCTCCATGAGATCTTCGGTTTCAGGCACGGAATCGGCCAGGCTGGCCAGATCGAGTTCATCGCCCAGTCCTTCGACCATTTGCATCGCCGCACTGGAATCGTTCTGATACGCCATGGCCAGGCGCTTTTCAAAATCGGCCTCGCCCACCTCGGTAAACTGAATGGGCATACCCAAAAATCGTCGAACCTCGGCGATGACCTGTGCGGAGATACCCGACTTGAACGCAACCATGGCGTCCACCTGCCCGATATCTTCGACCACGACGCCGTGTCGTTTGGCAAAAGAGAACGGCAAACGCTTGTTGCGAAAGGGGGCTGGAGTGGGAGCAGGTGACAACGAATTGGTTTGAGGATTCATGTGATTTTAATTCTACCCGACGGGGACCCGGTTGGTCTGACAGTGTTCGTTTATACTCTTTACAGGGAAAGTGTTCAGGCACAGAACCCCAAACATTAACGCGTCTTTGTCATCTGCAAAAGCGGTATGACACATCATTGCCACTAAATGTTTCATTTGCAAGCCGAAACAGTCGACTTCTTCACGCTTCAGTTTAACCCGCTATGGCAGGCGACCGTGCACAAACAATCCACCCTCTAACTCTTCGATGAATTTCTGCTCATTGAGTTCCATCGTGTCGAGTTCTCCTTGCTGACAAAACGCATCAGTGTCGCGCAAGGGAGCCTTGCCAGCCTTGGTGAATCGAATGCCTTTCGACAAGGCGCTACCAATCGTGCACTCCTGCAGTCGATGATAAATGCCGACGTGGTCCACATATTGACTATAGGTGTAATTGAGCTTTTCGAGCTGCGTTTGGCAATCCTCTAAGGTGACACACAGGTAGACTTTGGTTTGTCTTCGATCTGCCGCGATTTCAAGCAGCAGTTCACGCGGGATGTTAACAATGGCGCGCTCCCCCCAGGGACTCTTCTCATTGGCTTTAGGCGCGGCAATGCAAGCGTCGGGCGCGTGAGCCTCGAAAAACATCCAGTTCACAGAGGCAACTGCAGGCGGTTCATCAGGGTCCAGCGCCAATCGCTTGATGGGTCGCACCCCGACCAAGCGATAACGTCCATTCACGCCGCGAAACGCATCGGGGCACGCTGCTTCGTCAAAATAATCATCCGTCAACTGCCGGTAGTTTTGCTTGTCCAGACCGAAAAACGCTTGGAAATGATCTTTATTAGCCTCCAACATTGCGGTCGCTTTTGCGGCACGCTTGATGGATTGCTGGTAGGGGCTCGCGTCGGCCGAACCGGCGACACGTTCACGTCCATGGGCAGCTGCATGCTGAATATCAGGGGCCGTGTATAGCTGGCCTTGGCACTCCTGAATCGCGCGCTCAAGCTCGGCGACGGCAAGATTGCATTGCCCGGCACTCGACATCGATACCTGGCAGCGTTGTTCAGCTTCAGCCGCATCGGCTAATCGCAGCAGACACGTGCCTTCCATATGCGCAACGGCGGGTGACGCAAAAACGGTCAGCCACATGATCAACAACCTGGGTAACAAGCTCTCTTGTATCGCCCTGCGACGCTCGCGCATTTTGTTTCCTGAAACTCTGAATTACGATTAGGCTTTATTGATCAAGCTTAGTCGCAACTGAGAGATTCGGTGCCATTACGTTTTTCAACAATGCATGCAATGAATCTGCAGATTGCGGCTGTTATAATGACGTCATCAATCGTATACGAGGTGTTTAATGTCATCCAATACCATTCTTGTCACCGGTGGAGCAGGCTATATAGGAAGCCACGTTGTAAAACAATTGGGAGATCGCGGTGAACAGGTTGTGGTCGTTGATAATCTGGTCACCGGATTTCGCGATGCCGTGTTGTACGGCACGTTTGTAGAAGGCGATGTAGGCAATATCGCTCTGATGGAAGAAACGCTTCGCCGTTATAACGTCGACACTGTCATGCACTTCGCGGCCAGCACCGTCGTGCCTGAATCGGTAGAGAATCCGCTCAAATATTACCGCAATAACACCGCCAATACGCGCAGCTTGCTCGAAGCCTGCCAGAACGTTGGCGTGAAGCACTTCATTTTCTCCTCGACTGCAGCTGTCTACGGTGAGCCCGAGCAAGCACTTATTGACGAGTCCGCCCCCACGCAGCCCATCAACCCCTATGGCATGTCGAAGTTGATGAGCGAAACCATGTTGCGCGATCTGAGCAAAGCCTGCCCGATGCGTCATGTGATTTTGCGCTACTTCAATGTCGCGGGAAGCGACCCGCAGGGCCGCATCGGACAATCGACCCGTAACGCCACATTGCTCACCAAAGTCGCAGCCGAAGCGGCTGTAGGCAAACGCGAGCATGTCTATGTCTTTGGTACTGATTACCCCACCGCCGATGGTACAGGTGTGCGTGACTACATCCATGTCGAAGACCTCGCCGATGCGCATTTGCGGGCACTGGACTACCTGCGCAAGGGTGGCGCCTCTGTCACGGCAAATGCTGGCTACGGCCACGGCTTTAGCGTGCGCGAGGTACTCAATGCGGTAGAACGCGTCACCGGCACCGCCTTGCGCGTGATCGACCAACCTCGCCGCGCCGGCGACCCCCCTGCCCTGATGGCAAAATGCGATAAAATTCGTAACTTGCTGGGTTGGGTGCCCCGTTATGACGATCTGGATACGATTCTGAAAACGGCCATCGCGTGGGAACGTCAACTGCTGGAAAAATCACAGGCATAACCGTGTTCAAAACCCTCTTGCCACCGCAAGTTAAAGTGGTCACCTCCGAGCCCTGGATGTGGAACACCCCCGTGTCTCCTGAAGAAGAAGCCATCATCGTTCGCGCCGTTGAAAAGCGGCGGCGCGAATTCCGTGCCGGACGCCACGCCGCAAAAGCCGCGCTAGAAGCTTTCGGAGTCACACAATTTCGCTTGTTGCCAGGAAAAGGGCGCGAACCGGTATGGCCGCAAAATATTGTGGGTGCCATCACCCATACAGGCCAGTACTGCGCCGTCGCGGTGGCGTCAACCACTGACTGTGTGAGCCTTGGCATTGATGCGGAGCAGAACGATCCGCTCAAAGACGAACTCAAACCCATGATCTGCACAAAAAGAGAGCTGGATTGGGTGACAGAATACGAATCCAAAGGATTTCATTGGGTCAGCAAATTAATTTTTTCTGCAAAAGAATCCATACATAAAGTGTATTACCCGCTCAACTATTACACGCTTGATTTTCTCGACGCAGAATTGAATATTGATATTGACCAGCGCACATTTCAGGCGCGCATCATTAAGCCTTACGACAACGCAAAAACACCGATTTTTGAACTGACAGGGAATTTTGCGGTCGATCCGCAGCATGTCTATTCCGCCATTTATCTTCAACAGGGATCTCCATAAATCCATGTTTCTGTCGCCTTCGCTACAACAAAAGCTCGAGCAAAAACAGGCTCAGCTCTCGGCTTGTTCCGTTTCATCCTTGTTCAAGCACGATACGCAGCGCACTCAAAAAATGTCGTTTTATGCTGGCGATCTCCAACTGGATATCAGCAAACACCGCATTGATCTCGAAACGCTGTCACTTCTGATTCAAGCGCTCACTGAAAACGATTTTGATGCACAACGCCAAACGCTCCTGAACGGCGGGCTGATCAACAATACCGAGCAACGCGCTGCACTCCACACTGCATTACGAACGCCGTCAGCCCAATGCCCCGCCGACTATCGCACCACCATAGCCGCGTGCAATCAACGCCTGAGTGCCGTCGTTGACAGCATCCGCAGCGGCGAGTGGCGCGGCCATACAGGCAAACCCATTACGACCGTCGTCAATATTGGCATCGGCGGTTCAGATCTCGGGCCACACATGGCCACGCGTGCACTTGCCGCACTGGACACTCGCTTCTCCTTCCATTTTGTTTCCAATATCGACCCGAGCGACATTGTCCGCGTGCTGCATCAATGCGATGCAGAAGCCACTTTATTCGTCGTTTCGTCGAAAACCTTCACCACATTTGAAACGCTCACCAACGCCGCAGATGCACGGCAATGGCTGATCAAAAAACTGGGCGACGAAGGCGCCGTTGCCCGCCACTTCCTGGCTGTCTCAACCAATATCCAAAAAGCGGCAGAATTCGGCATTTCCAGCGAGAATGTATTCCCAATGTGGGATTGGGTAGGCGGACGCTACTCCCTGTGGTCAGCCATCGGATTACCCGTGCGCATAGCCATTGGCAACGAAGGATTCAATGAATTCCTCGCAGGCGCAAACGCCATCGACCAGCATTTTGCAACGGCCCCCCTCACCCAAAACATCCCGGTAATCATGGGAATACTGGGCGTGTGGTACCGCCAATTCTGGAATGCACAAAGCCACGCCGTTATTTGCTACGAACATCGCCTCGAACAATTTCCAGCGTATTTGCAACAACTGGAAATGGAAAGCAACGGCAAAAGCGTCACCCGCGACGGCAGCCCCCTGAATTACAACACCGGCGCCATTCTATGGGGTGGCGTTGGCTCCAACACCCAACACTCCTTCCATCAATTATTGCACCAGGGCACCAGCACCATCCCCCTGGACTTCGTCATCGGCCTCGAAAGCCCTGACCCCCTCGATGATCAGCACCGCTACCTCTTCGCCAACTGCCTCGCCCAAAGCCACGCCCTCATGGCAGGCATCAGCGAAGCCGACGTCGCTGCTCAAATGCGCGAAAAAGGTGCCTCAGACACCGAGATCACACGCCTCGCCCCCCACCGCGCGATGCCAGGCAGCCGACCCCACTCGTTTCTGGTCTACCCGAAATTAACGCCCGCCGTGCTTGGCAAGCTGATCGCATGCTACGAACACAAAGTATTTGTGCAATCCGTCATGTGGGGGATTAATCCTTTCGATCAATATGGCGTAGAACTTGGCAAAGTGATAGGCCTGCAGGTCGCAGACGCTCTGGCGGAAACAGCTTCTGGCGCCACTCACTTTGATCCTGCGACAGATGCATTGATTCAGCGTTTTCGACAGGCGAATTTAAAGTCCTGAAAAGGCATCAAACGAATCCCCACGCAGACCCGAACCACAGATGCTTGGAGGTCTTTCGTGGTGTGATGGTTATGGAACGTCGGCGCCATGGATGGCGCCGTCGAGCCTACAGGGACGTATTTACGGCGTTTCCAGAACCATCACACCACGAAAGGCCAATGGTGCCATCTAAAACTCTTTGTTCTGATGTTGAAACGTCGAATGTTAAAGCTGAACGCTATCCATACTGCATAAACAAAAAAGGCCGAACAACCGTCGGCCTTTTCCACTTCAAGCACCCAAATAAATCCTACAGGCGCCCCTTCTTATACAAATTCTCATAGCAATAATTGGTCGCCTCAACAAAGCCATCAATACTGCCACAATCAAAACGACGGCCCCGGAACTTATACGCCAACACGCAACCATCCTGACACTGCTTACGCAACGCATCTGTAATCTGAATCTCACCATTCGCCCCCGGCTTCGTATTCTCAAGAATATCGAAAATATCCGGCGTCAAAATATAACGACCAATGATCGCCAAATTAGAAGGCGCATCCTCAGGCTTCGGCTTCTCCACCATATCAGTCACCCGATACAGCCCATCCTTGATCAACTCACCTTGAACGATACCGTAACGATTCACCTGATCGTGCGGCACCTCTTCAATGGCAACAATGCTGCAGCGAAACTGCTTGTACAGCTTCACCATCTGCGTCATCACCCCATCCCCCTCATCAGAGATGCAAAGGTCATCCGCAAGAATCACACCAAACGGCTCCTCACCCACCATCGGGCGCCCCGTCAAAATCGCATGCCCCAAACCCTTCATCTCACGCTGACGCGAAAACAAAAAGTTACACGTATCCAGAACGTTACGAATCCCCTTAAGATAATGTTCCTTCGACGTCCCCTGGATCTGATGCTCCAGCTCATAGCTGATGTCGAAATGGTCAGCGATCGCGCGCTTTCCGCGCCCCGTCACAAAACCAATGTCTTTCAGACCGGCTTCCATCGCTTCCTCAACGCCATATTGCACCAGCGGCTTGTTCACCACCGGCAACATTTCCTTGGGCTGCGACTTGGTAGCAGGCAAAAAGCGCGTGCCATAACCAGCGACGGGGAAAATACACTTCGAGATCATTGCGACTCCTGGTGGATACATAGGTCATAGTAGTTCGGCAGGTGCTGCCGCTGGCAGAATTCTACCTCGGCAACTAACCAATAGCCATGCGCTGCCTCAGTGAAAATTGAACAATCTGAAGGCCGTCGCTAACCTTAAATAAATGCCACACTTACAATAGCAGACGTCATCTTGCGAACCTGAAGGGAAGCTGAACGTGAAATCATCAACACCCGCCAGTTTCAACCTGATGCTTTTCGGTGCTACCGGCGATCTTGCCTTGCGCAAGCTGTTTCCCGCCTTGTACCGCTATTGTAGGGAAACCGGTTTCACTCCCGAAACACGCATTCTCGGCCTTGGCCGCAGCGTATTGAATCGTGATGAATTTCATGCGCTTATCGCGAGCAGTTTAAAACAACACCTCGACAGCGAATGGGAGGAAGACGTCTGGGTGCAGTTTCAGTCGCACTTGGATTACCTCTCTACTCAACAGGGCGGGGATCATCTGCTATCAGCATATGGACGCCAATACCCGACCCATGAAACACATCCAGGCGTGGTTTACCTGTCAACGCCTTCTTCCGCCTACGAAGGCATTTGCGAGCTCCTTTCAAGCGCCAACATCATTAATGCGCATACCCGCTTGGTGCTCGAAAAACCCATTGGGCACGATCTCGCCAGCGCCAATGAACTCAATCAAACTTTGACCCGTCACTTTCACGAATCACAGATTTATCGAATCGATCACTACCTGGGTAAAGAAACCGTTCAGAATCTTTTTGTCTTGCGGTTTGCCAACCCCCTGTTCGAATCCTTGTGGAACCACCATTACATCGATCATATCCAGATCACCATCGCCGAAAGCATCGGCATTGAGGGTCGCATCGACTTCTATGATGAGACCGGTGCACTGCGTGACATGCTCCAGAATCACTTACTGCAACTGCTTTGTATCGTCGCGATGGAACCGCCGTCGGTAATCGAACCGGACGAGGTACGCGATGAAAAACTTAAAGTATTACGTTCACTGCGCCCCCTTAGCGAGCAACAAATCATTGAACAAGTGGTCAGGGGACAGTATGCGGCTGGCGTGATCAATGGCACCCCGGTCAATGGCTACACCCAGGAAAACGACGCGCCGCAAGAAAGCAACACTGAGACATTTGTTGCACTCAAGCTCAATATCGATAACTTGCGCTGGGCTGGCGTGCCCTTTTATCTGCGCACAGGTAAGCGAATGCCGCAACGCACCTGCCAGATCGTGGTGCAGTTCAAACCCATTGCCCATTCAATCTTCAACAGAACGTCGACCCACCTCACCAATAATCGACTGGTCATCACTTTGCAGCCCGATGAGTCCATCAAGCTCCGCTTGTGTGGTAAGCGACCGGGGCGAGGCATGGATGTGCGCAGCATTGATCTCGATCTAAGTGCGCAAGATCGAAAATCCATTGGCAAAGTCGACGCGTATCAGCGCTTACTTGCCGATGTGGTACACGGCGATCCCACCTTATTTGTCCGCCAGGACGAAATGGAAGCCGCATGGCGATGGGTGGACCCCATCCTTGCCCATTGGGTAGAAAACGCCTCCCAACCCGATCTGTATAACGCCGGATCTTGGGGGCCTGCTTCATCCACCCTGCTCCTGGCCCGCGACGGCAATGTCTGGCATGAAGGAGCCATTTGAGTCATGTACACACTTACATTGGCCCGCACCAAAGAATCAGCGGTTGAGGTGGCTGCTGAGCTGATCTGTAAGCGGCTCGCTGAAGCGATTGAAACGCGTGGCATGGCGAGCTTGGTCGTCTCGGGCGGAACCTCACCCATTCCCCTGTTTGAGCGTCTCAATATCGCCCCCCTGCCCTGGCACAAAATAACGGTCACCCTCGCGGACGAACGCTGGGTCGACAATCATCACGAAAATAGCAACGAACGGCTCATCCACGCGCATTTGTTAAAAAACCGCGCGGAATCG
Source organism: uncultured Moraxellaceae bacterium (assembly GCA_964473645.1). Taxonomy (GTDB): domain Bacteria; phylum Pseudomonadota; class Gammaproteobacteria; order Pseudomonadales; family Ketobacteraceae; genus HdN1. The sequence continues at coordinate 131,812 of CAYYPW010000002.1, forward strand.
GCCTGCTTCATCCCGTTGAAAAATGAATCCACCACCCCCAAACAGGGCGCGCGCCTCACGGAGCAAGCTCTGAAAGTATTGCCCAATGCATTGGATGTAGTTGTATTGGGGATGGGCATGGATGGGCACACGCTGTCCTGGTTTCCGGATTCAACCCAACTTACCGCCATTATGAATCCCGCGGGGCGTGTACGTTGCGGCGAGGTTATCAGCCCCAGCGCGGTGCACCCCCGGCTGACCCTCACGTATAGTTGGATAGTCAAAGCACGCGATCTGGTGCTGTTTCTCTCCACGGAAGAAAAGACGCGACGCTTTAAAGATCTGTGTAACGAGCAGGCAAAACTTCCGGTCGACCAACTGGCACTGGATCAGCATTCGACCATGACCGTTGTCGGTGTCGACAGGAATGCAGCCGCCTAAACCCATGGTTCAGACAGCACTGCGCACTCCCCCACAAATGCACACAAATGCGCTGCAGACTCGACAGTCATCTTTAGGTTAGAATGCGCCCGCCGTCAAAAACGGTTACAGTTATCGGGTGCGTTTAGGCCCCAAATTCGTTAAATTACCGCCAAATTACAAGTCAAGCGTGAACTGCAAGCAGAGGGTCTCATGGGCAACGAAGTGCAAAAGCCAACAGTAGAAGACTGGAAACAACTGGCGACCGAAGAGAGCCGGGGCAAGTCACCCGACAAACTGGTGTGGAATACCGCCGAAGGCATCGCCATCAAACCCCTCTACACTGCAGAAGATACCGCAAGCCTTCCTTTCGCCGATACGCTGCCAGGTTTTTCACCGTTTGCGCGTGGCCCCAAAGCCACCATGTACGCAGGTCGTCCCTGGACGATTCGCCAATATGCTGGCTTCTCGACCGCTGAAGAATCCAACGCGTTTTATCGCAAAAATTTGGCTGCGGGCCAGCAAGGCGCTTCAGTCGCCTTCGACCTCGCCACCCACCGAGGCTATGACTCTGATCACCAACGCGTGACTGGCGACGTAGGTAAAGCCGGCGTTGCTATCGATTCGGTCGAAGACATGAAAATTCTGTTTGACCAGATCCCTCTCGACAAAGTCTCGGTCTCCATGACCATGAATGGCGCTGTGTTGCCGGTGCTTGCCATGTATGTCGTCGCCGCCGAAGAACAAGGTGTGCCGCAAAACAAGCTGTCAGGCACCATCCAGAATGACATCCTGAAAGAATTCATGGTGCGCAACACTTACATCTATCCCCCGAAAGGATCGATGCGCATCATTGCCGACATCATCGGCTATACGGCGCGTAACATGCCCAAATATAACTCGATCTCCATATCGGGTTACCATATGCAAGAAGCCGGTGCCGACGCCTTGTTGGAACTGGCCTATACGCTGGCGGATGGTCAGGAGTACATCAACACCGCTCTGTCAGCGGGCCTGGATATCGATGATTTTGCACCGCGCTTGTCGTTTTTCTTTGGCATTGGCATGAACTTCTATATGGAGATCGCCAAGCTGCGTGCGGCGCGTATCCTGTGGGATCGCATCGTTGCCCAGTACAATCCGAAGAAAGCAGAGTCGCGCATGTTGCGTACCCACTGCCAAACATCCGGCTGGTCGCTCACCGAGCAAGACCCTTACAACAATGTTATCCGCACCACCATTGAAGCCATGGCGGCAGTGTTCGGTGGCACCCAGTCACTGCACACCAATGCGTTCGATGAAGCCATTGCCCTGCCTACCGAGTTCTCTGCACGTATCGCACGCAACACCCAGATCGTGATTCAGGAAGAAACCGGCATCACCAAGGTCGTCGACCCATGGGGCGGTTCTTACATGATGGAATCCTTGACCAACGAGCTGGTCGAGAAAGCCTGGGTGATCATCGAAGACGTTAAAACCCGTGGTGGCATGGCACGCCTGATCGAAACCGGTGAGCCCAAACTGCGCATTGAAGAATCAGCGGCGAAGAAACAGGCTCGCATCGACCGTGGCGAAGATGTCATCGTTGGCGTCAACAAATATCGTCTGGAAAAAGAAGACGCCGTCGAAATTCTCGAAATCGACAACTCAGCTGTGCGTGACTCGCAGATTCGTCGCTTGAAAGAAGTAAAGGCCAAGCGCGATCAAGCGAAGACCGATGCGGCATTGAGCGCACTCACCCGGTGGGCCGAAACCGGCGAAGGCAACGGTTTAGCGTTGGCCATCGACGCTGCCCGTGCTCGCGCCACCGTCGGTGAAATCAGCGATGCCATGGAGAAAGTGTTCGGACGTTTCAACGCCAACGCCAAAACCGTTAGCGGCGTGTATGGTAGTGCCTATCATCAAGACGATAACTGGACGGCAATCAAATCCGACATCGAAGCCTTTGAAGCCAAGCATGGCCGTCGCCCGCGTATGCTGGTCGCTAAAATGGGTCAGGATGGCCACGACCGTGGGGCAAAAGTTATCGCTACGGCCTTTGCCGATGTTGGTTTCGACATCGACTTGTCACCGCTCTTTTCAACCCCTGCTGAAGTTGCCAAACAGGCAATTGAAAACGACGTTCATGTTATCGGCGTTTCATCGCAGGCGGCTGGTCATAAAACGCTGGTGCCCGAACTGATCAACGAACTCAAGAAGCAAGGTGCGGACGACATCATCGTTGTGGCTGGCGGAGTGATTCCGCGCCAGGACTATGATTGTCTGTTTGAAGCCGGTGTGAAGGGAGTGTTTGGGCCAGGCACCCCCGTGCCCGATGCAGCTCGCTCGGTACTTGCAGCGATCAACGCGACGTCGGCTTAAACCGTGGCGATCGACATTTCCTCATTGCTGGGGGGCGCCCGTCGCCCTCTTGCCAAGGCCATTACCCTCGTAGAAAGCCGCCTGGACCAGCATCGCCGCGAAGCGCAGGCATTACTCGAAGCGGTGCTTCCGCACACGGGCAAGAGCATTCGCATTGGTATTACCGGTGTGCCTGGTGTCGGTAAATCGAGTTTTATCGAGTCGTTTGGTTGCTACCTGATCAATGCCGGGAAAAAGGTTGCTGTTCTGGCAGTAGACCCGTCCTCGCCGATCACAGGTGGCAGCATTCTCGGCGACAAGACACGCATGGAGCGCCTCAGCCAATCAGATTCCGCCTTTATCCGCCCGTCGCCCGCCTCTGGGTCGCTCGGTGGAGTGGCCGAGAAAACCCGTGAAACCATGTTGCTCTGCGAAGCCGCCGGTTACGAGGTTATCATCGTGGAAACCGTCGGCGTTGGGCAGTCGGAATATGAAGTCGCCGGCATGGTGGATTTCTTTCTGGTGCTGATGCTGCCTAACGCGGGCGACGAGCTGCAAGGTATTAAAAAAGGCATTCTCGAACTGGCCGATGCCATTGTGGTCAACAAGGCTGACGGTGCCTATGTCACCTCGGCCGAGGTCGCTCGGCGCCAATATGAAAATGCCCTCCACCTGATGCAGCACAAGCCTTTGTGGACACCCCGTGTCATGACCTGTTCCGCGCTGGAAAACCAGGGCATCGGCAACGTCTGGGAGATGGTGCAAGCGTTCTACGCTCAAATGCAGGAGGCCGGCGAAATCCAGCATCGTCGCGCCAAGCAAAATAAGGACTGGATGTGGAAGCTGGTTTACGAACTGATTAACTATCGACTACAAAATCATACACAAGCAAAAACGCTTGCAGATCAAATGGAAACACGCGTCGTCAAGGACCAGACCACCCCGCTTCTCGCCGCGCACGGCATTGTTGATGCACTGATTCCCACCTGAAACATCACCTTTTGTGCCCCTGCCGGGCGCAAGAGTGTGAAAATTCAATACTTTACGCGTTAACGGTAGCGATCGACGCCTCGTCTGGTACAGTTGTGCCCGCTCGCCTGAAGTTAATTGAATAGGCCGAAGTAAACATTCATAATACACTTATAACAAAGTGCACCTGTTAATAAGTGCATAGTTCACCTTAATGGAAGAGTCGGTATGAATTGGGATCAGGATCGCAAACTGCACAGTGGGGACCCAACCAATAATGGATCATTCACCGGGGGCAGCAATGTTACGCTGGCTCTCCCGGCAGCTTTGCGGCAGGTGAAAGAGAACGTCCAGAGCATTTTGCTCAACCATATCAATACGTTTTTTAGCTCCTGCGATGATCTCTTCTTCGATCTTGCGAAAAAAGCCGCCAACAACAAAGAGCAAAATCTCTACTTCGACTCGATGCGCGAAGTGCGAATTCGCAAGAACGATGTTATCAACAATTTTAAGCGCGAGTACGAGACGCTCTTCAAAGATCTGAGCAAGGCCAAGGTGGCAACCGAAGAAACGCGCCCCACCATGGAAACCCTCAACCTGGTGGCCAATGACGAAATGGAACAAAACGTCGCCATTTCAGGCATTGTTGGTAAAGCTCGTGCAACCTATCAGGAAGAGCTATACCACCTCACCTGCCGCCTCGATTACCTGCTGCAGAACATCAAGGTCAACGAATCCAATAACCCGCTTGATCCCGCGCAGTTGTGCAGCTCCTTTAGCCGCGCACTCAAACCGTTAGATGTAGAATTTACCGCCCGCATTATTTTGCTCAAGCAATTCGATCGCGTGGTCGTCAAGGAATTTGGTCAAGTTTATCGCTTGGCCAACGAACTGCTTATTGCCTCCGGCATACTGCCCAAAATCCGCAACAGTATCGTCAACCCGCAAATCGGAATGAGTGCGGGCATCAAAGCGGTCGCCGATACGGGGACAGCGGCTGCGTTGGCTGGTGAGCAAGGTAGCCTCGATGCTGCCATGGACAGCGTTCGTGCCTACGAAATGGTCACAAACATGATCGGGGCCATGCGTAGCATGGGCGTTACACTCCCCAATGACATTCGCAATTTGTATCGCGATATGCCCATGGGGCCCGTGTTGCCAGCGTCTGAACTGCAGGGTTTTTTGTCCTCGCAGCAGAATCATTTTACCGGTGGTGATGGTACTCCGCTGGACCTTCGCCAGTTGATTTTCAATGGTCTGGTGGCGATGGGCCAACCCGACCAACCACGTAGTCTGGAACAGGCTGATGAAGACATCATCAACCTGGTAGCCATGTTTTTCGATTTCGTGCTGGATGACAGCAGTTTGCCGGTGCCAATCCAGGCACTTGTCGCTCGACTGCAGATTCCCGTATTGAAAGTCGCGCTAAACGACAATACGTTTTTCAGCAACCAAAATCACGCGGTCAGACGTTTTATCAACGAAATCGCCGCCGCCAGTATCGGCTGGGATGATAGCGACAAAGAGCGCCAGGACAATCTCTTTGAGATCACCGAGCGCCTCGTTCATAAGATCCTCAACTCGTTCCAGGGCGACGTACATCTTTTTGATGAATGCTATGATGAACTGAAAAGTTTTGTTGCTGAAGAACAGAAACGTGCGTCTCTGGTTGAGAAACGCACCAGCGAAGCCGCTGTGGGCAAAGCCAAAATGGATCACGCGCGGGGTCAGGTGCAAAAAATGCTCTGGAACCGTTTGCACGATACTTCTCTACCGACCGCAGTCTGGGATTTGCTGGTAAACGACTGGCAAAAGCTATTGATACACACCCTGCTCAAGTATGGGCAAGATTGTCAGGAATGGGTAGACGCCATTCAGTTCGTTGACGATATCTGCTGGTTCTGTGCTCGTCACAGTGACGAGAAATCTCGTCAACGTATGACGCGCCTACTGCCATTACTGCTCACGCGCGCTGAAAACGGCTACAAGCGTTTGTCGATTCCTGAGGATAGCGCGAATAGCCGAGTGGAACGCCTGCGTTCGTTTCTCGATTCACTCATCAAGGGCAATAATGTACCGCCCTACCATGCGATCACGGCCGAATTCCTGCTCGAATTGGGGCAAAATGAAAGTGCCGCCGGTAAGTCATGGAAAGAGATGACCGCTTTGGAGCGTCAGCAGATCAAGCATCAGGCGATCACCTATGAATTCCTGAAAAAGGCGGATGAACTCCGTGTGGGAAGCTGGGTGACCTATACAACCAACGATACAGGCCGCACTACACGCTGCAAACTGGCCGCAAAAATCGATGCGACTGAGCAGCTGGTGTTTGTAAACCGGTTTGGATTCAAGTTACTCGAAAAATCAAAGCGCCAGTTCGCGCAGGATATGCAATTAGGACAAGTCAAATTACTGGAATCCGGTCTAATATTTGACAGGGCCATGAGCAATATTGCCACCAGCCTGAAAAAAATCAGTCCCCCCGGACGACAGGTTTCTTGATAAAGAGAACCTGATAACTAGATCCCGATAACAGCTCCTAATCACAAAAAACTGGCCTAGATGCAGCCTCTCGATCATTTAACTTTCGTCAGCTATGCGGGAGGCGCCGCTCTTAATTTCTGTGTTTTCATTGTTGGCCTGATCCTCGCGTTCAGGCGACAGGTTCACCCCTCCTTTCTAATAGCCAGTCTGGCCAGCACTGCCTGGTGCATGATTTATGCGGGCAGTGCTGTCTATTTCCCGCTCACACCAATGGATGTGCTGATGACTGAGTCCATCCGTTATGGTGTGTGGCTCTATTGTTTGTTGCGCACCATACGCTTCCATTCGGGCAAACAAGTGCCCCGCAAAATTTACTTTGCTCTCATGATGATCTGGGCGTTTGTGTTCATGAGTGGGTATCTATCCATCTCGGCACAGCAGGAACAGGCATTCTGGCTCGACAATATGTCGCTGGCCTGGAACAGTTTGCTGATGGCGATTCTTTGCATTGTGGGCGTTGAACAACTGTTTCGAAATGCCCCTCATGCGCGCATGGCAAAGGTGCTTTCGGTGGGTGTGGGCGCCATCATGGCGTTTGATCTTTATTTGTTTGCACAAACCTTGATCATGCAAGGCACAGCCATTGAACTCTGGAATGCTCGTGGTCTGGTAGGCGGCACCAGCGCGATGATACTCGCAGTAGGTTTGCTGGCGACTGCGTCCCAGGGCGAGATGCATGCACGTGTATCCATTTCGCGCCCTATCGTGTTTTACACCACCAGCCTAACCACCGCAGGGTTCTTCTTGGCACTGATGGCAGCCGGTGGATATTACATCAAACATTACGGTGGCGATTGGGGAACGATTTTACAAATCGTGCTGATCTTCACGGCACTGATGCTCGTCGCTATTGTTTTCGTGTCTGAGAGCGTCAGAACGCGCTTGTCCGTCATTGTCGACAAACATTTCTTTCACCATAAATATGACTATCGTGTGGAGTGGCTGAAACTCATCAACTACCTCTCAGAACCCACCGATGAAGATTTGGATAAACGTGCACTACGCGCGGTAACGGGCATGTTTCGTAGCCCCGGCGGCTGTCTTTGGGTGGATAATCACTATGGTAAATTCATTCCGGTGGCAGCGATCAATATGGATCTGCCCTCAATCATGCTGGAAGAACCGGATAACAGCGAGTTCAGTCGTATTCTGTCTGAACACGATTGGGTGTTTGTGCCTTCGGCGTCAGAAAATGACGAACTGAGTAATTACAACGATACGTTACCAGCTTGGGTCAAACAGATACACAAGCTCTGGCTGATCATGCCACTCAAAATTGAACAGCGGTTGTATGGTTTTATATTGCTGGCATCACCTGGGCATGTTGAACGTTTATCGTGGGAAGATTTGGATCTATTGAAAACGGTGGGACGTCAGGTCGCGAGTTACTTATCGCGTCACGAAGCCGCTGAGCTGCTGGCCCAGTCCAAGCAATTTGAGGCCTATAACAAACTCACGGCCTTTATCATGCATGATTTAAAGAATCTAATCGCGCAGCAAGCGCTGGTGGTTGAGAACGCCAACAAGCACAAAGAAAATCCGGCTTTTATTGAAGATGCCATCAACACGATCGACAACTCGGTCAAACGCATGAGCAATCTGCTGAAGAAACTTCAGCAGAAACAACCTTCATCCAGTATTACCTTCGACATCAAGAAAATCCTGATCGAAGCGGTGAAGAAATGCCAGTCTAAAAATCCTCGCCCCTCGCTTAGATTGAACGATGGCAGTATGATGGTCACCACTGACCAGGATCATCTGGAAATGATCTTCACCCACATCATCAAAAATGCCCAGGAAGCTACCGATCCGGGGGGATTTGTTGATGTCACACTGTACGAAAAAAATGACAACGCAGTGATCGAGGTTGAGGATAACGGTGAGGGTATGGACGCCGACTTTATCAAGAATCGTTTGTTCCGCCCCTTTGATACGACCAAATCAGGAAAAGGCATGGGCATCGGGGTTTACCAGACGCGAGAATTCATTCGCAGTCTGGGTGGCGATGTCTCGGTACACAGCACCCCGAAAGTGGGCACAGTATTCAAAATAACCATTCCGTTGGCCACCGACAGCGGATATGCAATGGTGCAAACAAGTAATGAGTGAGAAGAACAACACCCTTTTAATCGTCGAGGATGACGCAGGCCTGCGTAGTCAGTTACGTTGGCACTTCGACCAGTACCATGTCGTGGTCGCTGAAGATCGAACGGCGGCTATTGCTGCGGTGCGACGTGAGCAACCGGCGGTAATTTTGCAGGATCTGGGGCTTCCTCCTGATGAAGAAGGCGTCGAAGAGGGTTTTCGTACGATCAAGGAAGTCATCACGCTGGCACCTGCCACCAAAATTATAGTGGTGACCGGCTACCATGACTACGAAAACGCACTGCGTGCGATCGCGCTTGGCGCCTATGATTTCTATCAAAAGCCGGTAGACACAAACACCCTCGATTTAATTGTGCAGCGCGCGTTCCAGCTTTACGATTTGGAAACCGAAAACCGCCGCCTCAACAACACACAATCGTCACCGCTCGCTGGCGTGATTGCATCTGATCCCGTGATGTTGCGTGTGTGTCGAACGGTTGAAAAAGTCGCTCCCGCTACAGTGACCTGCCTGATTCTTGGTGAATCGGGTACCGGCAAAGAGGTCATTGCGCGTGGCATTCACAATCTCAGCCCGAGAAATGCCGCAAGATTTGTGGCCATCAACTGTGCTGCCGTCCCTGAAAACCTGATGGAAAGCGAGTTGTTTGGCTATGAAAAAGGTGCGTTCACGGGTGCAGTGAAACGTACTCCAGGCAAAATTGAAACAGCAAACAAGGGCACACTGTTTCTTGACGAAATTGGTGACATGCCCTTGCCATTGCAAGCCAAATTATTGCGTTTTTTACAGGAACGCGTCATTGAACGCCTGGGCGGGCGAGAAGAAATCCCCGTGGACGTTCGTGTTGTGTGCGCCACTAACAAGAATCTGCAAAAAATGGTGAGCCAAGGCACGTTTCGCGAAGATCTTTATTATCGTATCAGCGAACTCGTCATTAACCTCCCGCCTCTGCGCGAGCGTGCTGCGGACAAAGTGTTGCTTGCTCGTCACCTGTTAAAAAAATACGTTGAAGAACAGCATCGATCCATTAAGGGCTTTTCACCCGATGCAACCACTGCCATCGAAAATTACGAATGGCCCGGTAACGTCAGGGAAATGGAAAACAAAATCAAACGCGCAGTCATCATGTGTGAAGGCAAGCAGATTACTGCTGCTGATATTGGTTTGGAATCAGGCGACCAGTTAAGCATCAACCTGCGTCAGGTTCGCCAGGAAGCCGAGGTCAACGCGATAAAAAAAGCCTTGTCGCTGGCCGATGGAAATGTGTCAAATGCCGCACGTTTGCTCGGCATTACTCGACCGACGCTCTATGATTTACTCAAAAAATATGAGATCCAGTTCACAGAATCTCCGCAGTCGCATGACTGATAAAACTGCGGCAATTAAAGCGCAAGAAAGCCCACCACGGAGCACGCAAAGTGCTCCTGTTATCGCTCACAATTTGAACTAACCCGCAGTTCGCACATTTGCACCCTGTACCTGGTTTCCGATTTTCAATCACTGACTACCCTTGGACTTAGACGAGTTCAATTTTGCAGTTTGTAGTCAGGTATCATCATGAAAATCGCGAAGCAGTTAGTATTGGCTCTCGGTATCGTATCTCTGGCGGCTTGTGGTGGCGGCAGTGGAAGTGGCGAACCAGGAGCAACGGCTCCGATCAGCAATGACGTAGAAAATGTATCTACAAACACGGGTACCAGTGCGGGGAACACCAGCGGCACCAGTAGCACAGACGGTACTTCAACAACCTCAACCACCACCGACACCCCCACCAGCAGCACCCCCAACACCAGTGGCAATGCAACCGATACCGAACCCAGTACCGCGCCTTCGGCTCCAGTTGCAAGCAACGATGTTGCACTCACCTGGGACATCCCGGCCGTGCGTGAAGATGGTTCTTATCTAGCCGTATATGAAATTGGTGGCTATGAGCTTCGCTATTCCAAAGACAATAGCAATATGGAAACGGTGGTTCATATCGATGACGCGCAAACCACCGACTGGGTGCTTGAAAATGCCGAACCCGGCTATTATGAGTTCACTATCGCGACCATAGATTCAGATGGTGTATACAGCCAGTATTCCGCACCTGCTTCGAAAACAATCGAATAAGTAAGTTCCCTTCCTGTTTGGGTAAAAGCACCTCCTGAAGGTGCTTTTTTCCGTTGCTTTCGTCTTGCACCGCTGATAGTTTTTCCGTCAGGTATCACCAAAGACAACTTTGGTTTGTTTCTTGTTCAATAACCTGGTGAAAATCATCATGCATCTGCGCTCTCGCGCCCTCAAGCCCCTTGTCGTTGCTATTTCCATTGCGTGTTTATCCCTTGTTGGATGTTCGGAGCAAGAAAATACTGCCAAAGCAGGTGACGTTCAGCAATTGCTGTCGCGCGCTCATGCCTATCAACTTCAGGGCCAATACCGCGCAGCAGTCATTGAAGCAAAAAACGCCCTGCAAAAAGACCCCAAAAGCGCAGATGCCTACGTTCTGATCGCAAAAATTTACAGCGATCTTGGTGACAGCAAACAAGCCTTGGCGTTACTCGAAAAGGCCAATCCGGCCACGAACACTGAGCTTTACGTCGCACATATCGAAGCCTTGGTAGAACGAGGAAAAGCGCAGACCGCGCTGGAACTGATCGCGAAGCCCCCTTCAGACCTTTCGCCCGATCAAAAAGAAATGCTTCAACTCACACAAGCACGTGCGTTGGTTTTAATGGGTGAATTTTCCAAGGCAAGCGAACTCTTTAAACAGTTGGGCAGCAGCAGTAATGAAGCGATGCGCAATGATGCTGCCACGGGATTGGCGGCCATCGCATTTGAAGCCAATAAATCCGATGAAGCCGTCAGCATCCTCGATGAGTTGCTTGCAAAAACGCCTTCTTATACCGATGCCTTGGTTTTGAAAGCGGCAATTGCCTACAAAAATAAAGATCTGGACAAGTCAGAAGAGCTATTGAGCCAAGCCTTGGTTGGTTTACCCAACACCGACCTGCTGACAGCCAAGCGCGCCACGGTGCTGGATAGCTTGGTCAATGTGTTGACCTTGCAAGGGCGAACGGCCGAAGCCATGGTTTACACAAAAATGCTGGCAGAGGCTCGTCCAGGGGCAGAGACAGCAAAGGCCTTGTTTGAGGAAGCCATCGCGCTCTTTAAGAGCGGCAAATACAAGGAATCAGAACAAAAGCTATTGCAAATCTATAACGACAACAATGCGCCCGATGCTGCAGGCAGACTGTTAGGCATCATTCGCATGCAGGAAGGCGATCTTTCTGGCGCTGAGCAATATTTCACGCAGCATATTGATCCAGAAACAGCCAATCCCGAAGTGTTACGTTTATTGGCCGAAAATCAGCTCCGTCAAAACAAATCAGCTGAAGCCCTGCATCTGATCGAGGAAAACCTCAACAAAGCGCCGAATGATCCGGATCTGCTTTCGGTCTATGGTCTGGCGGCGCTAGCGGAAGGCGAGGTTGAAAAAGGCGTTGCCGCCATCGAGAAAGTGCTAAAAATGCAACCCGAACGCACCAAATTGCGTGCGGCCCTTGCCGATTATTATCTGCGTGCTGGCGATGCTGCTGCGTCGCTGGAACAACTTCGCAAAGCGATCGAACAGAGCCCCAAAGATTTTGAGCTGCGTGCACAGTTGATCCGCGAACTGTTTTTCTTACGAAAAGTGGATGAAGCCAAACTGCAGGCCATCGAATTGGCAAAACGCTTTGCAGATAATGCAGAAGCACTCTCCATTGCAGGGTCTGCGTTATTGCAATTGAAAGAGTTCGATCAGGCCAAACAAGCCTTCGACAAATCGCTCGCCATAGATGCCAATAATATCAGCAGCCTGATTGGCGATGCCCTGTTGAACATGGGCAAGCAGCAGTGGGATAACGCTCGCAAAAGCGCATTCAAGGCATTGGAGGTTGATCCCAATAGCGTACGCGCCTTTAAACTGCTGGCGGCCATGGCAACCCAAACAGGCACGGTCGACACCTATATCAAGCAATTGCAGGACATGTCCCAAAGCAAGATCAATGCCTGGGGCCCTGATGTCAGCCTTGCCGAGTACTATCTTTCCAGAGGCAACTTTGAAAAAGCGCTGGAGCATAGCAAAGAGGCGTTGGCCAGAAGCGGTTTCAAGGGTTATGCGAAAGAGTTGACTGCCCGCATTTATCTGCAATTGGCGCGCCGTGAAAACGGGTTAAAGAATATCACTGAAACCCGGCGTTATTTGATGGAGGGCCTGCAAACCAATCCAGACGATATTGAAATGCTGGACATGCTTGCACATGTTGAAATCAACGCAGACAAGTTCACGGAAGTCGACAAAATCATTGCTCAGATAAAAGAGTCGCACCCTAAGTCGACGGTTCCGATGCTGATCGAAGCGGACAAACTGCGTAAACAAGGCAACAAAGCAGAAGCCTTGTCCAATTTGCAAAAATTGTGGTCTGAAGCCCCCAGTGACCCCGTGGCCGTTCGAATGGTGCAGTTGTTGGATGGATCTGCTCGAGATGCGTTCGCCAATGAGTGGAAAAACAAGCTCACACGCAGCGCTGAGGCCCAGATTTATTCCGCGATTCAACAACAAGGCAAAAGCAATATAGACGCCGCTATTACCGGCTATGAAGATGCCCTGAAAATTTCGCCCAATGATCCGCGCGCGCTCAACAATCTCGCCTGGATCTTGTTTGAACGTAAACAGGTTGAACGTGCACTGACCTTATCTGAAAAAGCGGCCACCTTGTCGCCCAACGACCCCGCGATTCTCGATACCCATGGCTGGATACTTTTCAACAGCGGCAACAAAGCCAAAGCAGAACCCATCCTGAAACGCGCTGCCGAGCTGGCGCCAACGGTTCAGGAAATCCAGGATCATTATCAGGCAGTATTGAAGTAACGATTGCCCTCACCTCCTCCTGTAAGCGCTGCATCTAACAAGCAGTGCTTGCAGGGGAGATTGAAGGCTGCCGGAGAGGCTTCGTCAGGAGAATGGAGTAAAGTCGATTGCAATGAAAAGCGTTTTACTCGCGAAAAACCTGCGCGTAGTAATGGTGTTCCTGCAACTGATCGCGAACATGTGTCGCTTTTTCTAGCCCGGTATAGGGCCCCAGCGTAACGCGATAGAGGGTACCACCGGCCTTCACTTTTACATTGTCGATTTTGCCGCGATAACCCAGCTTAGCCAGTGTTTTCTGCGCGGTTAACGCTTCCGATTCATCGCGGTAAAGGGCTGCCTGCAACGAATACGGAATGACCGTGGTATCTTCTTTGACGCCAGGCGCCACATAGACAGTCTTGTTGCGATAGGCTTCGCTTTCCACAGGCACCGGCCAGGGTTGGCCAACCAAATCTTCATAGAATTCATAACCGGCACTGCGTTCCGCCTGCGCCTTGTCTTCTTCTATTTTTCGGAGTGTGCGGCGTTCATCTGCCAAACGCTGTTTTTCTTCGGCACGCTGTGCTTTTAACGCGCGTTCGGCATCTTTACGTGCATTCGCTTCTGCGATGGATTCATTCAGATCGGCGCTGACTGCGCTGACCACATGTGAAAAACCCAGTGCGCCTATGGTCACTGTGGTTAATAAGGCAGCGACAACGGCAACGCGCATAGGTTTGCGATCTGCAGGCACTGCCGAGGTTCTTCCTGGATTCATTCCAACTGGATTTCGGCTAAAAACTTTGTCAGCCGAGCGTTGGCCAACCGAATTGTTGCCAACCGGTTTCTTCTTGGCGGGTTTTCTGCAAGTAGCGAAATCGTGCATCATTTTGAGCTAAATCACTCCAGCCTGTTCAAAAAATGGGGATCAAGCACAAGCATGCTTAACCCTGAGTCTACTTGGGTGACGTCCTACTACACTGGACGTCACTTATCAATCAAGAGTTTAGCAAAACGTCTAAAAATACCCAAACTTATCTACCTGTTTTTTCAACTTATTATTTATGACGGGCTTTTTTTGGCGATTAAGAGCCATTTTTTGGCCCAATTTTAAGCAATCGACGTAAGCCAGTGTTTTCGTTAGACTATCGAACTGTCGTAAAGCTATCGATCGCTATCAACCCGCACGTTACGTCACAGGAGTTCGCCATGCGGTTTTATCGTTTTGTTGGTGTGTTGCTCGTCTCTACCAGCCCTGCGGCCTTGGCCGCCAATGCGACGCTTGATCTCAACCGGGAAGTTGCCCATATAGACGTATCGGCGCAACCCAACCCGAAAGCATTGGAATTTAATGCCGGGCTTTATCATCACGATGATGATTCAGACCGGAGATCAGATGACGACGCACAAATTTATTACGCGGGTGCCGTTACCAAAGATCGCATGTCGAATTTTCGTGATGTGGAATTCAGTCTGGGGGGCCAGCTCGGGCACCTGGACGCGGACCAATTCAACGGTACGTTTGGCGGTCTGGTTGCGGCTGCACGCTACTACCTGCCCGATGCCAAAGGACTGTCAGCGGCAGTTAGCCTGACGTTTGCACCCGATGTGCTGACCAATGATGATCTGGATAGTCTCTATGGGTTCAATGCCGAAGCTGCATGGCGCATTGTGCCTCGCGGCGAATTGTTGGTGGGCTACCGACATATCGAACTCGAAATTGATCAGGCAAAGGATATTACTTTTGACGAAAGCTGGTTTGCCGGTTTCCGTTTGTCTTTCTAAATCCCGCATAATCCTGGCGGGTTATTCTGACCCGCCAGTTCTGGTTAAAACGCTGTTCTCCTGACATGACTCACTTGATCCGACGCTTTTGACGTTGCCGCCTATCGGTTCTGCTATGCTTTCAGGATGGTATAGTCTGCACGCATTTGTACCCCACAGGAGCAGTATTCGTTGAGCACTCCGCAAGAGTCCGAAGCACCAGATGCCTATACTGCGCATTTGGCCAAGGTCAATGAAAGTAATGCCGTTTTGGCCTCAGAAGACATTGTGAACGCACAAGGAGTGTTGGTAGCCAAAAAAGGAACCAACATCGATCAGCGGACTGCGGCCAAAATTATGACCTTCAAGCTGACCAAGCCACTGGAAAACAGTGTCAGTATTGAAAACGAAATTGATGGCAACGCTCTACTCCTGCATATACGCAACTTCCTCAAAGAAAATGAACAGCTGAAACTGGTGCATGAACGCATCAACATGGAAGCAGGATTGCCGCGTCTGAGCAGCTCGGTCAACACATTCCCGATCATTAAGCAAAAGCTGACGGTAATGTCGATTCTGATGCCCCACTTGTATCAGCAAAGCATTTCCAGTGCGTGGCTGGCGGCTGTGATCGGAAAGCGAATGGGGTTTGGCGATGGACAAATCACCATGCTTTTTATTGCCGGCCTGACGCACGATATTGGGATGCTGCATATTTCCGCTGATCTTTTGAATAAGAAAGGTGATTTGACCGCTGAAGAATGGAGGCAGATACAAGCTCATCCCGTGATCGGTCAACGCATCCTGTCATCCATGGATAAATTACCCAAAGAAATTGCCCGTGCGGTGCTCGAACACCACGAGCGCGTCGATGGCAGCGGTTATCCGGCAGGGCGTCCTGGTGATGAACTGCACCTCTACGGGCAAATTATCGCAATGACGGACGCCATTCAGGGCGCTTACCGTCAGCATGTTCACGCCAGCAAAGGCACTATTCGTAATTTGTTCCCGATTTTGCAGATGAACAGCGAATCGCATTTTTACAAAACCTACGAAGCGGTGATTACGACGCTGAAACAGGTGGGTTTTCCTGAGGCGACATCGATCAATGATGGCAACCTTTCGGAGAGCATTACATTTGTTCGGGAGCAGTACCACATCCTCAGTCAGGAGATCGATAGGCTGACGAAAATTACGGCTGCGTTCCCTGCGGATCACAACGAGAAAGAATTACGTGCCATTGATGTATCACTATTGTTTTGTATGAAGACAGTGCGAGGCTCCGGTATTCTGGATGAAGGCTACCTACGATGGCTGGATCAGTTGGAACAGAGCAAGCTCGCGTTTGCCTACCGCGAACTGGAGGATGTCATCCTCATGATGAAGGAGTTGAAATTTCAGATCAGCCGCATCATGAAAATGAGTCGTTCCTATATCGAGTTTGGAAAAAACAAAGCATTGGCAAAAACCATCGGATCACTGCTCGAAGGCAGCTCCACCGCTGCTTAGTCCAAAGTTAAAGATTTCGTATCAATGGGGGTTTCAAGCCCTCCCAAGGAAACGCCTCTTCAATCTGCCGCGCAAGCGTGAACAACGCACGCTCCTCCCCATAAGGTGCAATGAACTGAACCCCTATCGGAAAACCATCATGATGGCGATGCATGGGGACTGACATGGCAGGCTGTCCAGTGATATTGGACAACTGGGTAAAAGGCACCATCTCCAGGAATCCACGCGAGCGTTTTATTACACGCTCACGCGTAAAGAGCTGGTGGGAAAACCATAGTTTATCCAGTTGTCGAATTGCCCAATTCTCTATCGGTTTTAAGCTCATACTGCCGATGGGCCAACAATAATTTGCTGTGTTGGGCAGCAAAAACATATCAAATTTGCCAAGAAAATTGCCCATTTCACGCGCATAGTGATACCAGCGATGCCGGCTTCGCTCAGTCACGGCCACGGGTAGGCGTTGGGCGACGCGTTTGAGCAGCAACGTTCCCGGCTCAACCAGGGCCTCAATATCGCGGCCGCCCAATATCTGCTGCCATTCCTCCAGTTCAGCAGATACAGCCCCGAAATACAGATTGAGGTAATCCTCAAGGACGGCGTTACCTGAAACAGGTGGTTCAATTTGTTCAACCGTATGCCCAAGGGCCAACAGCTTGTGCACACTGTCATCCAAAGCACGCGCGCATTCGACGCTAATGGGAAGCCCTAAGGGGTGTTTGCTGGAAACAGCAATTTTCAGGCGTTTGGGGGGATCTTTGAGTGCTGAAGCGAAGGAATGAGTAGGTGTGGGTGCGGTGTAGGGGTCGCCAGGGAAATACCCGTGAATACAATCCAACAGAGCCGCGCTATCCCGCACACTGCGCGTTAATACCCCCTGTACCACTGCACCACCCCAGGCCTCACCACAGCCGGGCCCGTTGGATACCCGACCGCGACTGGGTTTAAGCCCGAACAGCCCACACACGCTGGCAGGGATTCTGATCGATCCACCGCCATCGCCCGCCGAGGCGACGGGCACAAT
Organism: uncultured Moraxellaceae bacterium; assembly: GCA_964473645.1. Lineage (GTDB taxonomy): Bacteria > Pseudomonadota > Gammaproteobacteria > Pseudomonadales > Ketobacteraceae > HdN1. Next base: position 149,335 of record CAYYPW010000002.1, read on the forward strand.
ATGGGCGGCCACAGCGGCACCGCTGCCACCGCTGGACCCACCCGCCGACATCTCGAGATTCCAGGGATTACGCGCCGGTTTGAACGCGGCCGGTTCGGACACCGCCAACAGGCCACATTCAGGCGTGTTGGTTTTTCCGAAAATGACAAAACCTGCGTCGAGAAAGCGTTGGGTGATGTGACTGTGATAATTCGGTTTCCAGTGTTTCATGGCGTTACTGCCAGACGACATGGGCACACCGGCATAAGCCGACATTAAATCCTTGAGCAGAAATGGAACACCGGCAAAAGGTGCGGTGGTCGACAGTTGGCGCAGTTGCGCGCGAGCTTCATCATACATGGGGGTAACGACAGCATTAAGTGCTGGGTTGACCAGCTCCAGCAGCTGAATGGCCACATCAAGCAATTCTGCTGCACTCACCTGACCTGATTTTACGAGTGCCGACAACCCGGTGGCATCATGCTGCATGTAGTCTTGAATGCTTATCGTCATGGGGGCTCGTTTACCTGCAGTGAAAAATAGTTTTCGCTTAAACGGTTGTTCTGTTCATTCAGCTTTTTATACTGGCCGGCGCAGCTCCTCTTCAATTAAATCATCGAGCATCACCGGCTTGGAGATATGCCAGCCTTGCAGATAATCGACGCCCAGGCCTACGACCGTATCATATTTGGCTTTGTCAGAGACATATTCTGCTACGATATGCTTATTCAAAAAATGACCCATTTCGGTAATCGATTTCACGAGTGCAAAATCGACTTTATCGGTATCGATTTTTTTGACAAAGGCGCCATCGATTTTAATGAAATCCACCGGGAGTTTCTTGAGGTAGGCATAAGACGACTGACCCGCACCAAAATCATCGAGCGAGAAGCGGCAACCGATTTCTTTCATTTCAGAGATGAAATCGGCAGCCTCATCGAGATTGGCCACCGCCGTGGTTTCGGTGATCTCGAAGATGACCTTGTTGCGGGGCACGCCATAGCGTACCAACTGCTCGAAAATAAAATCAAGGAAGCTGTCATCATTCAGTGTATGGCCTGACAGGTTTATCGAGAAACCACCAAATTTCTTTAGCTGATCTTTATTGAGATGCATCCAGTTCAACACTTGATTGATGACCCAGCGATCCACTTCCGCCATGCGTCCGTATTCTTCTGCGGCCTTTATGAATTCGGCGGGCGGCACATGGGTGCCACTGTCGTCGACCACGGTCAAGAGCACTTCAAAATGGGGAAGCCATTCGGGATGCAATTCAGTTGCCGGTGCAATCTTTTGACAGCGGAGCCGCAATTGGTCGTTTTCAAGGGCTTGAGTAATGCGTGCCACCCAGGACATCATGCTGTCGCGTTCCTGGAAGCGGATATCACCCGGTTTCACCATTTGCACTTCTTTCAGGCCGGACGTTTTGGCAATCTGCGCGGCCGATTCGACGGTGCGCAACAATTCCAGCACTTGATTGGAATGGCTGTCGAAGGTGCACAAAGTCACGGCCATCAATATGGAATGACTGTGTTTTCCAAAGGTAAATTTGTCTGATTCGATGGCCGCCTTTACCTGACAAGCATAACGGTAGGCTTCTGTGTCACTCTGCACCGGAACAATAATGGCAAATTCGTTGCCGCCGATACGACCACAAACCTGCCCCACGACTGCCTGTTGCCCCAGGATACCCGCCACATGTTGCAGTAAATGATCGCCACCTTCGTAGCCGCAGAGGTTATTGACCAATTTGAACTGCAAGATGTCTGTGTATAAAAGTGCGTAACGACTATCGTTGCGTTTGGCGCGGGCGACACTCTGCGCCAGGTTCTTTTCAAATTCCTTACGCGTTAAAAGACCGGTCAGCTGGTCATGCGAGGTGTCGTAGCTCAGTTTCTCGTAAATTTTTTGTATCAGCGAGTCCAGTCCTTTATCGACTGCACTAGCCTGACCATCGCCTAACAAGATAACGTCGCCTGAGGCCAGTTTCTCCAGCATTTGTTCGCTGGTGACTTCTGCTACGCGCATGCCCTGTTGATTGACCAAGGCAAATTTTTCCCGTTGTTGCGAGATCCAGGCAATCTGACAAAGTTTTTTATGCGCAGATTTTACGCCGTATTCGATCCATTGACCGACCTTGAGCCGTTGCAGCTTTTTATTGAGGCGTGATGGATACTCATTTTGCAGATCTTTGCGCTTTTCTTTGCTAAACAGGCTTCCCGTCTCGACCAAATCGACATTGGGTGCTTGTGCACCGCTACGAATGGTATTAATAATGGCGCCAATATCGGTACTCGGTGTTGCTACCTTTTGCAGGCCCTTATCAATTATTTTGATCAACGGGTCCAGGGCAAAATGTAACTCATCTTCGGGGATGGGTCGCTTACCCAACAAGCAGTTTACATCGTCGATGACATTCACGGAGATTTGCCACGCCCGACTTTCGGGCCCTTCGCGCACGAGACTCAGACGCATCAATTCTTTCCAACCGGCATCGAGTAAGCGCAGGAGGACGCGTGGCACTTTCTTGTCGGCCAACCGACTGTTCAATTCATCGAGCAGGTAATCGTTGACTTGCGCAATGCGCTGGCGACCATCGCAGGATTCCACCACGCGCTGCACATTGCGCTCTATGATGCTTTTCTCACGATCAATCTGCTTTCTCAGATCCTTTACAATCACATTGACCGCTTGCTCGTTGAGCGGATCTGCTGCCATCAAGCGATGAATGACATTTTTTACCGTCTCTGCATTGGACTTGAAATTCGCGCTGCTGGGTTCCGAAAGCAACGCCAAATAATTCAACAGCTCTCGAACCGGGTGATTCTCGGCCTGAAAAATATCCGGATCAGCGACCTGCAACGCGGCCAGCGGCACCTGCATCTTGCAGAATTCCGCTCGCAAATCGCCTGTCATTTTTTGTTCATCGGCAATATTGGCTACCAATGAATCCATCATGTTGAGCGCATCGCGAACATCGTCGCCACAACCAATATTGAGCTGTTTAAGCCGATCCATGACTTGAGCAGGTAACGCGGCGTTTTCACCCTTACCTGCATCGAACGATGCACAAAGCTCATTACTGACCTGATTGAGCGCCTTAATCAGGGTCTCTGTGTTGACATCAAATTTTGGCGCGCCCGGCATGGGCGCGCCTACCGGCAGTTGCTGAGCCAAGGTGACATCCGCAAGGGGGAATACCTGGTGCTGAATTTGCCGTTGCATTTGCAAGAGACGACTCGCCGTCGCGTAAGCATCGCGCGCGATGGTCTCATGCAGCGCATGTTGTTCGCCAGGCATTGATTTCGCAGCGGAATGCGGCGTGCGAACGCCACTCGGTGTTGCAGTATGCGAAGTGGGTGAACGCGTCGCGACTGGATCGGTGTCGTCGACTTCTTTTAGATGAGCAGGCGGTTCTTTTGATGTCTGTTTCGAAATCAAATGACGCGTAACATTTAATTCAGGCAACACACCCATTTGCACGAGCGCAGCATTCAGACTGTCATACAGACGTGCAAAACGTTCGATTGCCCGTTCCACAATCATCTTGAAAAATAATTTTTCGACCACGAGGCTGATCTGATTAGCGCGCAAGGCTTCGTGCGTCACTCTGAAAAACAAGGCGGGTGAAAACGGGTGTCGATCTTCACGAAACTTCTTGCCGGAAACCGCTTCGATACGCAAGCCCAATTCAGCGAGCGGTTCTCTCAGGGCTAATTCCACGCGGGACGTCGCGACTTTTTGCATCAGCCAATCTTCGAAAACGTCCTTTTCCACCAGGCTCAGCGAAACATTATCATCAGCGGCCAAATCAACGCTGGGCGCTTCCACTTCAATTCCATCGGCCGTCAGTAGCTTGTTGATCGCTTCGGCATACACGTCCACGGAACGCTCCAGCAAACGTGTGTTATTAGACTTCAGCCACGTAAATGCATCCAGCAATGCTTGCGGATCAACACCCGCCCGCCGCTGCTCAGCGAGGGTCAACAAGGTTTCACAAAAGCTATCGAGAAATTCTGGAATCCATTCTTTAAAGGACGCCTCCAACAACTGCAGGCAACGTTGCGCACATTGCTTGGGCTCCTGGCTTTTACGATCACGAGCAATGCCACTGTCTTTGCCTTGGTTAACGGTAAGACGACGCGCCGCCTCCGCCAACGCGGAAAACGCCAGTGCATCCACTTGCGTGAACCGAACCCCGATACCCGCCTTGCTCAGATGCGCCACCACCCCATCCAGCAGATATTCTTTGTCGTCCAACGAAAAATGAATCTGAATGGAACGCGCCACAATGCCCTGAGCATCACTGTTCGCAGGGTTCTGCAGGTTGTTTTTGAAGGTTAAAAAGGCGCCCCCTTTGCCATAATCCAGGAGAAATCCCGAATGGATACCGGATTGGGCAATGGAGAAAAACACTTCAATATGGGTTGCCAGCCGTCGGTGTCGCCGCTTGTCCACACTACTCCCTAATGGGGGTGGGAAAAGAAACCAGCTACACCCCCTTTAAGAATAGTTGAACCTAAGAGACTTTCCTGCCGTATTCGTTGTGATCGGCGTCACTGATTGCCACTTTCAGGCCACGTGCGTGCAAGTCACTGACGACCAAATCCAAATAATTGGTTTCAGCAGCAGCAGAAAAGAGCGAAATGATTTCCTTGCCCAGGTTGGTGAGCAAATAGGCGGGGATGCTCAGCTCGGTACGGTCCGCATCGGACGTCAATGTCAGCTGCTTATCACCGATACACAATACGCAATGAAAACGGCTGTCAGATATCGAGCGCAACACTTTGGAGTAAACCTTGCCGAACACGCCACGTATCACGCCGAGTTCTTCAAGTTTCTCAAGCATTTCCGGGTCATACTGTTCATGCAGGGCTTGTACGGCGCTGCGATAAACGAAATCATCCAGCGTCAATCCCATCAACTTGTTAAGCATCTCGGCATCTTCGAGCGTCATGCAGGCCAATAAATCCAGGGCACGCAGACTGTGAGTGCCTGGACGAATAAGCTCCTTGACGAGAATGCGAGCCCACATTTGTTGCATCGGGCCGTTAGGGATTTCACTGACATTGATACGCCAGCGACTGAACCAACGCGGGTCGAGCGTGCCCTTATCCAAATCAGCAGGGTTCATGCTCAGAATGATGCGTTCGGTTAGCAGATAGACCTTTTGTAACCGCAACAAACGCCCAAGCGATTCCAGATCTGAACTTTGACGCGCGTTCTGTAACATTTCAAACAGGGTGGGGGTTTTCTCTGCGACGCCAGGGGATTCAGATGAGAACTCGATGATGCTGGAGAACGCGACATCGCGTACTTCGGCCGAATTGGCAGATTTAACGATACGCCCCTCGCTGTCGAGTTCGGAGTAACCGCGGCGCAACTCATTTAATTGCCGCTCAACCGTATGAATATTAGAGAGTTCCTGACGGCGGACCTCACCAAGCGACAATCCCAGCTTTTGGATACGGTCAGGCGACATGATGCCAAACATTTCTTTGGGCGTGAGGTGTACCCAAAGTTTTCTTAGCAACTGAACTCTAAGCGCAGGATTACTCACAAACAACGTCCCCTCAACCGATAACGGTTTTTCTTTATTATTATGAGCCAGTTTTATTATGAGACAGTTTAAAAAAACAGCAAATCTTACTTCGCACCGAATACCGCCACTACCCACCGACATACCGCTTCGGAGGGAGTTTCACCATAGAAGGAGGCGCCATTGCCCAGTGCCAGCCACTCGCCGCCTATACGGTGCAGATTGATCTGATACAAGGCGATCAGATCCCCCAGCAGGGCTGCGTCGGATTGAAAATGAAACTCTCCGCGAGCGTAGGCCTGTTCGAAATCCTGTTCGGATGGCGACTTGCCCAGCCGCTGACAAGCGTGTTTATACATACGAGCATCGAGTGCCTTGCCGGACAACTCTTGAATGGACTCTTTAACAGGCGACGGGGCTGCGCTCATCGGTAACCTTCTACATTAGTGACTGTTCTTTATTACTGCGAACTGGCGCAAATTCTCAAGGATCAGGCCCCGCACGTCAATGGAACTCGCAAGCCATGGAAACCAAAAGGATTTATCCTTTGACGAGGGGCCTTTCATCAAGGGGTCATTATGGCTGTACTATAGTGAATGTATACCCCTTTTTCGTTTTCTAACCCAAGGAATCCTATGATAGCGAAGATCCCGTGCGTGGTAGTCTCACCCGAAGTCAGCATGGAGGTGCTATCCCCCATTGAGGTCGATCAGCTCGTACAACATACTCAAAGCGACCTCTACCCCCTCTTCCGCCGCTGCACGCTGGCCGTACTCAACACCGGCAGTCAAAACGATAACACCCAGGAAATTCTCGACGAATTCAAGAATTTCGATGTGCGGTTCATACGCCAGGCACGCGGCATTCGCCTGGAACTGCACAACGCCCCTGCGAGCGCCTTTGTCGATGGCAAAATGATACGTGGCATACGCGAACAGTTGTTTTCAGTGCTGCGCGATGTGCTTTACGTGACCAACCAGGTCAAACACGGGGAACGCTTCAACCTCAACACCACACGCGGAATCTCCGACGCCGTGTTCCATATCTTGCGCAACGCCAACCTGTTTCGCGCAGGCGACAAACGTGCTTTTGTCGTGTGCTGGGGCGGCCATTCGATTTCACGCGAAGAATATGACTACACCAAGCTGATCGGCTACGAACTGGGCCTGCGAGAACTGAACATCATCACCGGTTGCGGCCCGGGCGCAATGAAAGGCCCGATGAAGGGTGCAACGATTGCACACGCCAAACAGCGCATTCACAATTCACGTTATGTCGGCATCACCGAACCCGGCATCATTGCCGCTGAATCGCCAAACCCAATCGTCAACGAACTGGTGATCATGCCGGATATAGAAAAGCGCCTGGAAGCCTTTGTGCGTATGGCCCATGGCATCATCGTGTTCCCAGGTGGCGTGGGTACTACCGAAGAAATTCTCTATTTGCTGGGCATTCTGCTGCATCCGAAAAACCGCAGCATACCGTTCCCCCTTGTATTCACCTCCAATAAGGACGGTGAAGCCTACTTCGACGTCATCGACAATTTTATCGTCAATACCCTGGGCGAAGAAGCACGCGCCAAATATCACGTAATCATCGACGATCCCGCTGAAGTAGGACGTTATATGCGGCATAAGACCGACGACGTGTATAGTCACCGGCGCCGTTATAAGGATTCGTTCTATTTCAACTGGCAGATTCATATACCAAAATCCTTGCAGTTTCCGTTCAATCCAACCCATCACAACATGCACAAGCTCAACCTGACTCGCAATCAGCCCAGTTACGAGCTGGCGGCCAATTTACGGCGGGCCTTTTCCGGTATCGTTGCCGGTAACGTGAAAGAGCACGGATTGGCGCTGATAAAAGAGCATGGGCCCTTTCAGCTGCGGGGAGATCCCGCGATCATGACGCTGATGGATGAACTGTTGCAGACGTTTATTCAGCAAAATCGCATGAAACTGGGAGGAAAGACCTACAACCCCTGCTATCAGATCAGCATTTGAGCGGCGGGACGGTTTGACGCCTGACCGTCTTCGACTGACCTGATCAGACACTTCACAGCAGCGGCGGCTTGGAGTACTTTCGTGGGGGTCTATTCTGCAACCCATAACCGGAGGTGTTACATGACCGTCGTTCTTCCCCGCACCCTGCAAAGCGCAAGCGACGTTCGTGACGGCTTCCTCATTGGCAACCACGGGCGCCTTTTCTACCGTGATCAAGGGCCTCTGGGAGCAACCCCTGTCGTCATGGTAATGGGGCTGGCCTGTCAGCTCACCATGTGGCCAGACTCCCTGGTGCAGCAATTGTTAGGGGAAGGCTTCCGCGTCATCCGCTTCGATAACCGGGATATTGGTTTGTCTGATCAGGCCAGTGTTGGCCTGAAGGTTTCACTGCCAGAAGTCATGGTAAAGAAGCGAGTTGGCCTTCAGGTGGACGTAAACTACACCCTCTACGACATGGTCAAGGACACGGTTGCCGTCATCGACGGTTTAAAACTGGGGAAAGTCCATCTGGTCGGTGTTTCCATGGGGGGTATGATCAGCCAACTGACAGCGGCTATTTTTCCGCAAAAGGTCGCCAGTCTTTGCTCAATCATGTCAGCCACCAATGAATCCACCATGCCGCTGCCACGACGAGATATTCTGATGGCATTGAATGGGTGGGGATTGCCCAAAGGACACGATCGGGAAACCGCCGTCAAACGCGCAGATATTTTCTGGGGAATGATCGCTAGCCCGCACATAGCCGAGTCACGCGAAGCCCGACTGCAAAAAATGGCCGAGAACTATGATCGAAGTTATCGTCCCGCCGGCGTGCTACGACAAACCCAAGCGGTAGCGGCAACAGGTGGGTTTCGCCGATTGCTGAGCCGTGTTCACTGCCCTACCCAGGTATTACATGGGGATGTTGACCCACTGGTACATGTAAAGGGCGGAATCGATACAGCCCGCAGCATTCGAGGCGCCAAACTACATATTTACAAAGGCATGGCGCACGATTTTCCACCGTGCCTGGTGCCAGATATCGGTGAAAAAATTGCAATGAACGTTGCCAAGGCGTTGTCTCGCTGAGGCAATTGCTTGCAGCGTTTCAATCAGAGGGTTGCAGAGGATTTAACATAAAGAGATGGTGGCCAGAGCGGGCGTCGAACCCGCACGGGAGTCGCCTCCCACAGGATTTTAAGTCCTGTGCGTCTACCAATTTCGCCATCCGGCCGATGGTGCTGCGTGTTTTAGATTGTTGAATTAATCAACAACTTTGCAGCGCTTACAACGAAAAATGCCAAGCATGGATTGCACGCCTGGCATAAATTGGAGGCTGGGGCCGGAATTGAACCGGCGTACGCGGAGTTGCAGTCCGCTGCATGACCACTCTACCACCCAGCCAAATTTTGTACGTCACACTAACAAAAAACCCCGGATAATCCGAGGTTTAAAATTTGGAGCGGGAAACGAGACTCGAACTCGCGACCCCGACCTTGGCAAGGTCGTGCTCTACCAACTGAGCTATTCCCGCTTTACATCAGTGACCTTCACCGCCGATGTGGTGCACATTCTACAGAATGACGGCGTCATGTCAACAACTATATTCATAACTTTTATCAGCCACTTGCGACATTCCGAGGCCGCTTGTCAGCGTGCCGTAAGGTCGGGCCAAGCCGCCTTCAGATAGACAACCATGGTCCACAAAGTGATGGCTGTCGCGATGTATAAAAGCACGTAAGCCAACAAAACCACCCCGTCGAACATCATGGGATCTTTAGCAAGCAACCCGGTAATGGCCACCATTTGCACAGTGGTTTTCACCTTACCCAAAAAAGATACCGCAACATTGGCACGTTTGCCCACCTCCGCCATCCACTCGCGCAGGGCCGAAATCGTTATTTCACGACTGATGATCACCAATGCGGGCAGCGCCAACCAGACCGACGAATGCGCTTCAACCAATACTACCAAGGCCACCGCCACCATCAGCTTATCTGCCACCGGGTCGAGGAACGCGCCAAGCTTGGTCACTTGCCCCCACTTTCTGGCGAGATAGCCGTCAAACCAATCGGTAATGCCTGCCAGCGCAAACAACACGGCAGCCACCAGGTAGCGCCCCTCAAAGGGCAAGTAATACACAATAATGAAGATGGGAATGAGTACTACCCGCATCATCGTCAGCAAATTGGGAATCGTGTAATGCGGCGAGTTCGAGATGATGGGTGATTGCATGCAGAGGGATATCCTTCAATCCTATGGATCTATTTTATACGCTATGAAAACGCTATACGCCATGGAGGGCCGTATAAATCTCCTCAGCCAGTTTGGGGCTGATGCCTTTGACTTTACCAATTTCCTCCTGACTGGCAGATTTCAGTGCAGACATACCACCGAAATGATTCAACAAACGTTTGCGCCTGACAGGCCCTACCCCTGGTAAATCCTCGACGGTTGAACGAATTTTAGCTTTGCCCCGCTGCCCTCGGTGCCCGGTGATGGCAAAGCGATGTGCTTCATCGCGTATTTGTTGCAATAGCAGGCTGGCGCCGCTATCGCGAGGTAAGCTGAATCCCAGGGGCCTGCCGAGAGTAAACAGGGTTTCCAACCCGGCTTTGCGGGTGTGGCCTTTAGCGATCCCGAGCAAGCATGCCGTATCGATGCCCAAGCGCGTGAGCGATTCAGTCGCCTTGGCCAACTGACCTTTGCCACCATCAATAATCACCAAATCAGGTAGCGGGCTCCCCTGCTCCTGCAACTTTTGGTAGCGGCGCTGAACGGCTTGCTCAATGGCTGCATAATCGTCCCCCGGCGTTACATCTTTAATATTGAAACGCCGATAGTCCGATTTTCGCGGGCCGTTCACGTCAAACACTACACATGACGCTACCGTATGCTCCCCGGACGTGTGGCTGATATCAAAACACTCCAGACGCTGCGGAACCGCGGCCAAGCCGAGCTGTTCCTGCAGGGCTACCAGTCGTTGCCATTGAGTGCGTTTGTTGGCGAGGTGACTGTCGAGATTTTCCTGCGCGTTTTTACTGGCCAACCGGACCCAACCTGCACGGGTGCCGGTGAGCCGATAGAGAAAACGAAACTTTGTGTGGTAACGCTCTTTGACGGCCTTTTCGATGGCGTCGGCAAATTCGACTGGCAATGGCAGATAGACGTCCTGTGGCACATCACGTGTGACGTTACCAAGAAAATAGTTGGACACGAATTCTGTCAGCACCTCGGGGCCGCCATCGCCTTCTACATCCAGGCCGTAGACACTTTCAAAATAGCTTTTGCTGCCGAGCACACGCCCTGCGCGCACAAAGACAATTTGAATACAGGCCATGCCGTCTTTGATCGCAAGCCCAAACACATCCATGTCACCGCCTTCCTGGTCGACGTATTGTTGCTCTTGCACACGCCTGATGGCGATGAGCTGATCACGCAGTTGTGCAGCGTCTTCGAAGGCAAGATCGGCGGCGGCTTTTTCCATTTTAATCGCAATTTCTTCGGCAACCTGATTACTTTTGCCATCCAGAAACAGGCTCGTCAGTCTGACTTGTTCAGCATACTCCGTCGCGGTCACTGCGTTGACACAAGGCGCTGTGCAACGATGAATCTGATGTTTCAGGCAGGGGCGTTGGCGGTTGCGAAAAAAACTGTCATCGCACTGCCGAACCTGAAAGATTTTTTCCAACAAATTGAGTGATTCACGTACCGCTAACGCGCTGGGATAAGGGCCAAAATAGCGGCCTTTTTCCTTTTTTGATCCACGGTGGTAAGCAAGTCGCGGGAACGGCTGATCACTCAAAAAAATAAAAGGGTACGATTTGTCATCGCGTAGCAAAATATTGAAAGGCGGTTTGTGTTCTTTGATGAGCGTCTGCTCAAGCAACAGCGCTTCTGTTTCAGAGAGTGTAACGGTGACTTCAACCTGCGTGATGCGTTGCACCAAGGCTGCGGTTTTGATGGGTAATTGTTTGGTACGAAAATAACTGCTGACGCGATTTTTGAGATTTTTCGCTTTGCCGACGTAAAGGATGTCTCCCTCTGCCCCCAGCATGCGATATACACCCGGCGCCTTCGTCAATGACGCCAGAAAGCCATCGATATCAAAGGGTATGGGGGCGGCGCTGGAATCTTTCTGCTCAACTGTTAATGCGCCATCAAACTTGCTTTTGCCATCGGCCTCATCTTTGCGATCAACCACGACTTCGATCAACCATTGTTGCGCATGCTTTCTACGTCGACCATGCCGTGGCGGACGGCCATTAGCGTCAACTCTACATCGCTATTGATCGCCAGTTTTTCAAAAATACGATAGCGATAGGAATTCACAGTTTTGGGGCTGAGAAATAGCTTGTCGGAGATTTCCTGCACTTTCAGGCAACCTACAATCATCAGTGCGATCTGTAACTCCCGCTCTGACAGCTGATCGAAGGGCGATCCTTCAGCACTGGTGAAGGGTTTGAGTGCGAGTTGTTGCGCCACTTCAGGGCTTACATAACGTTGGCCACCATACACCAGACGTATCGCTTTCACCATTTCGTCAATGCCCGCGCCTTTGGTCATATAACCAGCGGCACCGGCTTGCAGAAAGCGTGAGGGATAGGGTTCTTCTTCGCAGACGGTCACCGCAATCACCCTCACATCCGGGTATTGGCGTAGCAACTTGCGAGTAGTTTCAAGCCCGCCGATGCCTGGCATCTTGGCGTCCATCAGCACCACGTCCACACGGTGTTCTTTCAGGTAACGCAATGCGTCCTCGCCGCTAGCGGCTTGCCCAATCACTTTGATGCCGGCAACATCGCTCAACATCCGGGAGATGCCGGTACGCACCAGATCGTGATCATCTACCACTAACACCTTGATCATTGTCTACTCCAGCCCCACATCAGCCCTACATCAAAAGAAAAGTGCCTGCCTCACACGAGACAAAAGGGACACACGCCACACTTACCCTGAATGATTCAATTCATCAAACCAGTCGGCATCAGGAATCTCAGCAAACACACGCCGCAAACCCTCACCCCAGGCACGCCGAATCGACTGGAAATAGGCATTATTATCATCCACTCGAAACGGCTTTACGGTGCCCAACTGTCCAACAGGCATCTTTAAAAGATCAATCGGCAACCCCACCGACAAATTCGATTTGATGGTCGAATCAAAGGAAATCAGGGTGCACTTGAGCGCCTCATTCAAGGCTGTCTCGTGGCGTACGACCCGATCGATGATCGGCTTGCCGTATTTCGACTCCCCAATCTGAAAGAAAGGGGTATCAAGGGTGGCTTCAATAAAATTTCCCTGCGGGTAGATATTGAACAAACGCGGTGCTTCCCCGCGGATTTGCCCACCCACCAGAAATGAACACGAGTAATCAACGCCTTGCGCGAGCGTGGCGCCGCCAGAATCGCGATTGAGCACTTCGCGAATGGTTTCGCCCACCAACACGGCGGCCTCATAGACCGATTTAACATTGAGCAGGTTTTCACCTTCATGTAGGCAGCGGTTGCGCAGCAAGCTGACCACGCTCTGGGTGGTCGCGAGATTGCCTGAGTTCAGCAATACGATACTACGCTCACCCGGGCGCTCAAATATGTGCATTTTGCGGAAGGTGGAGATGTGATCGACCCCAGCATTGGTGCGCGAGTCCGAGGCAAATATCAACCCGTCTCGCAAGCACATGGCGACACAGTAGGTCATGAAAAATTCTCCTGCATATCCCAGACGGACGTTTTACAAGTTACGCTACACGCCTGCAAGTCATCGATAACAATAATTGTAGCGGATAGCGCCTGAGGAAGATGTAGGGATGGGTCAAACAGAAGAGAAACAGAAGAAAGGAAGGGAGGAAACTTAACGAAGATGATGGCGGAGGGGGAGAGATTCGAACTCTCGGAGGACGCGAATCCTCGACGGTTTTCAAGACCGTTGCATTAAACCGCTCTGCCACCCCTCCGGTGCGAGTCTGGGCGCGAATATTACCGTAACACTCTGGGGTTGGGAAGCAGTTTTATGACGATTTTTCCGTTTGCCAGCAAGCTATTGGGCTAGGAGCCCTAACTTGCTATGCTTGTAGACATACCCAGCCGCCTGTTTGTTTTAGAAAGCGCATGCCAGCATGATCTTTGCCCTCAATGTGTTGTCCCCCCCCTACTCCCGCCAAGGCGCTTTGACTGCCTTGCGGTTTGCGCAGGCGGCCATCAATTCCGGTCACCAGGTGAGTCGGGTCTTCTTTTCGGGGGATGGGGTGTTGAACGGGAGCTCGCTGGGCGTGCCTCCGCAGGATGAGATCGATATCTACCAGCGCTGGCAACTGCTTGCTCACCATCACGGTGTTGAATTGGTATTGTGCATTTCCGCCTGTCTCAGACGCGGAATGGTGAATGAAAGCGAGCAGGCTCGATACGGTTTACAGGCGCGCAATATCGCGGAGCATTTCACTGTCGCCGGGCTGGGCCAACTGGCTGAAAGCACCATCGTTGCTGACCGTGTATTGACGTTCGGGTGAGGCAATGAAAAAAATCCTGGTGATGATACGCAGTGCCCCCTATGGCTCAACTCTGGCTAAAGATGCCATAGAGAGCGCGCTGACGGTCGCTGTTTTCGGGCAAGAAGTCAGTGTGTTGCTAATGGGCGATGGCGTGTTCAATGCCTTGCGCTCGCAAGTAGCGAAAGGGAGTGGGTTCAAGGATACCTCCGCCATGCTGCAATCGCTGCCGTTATATGAAATCGAAAACATTTTCCTGTGCAAGGAAAGTTTGTTTTCCCGGGGCTTTGGCCCAGCGGATTGCGTGATTGGCAGCCCCATGAATTTCGCAGACATCAAGGCACTCATCGCCGCGCACGACGTGGTGTTGAGCTATTGAAAGCGCGCCTATGGCATCAGGTAATTGAGGCATGACCAACATTTCGACACTCCATATTGTTTCAGCATCGCCTTTCGCAACGGCCGCATTGTCGGATTGCTTGCGTGTGCTTCAAGAGGATGACAGCATTTTGCTGATCGAAAACGGGGTCTGGGCCATTAACGGCGACCCTATGTGGCAGCGACAACTTGCCTCCATTTGTGAACATCATGCCGTTTACGCCTTGGCCGAAGATGCGGCGCTGCGCGGAATACATGTGCTCCCGCCCTTTGAATTGATAGATTACGAACGGATGGTCGCTATTTCGTGCGAGCATGCGCGTTCGATCAGTTGGTTTTGATTATGCGCGAGCCCATTTGTGACTAGCGCCGACAATTCCCCGTGCGACCAAGAACCCGCACACGAAAAGAAGCCCGCACGCGACAAAGACGGCTATCTTGTCGATCTGAGTTGCTGGCAGCCTGAGGTTGCAGAGTGGCTCGCGCAGCAAGAAAATATCACGCTTACGGTTGCACACTGGGAAATCATCACGGCATTAAGAGCGTTTTACGCAACCTTCGATCACGCGCCAAATAATCGCGCATTGGTAAAATATTGCGCGCAAAACTTGGGTGCAGACAAAATCTCAAGCGCTTATATTATGAATTTATTCGGTGGGACGCCGGCCAAAACCGCTGCCAAAATTGCGGGTTTACCGCGCCCAACGCATTGCCTCTAATCCTTGCAGGAAACCTCATGGCACATCATTCCGGCAGTTTGCCCAACGAACACGCCTTCGCGCCTTATGTTCGCATCCTTGGCAAAGGCAAAAACGGCTCGCGCGATCTCACCGAACAGGAAGCCTTTGACGCCATGTCCATGATCCTGAAGGGTGAGGTGCAGGACGTGCAGCTGGGTGCGTTTCTCATGCTCATGCGCGTCAAGGAAGAAACCCCTGAGGAGCTGGTCGGATTCGTGCGTGCAGCTCGCGACTCGGTAGCGCCGCCACAACCGATTCCGGTCGACCTGGATTGGTCGAGCTATGCCGGTAAGCGACGTCATTACCCGTGGTACCTGTTTGCGGCGTTGTTGCTGTCACAAAATGGAATACGCGTGCTCATGCATGGTTCCGCGGGGCATACGGCTGAGCGTATCTACACTGAGGATGCACTAAAGTTTCTGGGCATTGCCCCAGCCAACGACTGGAACAGCGCGCGTGCCCATCTCGACACTGAGGCATTCTGTTATTTTCCGCTGCAAGCGTTGTGCCCCCCGCTGCACCATATGATCGATCTGCGCCGCATTTTGGGCCTGCGTTCGCCAGTACACACGCTGGCACGATTGCTCAACCCGGCAGGTGCTGCCTTTGTCATGCAGGGCATATTTCACCCCGGATATCGGCCTGTGCACCAGTTGGCGGCGCAAGCATTGGGGTACACCAACGCCGCCGTTATAAAAGGCGAAGCCGGTGAAACCGAACGCAATCCGGATAGCGATTGCCTGGTGCAAAGCGTGGTGGATGGTGAATTGCACGATGATGTCTGGCCCGCGATGTTCGCTCAGCGCCATCTGAAAGAAGCCGATCTGGATCTGCAACAATGGGTAAATGTGTGGCGTGGCACCGCTGAGCACGAATATGGGGTGGCGGCGGTCATCGGCACCTTGGCGATTGCCCTGCGTTTGCTAAAACGGGTCGCGACGAATGTCGAGGCGGAGCAACTGGCGCGTGAATGGTGGCAATCCCGCAACCGGAACGCGTTTTAGACGTTATCCTTTGACGGCGCGGCCTATACGCGGAACTGCCCCGTTACGTGCGACAACTTGGCGGTGGCACGGGTCAACTGTTCGGTGGCTTCAGCGACTTTGCGAGAACCGTTGGCTGCGTGTTCCGAGGCACTGCGGATTTCTTCCACTGAGCGCTGAATGTAAGACGACGTTTGCTGTTGCTCTTCAGTGGCTGACGCAATCTGAATATTCATGTTGGAAATAGTTTCCACCTTACCGGCAATGGTCGACAGGGATTCCCCGGCCTTGGCGGCTTTTTCCACACTTTCGCGCGCGCGTTTTTGGCCCTGCTCCATAACTTCAGAAATCGCTCGGGCGGTGCGGCGTAATTGTTCGATGACAGAGTGAATTTCCTGGGTGGAGACTTGGGTGCGTGATGCGAGGGTACGCACTTCATCGGCAACCACCGCAAAGCCTCTGCCCTGTTCACCTGCGCGTGCGGCTTCAATGGCGGCGTTGAGTGCCAGCAAATTGGTTTGTCCGGCAATGCCCTGTATCACATCAAGAATATTGCCCACGCTGGTAGTGTCGGCTTCGAGTTGGCGTATTGTTTCGGCTGCGCGTTCTACTTCCTGCGCTAGCACGTTGATAGCGGATATGGTGGAATCAACCACCTCCTGACCCATTTTGGTTTCGTTGTCAGCGCCCGCCGCTGCATCGGCTGCACTGGAAGCATTGGAAGCGTTTTCCCCCAGGCTGGCAAACATTTCGCTGATCGAACGTTCCGCGTTACGGGTGGCATCCAGTTGATCAGCGGTCACACGCTCGCTTTGGCGCGCCAATTGGCTCAGCTCACTGGAAACCCCCGACAAGGGCCCCGTTACATCAACAACTTCCCGAATAATTCCCTGCAATTTTTCGACAAACGAATTAAACCAATAAACCAGTTCACCAATCTCGTCTTTCGAGGTTTGCGGAATCCTGCGCGTCAGATCACCCTCGCCTTGCGCAATGTCTTTCAAAGAGCCGACGATGCGCGACAGGCTGCCCGTTATATTGGACGTGATGTAAATCGAAACAACGATCACCGCGACAAAGGTCACAAGCGCTGTTAGTAAACCGCCGGTCACGGCATTGCTCATTTCCGTTGTGGTGTCATTGATGTTGCGGGTGAAGATTTCATGGCTCTCAACACGAAAATTTTCCATGCTGGTTTTGAGTGTGTTCAGCCGCGAGGCCATTTCACTGGTGCGTTGACTGAGCTGACCTTGCACGAGGGTTGCCGCGATCATTTCCTCCGACAGACTTTTCGCTAGCTGAAAATACTGTTCAAATTCAGCCTTGATCGCCATCACCTTGTCTTTGCGTCGCGGTTCCAGCGCTTCAATTTCATTGAGGTTACGGCGCACGGTGCCAGCATACTCCTCAGCACCACCGATCATCTCACGCTCGCCTGCAGCGACCGCCGAGTTGAAGGTTTCGGTAATGCGATCCAACGCAACCACTGAGGCGCTGGCCTTCTCCAGTATCGGGTAATACACCACTTTCACTTCGTTCAAACGGCTGTTGGACGCGCTCGACACCGAGAAGTTGTAGGCCAGAACAGCCGCGAACCCGAGAATCCCGACCATCGGAATCAATAGTATTTTCAAGCGGATAGAGGCCGACGACAACAAACTCATCACTGTATTCTCGGTATTGGAAAAAGGGCTATGCAGGTAACCGGTCATCTAAGCATAGTTGAAGCTTAGGTATTGCAAGGTCTGTGCATTAGGCTATTACTTTTAGGATGTTGAAAATCAAAACGAGTGTCTTGCCACCAGCATGTCAATTTGTCGCCGCACCAAACTGGCCATTTCAGGTTTTTTGCCATTGCTAATGGCATCTGCAGAGGTGGTCGCCTACGAGGTGGAGCTGGAGGGTTTCGCGTCGATAGTGGCGGGACAGGTGGTGAAGGATTCCGACAAATCGATCTTTGTCAGCAATCCCGGCGAGGTGATGGGTTATAACGATGACCTTTCTTTCACACCGGACAGTTTGTTTGCGATACAGCTGTTCAGCGATTTGCAAGGGGGCTTGACTGCGACCGCACAGATTGTCGCCACGGGAAAAGCTGACTGGCAGCCCGATCTGGTATGGGGATTTTTAACTTACCAGCTCACCGATACGATAAGCATCAAGGCGGGCCGCTCACGGGCGCCGTTTTTTTTGTTTTCCGACTCCATCGATGTCGGGTATTCCTACCCGTGGATCAATCCACCTGCGGATCTCTATATTCTCGCGGGTATCGACAATACCGACGGGATCAATATTGAATTCAGGCATCAGCTGGATGAGTGGACATCCAAGTTAAACCTGGTCACAGGCAATTCGTTTACGACCCTCAGGATTGCAGGCCGCGATACCGATATCGAGTCCAAGCAAGTCAAGGATATTACCTGGAGCCTCAATCGTGACTGGTTTACCTTGCAGCTGACACTGGCGAAAACGGAAGCCACCGTGGATGCCTACAATGAATTGATCAATGCGTTTGAACTGTTGCAGATCCCACTCGAAGAGGACGCTCTGGATCTACTGACCCTCACCAATGACGAAGCCCGATTTTCAGGGATTGGCGTGTATATCGACGAGCATCCGTGGCTATGGATTTCGGAATACACGAAGATCACGATTGAAAACGCACCGATGCAAAACGATCGCTCCGCCTGGTACACAACCTTCGGATACCGTTGGCAGAAATTCACTTACCATCTCACTTACAGCGAAGCAAAATCACCGGTGGCCGAAGCCACCCGGGCACTGGTCAATGAACGCATCATGTCACGACTGGCGACTTTGCCCAGCGATAACGCCCAAGTTGCCGAATTGATCTCGACCACTGAGCTGGCCTATCTGACGGATGAAGAACTCATCGCAATCGGTGTTGGGGTTCGCTATGAGTTTCATCCGGCGGCGGCTTTTAAAACCGAATTTCAACATCGCCACAACAAAGTGAGTGAGGCTCAGCCCAACCTCATGCTGATGGGCATCGACCTGGTGTTTTAACTGCCACCTGGTTCGAACCATTTGAGTTTTTCATGCAGGTTAACTACATCGCCAACGATGGTCAGGGTCGGTGCCTTCACCTGACGTTCGGCCACCATGGGGTTGATCGTCGCCAATGTCCCAATCACCACCTGTTGAAACTGCGTAGTGCCTTGTTGCACCAGGGCAACGGGCGTCGTTCCGGGCAGGCCGTGCTTTTGCAGCTCATCACAGATATGCGGTAATCCTACCAAGCCCATATAGAACACCAGTGTCTGGCGTGAGGCCGCCAGGGTCGTCCAGTCCAGATCGAGCGAACCATCCTTGAGATGCCCGGTCACGAAACGCACCGACTGCGAATAATCGCGGTGCGTGAGCGGGATACCCGCATAACTGGCGCAGCCGGATGCAGCCGTTATACCAGGCACCACCTGGAACGGTATGCCCTGCTCCGCGAGCGTTTCAATTTCTTCACCGCCACGACCAAAGATAAAAGGATCACCGCCTTTCAGTCGACATACACGCTTGCCTTGCAGGGCGAGATCCACCAGCATCTGGTTAATGCCCTGCTGTGGAACAGAGTGGTTGTTGCGCTCTTTACCCACATGAATTCGCTCGGCGTCGCGGCGCACCAAATCCAACACCTCTTTGCTGACCAGTCGATCATAGAGAACGACATCGGCTTGCTGCATAAGGCGCAGTGCACGGAACGTTAACAGATCCGGATCGCCAGGCCCCGCCCCCACCAGATACACCTCACCGGCATGGATATTCTCATCCGAGCCATCCTTCAATGCTTGCTGCAGCGAGGTTTCAGCGGTGCGTTCGCGTCCGGCGAACACCATTTCTGCTATCGGGCCCGCCAATATGCGCTCCCAGAATGCGCGCCGTTTATTAACATCCGGAAACACCTTTTTGGCTTCCTCCCGAAAGCGTCCCACCATGTGGGCCAAGCGCCCATACCCAGCAGGAATCAGTGTTTCCAGACGGGCACGCAACAAGCGCGCGAGCACCGGTGAGCTGCCGCCACTTGATACTGCAATAACGACCGGGCTGCGATCCACAATGGAAGGAAATATGAACGAACACAATTCAGGTTGATCGACAACGTTCACCATCAGCTGCATCCGTCGCGCCGCATCCGATACGTGGGCGTTCAACCCTAGATCGTCGGTGGCTGCCACCACCAACGACACACCATCGAGATCCGCATCCGCGAATGCTTTGATACGCAGCTCGCCACCACTGTTTTCAGCCACTTCGCGCGCAGCATCACACACCGCAGGTGCCACCAAACGTATGACGGCCCCCGCCCTCGCCAACAGGGCCGCTTTGCGGGCGGCCACACTGCCGCCCCCAACCACCAGGCACGTTTGACCACTGATGTTGGCAAACAACGGCAAAAATTCCATGGGCATGTCCTTGATTGTGTTGAAAAGCGTGCTGACGATGGCGTGTAAGTTGAAACCGTGTCACGCGATGAACGTTATATTCAAGGGCGCTGAATCACACTGATCCCGCTCATGTAAGGGCGCAAAACCTCGGGCACCACCACCGAGCCATCGGCCTGTTGATAGTTTTCGAGAATGGCAACCAAGGTGCGCCCGACCGCTAAACCACTGCCATTCAGTGTATGCAATAATTCCGGCTTTTTGGCATTGGCAACGCGATAGCGGGCCTGCATGCGCCGCGCCTGAAAATCTTCAAAATTACTGCAAGACGAAATCTCGCGGTATTTTTGTTGCCCCGGCAACCACACTTCAATGTCATAGGTTTTGGCAGACGAAAAGCCGAGATCCCCACCACACAGTGCGACCACGCGATAGGGCAAGCCCAATTTCTGCAAAATCGATTCAGCATTTTGGGTGAGTTTTTCCAGCGCTTCATACGATTGCTCTGGTTTGACCAATTGCACCAACTCGATTTTTTCGAACTGATGCTGGCGTATCATTCCACGTACGTCTTTACCATGGGCGCCCGCTTCACTGCGAAAACAGGGCGTGTGGCAAACGAACTTCAGCGGCAGGCGTTCTTCTGCGACGATTTCATCGCGCAGCATATTGGTGACGGGCACTTCGGCGGTCGGAATCAGGTAAAACGGTTTTTCACCCTGCAGCTTATAAAGTTCCTGACCGAATTTTGGCAATTGGCCGGTGCCGCGCAACGAGTCTTCGTTAACCATGTATGGCACATAGACTTCCTGATAGCCGTTCTCGCTGGTGTGTGTATCGAGCATGAGCTGTATCAGGGCACGATGCATCTTCGCCATGGCACCCGACATGACAACGAAACGAGCCCCGGTAATTTTTGCCGCCGTTTCGAAATCCAGTCCACCGAGGGCTTCACCGACATCCACGTGATCTTTGGGCTCAAAATCAAACACCCGTGGCGTGCCCCAACGTCTAACCTCAACGTTGTCATCTTCCGAGGCACCTGCCGGTACTGATGCATGCGGCAAGTTGGGTAGCGAATAATACAAATCCTGCAGTTGGCTCTGCAGTTCCTTCAATTCGTTTTCGCAGGCCACCAGCTTGTCACCCAGCGCGTCAACCTCGGCCATCAATGGAGCAACATCTTCACCTTTGGCTTTGGCATGCCCAATGGCCTTAGAGCGGGCGTTACGCTCACTCTGCAGCTGCTCAGTCTGCACCTGTAGCCCTTTGCGCTTTTCTTCGAGCGTGCCAAATAGTTCTGTATCGACTTTCATTCCTCTGACAGCCAGACGCTCAACCACAAGATCAAGCTGACTACGAATTATTTTTGGATCAAGCATGGTGCTTCCATCGCCTCTAAGTTCAAGTCTTTATCAAAATTCAATTGCAAGGATACGCTTACTGAAAAATCTGTCTGCCGAGTGACATGCCACCCCAGGTGCCGACTATGCAGAGCACTACAGAGCCTATTACATTCGCCGTCGCCAACCCGATTCTGCCATGTTCCAGCAACTTGAAGGTTTCGAACGAAAATGTCGAAAACGTCGTGAATGCTCCCATAAACCCCATCAGGAACAGCATTCGGATCGGATCTCGCCAATGTTCATGCGACATCGCCCACGAGTACACCAAGCCGAATGCACTCGAGCCCAACACATTGATACACAGGGTGGCCCATGGAAATGGGCTTTGCCAGTGGCTATTGATCGCTACCGACATGCCCCAACGCGAGAGCGAACCGAGCGCGCCGCCGGTGGCCACCAGCACGAACAACAATAACGAATTCACCTCTTACCTCGTGATGCAGAGCTTTCACCGTACCGATGCCAGTCGCTTTGTTCATCGAGTTGGCGCAGGTATTTTAATTTTTCAGCAATCTTGATTTCCAGGCCGCGTGAAACCGGTTGATACCACTGTTGCTCTGCCAATGTCGGAGGCAAGTAGTTTTCGCCTGCTGCATACCCCTCAGGATAGTCATGCGCATAGCGATATTCTTCACCATACCCTTGCGCTTTCATAAGCTTAGTGGGGGCGTTACGCAAATGTATCGGCACTTCTAGTGATGTGCCCTCCCGCACTAACGCCTTCACCTCATTGAAAGCTTTGTACACCGCATTGCTCTTGGCCGCACACGCCATGAATACAATGGCCTGCGCGATGGCCAATTCACCCTCAGGGCTGCCCAGACGTTCCTGCACATCCCATGCGTTCAGGGCAATCGTCAAGGCACGTGGATCGGCATTGCCGATATCTTCACTGGCCATTCGCACCACACGTCTGGCGATATAGAGGGGATCGCAACCCCCATCGATCATACGCACGAACCAATACAACGAGGCATCGGGTGATGAACCTCGGACCGCTTTGTGTAAGGCAGAAATCTGTTCATAGAACTGGTCGCCACCTTTGTCAAAACGCCGCAGCCCTTCGCCCAAGGCTTGCAACAAGGCAGCATCCGTCATGGCATGGCTGCCATCAGCCTGGGCAATTGAGACTGCGACCTCAAGGATATTGTAGGCGCGTCGCATATCACCGTCGGCCGCCTGGCTGATTTTGAGCAGCTGCTCATCATTCACAGCGACGCCACTCTCCGCCAATCCACGCGGGTCATGCAAGGCCGCATGTAAACGCTTGGCGATCACCTCTGGCTCAAGCGATTTAAGTACATACACACGTGCACGCGACAACAGCGCACCGTTGAGTTCAAACGATGGGTTTTCCGTGGTGGCCCCCACAAAAATAACCGTGCCGTCTTCGATATGCGGTAAAAATGCATCCTGTTGTGACTTACTGAAACGATGCACCTCGTCGACAAACAACAGACACAATCGACCCTGTTGGCGGTAATACTTGGCTTCATCAATGGCGGCGCGAATTTCCTTTATGCCACTCAACACGGCCGATAGCGTCAGAAATTGGGCGTCAATGTAGGAGGCCATCAAGGTCGCCAAGGTGGTTTTACCCACCCCAGGCGGCCCCCACAAAATCATCGAATGCGCCTGCCCCAATTCCAACGCCTTGCGTAAGGGGCAGCCTTCACCCAGCAAATGCGCCTGGCCCGCGTATTCGTCCAGATTGCGTGGTCGCATGCGCGCAGCTAGCGGCTGCCACTGGCGTTGATCAGCTGAAAAGAGATCGGACACCGGCTTACATATCCTCGATGACGTCAACGCCTTTGGGCGGCGTGAAATTGAATACCGCTGCATCTATCGTTTCATTGTATTTTTTGATGTCGAATTCTATGCGCGTGGTTTGCCCGAGATTGTCACGCAGAAACATGTCATGAATGCGACCCTCACGAAAATGAACGCGCAGCAGTTCGAACAGAGCATCTTTTGCTTTGGGCTCGAGGTCGTAACGCACCTCTCCGGTTTCATCAAACCGGAACGCCTTGATCGTAAACGATTGCTCCAACTGTCGCGGATCTCCGCTTAACAATAATGCGGGGGTATTACCGACCTGTTTGTCGAGTTTACGCTTGGTCACCTGTTCAAGATCCAGGTCATAGATCCACAACACCGTGTTATCCGAGATGATCTGCTGCGGGTAGGGATCATTGGTATCCCAGCGAAATAAGCCCGGTCGTGCTATCCACATGGTCCCGGTGACTTCCTGCAAGGCTGCATTTTTCGCATCGTTGACCCATTGGTGAAACGTTGCATTGAGCGATTTCATCGCAGACAAATCAGAGACCAGTGAAGAAACTGCCTGTTCGGTAGTCAGTGATTGTGCCTGTACCGGCGTAACGGGCGCGACAACAACAAGCGAAGCGACAACCATACCGGCCGCGAAAAATCGAGACAGTTTCATGGGAATACATCCAACGATCAGAGGGGAACGGGTCAGGCGCGCATTATAACGCACCCGACCTCGCTCGACAGGCAGAAAACACAGGTTTGGATCAATTCATGTGCACAGGCGGGGGCGCAAGCACTTCGCGGGAACCGTTGGTTTGCATGGACGACACCACACCCGCCATTTCCATGGCTTCGATCAAGCGCGCCGCCCGGTTGTACCCGATTTTGAGTTTGCGTTGCACAGAGGAAATACTGGCTTTGCGGGATTCGGTTACAAAGCGCAGGGCTTCGTCATAGAGCGGATCGGATTCAGGATCGCCGCCCTCGCCTCCACCACCGCCACCTTCATCACCAAAGCCCAAGGGGCCCATGTCGCTGCCACCTTGCAGAATTTCTTCCAGGTAGTCGGGTTCGCCGCGTTTGCGCCAATCCGCGCAGACGCGATGCACCTCGTCATCGTCAACAAAGGCGCCATGCACACGCACCGGAATCCCGCTGCCCGGGGGTAAGTACAACATGTCACCATGCCCCAACAACTGCTCTGCCCCGCCCTGGTCCAGAATGGTACGAGAGTCGATCTTCGACGACACCTGAAAGCCGATACGCGAGGGAATGTTGGCTTTGATCAAACCGGTAATAACGTCCACCGACGGCCGCTGAGTGGCCAGCAGGAGGTGAATACCCGCAGCACGCGCCTTCTGCGCAATACGCGCAATCAACTCTTCGACCTTTTTGCCCACGATCATCATCATGTCAGCAAACTCGTCGATAACCACCACCACAAACGGCAGGGTCGTCAGATCCGGCGCCTTGTCTCCATCGATCACAGGTTTGAAGAAAGGGTCTTTTATCGGTTCGCCGCGCTTTTCAGCATCGAGGATCTTGCGGTTGTAGCCGGCCAGGTTTCTCACGCCCATGTTGGCCATCAGACGATAGCGGCGTTCCATCTCGCCCACGCACCAACGCAGCGAGTTGGCCGCTTCCTTCATGTCGGTAACGACCGGGGTCAGCAAATGCGGAATCCCATCATATACCGACAATTCAAGCATCTTGGGGTCGATCATGATCAAGCGCAATTCGGCCGGTGTGGCTTTGAACAACATGCTCAACAGCATGGCGTTCAAACCGACCGACTTACCAGAACCAGTGGTACCCGCTACCAGCAAGTGAGGCATTTTTGCCAAATCGGCACAGGTGGCCCGGCCCTGAATATCCTTGCCCAATGCCAAGGTCAGCGGTGAAGAATTCTTATCGAACTCATCCGACGCAATAATCTCGCTTAAACGGATCATTTCGCGATCTTCATTGGGGATCTCAATCCCCACAAACGTTTTGCCCGGAATAACCTCCACCACGCGGACACTGATCACCGCCAGTGACCGCGCCAAATCCTTCGCCAGATTCGAAATACGGCTGACTTTCACACCGGGTGCCGGCTGAATTTCAAAGCGCGTTACGACGGGGCCCGGCAACACGTTTTCAACGGTGGCATCGATACCGAAATCCTTGAGTTTGGCTTCCAGCAGGCGAGACATCGACTCCAGCGCTTCAGCGGAATAACCTTTCTTCTTGCCCTTGTCGACAACGTCAAGCAAATGCAAGGGAGGGAGTGTTCCCTCGACTTCCCCAGTGTCGACAGGAGCGCGGTGCTTGTCTTTGTTGGGCTTGAGGGCGGCTTCGGCTTTCTCGACCACGCGAGACATCACTGGCGGCGTTACCGTGATTTTTTTCTTTTCAATCGCCGCATCGGGTTTCTTTTCGAGCACATTGTTATCGGCTTTTTTGCTGCGCTTGGC
Organism: uncultured Moraxellaceae bacterium; assembly: GCA_964473645.1. Classification (GTDB taxonomy): domain Bacteria; phylum Pseudomonadota; class Gammaproteobacteria; order Pseudomonadales; family Ketobacteraceae; genus HdN1. The sequence continues at coordinate 175,458 of CAYYPW010000002.1, forward strand.
GTTTTCTTCATTACTGCGCGCAAGAATGGCAGGTACGCTCTGACCAGCAGCAGCGGTAATCGCCGGGGTCTGAGAGCGATTTTTCCACCATGCAACGGGGTTGGGCAATTGGCTTCCCACCCAGCGCAACAAATGGATACCTTTGGCACCAATGGCATCAATAGCTTTGATCCAGGAAATATCAGCAAAAATGGTCAACCCGGTAAGCGCGACCGTGAGCAAAATCAGCGTCGTACCGACCGGCCCAACGCGCGAATAACCAAATTCACCCAACCAGATTCCCATGATTCCACCAGATGGATTTTTACCCGCCGGTATCAGTTCGGGTAAATTATCCACCGGAAACGGCAAGTGCAAAAACGCCAGCCCTGCAGTGCCGGTCATTGTCAACACAAGCCCCAGATTGCGCGTAAAAAACAGTGGCCACGCCCGCTTTTGTTCATGGCGCCCACGGAAAATTTTCCAGGCGCGATAACCGATCAACACGGGCGTCAAATAGGCCAGAATCCCAAATAGCGACAGCAATACATCTGCCACCCACGCACCCACGGGGCCGCCTGCATTCTGAATCACACGTTCAGACGTCCCCACCGTCGTCCAACCGGGGTCTGTCTTATCATAGGTAAAAAGGGAAAGCGCCAAATACAAGGCGAGAAAAAACAGCGACAACATAGCACCTTCGCGTGAACCACGCGCGAGCAACTCTGGCCACTGCGCCAATAACGCGTTATGTTCCGTACTTACTTTTTTCAATCGTTATACCGCTCAACACTGCACTATCGACAAGGACAACCGACGACCCACCTCATCTGAAACGCGCCGTCGATCAAGGATGCGCCACACGGAGTGACCAGGAAACATACGCTTGGTGAAAGATCATCACCAGAGCATTCGATTTTAACGCCAAGTCACTAATTTTGCAGTATAGCTGGATGTACAATTACGCCAGCGCGAACATTGACCCCTTTTAACAAGGGGGCGCTCTCCTCCAGCTTGCCATGCGCCAAAAGATGTACAAACGGAGCGATGACCCCGGATAACGCCGCAGCTGATGTTTTGGGCACCGCCCCCGGCAAATTGGCGACACCCATATGGACGACCCCTTCGTCAACGAACACCGGGTCGCGATAGTCAGTCACCCGCATGGTTTCGATACAGCCCCCCTGGTCGATAGAAATATCCACAATCACACTGCCCTTGGGCATTAGCTTTACCAGCTCTCGTGTGACCAATTTGGGAGCACGGGCGCCCGGCACCAGAACAGCACCGACCAGAATATCCGTGGCAGGCAAGCATTCACGCAACGCTGCCCCCGACATATAAAGACCCTTTATCAACGGGCTGAGCTTTTCGACCTCTCGCAATGCATCGGTGCTTTTATCAAACACGAGGACTTCGGCACCCAAGCCCGCCGCCACCTGCGCCGCGTTCTTCCCCGCCATACCCGCCCCCAGCACGACGACTCGCCCGCGTGACGTACCCGCGACGCCACCGAGCAGCAACCCGCAGCCGCCCATGGAACCATGCAAGTAATGGCTGGCGGCCTGCACGGCCACCCGCCCGGCTATCTCGCTCATCGGCGCCAGCAAGGGTAAACGGCCATTCACTTCAACGGTTTCGAACGCAATACCTGTCAGTTTTTTTGCCAGTAAAACCTGGGTTAATACAGGGTTAGGCGCCAGATGCAGGTAACAGAACAATAGATGTTCTGCACGCAAGTACTGCAGATCACCCTCCACCGGCTCTTTCACCTTGACGATCAATTGCGCCTGCCCGTACAACGAGGCCGCATCATCCACCAACAGGGCGCCAGCACGACGGTATGCCTCATCATCAAAACCACTCAAATACCCCGCTGTTGCCTGTACCAGTACGGGCACACCATCGGCAACGAGGTCAGCCACTGCATCCGGCGTAAGGGCAATACGCCCTTCCATCGGTTTAATCTCTTTGGGTACACCTACTACCAGGGGCATAAAAGCAATCTCCGAGGCACACTATTTGACAGTATAGTCCGCCACTATTCCGACGATTTAAATGTATAATTAGCACCCTCTTTGCCTAACGGCTATAAATTCCGCTTCCCCTTTCCCTTATCGGAATCCACCACGCATGAAACCTGTTCGCCACGTTAAGCTTTTGATTCTGGGCTCAGGCCCGGCCGGTTACACCGCTGCCGTTTATGCTGCACGCGCCAACCTGACGCCTGTCATGATCACTGGCATTCAACCTGGCGGCCAGCTCACTACTACGACTGAGGTCGATAACTGGCCTGGTGATGACGCAGGTGTACAGGGTCCCGAGCTGATGGAGCGCATGAAAAAGCATGCCGAGCGCTTTAACACCGAAATTATCTTTGATCACATCAACAGCACCGACCTCAAGAAAAAGCCGTTCACCTTGTATGGCGACAATGCCACCTACACTTGCGATGCATTGATCATTGCAACGGGCGCATCGGCAAAATATCTTGGTCTTCCTTCAGAGGAAGCGTTTAAAGGCAAGGGCGTAAGCGCATGCGCCACCTGCGACGGATTTTTCTACCGCAAGCAGAAAGTCGCGGTCATTGGCGGCGGAAACACCGCCGTCGAAGAAGCACTCTATCTGGCCAATATTGCCGCTGAAGTCGTGGTCGTCCATCGTCGTGACAAATTCCGTGGTGAAAAAATCCTGCAAGATCGCTTGCATGAAAAGGCCAACACCGGCAACGTCAAAATCGAATTCAACCACACGCTCGATGAAGTGTTGGGCGATCAAACTGGCGTGACGGGCATCCGTATTCGTGATGTCAACACCAACGAAACCAAAGAAATTGCGCTGACCGGTGTTTTCATCGCCATTGGTCACTCACCCAACACCGACATATTCAAAGATCAACTGGATATGGAAAACGGCTACATCAAGATTCGCTCGGGCGGAAAAGGCAACGCCACCGCTACCAGCGTTGAAGGCGTATTTGCCGCCGGCGACGTCGCCGATCACGTTTATCGCCAAGCGGTTACCTCTGCAGGCTTTGGCTGCATGGCCGCCCTGGATGCCGAACGTTATCTCGACGAACACAGCAAGTAAGCATTGAACAGCCCCGAAATCTTTTTTTCGGGGCAGTGCTCCCCGCCTCTTTCCAATTCATCCCATTGCAGGCTATTTTCTCTGAGTGCCCGTCCCGCTCTGGAAAACCCTGGTGATACAAATTCCATTTTTGAACGCCAACCGCGACTGGTTTCCCAACCCGGAAACCGCATTGCCCGATCCTGACGGATTGCTTGCAGGGGGTGGCGATTTGTCAACCCATCGTTTACTGAACGCATATCGGAGAGGTATTTTCCCTTGGTATCAGGATGGGCAACCGATTTTGTGGTGGTCGCCTTCTGTTCGTGCCGTATTACATCCGGAGAATCTGAGAATATCCCGCAGCCTGCGCAAAACTTTGCGCAACAAACCTTTCAGCATAACCTGCGACACAGTGTTTGATCAGGTCATCAAGGCGTGCGCTGCCCCCCGCAGTTATTCCCAGGGCACCTGGATAACCGACGAAATGCAAAAGGCCTACTTGCAGTTACATCAGGCCGGCTACGCGCACTCCATCGAAACCTGGCATGACGGAAAGTTGGTGGGTGGGCTCTACGGTATTGCCATCGGTGGCTGTTATTTCGGAGAATCGATGTTTAGCTGCATGAACGACGCATCAAAAGTGGCGTTTGTCTGTCTAATACGCCATTTGCACGCACGCCAATTTCGCCTGATTGACTGCCAGATGATGACCCCGCATCTTGAAAGCCTCGGCGCAACTCCGCTAGAAAGACCCTTTTATTTGCTGGCCTTGAAAGAATGCCTGCAGACGACAGAGTATGATTTTGCATTCCGCTCGGGCCACTGGCATTTGGATCCCGTGCTATTACAACATCTGGACGGGCCAACCAGTGCAACACCACTGGCTTTCCCGCGAGAGCTCAATAATAATTAATGCATTGCATCATCGCGGCGTGAATAGACCATGACAGACTTATCCGCCATCAAGTTTTTCGTCACCCCCTTGCACAAATGCAGCTATCTTCCGCGCCAGGACGCGATCACCTTGTTTGCAGATCCCAAGGTGTCGGTGAATCACGCGCTCTACAGTGAGCTATCCGAATTAGGATTTCGTCGCAGCGGCAATTATCTTTACCGGCCCCACTGCAAACATTGTTGCGCCTGCATCCCCGTACGCGTACCCGTTGACAAGTTCGAGCCTTCCCGCAAACAAAAACGCGTGGTCAAAAAGAACCAGGATCTGACCGTCAGTCGTGCCCCTGCCCATTTCAATGCAGAGCACTACCAACTGTATGAACGCTATATCACCGAAAAACATCGGGATGGCGATATGTACCCGCCCTCCGCAGAACAATTCTCTTCATTTTTACTTAGTGACTGGGGCAATACTTTTTTTTATGAATTCAAGAAAGACGATGAATTGCTCGCCGTAGCCGTATGCGATGAAATGCAGAATGGGCTTTCTGCGGTGTATACCTTCTATGCACCGGAAGCCTATGAACGCAGCCTGGGGGTATATGCGATCCTGTGGCAAATCGAAGAGGCCCGCAAACGCATGCTTCCTGCGCTCTATCTGGGCTACTGGATCAAGGAGTGCCAAAAGATGAGCTACAAAACTGAGTACAAACCGCTCGAAATGTTCTTGAACAATCAATGGATCAGCTTCGACTAGGAAAGTCCTCCCCCTGTCCCTGGCACGAGTTCTTATGGCGTGCCCCCTCACATTCTTTTGCGTATCCAGTGGTTTTGGTGCACAATTCTGCCCTGCATTTGAAACACCCTAAACTTGTTGGGGTGTATGTCACTAGTTTTCGAGGATTTGTTTGGATGGCGAAAGAAGATTGCATCGAAATGGAAGGTACCGTCGTTGATACCTTGCCGAATACCATGTTTCGTGTTGAGTTGGACAACGGCCACGTCGTGACTGCCCACATTTCCGGCAAGATGCGCAAAAACTACATTCGCATCCTGACGGGCGACAAAGTGAAAGTAGAGCTGACGCCCTACGACCTCAGCAAAGGCCGCATCACCTTCCGCGTAAAATAAAAAAGGCGAGTTTTTCAGACTCGCCTTTTTTATTTGCTTCTTTCTTGTCTCGAAGACCAGCCTTTATTCGGCTGGCTCGACATCCAACACTAGCTCGTCTTGATCCTGATCGGCCTTGATGTGCACAGTGCCGCCGTGATCAGCCAATTCACCGAACAGGATTTTCTCCGCCAATGGGCGCTTGAGCTTTTCCTGTATCAGGCGTGCCATTGGCCGCGCACCCATGTCTTTGTCATAACCCTTCTTGGCAAACCACAATCTCGCCGTGTCGTCGATATCGAGCATGACTTTCTTGTCATCCAGCTGAGCTTGTAACTCAGTAATGAACTTGTCAACCACGCCCTTAATGACTTCGGTATCAAGCGCCTTGAACTGAATAATGGCATCCAGACGATTGCGGAACTCCGGCGTGAACAAGCGCTTAAGCGCTGCCATGCCATCGGTGGAGTGATCCTGTGCAGTAAACCCGATGGAGGCTCTACTTACAGACTCCGCACCAGCGTTGGTAGTCATAATGATGATCACATTACGAAAATCGGCTTTACGACCGTTGTTGTCGGTCAACGTGCCGTGATCCATGACTTGCAACAGCAAGTTGAACACATCCGGGTGCGCCTTTTCGATTTCATCCAGCAACAACACACAGTGCGGCGACTTGGTAATGGCCTCAGTGAGCAGCCCGCCTTGATCAAACCCGACATAGCCGGGCGGTGCCCCGATCAGTCGCGAAACCGTATGGCGTTCCATATATTCGGACATGTCGAAACGGAGCAACTCCATTCCCATGGTTTTGGCCAATTGACGGGTCACCTCAGTCTTGCCCACGCCAGTCGGCCCCGCAAACAGGAAGGAACCAATCGGCTTGTCAGGATGTCCCAAACCAGCCCGCGACATTTTGATCGCATTTGATAAGACCGAGATCGCTTCATCCTGACCGAATACCGATAAACGCAGATCTCGTTCAAGGTTGCGTAGCAATTCCTTGTCGTCTGACGATACCGTTTTTGGAGGAATGCGCGCTATCTTCGCGACCACAGCCTCGATATCGGTCACACCAATCACTTTTTTACGCTTGCTCACCGGCAATAAACGTTGATAAGCACCCACTTCATCAATGACATCAATCGCCTTGTCGGGCATATGACGATCGTTGATATAGCGTGCTGCCAGTTCAGCGGCCGCCCGTAACGCGCGGTTTGAGTACTTGAGATCATGGTGGGCTTCAAAGCGCGACTTCAACCCTTTCAGAATTTCATAGGTTTCTTCGACAGTCGGCTCAGTCACATCAATTTTCTGGAAACGTCTTGCCAGCGCTCGATCTTTTTCAAAAATACCGCGATATTCCTGGAACGTAGTCGAACCAATACACTTGATATCACCCGAGGCGAGCATCGGCTTGAGCAGATTGGACGCATCCATTACGCCACCTGATGCCGCACCGGCACCAATAATGGTGTGAATTTCATCAATAAACAGAATGGAATTACGCTGCTTTTTCAACTCGGCCAGCAACGCCTTGAAACGCTTTTCGAAATCGCCGCGATATTTTGTGCCTGCCAGCAACGCGCCCAGATCGAGGGAATACACCACGGCACCGGCAATGGCATCGGGCACTTCCTTATCGACGATTTTTTTCGCAAGCCCTTCGGCAATGGCCGTTTTACCAACGCCCGGCTCACCCACCAGCAGCGGGTTGTTTTTGCGGCGACGGCAGAGAATTTGTACAGTGCGAGTGATCTCTTCTTCACGCCCCACCAATGGATCAATACGGCCCTGCATGGCCTGATCATTCAGGTTGGAGGCATACGCTTCCAGCGGGCTGCGCCCGGCATTGTCGCCCGACTGCTCATCTTCTTGCGACTCTTGCGACGCATCGTGAGAACCGGTTTGCGAATGCGTGTTGTGAGACGAATCATCAGACACTTTTGAAATGCCGTGCGCAATGTAATTCACCACATCGATGCGCGCGACACTTTGTTTCTTGAGAAAGTAAACAGCCTGGCTTTCTTGTTCACTAAAAATGGCGACCAGAACATTTGCGCCGGTCACTTCTTTTTTGCCGGACGATTGCACGTGAAAAACAGCACGTTGCAATACCCGCTGAAATCCCAGCGTTGGCTGTGTTTCACGATCCGGATCAGAAGCCGGAATCAGGGGTGTGGTTTCATCAACAAAATGGCTCAAGTCCGAGCGCAATTCGTCAATGTTCGTTCCACAAGCTCGAAGTACGCCGGCCGCAGAATCGTTGTCCAGCAGCGCCAGCAACAAATGTTCCACGGTCATGTACTCATGACGCTTACTTCTCGCATCACGAAACGCCAGATTGAGGGTGACTTCGAGATCTTTGCTCAACATCGTATAAACACCTACTCAGACACACCAAGCCTGGGCCTAGACCCTTTCTATGCGACACAACAACGGGTGCTGATTTTCCCTTGCGTATTTGATTACCTGCGCGGATTTGGTTTCCGCTACATCCTTGGTAAACACACCACAACTTGCCTGTCCTTTGGTGTGCACAATCAGCATGACCTGCGTCGCTCTCTCACGGTTCATTCCGAAAAACCGTTGTAACACTTCCACGACAAACTCCATGGGAGTGTAGTCGTCATTCAACATCAGAACCTGGAACATCGGCGGAGGGGCTACCTCGGCTTTTGATTCCTGGACGGCAACACCGCCTTCGGATTCTGTGTCAGACGGCCCACCCGCCATTAGCTTTAATGGTAGTAGATGATCTGAAGTTTTACTCATAACCAGAAATCATAAAAGATTAGCTTTGATTCCAAGGATATATAACACATCCAGGGGTAAACAAGAATCTAGACAAATATCACAAAATCGCTTGACTAATCGAACACAATAGTCGACATTTGGGCTGTTACAAAAAATAACATTCGTCCCGACCTGATAACGTATTGCATGGCTTGACGAACGCCCGGATGTAAATCCTGACGCCGCCTGACTCTGTAATGACGCAGGAACGGAACAAAAATAATAACAACGGTAAGCGGACCCCGACCAAGGTGCGGCGGTCACAGGAGAAGGATTTGCACTATGGCAACCGGGAAAGTGAAGTGGTTTAACAACGCCAAAGGTTATGGGTTCATCAGACCAGATTCCGAAGGCGACGACCTGTTTGTACACTACTCCTACATCTGCATGGATGGCTATAAAAGCCTGAAAGCCGGTCAAGGTGTTACTTACGATATCCGTGAGGCGCCCAAAGGCTTGCATGCAGTCAACATTGCAATCGTCGGCGAATTCCGAAAGGACGAAGCCGATACTACCAGCCAACAGTCAGCCCCACTTATGCAAAAAGTGGCAGAACCTGTGTACGTTTCGTAAACCCTGTTGCGGTCGTGTAACGGAGCCCCTCCGCTGCCGGCAATACAGCAGTAACAGTAACACCCAACTAACAAAAAGCGCCCCACGAGGCGCTTTTTGCGTTTACGAGCGGGCCTCTTTGTTTTCAGTTTTCTCAAGGATCCGAAGGTGTTGGGTGGTATGGAATTGATGGAAGCGCCCATCAAAGAACAACGCTTTCGAAGAATAAATAAAAAAGGCCGGGGTTAGCCGACCTTTTTTATTTTACGCAGATAACGCCGAGCATCAGTCCATATGACGTATCAAGGCATCACCAAACTCTGAGCAACGCAGCAATTTCGCATTAGGCATCAAGCGTTCAAAGTCATACGTTACCGTACGGGCTTCGATTGCGCCTTGCATGCCGCGAATCACAAGATCGGCTGCTTCTGTCCAGCCCATATGACGCAACATCATCTCGGCGGAAAGCACCAGCGAACCTGGGTTCACTTTGTCCTGACCTGCATACTTGGGTGCGGTACCGTGTGTCGCTTCGAACATGGCGACACTGCCGCCAATATTGGCGCCCGGTGCGATACCAATGCCGCCTACCTCAGCTGCCAATGCATCTGAAATGTAGTCGCCGTTCAGGTTGAGCGTTGCAATGACGCTGTATTCTTCTGGACGCATCAGAATCTGCTGCAGGAACGCATCGGCAATTGCGTCCTTGATGATAATGGTATTGCCAGTAGTGGGGTTCTTTAGCGTCATCCATGGGCCACCATCAAGCAGCTCCGCACCGAATCGTTCTTTGGCGAGCTCATAGCCCCACTCCTTGAACGCACCTTCGGTGTATTTCATGATGTTGCCCTTGTGAACGAATGTCACACTAGGCTTGTCGTTATCGATCGCATATTGAATGGCTTTGCGAACAAGACGCTGTGTACCTTCTTTGGAAACGGGCTTGATGCCAATACCGCAGTTATCGGTGAAACGGATCTTTTTGACACCCATTTCTTCCTGCAGGAACTTGATGATTTTTTTGGCTTCAGGGCTGTCGGCTTTCCACTCGATACCGGCGTAAATATCTTCCGAGTTTTCACGGAAGATGACCATGTCGGTTTTTTCGGGGCAGGTCACAGGGCTTGGCACCCCGGTAAACCAACGCACGGGGCGCTGGCAGACATACAAATCGAGCTCTTGGCGCAGTGCAACGTTGAGTGAGCGGATGCCGCCCCCCACTGGCGTGGTCAACGGGCCTTTGATGCTGACAATGTATTCACGCAGAACCTCGAGGGTTTCTGTTGGCAGCCATACATCCGGGCCGTACACTTTGGTGGATTTTTCTCCGCAGTAGACTTCCATCCAGCTGATGGAACGTTTGGTTCCATACGCTTTTTCTACAGCGGCATTGACCACCTTGAGCATGACGGGAGTGATGTCCACGCCGATTCCATCACCCTCGATGTAAGGAATGATTGGGTGATTCGGGACATTCAGGGAAAGGTCAGCGTTTACGGTGATTTTGTCACCATCCGCCGGCACCTTGATCTTTTGGTACCCCATGTCGGTATTTACTCCGTTTGTTGATTTACTTGTGTGTTTTGGCGCGAAAATTATATAGGATGTCGTACCGCTCTGCTGCAACAATTTTCATGCGAAAACAGCAAAATCAAGCACATACTCCCTCCAAAAACAACCATCTTTTAGAGCATGGCACTCTTTTGGTGCTGTTCAATAAACCGTACGAGGTACTGTGCCAGTTCTCAGCGGAGGGCGATAAACGAACCTTAGCTGAATTTATCAAGATTCCCAGCGTCTATGCGGCCGGTCGTCTCGATTTCGACTCGGAAGGCCTCTTGATCCTGACAAATAACGGCAAGTTGCAACAAGCGATCAGTCACCCCAAATTCAAGCTCGCCAAGACCTATTGGGTTCAGGTAGAGGGAGATATTAGCGAAGAAGCACTGCACCAATTGCGGGCAGGTGTGTCGCTCAATGATGGGCCAACTCTGCCCGCCCTCGCCCGACGTATTGAAGCACCCAACATTTGGGAGCGTCATCCTCCAATCAGAGTACGCCAAACGATTCCCACGTCGTGGGTGGAACTCGTGATCAAGGAAGGGCGCAACCGTCAGGTTCGACGCATGACGGCTGCAGTAGGATTTCCAACGTTGCGATTGGTTCGGGCGGCGATCGGGGAATGGCAGGTTAACGATTTGGCCCCTGGGGAATTGCGTGTACTGGGGATGGAGGCCTTACCTGGGTCGTTACGCAAAGTGATAGCCACGGCGCCTGATATGCCAGTGTCCAAGTCCAAAACCACTCAGCGCGATCGTAATCCCCGCGGAAAACGCCCAGGAAAGCCAACGGAAACTACGTCTCCCAGCGGGAACGGGCATGATGGTCAGAGTCGCGCGCATCCACCCACACCCCGACACCGTGCTTCAACTCCTTCTTCCAAAAAGGGGCCTCGGTCTTGAGGTAGTCCATGATAAACGCGCAGGCATCGAAGGCGGCTTGTCGATGGCGGCTGGTGACACCCACGTAAACAATTTGTTCGCCGGGCAACAATTTTCCGATGCGATGATAAATTTCGACCCCAGCCACTGGCCAACGCGCTCCTGCTTGCGCGGCAATCTTTTGTAACGATTTTTCGGTCATTCCGGGGTAATGTTCCAGAATCATTGCATCGATGGCGGTTTCGTTCTTGCCCCCTCTCACCAAACCGACAAACGTTGCGACAGCCCCAATATCGGTGTCCCCTTCCACCAGCAGGCCGGTCAGCGCTTTGCTGTCGAAATCATTTTCGCTAACGGTGACACGACATTTCATGACTAGCCTCCTGTCACAGGCGGAAAAAAAGCCAACTCGTCATCGTCGACCACACGTGATTGCAAACTCACCATTTCCTGATTGATAGCGGCAAGTATGCGTTCGTCCTCAAAGGCAACGTTATAGGGATTGCCGCGTGCCACCAGACTTTCGATGATGCTGGCAACGGTGTTGATTCCGGGCGCCAATTCAAAGGACTCGTCGCTTTTTCCCAGTGTTTCTCGTGTTTTTGCAAAATAAACTATTTTGATCATGCTGCAATTCTCTTATTCACACGGCTTATCACACGTCGCTTTTCGGTTTGGGTGCTGCAGCTAACTTTCATGCAGTGCAGTTTCTTTATGCTCGACTGGTACCACGTGTCTCTATTCCGATGCGCGCCATGCGCCACTCTTGCCGCCCGTTTTTTCAAGCAGCTGGACGGATTCAATGACCATTCCCTTATCCACTGCTTTGCACATATCGTAGAGGGTGAGTGCTGCCACTGATGCAGCTGTCAGCGCCTCCATCTCGACGCCGGTCTTGCCGGTGAGTTTGCAAGTGGTTTCGATGCGAACCCGATGGGTATCGGGTTCAGGGGTGAGATCCACTTTCACTGAACTCAACATCAGAGGGTGGCAAAGCGGAATGAGTTCCCAGGTACGCTTCGCAGCTTGAATCCCGGCAATACGCGCGGTCGCAAAGACATCGCCTTTGTGATGTCGCCCTTCCACAATCATGGTGAGCGTTGCGGGCTCCATGCGCACCCAAGCGCAGGCTCTGGCAACACGCTCGGTCTCCTGCTTGCCACCTACATCGACCATGATTGCCTCGCCGCTGGCGTCAATATGGGTAAAACGCGGGTCTGACATGGAGTCTCCTTGGGCCGGTTACATTCAGTGTGTTTTCACGTCGGATAAGTGTTGTTATAGTGGCCAGCGCGGTGTATCCGGTACCCGCTTTGTCCCTCAAGAATGATCTTAACAACAATAGTTTCAGAACAACGAAAGCCTGGGCCACGGCCTTGCTTCACCGAGGTGTTTTACATGGATAGCCAACAGTGTTTCTTCGGGTTTGAAATCAGTGCTGACTTATATCACTCCTGCGTGCAGGTGATCAAAGACATCGATGCTGCTCTCGATAGGCAGAGCCCCGATATGCAGGACATCGATCGTCGTGCAGCCGAGAATGTAAACCGTCTGACCGATACCGGGTTTGAAGCCTATTATGCCAAGCCTAGCAGTATGATTGAGCTGTCAAATGTGCTGCGTAAAGCGGCTGATGCAGGTGTCAGTGCAGTGCAGAAAGGTGTCCATATGGTGATACGCAAGGTCATTATAGGTACACCACTTCCCCAGCTGAAGGTAATGAGCGATTACATGTCGCAACTCCTGTGTGAGAGCGAAACCGAACCCGGGCGCTACTACGTGTGCTTTACGCTGACTGAGGAATTGTTCACCCTGGCACAAACCCTGTTGGCACGGGTAAGAACCGATAGCAACGTTGAAGCCTATCGCAGAGACATCATTGCGGCATTGGAACGCCTGATCGAAGCAGGCATAGACGCCTACTATGCCAAACCCGTGGATCAGGTAAAGCTGGGGCGTATCACGCGCACCGCTTCGGATCTGGGGATAAAAACGGCGCACAAAGGCACAACCGCGGTGGTTCACAAGCTGTTTAAGGAAATGCCGCACCAGGCCATGCTCCCGCTGGCGGCCTACTTCGAGTCACTGCTGCATGATGAAGTGCGTTCGTTCCAGTCCAACGCGGCCTGAACCCACGATTAATTTTCAATCCTGCCCCTAAATCCGCTAAAATTCGCCCCCTGCCCAGGGGCGAATGCCTGGGTGTCGTCTCTACCCTCAGTTTAGCGGATGTACCCCCCATGATTTGGACGCCACACGCCGTCGCTGCCACCATCGTTGAAAAGGATGGAAAATTCCTGTTGGTTGAAGAGGTTGTCGAGGGCCGCACCGTCTACAACCAACCGGCCGGACACGTCGACGAAGATGAGTCGATTTTGAAAGCGGCCGTCCGGGAAACCCTCGAAGAAACTGCCTGGCGTGTTGAAATTACTGACCTGGTCGGCATTTACACGCTTAAATCCGAAAAGCCAGGCGTCACTTATTACCGCTTCTGCTTCGCTGCGGCCCCGTTGGAACCCACCGACTTTCCGCTCGACCATGGCATTGTGGGCCCGCGCTGGCTCACGCTCGATGAAATCAAACAGCTGGGGCCACAACTGCGTAGCCCGCTGGTGGTCAAATGCATCGAGGACTATCTCGCAGGTAAGCGATTTCCGCTGGATCTCATTTACGAACACCCGATTGGTTGAGCCATGACTGCCACTGAGACAAGGACAACCATTGAGACACTGACACCCAAGAAAGTCATCGTGGGCATGTCGGGCGGTGTTGATTCGTCCGTGGCGGCCTATTTGTTGTTGACCCAGGGCTATCAGGTGGAAGGCCTGTTCATGAAGAACTGGGAGGAAGACGATGGCACAGAATATTGCACGGCCATCACCGACCTGGCAGATGCACAGCAGGTCGGTGATCGGTTGGGTATCCGGTTGCACACAGCGAATTTTGCTGCGGAATACTGGGATCGTGTGTTCGAGCATTTTATCGAAGAATACAAAGCAGGGCGCACACCTAACCCCGATATTCTCTGCAATAAAGAGATTAAATTCCGCGCATTTTTAGATTACGCGGTGTCTCTAGGCGCAGATTTTATTGCGACAGGACACTACGCTGCGCGGGGTCATTCTGTTGAGAGGGCCGACGGGATTTACACCGAATTGTGTAAAGGAAGTGATCCCAACAAAGATCAGAGTTATTTTCTGCATGCGGTGTCCGGTCGACAGATTGCAAAAACTCTGTTTCCGCTGGGGCAAATGTGTAAACCCGAGGTGCGCGCCATCGCGGAACAGCAAGGTTTTGCCAATCACGCAAAAAAAGACAGCACCGGTATTTGTTTTATCGGCGAGCGACGTTTCAAGGATTTTTTGCAGCAGTATATTCCTGCGCAGCCTGGACAGATCGTTACAGAAACGGGCGAGCTGATCGGCCAACATCAGGGACTAATGTATTATACGATGGGGCAACGCCAGGGTATCGGCATTGGTGGCTTGAAAAATGCAGATGAAAGCCCCTGGTATGTCCTGGAGAAGGACCTCGACAACAACCGACTCATCGTGGGTCAGGGCAATGAAAATCCGCGCTTGTTTTCGCGGGGGTTACGCGCCTCGCAGATCGAATGGGGAATGGGTGAGCCGCCTGCCCTGCCCTTGCGCTGTAAGGCGAAGACCCGCTATCGACAACCCGATCAGGATTGTACCGTGACCCACGACGGCGACACTTTTGTCACGACCTTTGACGAACCGCAACGCTCCATAACGCCGGGGCAGTACGTCGTTTTTTATCAGAATGACGTTTGTCTGGGCGGTGGGGTCATTGAGAGCACTCAACGATAAGAAGCACATGGCGAAAACCCCCGTTTCTCTCAAAAACAAGCACAAAGCGATCGCTCTGGCTGGCATGTTTCAGGCTACCGCGCTGGTGCAACAACTCGCGCGTACCGGAGATATACCCAAGGAATCGCTGCACTGTTCGATAGGCAGTGTTTTCGTCATGGACCCCAAGAATGTCGAAGACATCTTTGATGGCGTAAAACATCTGAGTCTGGGTATTGATGTACTTCTTAATGTACTCACGGCAAGGGAGTCGCAAAAATTTGGTGAATCGATTCGCTACGCCATTGGCTTGTTGCACATCGAAAAGTTGCTGCGCCAAAACAAGGATTTGTTGGCCATTTTACGCTCACGCCTGGAGCAACTCGAAACACAACGTGCCCATTTTGATTCGGTGAGTCATACCAGTGTGATCGCGCGCTTGGCTCAGTTATATCTCGATACCATGGGCACCCTGAAATTTCGCATCCAGGTGAAAGGCGATCCGCGTCATCTGGCGCAAGAAGAGACTGCAAACAAAGTTCGCGCCATATTTCTTGCGGGTGTGCGCTCAGCCATTTTATGGCGTCAGTTGGGCGGGAGCCGGCTGGACTTTTTTCTAAAGAAACGTGTGCTTGTTGATGCCCTGCTTGAGCTCAAGCAGGAAGCGGCCATGGCCCACTGATTCTTGTGCAGAAGCATTTTTTATTTTGATCTGGAGCTGAATATGCAATTGAACGAATTGACCGCGGTGTCACCTGTGGATGGCCGTTATGGCGCCAAAACCGCTGCGCTGCGCACCATTTTCAGCGAATATGGCCTGATTCGCTTTCGTGTACTGGTAGAGGTTCGCTGGTTACAACAACTGGCCTCAAACCCACAGATTTCTGAAGTCGCTCCATTTTCTGATGCGGCACAACTGGCGTTGAATGAGATTGTCAGTGGCTTTGGTCTTGCCGATGCAGAACGCGTCAAAGCGATCGAAAAAACCACCAATCACGATGTGAAAGCTATCGAATATCTGCTCAAGGAAAAGGTTGAAACCCAACCTGAATTGCAGAAAGTCAATGAATTCATTCACTTTGCTTGCACATCTGAAGACATCAACAATCTGTGCCATGCGTTGATGCTCAAAGAAGGCCGCGATCACGTGATCGTGCCCATGCAGGAAAAAATCATCAACGCCATTCGCGCGCTCGCCCACCGCTACGCCGATGTTCCGATGCTGTCGCGCACACACGGGCAAACCGCCTCGCCCACCACGATGGGCAAGGAAATGGCCAACGTCGCCTACCGACTACAGCGCCAACTTGATCAGCTGAAGGCGGTGCCACTGTTAGGCAAAATCAACGGTGCCGTGGGCAACTATAACGCCCACTTGAGTGCCTACCCCGACGTCGATTGGATGGCTCACGCCAAAACGTTTATCGAAAGCCTTGGGCTGGATTACAACCCTTACACCACCCAAATCGAACCGCATGATTACATCGCTGAATTGTTTGAAGCCATCGCACGTTTCAATACCATTTTGATCGATTTTGACCGCGATGTATGGGGTTACATTTCGCTAGGCTATTTCAAGCAAAAAACTGTTGAAGGTGAAGTCGGCTCGTCAACGATGCCGCACAAGGTCAATCCGATCGATTTTGAAAATTCAGAAGGCAACCTTGGTATTGCAAATGCCATCATGGATCATCTGGCACGCAAACTGCCGATTTCCCGTTGGCAGCGCGACCTGACGGATTCTACTGTTCTGCGTAATCTGGGTGTTGGCTTGGGTCACTGTCTGATTGCCTATGAAGCGAGCCTCAAAGGCATCGGTAAACTGGAAATCAATGAATCACGTTTGGGCGAAGACCTGAACGAAGCCTGGGAGGTGTTAGCCGAGCCAGTACAAACGGTGATGCGTCGTTACAATATCGAAAAGCCTTACGAAAAACTCAAGGCGCTCACCCGTGGCAAAGCCATCACGAAAGAGGCCATTCTGGAGTTCGTGGAAACTTTGGCGATTCCCGAGGCTGACAAACAGCGTTTGCGTGCGATGACGCCGGCCAGTTATATCGGCAACGCAGCCGCACAAGCAAAGAAGGTGTAAGGCATGAAGGGAGAACCGCTTTCGTTGCTGGGTGGACTGACCCCCGAACAGTTCTTGCAGGAATACTGGCAGAAAAAGCCGCTGTTGGTGCGTAACGCCCTGCCTGAGGCGGTCAATCTGATTTCCCCGGATGAACTGGCTGGCCTTGCCCTGGAAGAAACGGTTGAATCACGCATCGTGATCGAGCGAGGCGAGAACGACTGGGAATTGCGGCATGGCCCCTTCGAAGAGGACACCTTCACATCGCTTCCAGAAAGCCATTGGTCATTGCTGGTGCAGGCGGTGGATCATTATGTACCGGCGTGTTCGCATCTGTTGGATTTGTTCACGTTTATTCCGAACTGGCGTATTGATGATTTGATGATCAGTTATGCACCCGATCAGGGAACAGTCGGTCCCCATTATGATTACTATGATGTATTTCTGATTCAGGGTCACGGTCAACGTGAGTGGCGCATTGGTCAGGCGTGTGATGAGCGATCATCGCTGGTCGCAGGTTTACCACTGAAAATTCTTGAGCAGTTTGAGCAAAGCGAGAGCTGGATATTGAATCCAGGCGATATGCTTTATCTGCCCCCCGCGCTCGCCCATTGGGGCGTTGCACTCAAGGAATCGATGACCTTGTCGGTGGGTTTCCGCGCGCCCAGCCATCTGGATTTACTGCAAGGTTTCGTGGACTCGCTGCAGGATACGCTACCTGACCATCAGCGTTATGACGACGCCGATCTCACTCTTCATGAGAACCCCGGTCAGCTCACGGAGGGTGAAATCGACAAGATTCACTCGCTGCTGCAATCACTTTTAGAGGATAAAGCCCACGTAAGGCGCTGGTTGGCCAAGGCAATGTCTGAGTCCAAATACGAAAAAGAATTGTCGACGCCTGAAGAACCCTATCGCAGTAACGAGGTACTTACGCTGCTTAAAGAAGGCTACCCGTTTCAACGCGACGAAAGCTCGCGGTTCTTGTTCACAGAAAAAAATGGCGCTATTGATGGCTATTTCATCAACGGCGAAGCGATCGAATTGCACGAAAAAGCACAGCCTTTTGCGCGCTACCTGGCCGGGCATCGCGTGTATGACAATTTCGAGATGATTCGTTTTTGTCAGTCATCAATGGCCTTGCAACTGCTCACCAGCCTACTGAATAAAGGTGTGATCTATATCGCGATGGATGAGGAATAGACAGCATGCCCGTGCGCACAGGCAGTTGGGAGGAATTGAAAACACAGCTGATTCCACTGCGAACAGAGGTGTTTATTGATGAACAACAAGTGCCGGTCGAACTGGAATGGGACGATGAAGACAACATTGCGCGTCACATACTCGCCACCGCTGAGGACCACACGCTGATTGGCTGCGCCCGGTTACTGCCAAGCGGACAAATCGGACGGATGGCAGTGATCCTGTCGCGGCGCGGTCAGGGGTGGGGAAAACGATTGCTAGCCGAGGCTGAAGCGACCGCTCGTGCAATGGGGCAGACGGAGGTATTCTTGCACGCGCAGACACATGCCATCCCGTTTTATGCTGCACAGGGATACCACATCACCTCCGATGAGTTTATGGATGCAGGCATTCCTCATCGCACCATGCATAAATTGCTCATTGATACAAAGCCTTAGTTGAGCCTCTCGAC
Organism: uncultured Moraxellaceae bacterium; assembly: GCA_964473645.1. Taxonomy (GTDB): domain Bacteria; phylum Pseudomonadota; class Gammaproteobacteria; order Pseudomonadales; family Ketobacteraceae; genus HdN1. Next base: position 193,836 of record CAYYPW010000002.1, read on the forward strand.
GATCAGCCCGACAACCCGCCATAATGTCTTTAAACAAGAATTAAGACGGGTGTTCGCATGTCGATAACAAACCTGGGTGAACTATTAATTGTGGGTGAGAGCACGGGCACGCTTGCACTTTCTGGCGTTGAAGAATTTCGCTGTGCCATCAATAACATGGCGCGGCAGGCCAAGCTTTCCATCAAGATTTTCACACAAGAATTCGATCATGAACTGTATGACAATGCAGAATTCTTGCGCGTGGCATCGGATGTCGCACGTAACCGCAAAAACGTACCCATACGGATTTTGTTGAAAGATCCAGGAAATGCGGCGCGGCGTGGCCATCGGATGGTCGAGCTGCAACGCCGTTTACCCTCCTGTATCGATATTCGATCTTTTCCTATCGATATTATCGAAGATATGAATGAATTCATGTTGGTAGACAATATTGGCATGGTGAAGCGCTATACTCATGGACATATGCGTGGCCATTGTGAATTTCGTGCCATTCCTGATGCCGCCAAGCAAACCCGTTATTTTGATGCCGCCTGGGATCGCGCTGAGCCATGCCAGGAACTGAGACGATTGACACCATGACGATGAAACGAATTACCTCTGTCACCCACGGTTTGTCGTTTGCGGTTGTGCTAACGACCCTGAGTAGCTCAGCCATCGCTGAGCCTGTGCTCGAAGTCTATGAGACTTATTGGCCAGCCGAAAAGGTAGCACCGTTGGTACAGGATCTGCTCGGCAGTGGAGATTCGATTTCAGTCTATAAAAACAAAATCATTATCCGCACGGATCGTGCCAACCATATCGAAATCCAGCGCATCCTGGATGAAGTCGACCGGCCACCACGTAATTTACTGGTGTCGTTGCGTCGTTCTGACCAGCACCAAACCACTGCACGCGGCGTCGAAACCAGTGCAGACTATGTCGAAGACAATAGCGGTGTGCGCGTGGAGCGTGGTGAAGGTGATAACAATGTGGTGATATATCGCGGATCGAGCACCGACAGACGTGTAGAAATGCGGGTGATGCCTCGCAACAGTATCAGCACCGCCAGTGATGGTAGCGTGCATCAGGTCAGAGTGCTGGAAGGCGAGGAAGGCTATATCAGCCTGGGTCAAGAGGCGCCCGTTCGTGAGCAAATCGTTACCATGAACGGTGTTTCGAGTACCACCCATTATAAGCCTGTCACGAGTGGTATCTATGTGGTGCCGAAGCTGCAACGCGACAAGGTGTATCTGGAGATCAGCAGTCACAGCCAGAAAATGAAGGGCAACAATGCTCAAGCGAATATCGAAGTGAGCACGTTGAACACGGTCATCAGCGCACCATTAGGGCTTTGGACGCCTCTCGGTGGTGTTGATCAGGGTGTAAAACAGTCTTCGAGCGGCATCATGTACTCTACTCGAAAGCAAGGGCAACAGGACCTCGGGTATGAGATCAAAGTTGACGTGATTGAATAGAAGATATCACTAGCGGCATCGAACAATTCAGAACTACACGTGTCTCGATGCTTTCAAACCCCGAATCAAGCGATTCACTGTCAGCGCTCGTGCAGTTTTTGCCAATGCCAAAATGACCAAACAGTCTATCATTTTCAAGCGCTTCTGTGCAGCCTCCAGGTCTTTCGAAATGACTGCGGTTCGGGTAGTCTACGCGGTCTGTTGCAGGGTGCACAAAGGGCCCTGTTATTTCGGTAAATCGTCCCCCTAAATCGTCAGAATCGAGGCTTAACCAATGACGGAACGCATCAAGAAAGGTGGTCTGCAGATCGCCACCGTACTTCATGACCTTGTGGCCAATGAAATCGCCCCTGGCACCGGCGTCGAACCCGATGCGTTCTGGGCTTCATTCGAAAAAATCGTCAATACCCTGGGCCCGAAAAACAAAGCACTGCTGGCCAAACGCGATGAGATTCAAGCCAAGATCGACGCATGGCACAAGGCCCGCGCAGGTCAAGCGCATGATGCCGTAGCCTACAAAGCCTTTTTAACCGACATTGGCTACCTGGTACCGGAAGGCGCCGATTTCAGCATTGAAACGACGAACGTAGACGCCGAAATTGCCACGATTGCGGGCCCCCAGCTGGTAGTACCCGTCATGAACGCACGTTATGCCTTGAACGCTGCCAACGCGCGTTGGGGCAGTCTGTACGACGCGCTTTATGGCACCGACGTTATCTCTGAAGACGGTGGCGCCGAGAAAGGCAAAGGTTACAACCCTGTCCGTGGTGCCAAAGTCGTGGCATTTGCCGCAGGTGTACTGGACGACGCAGCGCCGTTGGCAAGCGGTAGCCACAAAGATGCGACCCGCTACGCTGTGAAAAATGGTGCACTGGCTGTCACACTGAGCAACGGCACCGAAACGGGGTTGGCAAACCCTGCCCAATTCGTGGGTTACAAGGGGGATGTGGTACTCACGGGCGTATTGCTCAAAAACAACCATCTGCACCTTGAAATTCAGATTGATCCTGCCAGCCCAATCGGCAAAGACCATGCGGCTGGTGTTAAAGACGTATTGATGGAATCCGCCATTACGACCATTCAGGACTGTGAAGATTCGGTTGCTGCTGTCGATGCGGAAGACAAGGTATTGGTTTATCGCAACTGGCTGGGCCTGATGAAAGGCGACCTGAGCGAAACCTTCGACAAGGGCGGCAAGCAATTGACCCGCCGCATGAATCTGGATCGTGAATATATCGCACCTAATGGTTCTACATTTACAGTGCCTGGCCGCTCGTTGTTGCTGGTGCGGAATGTGGGCCACCTGATGACCAACGAAGCGGTTCTCGACCAGAATGGTAACGAAGTCCCTGAGGGCTTTATGGATGCCATGGTCACGGTATTGATTGCCAAGCATGATTTGCTGAGCAAAGGCCCGTTCAAGAACAGCCGCACGGGTAGCGTGTATATCGTTAAACCGAAAATGCATGGCCCAGAAGAAGTCGCGTTTGCCTGTGAGTTGTTCAGTGCTGTCGAAGATGAACTGGGTCTTGCACGCAATACCCTCAAGATCGGCGTTATGGATGAAGAGCGTCGCACGACGGTAAACCTGAAAGAATGTATTCGTGCGGCCAAGCAACGTTTGATCTTTATCAATACGGGCTTTTTGGATCGTACTGGCGATGAAATCCATACCAGCATGGAAGCCGGTGCGGTCGTGCGCAAAGACACGATGAAAGCGCAGGCCTGGATTAATGCTTATGAAAACTGGAACGTTGATAATGGTCTGCGTTCTGGCTTGAAGGGTAAGGCACAAATCGGTAAAGGCATGTGGCCAAAGCCTGACGAAATGAAGCAGATGGTAGAAACCAAGATCGCGCACCCGATGGCGGGCGCCAGTTGCGCATGGGTACCCTCGCCTACTGCTGCAACCTTGCACGTGTTGCATTATCACAAGGTGAGCGTTGCTGCGCGTCAGGATGAATTGGCCAAGCGTGAAATCGCCAAGCTGGATGACATCATTACGTTGCCGTTGATGAGTGGCAAACCGTCTGCCGAGGAAATTCAGCAGGAGCTGGATAACAACGCACAGGGTATTCTGGGTTATGTGGTGCGCTGGATTGATCAGGGTGTTGGTTGCTCGAAGGTGCCGGATATCAATAACGTGGGGTTGATGGAAGACCGTGCGACGCTGCGTATTTCTAGCCAGCATATTGCCAACTGGTTGCATCATGGTATTTGCTCGGAAGCGCAAGTGATGGAGACCATGAAGCGGATGGCGGCGGTGGTTGACAAGCAGAATGCGGGTGATTCGGCCTATCGTAATATGGCGCCAAATTTTGAAGGGAATGTGGCGTTTGAGGCGGCGTGTGAGTTGGTGTTCCAGGGGTGTGCGCAGCCGAACGGTTATACTGAGCCGGTGTTGCATGCTAAGCGTCGTGAGGCGAAAGCTAAGTACGGGCGTTAATATTTGGTGATTTTGTTCTGTGAAAAAAGGGCTCTTTCGAGCCCTTTTTTATTTGCCGGAATTTTTCTCTGAAAAGTCAGTGGGTGATAGAGGGTTTATGGAATCGCCGTAAATACTTCCCTGTAGGCTCGACGCCGACATCCATGTCGGCGACGTTCCATAAACCCTCTATCACCCACCGCCTCTAAGCAGCAGTGACTACTCCTCCTCTGCTGCACCTTCGATTCTTAGTCTTTCTGCAACGTATAACACAAGCCGACGCAGCCACTGATGGGCTGCGTTATGGTGCAAGAGTGGGCTCCAGGCCATGATCAGTTCAAATTCCGGTATGTGGAATGGGGGTTCTTTGATGATTAGACGGGGATTTTCTGCTTGCATCTTGGCGATGCGGGTGGGGAGTGTCGCAATCAGGTCGTTATTCTGGGCGAGTAAGGCTGGCATTTGGTAGTGACGGGTGAAGATGGTGATTTTTCTGCGTTTGCCAATGCGTGCGAGGGCTTGGTCGATCCAGCCGAGGCCGCCGGATTTTTCGGGGTTGACGCCGAAGCCGACGCCCATGCCGGTTTTACTTACCCAGATGTGTTGGGCTTCGAGGTAGGTTTTCAGGTTGAAGTTGTGGACGATGGGGTTGCGGTGGTTGATGAGGCAGGAGAAGCTGTCTTTCCAGATGACGGATTGGTGGAAGGAGCCGGGAATTTCGTTGAAGCGGTTGATGGCCATGTCGACTTTGCCCATTTCCATGTCGTGGTAGCTGACGTCGCTGGGGGTGAGGAAGTCGAGGATGATGTTGGGGGCTTCTGATCGGATTTGTTTGATCAAGGGGGGGATCAGGGTGGCTTCGGCGTAGTCGCTGACCATCATGCGGAAGACGCGTTTGCTCTGGAAGGGTTTGAATTCCTGTTTGGGTTCCAGCATTTCGGCGGTTTCGGCGAGGATCTGGCGGATCTTGGGCTGGATTTCGAGGGCGCGTTCGGTGGGTTTCATACCGTCGCTGGAGCGGATCAGCAGGGGGTCGTTGAACAGTTCCCGCAGGCGTTTGAGGCCGTTGCTCATGGCGGGCTGGGTGATGCCTAGCTGTTCGGCGGCGCGGCTGACGTTTTTCTCATGTAGGAGAACGTCGAGATAAACTAATAGATTAAGGTCGACGCGACTAATATTCACAGACTAAATACCGAAAATAGGGAATATAAATTTAGCAAATTATGGCACAACGCCTATTATTTGGCTGCCCTTTATCAGGGTGCCTGGCCCATGCTTATCCGGAAGGGTCAGTTTTTCTTATCTATTAATTGAAATGCAGGCTCAAAAATTCAACGTTACGTGTGTTGAAAATAAACCCGACTATTTCAGAAAGGGCTGCCACGAGCAGCCTTTTTTTATTTTCTAAGCGTGTTTTTTCGCGTTTCTTTTGTTTGTTTTGTGTACGTATTTTGTTGTTGTTTTTATAAAACGACGACCGGTTCGCGAACCCCTCCACAGTTTCTACATATTGCTCTCCTAGATTCCGGGTGAATGCCTGTAAAAAGCATGTCCTTGTGGATCATCCAGTAGGTCCATTTGTGCTCTCAAGCGAAATCTCACAACAAAAAGAAGGTAAACACCATGCAACCACTGCTTAAAAAATATCTCACCTTGTTTATGGGATCGGCTGCGCTTGCTTCACCGTTGGCGGTGACGGCGGCAGAGGTGGATTTATTGCTTCTGTATGATGGGGCAACAGAAACCCGTTTTGGTGGCCAACCCGCCGCAACACTTCGTAGCTGGGTGGATCAGGTCAATACCATTTATAGAAACAGTAACGTCGATATACAGCTGCGTTTGGTTGGCACGGTTCGTCATGATCCCGCCGGTGCCAACATGAGCGAGGTGTTGGGTAACATTCGTAATAATTCCTGGGTGAGAAGCAAACGTGATGAATATGGCGCGGATTTCGTTTCGCAGATCCACCGGCTCGGTAGCTGTGGTGTCGGTTATGTGTCGGTGAATGCAGACTGGGCTTATAACGTGACTGGCAATACCTGTGGTGCAGTGGTTCTCGCCCATGAGTTGGGTCACAACATGGGGTTGAACCATTCCAGGCGTCAAGGCGACACCAGTGGCGCCCGTTATGCGTATGGTCTGGGGCATGGGGTGGATGGACTGTTTTCTACGGTTATGGCCTACCCCAGTGCCTTTGGTGCCTCGCGTATCAGTTTGTTTTCAAATCCCAATTTGAGCTGCCGTGGTGTGCCTTGTGGTGTACCAGAAGGTCAGCCACAACAAGCATTTGCGGTGAAGGCTTTGAACAATGTGCGTGCTGAGTTGGCTTCATTTCGCCCCACACGTGTACCCGGTGGTGGTGGCGGCGGTGGCACGGGCTCAGATATTGTCAATAACGGGATTTACACGTTGAAGGCCAAACACTCTGGTTTGTGTGCCGATGTTACGGAATCAGGGACGCAAGATGGCGCCAATGTGGCTCAATGGAGTTGCCACGGCGGCAATAACCAGCGCTGGCAATTTATTGATCTTTCAAATGGCTACTACGAAATCAAGGCACGTCACAGTGGCAAATGCCTGGATGTACGTTTTAGCGGCACCAGTAACGGCACCAACATTCACACCTGGTCGTGTAACCGAACCAACGCACAGCAGTGGAAAGTCGACAAAAACAGCGACGGTACGCTTCGTTTGACGGCACGAGTGAGTGGCAAGGTCATGGATGTCAGCACGGTGTCGACCCAGAACGGTGCCAATATTCATCAATGGGATTATTTGGGTGGTGCCAATCAACATTGGACGGCCACTCGCGTTCAATAGTCCATCATGACGCCCGCAGGTAGGTGAGCCTCCTGCCGCTTTCCCACATGCGGGCTTTTTTGCCAATGACACTTGGCGTTATCTGTGACGGATGTACCAAGTCAAAACAACTGGGGGCGACAGGTGGGTAAACCAATAAAACCTGCATTTTCAGGCGTTTTTGATGGTTTTCTGCACATTCCTCCACAGTTTCTCCATAGTGGGGTACTGAGTAAATTCGATCACTTTATCTCGTGAAACAATTCGTGGAACGGGAAGAGTCATAACTAGAGGGTTGGCCGGGATTCTTACGAAATCCGCCAAAAATTTCATAACTACATGATATAAAAGATTTTATTTGGCATCCCTAGAGGGAACATAACGGATAACCCGTGCTGCGCAAGTCGTTTACCCAAATTCAATCACAAGCATCACCTTCCGGGTTGTTTTGTGACCAGTTCGTGTGGAATCAAATCATCACTTGCCGAGCGATTGACGGCTTTGCGGTCCCACGAAGAAATTGCAAATCACCTATATGCCGGTTCGGCTCTGGGACATAATTGAACTCTCGACAGCGCAATTGCCGCCCCATAACTGGCATTAAATAAGTTGAGCATATTCTGCAAATTGATGAGCTTCAGAGATACTAAAGCATGCTTCTGATTTTAGATTTAGATGAGACCTTGATTCATGCGCGCAGTGACCTCCTTGAGTACGAACCACATTTCCATGTAGGGCCGTTCGGTGTTTATAAGCGGCCTTATCTAGAAGAGTTTCTTTCGCTTTGTCGTGAACATTTCGAGGTGGCTGTCTGGACGTCTTCAAGCGAAGATTATGCATGTGAAGTAGTAGAAAATATATTTGGAAATGAATATACCTTGAGTTTCGTTTGGGCAAGAAATCGATGCACAATTGAATATGTACCAGAACAACAAACGCATATTTGGTCAAAGAATATCAAGAAGGTGAAAGAGAAGGGATACGCGTTAGAAAGAGTGATTGCTGTTGATGACACACCAGAAAAATACAAACGAAGTTATGGAAACTTGGTAGCGGTTCAACCCTTTGAAGGCGACGTCGATGACTGTGAGCTGAAGCTATTAGCTCCCTATTTGCGTTCATTACGGTCCAGCCAAAATGTCCGTCGAGTCGAAAAACGATTCTGGCGATCAATACATCATTTGTCGCTCTGCCGCGTCTTTTACCGGTATGCCTTCATCAAAAAGCGCTTGTCGAGGAATTTGATGAATGCATAATTCCGCATGCTTATCCCAATGCGTCCAATCGTCATTCGGTTTTATTAGAAAAGTATCACACGCGGATGCCATGTAACGATGTTGCCACGCCACTTCGATCGGGTAGCTCTCGATCGAGAGCCCACTCGCTTCAATATCCAGAATAATCATGTTGGGATTCCCTATGGCTTTCCGGCGTGCATCCCATTCAAGGTCAACAGATCTTCCCTAAACTTACCAAAAATATTGAGCGTAGCGGCATAAGCTTGTTCAAGTAACGATTCACTTACGGGGAATGGATCCGATAACTCCCATACCTCCTCTTCATCATCGTGTTCGACGCTAACAGTATCATCGCCGAAATAAGCCGGGGTATCGTCATCGACCTGAAAGGGATCACCCTCGGTGCCGGAGTCAACATCGATTATCACGACATTCTCCGCCGGAATATCGTTGCCGATGCGTGTGGAGAATTCAATGAGTGTAGGTTCTGCAGGCATATACAGAAAGCCTTCTTCGCCATATACCCCGGTGGATCGCAGGATGCGACCGAGTACTTGCCGAAAATGGAGCTCTGTCTTCACGCGTGTCAAATGACAGCACACTCGCAAGCGAGGAATATTGGTGCCTTCACTGATCATGCCCACGGCAATGATCCATTTTTGCCTGCCGTACTTAAACTGTTCAATGAGCTGCGGCGCATCGCCCTGTTCGTAGGTTGCGACAATAGCTTGCTCGCCGGTGGCTTTGTGCAGCAATCGATAAATCAATTGTGCATGTGCTACCGAGGACGCAACGATTAAGCCTCCCGCATCTGGAATGCGCCGTCGTAATTCGTTGAGTTTTTTATCGGCCTTGGTGAGAATGTGGTTCAACAAGGTTTCCGACTGAATAAGATTTTGATAGCCAAATTGGGTTTGTGATAGCAACGCCGTAAACGATGAAAACTCACTTACCTCATCACCTTTTTTCAGCACAAGATTGTCATTGTCAATCAATATAAGCCGAGGAACTCGGCAGACATTGTCTGCAATCGCCTCTTTGATGCCATAACGATAATCGCACTGAATTTGATGATCTTGGTTACAGTAATTCGATAGCACGATAGGAATTCTATCGGAGCGCCATGGCGTTCCGGTCAATGCCAAGGTATACGTAGCGCGCCCTTGAATATGGGAAATGATTTGCTGACCCCACGCATTAGCGCGCGTCAAATCCTGCCCGGCACAATGATGAATTTCATCAAAAATGACAAAGACTCGGCATTGATCAAACAGATCCCAAAAATCCTTTCCCAACGACAACATTGCTTGATAGGTCAACGAATTTCCCACTGCTCGCAATGACCCATCACAGCGTCTTTTTAATTGCGCTTCGAGCTCGCCGCCAACTGAAGGAGAAAAACATAATACCAAATCAATCAAGTTTTCTTTAAATAGACGCTGGGCCAACTGGGCCGCCATGAATGTCTTTCCAGCACCCGGTGTGGCTAAACATAAAAAATGACTGTGACCCGCGCGATATCGCGTTAACGCATTTTGAATACAGGCTCTCTGCCATTTGCGAAGCCTCATGATGGACGTGTGATCGCGGCTTCGAGTGCTTTAACTTTTCCGTGAATCTCGTGAATGCGGTTACGGGCTTGGTTGTACAGTTCCTGGATGTGAGGCTGCATCTGCGGTAGTTCTTTACAGATTGCATCGTATTCTTCGGCCTCCGCCCTAGTAGAGAGCAGCTCGAATTTATAGCGAGTGAGCTTTTCGGATAGCGTCCGAAGGGCGTCCTCATCATTACTTGCTGCACGTGCTTTTTCGATCGCTTTTTCTGGCTCCGCCGGTGGCGCCGGGAATGCCTGCGTCATTCGAAATCGTATGCTTTTCCCTTTTAAAGACCCCATCCGCTCCACAAGGCCCTTGGCCTCTAAACGCAACACATTCTTGTAGATGAATTGTTGCGCCGCCGGCACCGACTGATGCCGACACCCTGGCACTTCCATGTAGGCGTCACGGAGATCGGGAATGGTGAATTGCTGAATTTGTCCGGATTTCAATAGGGAGCCTAGAACCGGATCGAGCTGAAACTTCTTCATGCGGGCGGCGGGATGTCTGAGGTGTCTCGAATTTCGCGACATAATACCGTGTCTCTAAAATCGAGACAATGAAAACATCCTCCTATTCTCCCTACTACGAAGTTCTTCGCGATTGGCTCCGAGCCCAGCGCGAGGCGAAAGGCCTGTCGATACGCGACGCGGCCTTAAAAGTAGGACGTCATCATTCCGTCATTGGGAAAATGGAGCAAAACCGCCGAAGAATTGACGTGGTGGAGTTCGTACAATACTGCGATGCGTTGGGAATCAATCCCCATGAAGGACTGGATGTGTTGATCCATTGTCTGCAAGCAAAAGAAGGATGATGGGTAAGACGCTCGCCCAACGCTCAGGCCATAGGCGCAATCCTGCGCATATCCCGTTGTGTTCTCAACCTATAGACCGTCTATTGATCCATCACCCTTCCCGCCTCCTTACTATCACGGTTCGCCGATTGTGGATCTCTGCTGACTTTTAAAATAAAGTGCCTCACCGCGCCTTATTAAATAATCCTTCCTTGGGTTCGCACATCCGCCCAGACTTTCCACCCTTTCTCTGCTCCAACTCACGAGCCGCGATGCGTCTTGAAAACAATTAAAATCACTTGGCAGTTTCAAAAGAATATAAATTAGCGCAAGCAACAGCACCCCGCGAGCTATGCCGCTGTCCATATGCAATCGCACTTTGCTTTTTTATTGTGATTTTTTGTGCCTGATGAGCAATAGAGTCTCGCGCTCGACAAACTGTAAGCAACTCGTTCGTCGAGCACGACCTCGGTGTAGACCGCGTTTCTTCTCCGCGTTATCAAACTTTATTCGTGTACGACAACCGCAAGGCATTGCTGATCACCGACACCGAACTCAAACTCATCGCCAATGCGGCCAACATGGGCGAAAGCAACCAGCCGGTGAATGGGTACAGCACACCGGCTGCAATAGGCACACCCAGGGCGTTATACACAAAGGCGAAACCCAAGTTCTGCCGCATATTGGCAACGGTATCCACAGAGATAGCGCGAGCGCGTGCTATACCGACGAGATCGCCTTTCACCAAGGTCACTTGCGCGCTGTTCATGGCCACATCCGTGCCCGTGCCCATCGCGATCCCTACATCGGCACGTGCCAGCGCAGGGGCGTCGTTAATACCATCACCAGCCATGGCCACGATGTGTCCCTGTTTCTGCAGGCGTTCCACCAGGGCCAGTTTATCGACCGGACGTACTTCGCCGTATACTTCCTCAATGCCCAAGCGTTTCGCCACGGCTTGTGCGGTCGTCACCCCATCGCCCGTGGCCATGATAACGCGCACCTTGTGGTCGCGCAGGTGCTGCAGGGCATCGGCCGTGCTCGCTTTAATGGGATCGGAGACGGCCAAGAGGCCCGCCAGTGTCTTATCGACCGCCAAGTACATGACGCTCGCGCCACTCAGGCGCAGCCTTTCGGCTTGCGCAGCGGTGCTCTCCACTGTCACTCCTTCGGCCGTCATCAAGGCGGTATTGCCCAACGCCAAGTGATGCCCGTCAACCATGCCGCGTACCCCAATGCCGGTACCGGATTCAAAATCGCTGACGGAGGACAGTCTCAAGTTCTGTTGTTTGGCGGCTGCGACAATGGCATGCGCCAGCGGATGTTCGCTGCCCTGATCCAAACTCGCCGCCAAACGCAGTAATTCGCTTTCGCTCCACGAGGAGGTAGCGATGGCACGCTCAAAGCTGGGCTTACCTTCGGTCAGTGTGCCCGTTTTATCAACCACCAAGGTGTCGATCTGGCGTAGACGTTCAATGGCTGCGGCATCACGAAACAACACACCCTGGGTAGCCGCTTTACCGGTCGCCACCATGATCGACATTGGCGTTGCCAATCCCAATGCACAGGGACACGCGATGATCAGCACGGCCACCGCATTAATTAAACCGTATACCCAACTCGGATTGGGTCCCCAAAGGCCCCACGCAAAAAAGGTCGCCACGGCCACGGCGACCACAGCCAGGACAAAATATCCAGCGACCGCATCGGCCATGCGTTGCATGGGTGCCCGTGAACGTTGTGCCTGTGCCACCAACTGCACGATTTGCGCAAGCATGGTCTGCGAGCCTATTTTCTCGGAACGCATCACCAAACTGCCATGCGTGTTCATAGTGGCACCGATCAGAGCGTCGCCCGCCCGTTTGCTTACCGGAATCGGCTCGCCCGTGAGCATGGATTCGTCCACCGCGCTGTTACCCTCGATAACGACGCCATCCACTGGCACTTTTTCGCCAGGACGCACGCGCAAACGATCACCGACATGAACATACGTCAGCGGAACATCTTCCTCGCCACCGTCGTCGTTAATACGTCTTGCGGTTTTGGGTGCTAATCCCAACAGGGATTTTATGGCGGCCGAGGTTTGCGAGCGGGCTTTCAATTCCAGCAACTGGCCTAGCAGGGTCAACGAAATAATCACTGCCGCCGCTTCAAAATAAACACCGGTGCGTCCCTCCATCATGAACGTCGCTGGAAATACCTCGGGAAATAGCGTCGCCACTACGCTGTAAGTAAAGGCGGCGCCAGTGCCCAGGCTGATCAGCGTCCACATATTCGGGCTGCGATGAATGATCGATGCCCAGCCGCGCGCGAAAAACGGAGCACCGGCCCACAACACGACCGGCGCAGATAACAACAGTTCAATCCAGCTTTGCGTGGAGCCATGAAACCAATCGAGTCGATGTCCGGCCATCGCAAGAATGGTAACGATCACCGACAGGGGCAACGTGAACCAAAACCGCCTGCGAAAATCGATCAATTCCGGATTTTCTTCGTCTTCGACACTGGGCAATTCCGGTTCGAGCGCCATACCGCATTTCGGGCAGTCGCCGGGGTGATCCTGGCGCACCTCGGGGTGCATGGGACAGGTATAGATCGTGCTTGGTGCCGCAGTATGAGCGTCAGGGGCTGGCAACGCGCTACCGTGGGGTTTATGCGCATGGGTAAGCCCATGGTCATGAGCGTGACACCGCCCATCGTTGTGACTATGCCCATGAGCGGGCTTATGCGTTTGGGTATGGCCCAGATATTGGTGCGGGTTCTGAATGAATTTGTCCTTGCAGCGGTCACTGCAAAAGTAATGTGTTTGGCCTTCGAACGTGGTCTGGTGCGGAGATTGGGGCGTCACCGACATCCCACACACAGGGTCTTTGAGTGTGGTGGTCTCTTGGCTTGGGGAATGCTTGGCGCCAGCGTGACAGCAGGCACCGTGGGATTGAGCTTGCATAGGGCGTTCTCCTAATCGCTTTTCAATGATGCCACCTAAAGGTAAACTCCGTACCTAACCCCAGAGTCAAGAGGTTTTGCGTCATGTCGGATAAACCGCTTACCATCGGCCACCTGGCGCGCGAAGCCGGGGTCGGCATTGAAACCATTCGCTACTACCAAAAGCGCGACTTGTTGCCGGTCCCCTCTACGCAAGGGGCTTATCGTCACTATCCCCGCGAACTGATTGCGCGCATCCGGTTTATCAAACGTTCCCAAGAATTAGGCTTTACGCTCGACGAAATTGCGCAGCTACTGCTATTGGAACAAGGCGGCGAACGTAACGCCATCCGTGAGGTGGCGAGCGAACGCTTGCAGCAAATCGAAAGCAAATTGGCGGATTTGCAACGTATGCAAAAAACCTTGAGTGCCTTGATTTCAACCTGCAAACACGCCGACCAAGCGCTGCCTTGTCCGATCATTCAGGCGCTCGTGTGAATCTCTAATAATTCATCGCCTTACATTAATGCCACTTTACACCCGTCGGCTTGCGTTAAATCAAACTCTCCCTGCGCTTTGAAGATTACATTTTTGTAATGTAGGGGCACGGGTTGACGCAGATCAACTTGGAGACCGGGTAGCTTGCTTACGCTGACCCACAGCCGTTATTTTCAAATAAATACCCATCAAGGCTATTGAGGAGAGACGCCGTGAGTCAGCACACATCGTTTTGGCGCAGCGGATCGGGCCTAGCCGCACTGGGCTTAATAGGGGTCGCCACCTATTTTTTATGGATGGAGCATCGCGAGCACGTGGCGGCGTTTTTACCGTATTTACTTATTTTGGCGTGTCCACTGATGCATATTTTTATGCATCGCGGTCATGGACATGGCCATTCAAAAGACGCAAACACACCACCCTCAACGGACGACTATCAGCGCGGTTTTAACGACGCGATACAAAAACAACAGCGCGGGCATACGCACTAGCGATCAACCCAGGAGGAAATCACTATGCAACATGAATCCGCTTATGGGTTGTGGACATTGGTGCTGATGAACTCCGCGATTTTTATCTTTTTCGCGTTCAGCTTTGTAAAACCGACCTCGAAAACCGATTGGCGCAGCCTCGGCGCGTTCTCGGCTTTCGTGGTGGCATTGTTTACGGAAATGTATGGATTTCCGCTGACGATTTATGTGTTTTCCGGCTGGCTGCAAACACATTATCCCGCACTTGATATTTTCTCTCATGAGAGTGGACATTTGCTGCATACCTTACTCGGTATTGAAGGAAATCCGCATTTTGATGTGTTGCATATTTTCAGCAACCTCATTATCGCCGGCGGTTTTTTCATGCTGGCCTCAGCGTGGAATGTACTGCATAAAGCGCAAGTTGCCGGCACCTTGGCCACCGAAGGTCTCTATGGCTACCTTCGCCACCCGCAGTATCTGGCGTTTATCCTGATCATGTTGGGCTTTCTGCTGCAATGGCCTACGCTGCCGACCCTGATCCTATTTCCCGTATTGGTCGTCGTATATGCACGTTTAGCCAAACGGGAGGAGAATGATGCCCTTCGTACCTTTGGAGAGGCTTATTTACGCTACAAAAGCGAAACCCCGGCGTTAATTCCCCGACTCAAGCGCGCAAAACCAACGCATTTCTATCGCTAGTGGGTGGGTAAAAAGTGAATTCGGTGCGGCAAAATAGGTCGGCAAAACCTTAGCTTACCGACGAGGCGTAGTAATTTGATCGCATCCTGCGTAGTATTAAAGGTATCGAACACATCTTTGACGCCCAACCCTCATGCGCAAATCCTTACGCTTAGTCTTAGTCGCATTGCTGACATTGGCGCTGCCGCTGTCAGCATTTGCCGATGTGAGCTTTGCTAAACGCTGCGTCATGAAGGCCAACGGCGTCGTGGTCGCCATGGACATGGATTGTTGTGATCCGGTAAAGCATGCCAACGCCGCCAAAACGCAGACCTGCAAAAGTGGACAGGAATGCAATGCACCCACCAGTTTTCCGCCGACGCCAGCCATGGTGGTGAATATCGTTCCTGCCGTAACGCCCCTGGTCATTGGCTGGCAATCCCCACCACTTTCGTCCCATCTCTTAGACGCCTTGTGGCGTCCACCCCGCATCATCACCTGATTAAGTAGCCCGAAACCCTCACGTTTGGCTCCAACCCTATGGCTTGGCGCGCACGTGATCACGCTATTTTGTTCAGGAGTTCACCGTGTTTTTCTATCGTTTGATGGGCATTGCCCTTGGCGCGACGCTGTCCGGCCTGACGCCAGCGGCGCCGTTGACGTTTTCAGCGGCGCTGGCGTTGGCGGAAGGCCAATCCCCCCGACTGGCCGCGCAATCGGCACGGATTGACGCGGCTCAGGCGGCTGCCCTCCCGGCCGCGGCGCTACCCGACCCAAAACTTGTGGTGGGCATTGAAAACCTGCCCATTTCCGGCCCTGATCGCGGCAGCCTCACTCAAGACTTCATGACGATGCAGAAAATCGGCGTGATGCAGGACGTGCCCAATGCGGCGAAACGTCAGGCACGCAAGGACCTTGCCTATGCCGCGGTAGAAAGGGAAAGCGCCAAGCAGCGTCTGGATCGGCTGATCGTAAGGCGCGAAGTCGCCAAAGCCTGGGGCCTTCGGTTCTATCTGGAAAAACGCCTCGCACTCTTCGATGCGCTGGCGCGAGAAAATCGTTTATTGGCGGCCACGGTCAATGCCCAACTGGCCGGCGGCAAGGCCATGGCGGCGGATGCCGTGCTGCCCCGGCAGGAAGCCGCGGAATTGGACGATCGGCGCGATGAATTGAGCCGCGAACGGATCGCGGCCACCGCCATGCTGCGGCGTTGGGTAGGCCCGGCCGCGGATGAATCCTTGGCCGGTGACGTACCGATTAAAACCATCGACGCCCAGCGTCTCCGGCAACACCTGAACGTCCATCCCGAAATTACCCTGTTTGATCCAATGGCCCGTATGGCAAATGCGGAAGTGCGTGAAGCCGAAGCGGCCAAACAATCGGATTGGGGGATGGAGTTTTCATATGGCCGCCGCGGCGAAGAGTTCGGTGACATGGTGTCACTGCAATTCACCGTGGATTTACCGGTATTTCCAACGTATCGCCAAGATCCGCAGCTTCGCGCCAAACGCCTCGAACTCGCTGGTATAGAAGCCGAGCGTGCGGAGATGACACGCATGCATTTTGCCAAACTCGACAGCCAACTGGCCGAGTATGAAATGCTCACTCGTCAAACCTCACGGATGCACACCCAAGGGTTGCCGTTAGCCCGCGAAAATGTCGATCTGCAATTGGCAGCTTATCGTGCTGGCAGCGTGCCTTTGACCGCTGTGCTGGATGCACGTCGTGAATGGATCAATCAGCGCTTAAAAGCAATAGCGCTCGAAGGAAAGCGTATGGCAGTGGCCGTGCAGCTGCATATTTTCTACGGAGAAGAACAACCGTGAAAACACTAAACATCCTCGTATTATGCACAACCCTCGTAGCGCTGAGCGCTGGAGGCGGCTATTGGTTTGCACGTCATCATACCGCTCCGGCGAAGCCTTTCGCGCCCGCAGAGATGGCCCCCGCGTCTGCCTCTGAAAGTGAAAAAAAGGTGCTCTACTGGTACGACCCCATGGTCCCTAATCAGCATTTCGACCAACCGGGCAAGTCCCCTTTCATGGATATGCAACTGGTGCCGAAATATGCCGATGCGGGCGGCGATTCGGCAGGTATTACGATTGATTCGCGGGTACAGCAGAATCTGGCGCTACGGCGGGCGACGGTCGAGCGTAGGGCACTGTCCCCGTCGATTGAAGTATTAGGGACTGTCAGTTTTAATCAACGCGATGTGGCAGTGGTGCAGGTGCGCAGCAATGGATTTGTAGAGCGCGTCTATGCGCGCGCGCCCGGCGATGTGATAGCCGCCAACGCGCCTCTGGCCGATGTGTTGATACCGGAATGGACCGGCGCACAAATCGAATTTCTGACGCTGCGTCATAACGGTGATCCTGAGCTGACCGCTGCAGCACGTCAGCGGCTGACACTGCTTGGGATGTCGTCTGAACTGATCGCGCAGATCGAACGCACGGGTAAACCCCAAACGACCATCACCCTCAAAAGCCCGATCGCGGGCGTTATCGACACCTTGGAGGTACGCCAAGGCATGTCGGTGGGGATGGGCATGACCTTGGCCAAAATCGTCGGCATCGGCACCGTCTGGCTGGAAGCCTTCGTGCCAGAGGCCCAGGCGGCCCAGGTACGTGAAGGCCTATCCCTGAAAGCACGCCTCAGCGCTTATCCTGAGGAGTGTTTTCAGGGCCGCATTATTGCCGTGTTGCCGGACACCAACGCAGAGACCCGCACCCTCAAAGTGCGGGTGGAATTGCAAAACCCCGAGGGTCGCTTACGGCCGGGCATGACTGCGCACGTGTGGATTGACATCGGCGAGACCCAACCGCTGCTGTGGGTGCCGTCTGAAACCGTCATTCGCACCGGGAAACGCAACGTGGTGATCGTTGCCCTCGATAAGCACTCCTTCCTGCCGGTGGACGTTGAGACCGGCCGCGAAACACAGGGTAAAACGGCCATTCTAAGGGGCTTGAAGGAAGGACAGACCGTGGTCGCGTCGGGGCAGTTCCTGATCGATTCTGAAGCCAGCCTCTCAGGGGTATTGCAAAAATTTGATACTGGCGGGGAAGAACGCGATAACGCCGATCGCGCTTCGATGAAAACGCCCGAGCGGCATCAAGCCGAAGGCAAAATCGAAGCGGTCTCCGCGCACGAACTCACCATCAGTCATGGTCCGATTTCCTCACTGAAATGGGGTGCGATGACCATGCCTTTCACGCTGGCGCAGCCTGATCTCACCAACACGTTGCAACCAGGGGATCGCATTCGCTTTGAATTTACCGCCGTGGACGGTGAATTCGAAATTCAATCCATCGAAAAAACCGGAGACCAGCCATGATTGAGACAGTCATTCGCTGGTCCATCGCTAATCGGTTTCTGGTGCTGTTAGCCGCGTTATTTGTGACGGCGTGGGGGGTAGAGTCCGTCAGAACCACATCGCTGGATGCCTTACCCGATCTGTCGGATGTGCAAGTCATCATTCGCACCAGCTACCCCGGCCAAGCCCCGCAGATCGTTGAAAATCAGGTGACCTATCCGTTGGCGACCACCATGTTGTCGGTACCCGGTGCCAAGACAGTGCGCGCCTTTTCCTTTTTCGGCGACTCGTTCGTGTATGTGCTGTTTGAGGACGGCACCGACCTCTACTGGGCACGCTCACGCGTGTTGGAATATCTCAATCAGGTACAGGGACGTCTGCCCGCCACTGCCAACGCGTCGTTAGGCCCGGACGCCACCGGCGTCGGCTGGATTTATGAATACGCCCTGATCGATAAAACCGGCCAACACGACCTGTCACAGCTGCGGGCGCTGCAAGATTGGTTTTTGCGATTTGAATTGAAAAGCCTGCCCAATGTCTCGGAAGTGGCCACCATCGGCGGCATGGTCAAACAATACCAAGTTGTGCTCGACCCGTTGAAATTGGTGGCCTACCGAATTCCTCACACCCAGGTGATTGACGCCATTCAAAACGCCAATCAGGAAACCGGCGGTTCGGTACTAGAACTTGCAGAGACGGAATACATGGTACGTGCATCCGGCTATCTGCGGTCCCTGGAGGATTTCAGGGCCATTCCGTTAGGTGTGTCTGCGGCCGGCGTGCCGGTGACGCTAGGCGATGTCGCCTTCGTGCAATTCGGCCCAGAAATGCGGCGTGGCATTGCGGAGCTGAACGGCGAAGGCGAAACGGTCGGCGGCGTGGTGATTCTACGCTCCGACAAAAATGCGCGCGAAACCATTGTCGCGGTGAAAAAGAAACTGGCCGAGCTGCAACGCGGATTGCCTAAAGGGGTGGAAATTATCACCACCTACGACCGTTCTCACCTGATCGATCGCGCAGTCGAAAACCTCACCCATAAGCTGGTCGAGGAATTCATGGTGGTGGCCGTGGTGTGCGTCGTCTTCCTATGGCACTTACGTTCGGCGTTAGTGGCCATTATTTCCCTGCCGCTAGGGGTGTTGATGGCATTTATCGTCATGCACTACCAGGGCGTGAACGCCAATATAATGTCGCTCGGCGGCATTGCCATCGCCATTGGTGCCATGGTCGATGCGGCGGTCGTCATGATTGAAAACGCGCACAAAAAAATTGAACACTGGACCGAGGCGCACCCCGGCGAGCATCTCACCGGTGAGGCGCATTGGAACGTGATTCAACAGGCAGCCACCGAAGTGGGTCCGGCACTTTTTTTCAGTCTGCTGATTATTACCTTGTCGTTTATTCCTGTTTTTACACTGGAAGCACAAGAAGGCCGCTTATTTGGCCCGTTAGCGTTTACCAAAACCTACGCGATGGCGGGCGCGGCCGGCCTTGCTCTCACCTTGGTGCCGGTCTTGATGGGGTATTGGATTCGAGGTCGCATCCCCAAAGAAACGCTGAACCCGCTTAATCGAGGATTAATTGCGCTTTATCGCCCGCTGCTGAACGGTGTATTGCAGTGGCCAAAGCTTACCTTGGTTGTTGCGGCCGTGTTGTTCGTCACTGCTTGGTGGCCGTTATCGCGTTTGGGCGGTGAATTTATGCCGCCGCTGGATGAAGGCGATGTGCTCTATATGCCTTCCGCCCTGCCAGGGTTGTCAGCGTCGAAAGCCAGCGAGCTGTTGCAACTCACGGATCGATTAATCAAAACGGTACCGGAGGTGGAGACCGTGTTTGGTAAAGCAGGCCGCGCGGAAACCGCAACCGATCCAGCACCGTTGGAAATGTTCGAAACCACGATTCGCTTCAAATCACGAGAACACTGGCGAGACGGCATGACGCCCGAAAAGCTGATTGATGAGCTGGACCGCGTTGTGAAAGTGCCGGGGCTCACTAATATTTGGGTGCCGCCGATTCGTAACCGCATCGACATGCTGGCCACCGGTATCAAAAGTCCGATCGGCATCAAAATCAGCGGCACCGAGCTGGCCGCGATTGATCGCATCGCAAGCCAGGTGGAACGCGTGGCGAAAAACGTGCCGGGCGTGAGTTCGGCACTGGCCGAGCGGCTCACGGGCGGCCGTTATATCGACGTGAATATTCATCGTGATATCGCCGCTCGCTACGGCCTCAATATGGCCGATGTGCAGTCAGTCGTGAGTTCGGCGATTGGCGGTGAAAACATCGGCGAAACCGTCGAAGGGCTGGCACGCTTTCCCATCAACGTACGCTACCCGCGTGAATGGCGGGGCTCTCTGGAAGGGCTGCGCCAATTACCCATTTTGACGAACAAAGGTCAGCAGATCACCCTCGGTACCGTGGCCCGCATCTCCATCAGTGATGGGCCACCCATGCTGAAAAGCGAGAACGCACGCCCTTCCGGCTGGGTGTACGTGGATGTGCGTGACCGGGATTTGGCCTCTACCGTGAAGGATCTACGTGCCGCCATCGCGCGTGAGGTGACCCTGGAACCGGGTATGAGCCTGGCTTACTCAGGGCAGTTCGAATTTCTGGAACGGGCTAACGCCAAGCTTAAGCGGGTGGTGCCCGCCACCTTACTGATTATTTTTATATTGCTCTATCTGACGTTTCGCCGCTTAAATGAAGCGTTACTGATCATGGCGACACTGCCTTTTGCACTCACCGGTGGGGTGTGGTTTCTCTATGCCATGGGTTTCAATATGTCGGTGGCCACGGGTGTGGGATTTATCGCGCTGGCCGGTGTTGCGGCGGAATTCGGCGTAGTAATGTTATTGTATTTGAAACACGCTATCGCGGAACGCGAGGTGCAAGGTTTGCCCATAACGGCCGACGTCCTTGAGGCGGCGATCAAGGAAGGGGCTGTGCTTAGGGTACGCCCCAAAGCCATGACGGTTGCCGTGATTTTGGCCGGCTTGCTGCCGATTTTATGGGGCAGTGGCACCGGGTCGGAAGTCATGAGTCGCATCGCCGCCCCCATGGTCGGTGGCATGATCACTGCGCCGTTGTTGTCCATGTTCGTCATTCCTGCGGCATATCAGTTGCTGCGACGGCGACACACGTTGCACACCGACAGCGTTTATTCCCGAGGATTAGACTAAGGGTCTATCACTCGCGCCACTAAACCAAAGTGATAGGGACAACAATCCTGAAGATCGACTGCCTCGATACGTTGAAAACCCGCTTTCGCCATCCAGACTCGACATTGTTCAGGTGTGGGTCGGATAGACAAAGAAGGTCCGCGAGGGGTTGGGATATCACTGCGCCAATGCATTACCGACAGACTACCTCCGTTCGTTAATACGCGTAACGCTTCACGCAACAGAGCCACGGGCTCATCCAGATGCAGCAAATTGAAAATCATGGCGTGGTGTTGGGAGCCACTTTTTAAACCAGTGCCGTCTGCAACGAAATCGCGCAGCACCGTGTGGGCGTTAGATAATTGGGCCTCAACCGCCTTTTGCGCAACATGTTCTGTCATCGCCGGTTCGATGTCGAGGGCGGTCACGATACCCGTGACATGGCGAGCAGTGGGTAGCGTGAAGGTGCCATAACCGCACCCAAACTCAACCACGTTGCCGTTTCGGGCGTCTTCAGGGAGTAGCCGATGAATCGCTATTTCTGGCCTGAAAAACGACGCCCAATAGGCTTCATCTGGCATTCCGCTTTCGCGTCCCTTCATAAAAATCTTTGCTCACTCATGTTTGATTTCTCGATAGTGTTTCACTCATTCGAATGGCGGCGATCACGCCGGAAATAAACGTGAGCGCGGCAATCAACCAAACCGCAGCGGCAATACCAAAAATGTCGGCCGTAATACCCGCCAAAAGAGCACCAATCGCGTAGCCAAGATCGCGCCAAAGCCGGTACACGCCTACTGCGGAAGCACGCCACGTAGGATGGGCCACATCACCGATCGCAGCCAACAGAGAGGGATAAACCATTGCAGTACCGATACCCAGTAGGACAGCACCCAGGCTAAAGCCCAGAAAACCCGTTGCCAGTGCGGTGACGGCAATGCCTGCGGCTTGCACCCACATTCCCCACGTTATTAACGGCTTGCGTCCAATACGATCGGACAACGCGCCGGTAAAAATCTGCGTGAGTCCCCATACCGCCGGATAGATCGCAGCGAGTGTGCCGATCTGCGCTAAGGTCATGCCAGCGGCTGCGAAAAGGAGCGGAAATAGGCCCCAGGCCATGCCGTCGTTGAGATTATTGACCAGACCCGCCTGACTCACGCTGGAGAGGTTTCGATCCGTCAGTGAGGTGCGCCGGAAGATTTCACGCTGGCTCGGTAAGGTCGCATCCGAATTCAGATGATGGGTACGCACCTCGTGCGTTACATAGTGACGGGTTTCGCGTACCGCAAACGCCGACAATAGCAACCCCACCACGACATAGATCGCCCCCAAATAGAACGGCTCGGGGCGGAGGCCGTAGTGCGATGCCAACCAACCGGTGGCCAGCGCACTACCGGCTACCGCAAAATAGCCGGAGAACTCGTTCAAGCCCATCGCCAGCCCACGCTGCTTTGGCCCCACCAAGTCTATCTTCATGATGACGGTGGTTGACCAGGTCAGCCCTTGGCTCACACCAAGCAAAACATTGGCGGCCACAATCCAATTCCAATCGGGCGCCCACATCAAAACAAAGGGCACCGGTGTGGCGACCACCCATCCCGCCACCAGTACGTATTTACGGCCGTAGTGATCTGACAACCGGCCGGCAAAGTAGTTGGTCAGGGCCTTGGTAACACCAAAAACCATGATGAAAGAGAGAATCGCGGTTTTTGCCGCGATATGAAATTCCTGTTCGGCGAGCGCCGGTAAAATACTGCGCTCCAGACCCACCATGGCGCCGACGAAGGCATTGACCAGCAACAGCAAGCTAAACTGATTGATATTCTCGCGCAGTCCGAGATGGATCGCGGCGGTGTGCATACCTCAATGCTCCAGCCCAAGGTTGGCACGTACCATCACGTCCATTTCGGAGGGACGTGGCGGAATCTCCTTGATGAGGTGATCAATAAAGGCATCTCGCGTCATCGTGAGAGCTGGGTTCCATCTTTTTTCAAATCCCAGCGTCGAGGACGGTTTACCCGACAGACCGGCGCCACAGGAGCTGCCCGCTTGGTGGCCAGGATAGATCTCGATTTCATCGGGTAACGAGAGAAGTTTGGCGTGCAGACTGTCGTAGAGCGCACCGGCCATTTCACGTTCCTGTCCGGCAAGATCAGGTCGCCCAACGGCGCCCACAAAGAGCGTGTCGCCTGTAACGACGAACCAAGGGGCGTTGCCGCGACGCTTGTCGGTGACCAACAAACAAATACTATCGAGCGTATGCCCAGGGGTGTGCAGCACCTGGACTTGCACATTGCCACTGTCGAGTATCTGGCCATCGTGCAACGGCAGAAAATCATAGTTGACGTGGGCACGATTGCTTTCCTGCAAACAGTACGGTGCATTCACGCGTTGGGCTAATGTCCGCCCGCCGGAATAATGGTCGGCGTGAATATGGGTATCGATGATGTAGGTGATTTCCACATTGGCTTTGCGCGCCGCCTCAATAAACCAATCCTCATCGCCAGCTACCACGTCGACGGCGATTGCTTTGCCTAACCCCGCGCAACCAAAAAAATAGGAAAGGGATGATTCCTTCGCGGCCAATTGCTTGAAAAACATTATTCATTCCTCTCATCTCACAGTGTCAATGCCGTTGCAAAACCCCAGGCGTTGCAGGCATACATTTGCCGCTCATTCCTGGCGTTATGTTATAACGATGAACAGGATTTTCATAAATCGATGCTTGCCGGTCTTAGTCAAATTTTCTTACGCGTCTGAACGTTCGAGTGGCAACCCGCTGGCCACCCACTCACTCACGCCATCGTTTATTTTCTTGGCATTAAACCCCCGCGCGCGGAGCAATTGCACGGCTTCCTCCGACATGACACAAAAGGGTCCACGGCAATACGCCACAATGGGAAGATCCAACGGCAACTCGGCCAAACGCTTCTCCAGCTCGCTCAATGGCAGCGAACGCGCAAAGGGCAAATGCCCCGCGTTGAACTCACTGACAGGGCGAACATCGATTACCACGACATCGCCTTGCCGCACTTTCTCTAAAAGACTCTCGCTGCTTTCCGACACCAACGTGTCCGGTTGAGCGGTCATCTGCTCCAGGGCAACTTGCAACTCGACCAAGTGGGCTTCTGCCGTCTCGCGCAAGGTGACCCACAGATGGGCCACATCGGGCTCGCTTAAGCGGTAGTAGATGTACTTGCCGTCCCGCCGTGTTTTTACCAGCCGCGCTTCTCGCAGAGCTTTGAGATGGGCGCTGGTCAACCGCATATCGATACCGGCCTGTTCGGCCAGCAGTTCGACGGTCTTCTCGCCTTGCGCCAACAGTTCGACCAGCTCCAACCGCTTGGGGCTGGAGAGGGATTTACCGATGCGGGCGACTTGCTCGTAGAGCAGGTCTTTGAGTTCTCGTTTGTTCATGGAATCAATCTAATGATTATTGGATTGTATGTCAACGGATGGTTTTGTTCGCGCATGCACTTGGGACGCATCTACTAACGACGGAGACCCGAGCGTGACCCATTCATTTCTTGTTTAGTGGAAGCTGGACATCAGCTAACATGAGGGAGTTGTATTCTTTTCCAGGTACGAAATCATTAATTTCATCAACGCTATCGTTTTTTCATCAATTGCTGGATCTTCCGCGAAGAAATGATCACTACCCAGCGCCACAATGGTTAGGCTATTGGGCGCAATGGCATCGGCTAGCAACGTCAGACCATCGTTGGGGCCTTCCGGGCTGAGCAAAGGGTATTTATCGGTTGAAAATCGACTGAGTTGTCCCGACAACGGCACCCCAAGATAATTCACAACGAAAATATCCGCATCGGCTTTCAGACGTGAAAACCGCTCTCGACTTGGGGTAGCAGACATACTCATGACTGCGTTTGTATCCCAATCCTGGAACCACGCTACCAACTCAAATATCCAGCGCTGGGGAGCTTGCTGAAGATAATCAATCAGTGGACTCCCTTGCAGAATCCCGCCGAGGTTTAGCCAGGCCTTAACGACATGAAGTTGTTGCTGATTGAGTCGTTCGCCAAGGGTGAGATGGATCACGGGTCCGGCCGAGCTGGCGCCGGCAAGAATAATTTTTCTGCCTGACTGGCTGTGATGGAGGATGGTCGACGCCAGTACGTCTGCGTTTTCTTCTACCGAGCCGGTGGGGTATAACTCGACCAAATAATTTTCCAGACCGAAAGCAGTCGCTAATTCACGCGGTTTGGCGAAGTCAGCACCGGTAATAGGCCCATTTTCAACATGATCCCATCCCGGTACAAACAACACGACATAAGAAGAAAGCTCGCTTCGATCGACGTCTACGTCATGATTAAGAAAATGCACAAAGGACTGATTCAATGCTTTATTACATGTGTCGCTTAACAAACGATCCGCAAAAAACAAAGAAGCGAAATCGACGGAATACTGCAGGGAGAGTGACTTCAGCACCTCACGTGAAACCGGGGTTGATTTATGCTGGTCATAAACAGCGGATATTTTTCTATCGAGATCCGGGTTGTCCTGTTTTCCCGGTAAATAGTTTTCCAGGTAATAACGCGCAACCTCAGAATCTACAGTGGTTTCCACGTGTTGTCCGAAGGCTTCACCCTGGGCGGGAATAGCCGGAATGGTAGAACAGCCCGCAGCACAGAGATGCGTCAAAGCAGCGAATAGGATGACTCTACACCAAGCCCAGTTCATACTTATCCCTGTAATGCGGTGGTAAGGCTACAGCGCCGCCTCTTTAAAAATCGGCCTGTCGGCGCTGTCTGTGAGCGTTCTCGATATCAGCTCAACGACGCTTGCGCGGTTGAGTCTAATAAGGTTTGACCCGAAAATTCTCTGTCAACGAATTCTTTTAATTTCAGCTGCAATACATCCAGAGAGGAGATATTGTCAAAATCTGCCGCCTCTAACACGATCGCTTTCAGGATGGTTCCCTCATGTAACAACACGGCAGGCCACTCCAAAGTGGTGTGCCCATATTGCTTTTTGTACTCATCACGATGCAAAAACTCACAGGGAACCCCCAGCGCTTTGACAAAATCCACCCATTCTTTTTTCAGCGATACACCATCGTACACCATGCCACAAAGTTGGCACGGGTAGGTATCAGGGGAAATACGCTTGTGCAGATAGTGCATGATGCCATTGACTACGCCACTGTCGCCGTTATACACAAATACAAGCTTTTTCATGAGGTCACTCCATCAAATGGGGGAAGCCAGCCGCCATCAGCAGCCAGCCATTCTGCCGCGCCTTGTTGCCATTTATACACTTGAAATCCTGCTGTGGTGAGAAGCTGCAAGGCTTCCGTTGTCAGTTGGCAATAAGGGCCACGACCATAAACCACCACCGGCAACGGCTTGGGAATCTCACCGATTCGTGGTTGTAATTCGGTTAAAGGAATCGAACGTGCATGCGGCAAATGCCGCTGCTCAAACTCCGCTACAGGGCGGATATCGAGCAATACGATTTCTGCGCGTTTGGCTTGTTGGCATAACGTTTTGGAGGATTCCGCAGACCAATAGGCTGAAGCCGCATCCAGTTGCTTAATTGCTTGCTGCGATTCCAGTAAGCGATCTTTCGCCAGCCAGCGTAACGTGACCAGGATTTGCGCCACTTCTGGACAGGCGATTCGATAGACCATCAGGCGGCCTTGCCGGTCGGCTTCAACCAGATGGGCCAACCTTAATTCTTTAAGGTGTGCACTTGCCAGTTTGACGCTAATACCAGCTTCCTGGGCAAGCATTTCTACCGATTTGGGTGACTGGCAAAGCAGTTCAACCAGCTCTAAGCGTTTAGCGCTCGCCATTCCCTTCGCCAGACGTTCGACTTGACCGTAGAGGGTGTCTTTTAGAGAAGTTCGCAGGGTCATGGCAAGACGTGCTCATCGTTAGGTGGATCTAATTATCTAATCATCGTTAGAATGTTGTCAACGTGACCTCTCGGTGTGAGGTTATCCCGTAGGCGGTGGATGCGAGTTATTTATCGTATTGATTTAGATAGTTTTTTCAGTAAGTTACTGTGAGATAGAAGAAAATTCGAGCAACCCCCTTGATAACTCAGTCTACCCACAATATATTGTACACATATTGGTGTATACCGCTACATGTTGTGTAGTCTGGGTGGTATCTGACTCTTGGCCGAAATGCCGAGGACGTTTTTTATGCCCAGCGATCTGCTCACCCCTTTTGCGTTACCACAGGCCTTACCGAACCGAAGCTTGCGACGGTTCCTTACTGACCTATTCCCTCATGTTGCCACTTTTTTAGACCTCTGCTTTGGCTCGCCAGCTACTGTCACGTGTCTTGTGTTTTTTAGCCTGCAAGGCTGCCGTGATTCAAAAGTTCACCGACAACCAGGTTCCTGCCATGAATGAAATAGCAAAAATACAAAACCAACCACGAATGCAAAATCTGCTTAAAGCCCTGATTCTGACTTATCAACAGGCTAAATCCTATCATGCGCTTACATTGATATTCCTCGCTGTGTTACCGGTAGCAGGCGTCGTTATCAGCCACTTCTATCCGTCCACCAAACCCTTTATCGCGATCGTCGCGTTAGGGTTTGGCGTGGCGGATATTGCATTTTTTGATCGCTGGCACAAGGCGCTGTTGAAAAAGGCAGCGACGATTCAGGAGGAATTCGATTGCACGGTACTGGATATACCGTGGAACGAATTTTTGGTGGGAACCAAAGTTGACCACGAAGAAGTGCATGCCCTCGCATCACAACCGCTCAGCAACAAGGACAGATCTCGGTTAAAAGACTGGTATTCCAGCCACGTCAGCGACCTATTGCCAGATTTGGCCAGAGTGGTATGTCAGCGGACGAATCTCTGGTATGACGGTGAACTACGTGGAAAATATCGCACGTTATTACTTAGCTTACTCTCGCTGTTGGTGGTCGTATGTATCATTTATTCGATTTCGCAGCATCAAATTATGGAGGAATTTATTTTAACCGTCCTGATACCACTAGCGCCCCTTATTAATTGGACGCTTCGCGAAAATGCTCAACAAGGCAACTCAATAGAGAATTTGAAAAAATTGAAACGGGAAGCGGAAAAATATGCGGAAGGCATGGTGTCTACGCCAAATACAACGAAGGCAATAACGCAATCGCGTGCACTACAGGATGCAATTTTTCAGCATCGCGCTTCAAGCTCCCCGATTTACGACTGGCTCTATTTCCTCAATCGAAACGATCTAGAAGCCAGTATGAATTCCGGGATACAACATCGTGCAGAAGCTCTCAATCAGACAGAAAACAAGGTGGTGCCGTAATGAAACTTGTTAACCTTTTTGATGACTTCCTTCGTGACACCGTCAACCTTAACGACACGCGGGTACGTTTATTGGAAGACAGTATTGAAGCCATCAAGAACGTCATAAAGATGTCTACATGGGCCCCCACCGTTCTCCGTTTTGCTGCACAAGGGTCATGGGCACACAAAACTATAATAAAGCCGCGGCCTGATGCAGCGTTTGACGCAGATCTGCTTGTATTCGTAAAACCGAAAGATCAATGGGAAGCCAAAGATTATATCAATACCTTATATGAAGAGTTTCGAAAAAACGACACATACAAAGACAAGGTCACGCGATGTTCGCATTGCATCACCATCGAGTATGCCGGCGTGCGAAAAATTGATATTGCACCGTGCGTCGAAGACCGTAAGGTTCAGGGGACGTGGGGGGTATGTAATAGAAACACCAACGCTTTTGAAATATCGAGCCCAGAAAAATACACCGAGTGGTTGATCGAAAAAAACTCCACCACCCAAAAGAATATGCTCCGCAAGGTTACGCGTCTGTTGAAGTACCTGCGCGATATCAAAACAACATTTACCTGCCCGTCCTTTTTGTTCACCACCTTGCTGGGGATGCTTGTGTATGATTTTGATAAAGGCACCAACGGCTTTGCTGACGTTCCCACCTCCTTAAAAACGTTGATGGGGCGGCTGGATGACTGGCTGCAAATGCGTCCATCAAAGCCCACTGTACGCAATCCTGTCTTGTTCAGCGAGATTCAAAGTGACACTTGGGATGAAGAGAAATATCAGAATTTTAGATCTCAAATTCATCGTTACCGACAATGGATTGATGAAGCCTACGATGAAGAAGATCGAGAAGAAAGCTTGGGGAAATGGCGGCGTGTTTTCGGCCACGAATTTGCTAAGCAAGCCGTTGCGGACAAGGCCCGATCCGTAAGCCCCTCGATTATTGAATTACACAAAAACAATCCGCAGGCGAAAGGAATTGATGACTTGGTGGGTCTGGTAAAGCAGCTAGGGCGCTCGGCTATACCAGAGTGGTTTAATCGCCTGCCCTATATGAAGCGGCCGACGTGGCGGGTGTGCCCACAACAGCCTATGCAAGTGGTGGTGAAGGGATACTTGGCTAAGAGCCGGAATGACAATCAGATACGTGCAACATCAAGCTTGCAACTCGTGCAACCTTGTCATTGGATCAGATTCGACGCGTGTGATTCACGAGGTCTTCCTTTTTCGGATGCTTACAAAGTGATGTGGCGTATTACAAATACTGACAAGGTCGCTGAAAGTCACAATGCTTTGCGAGGTGATTTCTATGCCTCGGATTTTCAGCACACGCGGTGGGAGTCTTTAAGTTATCGTGGCGTTCATATGGCGGAAGCCTTTCTTATTCGCAAGGCGGATTCGGTACAGGTGAGCAAGAGCGATCCCTATTACGTGGTGATCGAGTAGTTCGCAATTTATTAGCAGCAAAGCATTTAGTGTCACCCAGGTTACACGGCTCAGATGCACTATTGCCTTGAACCTTTAATTACTAATCGCTATCCTTGACAAGGATTAATGCCTTGGAGCGTCCCTTGTATAGAACCGTCTTGTGCCACTTGCTTATCGTAGCGATTGCCTTGCAGTCGTTGCTTGCGTTTGTGGTGGCACATCCGCTTCATGAACAAGATCCGCACCATCACGAGGTGCCTCTAGCGTCCAACTTATCGGAACCCGAGGGAGACCTTTCGCTGACCGACCACTTGCACATGCAGCATTGCTGCCATTTTCACCTCGGATGCGGTGTGTTTGCGGCTGGCAATCTCCTGACAATTGATCTTGGGCGGTCCTCGATTTTCTGGTCCGACATACAGCTCCTGATCCCCTCCACGCATACTGGGTCTCTCTTTCGCCCCCCCATTGTTTGATTCAGTTTAAGTCAATCGATACGCCTCTAATTTATTGATCTTCGACTCAATCATCGTGGGTAATTCGCCATGAAATACGCTATTTTCTGTGGTTTTCTTGCTGTATCTGCAATCACCGCCCAGGCCGAGCCTGTTCGCATTGACGTTATCGACACCCCTCAAACTGGATGGACGTTCCATCGCCTCAATCTTGAGCAAACAGGCAAAAACACTGTTGTCAGTGGACGAATCAACGCGCCCGTCACCTCATTCCGGCCCACTTCCGGCCATATCGATCTGGCAGTTTATTCCGCCGATGGCAAACGCCTTGCCGAAACTACGGCTTCATATACGCCTTCGCTCTTGTCCACAAAAACTCAACGCAAGGGAGGCGCAAGGTTTTCCGCCGAACTGCCAAGAGATTTACCGACAGGGAGCATTGTGAAGGTGGCATTTCACGCCAATGAAAACACAAGCACACCAGCTCATGTGCGCTCAATAGCGGAATAATCTGGAACCATCGCTTAGCTATCGTGGCAAATGCGATAGCTATCCGTTTCCAATAGATGAGGCTGTCTTCATGTTTTTTAAATTTCTCGCCAAAAGCGGGCCGGAACGCTATTTCCGAAATAAAGTCGCTTATAGCCAAATGTATCCTCCAATGAAAACGCCGGTGAATTGCATCGTCGTTGCCTTCACTGTGGCGCTGTGTTTACCACTGGCAAGTCACGCGAGTGACCATGAAAATACAACGCTCACGTTGCAATCAGCTATCCGAGCCACACTGGATAGAAATCCCACGCTATCAGTTTTCCGCTTTAAAGAATCTGCCCTACAAGGTGTAAGGCGCACGCAATCTCTCGCGCCGCCCATGATGGTTAACGCCGATATTGAAAACGCGTTCGGCACCGGTGACTACACCACCCTTGAAAGTGCCGATGTCACGCTTGCCTTGTCATCTGTGATTGAAATGGGAAAGCAAGCGTTGGCACGTGCAGCCGTGGTGGACGCAAAGTATGGTCAACTGGCCACTGAAAAACAGGTGAAATCCCTCGACCTGCTTGGCGATGTCACCCGGCGTTACATCGATGTGATCGCCGCACAAGAACGCCTCTCGCTTGCGCACGATGCGCAAGTACTGGCGACCGATATGGCACGATCCGTTGCCCAGCGCGCACAAGCAGGGGTTTCGCCGGAAGCCGAAGTTTTACGCGCAAAAGCCGCTCAAAGTCAGGCCAAAATCGTGGTGGATGCAGCGGCCAGCGAATTGACGCGCGCCAAAAACGCGTTGTCATCCTTGTGGGGCGAATCCCAAAGCCATTTTCTGCGGGCGCAAGGTGATCTTTATGCCCTGGGGGAGCCAGGGGATTTCAACACTCTGGCGACCCGCCTGGAACATCACCCGGCACTTGCTTACCTGGTTGACGAATTGCGTATCAAGGACGCCGAAATTCGTCTCGCAAAAAGCCAACGTACGACCGACGTGGAATGGAGCGCCGGTGTGCGCCGCCTGCAAGCAACCCAAGACATGGCCTTTACTGCAGGCATCAGCATTCCCTTGGGGAGTGATTCCCGCGCCAGCGGTGCCGTTAAAACTGCGCTCGCCGAACGAGAGAGCGTGGATGCAGAAAAACAAATCCAACTACACCTGCTGCGCACACAATTGGCCGACGCGTTCGAACGTCGCAAACAAGCGCTGACCACGGTCGCCAACCTTAAAAGCGATCTTCTTCCTACGCTGGAAAAAGCGCTTGCGGAAACCAGGCTTGCCTATGAGCGTGGCCGTTACAGCTATGTGGAATGGGTCGCAACCAAAACCGAATTGGTAGAGGCACGCAGCCAGTACATTGACGCAGCCGCAGAGGCGCTGCGATACCGGGCGGAAATCGAACAACTCACCGCCGAACCTCTCACTCAGATCAAGCGCACTGCGCCATAGTCAGAAGCGAAACTCATCATGAATTTGCATCCACTGATCAAGAAAACCCTATGGGGAATCTCATTAAGCCTAAGCTTAACTATTACCCCAAACGTTACGCTCGCCGGCGGCGGCCACGGTCACGAAGAAGCGGAGGAACACCATGACGAACCCCAAAAGGGTCCGCATGGTGGACGTTTGCTTGAAGACGGCCCCATTGCAGTCGAGCTGGCCATTTTCGAAAAAGGCGTGCCGCCGGAATATCACGCCTGGATAACCCGTAACGACCAACCCGTCGCACCGGCGTCCGTCACGCTAACCGTAGAACTGACCCGCCTGGGCGGCCAGGTTGATCGTTTCAGCTTCACACCCAAAGACGATTATCTGTTGGGTAGCGCCGTCGTAACCGAACCCCATTCCTTCGATGTCAAGGTAGTGACTACCGTCGATGGCAACACTCATTCCTGGGAATACGACTCTTACGAAGGCCGTGTGCAGCTCAGTGCTGACACCGCTGAAAAAGCGGGAATAACGACGGCCCTCGCTGCCAGCGGCGAACTGCACTTAACCAAGCTGCTCTACGGCAAAATCATCGCTGATCCGCAACGCGTAAGTCATATCCGTGCCCGTTTTCCCGGCGTTATTACGCAAGTGCATACATCATTGGGAAACACAGTCAAAGCCGGCCAGCCACTGATCGAGATCGAATCCAATGAAAGCCTGAAGCGATATGCCATCACGGCCCCCATCAGTGGCATCGTCATCGAAAAACACGCCAACGTCGGTGAATTCAGCGGCGATCAAGCATTGATGACGTTGGCCAATTACGATCAGGTCTGGATGGAACTGAGTGTTTTTTCGCAAGATGCTGCCGTGATCAAGCCAGGACAGAACGTAAAGCTACGCCACGATAGCGACGTCACTGAGGGGCGAATTGCTTATATGACACCCGTGCAAGGTGACGCTCCTTATCTGATTGCGCGCATTCTTCTTGATAATGAGAAGAGGCAATGGACGCCCGGCACCTTTGCCGAGGCAGGGGTGGTCGTGGATACGATAGAGGCGCCTCTGCTGGTTGATAATCGTGGCCTGCAAAGCTTTCGGGATTGGCAGGTAGTGTTCATTAAAGTGGACGATACCTATGAAATCCGCCCCCTGGAATTAGGCCGTACCGATGGTCGTTTTACCGAGGTGCTGGAAGGATTGCAGGCCGGTGATCGTTACGTGGTGGAAAACAGCTATTTGCTCAAGGCTGATCTGGAGAAATCCGGCGCCTCGCACGATCACTGAGGAGATCGAACATGATACAGGCGATTTTGCAGTTTTCCATTCAACGACGTTGGCTGGTGCTTTCGTTGGTGCTGATTGTCATCGGTCTAGGTGCGTGGAGTTATCAGCACCTTCCGATTGATGCAGTTCCCGACATTACCAACGTGCAGGTGCAGATCAACACTGAAGCGCCCGGTTACTCGCCGCTCGAAGCGGAGCAGCGCGTCACTTTTACCGTCGAAACCGCCTTGGCCGGTTTGCCCAAACTGTCTTACACACGCTCCATTTCCCGCTATGGCCTCTCGCAGGTCACGGTGGTGTTTGAAGATGGCACCGACATTTATTTCGCGCGTAATCTGGTCAACGAAAGGCTCGGACCCATCAAGAGCCGTTTGCCTGAAGGGCTGGAGCCGGAACTGGGCCCTATTGCGACGGGCTTGGGCGAGATCTTCATGTACACGGTCGATGCACTCCCGGATGCACGCCAGGCCGATGGCAGCGCCTATGACGCTATCGCCCTGCGTGAAATTCAGGACTGGATTATTCGCCCGCAATTGATGCAGACGCCGGGCGTTACTGAAATCAACACGATCGGTGGATACAACAAGCAATATCATGTCACGCCGAATCCGGCACAGTTGTTGTCCTATGGCATCACGATGGAAACGCTGGCCGATGCCCTACGCCAGAACAACGACAACAAGGGGGCCGGCTACGTCGACGCCAATGGCCAGCAATTGTTGGTCCGATCCCCTGGTCAATTACGCAATATCGAAGACATTGAGAACCTTATTGTCACTACCCGTGATGGGTTTCCGGTGCGTCTTGCCGAAGTGGCGGAGGTTGCGATCGGCAAGGAATTGCGCACGGGGGCAGCTACTCGCGATGGGCGCGAAACTGTTATGGGTACCGCGTTTATGCTGGTGGGGGCCAATTCCCGCACGGTCTCGCAGGCCCTCGCCGAACGCCTAAAGCAGGTCAACGCGAGTCTGCCTGAAGGGGTGGTGGCCGAAGCTGTATACGATCGCACCACGCTGGTCGACAAGACCATTGCCACCGTGCAGAAAAACCTGCTCGAAGGTGCCGTGTTGGTTATCGTCATTCTGTTTTTGCTGCTGGGTAACGTGCGAGCCGCGTTAATCACGGCGGCGGTAATTCCGTTGGCGATGCTGGCGACCATTACCGGGATGGTGAAAACCGGCATATCCGCCAATCTGATGAGCCTGGGCGCTTTGGATTTTGGGCTGATTGTCGACGGTGCGGTCATCATCGTCGAAAATGCCATTCGTCGGCTTGGCGAAGCGCAGCATCATCTGCAGAACCGCTTGCCCCTGCGGGAGCGACTTGCCGTCGTTTTCGAGGCAACCAACGAAGTGATTCGCCCCAGCTTGTTTGGGGTTGGCATCATTACCGTGGTCTACCTGCCGCTGTTCACACTGACAGGCGTGGAAGGAAAAATGTTTCAGCCCATGGCCGCCACTGTCGTCATGGCCTTGATCGCAGCGCTGGTACTGTCACTCACGGTGGTACCGGCAGCGGTGGCCATTCTCATGACGGGCAAGATCAGCGAAAAGGAAAGCCCGATTATCCGTGGCGCGAAAAGCTTATACAAACCGTTATTGTTGATCGCCCTGCGTGCACGCTGGCTGGTGATCATCGGTGCGGCTGGGTTGGTGGCGTATTGTGGATGGCTGGCCACCACACTGGGGTCGGAGTTCATCCCCAAACTTGACGAAGGCGACGTTGCGCTGCACGCATTGCGCATTCCAGGCACCAGTCTGGAGCAGGCACTTTCCATGCAGAAACAACTGGAGGCGCGCATCAGCGAGTTTCCGCAGGTGGATAAAGTGTTCGCTAAGATCGGTACGGCGGAAATCGCGACCGATCCGATGCCGCCAAGTGTGGCTGACAACTTTGTCATGCTGAAGCCTTATCACGAATGGCCTGAGCCGCGCATTAGCAAGGAGGCGTTCATAGAACAGCTCGAAGATGCAGTACGGGCGATTCCCGGCAACAACTATGAGTTCACGCAACCGATTGCCATGCGTTTTAACGAATTGATTGCGGGCGTAAGAACCGATCTTGGCGTGAAGGTGATGGGGGATGATCTCGACCAATTGCTGGCATCGGCCAATGCCATTTTGAAGGTGCTCAACAGCATTGAAGGCGTGGCGGACGCTCGTGTCGAGCAAGTTACCGGCTTACCGGTATTGTCGGTGATACCCAAACGCAATGCGCTAGCGCGCTATGGGCTCAATGTGTCGGCCATACAGGATCAAGTAGCGGCGGCCATCGGCGGTGAATCGGCCGGTTTGATCTTTGAGGGCGACCGTCGCTTTGAATTGATCGTGCGGTTGCCTGAAACGTTGCGCACCGATCTGAACGCACTGGATCGGATGCCCGTGCCTATCCCCAGTGGTGGCTTTGTGCCCTTGGCAGAAGTAGCAACGCTTTCGCTGGCGCCGGCGCCGAATCAAGTCAGTCGCGAAAACGGCAAGCGACTGGTCGTAGTAACGGCCAATGTGCGTGGCCGCGACTTGGGCTCTTTCGTGAGCGAAGCGCAGCAGCGTATTGCCGAGGAAGCACCACCACCGCCCGGCTACTGGCTTGACTACGGTGGCACCTTTGAACAACTCGAATCCGCGACTCAGCGACTGATGATCGTGGTGCCCATCACCCTGCTGATCATCATTGGTCTGCTGGTCATGGCGTTCGGTTCGTGGAAAGATGCCCTCATCATTTTCACCGGCGTACCCCTTGCCCTGACTGGTGGGGTATTGGCGCTTTGGCTACGTGATATGCCGTTGTCCATTTCGGCGGGGGTCGGTTTCATTGCACTCTCGGGGGTCGCGGTACTGAATGGCCTGGTCATGCTCGCCTTCATCCGCGATCTGTGGCACGAAAAGCGTGATCTGATGGTTGCCATTGTCGACGGGGCGCTGATTCGTCTTCGCCCCGTGCTGATGACGGCGCTAGTGGCGAGTCTGGGCTTTGTACCGATGGCGCTGAACACCGGCACAGGTGCCGAGGTACAGCGCCCCCTTGCAACGGTCGTTATCGGGGGCATTTTGTCATCGACACTGCTTACGCTATTGGTGCTGCCCGCGCTATATCGGATTGCACATGGCAGAAAGCTAGCGCAGTAAGAAACCACGCCTGGTATGCCGGGCGTGGACTCAACCAACAACAACGGATTCAGGAGGTGCGTTATCAATCCAGGAGTCCTTTACGCACTATTGGCCGCTGTTCTGTTTGGTGCCAGCACACCGTTTGCAAAGTCATTGGTGAATACATTGTCGCCTCTACCGTTGGCTGGCTTACTGTATTTGGGGAGTGGCTTGGGTTTGGCGGTCATTTGGGGAATCCGCCATTTCCGGGAAAGGGGCCACCCTGCACATAGCGCACGGGGATATCTCTCTTTCGCCGATCTTCCCTGGTTTCTGGGCGCGGTGATCGCCGGTGGAGTTATTGGGCCGTACTTGTTGATGCTGGGTTTGTCCGTGACACCTGCGGCCACCGCATCCCTGATGCTGAATCTCGAAAGCGTATTAACAGCGGCGTTAGCGTGGTGGGTATTCAAAGAAAATTTCGATCGACGCATTTTTCTTGGCATGGTCAGTATCGTATTGGCCAGCATCATGCTGACATTCCAGCCACTCAATGATATCGGCCCCCTATGGGGGTTGGCCGCAGTAGGAGGAGCTTGTCTCTGTTGGGCCATTGATAACAATTTAACGCGCAAAGTGTCTGCAAACGATGCCGTGCAAATCGCCTGTATCAAAGGAGTGGTGGCCGGTACTTTTAACGTGGTGTTGGCATTGAGTGTGGGAGCCGCATGGCCTGCCACTACGCAAGCGCTACCGGCATTGGGTGTGGGATTTCTGGGGTACGGTGTAAGTCTCGTTTGCTTCGTGCTTGCGTTAAGGCACCTGGGTACGGCACGAACCAGTGCCTATTTTTCCATGGCCCCCTTTGTCGGTGCGTTATTGGCATTGCTTCTGTTGGGTGAACAACCGGGCTCGTGGTTTTGGGTTGCCTTTGGTTTCATGGTCGTCGGCATTACCCTGCATTTGACTGAAAAGCACGAGCACTTACACGAGCATGATCCATTAGTACACACGCATGAGCATGTGCACGACGAGCATCATCAACACAACCATGCGTTTCCCTTGAATGAAACAAAGCCACATACTCACGAACACCTGCACGCGCCGTTACGTCACTCGCATCCGCATTATCCGGACATACATCATCGGCATGAGCATTAGATTCATGGCGATGACAAAGGCTTGTGAGAAAGAGGAATACCAATGAAATGCTTGACCCTATAGTTACTTTAGGGTGTCTACTTCCCAACAAATCGATAGGAGGAGTCGGACATGACAAAGTGTTGCGATAACAATTCAGCCTGTACCACGACATCACAAGCAACAACCGCCGAAGTAGCGTCAGCTAGCACGCCTCAAACCGTCGTCCGCTACCGTATTGATGCCATGGATTGCCCTACGGAAGAAGCGTTGATTCGCAACAAACTGAGCACGCTTTTCGGTGTAGTCAGCTTAGATTTTAATTTGTTGGAACGGCGGTTGGCCGTCCATCACACATTGCCTGTCACCGAGCCGATCGAAGCCGCGCTGACTGCCATTGGCATGAAGGGAGAACCCATTCTCAGTCATACGCGCACTCGTTTTCGCATTCCGCAAATGGATTGCCCCACCGAGGAACGACTGATTCAAGATAAATTAGCACCACTCCCTGAAGTGGAAGCATTGGAGTTCAACGTCTCACACCGCACGCTGACGGTGACCCATGCTGTGGGTGCCGAGAACACCGTTTTGGAAGCACTGCGGACGTTAGATTTTTCGCCTGAAATCGAAAACGAGGCCACCCAAACCCGATTTGCCACTCCTTCGGCCCATCGTAAAGCACACGCTTGGTTTCTTGCACTTTCTGGCATCGCTGCGGTGGCTGCAGAACTGGTGGAGTTCAGCGGATGGGGTGGACGCTGGCTCGTCGGAGCGTTGGCATTGCTGGCCATTGCCAGCGGTGGATTGAGCACCTACAAAAAGGGTTGGATAGCCCTCAAGAATCGCAATCTGAATATCAATGCGTTGATGAGCATCGCCGTGACCGGCGCCATGCTGATTGGACAATGGCCCGAAGCGGCCATGGTAATGTTTCTATTCGCCCAGGCAGAAGTTATCGAAGCCAAGTCCATCGATCGTGCTCGCAATGCAATTCGTGGCTTAATGGATCTGACACCAACGCTGGCTACCGTCCAACAACCCGATGGCCAATGGAAGGATATCGATGCGAATACGGTTCCCGTAGGCGCCATCGTTCGGGTACGTCCAGGGGAAAGAATCGGTCTGGATGGTGAAGTACTGGTAGGGCGTTCCACCATCAACCAAGCCCCGATCACCGGAGAGAGCCTGCCCGTTGAAAAAGGCCCTGGCGATACCGTATTCGCCGGCACTATCAATGAAGCGGGATCACTCGAATATCGCGTCACTGCCGCCGCCCAGGACACCACCTTAGCCCGCATCATACACGCGGTGGAAGAAGCACAAGGTGCGCGTGCACCGACTCAACGCTTTGTTGATCAATTCGCCAAAATTTATACCCCGGTAATTTTTGCGTTTGCGCTAGCTGTGGCGGTGATACCGCCGCTCCTGTGGGGCGGCCTCTGGTTCGATTGGGTCTATCGCGCCTTGGTGCTGCTGGTGGTTGCCTGTCCTTGTGCTTTG
This sequence comes from uncultured Moraxellaceae bacterium, assembly GCA_964473645.1. Taxonomy (GTDB): domain Bacteria; phylum Pseudomonadota; class Gammaproteobacteria; order Pseudomonadales; family Ketobacteraceae; genus HdN1. The sequence continues at coordinate 233,284 of CAYYPW010000002.1, forward strand.
GTTATCTCCACGCCCGTCACCATCGTCAGTGGCTTAGCGGCGGCAGCGCGTCAGGGTATTTTAATCAAAGGTGGGGTGTATCTGGAAAACGGGCGCCACCTGCAAACGCTCGCCTTAGATAAGACCGGTACGCTTACACAAGGAAAGCCTGAACAAACCGATGTGCGTCTCATGGGTGATGGCGATCCTGCTATTTACCAGGAAATTGCGTTAAGCCTTGCCAGTCGTTCCGACCACCCTGTATCACAGGCGCTGGTACGCGCAGCCCCTTCGAGCGTGTCTCAACAAGTCATGGCATTTGCAGCGCTTCCTGGACGTGGCGTGGAAGGCCAATTGAACGGCATGCTGTATCGTCTTGGCAACCATCGGCTGATTGAAGACCTGGGGCTGTGTTCATCGGCATTGGAACAGCAGCTTGAGAGCTTGGAGCGCCAGGGTAAAACGGTAGTGTTATTGGCAGATGAAACTCGCGTGCTGGCCTTATTCGCAGTGGCAGATACCATTAAGGTCACCAGTCGCGACGCGATCACGCAACTGCATGCACTGGGTGTCACAACGCTTATGCTGACCGGCGATAACGCCCATACCGCTGACGTTATCGGTAAGCAGGTGGGCATCGATGAAATCAAGGGAAATCAACTACCCGAAGATAAACTGAAAACGATTACGGCCCTGATCGAGAGCGGTCGTATCGTGGGCATGGTCGGCGATGGCATCAACGACGCACCTGCGTTGGCACGGGCGAACATTGGCTTTGCCATGGGAGCGGCTGGCACCGACACCGCTATTGAAACCGCAGATGTTGCATTGATGGATGATGATCTGCGCAAAATTCCGAGTTTTGTGCGGCTCTCGCGCCATACCGCCGCCGTACTAAAGCAAAACATCGCCCTCGCACTGGGTATCAAAATCGTGTTTCTGGTGCTGACCTTGGCAGGCACTGCAACGATGTGGATGGCGGTGTTTGCCGATATGGGAGCGAGTCTCTTAGTAGTCGCTAATGGCTTGCGATTGTTGAATCACTTTCCTGCCCAAAAGGAGTGAACCTGGATGAATATGGCATTGAAAAAGGCATTCGACCAAGCAATGAACGATGCCCGACATAGTTTCGCAAAAAGTGCCTACCGGGACGCGTTTTCTCACCTAGAAACAGCACACATACTTGGACAGAGGGATTTTATCGCGCACACCAAAACCCATTGGTGGATGCTCAGAGTGGGATGGGCGCAGCGAGATTTTCACGAGGTGCGAGGTCAATTGCTGCGCTTAGCGCTGATTCCTTTGGGACATTTAACAGGACGCTTGCCCCTGGGCAACACAGGTGGCGCCAATGTCAGCGCCTTTAAGCCGATGCCAGTACCGACCTCGTTAGCATCACTTATAACATCCTCAAAAAAAGATCAGACGACATGACGAGTTGAGGTTTTATTGAACTCGGCTGTATAGGCGTACACAGTAGTGTGGGTGGAAGACTGGTGGAGCAGTTGTCTAAGCACTGATGGTGTAGATATCCATCTTGGTTTTTTTCAATAGTGGTTTAAATCAAAAGAGATCAAAAAATAAAGCGGTTAGCTGCCTTTGTGAGGGGGATGCCAGTGTCAGTCCCTACTGTCTTACTCTCTATCAAAGACTTCAGTGTCGTCGGCAATACCTAGCAAGGCCACTGAAAATAAGGCGTTATTTTAAGTGCTTACTGAAGATCTTTAAGTCTGCACTGTGCAACATTTGTACACGCAGATTGAATACGTTAAGCTGTACAGGACCGCGATGAGAAGACGATCAATGTCAACAAAGCAAAGCGCTGCCTTTGCTTGAGCGAACCACTTATGATCATATTGTCTCTTGCGATGGCGGCATAGTGTTGTGCGAGTAGACAATGCATCGCGCAGCATACCCAATGGCGAGGTCGCCCTCGTTCGAGAGGCTGTGCGCTCAAATTCGTCATCATCCATTCGCCAAATTCACGAATCTGAATCGAAACGTCCTCCCGATCAATCACTAACAGCGAGAGAACAGCAGCGTTCCGGTGTTAATGCTGTCCATTCAGAAAATCAACCTTCACAAAGTACAACCGCTTCGCACGACAAAAATAACGAGCAGGTGGCCTCAACCATCGCGGCATCCAAGACCGAGGAAGCCCAAGAGCCAGTTGTCGAAAAATCATTTTCTGATCAATTGAGGATTCGTGATTTTGAGATGAGACTCTATGAACTCGATAAGTCGGTAAAAGGAGTTCAACATGCCGGACATATTGCTTTTGTCGCAACGCGAAGCGCGGACGGACAGAATCATGTAGTGGATCGCGAATCGAGCCGCGAAAAAAGCGATGCGACTAACCAAACGCAAGAATTTATTGAAGCTCTTCAAGAGAACAGACAAAAAATCAATGACGCTAAAAAAGCAAAGGAAGCAGAAAATAATGAATTGAACAAAGAGGTTGAAAATATATCTGACGAAGATAGAAAGCCAATTGCAAACCAAATGTCGAATGAGAAAAGCAACCTCTTCATTGAAACAGCTCGTGAACGTTTAGAAGAAGTATTCAACGCTGCGAAACCCCTAATTCAGCAGGCAAATATTCTTGGTTATGTAAGCCCTGACAGCCCTAATGGCCCTAGCGGTCTCATTGATATCGTCGTGTGACGCCAACACTAAACAAATTCATGATTTCCACGCACTGAAAAAGCTCAGATGCTTATAAACACACAAACTCATGTCTTCAAATCTGTTTTGCAGCTGTCGCAACGACAACGAGAAGGCTGCAGAATGGTGTATGATTGACACGATGCTCCCCTAAGGCTGCGACCGGCATTCTTGATCGGGTTTGGTAGTAGAGTACAGATGCAAAGTTGGTGCGTGCCTCTCGTGCTAAACGTCCTGTCTCGCCGTAGCCCGCTGAGCGGAATGATCCCAATTGATTAATATGCTCGCCACGAAATGGCGAAAGGAGTTTCAATACATCAGATGTTGCTTGATGTGCTCGTAATTTCCATTCTTGAGATGGGGCGACTAGAATTTTCTGGTTCAATGCCCAATGCAGAATCGATTCGATATTGCCCGTAAGGATCGGCGCTGTCGATATAACGGAGCGCCGATTTGACATCCTTCCAGCCGACATATTCCATCAACGCTTTCACATCCCATTGGTTGGCATTGGCCCAGGTGGCAAATCCACGACGAAGCGAGTGACTACTGTAACTCTCAGGCTCAGGTAGATTGGCGGCTATAAACAATCGGCGCAACATGGCAATAATGCTGTTGGGATTCAAAGGTGCATCGGCGAGATGGCCCCAACGATTAATTCCGCGAAATACAGGACCACTATCAATTCCTGCCAGAGCAATCCAGTCTTGGTAGGCGCCCACCGGACACAAGCGGCGCAACACGGGTGCTTTGTATGTGGAACCACGATTCAATCGATCTCCTTTGCTCCGAGGAAGATAGATCGTCATACCTTCACCGGGGATGACATGGATGTTCTCCACATTCAGTCGACTTAATTCGTCGCTGCGAAATCCCCGCCAAAACCCCACCAACACCAACGCCCGATTGCGGGCATGAGTGAGTTGCGCACCTTTGTCACCTGTCTGCTCTGCTATTTGCAGCGACGTCTCAATCCAGTTCATCAATTGCGTCAATTGATCCAATTGCAGTGGTCGGGCGCGCTTTTCCTGAGTGGGATGTAATTCTCGAATGCCCTTGAGTACCTTTTTGACGATGGGTGCTTTGGTGGGATCAGGGAAACCCTGATCGTTATGCCACTGCGCCAATGCGGCCATACGCTGTTTGAGAGTGCTAAGGGCGAGAACATCAGCGTGATCTGCTAGGTAACGTGCAATGCTATCGGCAGTGGCCGGCAGAAATCCGCCCCATTGGACTTCAAAATGCTGAATTGCGCCCTGGTAGCTACGCTGGGTGTTATCCCGTGTCGCGGCCTGCAGGTAACGCTCAACGTTGTTCGCGGTTTGGTCTCTTGCGAATTCATCTGCGGACATTGGAAGCCCCCAACTTCAAAGAACGGTGATCTGTACCGCCATGCGTTCGATTGCTGCGATTCTAACGGCTGACATAAGATAACGCCCAATTATCTTATTTTATATCCATTACGAATGGCACCCATTTTCTCACAATGAATAGTACAGTAGTATGCAGTATGTAATACGGTACCAAATAACCACGGAGGCAAACCCATGGCGCGCGGTGGTATCAATAAGTTTCATGTGAAACAGGCACGTGATGGTTTGATCGCGAAAGGGCAACATCCTTCACTGGATGCCATCCGCGCAGCAATGGGCGATACCGGCTCGAAAAGCACGATCCACCGGTACATAAAAGAACTGGAAGAGGAAGAAGGGACACAGCTGGACGATCACGTCTTGCTCAGCAATACCCTCAAGGACATTATCGAGCGCTTGGCCAAACAATTGCGCGCTGATGCCCAGGATATAGTTGAGCGACAGGGAATCGCGCACCAGCAAGAGCTCAAGGCTCTACTGGAGCGGTTAACTGGTACGGAAAGCATCTTAACGAAGTGTACTGCCGAGTTGCACGAGTGCAAATCCAACTTGGCTCACGAGCGCTCCCAGCATCAGACCACTTCGGCAGCATTTCATAGCGAGCAGCTACGCACCCAGCGGTTAGACCAGGAAGTCCAGGGACTAAAAAGCCAACTCGACACGGCGGAAAGACATCAGGCTTCACTGGAAGAAAAACACCAACATGCGCGTGATGCGTTGGAGCATTTTCGCAGTGCCGCAAAGGAGCAGCGCGAACAAGAGTCACGGCGGCATGAACAACAGATCCAACAGTTGCAGGCGGAAATGCGTCAATTGCAACAAACACTGGTCATCAAACAAAGTGAGATCACCGAGTCTGCCAGGGATAACGCCCGCCTTGCGACACAGCTTTCCGAAGCGCGGAAACATCAGGTAAATCTTGAACATGAACTCAAGGAAAGAAAGGTCCTGCTGGAACAACGCCTCGCAGATACGCACGCAAAAGCGGAAGCAATTGCTGCAGAGTTACAAAGCCTACGAGAAAGCTTGAAAAAAGAGACAAAGCAACGAGCCGAACAAGAAAAGGAATGCCTGATCTTGCAAACGAAACTAGAGGCTCAGGCTATGGTTCTGGACGCGTTCAAAGCCCAGTTGAAAGTTCCCTTGGCAGGTACCGACAACAACGCGGCGCCAGCGTAAGTGAATTGTCTCTACGATGTGGAGACAATTAGCCAGTGTAGCGTGGCACACTGCGTGGAAGTTGATGCAAAATTTACGGATCATGAATCCTTATTTATCAATATCTTACAGCGGCCAAGTGTCCGTTTTTACACGAATCTGTGCCGTATCTCCGTTCTAGCTGGACGGCGATTGATCGATAGATTGAGGATTTGATTCGTCGATCGGTCTGAATACTACGTCGTTACAGGGCCAGAGGCCTGTCGTGGTATGCATCCGCTTAAATTTTCGGCGGCACCCCATTTACGCCCCCCTCACGCGAACGGTCATCGCGCTGCACTTTTCCTGATCAAAAAGACAGCAATTAACGCGCACAAAATATTTGTGATAAAGATTTTTTGTGCAACTTGCACAAACGAATTCTGAGGACGACCGTACGTGATGTGAAGGCGTCCATATCGATAGAGAGCGATCCGACTTCACCGTGAAGACGATGGCAGGGCGCACAGGCGAAGCAAAATTGTCCCGAATGTTTGATAAACATGAAAAAATAAAGAAATTGTGCAAAAATCAGGGATCGAAGGGAGAATGAGAGGAAATCTTAATTATTCCATATTGATATATAAAACACTTTTTATATTCATAAAAACAGAAAAATCTGTATTGCACAAAACAGACAAAAAGTAACCACCCGATGAAAATAGACGCATGAAATCGTTTGTCGAAGAGGCCTACCGGCTTTTTGAGGATGCCTATCATTACTTCAACAATCGATTATTTGATAACGCTCTACCCGGATGTTTGATCACATTCCAGCGGCAGCCACGTTTAATGGGGTATGTGGCATTTAAACGATGGGTGAACACCGAAGGTAAAACCATAGACGAGTTAGCTATCAACCCTGCCTACTTTGCCAATTATCCGGTCACCACCCTTCTTCAAACATTGTGTCACGAAATGGTTCATATCTGGCAAGAATATTTTGGTCATCCCAGCCGAGCCGGCTATCACAATTCAGAGTGGGCAGAAAAAATGATCAGGATTGGATTGATGCCCTCTACGACCGGCGTTGAGGGGGGAGCGACGGTAGGCCAAACCATGTCAGACTACATCATTGAAGGAGGAGCATTTGAACAAGCATGTAGCGATCTTCTAGCCTCTGGTTTTCAAGTGCGGTGGTTTGACACCGTTCAAATGCCACCGCCCAAAAAGTTCGTCTCACGAAAAATTGAAAACAACGTTGTTCCGCTCTCTAGAAGCAAAAAACCGTCCTTACTTACCGAAGATCCCGCTTACGAAAATTTTCCACTTAATTTAGCAGAGGTCGCCCAGCAGTACGAGCAACAACTTCAAAAGGAACGTAGTCAATCCCACTTAACGCCGATACAAACATCGAAAGCACACAGTAAATCGAATAGACACAAATACGTTTGCCCAAATTGCTTCATGCAGGTGTGGGGGAAACCATCCTTACGTCTCATGTGCCTAGACTGCTCCCAAGCATTGATGGAAGAATATTAGTATCACGCGGCAACCATTTGTTGCACCATGGCGTATAAATCCGGTGTATTTCTCAGATGATCAAAGCGGTATTTGCCACCCATAATGATGTGAGACCAAGCAACCGGCGATATGCGACCCATTTTTTTGACTAAATCAGTTTTACCTTGTCGCTCATAGGTCTCCAAGGTATAGCTCAAAATGACAGCGTTAAAATAAATAATGCAATTCGCCATCAATCGCGAACATTCATACCACATATCGATTTCTTTGTCTGAGTTTCCTCTAAATCCTTTACCCCCTCCAACTTTCTCAAATGCTCGTTGTATCTGATGATAGGCTTCCCCGCGATTTAAAACCGTCTGTATATAACGTCTCAGTTCAACATTATCCATGTAATCGAGCACATAAATCGCTTTTAAAAGTCGATCGTACTCTCGCAATGCATATAGTGAACGATCTGACGGTGATGCGCGCGAAAGTTTAGCGACCAGGTCAGATTGAGATATGTTCTTTTGATGCAACGACACCATAATGCGCTGGACATAATCCCATCCTTCAAGAATTTTTTTCTCGTCAAAAGGCTCTTTCATCTGAAGCGTCCAACCATTGGGCGTATCAACGACCATGAAAAGACTTTCAATGAGAGAGCCGATATTGGCGTATCTAGGCTCAAAGTCCCAGTCCTTCAAACCCAATAGTGCATAGTTGATGCGATTAGCACCATGGGTATCAGTAGAGATTGCATCTACGCAGATCTTTGTGGAGTTATTGTACAACAGATCGTAAATGTTATGCGATTCATGCGAATTCAAACTGCTCAGTTTGACATTGATGGGCACGTTGTTGACTAACAAAGTATGCGCAAAAAATCCTTTACCTTTACCGAAGTATTTAGAAGAGAATCTCATTCTCTTCGTGCTTTTACGGGAATTTAGTTTTTGTCCATCCGCCGAGCCATGAATATAGTTTTCTCGATAATTGTAATGCTTGAATATACTCAGTTTTGCAGTTGCATTTGCTACAATGTCGCTGGCTTTCCTGAGGTTTTCGACCTTTAGAAAATTTGACTGGAAGCGCAGCAAACTATCGTGGGAGTATTCACATAACTCCGCCATTTTATAAACGCCTTGACGAGTCGCGTTGGCGATCAGGCACGCGATGAAAACACCTATCGAATCTTCTGATTTCCTTTTCCCCGTCAGGTGTCTAATTTCGTCGAAAAATCCTGTAGAAGAGGCGGCCGTATAGATGACGGTGGAAATATCGGTGCGAGGTATAGGAGCAAAGAATCGATTATTGACCGCCGAACTCCCTTTGGCACGCTTGACTGTCCAGCTGTATTTTCCTCCTTTTTCTTCGAGAATGACGGATTCATTCTCACCGCTTTGGATTCGCCGGGCGACGCGCTCCAGGCGTTCATTTAGCAAACCCATATTGGACGCGAGTAATATCTCCGGTGGGGTGTTCATCGCCACTGAGTTGACATTCAGTATCATCTGCTTTTTATTTTGCTCCCATTCTTCGTCAGATACCAGCATGCCTGCTAAGGGCTGATACGTCGCGCCGCCCTCTACATACCAATGCGATTTTTGCAGCCTACTCGATATCAGTCTATAGACAGAAAATTCCCCACGAACGGGAATCAGATTATCGTTGTTATCATAAATAAACTTTTTTGTTTTTCGTACTAATCGATTGTCTATCCTTTGAACTTCTCCAATGTTCTTTAGATCTTCCTTGAGGCTATCTAACTGCGCAAATAGGGCACCATTCTCTGCCGCATCTACAAAATGCAATTTCAACACAATGGATCGAATGACATTGGTGATCATCCCCTTGCATTTATCCACATATTCCCAATAATAATTCTCTTTATCCCGATTGAGTTTCAGCATGTGTTCCACAACGGCTTTCAAGTCTTTCTCAGCGAGCAACTTAAATGCCCTTTCACGTAACGCTTCATGTGGGATCGAGTAATCATAGAGGTGGCTTAAGATTACCGGAACGGAACCGATTTTATCATCGATTTCGGAATTGAGCTTAAGCACCCGTTCGTTCGCATACAGGGTGCCGTCGCTGTCGATGGCTTTAATGCATTGAAGCAAAGCATCGGCAAGATAATCTGTTGATGAGCTGAATCGAAATAGGACAAAACATAGGAAGTATAGATTCACCTCCTGATCACCCTTTATTTTCAGGCGAGAGATTGAGATATCGGTCAGCATGCCTGCGAAGTAACTTATCTTTCCCTGTGAGATTCCTAGCTTGGGAATGATATTTTTTACTTCTTCAAATATGTCTGAGAGAAATTCGTATGTTTTAAGCTCTTCCTTTATGCTTGATACAGAAAAATCACGCGATTCGTAGCGGACGCTATTAAATATGGCTTTAGCCTCTTCATCCCGCAACAGCCTGTGGAAGGTCAGCTTATGCCGCGCGCTTAATAGTTTATCAACCTTGGATGTTATGCGTTTTTTCTCTTGATTGAAAGCATCGCTTACTATCAGCTGAAGTTGCCTGTACGATGGAATCTCGACATCGTTCACTCTGAGCCATTCAAAAACATCCTCAAACAACGATAACGGATCATAGTGAATCGTTGCCACGTTAAATGCGTGATTTTTGAGTTCCTGCTCTCGTGCATCGTCGTATTTCTTGATGCTGACCACATTAAAGATCTTGGCGTAGATCTTATATTTTTGATTCGCGGTTAACTTGATCGGAGAAATTGCTTCGTTGGGAAAGTATTTCGATTTTATAAAATCGTAATCTTTTAGATTGAACTGTTGATCCACATCGAGCCTGATCGGATGAATTTTGAAATATCCCAACAATAAAATGTAGTAAATTTGAAGGCTCGGCGATTCTCTAGGTAAAATCTGCGATCGCTCAAGATCATTGAGAAAAAATACTTCTTCTCGGAACTCGTCTTCGATGTTCGGCGCGCTATAAAGTGCGCTAATTTGGTCTTCGCTAAGTATAAACACGACTGTCTTCCAATTCTTCCTTATTGACTAACCAAATTTTTCTGTCGAGATATTCGCGATAAGCTCGATACAAGTGCAAACTCGTCAGAACATCCAAAAACGAAGTCATTGTATAAAATACGTTCGCGCAGAAAAACACCGTTAGGTAGTCAAATAGTGGCACAGCAGTAGAAGGGCGACTACTTGGATTCGTCGAGTATAAGAAGGCGATCAAAAAACCTTAGAGTTTCGGATGCCGAGACACGAATTTCATCAAAGAAAAGGGCAATAATCATTCAAATGGTGCATTGGATTTGAGGCTGGAGTTGGGTGATCTGCATGCGAGGCAGGTCAAAAAAGCTCAAAGGCGCTTGCTTGGTGGTTCCACGAATTGTTTCACGAGATAAAGTGGTCGAATTTACTCAGTACCCCATAGTGATTCGATAACTTTCTATTTCAAGCGGAAAGAAAAATAAGCCGCTCGAGTGGGGGAACATAAGAATGAAAAAAATTCCGACCTTTCTTGTTATCACCGGCGTTTCAGCAGGTTTGCTTGCAGCCTATACACTTTATTCAACGTATCAAGGCGCTGCACCTGCTCAGGCGGCAAACAACGAATCGCAGCAACACGTTAACGTCGCAGTGTCGCCTTCGCAAAAAGCGCAGCATACTCAATCGACGCTGGCAGCTAACAAGGCCAAGACTTCTCAGTCAGCCGAAACGCCAACCGCCACTGACGATATCGACTACGCCACCATGAATCCCGATTACCCTACGCTGGACTACCGACTGGCAGAAATGAAAGCACGCCGTGATGGGCAGGATTTTGATGCAGACAAAGTAAGAGCCGCGTTGAAGATGGCAAGCGCCTGGAGTGAAGACGCTAGCGTCGTGGCAAATTTGCCGGCCGATGCGGGGGATCAAAATGACGGGCGTGCCTTTATCAAGTTCGAACCCATGAAAATTGAAAGCCTGATGCCTGGCGATGAACTGGTGCTACCGGTTCCGCAGGAGAACCGTGAATTCAATATGATCGTGGAATCAGTGGAAGCGCACGGCGACGGCGTAGTGACCTGGCGCGGACATTTGAAAGACTTTACTGAACAGAACCAGGTAACGATTTCTCAGGCCCGTGGCAACACACAGATTGGCATATTCACCCCCGATGCTCACTATCAGGTCGAAGTTTTCGATAACCAGGGTTGGGTCGTAAATAGCGGCAATTTGTTCAAGGGCGGTGATGTGGTGATACATGTCACCGACGGCAAAGAGGGTCCGGCGGTTTATCACGGCGAACATGGGGATAACTCGCACACTGAACCACCGACAGCAAAGCTATAAAAAAGCAATAAAAATTACAACAAAAACACGGTACTACGCCAACCAGCACCGACGCAGCGATTGCATTATGCAGACGGAGGCCTTTATGACGCGCACCATTCTGATCGCAGATTCACGCTTCACTTATCGCCAATTTTTGAAGGCGCTGCTTGTGCAGCACTACCCAGATTGCGAAGTTTTTGAGGCAAGCGATACCTTTGGCATGTTTTCAATTTTGCAAGACCATAGCCATATTGAACTGTTACTGATGGATGACGAATTAGTAGGGGCATCGATTCTGCAATGTGTAAAGCGCGTGCGTTCACAATGGCCTGCGCTCGTGGTCATGGTCATGTCAGAACAACCTGAAAAGCATGATCGCCTGGAAATACTGAACAGTGGCATGCATGGCTTTATCGCCAAGAGCACCCGTACACCCGTCATCATTGGCGCGATTTCATTGGTGTTGGCTGGGGAAATCTATTTGCCGCGTGACTACGTGCATCAATTGCTGCAGTTACAACAGCCGGTCAAAGAGTCTACCTTTTCGGCCATGAGTTTTATCACCGATCACCTGACGCCCCGCCAATGTGAAGTATTACGACTATTGGTTGAAGGCCATCGCAACAAGGAAATCTGCATCAAACTGAATATGTCGATGGGCACCATCAAAACCCACTGTAACGCCATTTTCCGCTTTCTGAACGTGAGCAACCGCACGCAAGCGGCACAAGCGGCGCGGCGCATGCAGTTGATTTGATGCAGAGGATTTGAATAACCCAATTGTGATCGCGGTTACCTAACTTTACACAGTTGCTGTAGAGCATTGAAGATTAATTACACACCTTATGTGGTTGCAGCGGCTGGCAACGCCTAGTCTTGCTTACAAACAAGAAAAAGATTGCCAGCCGTACATGACGCATCCCTCCACTCCGCACGCCCAACTGCCATTAGCGACAAAAGCATTGTCGTCAAAGGCGCGGCATTTACCTCTGCGCCTACTCATTGGTTTATTCGGTATTATCGTCGCGCTCGTGGTGCTATTGCTGCTTCCACGCTATTTTGAAGGATCGCCCCTCCCTGCAGGCGCCGCGTCAAAGCCCTTTATTCTGGGCGATCATCTGTATGTGATTCAGGACGCAGGCGATAAGCTCAATATTGATAATGTTTCTTCTGAACAAGCGACCGACACCCTGCCCCTGCAGGCGCGTAATTGGTTGAAACTGGGATTGTCATCTGACCCGTTGTGGCTGCATTTTTCGCTGCGTAGTAAAGCAGTGAGCAGCCAGGATCTGGAACCCATCTATATCGAACTTGGCATGCCGGTGATCAATCTGATTGAGATTTTTGTCGTCAGCGAACACGGAAAACTCGTCAAACATGCCCACGCTGGCGACGAAGTGTTGCGCACTGATCGTGAACTACCCTTCCCGTTACCGACCTTCAAGCTCCTGCTGGAACCGGACAAGCACTATAACGTGTATTTAAGGCTTAAATCCGATTCCTTCATGGCAACGTCGTTGTTCATATTGACGGCCGATGAGCTGATTAACAAGACGATGTGGCAACGCGTTTATACCAGTATTTTCTACGGCATGATGTTTACCATGCTGTTCTACAATTTCTTTACCTATTTTTTCTTTCGCCATAAAAGCTATCTATTTTACGTTGGGCATATTGTATTTTTGTGCCTGTTTCAGGCGACGCTTGATGGCTATCTCATCGAGAAATACACAGCAAACAGCCTGATCACCATCCGTTGGCCGGTCATGTACGCTGGGCTTGCCAATTTAAGTGCCATTGGCTTTACCCGCCATCTGCTCGAAATTGCCAAAGATGCACGCTTCGAGAACCGATTGCTTAGCATTTGCACCGGGTTCGCATTATTCGGAATGATCATCGAACCGATTTTTCATAACGTATTCACCAGCTATTTCATGATGATGTCGGTCATCATGAGTTGCGTGCTGGTACCGATTATCGGTCTCAAACGCTACATGGATGGCTCAACCATCGCTTCTTTCTTTTTATTGGCCTGGATACTCTACCCTTGCCTATTGATTGTCTATTGCATGGCAATGGCCGGCATCACACCGCCAAATGAAATAACATTTAACGCGTCCCGCATTGGTTCCATGCTGGAATGCACACTTTTTTCGATGGCGCTGGGTTATCGCATGGAATTGCTTCGTCGCGATAAGCAACAGGTGATTCGCCAGATCAATCGTCAGCTACAGCGGGAAATCAAAGAAATATCCAGAGGGATTGAAGCACTGGCAAGCGGTCGCAATGACTACCAATTGTCGTACCAGGAAGATGGTCATCTTTCCTCGATTGCCAAGGATTTTGATGCCCTGGCGTCATCGCTGCGTCGCAATGATGACGAACGCAAACAGTGGATCTCCGATATCTCCCACGAATTGAGAACGCCTATTACGGTGTTCCGCGCCACCATCGAATCGTTTCAGGATGGTGTGGTGAGCATCAACGATAAAAGTTTGTCCGTCCTACATAAAGAAGCCTTGCATCTGGAAAATCTGGTCAAGGATTTGAATGATCTTAATCAGTGCGAACAGCGGCTTGCGTCAGAAAAGCGGGTATCCTCGAATATTGTCGAGTTGATCGAACATGAGCTGACTTTTTTTCAAGCGATATTATGGGAAAGAGGCATCGACTGTGATTTTCAAACACCTGGCACCATCATCATGGTCGATGGCAATGAGAGACGCTTGTCCCAGCTTTTTATAAACCTATTGAACAATTCCCTCAAGTACACTGACGCCCCCGGAAAACTGGAGATTTCGCTGCATATTGAAGGCGATTTTGTGCGCATTTATTGGCAGGATTCATCCCCCGGTGTGGGTAAAGAACATCTTCCACTGCTTTTCAATCGCTTGTACCGCGTGGATAAATCGCGATCGCGCAGCCTGGGTGGCAGTGGGTTAGGGTTGGCGATTTGCAAGGCAATCACGGAAGCACACGGCGGAAGTATCAGTGCGGAAAGCTCGCCCTTGGGAGGGCTGGGCATCTCCATCTCTCTGCCGCTAACAACCGGCAAATGAAAAAAACAATAACGCAATCAAACACGAGAAGTAACTAATATGGCGCCGACGATTTTGATCGCCGAAGACGAAGAAAACATATCGGATATTCTCACCGCTTACCTGCAGCATGATGGCTTTAATGTCAAAGCAGTCACTGATGGTTCGCAGGCGCTTTCAATCGCCAGAACCACGAAAATTGATCTGCTGTTACTCGACGTCATGCTGCCTGGCATGATGGGCTTTGAAGTGCTGGAGAATCTGCGCCAACACTCGCGACTGCCCGTTATTTTGCTGACATCCCTGTCCAATGAAACGAATCGCCTGCATGGCTTTGATTTGGGCGCGGATGACTATATCTGCAAACCGTTTAGTCCACGCGAAGTGATTGCCCGTGTGAAGAGTGTGTTGCGACGTGCGCAAATTGAAACGACCCCCATCCAGATTATTGAACCCCCGCTGGGGCAATTGGCCTTGAATGATGACAACTTTACAGCGGCCATTGGCAGTGAAAAAATCATTTTTACACCGTCGGAATTCAAACTGTTAAAGCTGTTTGCCAACCGTCCCAACCGCATTTTCTCACGCGAGGAACTTCTGGACGAGGTCACCGGCCATTTCAGTGAATGTTCATACCGAGCCATCGACAGCCACATCAAGAATCTGCGCAGAAAACTTTCGTCTGCTGCGCCGCAGTACCACATTATTCAGTCGGTGTATGGCGTGGGCTATAAACTCAATCAACCCTTTGTCAGTCGCTCAGGTGAATAAATCCTCCATAAAACCACTTATCCATAAAACCAATAGCACACAGCAATTGATGCGATCACCCCGGCGAGATCGGCGAACAGGCCGCACCAAAGGGCATAGCGAATTTTCACTATGCCCACGCTGCCAAAATAAAGGGTGAGCACATAAAAGGTGGTTTCGGTACTCCCCTGCACAATGGTCGCCAGCCGCGCTTGAAACGAATCCACCCCATAATGCTGCATCGACTCGATCATGAGTGCACGCGCACCACTTCCTGATAGTGGTTTCATTAGCGCAACGGGCATTGCATCGACCCAGCGTGTATCCCAGCCGCCCCAGGCAATCATGCCACGTAGCGCCTCCAGCACAGCGGCCAAGGCGCCACTTTCCCGCAGCACGCCCACTGCCACCAGCATCGCCACCAGGTATGGAATGATTTTGACTGCTGTGTCGAACCCTTCCTTTGCACCCGTGATAAAACTGGCATAGGCATCGATACGCTTGAACGCGCCTGCAGCCAGGAAAACTGCAACGATTGACATGAGGGCCACCGACGCCAAGTGCGACGAGAACGCCTGCAATGCAGCGCCTCCCAGTGACAGTAAAAAACTCACCGAGAGGCTGCCACACAACGCTATACCGAAAAGCCAGGCCAGCAACACAGGATCGGTCAGACGGATACGCTGAATGAACGCCACAATCAATAGGCCTGCCAAGGTAGAGCACGAGGTTGCCAGCAGTATGGGAAGAAAGACATCCGCCGGCGCTACCGCTCCAAACTGAGCGCGATACATAAAAATCGACACGGGAATAATCGTGACCGATGAGCAGTTCAGCACCAGAAACAAAATTTGCGCATTGGTTGCGGTATCTGGCTTGGGGTTCAGCGACTGCAGATCTGCCATGGCTTTTAGCCCCAACGGTGTCGCTGCATTATCAAGCCCCAGCATATTGGCCATCAGATTCATGCTGACACTGCCCACCGCCGGGTGATGCGCCGGCACCTCAGGCATCAGGCGTCGGAACAGCGGGGATAAGGCTCGCGAGAACACTCTCACGAGGCCGGCATCTTCACCCACTTTGAACAGCCCTAGCCATAGACTCATCAAACCAATCAGGCCCAAGGCAATCTCGGCTGACAGGTTGGCCATCTCAAATAATGATCTTTGTATGGCATCGACGCGCGACCAGTCACCGGCAAAGACAGGCCAAAGCGCGCAAGCAAACGCGATGAAAAAAAACGACAGCCAGATACGATTGAGCACGCGAGACCTATTTGTTGCAACGGGTTTGCAATCGATTTTAACGGCAATTCAGAAATTTACGAGCTGAACCTGAGGGATTACGCAACTGGCTGCGTTGGCATCGATAGGCGTGAATGGCGGGGAGCGAAGCGTATGGCAGCGAAGGATAACATTCAACGGTAGTGGCGATGAATGCGCCCCCAGGCTGCCAGGGGATGACAAAAGATCAGTCGATATTGAAGATCTGTACACGATTAGAGGGACGCACACGATCCAGATTCGGGGTACCGGTTTGCAGGTTCTTGAAATCGAACAATTCGGTATCCGCCAAATGGGACGGCACCACGTTTTGCATTGCGGTGAAAATGGTTTCGAGGCGGCCTGGGTTCTTTTTCTCCCAGCCCTGCAGCATTTCTTTGATCACCTGACGTTGCAGGTTTTCTTGTGATCCACACAGGTTACAAGGAATGATGGGGAATTCTTTGATTGCGGCATATTCGATAATGTCGTCTTCGCGGCAGTAGGCCATGGGGCGAATCAAGATGTGCTTGCCGTCATCGCTCAACAACTTGGGCGGCATCCCCTTCAGCTTGCCCCCATAGAACATGTTAAGGAACAGCGTTTCCATGATGTCGTCACGATGGTGTCCCAAAGCCACCTTGGTAGCGCCAATCTCTTCGGCGAAGGAATACAGCAGGCCACGCCGCAGACGCGAGCACAACGAGCACATGGTCTTGCCTTCGGGCACATGGGTTTTCACCACACTGTAGGTATCTTCTTCAACAATATGAAAGGGAATCCCCAGCGTCGAAAGATACGCAGGCAACACCTCCGTCGGAAAATCCGGCTGCTTTTGGTCCAGATTGACGGCCACCAATTCGAAATTGACCGGTGCATCGTGTTGCAGGTTCATCAGAATGTCGAGCATGGTGTACGAATCCTTGCCACCCGACAGACACACCATGATCTTGTCACCCTCTTCGATCATGTTGAAGTCGGCAATCGCCCGGCCAACATCACGGCGCAAGCGCTTTTGCAGCTTGTTGAATTCAGTCTTGTCCTTTTTGGCCATGGTCTTCATTGCAAACCTACTCCGATGCTGCTGTACCAACGCCGGAGATAGCGCGACAGAGCGTGACAATGTGTGAGAAAAGAAAGTATAGAGAGACGAAAGATGAGCGGCGTTTTACCGTAACCCAAGAGGAAAGTAAAGCTAGCGGCGCTACCGCCAAAGAGGGGGAACAAAATTTAACGATCCATTACGGCACATTCGTACCATTTGCGGTTAATCCACTGTAGACTAGCCATAGTGTATCGCTTAACCATTTGTAACAGATTTTCCACATCGAACCCATATAATCGAATGCTTTAGTAGACCTACCGGAGACCACTGGGCGGCGAGCAGCTTGTCCAAAGGGAGCGCATATAATGAAAATAGTAAACCGACGCACCTTTATTTCTTACCTTGCGGCCACCATGGTCACCCCGTATGTGGTGACTTACTCAGCGGGCCGGGCCAATGCGGGTCTGGTCGCACCAGATGCCCCTCTGACCTATGATTCGGAGCGGGTCTTCAGCCTGTCGATCGCCTCTGGCGACCCCACCCCCACAGGCGTGATTCTGTGGACGCGCGTTGCCCCATCGGCACACTTGCCTAACGAAAATCTGATCGTGCAAGTGGCGAGCGACAGCGCGTTCACCTCACTCGTTTTCGAAAGCTTCGTGGCGGCAAGCGAAATCTCTGATGCCACTGACTTTACGGTTAAACTCGATCTCGACGGGCATCTGCAGCCCTACACGCGTTATTACTATCGCTTTATTTACGACAATACCGTGAGCCGCACGGGCCGCTGCCGCACTGCGCCTCCTTACGGTGCCGAAATCAATGGCCTCAAGCTCGCATTGTTGACCTGCCAGGATTACACCAACGGTTATTACGGCGCACTCAACTATGTGGCCGGCGATGACAGCATCGACTACGTGTTGCATTTGGGCGACTTTATTTATGAGTCGGCCGGTGACCCGCGCTTTCAATCTTTGCCGTTTGAAGATCGCCTGATTGTGTTGCCCTCTGATGGCATCGTCGCGATGGATCTCGACGACTATCGTCATTTGTATCGCACCTATCGTTCAGACCCTTTTTTGCAAAAGGCGCTGGAGAGTCACACGTTTATCATGACGCGTGATGATCACGAGACGGCGAATGATGCGTATTGGGACTATACCCGCGATACCTTGGGTGCACCTGATCACCCATACACGACACAGGATGCTTTTGGGAATGACCCGGTGCGTCTGACGCAGTTGATGCTCGATTCGCAGCAAGCCTGGGCGGAGTATGTGCCTGCCCGTTTGCAGATCAATGCAGGTGCGACGCATCCACACCAGTTTCTGAAGCATTATCGTCGTGTGCAGTTGGGGAATCTGGTGGATTTGTTCATGCTGGATACCCGTTCGTATCGCAGTGCGCATGCGTGTGGTGAGAAAGACTTTTTCAACCGTTATTTTCCGCTGGGATGCAATGCCTGGAAGGATGATGATCAGACCATGATGGGGGGGGATCAGCGCGATTGGTTGTTCAATGGACTATCTGATTCTTCGGCGCGTTGGAAGGTGTTGGGTAACCAGACCTATATGGGTAGCCTGGGGCTTTCGCTGGGTAAGAATAAGATTCCGTTTAACGTGGATGCGTGGGATGGGTTCGATTATGAGCGCATCCAGATGGCGGAGTTGATCAAGGATCAGAAGGTTGAAAATTTTGTGGTGCTGACGGGTGACTTGCATACTTATATGGCGTCACATGTGAAGCAGGATTATTTGAATAAGTCGATTTTCAATTACGATAATTTTATCGGGGTTGAGTTTATGACGCCGTCGATTACGTCGGCGGGGTTGTTTGATATGTTGAAGATGGAGACGCCGACAGGGCCGGTGCAGTTGTTGGCGCAGGGCTTGACGAACGCGGCGGTGCGTTTGACGAATCCGCATGTGCGGTATTTTAATACGGTGCAGAATGGGTTTTCGACGATTGAGTTTCGCCAGGATTATTGTGATTGGAAGGCTTTTGCGGTGGATAAGAATGTGAATAGTGGGACGCAGAAGATTTCGTTGTTGCGTCAGTATCGGAAGTATACGACTAACCCGTGGTTGGTGGGTGCCAAGGATTAAGTTTTGCTTTTTTGAGTTGATGAAAGAGCCTGGCAAATGCTGGGCTTTTTTATTGTCTGATATTCAGTTGGTCCTGGTCATTGGTGGTGTATAGGTTCTGGAAACGCCGTAAATACGTCCCTGTAGGCTCGACGCAGCTAGGCGCCCCCCGACATCCCTGCCGGCGACGTTCCAGAACCTATACACCACCAACGCCCTCTCAGCGGTTGTGCAGTACCGTTCTTTGTGGCTAACGTCACTTGTGCGTGGCATTAATTTGTCGCATTCGATGTATTACTTCAACTCATTCGACGATTTACCGAGAATCTGCCTCGCGACAATCAACTGTTGAATTTGCTGTGTGCCCTCGAAAATATCGAGAATTTTTGAATCCCGTGCAAATTTCTCCAGCAATTGTGTTTCGCTGTAGCCTAGCGTGCCGCAAAGTTCGACGCATTTCAGCGTGATGGCGTTGCCTACCCTGCCCGCTTTTGCTTTGCACATCGAGGCTTCTTTAGAGTTTGGGATTTTGTTGTCGGCGAGCCAGGCGGCTTTGTAGGTGAGCAAGCGTGCGGCTTCGAGTTCGGCTTCCATCAGGTAGAGGTCTTTTTCGATGGCGGTGAGTTTTACTGGCGATACGTTGTATTGGGGGTCTATGCCTTCTTTGCGGAGTAGGTCGCGCGTTATTTCGAGGGCGCCGCGTGCGACGCCCAATGCCATGGCGGCGACTTGGGGACGGGTGTTGTCGAAGGTTTGCATGACGCCGCCGAAGGCTTTTTTGCGGGCTTCGGCGGTGTCGCCTATGTCGGGCGAGCCGAGGATGTTTTCTTTGGGGATGCGGCATTCGGTGAAGGTGATGGCGGCGGTGTCGGAGACTTTGAGGCCCATCTTGTTTTCGCAGCGGACGATGGTCATGCCGGGGGTGCCCTTCTCGACGACGAAGGATTTGATGGCGGCTTTGCCCAGGTGACGATCGAGGGTGGCCCAAACGACGACAGCGTCGCCGCGTTCGCCAGCGGTGGCAAAGATTTTTTCTCCGTTGATCACCCATTCGTTGCCGTCCAGGCGGGCGGTGGTGCGGATGGCGGCGGAATCGGAGCCGCAGCTGGGTTCGGTGATGGCCATGGCGCAGTACATTTTGCCGAATTTGGCTTTTTGTGCGTCGGTGCCGACGGCGCTGATAGCGGCGTTGCCCAACCCCATCCCGGGAATGGAGAGCATGAGGCCGATGCAGCCCCAGGACATTTCTTCGGTGGAAACGACACCGTTGAGATTGGCTCCATTTTTAATGCCCTCTTCGGCGGTGCTGCTCTTGCCTGCGGGGGCTGGCATGGCTTTCAACATTTGGCCGAGGGGAATGAGTTCTTGTGGCGTTGGGCAGTGTTCCAGTTTGTCGTATTTGCGGGCAATCGGTCGGAACACGGAGGCTGCCATTTGATGCGCCATTTTTTGTGCGACGAGCAGTTTTTTGGGTAGTTCCAGATTTATCATGTCAATTCTCACCCATGGCTGATTCTTGGTTGTGGGGTTAACAGCTGAAAGGCGGTGTTATACCAGTGCCAATCCTTGCATAATTGCGATTGCGCGCAGATTGCGGTACCACATTTCAACTGGGTGTTCCCGCACGAAGCCGTGTCCGCCCAGGAGTTGTATGCCGTTGGTACCGATTTGCATGGCTTTTTCACTGCAGAACAAGTGCACGTGATAGGCATCACGATGAAAATCGAGGCTTTGTTCGGCGCGTGAGGCGGCGCGGTATACCAGCATGCGCATGGCTTCGAGTTCTATGGCGATATCGGCCACCATGAAGGCGACGGATTGTCGATGCGAGATCGGTTCGCCAAAGGCGGTGCGTTCATTCACGTAAGGTACGACATAATCAAGCATTGCCTGGCAGCAGCCAACAGCCAGCGCGCCCATGCCAATCCGCCCCAAATCGACGACGCGCTGCATATTGATGCCGCTTTCTACATCGCCAATGCGCGCAATGGCGGGTACGTTCACGCCTTCCAGGGTAACTCGAAACAGGGGTAACGATCGCAAGCCCATGAACGCCTCTGGCTCACACCGCAAGCCTTTGGCATCGCCCGGAACGACGAAACCGTAGGTTTTCTGGTTGCTGTTGTCTTTGGCGAATACCAGTAGAAATTTGGCAGTGTCAGCAAGTGCAACTGCAGATTTAACGCCAGTGATCACATAGCTTTCACCATTGCGTTCTGCAACGCAGGACAGTTCATTGGCATCAAATAGTGCGCGTGGCTCCATCAGTGCCAGAGTCGCGGCGATAAATTTTTCATCAGCCAGTGCTGGCAAATAACGCTCTTGTTGATCGGCGTTTGCGTGATCCAGTAAGACGTTGATAAAGGACAAGGGGGTCAAAGCCGCCACCGCCAACGACATATCGCCATAGCCCAGGTCTTCGGCATTCAGCATGTTAGAGAGCGGTGAGCGCGGCATGCCTGCGCCACCGAGGTGTTCCGGTATCGCCATCAGGTGCAAGCCAAAAGCAGCAGCCGTCGCCAGGAATGTGGGGGGGATTTTGCCTGCCTCGTCGGCAGGACGCGCCATGGCAAGCATCTCGTCAGCGGCAAAGCGATGCAAGCTTTCCCGGGTCATTCGCTGCTCTTCCGTCAGCGTCAGATCAAACAGCGACTCTTTCGTCTCACTCATAAAACGTTTGTCTCCGCTCCAGTTTCTTATAGGTGTGCCGCTCCATCGGAGTAACGCCACACCAATTTAGTGAAACAAGGAGTGTCGCCCGCGCATTGACAAGCGTCAATTGCAGGAGCCGCCGCGTTGATTGACGAAAATGTCCAAATATACCGATGAAACCGTCCGCACTGTCGTCAGCGGTCAACTGTCTGTGGTCAACTGCCTATGGTCACCTGTCTACGTTCAATAACGCAGGGCCGCATCCCGCAATAAATCATCGGCGACCTTCCAATCAGGCATGACTGACGCCATTAAGCGGTAAAAGGCCGGGCTATGATTGAAATGCACGAGGTGGCACAGTTCGTGGACGACCACACAATCGATGCACTCAGGTGGATATTTGAATAGTTGGGTGTTGAAGAGTATGGCGCCATTGCGACGGCAACTGCCCCAACGTCTTTTCATCTTGCGCACACTGACGTGCGAGGCAGGTAAGGCGAGGCTGGCCATTTTGTCGCGCCAATGGTCATGACGTTGGGTAAACCAAAGGTGAGCACGTTTGGAGAGCCATTGGTCGAGCGCTTTTTCAAATTGATCGGGGGTAGCATCCCAAGGCAATTTGAGTTCGACCTCGCCCCCCAGGCCATTGCCAAAACCTTGTTTTACCAGCGTCCAAGGCTCCCCCAACACCTGCACTGAGCCCCCCCAACACAGTTGGGGTTCGACAAAGGTAGGCATCTGCTCGAATCGCTGCAAGTGCTTGCTGATCCAGGCTTCTTTGCTTTTGACGAAACGTTCGACCTCAGTGGCGCTCAACCGCAATGGCGCACGCACCTCGACCACGCCTTTTGGTTTGACATGTATGGCAATGGTCTTACGTCGTGCACGCACCAGTTGATAACGAATAGAAACCGTCATTACACCGCCAGAAAGTTGTCGAATGCCAAGGGTATAAAGCCCATGAACCTTAACCTGATGATCTGCAAAAACTAATCATCCTGCAAGTCTCTTCAAACCAATCAAGGCCGTTTTTTTAGAAAAAACTACTATTTGGTTAAAACCCATTGCTACAGCTAAACATTTATCGTGACCGTCGATTCTACACCTCGGTCAGCCCATCGCTTTTTCATCAAACAGCTGTAGGGATGAAGGCCAATGAAGGCAGTCGTGCGCATATTGGTAGTGTCAGGATCGATGTTGGGGGTTGTGTCTGTTGCAGAGGCATCGACCAAACCCTGGTTGCAATTCCCCGGGGCTCTGCAGCCCTTCGAATTTGCGTTTGGCGGGGGTTATGGCACGCGCAGCGGTGACTTGCGCTGGAACATTGCCGGCGGCAATGACGGCCCCAACATCTTGTCTGAATTGAGCTACCAGGGCCTGGAATTTACTGAATACCGCACCTACGCATCCCTCAATTTCAATACGGGTCGCTTTAAAGACTGGCGCATCGAAACCAGTTTCAGTGCGGGCGAAGCCAGTCGCGGCAACGTATTTGATTCGGATTTTGACGGTGACAATCGTCAGGACGAGTACAGCCGCAGCCTGTCGAGTGCAGTAGGTTCGGAAACCACCAATTTCGAACTGGCCGCAGGCTATCGCATCGATTACACGCGGATGTTTTCGGTAATGCCGATGGTGGGCTTTGCCTACAATACACAGTTCCTGAAAATGACTGACGGGGAACAATTGCTGTATACGCGCCATGGGGGCGTGCGATTAGGCGATTTCGAAAATGAACTCAACAGCCATTATTCCACGCGCTGGACGGGCGGGTTTCTGGGCTTGAATGCCGGTATCGAAACTGAAAGCCATGCGCTTAATCTACGCTACAAGTTTCATATGGCGCAGTATTACGCCGAGGCCAACTGGAATTTACGCGAAGACTTTCAGCACCCCAAAAGTTTTGAGCACACCGCTTTTGGTACCGCCAATGTACTGGAATTGTCATACCAGTGGCGCTGGAGTGATAGCTGGTCTGCCAACGCCCGCGCCTTTCGTGAGTCCTGGTCGACCGAACCTGGCGATGACACCGTTTATTTGAGCGATGGCACCCGCGCGGGCACGCAACTCAACGAAGTCGAGTGGGATTCGGCTGGCTACGATATCAGTCTGCAATTCTTGTTTTGAAAAAACGGTTTATAAAGCGTTTTGAAACTCAGGGGTTAAAGACAGGGGCTAACGCGGCCCCATATGTTTCTCGTTATACAATTTTGCCGATTCGATTTGCTTACGCCGCTGTTCCAAGCGGCGTTTTTTTTCGTCTGAATGCTGCGTGATGCAATAAGGGCAGCTGATTTCCAACACATAATGTTCAGACGTTTGCTCCTCGGGCGAAAGAGGTTGGCCGCAGGCATGACAAGACACATATTGACCACGCATTAAACCGTGCGTGACGGTGACCCGATCGTCGAAAACAAAACAATCCCCCTGCCAAAGACTTTCCTCGCGGGGGACTTCTTCGAGGTATTTCAGAATACCGCCCTTGAGATGAAAGACTTCATTGAACCCTTGCTGTAGCAAATAGCTGCTGGCTTTCTCACAGCGAATGCCACCGGTGCAAAACATGGCGACTTTCTTGTGGCGCACGGGATCTAGATTCTGCGCAACCCATTCAGGAAATTGGCGAAAGCTGCTGGTTTTGGGATCAATGGCATCGCGGAACGAGCCCACGCGATACTCGTAATCGTTACGCGTATCAACCAAAACAACGTCAGGATCATCGAGTAGAGCGTTCCAGTCTCTCGCTTCAACATAAGTGCCAACGGCGCTATTGGGATCTACCCAGGGCACGCCCATGGTAACAATTTCTTTCTTGAGTTTTACCTTCATGCGCAAGAACGGAATATTGTCCGCATAGGACACTTTGAATTCCAGCGGCATAAAGCGCCCATCGTTTTCAAACCACTGCAGCAAGCGGTCTATCGCTTCAGAAGACCCGGCGACGGTGCCATTGATCCCCTCAGGTGCCAATAACAGCGAACCCCGAATGCCATGCTCCGCACAGAGATCGAGCAATGGTTGGCGTAACGCGGCAAAATCCGGAAGAGAAACAAATTTGTAGAGAGCAACCACTTTGAAAGGAGCAACGGCTTTGAAAGAAGCATCAACGCTGACTGACGACACACATCCACCCTTTGCGGACTAAAACAGGCCGCTCATTATAGGGTGGATGCCCGCCACAAATACAGCACGGATGTGATCGCGGCGCGTCCGCAAGCCGTCAGGAAGCGCGTCGATCGCCTTTGCTACCGCCCATGCATGCAGGGGAATCGGGGGCGTTTTTGGCGACTTCAGCCCACTCGTCATTCGTGTAAGTATGCAGTGCCAGGGCATGCACTGGGCCGGCAATCTCTTTGGCAAGAATGGCGTAGACAATCTGATGCCGAACCACCGGCTTCTTGCCTTTGAAATCGTCGGTGACGATGACCGCCTTGAAATGCGTTTCTGAACCGGGGGGAACGCTGTGCATATGGCTCTCGTTGATGACCTCGAGATGCGAAATTTCCAGCGCTTCTTTGAGTTTTTCTTCGATCGTGGAGTGAATCGTCATGGAGTGACCTTACAACTATGGAGGTTAAGCCACTGCTCGCTGCAATCATGCAGACTGACGTCTTGCAAAAAAACGCGCGAACAACCAAACCACAGGCGTACACTAGCGTTATACCGCCTGAACAAGGGGCGACTGCCGGAACTATTCATAAAACAATGTGTCTCGTAAAACATGTATCTAGTAAAACAATGGGGCTCATAAAACAATGAGTCCTAACCAAAAGAGCGCTTTGGTTAATACACGTTGAACGTTATGGCCGTCATTACCACTATTTGCTGCATGCTATTACATGAAAACTGCTTATTTCATGCAAACTGCATGAAAAGTTTCAGGTAAATTGACATGATGAACAGTGGCTTGAGGCCCCACATTGCGATGACGAATAGTACTATATCGCTTTTACCGCGATCGGCGATGCCAACGATACCGCATTTGTCGTTTTAACAACAAGTTATGCAAACATTTTCTCAAGTTGCATCATTGGCTGCCGACTTAATAATTACATTAGCCTCCTTTTCAGGGAAATGACACCGAGGGCGACAAACGTCATGTTACAAATGCCTCCCATACAACGGCGAGACATAGAGCGGCTCAAAGGCACGCGGGCTATCCGCATTGAGCGTGCAACGCCTGCTCCCAGCATTGATCGCAATCATCCAGAAGCGATCACGGCTGAAGATCGCCGGTTGACGGTCGATCGGCGTCAGCGCGATGTTCCTGTTGCCAACGACCGCCGCCGCAAAGGGCGTCGCTTTGCCCGCAAACAAATTAACCCCAAGATTCGTGCCTTGCTGGACAACAGTGAGACGCAACCCGCCAACACCCAGGGACGTTTTGTCGACGAATCTGTCTGACCCCCCTGCTGCCTGCCGATACCCCAGACTCTTACCGCTGCGTCTTGTCTCATAATCTTGCATTTGTTGGTCATGCAACTGGCATTTGCGATGCCACCTGCATAAAATGGGCGGCGTTCCAATTGGACCCACCCCCTCAGGAGATTGCTTCAATGAAAAAACCTGTACGCGTAACCGTGACCGGCGCAGCGGGCCAGATCAGCTATTCCCTTCTGTTCAGAATCGCTTCTGGCGAAATGCTGGGCAAAGACCAACCCGTTATCCTGCAAATGCTCGAAATCACGCCTGCTCTCAAAGCCCTGAACGGCGTGGCAATGGAGCTGGACGATTGCGCATTCCCCTTGCTGCACGGCATGGTACAGACCGACGACGCGAACGTTGCCTTCAAAGATACCGATTACGCCCTGCTGGTCGGTGCGCGTCCTCGCGGCCCTGGCATGGAGCGTAAAGACCTGCTGGAAGCCAATGCTGCAATCTTCTCGGTGCAAGGCAAAGCCATCAACGATAACGCCAGCCGTGGCGTTAAAGTGTTGGTTGTCGGCAACCCTGCCAACACCAATTCGTTGATTGCCCAGCGCAACGCGAAAGACATCAACCCACGCCAATTCACCGCCATGACCCGCCTCGACCACAACCGTGCGTTGACGCAGCTGGCGCAAAAAACCGGTACCTCGATCAACGACATTCGCAAAGTCACCATCTGGGGCAACCACTCTTCTACTCAGTACCCCGACATCTCCAAGGCGACGGTTGCTGGCAAGCAAGCGGAAGGCCTGGTAGACCAAGCCTGGTACCGTGAAACCTATATCCCGACCGTTCAGCAACGTGGTGCGGCCATCATCCAGGCGCGCGGTGCAAGCTCTGCAGCATCAGCGGCCAATGCCGCAATCAATCACATGCGTGATTGGGCGCTGGGCACACCAGATGGCGATTGGACCAGCATGGGCGTGTACAGCGATGGTTCTTACGGCATCGACGCTGGCCTGATCTACTCGTTCCCCTGCATCTGCAAAGACGGTGACTGGCAGATCGTTCAAGGTCTTGAAATCAGCGAATTCAGCCGCGAGAAAATGAAAGCGACTGAAAAAGAGCTGGCTGAAGAACGCGACGCCGTTAAACACTTGCTGCCTTGAGCAGCTCCACTTTCGTAGCCTTTTTCTGAAAAAGGCTCGTTGGTGCAATAGAACCCCTGGTCGCAAGACCGGGGGTTTTGTTTTTTGATGTTCTGAAACACCAGATTTTTGAACGTTGCAGTCATTGTGAGCGATTCGTCCTCGTCCTCATAATCGTTCAGGCGCCCAATAATTCACGTCGCCGAACAATCCATCCTTGAGGGGACGCTAACGCCATGACTGCGACACAGCCTTTTCCACATATCTTCACGCCGCTGGATCTCGGCTTTACCCAGATTAAAAATCGCATTTTGATGGGTTCGATGCATACCATGCTCGAAGAGATGGAAAACGGTTTTGATCGCATGGCCGTCTATTTTGCTGAACGCGCCAAAGGTGGCGTTGGCATGATCATCACCGGCGGCATTGCCCCCAATGACGTGGGCTTACCCTCTCCAGGTCTTGCAAAACTATCGACCCCCGAAGAAGCTGCCAAACACCGCTTAGTGACTGAACGCGTGCATGCCACCGCGCCGGATTGCAAAATCTGCATGCAGATTCTGCATGTGGGCCGTTATGCCTATCATCCTAACCTGGTTGCGCCCTCCCCCATCAAGGCTCGCATCAGCCCGTTCGTGCCTAACGAACTGACCGAGACACAAATCTGGGAACAGATCAGCGATTTCGTCAATTGCGCAGTTCTTGCCAAATCGGCGGGATACGATGGCGTGGAAGTGATTGGTTCGGCCGGTTATCTGATCAGTGAATTTTTGGTAGAACACACCAATCACCGCAAAGACCAATGGGGTGGTACTTACGAAAATCGAATGCGTTTTGCCGTCGAAATCATTCGTCGAATTCGGCAGGCAGTGGGGCCGAATTTCATTTTGGTGTATCGCATAGCAGCGATGGAGCTATTGGAGAAAGGCAGCTCCTGGGAAGAGGTTGTCACACTCGCAAAAGCAATCGAACAAGCCGGTGTCACCATTATCAGCACCCACTTTACCTGGCATGAAGCACGAGTGCCTACCCTCGCCACCATGGTGCCACGTGCTGCATTTACGGGAGTAACGGCACGCCTGCGCAAGGAAGTGAAGGTGCCACTCATCACGAGCAACCGCATCAACATGCCGGATGTCGCAGAAAAAGTGTTGGCGGAAGGCCGCGCCGATATCGTATCGCTCGCACGCCCCATGCTGGCCGACGCCGAATTTGTGAACAAGGCTCGGGAAAACCGCGTTGACGAAATCAATACCTGTATTGCCTGCAATCAGGCGTGTCTGGATCACGCATTCACTGGTCGACTCACAACCTGCCTGGTCAACCCACGCGCCTGTTACGAAACCGAATTGAATTTTTTGCCTGTAACACACGCCAAAAACATTGCCGTCGTCGGTGCTGGCCCTGCAGGTATGGCGTTTGCAGTTAACGCTGCCGGTCGCGGCCACCATGTTACGCTTTTTGATAGCGCCAGCGAAATCGGCGGGCAATTCAATATTGCAAAACGCATCCCTGGTAAAGAAGAGTTCAGTGAAACACTGCGGTACTATCGCAAGCAAATTGAACTGACTGGCGTTGATTTACGATTAAATACCCGTGCGACTGCGCAGCAGTTGATGGCAGGCCGTTACGACGACATCATCCTGGCGACCGGCGTTGTTCCAAGAACCCCCTCGATTCCGGGTGCTGATCACCCGATGGTGATGGGTTATCTCGATGCGATACTGGCACGCCGACCGGTTGGAAAAAAAGTGGCGATCATTGGAGCAGGCGGCATTGGCTTTGATGTCGCTGAACTGATTTCACATGCAGGAATATCGTCGGCGATGAGCCTGGACAAATTTGCAGAAGAATGGGGCGTCGATTTCAAACATCACCCTCGTGGCGGTGTCGCAGGCCTCATTCCCAAGGTGGAAAAAGCTGATCGTGAAATCTGGTTGCTGCAACGAAAATCCACACCCGTCGGCCAGAACCTTGGGCGAACAACAGGCTGGACTCACAAACTGCTACTGGAACGTAAAGATGTGAAAATGATCAACGGCGTTGAATACCAACGCATCGATGATGACGGTTTGCACATCAGGATGGGTGACAGCATGCAGGTTTTACCGGTCGATACCGTAATTTTGTGTGCGGGGCAAGAACCCTTGCGGGAACTTTACGATGATCTGATCGCTGCGAAACTGTCAGTGCATTTGATTGGGGGCGCCGATGTGGCCGCCGAGCTGGATGCCAAGCGCGCTATCAATCAGGCATCGTGGCTGGCAGCAAAAATTTAATGGCGCAAAGCCCATGATAAAAATCACCGGATTACATTTTAAACTTGGGTAGTAAAAAATTCCATTCGGTAGCCGACATTCACTAGCAGCCGCTTTTCAAAAATAGCAGCTGCTTAACAAAGTGCGAAATCGCACAGACGATCAATAGCGATAAGCTCAACATATCGATTGAGCCTATCAAATTGCAATCCAACATCACCAAGAGCGCAATTTGGTAACAAAATTCAACCAAGGTTATTGCTATCATGAACGCTACCATCGCCCTGCAACCCACTGATATTCGTGGCATCAGTCAATTGGTCGAAGACGCTATGGGGGGCGTTGCCTATATTATCGAAGCGCTACAAAAAAGCTTTTCTTTCGATAAAACATCAAACCCAAGCCTATGCGCCCGTGAAATTCGTCACCAGAATCTTCATAAGATCGTTGCGCGGTTTGGCGGCAAACTGGATGCTGTTTTCTTGTCGTCATTACTGAGCATGAGCGAAGGAAGATCGTATGCAAAGCGTGATGCAATGTTGGCAGCGCTAAATGGTGTGCTCGGCGACCACCTGCGAGATTCGTCCAATCCGCTAGCCATCCCCATGCGTATACGTTATAACGGCACGCCTTTGGGGCAAAGCACCCAGGATTTGATTTCGGTAATTCCACACGCTACTGACAAACTATTAGTGATGGTGCATGGATTGTGCATGAATGATCAACAGTGGCTTCAATCCCATTCGCCTGCATCCATACAAGGCGAACCCGGCTGTGACAACAGAACGCTGTACTCCATCCTCGCCCAGGAACTGGGTTATATCCCTGTTTATTTGCACTATAACAGTGGGCTTCATATTTCTACCAATGGCCGCGAGTTCGCAGAAAAACTGGAATCATTGGTGTTGCAATGGCCCGTCCCATTACATGAGATTGTCATTATTGCCAACAGTATGGGCGGTTTGGTTACCCGTAGTGCTTGCCACTATTCCACGCATAGTAGTCACCACTGGGTGAAAAAACTCAGTAAGCTGTTTTTTCTGGGTACACCCCATCATGGTTCGCCGCTTGAACGTATGGGTAATTGGGTTGATTCAACCTTGACTGCCCACCGATTAACGGCACCTTTTGCAAGCCTGGGAAAAATCCGAAGTGCAGGCATCACCGATTTACGTTATGGCAATCTTCTTGATGAAGATTGGCAAGGACGCGATCGTTTTGAGCGAACCAAGGACCAACGCAGCCCTGTTCCACTTCCGCAGGGTGTGAGGTGCTACGTGTTGGCAGCCACAAAAGGTAAAAGGATTGGCGACATAGGCGACTTGTTATTTGGCGACGGGCTGGTTCCTTTAAGCAGCGCGCTGGGTCAACACCATGATCCACAATTACATTTGCGGTTTCCTGAATCGAGACGATGGATTGGCTACGGTATGGGGCACATGGGTTTAATTGAACAACGGGTGGTATATGAACGCATCAAAGGCTGGCTTGCGCCGGAGATGACACAACGAAGTGTGCGTTCTGCATTATCTCCGGCGTTTATTTAGACGCTGAACAGCGCTATACAAATGGTACCCGTGCCCTCGTCCACATTATTTCCTATCTCCGTGTGCGTTATTGTGTTGCTGTGTGCCCACATTCACCGATAACGAAAGAGCAGTGTGATTACCTGCACCATCAGTTGCCGTCACAGTAATCTCGTTCAATCCGTTGACTAGAAATTCGCGATCTACAGTAAAGGGAACTGCATCGTCTTGGTATCGATAGCCATTAATGTCAAATACCACCGAGCGTACCAGACCATTTGCATTCGCTCGCAGTTGGGTGACCCGTTGAGGCAGCGTGGTTTCGTCGATCAGGTCACCTTCAGCCAGTGCTTTCCAAGGGCGGCCGCTGTCAGTGGAGAGCGCCACATTGTGCAATTTCGGCCCCACATATTCCGACGATGGCAACACCCATTCATCTAGATAGGCCCCCATGTCGCCGGTGATAAAACTTGATGCCGGTGCCCCCGTAAACCAGTTGGCAGGCACGTTGCCGTACACCTTCGCCGGCGGCTGGGTGGGTTGACGGCGTGGATCTTCTTTTGCCTGCAGCTGTGGGTTAAGCGACAGTGCATCAACGTCTAGACCGGCAACCCCGCCCGTATGATGACAACTCAAACAGAATTCGTTGGAGGTTGAATCCGGTCTTGGTGCATCGAAATACAGTGGTCCTTCAGGAAAGTTGATTGCTTCGCGCAATGCAGTCAAACCGGCAGGAAGATTAAAGTGATGCGCCTTGTTGTCATCCGAATAATCGTGATAACAAACGTACTGAGGAAACGTCTGCTGACCATAAGCTGACAAGAATCGGGTTATTGAAGCGTGGGAATTGCCGGCATAACGCTCAGCCACCGGTTTCCAGTCGCCATCATAATTTTCGGGCACGCCCATCAAAGTGCCATGACCGAAATTACAGATCACCTCAGGATTAGGGCGGTAGGCAAACACTTTGAATTCGTCCATCCAGCCCTTGAAGGCGCGTTTGCCGCCCGTACTCACACCACCACCTAAGCGCAGGGCGCCAGGTGCAGGACGGAAATTGGAGCGCTCGATGTCGATGGTTTGAACGCTGGCGATCCAGCTACGAAGATGAAAGCCGTTGAGGTACAGCGTTACTCTACGCTCGGCAGTGCCCTCCTCTTCTTTGTTAACCAGAAGCGCCAAATGACTCCAGCCCTTTTCAGGAAGCGTGTCAGGCAGTGCCGTTTCGGCGACCAAGCGACCCTGATGGTTGTATAGCAGCACTTGGCGGCGCCCTTTGATAGTCATCTGACTGTTGTCAGGAAACGCAATCAACACTCGCTCCTGATCATCGTCAGCGAATCTCGGATCAATGAACAAACTGTAGAACCAATCGTTGGCGTAAATGGACTGTGGTTGTTCGGGAACCGAGTAACTGATGCGTGTATTGCCGTTAAACCACATTCCCTTGCCCGTGATACCTCCGTTTGCAACCGGTTCGAGGCGACCGTTGTATACCCGGCCATAGGCAGGAATTTTCCAGCGATCAGGCAGCGCAGTCGCGGCGTTTTGAACGCGCACCTGACCATTGAACATGCGCGAGATCTGATGCCAACCATCAAAATGCAACATCCGGTACCAGTTGCTACTTTTATGCTGAAGATGCGCCACCATGTCGGACACTATAAATCCATCCGGGTGCAGATAATCGTCGAAGGAAAATTCAACCGTGGAGTGCCCGGAACTCATGTTCCACACCACATCCTGGAAACGGCTGTGCCTCATGTTGGGAAGAAAATTCAGCCGATTTTCAATAGAGTCCAGCATCGACATATTTTCCGGCTTATAACGCCCAATGAGTTCACCGTCGTCGTTACGCACCGGATAAGGAATCGTTTCACCACGCGTGCTGCCTACCCTCACCTCGCCGGTATCATTGGGGTTATGACCTGTACCCGGCTTGTAGAGCGACAGGTAGCTGTGGTTTCTGTCCATGCCACCCAGTCGAAAATCCACATCATTCAGCATGCCGTCGAGCAGCACCATTTTGCCCTGCGTCCACGCCCCCATGAGAACAAACATGTTGTCCTTGCTGTTATCAACGTCCTTTATGGAATCAATGCTGCACTCGCTTTCAGACACGCAGCGCACAGGATAGCGGGACTGTCGGTTTTTATCGTAGTTGTAACTCGGAAACAACTTCGCGCCCGACACCTGAACAGAAAAATTTTTCGCTTCTTTATCCATCCAGGGATAGGTGCCTTTTAGGTCAACCCCATCTGGAATAACGGCGCCACTCGGGTCCCGGAAAGGTTGCATGGCGAAGGCATAGCGAGTATTCACGCGTTTGTCATAGGGCGCGTGGGTAATCGGATAGAGATCACTCCAATAAGTCACGTCACAAGGTTCTGCCTCTGGTGGCGAGACCGCGTATACGACGTCATAACTGCCAAAATGCGTTTTACCGGTATCCTGGTTCGGCCATACCAACGGTAAAAATCCGCGACGGGCGACAAATAATCGGCCATCGGCAGGTGTAAGTGTTTCGAAAAGCACACCCGTGCGCTTCGGACTGAATTTGCTCTCGCCATAAACAACTTCAGCGATGCGGGCCTCGGTCGTTTTGGGATTGCTCACGCGAATATGCAAGGGCGTGCCCATCACGCGATCCCAGTTATCCAACTTGGCCGGAATATTATTACCCGTCGCAACGTTGCTTAATCGGATATAGCCAGATATCAGGGTAACGTCGTAGCAATCGTCTTCGCCCCCAGCACCGCAACTATAGGGATTTCGACGATCGCTCTCTCCTTTTACATAAGGATCACAAATATTCGTATGTTGAATGGAGCCGGTTCTGCCTGGGGCCAGTTGACTAAAAGGCAATTCAACCTTATCCATCACCAAAGCGGAGGGCCCACTTGGAGAGTCGACAAACGGCTTATTGAGTTTTTCGGGTGCGAGTAAATACAGTCTCACTGGTGATGGATTCTCAAGAGAACCTCCAACTTGAGACTCGACTCCCAATCGGCCATCGGCAGACCAACGCAGTGGAGGAATATGGGGATCGGTAAAACCCTCCTTTTCAGTAATGCCGACCACCTTACGATTGATGGCGGGCACTTCAGGCGAGGGAGTAATGGGGCGTAGTTCAAAGGGAATCGTTGGAAGATCAAGTAGATACAAGGGACCAAACGCCAAACCGAGATCGCTGGAAAATTCGGGCAATACATTGACCGGGCCCAAACCCGGTTCATAGGCAGTTTGCGGCATGGAGGTGGCGCCTTCGCCTCCTTGCGCAACGATGTCTTGGAGCGATTCAACGTAATACTGGTTGAAATTCTGCAGCGTCCCCAGGACCACGTTCGTTGTACTTGAGTCGGCAGGGCTAGCGATGGCGGGCAAGCTTATGCAGCTCAATAGTGTCAGCGCGGCGATCCTGGAAAACATCCGCCATAAAACAACGCGCTCGACATCCATCTTTTTGATTATCGTTGACGTAGTCATAGTCACCGCCGCCATTATTGTTATTTTGTACTGAAGTACCGAAAAACATGATTATTCGCTGATCAGAAGCTCAGTGTCATGAATTAACTGATAAGGCGCTTTCTGATCTTTTAATAATCACAGGATCTCAATGAATCCTGATAATAGGTACCATGGTACATAATTGGCATTGACCTTTGAGCAAATTGTCGGCGCGTTAAAGCCAAAAGCGACGATCCGACCTTTTAACGTTTTGCACGAACAAGCTGCTGGCGAAATTTCGCGCTGAAATCATCAAAAAGTTCTAGTCAATTCTCTAACTAGTATGCACCATGGTGCCATTTTCAAGCTACAGCAGAGACGTGTGATGAAAACTCCTGCCGGAACTGGCTCTCTGAAGAAAACAGCCCTCACCTTATTAATGCTATTGCCATTACAGGGCTGTCTGATACCCGTGGATAATCCAATTGGAGATTTTGGTGTTGGCACCGTCAGCTATGCCATGGAGGATCAGAATCGCCCCGAGATAATGACGCAAAACCCTGACGATCACCGGCAACTGAGGCTTCAGTTCTGGTACCCCACCGATCAGCATGGGTTCCAGCGATTGAGCTACTATCTCGAACTGATTCCTAAGGTTGTTCACTCGCTTGTGGATACACCTGTAACGGGGAATCAAAGCCGCCTGCCGCTGGTGGTGATGTCGCACGGATTAGGTGGCAACGGAAATCATTCAGAATTTATTTCTGAGGCGCTGGCATCCAACGGTTACCTCGTGGCAGGAATCGACCATACCTATTACGGTGGGCCGGTCAGATTTCCTGATGGAAAGATCCTGAGTTCAATACCGAATATGCTGCGTTTTACTGGTTCAAAAGTAACGGATGACCTGCTGGCGACTTACTTCGAAGAATGGATAAAAGATTGCCATTGGGTCATGGACGAAATACAGCGTATCGATCAGGACCCCTCCTCTCCTTTTTACCAGCGCATTGATACCACACGCATTGCGATGGTGAGCCATTCGTTCGGTGGTGCCATGGGCATGCAGTGTGCGAGCGAACGTAGCGATATTGTTGCGACCGTGTCGATGGACGGAACCCTGCGTGGCGCAGTTAAAGACGCAGGTACTGAAGTGCCTTTCATGATGATCTGGCCTGGTAACGCGAGCAATTCGGTGGATAATCGCTTTGTCGAGGGTGCGTTTGCAAATTCGCCCCTCTATCACTGGGCTTCGATTCAAAACGCTCAACACGGTGATTTTGCCGACCATAATCGTGTGTTGAATCGGGGAGGAACGCCCACTATCCAGCGCAAGCAGGAAATCATCCTCAGTCTCGTGCAGGGCTTTCTCAAACATTATTTACTTCAGGAAACGGAAAGCGTTTCGGAATCACTCGATCTTGAGCACATGCCCGAGGTTCGCTATGGAGAATAGCTTGGAGGCTGAGATTACCTTTGCAGGTAATCCCAACATCCGACAACACTCCAATCACAAAAGACGACCGTGCACTCTGGGCGATCTAGATGACGGGGGATACCCGAATACAAACGCCCTTGGCGATGAGTGTATTCGACGGCGTGTTCGTGGTCGATCCGCCACTGGCTTCAACCGTTAGAAGCAGGCTTTCTGCATCTTTGATCTGCGCCCATTGCGTTTCTGAAAGTTCGATTTGCTTATGGTCCGAACTGGCCAATACCACCAATGGCTTGGTGGTACCATCAGTTTTGGATACCGCCCACAACTGCAGGGATTTGTCGGCGCTCACCTGGACGTTTTGCCAATGCAACCACATTTCTCTGCCACTCGCGCGTGCCGTTGCACTCAGTTTTACACCCCCATTGGCATCAGTCATGACAGCAACGTAATCTACCGGCGGCTTATCGATAGGTTGCGGCAAAAATAGCGATAGGTTTAAAAACAGGAAAGCCGCCAACGCAGCGGTCAGACTCCACGGCAACCATACGCCACGAAATATTCGGGAAAATAATGGGATTGTTGCAGTGGATTTGTTGGCGACAGGTTTTATACGCTTTTCGATGGCGGTCCATGTCGTTGGAGCGGGTGGTCGAATGTCATCAACTGAATTCAGGTTGGCCAGTTGATTCTCCCAGAAACGCACCTCTTGCTGCAGTTTTTCGTTCGTAGACAACTCAACCACAAAGCGCGAGAGTTCTATGTCGCGAAGGGTGCCCATCACGTATTCGGCGGCTCTGCCGTCGTTGCTCAAGCTATCTGTGTCGATTTCTGTTCTAGACATGATTTCAGCTTCTGTGTTCCGCGATGCAACCAGGATTTAATGCTGTTGACATTGGTATTGAATCGTTTCGCCAGATCTTCGCGAGACAATCCATACAAATAAGCCATCGATATGCAATCTTTGCCGCGGTCATTCAAGGTTTCCAGGCACTCCAAGATGTGTTGTTGCTGCTGGGCGTCCATGAAGGCTTTTTCTGGGGTTGAAGCATGACTCAGGAATGAATCGAGGTCTTCTTCATCGTGCAAGCGATGATCGGTATGCCGCTTTTCCTTGGCGAGCGCGTCGAGGGCACGATAGCGCGTAATGCTGGTCATCCACGTGAGAGGTTGCGCCAGGTCTTGGCGATAGCTGCCCGCATTTTGCCAGATTTGAGGTCCGGCCGGTAAAAGTGTTGGATTTAGCCACTTCACTTATAACCGATTGAATTGAAAGGCTTTAATTGATCTCCGGATTGGCCCGAATCGCCTTCGCTTCCTTAGCTAGACATAAATTGGTCATTTGACGACAAGCTTCTCAAGCAAGCCATTTTTCACCTCCAGTTCCGTTTGCAATTTTGCTGCGCCCAGCTCCAATGTTCTGGCTTTTTCGATTTCCGACTCAAGTGCTTGCGACAATGCGGTCACGCGCAATTCAAGTTTGTCCTTGTCCTGCATAACAGTGGTCAATTTCGCGCTCGTTTCACTAGCGAGTTCGGCCTTCTTCGTGGCTTCGGCAAGATGTTTTTCCAATTGTTTTGCCTGTTTCCGCAGTTCACCGACTTCGCCGACCAGGCTGGCGTTATCCCGGTTAAGCTGGGTGATGTCGCTCTGCTTAACGATCAGTGTTTGATTGAGCGTGCGCAACTCCGCCTGCAATTGCTGCACCTGGGTGTCGTGGCGCAGTTGCTCTTGTTCGCGCTGTTCCTTTGCGGCGTTGCGAAAATGCTCCAAGGTGTCCCGCGCGTGTCGATGCTTTTCTTCGAGTGACGCCAGATGCTTCTGGTTTTCATCGAGTTGCTGTTCCAATCCTTTGGCCTGCTGTTCGGCGCGTTCGGCGCGGAGTTCAGCTTTGTGGAGTTTGGCTTGTGTATCCGCATGCGCCGCGCATTCTCCTTCCAGGCCTGCTTCCAGCGCGGTATGGGCGGATTCCAATTCACGGAGTTTGGCCTGTGTGGTGCTCAGCTGGGCCACCAGCTGGGACTTTTCCGCCTGCCAGCGGCGGTTGGCTTCCTCAGCCCGTTGCAGCGCCTCGTCGCGCAGTTTGGCGGCCATCCGCCCAATCATTTCCTTTAAAGCGCCGGACAACAGAGCTTCATCGTTTAGTTGGGTAGCGTCCTCTTCCTCCAACTCCTTCAGGTAACGGTGAATTGTAGTCTTCGAGCCGGTATTGCCCAGTTCGACGCGCACCGCGTCCACTGATGGGTTGACGCCTCGCGCCAACAGAGTGTCCCGCGCTTGTTGCACGTGGAACTTGTTCAGGCCCGCCCGCGCCATGTCTGCCTCCGATTATATGATAATATATTACATACCATGTGATTACATACTATATGTTCAGAAGTAAGCACTGTAAAGCACTCTCTTATACAGATCGGGTAATGAAGGTTTATCCTACCCGTGCCCGAAATTTTGCGGTAACCTGAGGCTTGCCCGTTACGAAACCCGGTTTTCCAGCGCCTGCCTAGGAGGCCCCATGCCAACCCGCGCCCAGTACATTGACGCCGCCACCCGCGACAACACCCGCCGCAGCTACCGCGCGGCGATCCGGCATTACGAGGAAGAATGGGGCGGGCTGTTGCCCGCCACCGCCGACAGCATCACGCGCTACCTGACCGATCACGCCGATGGCCTGTCGGTGAACACGCTCCAGCAGCGTTTGGCGGCGCTGGCGAAGTGGCATACCGAGCAAGGCTTTCCTGATCCCACCAAGGCCCCGCTGGTAAAAACCGTGCTCAAGGGCATTCGGCGGCTGCATCCTGCTATCGAGAAGCAGGCCAAGCCTTTGCAGCTGGAACAGCTGGCAGCTGTTGACGCTTGGCTGTGCGAACAAGTGAGAATGGCCGACGCAGAACCGGTGACGCGACTTCGTTGCACGCGCGATCGCGCTTTGTTGCTGTTGGGCTTTTGGCGTGGTTTTCGCAGTGACGAACTGTGCCGTCTGCGTATCGAGCACATCACGGTAATTCCAGGCGAAGGAATAAGCCTGTTTTTGCCGACGAGTAAGGGGGATCGCGACAACCGTGGGAGTGTCTTCCGCGCCCCAGCGTTACGACAACTGTGCCCGGTCGCGGCCATCGAGGCTTGGCTGGCGCTGAACAATCGCACGGAAGGCCCGCTGTTTCCCTCGATCGACCGTTGGGGGAATATGGCCGAGACGACCATGAATCCTGGCAGCATTAATAAATGGCTGCGTCAACTGTTGCGGCAAGCCAAGATTATGGAGCCGGAGGGATACAGCAGTCATTCCTTGCGACGTGGCTTTGCTGGATGGGCCAATGCCAACCACTGGGATGTCAAAACATTGATGCAATATGTGGGTTGGCGCGACGTGCAGTCGGCGCTGCGCTATATCGATGGGCCGGATGCCTTGGGTGCCTTTCGCTCCCTTGAATAAATCGCTACCAGAGGTTATTGCCGGGATTCTGGAGCACGGGGCCACAGTTGCTCTAACTGATTGATTATGTAAGAAATAAATCTTATATTTTTTCCGACAAGTCTGCCCTAAACTGCTTTTGCCCTTCCAGTACAATTTTTCCTACTGAAGCTGTTCGTGCTTCTGTTCGAGACTGAAGTTGAGCTTCAATAAATTATTGATGTTGATTGAAACGCGCAAGCTTCATGGCCATGAACCGTATGTGTATTTGAATTTTCATTTTTAATGAGCTTCAACTAGCCACTTCGCTTAAAAATTACGAAACGTTGTTCCTTGCGTTTTGAATCTAAGCAGGTTAAAAAAAACAGTACAAGTGCAGATGGGTGAGCGGAGCGCTTACCGATGAACTCTCCTTGAGATTGGCCTGAAATTAACTACAATAATATTAGACTTTCCTATTTCACAGAAAAAACATATGAAAATCAATGCCACAGATCACACCTACTCCAGACAAGTAGAATCATTTTTCAGGAATGAAAGATTTACGGCACCTGGTGCTATTGGTATGCAAAGCCAGGTCTCTTCAGAAACAATCAGTAATAAGTCAGAATCACTTCGCAACGATCTTGCAGCTTATGATCTTCGCAAAATAACTCCAAACGAATTGGCTAATTTAGCATCCAAGCTATTTGAGGCGGGCGAAATTTCAGACAGTGCGGCCAGTGAATTTATGATGGTCGCTCTTGATCAAGCTAATACGGACAAGCCGATTGACGCAATCGACTTGTTTGAAACAAAATTTTCCAACGTCAGCAAATATCGGCAGAATGATTCAACCCTCGCAGGGGCACAAAAAATTTCCAGCGATGCTTTGCATACGTTATATAACCTTGACGATTTTATTCGTGGGAGCCGAGAAAGTCTTGGTGTAGATACCATGGTATAAGCAGGCTGATGTTACCAGCCTGCTTATACCAATTATTAAATCGGCAACTGGTAATTGAAGCTCCAAGTGCTCGCCGTAACCGTACCCAAATTATTTACAACAATGCGGTACTGACCAGCAGTGCCAGAATACGAATAGCTACTGCCCGATGCGACTGTTATCCAGCTACCACCAGAAAGCTTTTGCAGGGCTAATCGAATGTACGCATTGTAGGGGGTCTTTGCAAGTCCACTGGCTGCATGAGGACCGGCACAATTGGTTGTGTAGGAATAAGCTACAACAGATCTTCCCCCAGCAAGAGAAATCCCACTCGCAGAGCTGCGAAAAGCAAGACAGCCTGCCAGAGGCTCAATTTGAACTTGCTCTTCAGCAACAAAATCTCTTTTCAAAATGACACTTTCGCCAGATCTATTTGTGGTTTCTATATACTGCGATTCATGGTTTCCTTCAGCGAAAGAAAGGCTGGGCAACAGTGCCAGGTAAGCAACTGCCACCAACAACAACTTGAAGATTCGCATCATACATTTTCCTTTTTTTTGGAATTATTATTTATTTAGTGCCAGTGACTGAATGTGGCAGCGACTCAAACGATGTACAACTACATAGGCTGGACGAACAAAAGCTTGCGATATTTAAAAATATCGCTCGCATCAACCGCCACAAGTAAAATAGTGCTTTGCGTCTAACTGTCAAGTAGCTTTTTGCGAACATCTGAGTCAAATGGATGTCTGTTCTTGCGATAACGTCTGCATTAGCGGCTACGGACAAAAAAGCTCTTAAAAATGGAATTTATCATTAGTGTTCTCCTGATAATTGGTTGCACTCCCAAGCATCTGTGAATCTAGTAAGCAAACCTTTAACAGTCAAAGATCACAAATAATTTGGTAATATCTCACACAATGCTCCTCCGCCCTTGGCTGTGGAAGAAAGTGTCAATCCGCTGGGTTACTCTATTTTCATGAGGTTGACCAGCGGATAGTATCGCTGGGTGGTCAAAAATAGCAGCGACGTTACCGGGCGCCTACTCTGGCATATACTCTTCTCGCTTCTAAAGTCAAAGTATCAGACGCCTTTGTTTTGATGCAAGAGTGTCTAGGCTCGGGTCAGCGGAGTGCATCTTCATGAATGGAATTGGCAGTGTATTAGGAAGTTTTCAGCCCAGAGTCATCGAAAGAATCGTCCCGCCCTCGGAGTTCTCGTCGATTCCAGGGGCGTATTACAGCAAGGTCAATCAGAATGACGATGCCTCTGTGGGAATCAGCACGAAAAAGGTGTTAGCCAAATACGATCTTCACAATATCGATCAGAACGATTTGGAAAGCCTGGCTGCCATCCTTCATGAGCGGCACGAAATTTCCGACGAAACCGCTGCCAGCTTGATGGCCAACAGCTTGAGCGTCTATGAAGGCAGCCCCAATAACGTGAAAAAGGATTTTATTGGCGCGATAGAGGAACGTGCCAATACCTTTTTTAACGGCAAAGATTACAATCCCAGCAACGAAATCGATGGATTAATTTCCGACAACCTAAAGCGCGTGATCAACGAGGCAAAAAGTATCGACTACGCACGGCAGACCGGTTCGGGCAAAATATCGATTAATTTGAATGTATAAACGCTCAGATTTTTCTGCGAAATAGCGGCAGAGGCCTCAGCCGTTAAATCCTGTTAACGCGACGACTCTGTTATGCCATTGAGGTGGCATAGCCTAATGGGGGCTTGCAAACCGGTATCCCATCCTGCCTAGGCGCCATCCGCGTATTCACTGCCGCACTTGTATCACCCGTGTCTCTGGGTGTATAAACACACAAACACCATCAGAGGACATTCTCCTATGAACACCGTGCGTTGGAACCTGGCCGTCTCGGCCGACACCGACCAAGCACTCCGTTTGTTTCTGGCCAGCCAGGGCGGCGGACGCAAAGGCGACCTCTCGCGCTTCGTCGAGGAAGCCGTGCGCGCGCATATCCTGGAGCTTACAGTGGAACAAGCCAAGGCCACTAATACCGAGGTTAACGAAGCGGATCTGAGCGCCATGGTGGATGAGGCCCTGATTTGGGCGCGGCAACGCTGATGCGGGTGGTCTTGGACAGCAACATTCTCTTCAGTGCCTTGATTTCGCCTCACGGGTTTCCCGATACCATTTACCGAGCTTGGCGGGCAGCCCGCTTCGAATTGGTAACCTCACACCACCAGTTGGAGGAGATTCGACGTGCCAGTCGCTACCCACGCTTGCAAGCAGTACTGCAACCGGCCAAGGTCGGCACCATGATCAACAACCTGCAACGGGCGCTAGTATTGGAGAAGTTGACGCTGACGCAGGAATGCGCCGATCCCGACGATGCGTTTTTG
Source organism: uncultured Moraxellaceae bacterium (assembly GCA_964473645.1). Classification (GTDB taxonomy): domain Bacteria; phylum Pseudomonadota; class Gammaproteobacteria; order Pseudomonadales; family Ketobacteraceae; genus HdN1. Next base: position 275,971 of record CAYYPW010000002.1, read on the forward strand.
CTTGCCATGGCTGTGCAAGGCCAAGCCGATTACTTGGTGACGGGAGACAAGCGTGCCGGGTTGTTGCAGCGCGGGCACATCGAGCGCACCCGCATCGTCATTCCTGCTGTGTTTTGCGAGGAAGTAATGTAAGTGTCGTTCGATCACCCGCCCGTCCTCTCCTCGGGCACCGTCCCATCTCTTCCTCCTGCCGCCAAACAATAGAAAGGCCGTGCAAGTATGGTGGCAATTTACCAGACCGCTTACCCACGATTGAAGCAGACGTTTTCGCAAAGGGATTTGGATGAGATCTATACCCCAAAAGCGGCAGAGATGCGTTTTGCATTACAGCACTGCAAACGTGGCAGCACTTCGTTTCTGGGTTTACTGGTACAACTGAAAATCGTCCAGCGGCTGGGTCGCTTTGTCACCTTCGGCGAAGTCCCCACACCCATCATCCAGCACATCAAGCAGTCAGCAAGAAACCGTAGCTCGCTTGCAGAACTCACCGCCTATTTCAACTCAGGAGCTAAAGATCGCCATGTCCGCTTGATCCGTCAGCACTTGAAATTGCGTCCCTATGACGCCGAGTCTACTAACGACAAAGTGCTCCAATGGGCAACCAGCGCTGCTAAGACCAAGGAGGCGCTGGCTGATATCATCAATGTTGCGCTGGAATACCTGGTCAAGGAGCAATTTGAATTACCACCCTTCAGTGTTCTGCAGCGACTCTGTCAAAGCGCCCGGTCCCAAGTCAACAACACATATTATGATCAATTGGTTGGATATCTGAATGCTGAGGGGTGCGTCATAATCAACCGTTTGCTCAACGCATCCGGCCCTGAACAATTCGGCTGGCGTGACCTCAAGCAGGAAGCCAAACGGCCGACGCCGCGCAACATTCAGGCCTATATCCATTACCTGGAGTGGCTGTCCTCACTGCAATCCATGCTACCAACCGATTTGGGACTGCCCCCGACCAAGCATCAGCAGTACCTTAACGAGGCCAAAGCACTCGATCTGGCTGAAATGAAGCAACTAAAGACCAACAAGCGCACCGCGTTGGTCGTTGTTTTGATTCGGCATCAATACGCCCAAACTCTCGACAGTGCCGCCGAGATCGTCATCAAGACCTTGCAAAAGATGGAACATACGGCCGAAAAAAGGCTGGAAGAATACCGGTCTGACCAACAGAAACAGATCGACCTTTTAATTTCGGTCCTATCGGGGACCGTCAAGGTCTATCTGGATAAGCCAGAGTCCGTTGCAGCCTTCGATCCGATTCTGGGCAAGGACGGTAAAACCATTCTTGCATTGTGTGAGCAGTATATGGCTTATGCTGGCAACAACTATTATCCGTTCATGGTGCCCCTGTATAAAAAACAACGATCCGCGCTGTTTCGAGCGGTGGAAATTCTCAATTTGGAAGCAGCCACCGAAGATACGGATGTCCTGAAGGCCTTCGAATTTATTTGCCTGCACAAGCAACGCAGAACTGAAACTCTCCCGATCCAGGAAAACCCCGACGATCCTAATAGCAAAAACCTCCTCAATATCCGCTGGATTCGAGATAAGTGGTGGAAGCTGGTCACTGGCAAAGCCACCAAATCAGCCCAGGTCACACATGTGAACAAGCTGGCTTTTGAACTCTGCGTGTTTGACCGCATTGCGGAGGAATTGAGCACTGGGGATCTATATATCCCGTACAGCGAAACCTTTGATGATTATCGGGAGCAGATGATCAGCTGGGAGCAATACGATACAGAGCTGCCTGGTTACTGCGAAGAGCTTGGACTGGTTAAGGGTGGCACCGAGTTCACACAAGCGCTCAAGGCGCAATTGACAGAGGCCTGTTATGCTGCTGATCGCAATTTTCCCGATAACGAACAGGTGCGCATTGAAAACGGCAAGCTAATCATTGGCAGGACTAAAGCAGAAGAGGCTTCGCCGGAAATTGAGGAAATAGCAGAGTTACTGCAAGATCGCTTGGAAAAGATCAACTTGCTGGATCTGATCATCAATGTAGAACGTTGGCTATCGTTGCATCAGTTGTTTGGCCCGTTATCGGGTTTTGAATCCAGGGTGGACGATCCATTCCTTCGTTTTGTACTGACTCTATTCTGTTATGGCACAAATATCGGACCCACCGAAACCGAGCGATCCGTGCGCGGTATCAGCCGCAAGCAGGTGGCTTGGCTCAACCTCAAGCGAACCACCGTCGAGCGGCTGGATAAAGCCATATTCAAAGTCAGCAATGCGTACAAAAAATTCAATCTGATCGAGTGCTGGGGATCTGGGAGCAGCGTCTCGGCAGACGGAAAATTGTGGGATCTGTACGAGGACAATCTGCTGTCAGAGTACCATCTGCGATACGGCCGTTTTGGCGGCATTGCTTATTACCACGTATCTGACACCTACATTGCGTTGTTCAGTCACTTTATCCCATGTGGTGTATATGAAGCGATTTATATCCTGGACGGATTGCTAAATGATGAGTCCGACTTTAAGCCGGACACGGTGCATGGTGACACTCAAGCCCAATCAACACCGGTATTCGGGCTGGCATATTTGCTGGGAATCAAATTGATGCCACGCATTCGTAACATAAAGGATTTGAACTTTTATAAACCCGATCGCCATATGGTGCTCCAGCATATCCAGTCGCTGTTTCATGAGCCGATTCAGTGGGACCGTATCGAGAAGCACTATCCGGACATGCTACGGACGGCCATGTCCATTAAGGCGGGCAAAATCACGGCCTCAACCATCCTGCGGCGCTTTGGAACCAAAAACCGCAAGAATAAACTGTACTTTGCATTCCGCGAGCTGGGACGAGTGGTAAGGACGATGTTTCTGCTGGAGTACATCACCGATCTGGAACTGCGCAAAACGATTCAGGCGGCCACCTGCAAAAGCGAGGAGTTCAACGAGTTTGCTCGCTGGTTGTTCTTCGCCAACAGCGGAAAGATAGCGTCCAATCTGAAGCACGAGCAGGGGAAGATAGTGAAGTTCAACCACCTGCTGGCCAACCTAGCCATTCTCTACAACGTTAACGCAATGACTACGGCGTTCAACGATCTACGTGCGGAAGGACACGATATCAGGCGGGAGCACATGGCGAAGTTCTCACCGTACCACACGGCACATCTGGGCAGGCTGGGTAGTTTTGAGTTAGACCTAAATAAAGAAGTGAAGCCGATGCGGGTTAAACTGGAGATTGATTAAAACCTTTTAATTCAAACAGTTACAAGCGAAATGGCTAAATCCAACACTTTTACCGGCCGGACCTCGATTTCAACAAAGCTATCCTGAAGCACCTCGTTACTCACAGCATCGGATCTGACAATATTGTAAGCAACCTTGTTCAAGTAAGGACCCACTTTGCGGTATAGCTCTTGAAGTGCCGATTGATTGCGCAAGGCACACTTTGCAATCAGATCTATCAACATCGCTTGATCTTGCATCCATTCGTCTCTAATGGTTCAGATGTATCCGGAGGTAGGAGTAAATAGTATCACCCGCAGAAGGCCAGGGGGAGCGACTTCGCCCCGCCTGGCCCTGGCCTTAGAAGGTTGCAGTATCTTGATCAATCGATAAAACGAATTCCTTCAGATACTTCAGGTGAGTTGCATCGCCAATGGTGGCGCTGATCGTCGCGTTTCCGGCAGCGGGCAACTGGTGGCGATCGAATACCTCATCCAGCGTAGCAGCGCTTCCATCATGCAGATAGGGAGCCTGATAAGCAATTCCCAGCAGAGAGGGAGTATTGAATCCGGCGGCGCCCAACGAGGCAAAGCCCTGGGTGGACTGCGGTGCAACGGCCAGCCCTGCATTGGGATCGCCAGCCACCGAAATTACCCCGCCTCCAATGGTACCTGCACCACGCAATTCCAAGGGATTGCTGCCGTTGCGCGTCCCGACATTATCGAGGAAATTGGTGATAGTGCCATTCAAGTTCAGCGACGCGATTTGCGGTCCAGCCGTTTTCAAATTCGGATCTTGTGGCAACAAACCGCCTTGTACGAAGAAATCGGCGCCCAGCGGGTTGCTGGCAAAGGTGGGATTGTTCTGATAACCCAAAATCGAACTTTTCGTCCACTTATCTCCGCCGTGACAGCTACTGCAATTGCTGGCAAAAAGTTGACGGCCGATTTGCTCTGATGTGGCCTCGGGCGCCGGCATATTGGGTGAACGTACCGAACGTGCCACCCACTCACTCATGGCATCAAGAGAATCACTGACGCCTTTGGTTGGGCCGTGATTAAATACACTGGCCGTTAGATCAGCACCATTGACATCCGTTGCGAAGCCTATGCCGCCCTGCACACCTCGGGCGTTATTGTTGAAATCGGTAACGCTGCCTTGCACCCCGCTCCAATTCATGATGCGTTGATCATCGAGATTATTTTTTGAAAAGGAACCCTCGAGAGCAATGGTTTGGCGTGGGCCCGTCGGAAAAATCCAGGTGACGTTATCGGCGTGCCCATCGTCGTGACAGGACGCACAACCGCTCCAGCCGTTATCCGACGCTTTGTTGCGGGACGCCAGCGGCTCGATGTCGCGAACGCCAATATCGAAACTGCCATTGCCATCCGTATCCAGGGTATCAGGCAAACCAAGCGCAGTGAAAAAGGCGAGCTTGCCGACGATATTGCGATGTTTCTGCGTACCGGGCGCAGGCGGTTCACTCGCAGAAATATCGCGTTGCAACACGCTATTGGTTTGCAGGTCCATCACCGTGACCGACGTATTGACCTCATTGTTGGTGTAGGCGCGAGTGCCATCCAGACTCATCACGACCCCGCTGGGAATATTACCCGTTTGAAAGCGAACCACTTGATTGGGCGCTCCAATATCGAGAGTGCCATTGGTTGCACGAGAGGCGCGAATGACATAATTACCGCCGCGGCTTACCAAAAGAAAATCATTGCCCGCTGCGTTGGCATCGATCGCCACTAATTCATTGCCGAACAAGCGCTCCAACGACGTGGTGGGATTGGAAGGTTGCACTTCAGACTTTATCTGATTGTTGATGTTGGTCGTGGTTTCATTGCCGGAGGTGATATCGAGCGTCGTCACCAATGCCTGTACATTCACATTGAATTTGACGGGCGGCTCAGGCGAAGCGCCCACACTGGGCACATACAGATGCTGATCACGCAGCACGGCACTGAACATCTGGTTGGGGTAAGCCCCTTGCAAGGTTTTGGCTATCGCGCCATTGGCCGACGCGTCGGTACTGTTTGTGTCTAGGCAAAATACGTTGCTCGCCAACGCGGCTGCGCCATTGCCAGTGCCCTGGACGCCCGAATTGAAAAATTTCACGTCTCCCTGCGTTTGGAGTGTATCGCGAGTATTGCGACAGAAATGTCGACGATCAGCAGCAAAGCCACTATCGAGCATCGGGGCGATAAAATGCTGGGCGACAGCAGGTTGCGCAGCGAGGGCATCACCCACCGAGAAATAGTCAATCACGCCTTGTTTCGAATCGTTGAATCCGTCGGGGCGATTGATCGGATCGATCAACTCAGAAAAAAAGCGGGTGACATAGACCACTTCATCACGATCATCGGTATCGCCATCATTACTGATGCTGACTGCCATCGGATTGCCGCCTACTTTAACCGTGTTGATGACAGTGCCCGTTTGGGTTTGTATCACTGAAATGGAACCATTGGTGTGGTTCGCCACCAAGGCATAGCGTCCATTGGGCGTAACGGCGATCCCACGTGGCTCGGTGCCCACCTTGATGGGGCTGCCCTTGATCACAGGCGTACCGTTACTGATGTCGAGCACCGATACAGTGCCATCCATCGCATTGGTGACCCAGGCGGTTTTGTCGTCAGGGCTCAGAGCGACATAGCGAGGCTCCTGACCCACCGACACTTCGCCGAGCTTTTGTGACGTATCCTGACCGTTCGCATCTTTTACCTGAATAACCGATACGCTGTTGTTTTGTCGATTCACGACCACCAGGCGCTGATTATTTGAGGTCAACGCGATGGTCGAGGAGCGACCAGGCAATGCGGCGGTGGGTGTCGGCACATCAATTTCATGACTGCCGTCGTCGCCTGGATCGTCATCTCCATAGCCTCCCCCGCCCCCTCCGCAGCCTGCTGCTACAGCGAGAGACAATGCGAACAGGCAGGACATCGTCCTGGGTGCCATATCATGTTTTTTTGGATGTGCCCGCTTGTGGTCTTCGACGTGTGGATAAGATTTCATCGTATTCTCCCTGATCAAAACAAAAATGAGGCGAACTGGAAAACTGAAAAGGTTTCTCTGTCGCAGGGAGATACGGAAGGATGAGAAAAAGGTTGCGGGGGTAATTGTGTGAATATTTACATTGGTTGGAGCACGGATTCGACCACCTGGCAAACCCTTTGCTTGCCCCTTGAAACAACTATGGGAGACCACACCATGCCAAGCAATCGCATTTTCGCCAGCCACAACCACTTTGAGCCATCAGACGATGAACCGATAAGAAGCGTTGTCACGACCTCGGCAGACGCTGTCGTTGTTGCCTGGTATGTAAAGCCTGGACAATCAATCAAACCGCATCGTCACCCCCAGGGGCAAGATACCTGGACCATCTTGTCTGGTGAGGGCGACTACGTTCTGGACGAACAAGGAGCCGAAACCAAAGTCAGGGCGGGCGACATTGTGGTCGCACACACCAATGAGGTGCATGGACTGCACAACAGAAGTGCACAACCGCTGTATTTTATCTCGGTTGTGTCACCTGCCGAGGCAGGATACGAACTCTTGACTGAATAGCGTGCATCCTAATTGAAAGGCGTATCGTCGCATTTGAAAAAATGCGGCAATACCGTTAATGGTGCATCGACCACTACCGTTTGCCCTCCTGTAAAGTTTTGTTGAGTCGGTACATACTGCCAGCAGCCCTCTGGCAAGATCACTGATTTTTTGCGCGCATGTTTGTCCAATACCGGCGCCACGAGGACACGATCTCCCAACATGAACTGCCTGGATTCATCACGAAATCGCGGATCATTCGGGTATTCCAACCACATGGGACGCCATAATGGCAAGCCGCTGTTGGCAGCGCTATCCCATAACGTGTTCATGTAGGGTAACGCTTTTTTTCGTTGCGCCAAGACGCTCTTGAAAATCTGCAGTGTCTGTTCATCAAAGGACCACGGTGTTTTTAGCGAGGTAAACGGAGAATTGTGCAGCCTGAACAAGGGAATGAAGGTTGCGAGCTGACTCCACCGTATAAATAATTCCTTGTCAGTGACTCCTTTTCCTAAATCCCAATAGCCACCTATATCGGTCGTTACGTTGAACGCGCCGCCCAACCCGCGATTCAAGATATCTGGGATCACCGCCTTGATACCCGTCAATGCATCCCAGCTCTGCGTGTTGTCGCCGAGGAACTGTGCATGCTCATACGCCGGGGAGCCAGGCCGACCTGAAAAATTTGAACGGGTGAAATAGAAAATATCCGTGCCAGGATTTGCTTCTTCGTACTTTTCGACGATACGCAGGGTTTCTTTTGCAGCTAAGGTCGAGAACTTGTTGTGCATGCTGCGCCCGGTTTCGCCATTATGAAAGATCATGTCCGGTCGCACTTGCTCACCGAAATCCAGCATGAATCCTTCACTCCCGAGATCCAGCATGTTGTTGATACGATTCTCCCACCAGTTGATTGCTTGGGGGTTGGTGTAATCAATTACGCTGGTCGGTTGCAGCCATTGCTGGAAAGTATAGGGTAAACCTGTTGCGGTGGTCGGCATATAGCCATTGGCCAAGGCCTCGTCGTAAATGTTTTGGCCTTCTGTGCCCAGTAACCCGCCCGTTAGCATTTCACGCATATAGGTTAAAGGCTTGATACCCAATCGTTTTAGCTCTGCAATCAGTCGTTTTAAATCCTGCTGACTGAGGTTTGCTTCTGATCCCCAGGCTTCGATGAGATACCCGGTAGGATCGAGGTTCAGAGTTTCGAGTTGATGCAAATTTTCCATTGCGCTTGCGTAATAGGCACCGGGTTTTGGCTGTCCGAAGACAATGGGTGAACGATGTGCAAAGATGAAACCCTTCGCCCATTCGGGCAGTGGCAGATGGCGACCGTTAATGGTCGTTATATTTTCGATGTTTTCCTTGGCATTTCCCGCACTGACCACAAAGGTCGCTTGATGAGAGGACACGTTCATCTTCCAGGCATCAACGCGGTCATTGCCCAGGTAGAAGCGGCTGAGTTCGCTGTTTTCGAGCAAGAAGGCGTAATTTTGCGAGGAATAAAACAGCGCTTGGGGCCCATAAGCGCGGTGCTCGCTTATCTTCGGAAACAGAGAATTTTGCGCCATTGAATCTTCGGTCCATGAATAAATGGCCTGGCCTTTTTGATCCAAAATTCGTCTGCCACCGAAGCCGTAGAATGCCTCGCCGGGTTCGCTTTTGAAGGAAAAACTGATGTTTTGTACCAATGGATCGTTCACAGTCGCTGAAAAGCGAATGGCCTCTACACCGGTGGGGTCTGGCTCAATAAAAAGATTGACCGTGGTATTGTCCCGCGTCGTGGCGAGTGTAAGCAGCAGGCCGCCATCCTGCTCCTGAGCCCTGATGACGTCCGTGGCAAAATAAAGCGTGGTGTCGCGATAGATACGAGTGGGTTCAATAAAAATATAGTTCAGATACTGAAAATCCTCAGGCTCGCCCACTTCAAAATGCAAGGGGTGGTACCGCTCACAGTAGTGCCCATAGATTTCTGGCGAGGAAAGAAATTGCCCGATGATATTGGGTTCGTAAAAACGACATTCCGGAGCGTAATTGGGGGTATCACTCTCGATAGAAGACAAAACTGTTTCGCCGTCCTCATTCTGCACGCTCAGCCTGAAGGGCTGGGTTTGTATGATGGCTGAGACCTTGTTGCCCCGTAGCGTGATTTGCGGTTCTACCACCGGGTCTTCAAACCCGGGCGCGCTGGTACCACCGCGTTCACGAAGTTCATCGGTAAAACAACTTTCGCTTGGTTTGCACTTAGGCACCGGAAAGCTTGCACCGGGGTCGCTACAACCGCTGCTTGCAAACGCGAACAGTATGACCACGCCTCCCCAGGCCCCCACTTTCGTTAACCAGCTCCCCACATGCCCTGATAAATACATAAGGATTACTTCCTGCTACTCTGAGGCAGTAGTGTCATCTGCGGCAGCCAAAGCCCCATTTGCACCTGCATGCTTGTCTTTATGTTGTTTCTATATGTTGTTCTGATTTGCTACCAAACGAGGGCAGGATACGAGGTCGCCTACATATCGATCTGCACAATTTGTTGAAAAGTCAGTCATTCAGTGGGCTATCTCTGAATTATTCGAAGAATGATTAAGCATTTGCATGTTCATTGGCCATTATTTAATCTACTACGAGTGCCACCTAAGCCCTTTCGTTCGGAGTGAATGACGATCAGATGATGGAAACCAACGCAGATTGGGTAGTCGTTTTTCGGGCCCTTGGCATTGCAGAGCTAATGCTAATTCTGGGCCTGACGCTCAAGGCTAAAGAGCAATCTCTCCTGCTTCGCCTGATACAGATATTTGTCACCTGTACCATCTGTTATTTGCTCTCTGAGATTTATCGACCCCCTTCGATATCGATCCAGCCTCCTTTTGTATGGTACGCATTGATTTTTATAGCAATGGCCATCCCGGCGCTGTGCTGGTTAATCGCCAGAGTGATCTTTGTGGACGATTTTCGTTGGGGAAAGTTGGAAGGGTGGGTCGTCGGCCCCTATCAGGTGAGTTCGGCGCTCTTTCTCATTGCGGATTATGTTTGGAAATTTGAACTAGGCCGCGAGCATGCGGGCATTTTGGCGTTGCCTGTCGTTCTCATGATCGGTTTGGTGCTATGGACGCTCTTTATCGTGATCGAGAGCTGGCGCATCGATCTGGTTGAACATCGCCGCCGTCTTCGACTTCTGGCGGTCAGCATTGTAGGGGGATACACACTTCTGAGCCTAACGGTTGAACTGAGCGGCATCAACAGTGCGCGAAACGATGCCATTATGTTGTTTCATACGTTTGCAATCGCGGCCTTAGGCTTTGTTGCTCTTCTGGTGTTTGGGCAGATCAGCACCGAATCGTTCCAATTGCCAAATCGCCTGCAACCCGAGCTACCGACGATCGATACGACTGCCCCTAAAAGCGAGGAGATCGAGGATTCCTCAAGGCTCATACCCGATTGGGAAAAGCATCTTGCCATGATCCGCGATCAACGGCTCTATGCACTGGAAAACATGACGATTTCCAAACTGGCAGATTTACTCTCGGTGCCGGAATATCGCTTACGCAAACAGATTGTCACCACAACGCCGTTCAAGAACTTCAATCAGTTTCTGAATCATTTTCGTATTGAAGAAGCCGCCTCCCGATTACGCAGCGACGACCAGAAGCACCTGCCCATCCTCACCATTGCGCTGGACGTTGGTTTTCGATCACTCCCCTCCTTTAATCGCAGCTTCAAAGATCAATTTGCGATGACGCCTAGCGAGTATAGAAAAAACTGCGGGGTGTAGTTCGCTAATGGAAATCGATCAATTAAAATAAATGATCAATGCCAGCGCAGAACAGGTCGTTGTCAACCATGTCATCATTATGCTTTTGAGCCAGAGGGGCGCGCAATGCAATTCCATGAAATATTCTGCCACCAGGAATACTTTCACCGCCGTCAGCGCAATAATCAGAAAATCGGTATTCGCGATGGAATAGTTGAGAGATAACCCAGTCATCTCCCCCAGTACGGCAGAAATACACGTAATCACAATCAACGCGAGAAACGCAAGACCAATCCTTGTGTTAGCGGTTGCAGGTGCACGCATTGGTTGCTCACCTCAGCATATAAAAGATTGAAAACAGCATCAGCCATAGCAAATCTACCATGTGCCAGTAGCAAGCAACTCCCTCAACTAAGGCAAGCGCGGGGCGCTCCTGAACACTGGCAGATGATCCTCTGACTATTAAGTAAATCAGTAACCCGGTGCCGATGATGACATGAACCAGGTGGACGCCCGTAAACGTAAAGTAGAATTCAAAAAAAGCGTTGGTAGTGACCGAGACCCCCTCATCCACTTTTTGAAGATACTCATAAATTTTAAGGGATATAAAAGCGACCCCCAGTGAGGCCGCGCCCATAAGCGCTTTCTTGGCAGTCCCTGATGATGATTTCCGGTAGCTCGATAATGCACTCGCAACAAAAAAGGAACTGGTCAGAAGAATCAGGGTATTGGCAAGGCCAATACCCTGATTGAGTGAACGCGAGCTCTCTGAAAACAGCATGACGGAAGCAGAGTCCTTGAATCGGTTTGCCATGAAAGTGATAAACATGGCAGAGAAAGCTACAAGGTCACCAAAAATCAGCAACCAGAACGCAGGTTCAACCGGGACGCGTCGCACGTAGTTGTTGGTAGCATTAAGCACTGTCATTGCGAAGCGCCTTGTAGCTTCTTGATTGCCTGCCAAAGCCCAATAGCCAAGGCGGCGCCCCATGTGAACAAAGCGGCATAAGGTACCCAGAAACCAAGCAGACCGTCATAAGCAAAGGGACCGGTATTGAATATGTTAATCACGCAGGCGGGTATCGCAAGGATAAACATCCATAGATTTGCATAGCCGAACCACCTTGCAAACAATGGTTGATCGCTTTTGTCTTTAAATACCGCGATACATATGCATAAAATTTGTAACATGGTCGCCGGCGCGACCCATGTGGCAAATAACCAGCCCAGGTCATGTAGCATTTGGGTAATTTCCGGCGATCTTTCTGGGCGAAAGGCTGCTGTACCCCAGCAAGTGGTCATCATGAATGTAAAAAGGATGCCAAAAAGTCCGCATGCATATTGCACCGAACCGACGATCGGCATATTCATGCTTCTTTTTATGATTTCTCCCATCAAGGCAAACACCGGTATTAGAAATGGTGTGCCAAGCATCATCACGCATAAACCAATGCGTTTTGACAAATTATGCTCCCTATAAAACGCCGCAATTGATTCAGGCGTGGCACTGGCCTGACCCAAGGGAGGAAACATGGGCGCAAGAACGAAAATACCAAGAATGATGCAAGCCAGCATAAAGAGCGCTGCGAATATGGCGTATTCGCTGTTTTGATAGCGGTAGTCAAGAAATGCAATTTGCGTTGCGTTTATTTTTATAGGAGAAATATCGTTCATAATGGAATTCACTCGATTAAATATTCGTTAAATTGAGGCGTAATCATGCTCTGCCGATAGGCGGCGACAGTATCTGGCCAGACGTTGGGATTGCCATTCTGATCCAAGTAGTAACTGTTGCAGCCAGAGGCCCAGATGGTGTCTCGACTGGATGTTTGAAGGTGATCATTAAATGCTTTCGTAGCGGCTGGATCCGGCTGGATCGCTGTTGCATTTCCGTTGAGAACAAGCTCGATCAATTGGAAGAAATAATTAATCTGCCATTCAGCGACTGCAATCACAGAAAAATTGGTAAGCGGGCTGTTCGGACCCATTACCATAAAAAGATTGGGGAACCCTGGTATCATCACACCACGGTGCGCAAATTCACCGTTTGCCCAAACGTCGTCCAGCAAAACTTTGTTCGCACCTACGACTTTCATGGGGCGCATGTAATCATGCATCCGGTAGCCTGTCGCAAGAATGATAGTGTTCAGTTCAATCAGATCGCCTTTTGTTGTGCGTATCCCTTCTCTCTCAAAACACTCAATACCATCGGTAATCAAATGCGCGTTATCTTTCTGCATGGCAGGATAAAAGCTATCTGACCAGATCAAGCGTTTACACCCTAGCTGGTAATCGGGTGTTAGTTGCTCCCTTAAATGGGTATCCTCTATTTCGTTCAGGCGTTGCAAACAGCGGCTTTTGATACTCTCTGTAGTCTTGCCCGTTTGGTCTACCAATAACCCGTCCACGAATACTTCGATCTTTTGCAGCATGCCATCGGCGAGCTTCTGCAAGTGCTCGGGATTATTGCGAAGGTTTTGTCTCTGTAACTCTGAAATGCCTGGATTGCCGCCTTCAAAAGGAGCAACCCATTGGGCCGTGCGCTGGAACAGGTACAATTCATTCACGTCATCGACAATTGCCGGCACCAACTGCGTACAGGTTGCACCGGTGCCTATCACCCCAACGTGTTTGCCTTTCAGGTCGAAATTATCGGGCCAGCGTCCCGTGTGAACGAGCTCACCTTCAAATGACTCGATGCCACGAATATCAGGAAAATTTGGGTTGCGCAGTACACCCGTCGCCATTATCACGACATCAGCGTAATCTGTATTTCCATCGCTGGTTTTCAAATGCCACTGATTGTTCGAGAATACGGCTTCGTTGATTTCTGCGTTGAAGCGTACGTATTGAAGCAGGCCATATTTTTCGGCGACATGCTGGCAATATGCACGTATTTCCCACCACGAGGGATATTGGCGGCTGAATTCACAGCTTCTCTCGAAAGAGAATGTATAGGCGACTGCAGGTACATCACAGGTCAAACCGGGATAGCGGTTTGTTTCCCAAGTGCCGCCCACGCCTGCATTCTTTTCGTAGATAACAAAATTGCGGTGACCAGCCTCGAGTAATTTGATGGCACATGCCATGCCAGAAAAGCCACCACCGACGATTACTATTCTTTTTGGGGCTATCCTTTCTTGATCTGGAGTTGGTTTCACCGTTTGTAGCCTCATGCTCGATTTCTTAAAATTTTTACTCTCACGAGCTTAGCAAGCGGCGTCGGGGCAGGACACAGGGGCGATAAGGAGGAATGTATTAATGCCTCAAATGAATCTGTTTGCCGTCCCGAGCATTTTTAGTGCATTGTTGTTAATAGTTGACTAAGATACTGGTCGAACGCCGACTTGAAAAATTTTAGAACAAAACGAAATGTGCGAGCGCTGTCATTGACTTATAGAAGACTGATGGCGCCCGCGAACGCTCACCCGTAACAAAAAGAAAAAGGCCATGGAGAGTTTTTTAACCCCGGAACTGCTAACTGTATCTGCCAATCACGCTGGGCTAGTGGCACGCGAACTGGGTCGGCGAGGGTTTGATGTAGAGGCCATTTTCTCGGAAGTTGGTTTAGAGCTTCCCAAGTCAAATAGTCCTGCCAAACGGATAACCGCTGGCGAGCTGATCAAGCTTCTAAAACTGGCCATTGAAAAATCCGGCGATCCGGCCATCCCGTTAAAGCTCTATCAGGAAGTTCAGTTAGCAGATCTTGATGCGTTAGGCTTTGCTATCTCCTGTAGCTCTACCTATTTGAGCCTGTTGCGGCGATTTCAGCGCTTTTCCAAATATATTTTGTCCAATGGCGCGATTCAAATCATTGAAGAGTCAGATGGATATCTGTTCCTTGCCGACATAGAGGATGATGAAGCGCTTCCCTCCGAGGAGCGAAAAGATGGCGTTGGCCTGTATAATTTTTCAAAGAAATTTGTCGACATGATGTTGCTTATGGAAGCCTTTGGAATGGGGCTGATCAAACTGAGTAATGATATTTGTCAGGAAAAGCTCTCCCCCGAAAAAGTGTATGTACATATGATCAGTCACCCCGTCGTGCGTGATGAGATACAAAAAATACTACCGAATAGCATGATTTGTAGTGCGCCTTTTGTTGGTATTAAGTTAAGAAAGGAATTTTCCGAAAAAAAATTACCGCTCGCGAACCCTGAAATGGCCCGCCTGAATGATGAAATCATCGTCAAACATCTTGAACAGATTTTTCAAAACGATGTTGTATTCAAGGTGGAAGCGCTTATACGTGAAGGCTTGTCGATCGGTGAGTTTAGCCGTAGCGATGTTGCCATTAAGCTGGGGATGAGTGAGCGGCGCCTGCAACAGCGACTTGACGAACGAAAAACGTCTTTCAGCGATATTCTTCTCCGCGTCAGAAAAACTCTCGCTGTGCAGTATATCCGTGAGGACAAGCTGCGTATAAATCAAATCGCCTATGCGCTGGGCTTTACCAATGGAAGCAATTTCGCCAGGTCATTCAAGTTCTGGACAGGTTACACGCCTAACGAATTCAAGGAGCTTTAGTAACGATTAGTTATTCTGTGAGGCTCCACGTTGCTAATTGGTCTGGACCACAGTACCGGGGTGAGCAGGCTGCCCAGCAAAAGCAAAATGTTGCATCAGTGCTTTTCAAGCACTGCATGCACTGCTCTTGCCGCACGATCACCTGTTTGCATCGCACCGACGACCGTTGACATGCCTGTTCTCGACGTTGCTTCACCGGCAAAATGCAAGCTCGTTCCTACGGACGCGGCAAGTGCGTCACGCATACTGGGGCCTTTTACATAGGGATAAGAACCAGGGGATGGAAAAGAATAGCTCCCTCGCACATAAGGCTCAGCACTCCAATTCATAACGGTACCTTCGATAAACGCAGTGGATGCCTTCCCCTCGAAAGCGACATCGAGATCCGAAAGCACCTGCTGGATGCGTGCATCATCGTCAGGCAACGCTTCCATGAATTCTGAATTCCTTCCCATTGAAAAGCAGGTAAGCACATGATCTGTTGTATCCGGCTGATACTTATTGGGTGTCCAGCAATCGCCAGAAGGCCCACCCGTAATAACATTCCACATTTTGCCTTCCCAGATTTGTGAGGCGAAGCTTAAAGAAATTTTCATGCCGTTGCCCATACCGAGCGTATCGATCGCTTTAACTTTGTCGCTAGGTAGATCCGGAACGAAATCGATAATGCCCGCCTTCAAAACACCCAGCGATACAGTGACGATAACGGCATCCGCGTAGTGGTGGATTCCATTACTGTCCACCGCAAATGGCCTTTCTCCGCTGGTATCGATCGTGGTCACCGGGCTGTTATATCTAATCCGGTCGGTGATCTGACTGAAATAGAGCGTATCGAGCGCATCCAGATAACCCGTAGGTGCAAGGCCGTAAACGTTGCTGGACAGCGAAAAGTTGATGCCATCTCGTGCAAGTGACCGCGCACCTATTTTTTCAACTGTTGTTCCATATTCACCCGCAGGGAAATTCGATTCATACAGGTGATACGCGCGATGCGATGAATCGATATATAACGGGGGCCCTGCGAGAACCTCCGATAGCAACTTGTCGGTAGCACTAAACCATTGCGCAACTAGCGTGACACCAAAATTCCAGAACTTGCGAATATCAGCGTCGTCTTCACAGTCGCCCGTGATTGACCAGCAGGTACGGCCACCCCCTGCCCCGTCCCGGTCCATGACGATAAGCGTATCCTGATCTTTGGTTTCGGCATAAATGGGAACCTGCGCTGCTTCGCCATAAAGCGCCTTGATATCTTCATAGATCCGATTACAGCCCTGCTTGCCATACAATTCTTCGGCACCGTGCTCAATGCCGACATCACCCAGCTTATCGGAGTACAGCCGCCCGCCATGACGATTCGTTGCTTCAAGTACGAGCACGTCGTAGCCCATGGTGTCGAGCGCATAGGCTGCGTATAGTCCAGCGACCCCGGCACCCACGATCACCACCTGATGATCCGTGGAGCCATTTGCGTTCACCCTGTCAGCGACGCTTGATGAAGCATTTGTGCTAGTAGCGGATTTTCCTTGCGGGGCAACGCGCGGAAGTTCGTTTGTCATGCACCCATCATTAGGCCGGGTACAACCCACGGTCATCGTCACCGTCAGCAAACACGCAAGAACAGCGAAAAATTTCATAGACTACTTTTCCTTTTTATTTTTATTGCTGATAAATATAACGATTGGCATGGAAGCTCAGCCCAACGCACGAAGGCGGCCGGCGCTTTTATCTCAGTAAAACACCCTTGTTCGGCTATGGACATGAACAAACTGATGATTTGGTGGTATGTGCGAGGACTAAAAGCACTTTTAATGCGCCCATACTGTCGGCTGTCGGCTGTCGGCTGTCGGCTGTCGGCTGTCGGCACATTGGCTTAATTCTTCAACGCTATTAAATGCACAGAATCAGGATTTTTTGCGCCAAATATAATAATACTAAAGTGTCAAAGGAGGCAAAGTACTGGCAACCGCGCCGGCATCATCCGGCGGAGGAGTCAATGGTGGTGCCGGCCGGCATGATTGAGAAACGGTCGCGTCCTGCAGAAAACGATGTTATGTGCCTACTTAAAGGCATATGAAAATGCGGCGGACGCGTCATCCTCTACAACATCAATTGCACCTGCAATTCCCCAATTAAAAATCCCAGCACAGCCCCCGTCAGAATCAACACTTTTTCATCCTCCTTGAATGCCGGTCGCAACATGCCTTCAAACTCTTCGGGTGTCAGCAGATCCATGCGAGATACAATCGTGTTATTGATATCCAGCGCATCAAGCGCGTACTTTTCTATCTGATACGACGAAACCGGGATCATTTCCAGGATACGTTTAATGACATATTCCCGAATTTCGTCGTAACGGTTTGAGCCCAAGGCATAAATAATCAATGGTTGCGCGAGGCCGAGCTGTTTATCCGAGGCATCCTTGACGTGAGCATGCACCAGTTTCACTATGCGATCGGCGCAGGGTCCGCGCAGAATTTCTTCCAACAAATTGGCCGGGGTCAGCAATTGCTTGGCGATCAAGGATGCGTAATCGCGCGCCACTTCTTTCTTGCGCGCGATAAACTTGCCCTGCAGCGTAAGGCCCAAAAATCTTGTCGGATACAGGGGCCTGAATAGCATTTGCAGTGCCAGCCAATCGCTCACCAGACCGACTGTTGCACCAAAGACGGGAATCAACCAAGCTTCATGCCAGGCAAGCCAGCAAGCCAGTTGAACCAATCCCAGCACGGCACCAAACCAGAAACCGGCATTGCGGAAAAAGGTGAACTCTTTGTGGCCGATTCCTTTAAGGATCGTGATCAGCAGAGCCTTGTCTTTCACCAGGTTTGATACCAGCAGATGTTTAATGTCGATGTAATAGGCTGGATCGCGGCAAACCTCCTCCCAGATTTGTTTTGCAAAACCGGGAATTTCACGATGCATACGCCGGATCATGGCGCGCTGCGCAAACTCGGGCACTCGTGTCCAAAACCCTGGAATATATTGTTCGCCGACTTCATGCATCAGGCTCTCGCTAGCACGCAGTAAGGGGCCTTCGAATTCTTTCATCATCCGTTCTGGATCAAGGCGGCGCATGAGTTCATCTAACTCAAAAATGCGGCCAAGTAACAGATCAGTGGCGGCACTGGCCATTTTTGCGGCCTTTCGCGGCACAACACCCTGCCAACCGAGGTACGGAGGGAAAATGCCGACGAACTGGACCGGTCGAAACATCATTTCCAACGCGAGAAGTTTTGTCACGTAGCCGACAAAGCCGGCGACCAGCGGCATCAACAGATAATGCCAGTTGGCCTGGATATCAGATAACACGCTCAAATAATTCAAGGGGCACTCCCTCCCTGACTACGGGCCCGATTCTCTGGATGCGTTTATTCAGCAAAGCCCAACAAGAGCTGATCCGCGATGTAATTCGACAAGCCATACACCGTGATTTGTGGGTTCACCAGAATCGACGTGGGAAACAAGCTCGCGTCCGCCACATACAAGCCCTTCACGTCGTGTGTTTCACCATAGGGGTTCACCACAGAACGCTTGGGATCCTCTCCCATCCGCATGGTGCCCT
This sequence comes from uncultured Moraxellaceae bacterium, assembly GCA_964473645.1. GTDB lineage: Bacteria > Pseudomonadota > Gammaproteobacteria > Pseudomonadales > Ketobacteraceae > HdN1. The sequence continues at coordinate 294,549 of CAYYPW010000002.1, forward strand.
GAGGGTGATAGGACACCATCCGGAATGTAAACGGCTCGTTCTTGAGCGTCGACAATGCGGGTTCGATCTCGTCTTCGCTGCTTACGCTCAAACGCGCTACCGTCGGCAAATATACGCGTTTGGCGCCAGCGGCGAGAAAAAGCTTTGCCGCTGCATTAATTGAAGCTTTCATGGCCATGAAATCTTGATCAGACAATTGATAGTCGATCACTTTCTTGCCGTCATCGAGGCGCACAGCCCCGACGTTATAATCGTGAATAAGTGTTACGGCCGAGGCGTATCGACCGGCGCGGGCCGCGAATTGCATATAGGGAAAACCCGTGCCGGGTTCAACCGCCATGCTGAGTTCGACAGGGCCGGCACCGCCCCCCTCAAGCACAAACCCACCTTTGTCTGGATGTTCGAATTCATTGACGTAAACGCCCAACATGGCGCCTCGCCAGGTCTGAATAGTCTCGTCAAACTCTGCGATGACACTCGTCGACGGGTGGCACGCAAAGTTCCGACCGATTTGCCCGCTGCTGTTGGCGATTCCCGATCGCAAAAACAATAACGGCGTTTGTACGCTGCCAGCAGCGACCACCACTCTCGTCGCCTTTAGCGTCAGTGCAGCACGTATTTCACCAGTGTCGGGATCTTTGACCGTTGCATTCACCCCCACCGCTCGACCTTGATCCACCAGAATTCGATCGGCCCAGGTATCGGCGTAGATTTTTGCGCCTTTTTGCGCGGCCCAGGGCAAATAGGTTACCAGCATTGACTGCTTGCGATCGGTTTTACAACCCGACAGACAATGTCCTGTCAGCGCACACTGTTTGATATTGCGGCGCAAGGGCTTCACTGACCAGCCGAGCTTTTCTGCACCAGCGCGCATTTTCATGCTGTTACTGTTAATCTCATGTGGCTCGTTGTCGTGTACCGATAAACGCTTTTCTATTTTGTCAAAATAGGGTGTGAGCGTTTCTACGGTCAAATTCTTGAGCCCGTGATCACGTTGCCAATCCTCTAGAATGAATTCAGGCACGCGAAACGCAACACAACCGTTCACCACCGTCGAGCCGCCAACGCACCGGCCTTGCAGTACCAGCATATCCCCGTCTTTATTGGCCTGATTACCGTGATCCTGGTACAACAGCGAAAACATATCCGGTAGATTTTCGGTGAACCGTTCAGAGGGTACGTAAGGACCCGCCTCGAGCACAATGACAGACTTTCCTGCATTAGCGAGCTCAAAGGCCATCACCGCACCGCCCGCACCGGAACCGACTATCACCACATCACACTCAAGTGCGGCGTTACGGTCTGCACCCTTTTCTTTCCAATGCGCCGCGGTGATCACGGGCAAATCCGCGGCAACGGTCATACAGCCTCCTGAAGGTTTTTGGCAGCAACGGGACGAGCGAGATCCTCTGGAAAAGGGGCATTACCCAACGAGGGCAAACCCCACTGTTCTGACACTGGGCCCTCGAACCCCACGGGGGCCCAGGTAGAGGGATCACGCCAGTACGACGCGTAAAGCAGCTTTTTGAAAACAGTCACGATTCCGCGTTGCATAGACACTCCATTTTGCCAACGCTCGACATACTCAAACGCATCCGCGTCATTAAGCGAAGAAAATCGAGCGAAATGCCAGCCGAGCACACTGGCGCCATACTCAAACAGAGCAGCGGCCATATCGAGATCGTTGACAATTTGTGCGTCCATCAAACTCAGCATTGCATTTACATTCTTTTCGATTGCAATTTTTTTTGCGCTGACGAGCGGTGCGACATCGGGCAAAGCAACCGGTTGAAGTCGTCTGAGTACTTGCGACAGCATGGAAGTGGTGCCGGAGACAGCGCCCGGCTGACAACCTGAAATCAACCCGGCACTTGCTGCGCCGGCCAGGAGCAACGTCCCTCGTAAAAATGATCGACGTCGCCACTGATGCGTGAAGGTGCTTAGGCCCAAGTGATCGAAGGAAATAACAGTCGGTGGTGGCATGGTGGGTACCTTTGAATACTATAAAGAGGCTATTATTATTTTACGGCCCATCCCATATATGTAAGTTTCTGGCTTCCAATAGATCCCATGCCAATTTTTTCCCCTAAGGCTTTTGCATCCAAAAGCCCTCTTCTGGCATCGATAAAGTATTTTAAATTCATGATTCTGAGTGGTGCTCCCAATCCCGTCATATCCCGATGCTGCAATTGATGCTGATTAAGTTGATGCAATAATTCTTCCGGTTTAATGAACATCCGCCATACATGGGTGTTTTCAGGAAGAAAACGGGTGACAGGCCAATCCTGGACCATTTTGATCAAAATGAGCCAACTCAAAAATGTTCGGTTAATAGTGTCGTAAAAATAGATACCACCAGGCTTTAGAACGCGGGCCGTCTCTTTAATTGCCAAAGAGAGATCATCGACATGTTCGAGAACATCGCAACAGGAGACCAGGTCGAATTGATTATCTGCAAACGGCAATTTCTCTGCTGAACCCTGTTGGTAGGTAATCTGATAACCCATCTTATGCGCATGTGCAGTGGCGACCTGGAGGGTGCTAGCAGATGGATCAAGCCCGGTGACATCGGCGCCACGTTCTGCGAACTCTTCGCAGATAAACCCACCACCACAACCGATATCGAGAATTTTCAAATTTTGGTAAGAGGTACCACGATTTCTCAATACGCGGTCCAGGTAAGCGAAACGACCAGGATTTAAAGCTTGCAGTAGCGAAAGCGAGGAGTTGGGTTGCCACCAGGTATTGGCATTGTCTTCATACCAGCTGTTATTGATCTTCATTCTCTGTCTCCCTTGGCGTTTGTTGGCGACTTGGTGTCCTATGGTCCATCCAATAGAGCGTGGGTCAAAGCGTTAATCATTGATAAATTCAAATGGAATCCATCAGAAAAACGGATGGATTTGTCGTGAGCGACTCGGGGAATTGTACAGTAAAAAATTCCTTTATGTTTGCTTGCGCCGACGAAAATGGATGCCCTGTCGAAAAGAATGCTTTTATGACACGAATGAGTCGATTTGCAATTAGTAAGAGATAGTTGCCGCTGCTAGTCTGCAATAGAAGCGAATTTCTACTGGGAGCAATTCAGATGCAGGTATTACAACACGAAGCGAATAAACTTTCTGAGAAAAAGACAAGGAAAGTCAATCCGTACGCCAAGTCTACCGGCTTTCATCCCTTCAATTACTTTCGCGATCAGGACGATCCATTAAGACCCGCCCCTAAGCGTATAAAGAACAATCCTGCCTGGTATCCCATGCGGAACTTCTTGCTCGAAGGATTACGCCCCGTCGGCCGATACACAATGCCGTCCATGCCTGGTGATTATCCCGCGCGATTAAACGACTTGTATTGGCAGGGGGATGAGCTGATGGACAACGTCGTTGTGTCCATGAGTGAAATGCCTAGTGGCCACGGCCGCAAGATGTTCAACAAAGCATTGAAAGAAGGTATTCAGGCGGTTGAAAATCCACCCCCTTCTTTCGTGGCGTTATTTGAACAGCTCGATAGAGTTCCCGACTGGGTTGATTGGGATCTTATCAACCGAGGCGGCGCTTATTATAGCAACCTGCCTTTCTGGGCGATTGGTATAGCCGCCTTCCTTCCAACACTTTACACCACTCACGGTTATGCGACATCCATTCCGGTCGGAGCCACCGGTCGCTTGGTACGACAAAAGGAAAATCGAATGATAGAGGGCGTTACCTTTGTCAACGCCATCTGCGAGCCAGATGGCGTGCGCCGCTATTCTTATGGATTCGAATGTGCAGTGAATGTTCGACTGATGCATGCGATGGTACGTCGACAGATGTATAAGAAGAACGGCGAATATTTTGATTATTCCACCGATGGCGATCCTATGTCTCAGCCAGATACGTTGGTGGGATCGGCGGTCTTTGGAATATCAGGTCTGTTGTTTCTTCGCCGCTTTGGGGTTGAGGTAACACAAGATCAAATGGAATCCGTCGATATGTTGTGGCGCTATGTGATTTACCTCATGGGCGGGCATGAAAATGGTCTTCCCAAATCGCTGGAAGAATCGCTTTTTTTGCTCGATTACTATATCGCCACCCAGGGTAAGCCCTCCCGTTTTACCGATGAACTCAACAAAGCATTTTTCATCGGCGTACATGAATCCGTGCAGGAAAGATCCCCATTGTGGCAAAAACCCATGAATGACTTTGTTTTTCGTGATGTGGTGGGTAGCTTTCTGTGGTACATGGTCGGTGATGAGTTGGCGAACGAAGTGAAATACCTAAAGAAGCCAAATGTTGTTACAAAACATCTTCCAGGCGCGCTGTGGGCGTGGGCAAAATTCCATTCGTTGAGGGGCAAATATCGCCCCAATGCCACCTATAATCACCGCTTTCATCACGAAGGTACCTTTATACAGGGTTACAAGAAGTTGATGCGCATTCGAGAGGACGAAACGCACGTCACCTATCAGGCACATGATAATACGAAGGTCGAGGACTTGGGTAAGGTAGTCAAGCATTCAATTTAGTAGCCGAAATATTGTCGTGGAGTTCTTCTGATGAATGCGCAGCACAGCGTTGCCAACAAGCAGGATGAGGGTATTGCCGGTCTGCTGGCGAGGTATGACCTGAAAGCCCTGAAAAACTATCAAAAACAGACAGAAAGACCATCCTTTATCGGTATACCCGGTGACGCTGGGTGGCCCGTGTTAGGCCACTTGTACCCTTTTCTCACCAATCTCCATGGTTGGCTGGACAAGCAATACCAAGCGTACGGTTCGGTATTCAAACTTTGTACCCCTGCTATTTCTGGGGTCTATTTGATCGGTCCAGAAGCGAACAAGTTGGTACTGCAGAATGAGTCGATGTTATTTTCCAATTTTTTGGCCTGGGAACCCACTTTGTCTACGCTGTTTGATAACAATTTATTACAGCGTGATTTCACTGACCATAAAGTGCAACGCAAGATTCTTCAGCAAGCTTTTAAACGTGCGGCAATTGATGGGCACATGGAGTTGATGAACCCGATGATGCGCGAGGGTGTCAGCAAGTTGATCAGTGGCGACACGATCAAGGCAATGGACATGGTGAAGCGCTTGCTGCTTAATATGGGCTCGAAAGTATTTCTCGGACTGGATGCCGGCGCAGAGGCAAATCGACTGAACAAGGCGTTTACGGATATCGTTGACGGTACTGCTGATCCCTTCCGTCGCAAGGAAATCTGGTTTTCTGCCTATGCAAGAGGATTGCGCGGCAATGCGACGATTACACGCTTTATTGCTGAAAATATTGGGCAGCGTCGATTGACTGAAAGCCGTGATATGTTTTCTTACCTGTGTCATTTACGAGATGATGAAGGAAATCTCATCAGCGACGAGCAGGTAAAGGATCATTTGATCTTTCTGCTGTTTGCTGCCCATGATACGACTACCAGTGCGCTCAGTGCTATATTGTATGCGCTCGCGTCGAATCTCCAGTGGCAGGAGCAACTTCGCGAAGAAATTTCTGCCTTGAACAAGGAGACGCTGGAGTTTGATGACCTGGAGCGGCTAGAAAAGACGGGTTGGACATTCAGTGAGGCACTTCGAATGTATCCGGCCCTGCACTCAATACCTCGTTACGCGCTACGGGATTTTGAGTTTCATGGTCAATTGATTCCTGCAAATACGATGGTGCTGTTGTCAACCATCCTGACCCACCATATGCCCGAGTATTGGACGAATCCCAACGAGTTTGACCCTTATCGGTTTTCCCCGGAGCGAGCGGAGGACAAGAAGGATTTCTATCAGTACATTCCTTTTGGCGGGGGGGCGCATAAATGTCTTGGGCTTCACTTTGCACAAATACAGGCAAAAATGTTTTTGTTCTATTTGCTCAAGCAGTACAGGGTCACCAAATCGCCTAAAATGACAACGTATCGATACAAAAGTGTACCACTTGCCTTTCCCACGGATGGACTACCATTGACATTTACTCGGATTTAAAGCTTCAGGTTTTAATAGGGATTTACCTGCATCGGTTTTTGTAACGCCATACTTCAGCGCTCTTATTGTTCTGCTGGTGCAGCTGCGCCAGCGGTCAACGCAGTCGCGGCGAACAGCATCAGTTTTTTGCTTTGGCGGTGCTTAATCCCTGTTCGTCACGCAACCGTTGCCAGGCGCTGAAACTCAGCACCATGTTCAACGCCTCAAACATTATTCCATTGGTAATCCATTGCGCTGGCAGCAAGCCGCGTAGTGAGGCGGTTTCCAACAGTCGGGTATTGACCATGTCCTCCGCAAAAAACGCCGACCGATAGCGATAGACATTAGCGGCGCGTTTGTACGGCAGCACAATTTCAAAGACGTTGGCGCGGTGCTCAACGATATCGGCCAAGCGTTGGTGGATGGTGGTCACTGGTCACCGTGCACGGCGGCCATCGGTCTTGCGGGATGCGAAAGTGTGCTGACTGTCTTTCACGGTATTCCAATTCATGGATGGGGTCATACGAAGCTAAACCATTTTGTGACATGCGCCATGCCACAAGTATAGTGAAACAGCGAATGCTATAATGATATGGTGGCACTATGAATGTCACTATATTGGTTTCTCTTGAACATCGCATAGGTGCTGCTATGAACAAGTACTTTATCCTCTATGCTTGGCATGTTTCGTATTACTCGGGCAAGGTGCGCAGTTACCTCTCTCACACCGGCTTTGTAGCCGGTGTTTCGCGCCATTTTTGCTGAATTTGTACCGATGCTAGAAAGCATCAACAAACAAGTGCGCGCGTTCATTCCTCGCCTAAAACATGGCAAGTCATTCCCTCGGTCGCTGGACGACATTGAATTTCCAATGGGGATGCAGCGATTCCGCCGTAATGCTTTGCCGTATAGCTTGTGGATGGCACAACGCACACTGGATGTGTATCGCTCTATGTCGGCTGACGATCAACAAAAGGTCCGCAATTGGTTAATAAGGTACTCGCCATCGTGGAGAGCATTCGCGTCAAATTTTGGGAAATAAATAATTACAATCGTTCGAGCTTAACGGGCAGCTTGTCCCCCGGTACCGGCAATGACGTTGTGTCTATCGGCATTTCATAGTTGGCATCAACGCTCCAGCGATATTTCAACAACAAAGGGTGCAGGATTGCCTTGACCTGCAAATCGGCAAAATGCAACCCGATGCACATATGGGCTCCACCGCCGAAAGGAACATAGGCATACGGATGCACTTTATCTTCACGACGCTTTTCATTGAAACGCTCTGGATCAAAGCGGAACGGATTTGTCCAGTATTCCCGCATATAATGCGTAAAATAAGGGGTAATCGTAATCATCGTGCCTTTGGGAATGTGATACCCCTTGTATTCGACATCCTTCACCGTCTTGCGCGGAATACCGGGAACCGGTGCACACATGCGCAGCGATTCTTTCATGACCAAGGTCATGCCTTCCATTTTTTCGAGATCATCGTGATCCAGGGTTGGCTTACCAAGTGCGCGACTTTCCTCTCGCAAACGTTCCTGCCATTCCGGGTTTTTCGCGAGATAGTACAACATGGTGGACAAAGTAATGGTCGACGTATCGTGCGCCGCCATCATCAGAAAAATCATATGATTGATGACATCATCGTCAGTAAAGCGCAGGCCTTCATCTGTTTCAGCGCGGCAAAGCTGACTGAACAGATCCGTGGTACTGCTGTTGCGCTTTTCGTCGATTTGGGATTTGAAAAAATCCACAAGCACTTTGCGCCCCTCGAGCCCTTTCTTCCAGCGTCCACCCGGGATCGACCATCGAACCAACGACAGGCCCGCACGCACGGTATCAATGAACGCTTTGTTTAGTTTGTCGGCTTCCTTGCCGAGTTCATACCCCATGAACACTTCGGTCGCAAGATCCAGTGTCAATTGCTTGATGGCCGTGAATACATGAAATTGATTCGCCGGCTTCCACTTTCTGATGCCTTCTAGAATGGCTGGATTCATCTGCTTCATGTATTCAACAAGAACCGGCTTTTTGAACGCATTCTGCATTATTTTTCTATGAAGACGATGTTCATCGAAATCGAGCAGCATGATACCGCGATGAAAAAACTTACCGATGAAAAAATCCCAGCCCTGGTTATTCGAAAAAATATCGTTCTTGTTCTGGAACACGAACTGATTCGCGTCAGGACCTGTAAAATACACCATCCGGATGCCAAAGACGTTTGTCCACGAAATTTCGCCGTGCTTGGCATACCTTCGCCGCAAAAACTTGAGCGGATCACTCATGAGATCGAAAGTAGATCCCACCAGCGGATACCCCGGCTCGCCGGGAATGCTTTTTAACGCGCTGACTTTCTGTGCATCAAACGTTGAAATCTGGGTAACCATGGAAACTGCTCCTCTTATTGATTTCTGTTTATTCGAGATGTTGAGAGAAGAAAAATAAAAATAAAAATAAAAATAAAATTGTAGCTGTCTCAATTACTGTCTCAATCAATAGGAGTTGTTCCAGAACGAGCACAGAAGAAATGCTTTTCTCACGGGGGAAACCTTTCTTAATGGGTATCAGAATCAGCATAGCCCTCCCCACCAGGTTGCCCGTGGAGCGTCTTGTCGAGACCTTTCACGCCCATCATGGTAAGTATTCGCGTCAATTTTGGGGCGAATTCCTTAGTTGACGCCTTTGGATTTGTCTTTCCAAAAAGGCTCTCTCAGTTTGTTTTTCAGCATTTTTCCTGCCCCGCTCATCGGAAGCGCATCGACAAATATCACTTGGCGGGGACATTTGTATCCTGCAATCTGGGCTTTGCAAAAATCAATAATGTCTTGGCTGCTTGGCTCTTGTGACTCCGCCGGAACGATAATAGCGATGACTTCCTCACCCCACTGATCGCTAGGAATACCGATAACCGCACAGGCGGCTACAGCCGGATGTTTCTGTATCGCGTTCTCGACCTCAACAGAATAGACGTTCTCTCCACCCGAGATAATCATGTCCTTCACCCGATCTGCAATGAAGAGAAAGCCTTCGTCATCCATATAGCCGGCATCCCCCGTATGCATCCAACCGTTAGCCACGGCTTCTGCGGTTTCTTTTTCCCGTTTCCAGTAACCCTTCATTACCATGGGGCCACGGGCGATCACCTGCCCTATCTGGCCTCTTGGCAATTCATTGTCTTTTTCATCCACCACCCGAATTTCGCCCGACAAGACCACTTGTCCTGCAGATCGGATTTTGCCCTGGTTAGGACCGTCGACCACATGAAACTCGTTATCAAGAATAGTGATGATGGGGGAAAGCTCGGTCATGCCGTAGGCCTGTGAGAACTTGACGTGAGGCATCAGTTTTTTGGCCTTGAGTAGCACGGCCTCCGGCATGGGTGAGCCGCCATAGCCGATGCGCTCAAGGGAAGACAGGTCGTAACGGGCAAAGTCAGGGGCGTTAATCAACATATTGACCATGGTAGGTACGAGGGTGACATTGGTTACTTTGCAGCGGGCAATCGTTTCCAATACTAAATCCGGATCGAAACGAGGCACGAATACGTGGGTGCCTCCCAGCATGGTCAGACCAATATTTGCTGCGGCATCAGCGGCATGAAACATGGGCGCCGCGTGGAGATAACGGGAGTGGCGGTTCATGGCAAACCCGTGGACCGCGTTCAGGCCGTTGGCGACGAGATTGGTGTGAGTCAACATAACGCCTTTGGGAAGACCCGTCGTGCCCCCCGTGTAAAAAATTCCCGCCACATCATCGCCGCCGGCGTTGGCGTCCTCTTGGGCGGTTGCAACGTTCGCCAACGTTTCATAGGAAAGCGCACCCTCCAGGCTGCCGTCATCCAGATAAATAATGTGTTCTACGGTGTCGAGTTTGCCGGAAAAGTCCTTGAGCAGTTCCGCGAAAGTCGCGTCGACGCATAGCACCTTCGCTTCGGAATCATTCAGCAGAAAAACGATTTCCGCCGGAGATAAACGGATATTCAAGGGTACAGAAATCAGCCCCGCCCAGGGAAGGGCGTAAATCATTTCAAAATAACGATCGCTGTTGAGTGAGAGTATGGCAACTCGGTCACCGGTATTCAGGCCGAGCTGCTTAAGTCCTGCGGCCGCTCGTGTTATCCGTTCGTAAAACTGTGACCAGGTCAACTGATGCTCACCATTGAGCGTAGCAATGCCGTCAGAATGGGTTTGTAAAGCGCGTTTTAAACTTTGAGTCAGCTTCATGAGTCGTTTTCCAGCGAAGTGGTGGCAAAAGACCGGTTTAGGCTTCATGTTACGTGGCAAACAGGGGGCCTGTATATTCGCATGTCCTTACTGAATATATATTTGCTCGCCATGCATGCAGGTTTGATGGCGAATTTTCTCTACTATGGCACTGAAAGAGAAACCCGCAATTCGTCATTTATTTTCAGTTGAATAAAGCAGTCAGGTCTTTGCAACATGCAGAATACGTACTACGTGGCCTATCCTTCCTCAGACCGGCTTAAAATCGAAGCCCGGCGGTTTATCGGTACCATGAGAGTAGCCACACCCACGACAAACATCGAGTCATTGACCACCACACTCGTATTGTTGGTGAATGAGACCGTTGATGTCTATTTGTTTGGTATCTTCCAGTATTGTGAGCTAAGCGGTATCAGAAAGAAGTTGCTGGAATTCGCTGAAAGCACCATCAAAACCACCGCTAGAACGGTAATTAGGCAAGTTGCAAAGAGTCTGGATGTTCACCAACAAGTACGTGTGGCGGAACACATCGACTCGTGTCTGCTGCCATTGCAACGTGACAATATGCCGGCCGTTGAGTGGGTGGTCTGCCCCATATCCGATGCGACATTCCACAGTCTGAATTTCAGCAATGTCGATTTTCAGGACGTTAACATCGATCAGGTTCGCAACATTGTGCTAAAAAATCAGAAAGTGATTCTTGATAAAATGGTGGAATACATCGTTGAGCGATTGATTTCGATCATCAAACTAGGTCCGATAAACCGAAAAATTGTACGTACGGCAGTGGATCAGGGCGTTCTCGTCATGCATTCGACCTTTGAAAAAATCATCGTCAAGATGGAGAGAGATGAACTGAAGAGTGCCGCGGGACGAATTGACGAAATGCTTATAGCGACTTGAAATGTGGTGGCGACTTGAAAGTAACGCGCTCAGTACACATTGCTGATCTCGGAGATTATTGCGATTGACCAGATATCATTTTGATCCGGAGCTTCAACCTTTCTTGGCGGTTGCGCCCACTGTTATTGATCTTTCGACGCCAGAATCAGTTGTTGAATGCCGAACGCGGTTTTCAAAAAACACACCATTGTCGAAAGACCACCCGTATTCGGATAGTGTCACTGTAGAAGATCGCACCATTTTGGATTCAGGATTAAATGATCGAACAAATATCAGGGTTCGCATATATCGTCCTGTCATACACAAGGATCGAAAACTGCCCGCCGTGTATCAAATCCATGGCGGTGGATTCATTCTGGGCGATATCGAGATGTCGGATCTCTGGTGCCGGAGCGTTGTGTGTGAATTGGGTGCCATTGTCGTATCGATCGACTATCGCCTTGCACCGGAACATCCTTATCCAGCGGCGACCAATGATTGTTATGCGGGTTTGTGCTGGCTGTTCGAACAAGCGGAAACGTTAGGGATTGATACCGCTCGGATTGCCATTACTGGACAAAGCGCCGGTGCTTGTCTTGCCGTTGTCACTTGCTTAAGAGCGCGGGATGAGGGTGGCCCAAGGGTGTGTTGTCAGGTACTGGAAATTCCCGTCTGCGATGATCGTCTGAATACCGTATCGATGCGCGAGTTTCAAGATACGCCCATGTGGAATTTTTCGAATGCTCAGTGGAGCTGGAAGCATTATCTGGGGCCTGATCATACAGGGGATACCCCGGTGTATGCCGCCCCGGCCCGTGCGACGGATCTTTCCGATTTGCCTCCCACCTACCTGTCTACGATGCAATATGATCCTCTCCGCGATGAAGGTATTGAATTTGCGTTGCGTTTGATGCAGGCCGGGGTCACGGTGGAGTTGCATTCATTTCCTGGGACATTTCATGGCTCGACAATATTTTTAGGGGCTAGTGTGTCGCAGCGCTGTCAGCATGAAGTGCTGGAGTCTTTGCGGAGGCACTTAATCTAGCCAGGTTTGTGGTTGTGTGAATCAATTTATTAATAATAAAAACTAAGGAAGTACCTCTCATGACAACTCGCGAGGAAATTGGGAAAACGATTGCTATCTTGATTATTGCGGGAGCGTTGCCCGCGACCGCCTGCGCCCAATTGGCGCAAAATCTGACAATAGGAAATGCAAAAGCGCTTGCATTGGGAAATGCCGTGACGGCGGACCCGCCAGGTGTGGATTCCATTCACTTCAATCCTGCAGGTTTGGCTCGCATCAATGGCCGTGAGATCCAGTGGAAGTACGTCGCTGCTGACATTGCATTAAAGGGAAAATTTTCTTCCAATGAAGACTATGATCGTCTTCTTGAAGAGCGCGATGAGGAAGACCCCTTGGCCAATACCTCCAGCGAAATCGAGGGTGCTGCTTTCTACATGCCAGGCAAGGGTATCAAGAAGCTTCCCGTTGCGGTTGGACTGGCGGGAGGCATAGCGTATTCGCCCCCGGGAAGTCGCTGGGTGTTGGGTACGGCTGTTTATACTCCAGTAGTCGGCGGCTTTACGCGTGATGAAAAGGATCCTGGCACCGTCTATGGGCGTCAGGCAGCGGTTACGAGGATCACTTACTTTTCTCCTACCATCGCGTATCGATTCAGTGACGATCTTTCTGTGGGAGCGGGTTTGGGCTTTTCGTATTTTGGCATCGGTCTAAAGATTGATTTTCGGGCCCCGAATCCTGTGTTGGGTCGTCTTGAGGATTGGGTTGACGACATCTGCGCAGGTAATGAGGCATTAATCGTTAACGGTGAACCCTTTACCAATCTTTGTGAAGGGGCAGTGAATCCATTCGAACCCTTGTTGACGCTTGATGCTGGTGTGGAAACGTATTTTTCGCAAACCTTCAATTTTGGGGTGCTCTGGCAAGCTTTCCCCTGGCTTTCCTTGGGGACGCTTTATCAAAGTGAATCAAAGGACACTCTGCGGGGAGAGCTTGTTTTTGGAATTAACGATGGTTTGCTGGAATTTGTTCAGGGTGTGGGCGATTCCAGGCCAGAGCTTGGCGCTACTGTCAATCGTTTGGGGCTGAGTAAATACATTGTCACCGACGGAGAAATAGAAGTAACGATGCCGGCCCATTTTGCCCTGGGTGCGAGTCTCCAGATAACCCCCCGTGCGAAATTCAACGTCGACTGGAAATGGAGCGATGTCAGTGTTTGGAATCAACTCGACGTCGTTATCGACAAGAAAGTGCCGTTACTCGGTTTGATTGATTTCCTTGGATTTTCCAATGTAACGGAAAATTCGCTGATCATTCCGAGAGGCTACAAAGATGCTTCAAATTTCGCGTTCGGGGCTGAGTACCAATACAATGATCAAGTCAGTTTGAGAATGGGCTACGAACCAAGAAAATCAGGAATTCCGGATCACAAACTGGATTTCCTGATACCGATTGGGGATTTCGATATGTACAGTATCGGTTTCAGTTTCCAGCCTGATCGCCACACAGAATATGATGTGGCACTGGCTTATGCCAATATCAAGCAGTATATTCCCGCCGGTTCGTCTACCAACGGGAATTACACAAGTGATGATAACCTTCTATACAATCCTACGGCGGGTATGGATGTTACTTCAAATCTGAAAGCGCGGATGCTGGAAGTGACCTATCAAAAGCGGATGTGAGCTTTGCAAACGTGGATGTGACCTTTGAAGCCACATCCTTAACTCTTTACGCTGACCAACACGTTATAGGCTTTAGTCAACCAGGCGGGATAAGGTGGAGCGAGCAGGCTCATTGGGCTGAGCTTCGATTGATAGAAGACCGGCCGCATTTTTGAAAAGCTCACAAATCCCTCATACCCATGGTAATGGCCAATACCGCTGTGCCCCACACCGCCAAAGGGAATATCGTCTTGAAATGCGTGTAACATGGTTTCATTTACGGACACCCCGCCTGACATGATTCTGGAAATGTACAGGTTGGCGATTTTGTTATCGTCAGTAAAGATATAAAGCGCAAGGGGACGTGGATTGGAATTAACGCTATTGATTGCTTCAGTCGGTGATTTATAAGTTTTCACCATCAGAATGGGACCAAAGATCTCTCGTTGGCTGATTTGCATGTCGGGTGTGACATCAAGCACCAGATGCAGTGGAAACTTTTTCTGCTGCTCATTGATACTCTGATTGCTGAGATTAACGATCCTGGCACCCTTTTGGCGAGCGTCTTCCAGCGTGTCTTTCAGTCTTTTCATGGATCTCTGGTCGATAATGCTGGTGTAATCATGACTGTTGATGTCCGGCAACAATTTTTTCGCTTCCTTTTTTGCAGTCTCGATGAACGCTTCCAAGCGGTGTTCGGGAACAAAGACATAATCCACGTTGAGGCAAACCTGCCCGGCATTAAACTGCTTCGCGTACATTATTCGATGCACTGACTTCTCTATTGAATAGTCGTTATCAATAATGGCGGGACATTTTCCTCCCAGCTCCAGAAGTACGGGCGTCAGGTTTTGCGCCGCAGCGGCCATAACGGAACGCCCCGTTTGCGGCGACCCTGTAAACACCAGTAAATCCAGCGGCAGACTGGAAAACTCAATACCTGTCTGGCCGGTTTCTTCAAAGAAAGAAAGTTTTTCTTCAGAAAAATATTTAGACGCGATTTCTTTTAAAACTCTGCTCAGATGGGCAGAATTCTCTGACATTTTCACCAAGGCGCGATTGCCTGCTGCTAACGCAGTGGCGACGGGAATCATCGACAGATTGAGCGGAAAATTCCACGGAACAATGATACCTACAACACCCAACGGCTGCGGTATCACTCGATTTTTCGCACCGGGAAAAAGGCTATGATCCACACTGCGATTCTGCGGGGACATCCATCGCTTCAAGTGCTTCTTCAAATGGTCGATGGCACCGAGCACTGCAATAAATTCAGCAAACGTTGTCTCATGCCAGGAACGGCTTCCGTAATCCCTAGAAATGGCGTCTGTCAACGCTGTGCGGTTCTCGACAAGCATTTTTTTCAGGCTAAGAAGATCGTCGACACGTTGCTGATAGCAAGGTTCTGGATCTTCCAGATAGGCTTGTCGTTGACGCGTTAAAGTCAATGAAAGTGGGCTGACGTAGACTTTCTGGTCGGGTGCTGTGGAAAAATCGTTCATGGCTCTGTCCCTTCTTTTTGCAATGACCAGATACTATTGAACTCCCTGGTCCGCTGCCTACCTCAATTCCCCTAGTGAATGGATTTTTGCGCGAAAGGACTCTGCTTAGGTTGTATAGTTCTCCGATACCCAAATTGACACGAATAACCCACATGACCTGCGCGAGAGCCAATGACACCATCAGCCAATGGGGTTACATCAATAATCACAAAAAACAACAATAAAAAGGGCACCTCAAATGAACCCCCTATTCACACCACGCATTGTTCTGGTCGCCGCGAGCCTGTGCTTTATCAGCGGCTGCGACAAAATCAAGGACTTACCCGTTGGCTTGGGCTACACGGCAAAACACCTGTGTTCTGGGGTGTTTGTCAGCGGTCTCGACAAGACCTTGGTGCGAGATCAATTCATTGCCCCCAAGGTTCAGCCATTGCCTTGGTTCTGGAAGATAAAGATTGATGAAGAAAACAAGACAGTCACTGTCAGCGATGTTGTATTTCTCGATAGTTTCACTGCAAAAGCTGTTTATCGTGAACACATCGGCTGCACGCTGCTGGCGCAAAAAACAGAAAGCGAAGCGCTCGATATTGTCCGGCAAAAGGTCACTCCGGTTCCCGTAGATCCGCTTCCTCCGGGTGAGTGGCCACATGGACGCGATGGCGTGACCAGCAACATTCCTGACGGCGTTGACATGGAAGCGATTCAGCAGACCGTTGATGCCGCCTTCACTGAAAATTATCCCGGCCCCCGCAACACAACGTCATTCCTTGTCATTTACAAAGGCAAATTGATTGCAGAAAAATATGCCTTGGGTGTGACGGCGGAGACACCTGTCCTGGGTTGGTCGATGACCAAAACCGTAACGGGCATGCTCATCGGCCTATTGCACGAGCGCAACGTGATCGACATCAATGCACCCGCTCCCATTCCCGAATGGCAGGGAACCGACAAGGCCAACATCACCACAACCAACATCCTGCACATGGCGTCGGGTCTGGACTTTAATGAGGGCTATGAGGGTCTTTCTGATGTGTCTTTGATGTTGTATCGCCGCGCCGATATGGCAGGCTATGCCGGTTCGCTCCCACTGACATCAGCACCTGGCAGTACGTTTAACTATGCCACTGGCGATACGCTTCTGTTGAGCCGCATCGTGATGAACAAAGTGGGAGGTGATCTGCAATCGGCGTACGATTTCTACCAACGTGAGTTGTTTCATCCCTTGGATATTCGTTCTGCATTTATCGAGTTTGATGCCAGCGGTACGTTTGTCGGCGGCGCCTATGGGTACATGTCACCCAGGGACTGGGCGCGACTGGGATTATTTTATCTCAACCGAGGAGAATGGAATGGCCAACAAATTCTGTCTAAAGAGTGGGTAGATTTTGCATTCACACCTTCACCGGCAGCCAGCTATTACGGCGTGCAGTTGTGGATGAATACCGACGGTTCAGAGTGGGATGAATTGCCTGAGGGCATTTATCATTTTTCCGGGCATCAGGGACAAGAGGTATTGATGGTGCCTGAACGTGAGCTGGTGGTAGTGAGAACCGGGGTCACCGAAGAAGACCGTGATATTGGCATTGAGGCCTTCATGCAGGGTATTCTGCGGGCGTTGCCTGCTGCCTCGCCATAAAACGGTTAGCTAAATGAATTTCTTTATCGCTGGCAGGAATTCTGACAAAGGTGCAGGGTGAACCACCCATGCACCTTCATGCCAACGTTATCAGATCAGGGGCTCTGTGCTGACGATAATGCCATTGTTGTCAGCGTACAAATACTCTCCTTCACGGAATGTCACACCGCCAAAGGTAACGGGGATGTTCAGATCCCCGCGCCCCTGCCGGTTACTCTTGAGCGGAATGGTGCCCAACGCCTGAACGCCGACCTCGGTGCTGCGAATTTCATCGACATCGCGAATCGCGCCAAAAATGATGATGCCTTCCCAACCATTTTTTGCGGCTTGTGCAGCCAGCATATCCCCCAACAGTGCACACCGTTTAGAGCCCCCTCCATCCACCACCAGAACTTTGCCTCTCCCAGGTGTCCCCACCTGTTCTTTCACAACGGTATTATCTTCGTGGCATTTCACAGTCACGATCTGGCCGCCGAAAACTGCCCGCCCACCGTAGTTAGTAAACATGGAATCCACCACTCGAACTTTCTCGGGGTGTGCGTCGCACAGATCGCAGGTAACAAATTTTGCTGCGGAAACAGCCATTGGCAACATCCTCAATGAGTGGTTGAATCGATTTTGTATTCTTTATTGTAAATGTCAGGCGCTTTTCGCCAAAGTTACAATTTTTTCATAGCTGAACACATTCACACTGGGTATTCCGCCATTTTGCAGTGGATCAAGCGCGCGATTGACCAGGGCATGAGCCAGGGTGTCATCTTCGATGCCACGATAAGGTTTGAGTGGCCCGACCAACAAGGGATTGATAACGCGGGTGACCTTGATGCTGATTTCTTCGAGCGGGCGAGATTCTTCGCGATCGCCCATCAACATGGACGGATGAAAAATTGACAGGCCGGGGAATCGTAACGCTTTCAGTGCGCTTTCCAGTTCACCTTTCACGCGGCTGTAAAACACCGGCGAACGACTGGAGGCGCCAATCGCTGACACTTGCAGCCAGTGCTTGACGCCTGCGGCTTTGCATTGTTGTGCGGCAGCAAGATTGTATTCGAAATCCACCTTGCGAAAGGCGTCCTGGCTTCCGGCTTTTTTGATGGTCGTTCCCAGGCAGCAAATGCTGGCGTCTGCACCACTTAGTTCAGGTTTCAGTGTGTCCAGACGCTCAAAATCCAGCACAGGATTGGTGAGTTTGGCATTCGTTACGTCGAGCGGTCTGCGGGTCGGTGCTACAACGGCCGTCACCCGAGCATCTGCCAGGAGCATTTGCAGGCAAGCGTTGCCAATCAGGCCGGTCGAGCCCCATAACACGATTTTCATAAGCGGTCCTCTGCTCAGATGGTGGAGCAAAGAGTCTACGCGGAACGACGGCTCATGTTAACCACCGCCTCTGTGGTGGCGCGTTTTTCTTCGGCCTGCGGCAACCACTGTTGCAATTTGGTTTCCAGTTCATTGAGATCCACCGGCTTGGAAAGATAGTCATCCATACCGGCATCCAGACACCGCCGCTTCTCGGTGTCGCCCACGTTGGCCGTCATCGCGATGATTGGAATACGTTGGGCCGGTAGTATCGGACCCACGTTAACCTGGGCATTATCGCAACGTTCTTTTTCCAGCGCTCGAATCGACCGCGTTGCCTCATAGCCGTCCATTTCGGGCATAATGCAGTCCATCAGCACGCCGTCAAAGCTACGGTCTTGCAAAATGCCGACGGCTTCGCGGCCATTGTTCACAATCACTACGTTATAACCCAGCTTTTGCAACATGCCTCTGGCCACCAGTTGGTTGACCTTGTTGTCCTCGACCAACAACAACGTTTGCTTGCCCTCCTCGGCTTCGCTGTCGCCCAAACCAAAGGGGCGCTCGTCTTTGCGTAAGGGATGCATCTGAGGCTCGACAGCAAGCCCGGCCAATGCGGCGATGGCATCCTGCAAGCGTTCATGCGAGAAAGGCTTCACCACCCATTCCACGCCATTGACGCCGACATAGCTGGCCCCGAGCGTCCCTTTTTGCGCCAAGGTGCCCAGCACCAGAATCTTCACATTGGTCAGCTTGGGGTCGTCACGTATCCACTGCGGAAACCCGAAACCCGCCGGATTTTCAAACGGGCAATTGACTATCACCAAATGAAACGGATCATTGTTTTGGGCCGCTTGCTTCAGGCGTTGCAGCGCCATGTCATAACCCGTAACGGAATCCAGCTGCATTTCCCATTGCGCGAGGTAGTAGCGCAGGGATTTTTCTGTCAAGGGCGCGATATCGACCTGCAGACAACGCCAGCCCAACAGGGCCTTATTACGTTTGGCATCCATCTGTCCTTGTTGCGATGACACCTGCAGAAGCGCATCAAAGTGAAAACACGCCCCGGCACCCGGTTCGCTCTCCACACGAATTTCGCCGCCCATGGCCTTGACCAGACCACTACAGATGGCCAACCCCAGGCCGGTTCCTGCCACCACATCTGCACCGTTATATTCAACCGAGGAGAAGGCATTGAACATGACTTCGCGTTGCGCCGCCGAGATGCCCTTACCATTGTCCCGCACTGAAAAAGCCACCTTGAGCAAGCCGGTCTGATCGTTACTTGCTTGGACTTCGACCACGACCTCATTACCACCGCTATAGCCCACGCCATTCAATACCAGATTGTGCAAGACCTGCATCAATCGTTGGCGATCCCCAATGACCCGTACCGGCAGATCGCCCGATATGATCAACAGGATTTCCATTTTGCGCTCATGCGCCATGGGGCCAAGATTATCGAGGGTGTTTTCGATACACTTGCGCAGATTAAATACACTCTTGTTCAACACCAGATTGCCAGAGGCGATCTTGCTGAAATCCATGATGTCTTCGGTCATGGTCAGCAGCGATTCGCCGGAACGCAAGGCCACCTGCTGAAGTTGACGTTGCTGAGGTGACATTTCGGTGTCATCGAGCAGCGCCAGCGCACCCAGCACGTTATTCATGGGAGTGCGTATTTCGCGGGTGATACTGGAAAGAAAATCAGCCTGATTGCGTGACGTGCTCTGTGCGGAATTGACTTCATTGCTCAATTCGCTGGCGCGATACCGATGTTGCTGCATTTCCGCCTGCATCAGCCAGAATCGCTCGCACCCATCGCGGGTCCGCAACAATAAAACCCCGGCAAACGCAACGATCATCAAGGTTTCAACAATACTGATCGCACTGAAATTGAGTAACAGACAAGTCGCCAGCGGTAGCCAGGTCGCCAGAATTTGCAGGGCATGATGCTCAAAATACGGCGCCCAATCGTCAATTTCATGCACCAGCAAAATGCCAGCCGTCACCGGCATTATCCAGCGAATATCGCTATCCGGCGCGGTAAACCAAAAGATGGCAATGACTACGCCCATCCAGGCATGCATGGCGAGGCTCAAGGCCTTGAACATGCGCCTCCAGCGTGCCGGCCCGCTGCCATAGCTGTGCTTGAATCGCATACAGATGTACATCAGGGGTACTGAAAAAAGCAGGGCGATCAAACTGAGCGACACCACCACCATTTTGTCGGTATTGACCGAACCCCAAGTGGCAGTCATGCCCATGATGGGCAATAGAATCAATATGATCCAGCGCAGGGACAGGCTCAAACGGGTGTCAATGGCGTTAAGGATGCGACGATCCTTGGCCAGTTTTTCATCCACAGCAACCAGTATCATGGTAGCTCTCAAGGGCGACAACAGAGGGTAAAGGGTAAGTGTAGCAAAGGATTAGAGGGCAACGATCAGTAGAAGTAGGTCATTTCCAGTTGCAGATAATCGTCACTTTCGATGATGCCGAGTTTGCGATCCGTATCGGCCAGGCGTGCCAGTTGATTCAGTGCATCCAGCGCTTCCTGGTTGTCGAACAGACCAAACACCCCTTGTGGGCCGGAGATCGCGTTCAACACCGCCAACAATCCACGCTGATCGATTTCCCGCGAGAGAAAATCGGCAATGAATTCAATATCGAGTGAGCTATCAATAACGCCCGACGCGGTGATACGCTGTACTGCGTCTTGTACGGTCGGGCTTATTTCAGTTTCACCGCGCTCCAACACGCTTTGGGCATTCAGTTTGATCTGCCACGATTCCCCTAAGCGGCGTTTTGCCTCAAGGCTGAGCACCTTTTCTTTTGAATCCGGATCAAACAAACCACCCAGCATGATTTCTGTCGATTGCACATCGTTAAACGTTAAACGGGTGCCCAAGCCAATATCATGCTCGAAAAAGCCTGGGGCCAGATCTTTACGTTCATCCCACAGGTATTCTGCAATCAGCGTTAAATCGAGATCTGATTCAAAAATGGCAGTAAACGTGTATTCGCCACCTGCAACGGCCGCAGTGTACGGCTGAAACGCACTGCTGACATTAATCACTTCCAGTTTGCCAATCCAGCCTTCATAGATGTATTCAAGCTCAAGACCGATTTGATCTTTATGGTGGTAATAAGGCACCAGGCGTGGGTCGAAAAAATCAAAGTTAAAACCAAAGCTGGGTTCGCGATCAATGCCAGAAAACACCGACAAGGCCATTTCGATTTCATCCGTCACCTGACGACGCCAGCGTGCGGCGAAATCAATGTCGCCCTCGCTTTCGCCCTGATCGTAAACCGCTTTTTCTGACACCAGAATGGGAGTACGCAAACGCCCATCCTCCCCTGGAAACGGTCGCTCACGAAACCCTAACAACGCATAGATATCAAAATTACCCCACTCATGCTCGAGCGAGAGCGCCAGCATCGGTTGGCCCAGTTTTTCGTCCTTATCGCCTTCGACAAAATCCTTCTGGTTGATGACGTCGACAACATTCAGAAATTCTGTTTTGCCCCAATGGACACGCGATACCCCGGCCTTCAATTCAAAGGAATTACCAATTTTGGTCCATAAGGCTTCGCGAATATCGATATGAGAACGTTCACTATCGAGCGTGTCGATACGTACAAACGGCACAAAGTTGAACGTGGTAGCGTCGTCCCACTCACGAAAATAATCGCTTTGCAGGCGCATACCATAGGCGTTCTGCTCCTGACCGAATTCGCCCGGATTTTTGAAATAGCGATACTCGGCGCCGATCTCTGCCTTCCACTCGCCTTCGTCGAATAGCGATTCAAACAGTGCATGCGCATCTGATGCAGCCATCAACATCAGCAAATACAAAGGCTTGTAACGGATAAACATACAGACACTCATCCCCATGGATTCAGTGGTGGTGACATTCACTATAGACGTAAGGCACGCTTTTGGCGCAAGCCAATGGTGAAGCGCGTGAAGACAGGGAGCCCTGTCTTCACATCAGACAGACGACAAGCGTCTGTGGCACATCTTTCTGCAGGAAGACAGATTAACGTGCGCGTTGCAGACTGTTCTGGGTAAAGTCGGTTTCCTTGAGGCCGGTCTTGAATTCTTGGCCCTTGGTCAGCAGTTGCGTGCTCTTACCCGTTTGCAGGTTGACCATCTCAACCATATCGGGGCGCCAGAACTTGTCGATATACAGTTTGAAACCGGTGGCGGTCAGGGTTTTCAGATGGCTGTTCTTGCGATCGTAAAAGTCTGCCTTCAACGTGCGATAGTGTTGCTTGTCCACCCAGGTGATGACTTTGGTGTAACCCGAGTTTTCATCTTTGGGATAGCTTTCAACAACAAAGCAATCCTGGCCATCATAGGTTTCGTCGCGCAAATACTTATAGGTGTATTCATCGACTTGCTGGCCGCCGACGTCTTCAAACGAAAATTCACTGCCCATGAACGGACCGGATTTGTTTTTAGACGCGATTTTTTTCACGCGCTTGAGTGCAGGCAGGTAAAGCCACTGATCGTCATCACGATCTTTGTGCTGATAGGTCAACAGTGCGGTGCCCTTTTGATCTTTTGGCGACTCAAATACCATCAGGGTCTTGTCGCCTTCTGATTCAGGGCCTTCCAGTGCTTTTACGCGCATTTCGCGCTCGCTGGTGTCGCCTTTCTTGTCTTTGAGCACCATCAACAACGTGCCGGTGGAATCAACAAAGCCTTGGCCGCGCTTGTCGGCTTCGACAAAAATGCTATGGCCCTTTTCCTCTGGGGTTTCAGCCCAGGCGGTGGCACCGACGCTCAATAAAGCGGCGGCCAATAAGCCCCTGGCAGCACTCTTTACAGCATTCTCTGCAGAATGCAGGCTTGGTTTTCTCATGATTTCTCCTTTAGATAACGAGGGTTTAGCAATTACCGAAGCGTGCTGTGACACCAGCGCGACACGTAAAAATGCAGGGACGAATACTACCACCACCTTGCCTTTATTAGATACACACGCACCATCATGACACGGCCACCCTACTCGCAGCGTTTTCGTGTTCGACCTCTTTGCGCTTATCAAACAATAGCAGGAGTGGTGGTAAAAACAGCAGATCGATCAACAAGGCAATGGCGAGCGTCAGGCAGGTTAGAAAACCCATGCTATTGCTGGGGTAAAAATGGGAGGTCATCAACACCGCGAAGTTAGCAATCAACACCAGCGTGGTGCCGACAATCGCAACGCCAACGTTTGTCAGCGAGTAACGCACTGCCTCGTCGGCATCGAACCCCATCTCGCGCCGCGCGCGAACGTATTTGCTGAGAAAATGGATGGTGTCATCGACAACAATACCCAGGGTGATACACGCCACAATCGAATCGGTAAGCCCGACACGGCCGTGCAATAGCGCCCAAATACCAAACGCCATTGCGCAGGGGGCGATGTTGGGCAGCATGCTGTACACCCCATACTTGAAAGAGCGCAGCGACAACATCATGCACAACGTAATCAATCCAAACGAGAAGGCCATACCGCTAATCAGACTGCGAATATTGCGTTCTGTCGCGCCCGCAAACATGACATCCAGCCCGCTGGCTTGCACTTGCATGTAGTCTGGAAAATTCTCTTTGATCCATTGATCAGTGCGTTTTTTGAATTCGAGAACATTGCCCGAGGTTTTGGTATTCAAGACTACCGCAAATAGCGTGGCATCTTTACCCATGGTGATGGCGTTATCAAGCCCCAAACCAAACGGTAATGACATCTCAAACATCAACAGATATTGCGACGCCAGTGCACGATCTTCTGGAATACGGTAATACTCAGGATCACCTTCGTTCATGTCGCGATTGAGGCGTCGTATCACATCCGAAAACGAGACGGCATAAACGACTTCCGGTTGCGCTTCGGCCCAGGCACGCAGAGCATCGAGCTTGGTGAGGTATTCAGGATCAACAATGCCCCCTTCATCCTTTGCGGGAATCGACATCTCCAGCCGATGCAAGCCACTCATCTCTGCCGTCATGAAATCGTTGGCGCGACGAACCTCATAAGTGTCGTCAAAATATTCGTTCCACACGTCGGCCAGTTCGTTCTTTGTGACGAACAAGGAAGGGACGATCATGACAACCAGCATGACGATGACCAAAGAAGCACGGCGACGAATGATCCATTCCGTTAACTTCATCATCCAGCGTTGTGATTGCCCTTCCCCCTGTCGAATCCTGGGCGCCGGTGACACCATGCACAACGCTGGCAGAAACACCAACGACAACCACAAGGCCAACGTTACGCCAATCGCGACGACATTACCGAGATCTCGAAACGGTGGAGAATCAGACGCATTCAACGACAAAAAGCCAATCAATGTCGTCACACTGGTGAGAATCACCGGCTGTAGATTCACCCGCAAACTCTCGACCATCGCATCGGCTTTACTCATGGCCTTGCTTAGATTTTGCTGATAGCTGATCAGCAAATGCATGCTGTCAGCAATGCTCAGCGTAAGAATAATGGCCGGCCCAAAGGACGTTACCGGTTGAAACACGATACCCAATACCACCGATAAACCAATGGCACCTAATACCGACAAATACACCACCAGCATGGTGTAAAACATGTCCAGAAACGAGCGCAGCACGATCCAGAGCACAATGATCGCCGCAAGCATGCTTAACGGAAATGTTTCGGTCAGCCCCTCGAGCGTGGCGTTTTTCATCGCATCACTGAATACAACGGTGCCCGTGAGCTGTATGTCGATTTGCGGGTACTGCTGTTCAAGACGATCGCGCAATGCTCTTGACCACTCGGCAACCGCTGTCGCCTGACTGCGTTCTTCGTCCATGGTGACGCTGACGGCGACGGTCGCCACATGGCCTTTTTCAGAAACTGCTGAGTGCAGTAAGGCCGGTTCAGCGAGCGCTATGCGGCGTATCTCGGCCAATTGCGCGTCTGTCAGCGCCTGCGCGTTTTCCACCAGTGAGCGGGTTGAAAGCTCATCGCCCTGCACTACTGTGTGTTGAAAGTTCACCAGCGAAGAAGAACGCAATGCAGCTGGCATCTTCCAGGCTTCATCGGTCAGGGTTTCGAGCAAGCTCAGGGTGTCGCGGGAGAAAATATTGTTGTCAGCGGGATGCACGATAAAGACAACCATTTCGCGGTTGCCGTATTGCGCTTCTATGCTTTTGAGGCGTTCGAATTCGGGATTACCCTCACCAAAGAAGGAGCGAGGGTTATTGGTCATGCTGTAGTCCTTGATGCCGATCGACATCAGTAAAACAGCGAGCAACGACACAGCGATGGCCATCCAGGGCCGATACACTACCCAATTGATAAAACGGGTGGAAAACATAAACATCCTTTTGCGGCAGCAAACGCCGATCGACAGGCTCAGTCTTTGGGTTAGCCAATCCAGGCTGCGTGCGAGTATACGTTGGGCGAGGTAGGCGAGTATGTGAAATTATGTAAGCCACGCCAGCTAGCCGTCACAAATCAACAACTTAGCTGCCAGCCGAAGGCGACACACCCGGAACAGTCTGTTCCATTGGCAAACCAATCCATTCCCAGGGTTCACACCACTGTTGAGCGCTAGCGTGAACTGTTCACGCAAATAACGTGACTCTAAGGTCTTGCCTACAGGCTTACCTTTACGTTAACGTAAACCACTCTGGCCATCGATACCGGCATTGGACCTATCCACCGTGAGTAAACGTACCTACACCATCAGCGACCTTGCCAAGGAATTCGGCATCACCACGCGTACGATTCGTTTTTATGAAGACGAAGGATTGCTGTCACCGCAACGTGACGGTCAGAAACGTATTTACAGGCCGCGCGATCGCACCCTGCTCAAATTGATTCTTCGTGGCAAACGCTTGGGCTTTACCCTGGCCGAAAGCCGTTCCTTGTTTGACATGTACGACCCCAGCAGTGGCAGTCGCCAACAGTTACAGGTTTACCTGCAGATGCTTGAACAGAAAAAAGCCGCGCTTGAACAGCAACTGCGAGATATCGAGTCGATGAAAGTCGACCTCGAAGATGCGCGCGAACGCTGCCTCGACGCCATGAACAACTTAGATAAACAGAAATAAACTAAACAGAAACCAGACAATCAGAAACAAGTTAAACCGTAATAGTTTCGGAGGAAGTATCCCATGATCGCAACCTACCCCAGCCTGAATTTCGGCTTTAGCGAATCGCTGCAAATGTTGCGCGACAGTGTGCACCAGTTTGCACAAAAGGAAATCGCGCCCATCGCCGCGCAGGCCGATCGTGATAACGCGTTCCCCAATCATTTGTGGAAAAAATTCGGTGACATGGGCCTGCTGGGTATCACCGTGGAGGAAGAATTCGGCGGCAGCAATATGGGTTATCTCGCGCACGTGTTGGCCATGGAAGAAATCAGTCGCGCCAGTGCGGCCATTGGCTTGAGTTATGGCGCGCATTCCAATCTGTGTGTCAACCAAATTCGCAAAAACGGCACGCCCACGCAAAAAGCCAAATATCTGCCAAAATTGGTGGCAGGTGAGCATATTGGTGCGCTGGCCATGAGTGAACCCAATGCAGGTTCAGATGTGGTAAGCATGAAACTGCGTGCCGATAAAAAAGGCGATCGGTTTGTGCTGAATGGCAACAAAATGTGGATCACCAACGGCCCCGATGCCCATACCTTTGTCATTTATGCAAAAACCTCTATCGATAAAGGCCCGCATGGCATCACGGCGTTCATCGTCGAACGTGATTTTCCTGGTTTTTCACAGGCACAAAAGCTCGACAAGCTGGGAATGCGTGGTTCCAACACCTGCGAACTGGTGTTTCAGGATTGCGAAGTGCCGGAAGAAAACATTCTCGGTCGCTTGAATGAAGGCGTAAAAGTGCTGATGAGTGGGCTCGACTTTGAACGCGTGGTGCTTTCTGGCGGGCCTACGGGTGTCATGCTGGCCTGTCTGGATGTGGTGGTGCCTTACATTCATGAGCGCAAACAGTTTGGACAATCGATTGGCGAGTTTCAGCTGATCCAGGGCAAAGTGGCTGACATGTATGCGGTCACCAACGCCAGCCGTGCTTATCTCTACGCCGTTGCGCAAGCTTGCGATCGGGGTGAAACCACACGCAAAGATGCGGCAGCTGTGATTCTCTATGCCGCAGAGGCAGCTACTCGTTGCGCACTGGATTCCATCCAGATTCTGGGGGGCAACGGCTATATTAACGACTACCCTACCGGGCGTTTGCTGCGTGATGCCAAGCTGTATGAAATCGGTGCCGGCACGTCTGAAATCCGCCGTATGCTGATCGGCCGCGAACTTTTCCGCGAAACCCATTGAGGATCTGTCCATGCCCGTGATACACACTCGCGTCTCTACCGGCAGCGATACATTTGAAAACAACCGCAAGGCCATGCAGGCGCTGGTGGATGATTTATATAACGTCGTCGCCAAGGTGCGCATGGGCGGCGGTGCGGCAGCCCTTGAAAAGCACGTTGCGCGCGGCAAATTGCTGCCTCGCGATCGCGTATTGAATCTACTGGACCCCGGCTCACCGTTTCTGGAGCTGGGTACGCTGGCTGCCTACGGGGTTTACGACGAGGACGTACCGGCAGCAGGTATCATTACCGGTATCGGGCGCATCCGTGGCATTGAATGCATGATTGTCGCAAACGACCCAACAGTAAAGGGCGGCAGTTATTATCCCTTAACGGTTAAAAAGCATTTGCGGGCGCAAACGATTGCCGAGCAAAACCATTTACCCTGCGTTTATCTGGTGGATTCCGGCGGCGCCAACCTGCCCCGTCAGGATGATGTGTTTCCGGATCGCGAACACTTTGGGCGCATTTTCTTTAATCAGGCGCGCATGTCGTCCATGAATATCCCGCAAATAGCGGTGGTCATGGGCTCTTGCACGGCGGGCGGCGCCTATGTACCCGCCATGTCTGACGAGAGCATTATCGTCAAGCAGCAAGGCACTATCTTTTTGGCAGGGCCGCCCTTGGTAAAAGCCGCGACAGGCGAATCGGTCACGGCAGAGGCACTCGGTGGTGCCGATGTGCATTGCCGCATTTCAGGCGTGGCAGATCATTTTGCCGAAAATGACGAGCATGCCTTGCAGCTCGCCCGACAATGTATTTCTCATTTGAATCGCAAGCCGCCACAGGTTGCGGGCAAACGCCCCTCGGTAGAGCCGTTATACCCGACGGAGGACATCTACGGTGTTATTCCACCGGATTTGAAAACACCGTTTGACGTGCGTGAAGTGATTGCCCGTATCGTCGACGGTTCTGAGTTAGACGAATTCAAGGCGCTGTATGGCACCACGCTGGTGTGCGGATTTGCGCATCTGATGGGATACCCGGTCGGGATTGTCGCCAACAACGGTATTCTGTTTTCGGAATCGGCACAGAAAGGGGCGCACTTTATTGAACTCTGCGCCCAACGTAAAATTCCGCTGCTGTTCTTGCAGAATATTACGGGCTTTATGGTGGGTCAGAAATACGAGAACGAAGGCATCGCAAAACATGGCGCCAAGATGGTAACGGCCGTGGCAACAGCCAAGGTGCCGAAATTTACCGTGGTCATCGGTGGCAGTTTCGGTGCCGGTAACTATGGTATGTGCGGTCGTGCTTATGACCCACGCTTCATGTTTATGTGGCCCAATGCGCGAATTTCCGTTATGGGCGGCGAACAGGCGGCTGGCGTGTTGGCGCAATTGCGTCGCGATAACCTCGAAGCCAAGGGGCAGCAATGGTCAACCGACGATGAACGCGCCTTCAAAAAACCCGTTATTGAAACCTATGATCGTCAAGGTCACCCCTACTACGCCAGTGCGCGCCTGTGGGATGACGGTGTGATAGACCCGGCGCAAACCCGCAATGTAATGGGCTTGGCGTTGGCGGCAGCGCATAACGCTCCGATTGAAGATACACGCTTCGGCGTGTTCCGGATGTAAGGAGAAAAGTATGCCGGATTCCATTCAAGCTTATGTGGATACACGCGGTGTTGCCTCGCTGACGCTGTGCAAGCCAGCGGTGGGCAATGCCTTTGATGACCGCATGATTAGCGCCATGGTCAAGGTTATAGAAGCGTGGTACGAGGACGCACAGGTGCGCATTATCGTACTGCGCTCGGAGGGTAAGCACTTTTCTGCAGGTGCCGATCTCAACTGGATGAAGCGTATGGCCGCCCTCAGCGAAAGCGAGAATAAGCGGGATGCCGCTGAACTCGCCCGTTTAATGCACAGCCTGTGGCAATGCCCAAAACCGGTGATTGCCCGCGTTCAAGGCGCAGCCTTTGGCGGTGCGGTTGGATTGGCGGCCTGCGCAGATATTGTGATTGCAGCCGAGGATGCACGTTTCTGCCTAAGCGAAGTGAAAGTGGGGCTGGTGCCTGCGGTCATTAGCCCCTACGTTACACGTGCCATGGGTTCGCGCGCCGCAAGCCGCTATTTTTTGACAGCTGAAGTGATCCCGGCCGCTGAAGCACATCGTTTGGGCCTGGTGCATGAACTGGCACCAGAAACCGGGTTGGATGCGAAACTCGAGCAACTTTGCACTGCACTGTTGAACAATAGCCCGGCGGCGCTGCGCGAAAGCAAGGCGTTGATTCGCCACTTGCATCACGCCCCCATCGAAACTGCACTTGTCGATCACACTACCGACCTGATCGCTCGCATACGTGTTTCCCCCGACGGACAAGAAGGTCTGAGCGCCTTTCTGGAAAAACGTGTGCCCGCCTGGATCAAGGGTTGAGGACTCTGCCATGAAAAGCGATATGAAAAGTTTTAATAGCAACGTTACTGAAGCCGGTTTGAAAATGACACGTCCTTTGCAGAAAGTGTTGATCGCCAATCGCGGCGAAATCGCCTGCCGCGTTATGCGCACCTTGCGTAAAATGGGTATCAAAAGCGTGGCCGTCTTCTCGGAAGCGGATCGTCATTCCCCGCATGTGAAACTTGCCGACGAAGCCTATTTTATCGGCCCGGCCCCCGCACGCGAAAGTTATCTACGCATGGATGTGCTGTTGGAGGTTGCTCACCGCTGTGGCGCGGATGCCATCCACCCGGGTTATGGTTTTCTATCGGAAAATCCAGATTTCGCTGCCGCCTGCGAAAAAGCCGATATCAAATTTATCGGCCCGCGCAGCGCGTCGATATCGGCAATGGGCTCAAAATCGGCCGCCAAACTGATCATGGAAAAAGCCGCTGTACCGTTGATCCCAGGCTATCATGGCGCGGAGCAAGGCGACGACTACCTGCAAAGTGAAGCCGATCGCATCGGCTACCCGCTATTGATCAAGGCTGCGTTCGGCGGTGGCGGAAAAGGCATGCGGGTGGTAGAAAGCAACGATGCCTTTCTCGATGCCCTGCAGTCTTGCCGTCGAGAGGCGCAAGCCAGCTTTGGCAACGCCACGGTACTTCTGGAAAAATATCTGACGCAACCCCGTCATGTAGAGATCCAGGTGTTCTGCGATCAATACGGAAACGGTGTCTATCTGCATGAACGTGATTGTTCGATTCAGCGCCGCCACCAAAAAATCATTGAAGAAGCACCCGCCCCTGGCCTATCGGCAGACACTCGTCGCGCCATGGGTGAGGCCGCTGTCGCCGCTGCCAATGCCATCGATTACGAGGGCGCGGGCACTATCGAATTTCTCTACGACGCCGATGGCCGTTTCTATTTCATGGAAATGAATACCCGCCTGCAAGTGGAGCATCCGGTCACCGAATTCATCACCGGGTTGGATCTGGTGGAATGGCAGATTCGTGTTGCGCGCGGCGAGCCGTTGCCACTGAACCAGACCGATATTCCCTTGCATGGGCATGCCATCGAAGCCCGTATTTGCGCGGAATCGCCCGACAAGGATTTTCGTCCATCGATTGGCCGCCTCCACCATTTTCTGCCGCCTACCAGCAATGCCTGGGTGCGTATCGATACGGGAATCGAACCTGGCAGCGAAGTGTCGATTTATTACGACCCTATGGTTGCCAAACTGATCGTATGGGGTGAGAACAGAGATATTGCGGTGGATCGCCTCATGCAAGCACTGGAAGATTTTCAGGTGATGGGGGTAGATACCAACATTAATTACCTGCATCGAATACTTTCGTTGCCATCGTTTCGTGCGGCAAAATTGACGACGCATTTTTTACAGCATGAATTGATCGCTATTCTCGACGCGCAGGTGCCCATTAACGAACAGCATTTTGCCTGGGCAGCGGCAGCCAGCCAGTTGTACGACTTGAACCAAAAACCATCCACGCCCTGGGAAAACAGGCAAGGCTGGCAATTGAACGGTCCTGCTGTGCGGCGCTTTTCATTGCAGCATGCTGACGTGACTGAAACGCTTTCTGTCCTCCAATCAGAAGGCCGCTTTACTGTGACATGCAAACAGACGACATACACATTCATTGCCACCTTACACGACAATATATTGCGCATTTCTGGTGAGCACACCGCTACCCTGCCCTGTTTGCTGGATGAAAAAGGTGTAACGTTCTTTATCAAGGGCAAACCTGTCACCTTTACTCATCATCAGGCGGATTATACGCGTCTTGAACAAGCTGACGCGGGGCACCTGCAGGCGACCATGCCCGGCCGTATCGTGTCAGTGTTGGTAAACCCTGGCGATCATGTTGACGCCGGACAACCGTTGTTGGTCATGGAAGCCATGAAAATGGAGCAGACATTGCGTGCGCCCTTCAAGGGACGGGTTGATGCAATTCATTTCAAGGTAGGCGATGCTGTCCGCGAAGGGGTTGAACTGGTGTCTTTGGTAGATGATCATTTGTGCGAAGGTGAAGCCCGCCATTGATCTCTTTCATAAAGTTCGTATAACGCCGTCGCAAGATCGCTGAGAATCAATGGTTTGCAAATGTGAATATCCATACCCGCAGCCAGGCACTGCGCTTGTTCTTCGGGTGTGGCACTTGCTGTAAGCGCTGCGATGGGGATACGTTTCGATCGATTTTGCAATTCCCTTTCGCGTATCAGGCGCGTGGCTTCCAATCCATCCATGACAGGCATGTTGCAATCCATTAACACGACATCGAACGCTTCTGTCGCCAACAGATCCAGCGCATCCTTGCCGTTCTCGGCAAACGTCACTTGCCTGATACCCAATTTTCGCAACATGTTTTTAACTACAAATTGATTCACCGAATTATCTTCCGCCACCAGCACTCTCAGCGATTCACAAGAAGATTCTGTCGGGCAAACGCCTGCACTCTTTTGTTCTGCATCGGTCGCCGGTGGTAGTGAAATCGTGCACCAAAAGGTAGACCCATTGCCTATTTTGCTCGACACCCCGACACTGCCGCCCATTAGCTCCGACAACTTCTTGCAAATACTCAACCCCAGCCCGGTGCCTCCATACTTACGCGCGGTATCGGTGTCCATTTGACTATAGGATTGAAATAACTTCTTTTGGCCTTCTTCGCTAATGCCGATGCCACTGTCTTTAACGCTCAAGCGCACCAATGCCTCACCGGCCGGTTCAGCGATCAAAGAAATTGTTCCTTTTTGCGTAAACTTGACTGCATTATTCAAATAATTGGTGAGGATTTGCTTGATACGCATCGGATCGCCCTGCACATACTGAGGCGTTCCCGGCGCAATGCTAAAGCGAAACTCAACCGCATCATTGAGTTTGATTGTCATGGCATACAGATCAGCAATATCTTTTAGCAACTGATGCAAATCAAACGCCACCTGTTCGATCTGCATTTTTCCGGCCTGGATTTTTGAGAAGTCCAGAATGTCGTTGATAATTGATAGCAATGTCTGCGCGGAGCCGCCCATGATGCGCAGCAGTTCCTTCTGATTCGCATCAAGGGGCGTATCTTCAAGAAGCTGCAATACACCCACGACACCATTCATGGGAGTGCGAATTTCATGACTCATGGTAGAAAGAAAATCGTCCTTGGCGCGCATAGTTGCCTCTGCTTCCAATACTTTTTCTTTCTGTGCTGTTTTCTCTTTGAACATTTCGAACTGCACTTGCTGCGCATGTCGTTGCGCATTTTCGCGTTCACGTTTTTCTATATTGATACGCTCAGCAATCGCAAGCGATAGCAGTAGCGCTTCCAATGCGGACCCCACCTGCCAACCGTACTCCGTGAAAATATTGGACGGTGCAAGCCCCCAGGATTTCAGGCTATACCCTGCCCCACCGATAATCACGGAGATCCACGCCAGCAGAAAATATCGCGCGGCAGAATTACCTTGACGGTAACTTAGGTAGCCCGCCGAAAAAACCACAACGGCTGTAGCAGAAGCAATGGGATTGGCAATGCGTATTGAAATGGTGTAATCAATGAAAAAGCTAAAAACACCCATGACAAATGCAAATAGCTGCAGAACGACCAATAGCCGATCGGAAAAGGGCTGATGCGTACGAGTATTCAGCAACACGCGGCAGAACTGAATGATGATCATCATGGTGAAGCAGACGAATACCGACATGGATTCGCGCGACCACCAGGAATCTTCAAATCCAAAATAGAGGTAGCCAAACCCATCGAACAGTGAGAAAAAAAAGCCATGGTGCAATGTAATGGCTGTCACATAATAGAGATAGACCTGATCACGAACCGTGGCCAACAAAAACAGGCTGAAAACCATCATCGCGAATATCAGGCCAAAGTAGAATGCAAACCAGTTGTGGCTTAGCATTGTTGCGTACGCCAGGCTATCCGCCGTGTACAATTCAAGGGGAATCGTCAGGGTATCTGCCGTGTCCATGTAAAGGTAATAGATTTGATCACTTTGAGGTGGGAGCGCTATTGGAAAGACGAATTCACGGGATAGATGCGGGCGTTGTGATGGTGGCACCCATCTCCCCGAGCGTACGGGTTGATACGTTCCATTCGCCGTTGGAATATATAAGTCGAGATGATCAACAAAGCGCGAGCCATATTTCAGAAAATATTGGTGCTGCTTCAAATCATCATTTTGCAGGCGAAAGCGCACCCAATAGCCGGAATGGGTATAACCGATATTCATGACTTCGTCAGTATTCGGTCGGAAGCGATCGCCCAGCGCGAGCACATTTTCCAGATTTAGTTTCCGGTCTGGATCTTCGAGAAACTCAAAATGTGGACCCAACGCCCACCGATCCTCGCCGGGCTCGATTTTTACAGCGTCAAGCCCCCAACTTTGCATACCCACGAAACAGAGCACCAGCATCAATGCCAGTCGGTGTATGCCTATGCAGTTGGCTATCGTCCGCAGGGAAATAGACGCAGTTTTCAAACGGAATTCCGTTCTCAGATGATCGAGATATTTATGGGTAGAATAAAGCACTTTTTGGTGTTTCCTGCCATCAAACGGCAGTATTGATCGGCTTGTCAATTGTGTAGGTTGTTGATGTATTTGGCCATATGCTTGACCCGAAGTTAGCGAAGAGTTCACAATGCTGATCATTAAAATAACAAGCTCAGGCACCAGGCATGACGATCCCTCAGGATTTTGCCATTATCGACCCCCATATTCACCAATGGGACCTTCTCAATACACCTCGCATTCTCACCCCAGTCAAAAAGCTGCTGGGCTGGAACAAACGGCTCTATGAAGGCGCCATTCAGCTGGGCGCCAAGCAGCGGGACAAGGACTATGTCGGCCGCCCCGACTTTGTCGCCTACGATTACCTTCCAACGGATTATCAGCGCGATACAGCCAACCTGAATATCTCACACGTCGTGCATGTCGAGGCAGAATGGCGCGACAAGGCTGGCCTCGGCCCCGCAGGTGAAACCGCATGGGTACAAGGGCTATTTGATCGTTATGCTTCACACGTGGACGTTCGCCTGGGGGGTATCGTAGGGTATGCGGAGTTTGAAAAAAGCGCTATTACTTCACTGATCAATGCGCATCGCGAGGCGAGCCCAAGGCTTGTTGGCCTGAGACAAATGCTGGCCTATGAACACAACAACGGCGTTATGCGCTTTTGTCCACGCGGAGGATTATCAAGAACACGGCAATGGCGTATCGGATTCGAGCAATGCGCCAAGCACGGGTTATCGTTCGACGCCTGGTTTTTTCATCCGCAATTGAGTGAAATGGCGGAATTGGCGGCACTTTTCCCTGAGACACAATTTATTCTATGCCACATGGGCACGCCTATTGGCTTGGGCGGGCCGTTTGCCTCTTATGGGCACAGCGCACAAGCCAGGGCGAGTATTCGTGATGAATGGCAAGATGGAATGGCACGCCTGGCGGAGTTCAATAACATCACAGTTAAGCTATCGGGCTTTTTCATGCCGGTCGTCGGGTGGGGTTATCATTTGCGTACGACACCCGTTACTACTGCAGAAATCATCAATGATGTTGCGCCTTACTTTGCGTTTGTTTTGAAAAAATTCGGTCCTCACCGTTGCATGTTTGCATCCAATTTTCCGATGGACAAGGTATCGATGAGTCTTGCGACATTGTATGACGTGTACTGGCGGTTGAGTGAAGGCTATAGCATCGAAGACAAGCGCAAGCTGTTTCACGACAACGCGAAAAACGTGTATAAGATCGCTGGCGCGCTCCAAAATAGAGCACAAATAACGCCCCATTTTGGCGCACCACAATATCACCTGTAGTTTTTGATATAACAAACACACAGGTCTTCCTCTCAAAGACCTCCTATCTCTATGCTCGTGAAGAGGTTTTGCCTGTCTTCGCCTGAGTGGTATTTAATCAGTTCTAAACTATCTTAAAAGCATGACCCACGTTGGTGCGACCTTAGGGCGTTAAAAAGAGAGATAGCATGAACCTGCTGAGCAAATTCACCACCAAGGGCAAGCTACTGCTAATGCTGTTACCACCGATTATTGGCCTGTTTTATATGGCAGGCATTGGGGTAATAGAAAAAAATGCAACTTACCAGAACATGTTGCAGTTACGCGAACTGGCAACCCTTGCAATTGCCTCCAGCAGTCTCGTACATGAAGTTCAAATTGAACGTGCAGCCACCGTGGGTTTCGTAGGGTCCGGCGGTAAAAAGTTCGCCGATGTATTACCTGCCCAGCGTGACAAATCCGATGCCAGACTTAAACAATTCAAAGCAGCTTACGAACGCTTGAATACAGCCAATATCGCGCCTGAACTAGCGACAAGCTACGCAACGGCGCAAAAGGCACTATCTACGCTAGTGGGTGGACGAAGTGCCGTCGACACACTTTCGGTCACACCCAAAGACGTGATTCCCCGATATACGGGCACCATTGCAACACTGCTAGACGTGGTTGCACGAGTAGCCAAAGCCAGTGGTGAAGGGGATGTTGTCAAAGAAACTACCGCCTATACCCTGTTCCTTGCTGCCAAAGAAAAAGCAGGCCAGGAGCGGGCGAATTTAATGGCGGCATTCAGTGCAAATCGCTTCGAGTCGGAATCCTATCGGCAATTCATCTCCATCTTGTCAATGCAGGACGGGTACACCCAACTGTTTTTCACCTACGGCACCGAATCAGCAGTTAAATTCTATCGACAGAAAATGCAAGGTGATGCCGTTCGAAATGTCGAAACATTACGAGGCATCGCTTTGGAAAAAGCATCGGTCGGCGGTTTCGGGGTTGAGCCCGCCAAATGGTTTGATGCAAGTACCCGTAGAATCAACGTTATGAAAGAGGTAGAAGACCACCTTTCTGCGCAACTGGACGTGACGGCGGCCATGCTGGAAAGCCAGGCAAAATCTGCGCTGATCATTTATCTGGCATTGTCTGTGACGGCATTTTTGGCAACGCTGGCACTCGCCTTCGCCGTTGCTCGAAACATGCTGAATCAACTGGGTGGCGAACCTGACTACGCAACTGATGTGGTACAACGCGTCGCAGCAGGCGATCTAACGATAGAGGTGCGTGTTAAAGACAAGGATACTCACAGCTTATTGGCCGGCATGAAAATGATGGTGGAGAAATTACGTGAAACCTTGCAGGAAGTCTGCCTTTCGGCAGACAGCCTGACCACGGCGTCGGAAGAGATCTCTGCGTCGTCACAAACACTCTGCCAAAATGCGTCGGAACAAGCAGGCAACGTTGAGGAAACCAGTGCGTCGGTGGAACAGATTTCGGCGATGGTGGCGAAGAATTTCGATAGTGCACGATTTACGGATGATATCGCATCCAAATCTGCTGTTGCAGCACAGGAAAGCGGAGAATCGGTGCGTCAAACCGTTGCGGCCATGCGCCAAATCGCTGCCAAGATCGGCATTATCGACGACATCGCTTATCAAACCAATTTGTTGGCATTGAATGCTGCGATCGAAGCCGCACGCGCGGGCGATTATGGCAAAGGCTTTGCTGTGGTGGCGGGCGAGGTTCGCAAATTGGCGGAGCGCTCACAAAAAGCAGCGCAGGAAATCGGTACGGTGGCGAGCGACAGTGTCACCCTGGCAGAACGCGCGGGCACACTGCTGGATCAATTGGTGCCATCGATCCGCAAAACTGCAGATCTCGTGCAGGAAATCACCGCTGCATCACGTGAGCAAACCGGTGGGCTGGAACACATAAACACTGCCGTTGGTAAGCTGTCGCAGGCCTCGCAAATGACGGCTTCTGCCTCTGAGGAATTAACCTCTACGTCTGAGGAAATGAGCGCAAAAGCGATTCGACTGCAACAGATGGTCAGCTATTTTGATTTGGGTGAAAAGTCGAATATCCGCTAGCCAGCAAAGCGTGCTTCCAGATTTGCTAAAAAGGCAGCGGCTGATTGCGACAAGGGGTAACGTCTACGCGTAACGACACCCACCCGGCGCATGATATCTGGCGTTACCAAGGGCTTACATACCACCCCCATTTCGGCCATTTGCCCAATGCACAACGCAGGCACAATACTGATTCCCAAACCCATGGCCACCATTCTGCCTATGGTCGCCAACTGATTGGTTTCGAGCTGCACCGACAGCGTTATGCCTTCTTGTTCGAGTGTTGAATCGATCAATCCCCGAATGCTGGAGGGACGCTGCAAGGTAATAAAGGGTTGATCAACCAACGCTCGCAGCATGATCTTGCGCTTGCTGGCAAACGGGTGCGACGTGGGCACTGCCACTACGAACCGATCAGTAAAAAGCGTCTGAAAATCAAGATCTTCGGAATCACCCGGTTCAAACGTAACTCCCACCTCAACCCGC
The DNA here is from genome assembly GCA_964473645.1 of uncultured Moraxellaceae bacterium. GTDB lineage: Bacteria > Pseudomonadota > Gammaproteobacteria > Pseudomonadales > Ketobacteraceae > HdN1. Next base: position 332,794 of record CAYYPW010000002.1, read on the forward strand.
CCGTTACGCACCATTTCAATTACGTCTTCAGCAATGACATCGTGAATGGTGATATTGATATCAGGATACCGTTGTCGAAAAGGCACCAAAACACCCGGCAATTCAGTGCTGGCAAAAGAAGGCATGGCAGCAACGGAGAGTTTTCCGCGTTTGAGTGAAAAGCGATTATGCAAGTCACCCAAGGCTTCCTCCCAGTCCGACAATAATCGAAGTGCGACCGGCAGAAACTCTTCACCTTCTGGCGTAAGGGCAAGAGTACGCGTAGAGCGCGTCAACAGACGCCCCCCGACCTCTTCCTCCAGATTGCGAATACTGATACTCACCGCTGGCTGCGACAAGCAGACACGCGCCGAGGCCTCCGCAAAGCTCCGCGTCTGGGCCACCGCAACGAATGTCTTTAAATGCTTGATCGTAATACTCATTTTGCTGTTCCCCGGGGTGACGATGACAACCTTCATTATTAAATAATACTTATCAATTGCTAATATTATTATATTTGATAAATTCAAGGATTTATACGATATTGGGCTATTGCACACTCATTTAGGGGAGCTCACCATGTCCGGTTTCAACAAGGTAGTGAAAAGCTACGATGAAGCCCTCGCCGGCCTGCAGGATGGCATGACCATCATCGCAGGTGGTTTTGGCCTTTGCGGAATTCCAGAAAACCTGATCGCCCAGATAAAAAAAATGGGCACCCGCGAACTGACCTTTGTCTCCAATAATTGTGGTGTCGACGGGTTTGGATTGGGTGTGTTGCTGGTCGACCGCCAGATCAAAAAAATGATTTCGTCGTATGTCGGTGAAAACAAACTTTTTGAAGAACAACTACTCGCTGGTGAGCTGGAAGTTGAGCTGGTTCCGCAAGGAACGCTCGCTGAAAAAATGCGGGCCGGCGGCGCGGGCATTCCTGCATTTTTTACGGCAACCGGGTACGGCACCCTGGTAGGCGAAGGCAAAGAAGTAAAAGAATTCGATGGTCGCAAATACATTCTTGAGCGTGCAGTCACTGGCGACTTTGCCATCGTCAAAGCCTGGAAGGGCGATCGTTACGGCAATCTCGTCTATCGTCATACCGCCATGAACTTCAACCCGATGGCTGCCACCGCTGGCAAAATCACTGTTGCTGAAGTAGAAGAAATCGTTGAACCCGGCGAACTAGACCCCGATCATATTCATACGCCGGGCATTTATGTGGATCGCCTGATTCAGGGCACTTTTGAAAAACGCATTGAACAGCGCACCACGCGCCGCGCTTGAGGAGAAACCAGCATGGCTTTATCTCGTGAACAACTGGCGCAACGTGTCGCGCGTGAATTGAAAGACGGTTACTACGTTAATCTGGGCATTGGCATTCCAACACTGGTGGCCAATTATGTGCCCAAAGGCATGAATGTGATGCTGCAATCTGAAAATGGATTGCTTGGCATGGGACCCTTCCCGACGGAAGAGCAAGTCGACGCCGACATGATCAATGCCGGTAAGCAGACCGTTACCGCCATCACTGGCGCTTCGATATTTTCATCGGCTGAATCGTTCGCGATGATTCGTGGCGGTCATGTCGATTTGACAGTCTTGGGCGCGTTTGAAGTCGATATTGAGGGCAATATCGCGTCGTACATGATTCCTGGCAAGATGGTGAAAGGCATGGGCGGGGCAATGGACCTCGTGGCGGGCGCGGCGAATATCATCGTCACCATGACACACGCATCCAAGAACGGTGAATCGAAATTACTGACGCGTTGCAGTCTTCCACTGACTGGAGCCGCCTGCATTAAGAAAGTCGTAACCGATCTCGCCTATGTAGAAATTCATGATCGCAAGTTCTGGTTGAAAGAACGCGCGCCCGGTGTGAGTGTTGATGAGATCGTGCGGCTGACGGAAGGTGAAATGGTTGTTCCTGAGGTAGTGCCGGAAATGGAGTTCTAAGCAATCATCTTCAATTTGAGGGGACGCAAGCGCCCCTCTACCCGCCTCCCCCAGACTCCATTGATTGCCCGACTTAGGCCAATTGCGGCTCATTCCGAGGCATTTCATGCTTGTCCCCTTTTTGTATCACCAGACTCTGCGCTTTGCCATTTTGCAGTAGCACTACTCGATCAGCTGATGCAATGGTCTCAGGGCGATGGGCAATAATGATGCGGGTGAGTTTCAAATTGCGAATGGCTTCATTCACCTGTTTTTCCCGCGCAACATCCAGATGACTGGTGGCTTCGTCGAGCAAGAGAAATTTTGGTTGTTTGTATAGCGCTCGCGCCAATAACACACGCTGTTTCTGACCACCCGATAGCGCTCCGCCCATATCACCAATCAAGGTGTTATAGCCCATGGCCATACCTGCAATATCAGCATGGACACAGGCCAGTTTCGCACATGTTTCGATGCGTTCCATTTTGGCATCGGGGTCGAAGAAACAAATATTGTCGGCAATTGAACCCGCAAACAATTGGTCATCCTGCATGACAGAGCCAACCATATTGCGATACTGCGAAATGCCCAGTTGGCGCAGCTCACAACCGCCGATACGAATGTCACCTGAATTCGGTTGCAGCAAGCCCAACAAGAGTTTCATCAAAGTGGTTTTACCGCAGCCAGAGGCGCCAATAATGGCGACGCTTTCACCTTCCTGAATATCAAGATCCAAATGTTGTAACACCGGGGTCTGTGCATCGCCCCAGGCAAAACACAGGTCTCTAATTTGAATGCTGGCTGGCAAGTTTCGTATGGTGCCTCCATTCATGACATTGTTTTGCACAAGGGACAGATCATGAGCAGTGTTGCCATTTGATTCTGCCGGGGTTAGCGCTATATCGGCAACGCGTTCCATGTGTAATCCCAGCATTTTGAACTCTATTCCCTTTTCGATCAGGGCAATTACCCGATTGCTGAAAAGGTCTTTGTAAGCCAGGAAAGCAAACATCATCCCGACAGAAAATTTCTGTTCCAGAATCAACAATGCGCCCAGCCATATCACCAAAATATGTTCTGCGCTAAATACCAAGCCGTTACCAAACCGGTAAAGGATATGCAGTTTCTGCATGCGCACATCGGCGTTGAAATGATCCACCATAAGATTATGGTACTGAGTACGTCGCGGTTGTTCGCGATTGAATAGCTTCAGACTCTGAATACCTCGTACCGATTCCAGCAGGTTGGATTGTTGACGCGCTGCCCGCTGGATTTTTTCTTCTGCCGCTTGCCGCAGTGGCACAAACAACACCAGCCGCAGCACCAGATACAAAAACGCAGCAAGGACGACCACCAATGCCAGCAATCGACTATAGATAAACAGCATGATCAAGGTTGAAATCGCCATCACACCATCGATCAATGCTTCTAAAAAGCTGCCGGTAAGCGTGCGCTGAATGACGTTCATCGATTCAAATCGAGACACCACATCACCCAAATGGCGTTTTTCAAAAAATGCATAAGGCAAATACAACATTTGCCGAAATAGATTGCCCAGCAATTGCAGGTTGGCGCTGGTGCCCAATACCATGACAATCCAGGATCGCAACGCCTCCACCACCACTTTAAAGAGCACGACCAACAAAAAACCTATGCCAAGCAAATGCAACAGATCGTGATCACCGGCAACAACCGCGTCGTCGAGCACCAATTGGGAAAACCACGGCAACAGCAGCGCAAACACTTCCAATACCAACGCCAGTGCGAGGATCTGCGCTACCGCAGTACCGACACCCGGCAGCCGCCCTAACAGATCACGCAGGCGGATTCGTTGCTTTTGAACACCGGGGGTAAACTGTTGTGTTGGCGTTAGCTCCAGTGCTACGCCGGTAAAGTGGCGAGACGCTTCATCGTGCGAGAGTTCGATTTTCCCGCGAGCCGGGTCATGCAATATAAGCGTTTTACCTGTCACTTTTACCAAGACGACAAAGTGATTGAAGTCCCAATGCAAAATCGCCGGCAGTTGCAACTGGTGGAGTCCCGAAAATTCAACTCGCAGTGGCCGCGCAAATAGTTCTAACTGAGTGGCAATTTGCATGAGTTGCGCCAGCGTCATTCCCTGGGAGGATACCGAGAAACGCCTGCGCAATGCAGACAAATCGGTGTCGAGGCCATGGTGAGCTGCGGTCATGACGAGACAGGCCAGACCACATTCCGCTGCTTCCGATTGCAAGACGACCGGAATTGATTTCCGCCCACCAAAATGTAACGACGTCATAGCGTACCCGCCAGGCTGTATAATGGATCGAATACCCACTCGAACAACGTGCGCCGATCGAGCTGAATATCTGCATCCAATAGCATGCCTGCCTGCAGCGGAAACGCCTGTTCATATGCCGTCACGGTCTGCTCTTCAGGTTGTACGACCACCCGATAAGCGGGTTCATCGAGTGCAACCGGAAAATCAGCCTCGCCCGGCTTGATCAAGGTGCGGGAAATATCTTTCACTTGACCGCGCTGACTGCCAAATCGTTGATACGGAAACGCTTGATAGCGTAGCGCCACGGTCTGCCCCGCAGACAAAAACCCGATGGAACGACTGGGCACTAACAAGTGTGCTTCCAGTGTGGAGTCTTCCGGCAGCAGCGACAACAGTGGCGACTGCGTACCGGCTTGCTGGCCCTTCTCCAGCAGAATCGCGGTGACCACGCCAGCTCTGGGAGCACGAATGACGATACTGCGTTTGGCCTGGTGCTCGGTGATCTCCTGGTCGTGGCGTGATATGGTGCGATCCAGTTCTGCCCGTTGACGAGCAAACTCATAACGTATGGCTTGCAGTTGATTGTCTTGCGTTTGCAACTCACGCTTAAGCATTAAGCGATCACGTTGCAGGGCTTGCAGTTCGGCCTGACGGGCAAGGGCCTCGTCCTGTTTCTCTTGCCAATGCACTTCAGCGACATACTGCTGAGCATAGAGTGCGCGGAATTTTTCCAGGGTATTATTCGCCACCTGGGTACGTCGTTGCTGCACATCGATTTCACGTTCTATCTGCTGCAACTCAAGCGATAGCGCGTTGATGCGGCTTTGCATTTCCTGCCATTGCAGGCGTTGTTGTTCATCCTGCTGTTCCAGTTCCTGCAGCAGGCTGTCGCGGCGGGCAACGATATTGGCAATTGCCGCTGTCTGCGCATCAGGATTTTCGGGCGAGGCCTGTTCTGAGGACAACACAAACAGCACATCGCCGGGCTGAACCTTTTGCCCTTCCTTTACTTTTTTCTCGGTTACGGTGCCCGCTTGAGGGGTGTAGATTTTAAGCATGCCATGATTGGGGGATAAAAATCCCGTAACGCGCGCCTTGCGTGTATATTCACCACAGGCAAGAAAGGTCAGCAATATCAGCATCAGCAAGACAAAAAAGCCGGTAAGCCAACGTAACGATTGTGTCTTTACGGTCAACGCAACGCCCATCTTAACCTCCTGTTGATGGGCAATTGCTTCGGGTCTGAACAGTGATGTCGTCATATTACACAAGCACCGGATTAGCAGCATCGCGCATGGCGTCCGTGGGCTGCAGGTTGCGCGTTACCACCTGTGGGCAACGCATGCAAGCCTCCCTGCCCTCTTGTTGCCACCAACGGCATTCCGCACGAATACTGCAAACGGGCAACGATTCAGAAACCAGGGGCACCCAACGGACAATCTTTTGTGCCAAACGACACTTGGATTCCGCACTGGAATAATGTCCACAATCACTGCATGCACAAGGCGCCGCAATTCGAAATACTTCATCTGCGGCGACGGGCGCTGCCATTTGCAACAATTCCGGCGTTACCGGTGTTGGCGCTGCCAGATACGCCGTTTCCGGCGCATCTGGTGTGCCACCGACCACACCGAACACTTTCGCGCCGTCCCAATCGGGTTGTGCGCTGGGGCAAAATGTCTGTTGATCGGGTTTCATGGTTCAGCCCATCGTGTTGAACGTAGATCCCAAGGCCCCGCCTTCCAGACCTGGCATAGCAAAGCCGGTATTCAGCGCGGGGGATGTAAAGTTCATTCCTTGGTTGGCGAGTGCTGCACGAATACCACCAGCGATAATGCCCTTTAAAAACAGAGCGCCACCACTGACATCGGCAATTTCCTGTTCACTGAGATCACGCATGCAGAGCTCACGTGCTGCCAGTGCTCTGGTAACGCCTTCAGCCGCGGCTGCGGCAATCTCATCCTGTGAAATGCGTTGCGGTTTCAGCAACGACGAGGATGTGTTTTTCATTTTTATAACTCCTGAATGGATGCCATTAAAATCTATGGAAGGGTGACAATTAGCTGCTAACGCTGCACAAGGACTTCTGTGAATTCCTTGACGACTTTGGGCAGCAATATTTTTGGCCAGGCAACCGCATGAAAATCGCTAAGCTGGATATCCAACCCGCCTGACATTGCCCCACCGCCAATCTGCTGGATTTCTTCTACAGTCAACTCTCTAACTGCGGTCGATTTCTTCTCTGACGTTTTTTCCATACTCAGTTCTCCTGACGTGATTATTTTTGTTAAAGCAGATTTGTTACGTGAAATGATTTTCCACACAACCATTGCAGGCTACGCGTAAAAACTTCCATCAGGTTGTAAAAATACGAACTACGCCCAGTGATATCTTTCGAGTTTAAAATCTGCGCTGGATATCAAACTAAACGTGATGGAGACGACATGGGGTAGCGGTATTGGTTGGGTGTGTTCATGTGTGGTTGTACCAAACGCATCCATACGAACAGACTTACAACCCAATAAGGACAGTGGTGTATCAAGGATTTATGCAGACAGACGTGAAATGTTAAAGCGCGATTTCTACGGTCAAGAATCTGATGAATGAGCGTGCTAGCATCCAACGCTCGGCAGTTGCAACAACATGCGGTTATTTTTTAAAAAGAGTTTCTAAAAAGAGCTGCCAAAACGGGTTTCCACAAAGGAAACACCCTGCGATACCCACATAAAAACACGTTAAAACAACAATACTGAAACTATTGTCAGGCCAATACACGCTGCATACAGACACAGCGTTGACGGCTCACAATATTTTATTCGGCCAATTTGGGGGAACATCAGTGAATTTTATAAGGATATTAGTCGCCAGTTTTGCTTTTCTGCTAGCCACCGCGACAAACGTTTGTCATGCACACGAAGATGCATCCGCGCAGTACTCGACCCTTCCTCCTACCGAACAAACCCTACAATCGATAAAAAACAATCGGGTGGTGTATGCAGGCGAAACCATCCCCGCCATCGATATGCATTTGCATACAGGGCGTTTCAGCACCATGGGCCCCTTGGGACAGGCGTTCTTGATAAAGACGTTGAATCTGCCCTTACCCCAATGGCTGGTGAAAGTGCTGCTGCGATGGGTATCTGGATTTCAACTTGATCCCTACGGAAAATACATTGGTATTCAGACAGAATGTTATCGGGCCGGATTAAGTGCGTGTGTAGTGTTCTCTGTTTATGCACCGGAGACATGGGGTATCACCAGCAACGAATTTATCATCGAGCGCCTGAATGACACACGCAACCGCAACCAGGACAACACGGCGCCTTATTTCTACGGTTTCGCAAGCGTCAACCAAACCGATTGGGAGCATCAGGAACAAACTCAACTCGCAGCCCTGAGACAAGCCCTCGCCCATCCGTCAATGCTGGGCATCAAACTCGCCTTTATTCACAACGCCATTCCTTTGGATGATCGTCGTTTTGATTCCATCTATGAAATCGCAGCGGAAACTGGCGTGCCGGTTTATCATCACCTGGGCTCCTCACCACTGCGTGATCTCAGCAGCTTTGCAAGCGAAGCGGAAAAACAAAATTATCTTCGCAGCTACAACCCAGCCTTTCTTGAGCAAAGCATCGCTGATCATCCCAACACCGTCTTTATTCTGGGCCACATGGGTTTTGATTTTAATAATGAAGGAATGAACTTCATTCCTGATGTATTTGCGCTTGCATCCCGATATCCCAATGTCTATCTCGAAATATCAGCGTTCGGACGTAGCGCCTACGATCCCGAGGGTGCAGTAATGGATGCCGTGCTGGCCGAAGCGAAAGCAAGAGGCTTGACGTCGAGACTCTTGTACGGTTCGGATGGCCCAGGAAACCCGGGTTCGACCAACGAATACCTGCAACGCACACTTGCATCCATGTCACGCGTGGGTTACGACGCCAACGAGGCAAAGCAGGTGATGGCAGAAAACTTGATACGTTTAACCAAATTGAAGAATATCGAAATTTTCTCTCGCCTTTTATCTGAGTAACCTGCATTAATCTGCAACGAAAAATAACAACAAAGGGACAACCGGATGAAAACCAAATTTTCGTTTCTGCTTTTGGCATCGGTAACAGCCTTGTCAGGATGCGCAAAAGTAGAGCTTTGCAAGGTACCTGTCATTTATGACTTCGATCTCGCCACAAAACCCAGCGCCGAAGAATTGCAAACCTGCCTGAAACCAACTGCCTTCAAAATCCCCAAAGCAAGAGTCGAAACCGAGCCACGTCACGCAAACCCCTGGCTTACCTGCGAAGGTCCGCTACAAGGACGCCCGCCGGAAGAAATTTATCAATGCGCAGATCAGGCCTTCTGGGATGGCTTCTCCGATGGACGCCTGAGCACACGCACCCAATCCGAGCAACGCATCAGCGAAGCGCTTGCCCTACTGCAAGACTGGGAAGAACACGAAAAACTGGCACGTGCACACTTTTTACGTGGCGCCTTACGCTTGGCCATGTCCCTTGAAAACGGCAAGCTTCAATACGCCATGTTCAACAAGGTGTATGTAGGCAAAGACATGCAGCGTTCGGAACAACTCGACCCAGACGGCATCGCAGCCCCGGCGTTTCTCAATGCCCTCGACATGGCCAATGCCGCAATATTCAAGCAATGGGGAAAGGCCACCACCTTGGCCGATGAAGCTATCGTCGATGCCTATCACGTGGGTATTGGCGCCGCATTTGCCGTGGGAGGCACCTTGATCGGCTTCCCCTTGTCGACCGGCATACCGCAAAAAACCGTGACCATGATGGAAGAGGTGCCCTGTGATGTTTATTTTTGCGATGACAACACCCAAAAGGCACCTTTCGCGGTTCCGGGTCTTGCGTTTCACCAGGCCGAAGGCTATGCCCGCATAGGTGACAAGGAAAATATGCTGCGCTGGCTCGACACCGCTCGCACCGCACCCGGCTATCAAGACTGGTATTTCAACTACATCGTGGAAGGGGTAGCCGCTGATCCAGATGCATTCATGCAAAAGTTCTCTCAGTATGGCAACGATACCGCACCTTTTATGGAGGTGTATGCGAACAGCAATTTCGGGTGCGTGTTTTGCCACGGCAGAATGTAAGAATAATGTAAAAGGGCTGTCGAAATTTCTGAATTGAAATCCTGTTCTATAGTTAATTGGCCTGAAAGTGAACCAGGCCATTAACACAAGGAAAATCGACATGCTCCAGACTTCCGCAGATCCCCAATGGTCATTGACTCCCTATGCGGGGCTGCAAATCAATTCGACAGCTATTTCCAGCGATGGGTCTCAGCTAATCACCGGAACCTCGGCTGAATACGGAACCAGTGATAATTTTGCCATCTACAGCTACTCCACTAACGGCAGCGAGCCTGCTTCCCCTAACTGGTCTGACCCTTTGGGCGCTGGCGTTACGCAAGGCGTATTCTGGGTTGCAATGTCTGGCGATGGCACCCAGTGCGCAGCCGGTGGTGAATATGGGTCAGGCAAAGGTTTTCTGCGCACGTACAACGTTAGCCAGGGCACCAGCAGTCGCCAGGAATTCAAAACAACTGGCCGTATCAATGAAGTAGAAATCAACAGCAACGGTAGCCAGATCGTTGCAGTGGAAAATAGTAACGTCCATTATCTGACGCTCAACAGCGGCACCTACACAGACGCCGTTACCACTGTACCGGCATCCACTGCCTATGTACGTAGCTGTGGCATTTCGGATGATGGTAACTGGGTGGTCGTGGGCGGAGAAATTTTCAGTAGCGAACAAAGCACACAGGCCAATACACCGCATGGTCGCCGCCAATTGGAAGCACAGTCGACAACGACCGGCGTGTTCTATGTCTATCAAAATGTTAATGGCGTTCTTACGCTTCGCGGCAGCTATTCATCCAGCAGCGGCATCTTGCGTGTAGTCATCACACGCGACGGCGAATATGCAGCAGCGTCCACCAAGAGTGGTGAAGTGCTCTACTTTAATTTCGTACGCAACTTGTCTGCTAATCTGACGCCCGCCTGGACCTACCAAGCCACCGATTACAGCATTGGCATGAGCTATGCCCTTGCCATTTGCCATACCAATGGCATGGTTTATGTCGGTGTCGGTGGTAATAGTGCTACCACCAGTAGTGTCGATAGCGCCACGCCAGCGTTTGGTTATGCTTACATGCTGCAAAGCACGTTCGATCGCACCACCAACCAATACTATGGAAATCGTCTGTGGATTTACCAGCTGCAATATTGTCCGAATCCCGGCATGAACATGGATGCTAACGCGCAGTATGTGACGTCTGCAGACGGTGAGCCGATTTTTTCATCGAGCAAGAGTAAATCCACAAGCGGAACCACCTCGGAAACGCCAGGAAATTTCTACTTGTTCGATGTCAACAAAGGTACGCTCTACTGGCAGTACCCAACCTCTGTCATGAATTGGCCGATGGCGATCAATGCCGCCGGCACTGCAATCTTTGCAGGCAGCGATAACGGTAACGTCTATTACTGGGGCGCGCCAAGCCTTTAAAAAATAGCAACAAGTGGATTCGCTGGGGCTTTCACCCCAGCGATTTTAACTGCGCCAGGTAATAATTAAAGAATCCAGCGCTATCCACCGTCGTGGCCACATTAATGGCATACCCCCCAGAATCCAGTGTCCACATCGTCCCTTGCTTGGTGGGGTCGCGCGACACGTCGACATACAGATTCAGCGTTTCAAAACCAAATAGCGTCGGCTCACCTAAAAATGCAGTAGTACAGGTATTCCAAAAATGATAACCCGACTCGTAACCGGCAATGGCATACAGTTGCGCAGCTAGATCAATGGAACGATATTGAGCCGCACCGGGAATAAAATATTCAAACATCATTTCTTGTGTCAGCGGCACCTGATCCGTCACCAGGGTCGGAAACATATATAACGGTATGCCTGAGGCGAAGACCGTCGCCACTGCAAACGGGTCCCAATATACGTTCCATTCAGCATTGGGATTAGCCCCGGGTGACATCCCGGTATCGATATTGACAGGCGGCAACTGCCCGGGGGTTAATGAAATGTCGCCGCCGGTCCAGACAATTCTATCGATATACGCCGCTGCGTTATCCAGACTATTGATGAGATACGCGGCGTCGGTCAACGGTCCCAGGCACAACAATGTAAAAGGTGTCGTTCCTATATTGTTGATCATATAGGCCAGCAGATCGTTGATAGTGCCGGGATTGATCGAGGGTGGTTGGCTCTGATACTGGTTCACGATCGGCAGCAGATTGGCACACAGACAGTCTTCGCGGTATGACCAGGGGAAGGCATTGACTGCACGTGCGTCAGAGAGATAGATGTTACTAAGCGACGAACCGCAAAACTGCATAACTTTATAGCTAAGCTGCGCCGTGGTATAGGCAATGCAGTCGCCATTGATGACGCCGATATATTCGACGTTAAGCTGTGGCATGGATTGCAGCAGCACCAGTGACATCAGTTCATCCATGGCGCCATCATGGATGACGATGATGCGGTTACTCATAGCGGGCATCCTTATTGAGCAGGCTTTTGTTGAGAGGCTTTTGTTGGGCGGTTTTTGTTGAGAGTCTTGATTGCAGCCTAGACGCGATCGAACGACTGCGCCAAAAACCATCGCCACTCTCTAACGACTAGCGAACGACTAGCGAACGACTAGCGAACGACTAGCGAACGACTAGCGAACGACTAATAGTAGATGGCCCCACTTAAAGCACCTCGCCAGGCGCCAACGCCCCAAAAGCACCCGGTCTATTGGCTGCAAAACGGGGTGACTTAAGGGTCAGCGCACTAAAAAAAGGCGTTTACAATTCCCCTACAATCGCTACAACCCCCGCCACTCCTGGCTTATAGCCTATATTCACATAAAAAATACCGAATATACGAACTATCGATTTCATTTATGCGAAAGGACTACCTATCATTAGCGCCATCTGAGGTTACGGCGCAGCCCCGCTGCCCCACTCGCCTACGGATGTCGAGCGAAACTCGTTACGTCAATTAGAGGACTATCCATGTCAAATTACTCCACCATTGCTGATCAAGCAGCAAGCGCAATCTCTGCCAACGGCCCGAGCTGGAACGCGATCAACCCTGAGTTCGTCGCCCGCATGCGTCTGCAGAACCGTTTCAAAACCGGTCTGGACATCGCCAAGTACACGGCCAAAGTAATGCGTGAAGACATGGCTGCCTACGACAAAGATCCTGCTAACTACACCCAATCTCTGGGCTGCTGGCACGGCTTTATCGGTCAGCAAAAACTGATCGCCATTAAAAAGCACCACGGCACTACCAAGCAACGTTACCTCTACCTGTCTGGCTGGATGGTTGCAGCACTCCGTTCTGAATTCGGTCCGCTGCCTGACCAATCCATGCACGAAAAAACCTCGGTTGCCAACCTGATTGAAGAACTCTACACCTTCCTGCGTCAAGCTGACGCACGTGAACTGGGTGGTTTGTTCCGTGATCTCGACGCTGCCCGCAAAGCTGGCGACGCTGCCAAAGAAAAAGCTCTGTTGACCAAAATCGACAACTTCGAAACTCACGTTGTACCCATTGTTGCCGACATCGACGCTGGTTTCGGTAACGCCGAAGCTACGTACCTGCTCGCCAAGAAAATGATCGAAGCCGGTGCATGCTGTATCCAGATCGAAAACCAAGTGTCTGACGAGAAGCAATGCGGTCACCAAGACGGCAAAGTAACCGTTCCGCATGAAGACTTCCTCGCCAAGATCCGCGCAGTTCGCTACGCATTCATGGAACTGGGCGTTGACGACGGCGTTATCGTTGCACGTACCGACTCGCTGGGCGCTGGCTTGACCAAGCAAATTGCTTACACCACCACGCCAGGTGACTTGGGCGACCAGTACAACAGCTTCCTCGACTGCGAAGAAGTATCACCAGCCACGATGAAGAACGGCGACGTTATCATCAACCGTAACGGCAAGCTGCTGCGTCCCAAGCGTCTGCCTTCCAACCTGTTCCAGTTCCGCGCTGGCACTGGCGAAGACCGCTGCGTACTTGACTCGATCACCTCACTGCAAAACGGCGCTGACCTGCTGTGGATCGAAACCGAGAAACCCCATATCGGCCAGATCAAAGGCATGGTTGACCGCATCCGTGAAGTGATCCCGAACGCCAAGCTGGTTTACAACAACAGCCCATCGTTCAACTGGACGCTGAACTTCCGTCAGCAGGTATACGATGCAATGGTTGCCGAAGGCAAAGACGTTTCTGCCTACGACCGCGCCAAACTGATGAGTGTTGATTACGACACCACTGAACTGGCGATCGAAGCTGACCGTCGCATTCAGAACTTCCAACGTGACGCTGCTGCTCAAGCCGGTATCTTCCACCACTTGATCACGCTGCCCACGTACCATACCGCTGCACTGTCGACCGACAACCTGGCCAAAGGCTACTTCGGTGAAGAAGGCATGCTGGCTTACGTTGCAGGCGTACAGCGCAAAGAAATCCGTCAAGGTATCGCGTGCGTTAAACACCAGAACATGTCAGGTTCTGACATTGGTGACGACCACAAAGAATACTTTGCTGGCGAAGCTGCACTGAAAGCGGCTGGTAAAGACAACACCATGAACCAGTTCTCTTGAGCCTGGCTTGATGGTTAACCCGCTCGAATAGTGCGGGTTTTAAAAAGGCGGAGTTAATGACTCCGCCTTTTTTATTTTTGTCATTTACAAAATCGACATTCAGAATGGAATTCAGCTCCAAAATAAACGTTATTTTGCAGCTCTGCTTCAGGAACACCTTCAAATTCATACTGCAAGACCCGACCACCTCCTGCTCTTTACTTCAGCATTAACGTAAGTTACGCCAAGGTAGACGCATCCCAACAGCAGATGGCGTATCAACCCTTGCGCAAGCACTGGCACAAGTGACGGCGACTTGCTATAAATCCTGAATCGTTACACCATTGGAATGGGTATTTACCATCGGTTGTGAATCGTCAATCAACATTCTCCTTAACACCACCCAACCAAGCTTTCCGGCAACGCCAGCAACAACTATTTGTTAACCGATTCAATTGTCTACAACACTTGCGCTAACGATTTTAATAACACAAAAATGGCATGAGGTAGATATGAAAGCGTTATCAGCCAGCACTCTGATGTCTGACCCCTATCGCGCTGGTGTTGCATTGGGAGAAGCCCTGCAATCCATCGATCCCGAAGTGGTGTTGATCTTCAGTGCCATTTACTACGGTGATACCTCGGAATTGGTGGAAGGGCTGGCAGATACGCTGCGGCGCGATGATCTGATCATAATAGGCAGCAGCAGCGATGGTTTTTACGAGAGTAAAGCAATTTCGGATCACGGAGTTGCCGCGTTAGGGCTGAATTCGGAGGGTAAAATTTGCTGGCGTGCAGCAAGCGCCACCGGCGTGGCTAAAAACACCACAGAAACCACCCGCACTGCCCTTGCCGCACTCAATCGAGCCCTCGACAACCAAACCCCAGAGCTCATCATCCTGTTTTCAGATTTTCGTGCTGACGGCAGTCAGATTGAAAAGGTTTTGCATGATGAAGTGCATGTACCAGTAGTAGGTGGCTTTGCAGCCGATGACAACCGCATGGAAAATTGCGTGCTTTTTTATAATCGGCAGATCATCAGGGATGGCGTAGTAGTGCTGGCTGCTTGCGGACCCTTGCAATTCGACATTCTGGTAGGGAATACATTGCCCCCCGTGGGACGCCCGGGCGTGGTTCATCATGCCGATGGCACGCTGATACGCGACATCGATGGCATAGGCGGGATGGATTTTATCGAACGCGAAACGGGAAAACCCGTGCTGCAAACCGATCGCGGCGTAGTAACGCTCACCGTGATTGACGCTGACCACCCGCAACGAAAAAGGCTGCGATCCATTGTGCCGGATTTTGGCGATAAGAATGCGTCACTCGGCCTCTATGGTGGCATTGAAACCGGTGCGCATGTGCAGGTATGCCTGGCGAATCCAGAGCAATTGATTGAAGAAATTCATCTGCTGGCAAAACAGACCAAGGATACTGCTTTTACGCCCAAGGCGGCTCTGGTTGTCAGTTGCATTGGCAGAAAACAAGTGCTGGGAACTTCGGTCACTCATGAAGTCGACGCCTTGGCGAGTGTATTTCCAGAGGGGTTGCCGTTGGCAGGGTTTCCCTCGTTTGGTGAAATCGGCCCACTCAAGGAAGGCGGCCATTTCAGCCCCAACATGTTTCATAACATGACCTATGTCTTATTGTTGCTGGGCTAGGCCATGGGAAATCATCAGTTTCTCAGCACGATCGAACCTGCCCCACCTGGCTTCAGCGTGTGCGAAATTCAGAAAAGCCATCTTTTGTCGTCACCGGTGGTCATTTATACCGCTGCGCTTGAACCGTTATTGCCGTTGGTACCTAAATTTTTTGAGCGTGTTCAGGGCATTATCGTCACCCCGCATTTACATTTTGAACGCTGTAGGATTGGCCCCTTGCTGTGGCACATTCAATTGCCCGCGAGCATGTTGTCATCACTACATGATATTTATGTAGATCCACTGAACATCATCGACGAAGCAATCAACGTGCGCGAACGAAACTTCGAGCTTAATTTGCGCTTGGAGCGCACGCGTCTGGATCTCGATGTTACCCGTAGCGACTATCAGCGTGTAACCAATAAATTGCAAACCCAGGTTCGCGAATTAATGGCATCGCGAGAACAGCAGGCACGTTTGCAGCTCTTGCTGGAGTCTAGTAATGATATTGTGCTTGAACTTGATGACCATGGTGTATGCATTGGCGTCTGGGGAAATGTTGCAAGGATTACGGGGCTCGACAAACAATATTTTTTGGGACAAAGTTTAAGCAACGTATTTAATAACGTTTCAAATGAGCCGCTTACACCTGAGCTGGGTGCATTGCTTGCGCTGAATCAACATCAAGACATTGAATTTTCGATTTTCAATGAAAGTATGCGTCGCCATTTACAGGCGCGCATCACCCGCGTCAGCCTTGAAAGCCAATCGGGTTACTGCGTGATTTTGCGTGACATTTCAGACAGTAAAGAAGCACAGGAGCGGATTCTCTATCTCTCACAATATGACACGCTTACCGGTCTACCCAATCGCACTTTGCTGCTGGATAGGCTTGAAGTCGTGATTGCTAAAGCACGGCGTTACCACACTTTGCTGGGAGTGCTTACGCTCGATCTCGATCGTCTAAAGGTCATCAACGAATCGCTGGGCCATTCGATTGGTGACACCGTGATTTGCCAGATTGCAATGCGAATTCGACATGAATTGCGTGCAGAAGACACCCTGGCACGCCTGAGCGGTGATGAATTCGTATTGGTATTATCCGATCTTGAAAGCCCGGCTCGTGCCGCCGCCGTTTCTGAAAAACTATTGCAAAGCGTCTCGAGTCCTTTGCATATCAACGGCCATAATATTGTTATGACCATGAGTATCGGTATCAGCTTCTTTCCGCAGGATGGCGAAGATGTTGAAATTTTGTTGAAGAACTCAGACAGTGCCATGTATTTTGCCAAGCAAACCGGACGCAACGGCTATCAGTTTTTTACGAAAGAGATGAACGCACATGCCGCCGAACGTCTGAGCCTGGAGCATGCATTGCGTGTTGCCCTGGAACGCAACGAACTGCGTTTGCATTATCAACCGCAAGTGGACACCATGAGCGGCCGCATCATCGGCGCAGAGGCATTGATACGTTGGCAGCATCCACAACGGGGCCTGCTCTCGCCCGCAACCTTTATCACACTCGCCGAAGAAACCGGTCTCATTATTCCCATCGGCAATTGGGTCATCATGGAGGCATGCAGACAAGTACGTGCCTGGATAGACAGTGGATTGCCGGTATTCCCAGTCAGCGTAAACGTATCGGCTGCGCAATTTCGCAAAAAAGGTGGCGTTGTGTCTGCAGTGAGAGATGCTTTGTGTTGCACGGGCTTATCGCCCGACCTGCTCGAACTCGAATTGACCGAAAGCACGATCATGGGGCAAGACAATAGCAGCGCACTTTTGATGGAACTGCGGGCGCTGGGGGTGCAGTTGGCCATCGATGATTTTGGTACCGGTTATTCCAGTCTTAGCTATCTTAAACGCTTTCCTATCGATCGTTTGAAAATAGACCAATCGTTTATCAGGGATGTGGCTCATAACGCTGAGGATGCAGCGATCACCACGGCCATCATTTCACTTGCCAAGCACCTTAATCTTCGTGTTATCGCTGAGGGCGTCGAAACCCGTTCGGAACTGGAATTTCTCCAAAAGCACGGGTGTGATGAAGCACAGGGCTACTATTTTAGCAGGCCTGTTCCGGCGTCGATAATCACCGCCATGTTAACCGCCGGCGGTCGGGTAGAAGCCGCCGCGTCGTGAACATCATATTGCCCCCCCGCACTACACGGAAAATGGGGGGGGCAATAACATCAGTAACACCGATTGCAAAATGCATTCTGCGATTTTTGCTTACTGAAAAACACCTTGGTCAACACATATTTTTGTGGATAGTGCTCAGAGCTGATAGAGAAATGCCAGTAAATCAGATTTCTCTTTAGCAGTTAACTGGGTACCAAGCACCAGGTTAAAAAATTCAATGGTATCCTCTAACGTTAATAAGCGACCATCATGCAGATACGGGGGTGAATCTTTGATTCCTCTCAAAGTAAACGTTTTGATGGGGCCGTCCCCCACAGCACGAACACCATTAACGGTAATAGGTTTGAAAAATCGCTCTGTGCGAAGATTATGCATCAAATTGTCTGTGTAGTAAGGCGGTACGTGGCAGGTTGCACATTGACCCTTTCCAAAAAACACCTCTTGGCCGCGCTTTTCTTCATCTGTAGCCTGGGCTGGATCGAGCTTACCAAACACATTCAACTTCGGTGCCGGTGGGAAATCCAAAAGCGCCTGAAATTCGCCCATGAAATGTACTTGGCTACCACGCTCCAGGATATTAACCCCTTTTTTTGTAGCAATGACGGGATCTCCGTCAAAATACGCCGCGCGTTGCTCAAACTCCGTAAAATCCTCTACGGTTTTCAATGCACGTTGTGAGCCGAATAGACGCTGAATATTAACGCCGCGCAGACTGGGTGTATCAATGCGATGACGAAACTCCTGGGGCCGAACATCGCCTGCCAAATGTGTTGCACCATTTGCATGTCCATTTGCATGACAATCAAAACAGGCAACCCCCCGGCTTGGCGCTTCTGAACGTCTGTCCTCTGTCTGATTAAACTGTTGCTGTGGAAAGGGTGTGACCAACAGTCTGACGCCTTCTATCTGTTTGGGGTTCAGCAGGCCATTGAATAGCTCGAAAAAATTCATGAGGGTAATCAATTGCCCCCTTGAAACGTCCCCCAAATCCGGGCGAGTTGTCAAAAATACGGGCGGGGGGAATTCAGGAAGAAACTGATCTGGTAAATCAAACTCCAGATCGAATCGCGTTAGATCTCGGCCTTCCTGCTTCTTGATTTCATCAATGGCAAAGTGTGGAAACAGCATTCCGCCTTCTGGGTGATTGGGGTGTGGTAATGGCAGAAATCCCGCAGGCCATGCGTTTGCACTCTTTATGTCGTCAGGGCTACGCTGCGACAGCTTTTCCCATGTTGTACCTGCTGGTAATTTAACTCTAACACCTGCCTGAACGGGTTTTCCCTTTGTCATGGTGATAGATTTTGCAGGTTTATTACTTAAATCGTAACGCTCCTTGAGCAGGTCGTCGTGCTTCTTCATGACTGCAAGCTTTTCGCTTTTCATTCGTGTTAGGACGGATTTGAAATCGTCCTTACTGACAACAGGCGCATAACTGGAGGGAGGTGCTTCAGCGAATGAGACATTGGAAAGCAAAGCCATTAGGGTTACCGTTATAATGGCAACAGATAAAGGATTTCTCATGAGGGTTTATCCTTGACAAGTTTATCCAACTGCTGCAGCAAGAGTACACCAAAAAAAACTGCATTAACAATATTTGATTCGAAATCTTAAAACCCGAAACAAGCTCAAAAAGTACGCAAACACATCACACCAAAGTGTCTGAAATTTATAACCAGCACTTATTGAGGAACCGCCCCAGGCATAAAAGGTCGAACACCCAAAAGTCGTAGCCAATGCGCAGAAAAATACGCAGTTAAATGGAGGGAAAGCGATCGTCACAAAAAACCTGCGAAGAACCCAATGAATATAGGAACATTTATCTTATTTACGTCGTTATTCATGACCTATCCAGCCACAGACAATGTCACAGAAAGAAATGAAATAAGGAATGCTAGTGCTTATTCCTTTGAGAAATACAATATTGGAAGCCATCTAGAGGATGACACCATCACACGAAAAGTAAAATTTGTAATGGCGAATGACACAACACTTGATACAAACGCCATCAAAATCAATGCCCGAAATGAACTCATGCAACTCATTGGAAAAACAAATTCAAACCTTAATAGAGAGCGAGTCGTTCAATTAACGTTAAACTCTCGCGGTGTACTAGCCTTTAAAGACAATCTGAACACGAAGGAATAGAAATTAGAATTCGATAATGTGTGGAAATAAGCACATTTGTCTATAAAAGGCTTGAAGCTAACGAACCCTTCAATGGCTTTTAACCGCGAGCAGATTGCCGGAAAATTTCAGGAAGCATATCTTGGCGATTTCGAACACCACTTGAGCAGTATGTTCCCCAGGTGCATTTACAGGTAAACTGCACATACACTTTTGGAGAACCCTCATGCCCGGTCTGAAGCTCTATGAATTCCCTGTGTCACATTACTGCGAAAAAGTGCGCTGGGCCCTTGATTACAAGCGCCTCCCGTATGAGCGAAAGTTACTGGTGCCAGTACTCCATATTCCCATTGTGCTGGCATTGACGCGCCAGACCAAGGTGCCGGTACTAGAGTGCAGCGGCGAAAAGATCGCCAACTCGGCGGATATCTTGACCTGGTTGGAGGCAACGTATCCCGATTCAGCACCCCTGTTTCCCGTGGATGATGCCCAGTGTGCCCGTGCTGTGGAGTTAATGGCACTGTTCGACAAGGATATCGGCCCTCATGTGCGACGCGTAGCCTATTATTTTACCCTTAGCGATAAAGCCTTTATGCAGGAGCTGCTCTCGTTGGAACAACCGTTTGTAAACCGCAAATTGCTGGCAGCAAGCTTGCCGGTTATCATTCGCGTTATGCAAAAAGGCATGGGCATTAACGAGGCCGGCTACAAGAAGAGTCTGGAAAAACTGAATTCCGCCTTACAAAAGCTGGATAGCTTGTTGACGCCTTCAGGCTATTTGGTCGGTGACAATTTTTCAGTCGCGGACTTAACCGCCGCATCGTTACTGTCACCCTTGGTGCAACCTGAAAACAGTTTTTATGCCCTGCCCTCAAGCTTACCAGAGGGTTTTCAAGCGTTTAATGCCAGCTATCGCGACCGCCCGTTCTTTAAATGGGTAAACGAAATTTATCGCAAGCATCGCTGATGTTTGAATTCATTCACTCTCACTCCTGATTCTGAGATGCTATGCGTTTTCGATTTTATTCTTCTGTTGTGCTTATTTCCTGCGGGATTTCTGCTTACACCTCATCATCGGCTTGGGCTGAGACCCGGCAGCTTGCAGGTAACGTCGTTTTGAACGGCACGTTTAGCCAAGGCGGTATGGTGTTGGGTAAATGCCCTCCTCCTTGCTCGGCGACGATCAATGGCAAAGCCTTGCGCGTCACCGCCAAAGGCGATTTTGTGTTTGGTTTTGGCCGTGATGCACCGCTGCAACAAACACTTTCGGTGAAGGGGGCAAAAATTCCGCAGAAGCCCTACCCGTTTACCATCAAAAAGCGCAAATACAGTATTCAAAGTGTCACGGGTGTTCCACAAGCGACCGTGAATCCACCGCCCGAGGTGGCAGAACGCATTGCCCGTGAACAGGCTTTGGTAAATGCTGCGCGTAACGTCAACAGTGAGCGGACGGATTTTCTCAGCGGTTTTACCTGGCCATTGAAAGGACGTATCAGTGGAATTTATGGCAGCCAGCGAATTTATAACGGCCAGCCAGGCAATCCACATTATGGGCTGGATATTGCCGCGCCTGTCGGTGCACCGGTAAAAGCCCCCATGAATGGCGTAGTCCGTCTGGCGGAACCTGATCTGTATTTTTCAGGCGGTACACTGATACTCGATCATGGCCACGGCATTTTCACGAGCTATATTCACTTGTCGAAAGTAATGGCGAAAGTCGGGCAGGAAATAAAGCGGGGTGATGTCATTGCCAAAGTGGGCGCCACCGGCCGGGCCAGCGGACCGCATCTGGATTGGCGTATCAATTGGTTTGAGGACAGACTGGACCCGATGAACACCCTGTCACATGAATGACAGGGTGTCGTTGCTTTCTGGCGAATGCAACTTTTACTGCTGGCGAAGGCTTAGCGAACGATATCGAGTAATTCAATATCGAAAATCAGCGCCTGGAAGGGGCCGATATCACCGCCGGCACCACGCTCGCCATAGGCAAGCTGGTAGGGAATATAGAGTTTCCATTTGGACCCGACTGTCATGAGTTGCAGGGCTTCGGTCCAGCCGGCGATAACGCCGCTCACCGGGAACTCAGCGGGGGCGCCACGTCCGTAAGAGCTGTCGAACTCGGTGCCATTGATCAAGGTGCCGCGGTAATGCGTGCGCACAGTTGCGTTTTTGCCCGGGACGGGGCCGCTACCGGTCACAATCACTTCATATTGCAAACCGCTGGGGGTGACGGTAATTTCGGGGCGCTTAGCGTTGGCCGCCAAAAAGGCTTCGCCCTCACCGGCCATCCGCTTGGCTTTCTCGGCGGATTCCTGCTGCACCTGGCCTTGAATGACACCAAAGGCTTCATTGATCTGCGCATGCGAGAGTTGGGGCGCACTACCGTTGAAGGCATCCTGAATGCCCGCAATCGCGGCGGCGAGAGACACCGTGCTGAACACTTCGCGAAGCTGCTCGCCCATTTGCAGGCCGATGCCGTAAGACGCACGCTCTGCAGCGGTCGTTAAGCTGTTGTTTGACATGAAAACTCCGGTCATTGATAAGAGGCGAGACGCGATTGTGCTTGATTCGCGTGCAAATGGCCAGCCCAGGGCGATTGCCCGCACGGACTGATCTTGCGAACTGCACGTACGGTTAGCCAGCCTTGGCTGAATCCATCAGGGAAACAGCCAATACTTCAGCTTTTCTTCATCTTCAATGCTGAAATAACACGTATCCAAGGGTGCAGCACTCAGCTCCACCTCGACATTGAACAGCTCATCACGGCGAAACGCATGCAGAGAAACATGATCACCCGGGCAATATCGTGAAAGGTGTTTTTCGAAAAGATTGGCATCTGTACGGATACCATTCACCGCGATAATCACATCGCCTGCAGACAGACCAGCCTTGTGTCCGGCTGAACCGTTGAGCAATGTCTGAATGCGAGCGCCCAGCGCATCATTGACAACGTTTCCACCCAATACCGCACGCATACTCGTATCGCTTTTGCCTTCGGTACCGCCTTTATCGGAGGGAGATTCCGACGCCCGCAAATGGGTTTTCACGCCGCAGCGATGGAGCAAGTGCGCAAGATCAAAGTCTTCAGTTTCACGCAACGCCCGATGAAAAAAGGCCTGCACGGTTTGCACGGCGTCTTCACCGATACGCGATTCGACCAATGCCAGCGTGACGTCTTCGATACCGCTTTCACCCACGCCACGCCCCTTTTGCGCATATTCACGCCACAGCACCAACATGACTGAATCTAGACTGAGGCGATGCTGGCCAAGATCGCGCAGCAACAAATCCAGACCCAGCGCCACGATGGAACCTTTCAGGTAATAGCTGACGATGGCATTCGGGGAGTTTTCATCCTGCTTATAGAACTTCGTCCAGGCATCAAAGCTGGAATCCACTAACGACTGATGCAAGCGGCCAGGGCTGCGTAATAAACGGGTGACATTTTGACCGAGGATTTCAAGATAGGTTTTAACGTCGATCAGGCCCGTTCGCAATAACACCAGATCATCGTAATACGACGTGATGCCTTCAAAGGCCCACAGTAGTTCGGTATAGGATTCTTGCGTGAGATCATAGGGCAGAAATTTCGCGGGCTTGATGCGTTTCACGTTCCAGTTGTGAAAATACTCGTGGCTGCACAATCCTAAAAAGGTGCGATAACCTTCTGAGACGCGATCGCGTTGTTTGATCGAGGGCAAGTCATCGCGACAACAAATCAAACTGGTGGATGAGCGATGTTCAAGGCCTCCATAGCCGTCCCCTACGGCCCACGTTATGAAGACATAGCGATCATAGGGCGCGGGCTCACCAAACATGCGAATCTGATATTCACAGATTTTTTTCAGGTCAGCGCACAGGCGTGGCATATCCGCCGTGTGTTTGCCAGTGATCACCACCTCGTGCGGCACGCCGCAGGCATCAAAGGATGCCAAGGTAAAATCGGCAATTTCGACAGGGTGATCGATCAGTTCGTCGTAACTGTCGGCCTTGTAGCGCCCGTAGCTGTGACGCGCAGCCGTGTCCTCACGCAGTGTGGTGGCAACACGCCACTGCTTGCCGATGCCGCCGGAATGCGGGTCAATATCCACGGTGCAAGGATGATGCTCCTGGCCTTGCACGGCGAGAAACACGCTGGACCCATTGAAATAGGCATGATGCTGATCAAGGTGCGCGGCGCGAACAGAAAGATCCCAGGCGTACACTTCATAGTCAACGACCACGGGGCCGACCACACTGCCCAGCGCCCAGGTGCTTTTGTCGATACGCTTGACGGCGACTTCCTGATTGCCCTGCCAGGCACGCAGCCAGACAATATTGCGGGCAAAATCGCGAATCATATAGCTGCCCGGAATCCAGGCCGGCAGCCTTACCCGCTGGCCTTGTGAAAGTGGATTCTGGATGTGCAATGACACGCGATACAAATGCGCATGCGGGTCATGGGGGATAATGCGGTAATGGATCGGAGCATTCATGTGCGGGCATCACAACGGCTGAACTTCGTCGCAGAAGTGTGGCACAGCTGCCTAACCTTAACAATATATCTGACGACAACAGCTTACGCATCGAATTTGGCGAGCATCTGGTCGGCAATATAGTTTGAGAGCCCATACACCGTAATTTGTGGATTCACCAAAATCGACGTGGGAAACAGGCTGGCGTCTGCAACATACAAGCCTTTGACATCATGCGTTTCTCCGTACGGATTCACGACCGATGTTTTGGGATCAGCCCCCATGCGCATAGTGCCCTGGGGATGATACGACACCATGCGAAAGGAAAACGGCTCGTTTTTGAGCGTAGCCAACGCAGGCTCAATCTCGGATTCGCTGCTGACACTCAGTCGTGCAACGGTAGGCAAATAAACGCGTTTGGCACCTGCCGCCAGATACAATTTTGCTGCCGCGCGTATCGAGGCTTTCATGGCTTCGAAATCTCTATCCTGAAGTTGATACGCGATGACCTTTTTGCCGTCTTCCCAACGAACATCGCCGACGTTGTGATCATGGATCAAGGTAATGGCCGACGCATATTTACCGGCGTTCGTCATGTAGTCCATATAGGCTTTGCCGGTGCCGGGTTCGGTCGCCATGCCGATTTCGACAGGGCCGGCACCGCCGCCTTCCAACACGAAACCGCCTTTGTCCGGGTGTTCGAATTCATCGACATAAACGCCCAGCATGGCACCACGCCAGGTTTGAATGGTTTCATCAAACTCTGCCACCACCATGGTCGATGGGTGACACGCAAAATTCTTGCCCACTTGACCGCTGCTATTGCCGATGCCCGAGCGCATAAACAATAACGGTGTCTGTACACTGCCCGCCGCCACCACAACGCGCTTTGCCTTGATCGTCATTGCTCCGACGGCCGCACCGGTCTGTGGATGTTTGACTTGTGCAGTGACACCCGTCGCCTGACCTTGCTCTACCAGAATTTTATCAACCCAGGTATCTGCATAGATTTTGGCGCCTTTTTTCGTTGCCCATGGCAAATAGGTGACCAGCATGGATTGCTTGCGATCGGTTTTGCAGCCTGACAAACAGTGCCCGGTCAATGCGCATTGTTTTATATTGCGACGCAAGGGCTTGACCGACCAACCCAGCTTGGTGGCGCCGTCGCGCATTTTCATGCTGTTACTATTGATCTCATGCGGCTCGTTATCGTGGACTGACAAACGCTTTTCGATCTTGTCGAAATAGGGTTTGAGTGTTTCCGAGGTGAGATTGGTCAAGCCATGGTCGCGATGCCAATCCTTAAGAATAAAATCCGGCACACGAAATGCCACGCAGCCATTGACTACTGTAGAGCCGCCGACACACCGCCCTTGCAATACCAGCAAATCACCGTCTTTGTTCGCTTGGTTGCCATGATCCTGATACAACAGCGACAACATGTCAGGGAAATTTTCGGTAAAACGCTGCGAAGGCACATATGGTCCGGCCTCAAGTACGACAACTGATTTACCCGCATTGGCAAGCTCATAGGCCATGACGGCACCGCCTGCACCCGAGCCGACAATGACAACGTCGCACTCAAGCTTGGCGTTATCACTTTGCCATTGTTCCGCTGTAATCACAGGCAAATCAGCAACCACCGTCATACCGTCTCCTTTGCTTCATGAAATTCTTCGGGGAGTGGCGCGTTGCCGAGTGAAGGAAGTCCCCATTGATCCGAAACGGGGCCATCGAATCCAACCGCTGGCCAGGTAGCGGTATCGCGCCAGTAGGATGCATACAAGAGTTTTTTGAATACGGTGACAATGCCTCGCTGCATGGCAACCCCATTTTGCCAACGATCTACATAATCAAGCGCATCGCTGTCATTCAGCGACGAGAATTTTGCAAAGTGCCATCCCAGCACACTCGAACCATACTCGAACAACGATGCTGCCATATCGAGATCTTTCAGAATTTGTGGGTCCATCAGCGCAAATAGCCCATCGATATTTTTTTCAATGGCAATTTGGTTGACCGACACCAACGGGGGCGAATCAGGCAATGCAATGGGTTTGAGACGATTGAGCACCTGCATCAACATGGGCGCGCCGGCGTTGTTGGGTGCGCTGCCAGGCTGGCAACCCACCAACATGCCACTGCTGGCGGCACCTGCCATTAGCAGGGCGCCACGCAAAAAAGTTCTGCGACGCCAGTGTGTTACAAACGAATCAAGGCCAAGCGCGCTTGTTCGAGAGGTTACAGATGGCAGCATGTAATGGGCCCCCAGGGGGAAATGGTTTGACTACGGAGTCTAGAGCGTCATTGCGAGTCTATAGCGTCTGCGAAGGTAGCAGAATGACAAAAACAGTCAGCAGCATGACCAAATCATTCAGCTTGGTCGATATCATCGGGAGGCGCGGAATTTTCGCTGTTCGGGAGCATATCGGGGTGATTCAGTTCAATGTCGCGCTTAAGCGCTTCCAGTTTGGCGAGTGCCTCTTCTGCTTCGGCAATTTCTTCGTCGGTTTTGGAGCCAGCGGATTTGGCGGCATCTATACGTGCCCGCAGTATGGGAATTTGTCCCAGCATGGATAAATAAATCGCGGCGATTTTTTTGGTTTGCGCGAGTTCATATTCCGAATAGCGCGCCGGGTCTGCCAATACTTCGGCGCTGGGTTTCTCACGTTCGAATTGAGGGGCCAATTCCGGTGTGCGGGAATCCCCTTGCGACAACGAGGTCGACATGGATTGCAGCGCGGACTCTATTTTTTCCGGCGCGGATAGCGGCGTTTCTGATGAATCATGGGGCGTTGCGTTTTGTTGTGGCTCGACTGGCTTGGCGAGCGAAGCGCTATTCGATGTCGCTGGAATGGTGGGCGTTGGCTGCGAGGTATTTGCCGGGGCTTGTTTGCTTGAATCGGTTTGCGATGAAAGCAACCACCAAACCCCGGCAGAGACGCACAACACAAGCCCTGCAATGGCAGCAATTTTTATGGCATTGGCCATGAGGCCACCCAGGGTGCATTGAAATGGCGTTGATTAAGAATGATCGTGGCTTTTGACCACGCCATTTTGGTGGAGTCCGCAAATTCATTACGGGCTTTTATTCCGGCCACTTCACGCCGGATTTCAGAGCGCACGCTAGGGTCTGTTTTGGGTAGCACTTCTGCTTCACGGGTATCCACCCAGAGAATTTCATAGGTTTTTCCATCGAGCATACGAAAGGGGTTTGACACCTCCCCCGCTGGCAAAATCAAAGCCAGCTTTTTCACAAAGGGTAAAGTCTTGTCGGTGCGATTAATGACGCCTAAGCTGCCTGGCGGATTGGTGTTCTTGTCCTCTGCGAGCGAATACTTGCGGACAGCCTCATCAAAGGGCAGCCCTTGCTTGATCTCTGCGACGACCCGATCAGCCTCGCTCTGTGTTGCGACCGTGATATGGCGTGCAGTCACACGCAAAATTTGCTGGTAATCGAGTTTGTGCTGGTCGTAATAGTCATCAATTTCTTTTTCAGTAACGCCCTGCATCAGCTTCTTTACGTTTTCGGGCGAGTGATGAAGATCAAACTTAACGCCCGCCTCTGCTTCATAGTCGATGCGGGTTTGCTTGTCTTTGGCCACTTGCCAGAGCGTTTGCAGATCCAGAGCCAGCAAACGTTTCTGTTTGAGAAGTAAACCTTCGTGCAGGCGAATTCGTGCAATAGAGCCTACCAAGCGTGTGAGTGTTGCGGTTTCACCACGCCACAGTTGCAGGGCGCTCGCTTCATCGGCCGATTCCAATACGCTGCCCAGCGTCACTTGAGTAGAATCACTGTCAGCACAATGAATGTGTGCGACGACAATCGCTTTTGCATCACGTTTTTTTGCCACAGATACCGTAGTATCCGCAATTTTTCCGAGATCACTACTCTCTGAGCCCAGCATTTTCTTGAGTGCGGCTGAATCAATGGCCTCTGAATGAATGCAACGCTGTTCGACGGCGGCAGTCACCTCGACCGGGTAGAGCTGGCCGAGGAGCATGCCGTATTCCTGCCACAGTTTGTTTTGCTGGCTTAAATGTGAATGCGGAAACATTTGTTCGAGCAAGCGTGCCATCGCAATACTTTGCACCGGATGCCTGGATTGTGCAAACGCAGTGGCGAGCAAATGGTTTTCCACCAGCCCGGTGAGCACCTTAGCTTCATTGGCGTCGGGGGTTTGTTGGCGTATGGCGCCAGCCAAGGCCGTGTAGGCATTGATACCAAAACTGACGCCGTTTACTACAAACGCTTTTTCTGGTGGCAGCTCACTTACGGTGACGGCGCCATGGGCATGCTGGATGCTACCCGCCATCGCTATCAGTAACGCGCATGCCCGCCACGTTGCGGGTTTAGGGCGCATTGTTTCATGGGGTATTGTTTTCATGGGGCTCCGTTGCCGGGGAAACCAGGAATTTCGCTCCCATGAATCCGCGATCATCAAAGTGAAAATCATGGCACTCGATGCAAGTCGAATTGAGCTTGCCCCAACTGGAATTTCCACCGTGACATTCCTGACAATTATCAATATCAGGAATCATCACCTCTTCACTGTGTTCAGATTTTTCAGCCGCATGACACTTATCACAGCCTTCGGTCATATGATCGGCATGACTGAATTTGGCGCCTGTCATCCATTGCGACGTGATCTTCACCGGCACAACGCTGTATTCAGCAAAGCCCCCTGTCGTTACCTGCTTTTCAACCTGATGACAGGTGAAACACGCCGTGCGTTCAAACAACTCGGTCAGGGTACGTTGCGTCATGGTACGCGCACATTCACGCGGATCACCGGTGCATTCGAACGCTTTTTCGCGTTCATGACCGGGGCGCCCGCGACGCAATTCCTTGTCACTTTGGGCTTGTTGTGCCTGTGCCGGTTCGGTGTACTTTCTCAAAAAATATTCCTGCAACGACGTCATGACTGCGTCAGGTTCGCCATGCGGTACTTGTCGTTCAGGATTGTCTTCATCAAACGTTAACGCATGGCAGGTGCGACACGTGGTTTCCATCGTCATGGGTTTCATATACCAACCACTTTCATCGAGCTGATGGCAATCATCACACTCCATCACCTCCGTACCCAGTGGCGTAGAGATACCTTCCGGGTTCAGATGCACTTTATGATTGAATTTCAGGTTCGACGTTTCTTTGGTGAGATCAGCGAGTTTTACGCGCAGGGTCTGCCATTCTCCATCTTTTGATGTGTGATTCTTGAGCGCGTGTGTGGTGACTTTGAAAGAGGGATGCTGTGTTTCACTAAAATCCTCTACGTTTTCCAATGGTGATTGGGGGTCAACCGCTTTGATATCGCCATGACAATCGACACATAACCCCTGATCGACACGCACCAATTTTTCTGGCTCATTGTGCTCCTCATGACATTCGCCACACGCCTGTTCGGAAAGCGCGGTAAATGCCGCATTGTCCTGATGGGCGTGATTACCTGTGTGTTTATGGCAATCGATACATTGATCGTTTGCCACTGGCGCAAAAGGCGTAGCATGACAGGAATGGCAATCAAAAACGGCTTTGCTGTTGTGATGCACGTTGGCCAGTGGCCCTGAACTCCAGAAATTGGCCGCTGGAAAACCCGCATCAGAAAGTTTTTTGTGCATTTCAGGCGAGGACGCGTCGAGTAACGGCAGACCTAAACCAAACACCAGCACCAGCAAAACACTGATCCAAGCAACGACACGCTTGCTCACACCCTGCTTGTTCAGATCCGTTTCATAGCCGGATTGGCCAGCCACGCCTTGCTTTTCTTCGCTGGCGGCTTCATGCACTTCCAGTGCAAAATTAAAACCGGCAGGCGGACGAATGACTTTTAAGGCATGTCCAGCAATGGTGACGATATCGCCGACTTTTAGCGTCGCAGAATTTTCATCCTTGCCATTGACGGACAAGGTTGTGCCACCATTGGCTGCCACCGAAAAAGTATCGCCGCGCGATGAAAACACCGCATGACGCAGTGCGACTTTGGTGCCGGGCAAATACAACAGTTGATCCGATGCACGCCCCACCGATAACAGGTCTGCCTGAACTTCGAGATCCTGAAATTCCTGTCCACCTCGGGAAGTCTGAATAAGTTTTCTTATCAGTATGCGCATTGACGCTCCACAAGTTGACTCACCACCATTTACCTCACCAGAAGTAGAAAACGGAGACGATGTGTATTGACAGTGCGAACAAAAGCGCAATCGTCATGGGCACATGCACAAATAACCAGATTTTCAACAAGGCTTGTACCTGCACATCTTTACGCAAACGGCGCAACAAGCCACGCCGTGCTGCAAAGACGCGAATCAATTGTTGTAAACGCATGGCTTCTTCGCCATTGGGGCTTTTTGACATGCGCTTGGCGAGATATTCAACCGCGATATTTTGATCCGGATTGGCTACAAGACGAGATTGCGAACCGGCACCATCACCGGATCGCATTAATACCTTGGATGCGTCCCTACCCAATAATTGCTGCCAGCGGCTCCCGCCTACCGTGCTACGCTCAATCGCACTGTCGACAAAGGAATACACCTCGGCCCCCAATTTTTGGGCGACCACCAACGCTTGTTGATCCAGATCGGTCAGCTGTTCAATCAAATCATCACGGCTTTGATTCGCGCGCTGCGAAGACTGAATGCCGGGCAAACGCAGATAGGCATATAGCCCGTAAAATCCACTCAGAATCACCGCCGTCATCAACAGGTAGGCGAGCGTGTGCACATTGTTTCCAAATTGAAACGCGCAGTGCCAGGTGGCAATGATCAGGCAAGCCGCGCCAAGATAGACATGGGCAGACGCCCACCCTTGCACCGAACCCCTGGCGTTATAGGCACGTTTGCGTATTCCCAGCGCTGTTAGCCAGACAATCAACAATGCACCCAGAGTACCCAGCACATAGCCTTGCCAGGTGCCACCATTGGGCGGTGTATCGGGGGCTTGCGAATAATAAATCACACCACAGATCAGCAGCAGAAAAGCCGTCAGTTTGGCCCAGCGCGATTGCTTGTAGTTAAGCAAGTGATTGTTGACAGGATGGTTTTTTATTCTATGCGTTGCCATACCTTGTCAGATCCTTATCGCTTATCGATCAGTTCAACAAATTCGTCGGGGGATAACCGAATGGCGGCGCCAGTGGGGCATGCTCGCACACACGCCGGTCCATTCGCCTGATTCATACAAGCATCACATTTATAGGCCCGCTTTTGTTCATTGGGCCCATGTTCATCTGTCAAATGTTCACCGGGACCGGGCCCGGCACCGAAAAACAACCACGACCAAAAACCCGGCTTTTTCGGCGCGGGATAAGACATTTTAATGACGCCGTAGGGACAATTGCGCTCGCAGTTGCCACAGCCGATGCAGGTGTCATTAATAAAGACTTCGCCTGTTGGAGACCGCCGAATTGCATCAGGCGGACAATCTTTCATGCAATGCGGTTGCTCGCAATGACGGCAGGAAATAGGCACATGCACAGCCGCGAAGGACGCCCCTTCTTTTCGATTGAGGCGGGAAATACCGTTATGAGTTTCGGCGCAGGCGGTTTCGCAGTTATCGCATCCTACACACAAATTTTCATCGATCAACAATGCGTTGGTCGCCTCACCCAAGCCCTCTTTCATTAAAAAGGAAATAACGCCACCCCGCTCCGGCGCAGTTTCCATGCGCGCTTCGGCGATGGCTTTCTGGCGCGTATTTTCTTGCACCAGTTCAACCACGCTCGGCTGTTTTCGCACGAGCTTCAGAAATTGGCGACTGCGCAAACTGATCAGATCCACCTGCACTGCAGCCGTTGCTTTTTCGAGGCGCTTGCCATACCCCATCAACGCCAGTTCGCCAAAATAACTCCCAGAGGCAATGGTGGCAACGACGGTATCATGGCCGTCAATGGCGCGCGATAGCGTGACTGATCCACTCCGAATCAAATACATGCAATCGCCACCATCGCCTTCGCTATAGATGGTTTCACCGCGAGAAAACGAATGTAGCTCAGCGCCTTCCGAAATATCAATTAATTCCGGCAGGGTTGCGCTGGGGGCAAATTTTTGCTGCAGAACGCGAATAATGAAAACCTGATCAAGCCCTTTTTTAACAGACTCGTTCGAGTTGAGTAGCTTGATCATGGTGCGACGTGGCGTTTCGACGAGCACGCAATCTTTACCGGCGTAGGCATTGGCGCTGCGCCGACGCCCCGACAACAAACTCATTTCACCAAAAAACTGCCCTGCCTTGATACTAAAGCGCTGATTGTCCTGCTCGGGCAATTCCATGATGACTTCACCGTCAACGACGGTATAGAAGCTGGTGGTGTAATCCCCTTTACGGAAAATGGCATCGCCTTCTTTTAACACCTTGCCCTGGGTGTTACCCACCGGAAATGGCTGCCCCACACCCACGACGTTAGAGTCAATGATCAATTCCCGGAACAGCAGGGCATTCATTTCCGAGAACATGGGTATGCGTTGTTGAAACAGTTTCAGTGTGCGATCGACATCGAGTTGAAACGGCAAATACTGAAAACGTGCCTCCAGCAAGGGCGTATCTGCCGGTTTGATCTTGTTACCGAGGATGTATTCCACCACCTCGTAACCCTGGTTCATGGCCTGCTTGATCAGCGGATACCCGCCCAGTGCGCCGACCACATACAACCCTGCCACATTGGATTCATAGGTAGAGGAAAGCGTCGGAATCGCATTCGGGTTATCATTGGGAAAAGTAATACCGCACGCTTCAACAAATTCGCGCGGCGGTATTGCCCCTAAACGCGCAATCACCCGATGGCAAGGAATTTCCACTTCACCGGTGGGTGTCTTCAACACAATAACGCCTGGCGTATCATTGCCTTTTTCGAGCCGGGCCACACTGGCATTGAAGTGACAGGTGATGGTTTTATCCTCGATTGCCTTGGTAATGGCATTGAGGTTGCCTTCTTTGGCGCGGGCAAATTCGTCGCGGCGGTTAACAATGACGACGCGATTCTTGCGCATCAAGGCCACCGCATTTTCTATGGCCGCGTCACCGGCACCCAGCACTACAATGGATTCATTTTGATATTCATCCGGGTCATCCAGTTGGTATTGCACAAACCCGATATCTTCCCCTTTGGCACCAATGCGCCGCGGATTGCCTTGCAATCCAATGCCCAGCACCACATGTTCGGCTTCAATCGTTTCGTGGTTTTTCAGCTTGAGCGTAAAATTGCCTTTTTCTCCCGAGATTTTCGCGACTTCTGCCTGGTAGCGAACATTGACATTCAATTTTTTAAGTGAGTCAAACCATGACGTCAGAATGGTTTCTCGCTTGCCCGCTTCAAACGGCAACGGCGAACGCAATGGCAACACGGCCGGTTCGGCCATGACGTGCTTGCCTTTCTGGTATTTCTGAATGGTGTTGGCGTGCAGAGCTGTCGCTTCCAGCAGAATATGCGACAAGCCTAATTCGGCTGCATGGCCTGCTGCGCTCAATCCACCGGGCCCCGAACCTACAATGGCAATCTTGTATTTTTCAGTCATGTCGCAGCGCTCTTGGCCGGTGGGAACATAGTGTTATTTCAGAAATACCCAGGCGGCACCCGCCAGTGCGACAACGACAAAACCGATAATCGCGTAGAGCCACGCCGGTGTTCCCTTCGTCGCCACGGTAACCGTATCCTCAGAAGCAGCGTTACCGATCCCACCTCCTGCTTTTAATCCACCAAGATTAAAAACAAATTCGGTCGCACCAAACTGCAATCGATCACCACTGTTGAGGTAGGCTGTCTGTACACGCTGGCTGTTCACAAATGAGCCATTCGACGACATCAAATTGATTAACTTCCAGGTGGCTCCTTCATGAATAATCTGCGCATGAAAGGCTGACACCCCGGCATCATCGAGTACAACGTCACATTCAGCCGCATCGCGACCGATCTTCCAGCGATCGCCATTGAGCTTGAACGATTTGCCCTTAACGCTGCCACTGAGGCCCACCAGCGAAGGCTCAGTGGCACTCAGCGCGGCCATGACTTGGGTGCCTTCTACAGCTGCCTGTTGCGCAGCCATGCCCGGTTGCATCAAGAGAGTGCCCTCAGGGCCTTCATCTTTGGGCGCCCACCAGGCTCCCTTTTGTGTTTCTGCGGTCTCTGCAATGAGCTTTGGCTTTTCTGCCTCCATGGCTTGTGGTGGCTTGGGCGGCGCAGCAGTATTTAAAGCCGAAGGAACGGGCGGCACCAGTGTGGTGACATCGGCACGCGGCATTACCGGTGCAATGCCCTCCACTTTATATTTGGCCGTATCAAACCCAAGTTCATCACCCGCTTTCGCAATGCCGCTTTCAATGCGATTGCCATTGATAAAGGTGCCGTTTGATGAGCCCAGGTCCGTCACCAGAATCCCGCCCGGTGCGGGTTGCAGCCGGGCATGTT
The DNA here is from genome assembly GCA_964473645.1 of uncultured Moraxellaceae bacterium. GTDB lineage: Bacteria > Pseudomonadota > Gammaproteobacteria > Pseudomonadales > Ketobacteraceae > HdN1. The sequence goes on from CAYYPW010000002.1 coordinate 367,344, forward strand.
TGCGTGAGCAACGCCCTTCATCCAACAACAGATCGCAACCGACTTCACGTCCAGCAATCAGCTCCCGATTAACCTCCAGCCGGTTACCTTTGCCATCCACCACAAATAATGACGATGACATGGGGCCTAATATCGTTCGATCTGAATCCATCATCTACTCCAACACTCATACCACACAGTCGACACACAAAATGGGCTATAGACGCATAACGTCACTAGAAGCGTAATTCGTCCACGTAGGTTTTCAATGCCATCCACACCGAGCCACCCAGCAGAACGCCCAACACAGCGTAGCGCAGCGCTCTTTTTGCTAATAATTTCTGCAACTTACTCTTGCGATCCAATTGCACAAGAATCAGCGTAACGTTGTCACGTGCGCCTTTTTCAAGAGTGGTTTGTAACAGGGCATCGGCTTGCGCGGACAACTTTGAATGGCTGACCAGGCATTGTGCGATCTCGGTATCGGTCAATTCATCATTGAGGCCATCGCTGCACAGCAGAATGGCTTGGCCGGGTTGTAACTTTTCATGGGTAACACCGACCTGGACATCGTCACTGTTGGTTTGCCCAAGGCACTGTGTAATCAGGTTTTTTTGCGGATGCTTGTGTGCCTGATCGGGGGTAATCACGCCACTGGCCAGCAACAATTCAACATGCGAATGATCGCGCGTCACGCGCCGCAGACTCCCCTTGTCGGCGTCCCAGAGGTACGCTCGGCTATCACCCACCCATGCCAGTTCACATTCGCCGTTAGTCAGTCTGAGCGCGACAATGGTGGTGCCCATCCCCTGTGCCCCTATCCCTTCATCGACCGCTTTGCGTATTGCTGTATGTGCACTCTGAATCGCGTCAGCCAGCGTTTTACCCTCGGTGACCGCGCGCACGGTTTCATCACGGGCGATGGCACTGGCCACCTCGCCCGCTTCCATCCCTCCCATCCCATCGGCAACAATGAACAAACCGCTTTCTGCATCGGCATGAAAGCAGTCTTCATTGTGCTCCCTGACCTTGCCGGGGTGCGTCCTCGCAACATGATTTATGACCGTTTTAACTGTCAACGGTATTACTCCCTTCTCTTTCTATCGCGGCAAGCGCAAATGGCCTGTTCATAACGCCTTGAATCGGCCACTCATCGCGCGCGTTTGCGTTGCAAAATTTTTGGGGTTGAATTGATGTTCATCCTCAACCAGGCGGTAAAGCGTGTCGACCTCATTTTTGAGTCGGTCATTGGCGCCCAGCGTGATCACGATCATATCGATGGCCATCACGGCCTGTTCGGCTGAGGTGTAGTCACGATACTCGCCTTTGCCTGCCTGATCAAAGAGATCCACGGTAATTGCCTGCAGATCCGCCTTGGAAAAACTGGATTGTTTGAAGCTGCTCTCGATTTTATCGAGAACGCCATCAAGGGCTCTGCCTGCGCTGATAAGTGCATCACGCGACACCAATGAGGCCTTGTGCCAATTGCGCGTCGCCCCGAGCAGCTCTGATGACATGGCAGGCACTTTACGCGCGGTAATAACGCGCAACATGGTCAACGGGGCATCGTTCAGGCGAATCGCGCCGGCAGGCAATCCTTGTTGGATTTCAGAGGGCTGCCAACGCCGATCATTCATGGGATGGTGACACGCATGGCAATCAAAAAACGAGGGCTCCGGCACCATTGACCCTGATTTAAACCAGTGGGAGTCGAGCAATTGAATGATACGCTTGGCGGTTTGCACCTGCCCTACTGCCCACATCATGGGATCGGTAATTTCCCCTTTGCGTTTGCGGTAGTCATCATCGACGTTATAGTGCCCGGGTTGTAACACCGTAAAAGTATCGAGTTCAAAACTCATGCGTGGGTGACCGGCCCCCATGATACGGTGTGTGGCAAACTGGTTTTCATTGCCAAGATGGCAAGACAGGCACAACTCAGCTCTGGCGTTAGGGTCTTCGGTGGGATACATCCCAGCCGCCAGATTCTTGGCGTGCGTCGCCTGCGTATCGGTGTGGGATTTGATCCACTTTTCAGAACCGCCGTGGCAGGCTTCGCAACCGACACCATCCGTTAACTGAAATTTAGGGCCACGCATCGCCACCGGTACGTTGTCTGCGTGACAGTCCAGACATTCCTTCGCCTTGGTGGCATCGGCTATGCCCAGTTTTGCCGCGATGGCCTTGGATTCCGCATTCTGCAAGACCTTGTACGCCTGCGCATGTTTATCATGCTTGGACCAGATACGATATTCATTGCGCCAGATATTCGAGTCTTTACTCTCGCTGACTGCACCATGGCAGGTAGAAGACGCACAACTGGCCACACCAAAATGCTTCTGCCCATCCTGTTGCGGAAACGGCGCCGCCCGCGCGACTTCGTTCAAGGCCAACACGCCAAGCAACAAACTGACCAATGCCAGCAGAAAACGCCAGCGAATGACTTCCTGGAGCATGGTAACTTTCTTCACCATGATCGCTTTCGGCAGCATGATAGCTTTCTGTACCATGCTAGCTTTCTGCACCATACCATTAGGGCCCTTCCACTTTGTCGGTGACATACCAGGGTTTGCCTTCATCATTGAGATAGAGTTTTTGCATTTCCTGCAGATTCAAGGGGCGCGCGCCCAAACGACCGAATACCGCCACCTGCCCGCCGGTTTCATCTACGCCACGATCCCGCTCCAGGGGACGTGACAGCGATAAAGCCGGTGATGCTGTCGGGTACCAAGCAATCAGTTCCGGTTTGGGTGCAGGGCTGAATCCGTAGAATTTCGGCTGTGAATCGGGTGAAGTCATTTGCAGGATCTTCATGCCATTCTGACCATCAGCGACATACGCAAACAAGGTCGCATTGGTGCTGGCAAGAATCACATCACGCGCATCATTCAACTGGCCATCCGCCGTAAATTGCTGGTAAACGCGCATTTTTTCCGGATTCTTCACATCAACGATCACCAAGCCCTGGGCACCCGCCGCGACATAGGCATAGGTGCGCGACACAAACACTTTTCGTGCGTCCTGCAACGTCACCTTATTATTCGCGATCAAACGCGGTTGTGAGGGCTTGGTAATATCGATCACCTGCAATCCCTCCCTATCGGTGACAAACAGATAGCGGAACTGCAACATCGACGCGCGGCCATCATTCAAAGGCACAATGGCTTCTGTCTTCGGTTTGAGCGGGTCATTCAAGTTAACAACGACGAGTCCCTGATCTGCCATCACATAGGCGTAATAACCGCCCAAGGTGACATGTCTTGCACCTTTAAGTACTCCCTGATCATTCCAGGTGACTGCCCGTTTCAGGTGATTATTTTTGGCATCGCCATCGGCAAACAGATTGATATCCGTAAGTATCAAACCCTCTTTGGCATCGGTAATCACCGCATAGTTATAGAGGGGATGAAACGGCTGCTCCATATTGGTCACGCGCATCAGATCGCCCGTATTGCGCGGGGGGCTGACGGGTTGTGTCGTCGGAAGCACCACACACGTGGCGTTACTGGACGGGATATGCGCATCATGCCCCAACGCCGAGAAAGGCGCAGTGATAATCCGTTGAGACACGCCTTTATTGGCGATCGACGCAATGTCATACACCCGGAAACCTTTTTCACCCTCAGCGACATACAGGTATTCCCCCCGCATTTGCAAACAGTTGGCGTAGCCCGCATTGTGTTTATGGCCTTCGGGCAATTGCTTTTTGCGTGCCTGATGCTGTTTGTAAAAATCCGGATAGGCATACTTCTGCAAGTAGCTGCCGATCACCGCCTGTGGTTCCTCCCACTCGGTGACTTGAACACCTGTTACATCATCTTCACTCCCCACCCAGGCGTAATAACCAACAAAATTGATAAAGTTGGTACCTTGCAACATCAATTGTGCCATCCAGGCATTGTTGTCGTTCTCTTTCGACAAATGGCAGTCAGTACAGGTTTTGGTTTCAGTCTTGCGCTCGGTATGCGGGTAATGCGTATTAAATGCCTGAGAAGAAAAACCACTGGCAGCAATTGGCGGCTGCTGTATGTAAATTTTTTCGCGATTCGAATTGGTAGACGACAAGACCAAGGCGGATGTTGATCTTACCGGCGCGATTCGTGATCCTTGCGGCGAACCCTGGCGCCCTAAATGAAACATTTCATCACGCGCCACTTGCGGGTTGTAGGTCGCGAAGTTACGGGTTTCCCCGCCTTCATAGTGATGGCGCGCTGTTTTCCAGTTCGCTTCGATAGGCAAGTGGCAACCACCACAACTGGTCGTCCACGACGTATGGCAGGTGAAACATTCCATTTCATCGTCATTGTGCGCGAGCTGATCCACGGGCACCGTCAACCCAAACGCCAGGGTTTCGGTATTCTTGCTCATGGTTTTGGCGCGTGCAGCCTTCTCGTTATAATGCGCATTACCGGGCGTGACAGTGTCTTTCACCAGCGACACTTTCCATTCTTTTTTAGGGTCAAGCACCGAACGTTGTATCAACTCCTTAGAGTCGACTCCATCGACCCATTCAAAGCGCAAGCGACCATCGGCGTTGCGGATCTGAGTCATATCGGTAGCGCCAATGGAGGCAGGCCCACTCATGGTCAATGAGGGATAGCTGCTCGCAGTGCCATGACAATCACGGCAATCGATCTCAACCCCCAACGCGACTTCACCCACAATATGGCCGTTACCATGAGAGTCCTGGGCAAAATGGCAATCGACACAAGCCATACCTACGTCCACGTGAATCGACGACATATGCACGGCCTTCGAGAATTTCTTCGGGTCCTCATCGGCAACGATCTTGCCATCTTTATCCAGCAAATTCCCTTCACGATCACGTTTGAAGATGGCCCGGAAATTCCAGCCGTGGCCGTGATAATCAGCGAATTGCGTATCTTTCAACTCTGGATTGAGGCTTGACACGTTTTTCAGAAAATCGATATTGCCCCATTTTCCGCGCGCAGAGGCGCCTTCCGGGTTGCGATCCAATATTTTGCGGGTGAGTTCGTCATCTGGATACGCCTGCTTTTCCGGCCACATTTTGGGAGCGTCTGATTCATAATCCCACATGGTGTAGCCCAGGTAGGTATTCATGAACATATTGGGCTGATGCATATGGCAGATCATGCACTGTGAGGTAGGGATCTGACGCGAAAAAGTATGCTTGAGCGGGTGGCCTTCTTCGGTTTTGGAAATGGTGGGATCAATGGTTTGCGTTTTACCTTCGTGACCGAATTTTGCGTAGGCAAATGAATGCCGCTCATCGCGGTCGTTGGCATACACCACGTGACACCCCGAACACCCGGAATTCCGGTAGTCACCCGGTTGATCGTTGGTTCCCATAAACCACGAAAACGGGTCGTTCAATCGAGTTTTATGAATATTGATCACGGGTACTGCAATACGCGCCCCGGTACCGGCGCCGCGATTGGATTGTTTGAAATCAGGCCGGCCGGGTTCTTCCAGACGTTGAATATTTCCTGCGATATTCGGTAATCCTGTTTCTGGAAACAGATGCGAAATATTGCGGCCACCGTCTTCAAATACACGGAAGATATCCCCCGGTTTAATGGTTTCCCAAGACGGTAGTGGATACAACACTTCCAGCATGTTTTTCTGCTTCATTTCTTCAGTCAACGCCATCGGTGCTTTTAGCATGGCGGGCTGTCCATCGCGGGTATACGCTTCACCGACCAGATAACGTTTGTAAGGCAAAATTCCGTTGTTGTAAGAAGCACCACCCCACAACATGGCGCCTGTTGACATCAAACTACGCTCGGCGGCCTGAATAATGGGCAAATGGCAGGCACCACAGGATTCGCGGGCAATGCGATAGTCACCCGGATTCATGAATCGAATAAATTCAGGCGACTCGCGATTCAACAAGGTATAGGTGCGCTCAGGGTTACGCGACGAGGGGTAATGCCAATCCTCGGGATAACGCGGCAAGACGTGCGCACTTTCCATCAGTTCGACATACTTTTTGTCCTTGCGCTGCAGGTCGGGCGTTGCAGTGATAGAAGCGTTGCCCCCATGACAGTCGGTACACCCCAGTTTTACCCCTGGGCTTTCATGCATCGAGGGCTGATCAGTTTGGGTATGGCAGGTCATGCATCCGTCACTTTTAGCATGCATGTCTGCCTCTGATTGCCGTGCCGGAGAAGGCGGAGCAATCACTTTTGAATAATCCCGCTCCACAGCTTTGGAACCGGCAGAAGCCCAACTTTGTGTGGGCAGCATCCAGATGGCACACAGCAACAACAGCAGTATGTTTAGCAGCACCCGTTGCCCTACCTGCGGTCGCGACGCATAAAAACCAACAACACCTAAGTGTGACGTTTCTGCTTTTATTCTCATGGCACACGATTTCATAATCAGCCCCAAACTCAAACAATTAGCCCGCATCAGTAAGTTAGAATCAGGTTGCCCAACAAGGAGTAAGGCTTCTCATCATCCGCCAATTGTTCGTAACCGTCCGCTGGCAGCAACATGGCATAGGACAAACGCATGACCACATTCTGATTGAATAACGGCCGCCATATCAGCGCCGTCGAAAGATCCCAGCCGATTTCTTTATCAATGGGCGCTTGGTTACGCGCCACTTCAAGGACTGCCGTATTATCGAAAAAGAGATGATTGGCGTTGACCGACAAACGCAGTTCAGGCAACACGTCGAAATCAGCGCCCATCCCCAACAAGTGAATCCCTGGGTTGACGAAATTCGACTGACCTTCATCTTTGGATGAGCGCAGAGAATTCAACACCCCATTACGCCCCGACAATGCCACTCCGCCACCACCCACTAATGGCACCGCCTGACGAATCCAGAAACTGGTATCGGCGCCTGCAAACAAAGGGTTTTCCAGGATGGCATCAAAACCACCGGCAACATCGTCAAAAGGATCTTTATCACCCGTGGCATGCAAGCCCGATACGCGCGCTCGAATCCAGTCAAAATCGCGCGATAATTCAAACGCTGCAAAACCCGCTTTGATATCGCTATCGGCGTTGGTGAAAACCGAAGGCGTTTCTTCGCCAAAAGCGTAATAGGTCGATACCGACAAATTGAAAAGCCCCATATGACCGTCACCGTTATACCCAAGGTAGGTGACATCATATTGTCGCGGCACTTCGGTGCCGATGGCTGCCGGGCGCGTCAGAAATCCATTCTGATCATAATAATATTCCTTGTCCTCCCGGTTACGGTTGTGCACGATCGCCAACTGCGACGTAAAGCCCAACACAAACAAATCCTGCCGATACACATTGAACAGGAACACATCATCATCCCGTAACGGTGCACCTACATCATTCAAACCGCTGTTAGTGTCTTTCTCGATACGTCGAAACCAACCCAGGTTATATTGGTATTTATTGTTGTCGCGGTTACCGAATACACGAATACCCAGCTGATTGTCATTGAACAAAAATCCGCGAAAATCCACCGTAATCGGCTGTATGCCAACGCGCAAACTGTCAAAGTCATAACGACTCGACACATTGCGCAAGTGGTAGTCAATAAAGGCTGCCTGAATACCTACATGCGAATCCGAACGATTTGGCCCCTTGGCAGGATCGGTAAAAAGCGCTAGTCGTTCATCAAGCTCGACACGATTCCAATTAAATACCGGGGTAAAACGAAATTCGATTTCCGGCGGCATGAATACCGTATTACCTTTGTACACCACAAATTCTGTCGCAAGATTCTGCACATAGGCATATTGGTCACCTTCACCAAAAATGTCAGAAGCCCCTGCGCGATCGGCACTCTGCCCGCCCACCGGTGTTGGCAAGCGACGCAATTCCATCACTGTGTCTGAAATGCCGGTGAATGCAAAAAACCAGTTTTCTGTGCCCTTCTGTGAAATGGGTTTGTCACCCTTCCAGGTATTTTGGTTATACGGGTCCCACCAGCGCTCTTTGTAACCCAGCGCTTCGACGATACGCCAACGATCAGGTAACGCAATGGGCTCAGAAAAACCATCGGCGGGTGGGCGCGGCATATTGGCCTGCAACTCCCGTTTGCGTTTCCCGGACAGGCCGCGCTCAGACAAGGGCGCATTGGGTGCCGATTCGGGCGCTGTGGAACGCGGTAATTCTTTTTTCTCGCATTCGAACGTGGTTAACCGTTCCTGCGCATCACGCCCAGCGCGGCGGCGCTGTTTGAAGGTGGTTTGTTTCTCAACACATTCTTCATAGGTTGCCGGTTCTTCAGCGACGACATCCTCTGGCACACCCCAGAGTACGACCAGCGACACACCAACCAATGAAAACAGCCACGGTTTTCTATTCATTAGGTGCCTCACTCTTCATAAAAAGCCTACCCGTCATTGGATGCTTCATTTGCCTGCACATACATTTTGTTCGCTGCTGTAAAGAAACGGCGTTTGCGGACATTGCACATAACGCAAACGCACACCTTGCGGCGTAAGCTGGTCGTTACGAAGTTCAGCAGGTGCGTTGCTCAGACCCGTCCCCGCTTCTGCAAGCCCAAGAAACGCAATCATGTCATCCTGATCCACCCCATCGCCCGAGACACCAATGCCACCCACCAGCGTATTGCCACGATAAATCGCAACCCCACCAGGGAAAAACTGCAATCCATTGGCCAACCGTTTGCCCACCACAGGCTCGGTCACGGCGGGATCAGCATCCAGCACGCTTTTGCGCCCCAGACAGCTGGCAGGCACATCAGAACCACTCAGCCCCAACAAAAACGCCAAATGATTCACGACGCCGTTATAAGACACATCGAGTTGCAACCCAATATTGAACGGACTGAATTCACCACGAGGCTTGCTAAATGGCCCCTCACCCTGGCCGTCAATCCCGTCCGGATATAAGGGCAACGCGATGTTGCCAGCTCCGCGAGACGAAAACGCGAGCCCAGAATTCTCAAAGGCCGTGTCATCACCCAAAAACGACTGCACTGCCATCACATAATCATCGATGCCAGAGTCGGCCGACGAAGTAGGCGTGGCGCTATCGAGATATTTTGCTGCCGGCACACTCGACAAAACAGACGCCGCATCTGACGACGACATAAAAGTGGCCGTACGTGCCTTTTGCAACGAAACATCCGCACCAAACACGGGCGCATCTCGCGTGCGTGCCATGGCAAGCACTTCGCCATCAGAATCAACAATGGAAATCGTCACTCGCGCTTGCGAATTTTGCGGTGTACGAATTTGTGCGCGCGCACGATTAGCAACACCCAAAGCGCTGCGCATGATGGATTGAACTTCAGTCTGCGATAGCGACGATCCAGCCACTGGTGGAAAGCGATTGGTGTTGGTCGCATCCACAAACACAAACGCATCCAAACCGCTGTAGAGACTTCTGTCGATGCGAACCCCGGAGGCCGCTGACGTAAACGCTGTTCCGGCAATCAGCGTCGCATCACTGTAGCCCCCAACTGCGACGACATTACCGACAACACCGTTAATTGCAGCAAACGAGGCTTGCGAAGCGTTACTGACAATATCGTTAGTCGATGCATCGGCATAGCGAAGACTTTTACCACCGGCCGTTATTCTATCGGCGCGTCTTTCAGTGGGTGCGCCAAAACCAAAACCTGCGGCTAACGCAATGATTTCTTCATCATCACGATCACTATCAGTGACATCACGATCAATCGTGTACAACGGTTTCTCTGCAGCGCCCGCACTGGCCATGACACCCACGCCACCAATAACGGTGCCCCCGCGATATAAGGGGAACCCGCCCGGGTCACCACTCAACCCTAACGGAGAACGTTTGGGCCCAGGCGGCGTAGCGCCACCGCTTACGAAAGCCGTTGTAAAATCCGAGCAGGCCAATTGCGAAAACTGCACACCGAACAAAGGGCCCGCAGGCTTTTGTTCTTCACCGGGATTAAAATGTTCCTGAATGATTTGGCTGGCAGTGCGAGTAGAAAAGGCATTGCCTTCAGAGGATAGATAGGCGCCAGTCAACGCCTTGGCAATGGCACCCAGCGTGGGGGGTACCAGTTCGATACCTTCCAGACCACCGGTTGCGCCGCTTTGGGTAGAGATGAGCATCGCCGTGGCGGTGCCATTCATCTGGAACACACCCAGCACGTTACCCACCCGATCCACCACGGCGATCGTTGCCACCAAGCCGCGCGCCTGTGCTTCGGCAACGCCCTGGGCAATGATCGTCTGCACATCAGACACACTGAGAAAACTGGAAGAATTAACGCAAGACCCGGTACATTGTGCGCTCGCCGTCGCATCGGTTCCGGCATCTTCTTGTGTGGAACCGCCACCGCAAGACATCAATGCTGCCAGGGCAATGCCCAGCACTAGCCTTTTATGCGCATGCACGAATAGGTTCTCCCCAATTTTTACGACCAAAAACGGGGATAGCTAAATGCAAGACCTGTGCAGATCCGGCATCAGCTCACGCAGCATCCCAACGAGCCACTTATTGTCGGCGTATCCCCACCACGCCAACCAAAAAGCAAGCGAAACTCGTTTAAATACAAGAACTGACCCTGATCAACAATGTTAACGGGTTACGCGTCGAATTCCAGTCGAGAACAAAAAAAACAGAATAACGACCAGCTGTTGCCGATCAAGCACGTGGTAGACACATATTTGATAGGCAACAGCCGATCGTTTGAAAGGAAGGGAAAGACGTGATCCAGCGGCCTTACATACCACACTCGTTATGGACACAATTAACGGCTTTGGTCAGTACCGCAACCGTCGCCGCAATAGTCTCGGGAATCATCACCTGTGCCGTGGCCTTGCGAGTCTCATAGTCAGTCGCATACAAGGGATCTGGATGGCTATAAGCAATGCCGGCCAATTGGGTAATCAGACCATTCATGCTGTCCCGCGCACTGTACTTGCCCAAAGCCGCCTGCACGCTATCAAAATTGGCCAGGTTTTCAGTTTGGTAATGGTCTTCTACCCAAGATTCCCAGCCGGAATGGTGATTGGCCGATGTTGACATGGTGTGATGCGGCTGCCCGGCATCAGTAAGAAAGTGCAACGAATATCCCACCGTCTGAAAGGTCGGTTGCTTTTTAAATTCACCAAACCAGTATTCACCCGCATTGGCAGAAGGCTGCCAGGGAATATCCTGAAAATCGCGATAATGTTCATTCCAATTGGAATAAGAACCCTGGCGGTAATTCGCTTCCGTCGTATTAAAGTCGTTTTTCCAAAGCTCTGTATTCCAGAGATAAATGGACGCCAGTTTATCAATATCAAAGAATTCGCCCTTTCCTAATGATCCATTAGGGGTGCGATGACGGAAGTTGTATCCACCATGAGCGTTACCGTGAGCATCTTCACCACGCGACATGGTAATAAAGTGATGGTAGGCGTTATAGCCAACAATCGAATGAGCCAGACCAAACACAGGTGCTGACCAGTAGCCACTCCACCAGGAGCCCAGGTGTACATCTTTGAAACTGTCGACGTCGTAGCACGCTTGTCCGAGGGCGTCTGCAGCCTTACCGGCATCGCCCTGAGCGGCTGAAACATAGAAGTCATACGCCCGGCGTTCGTCCGCAGTTGCACGTGCTGAGCCCATATAGGCGAGCGCATCCATGACTATCAATTTGTGTGTCGGTTGCGACCAGGCCATCACATCCATTGCACCTGTGGCCATCATCGAACCTACCGTCAGGGTTAGCACCTTTCTCAACATCTCAGCTCACCTTTCTAGATTTTTGTATTTAGTTGTAACTGCAGACCTGGTCGGTCATGAGATGTTCATAATCTATCCAATTGGATTACCCAACACTATTGTTTTCGTGTAACTAAGTGACTAGCTGGTCACAAACTGATGCTCGCAACCTACTGATTACCCGATAAGTTCACCTCAACGCCGTCTTTACAGTCAGTTACATCCCATGCCGAGTGAGAAACTACCCTTTGTTTTCTCTACCCGGCATTTAAAAGGGGTTTGGCGAGTCAAGACAGGTTTGATACACATCAAGGCAACGCGGGAGTAATCCCATACACTGTCATCGTTGGCACAAAAATCAGAGGTTATCTAATGGGACTGGCAAAGCACGATTTATTACATGAGTTCCCCGAGCATAAGGAACGTATTCATCAACTGAAGGTGGAAAACAAGAACTTTGCAAAGCTGTTCAGCGACTATCATGAGATCGACCATGAAGTGCTGCGTATTGAGCAAGGGGTTGAAAACACCTCAGACGACTATCTCGAACAAAAAAAGAAAGAGCGTTTGTCGCTGAAAGATCAGCTTTATAAGATGATCGTCGAAGCGTGATGTGATTGTCACAAGTTAATAATGAAGAAGGCTGCCCAATGGCAGCCTTCTTCATTTCTGGTACTGCTGATCCCACTCCCTCTAACGATTGAAATGCCAAAGCGACAACCAGGGTATCCAGGTGATCAACGCCAAAGCAACCAGCAAGGCGATCATGAAGGGAATGCTCGCACGGTATAGCACCATAATCGGCTGTTTGAACCGGAAGCTGGCAATAAACAAATTCATTCCCACGGGCGGCGTAAAATATCCAATTTGCATGTTGGCCAAAAACACGATACCCAAATGTACAGGGTGAATGCCATAGAACAGGGCAACGGGCACAATAAGTGGCACGACAACGACCAACGCCGAAAAAATGTCGAGCATCATTCCCAGCATCAGCAAGAACACATTCAGACACAACAAAAATACCCATTTGTCATCGACGTATTGTTTGACGAACTCAAACATGCGGGTCGGTACTTCAGCATCAATCAGGTAATTCGTCAGCACCAGCGAACACGCCAGAATGATCAGCACGCCACCGACCATGGTCATCGATTCCACCGCAATGTGCCCTAGCTTGCGCAAACTGATTTCGCGATACGCGAAACACTCCACCAGCACCACATACACGGCCATGAAGGCGGCTGATTCTGACAACACCAACACGCCACCGTAGATGCCCCACAACACCAGAAACGGTAATGGCAGTTCCCAACGCGCATCCCACAGGGCCTTGCGCAAGGCCTTGCCATCAAACGGCATGGAGCCAATCTTCGAACGCGACCACGCCCAGCCACTCAGGGCAAACAGGCAAACCACCATCACCAGCGCCGGTAATAGCCCGGCCATAAACAATTCCGTTAACTGAAAAGGTTCAACCCCTTCCATCTGTTGCACGATGATGCCGTAAAGAATCAACGGTAGGGATGGGGGCAGTAACAGACCCAGGCTGCCCGACGAAGTCAACAACCCCAGGCTGAAACGTTCGCTATAACCCGCTTTCAATAAAGCAGGCAACAGCAGCCCCCCCACCGCCACTATAGTCACGCCCGATGCACCGGTAAACGCCGTAAAAAATGCACATAGAATCAGAGAAACGAGGCAAAGCCCTGCAGGCATCCACCCAAACGCGGACTGCACAACAGCCAATAGCCGCTCGGAGGCACGACTTTCGCTCAACACGAATCCCGCAAAGGCAAAAAAAGGCAGCGCACTGAGCAGAGGTGTTTGCGATATTCGCAACAGCTCCAACCCCACCACTGTAAAATCGATGTCAGAGACATGAAAGCCAAACATCGCGATCGCCAAAATGCCCGTGAACAAGGGGGCACCGACAAACGTGATCAGCGTAACGAATAACGACTTCGACAACATGTCAGTCTTCTCCTGGCGGTGTCATCCATAACGTCGTCAATGAGCGCAACGCCATAACGCCGAAGCTCACCGGCATTATGATTAGGCACCACCACAACGGCACGCGGCCAAAGGCCATCTCGCCGGATTCTTGTTCGTATACGACCAAAAGCCAACAACACCAGGCAGCGACCGCACACACACCCGCCGAGAACAATGCTGGCAACCAGCGTGTCGATGTGCGAAATCGCTCCGGCAATAACAGCAGAAAAGCATCGATGCTAATGTGTTTGCGTTCGCGTGACGCAATCGATGCACCTAAAAAGCCCAACCACAGCAACGCATATTGCTGAAAGGCCTCTACCCAATCAATGCCCGAATCGAAACCATTGCGCAAGATCACCTGTACGATAGCCGATATCAGCATGCTGGCGAGTATCAATACCACCAACGTGTTCTCTAGCCAGGCCCAGTGACGAGCAATACGCGCTAACATCGCTCAGTTCGCGCCTGTTTTGTTGCGCAATTCAGTGACAGCGTTACTAACAGCCTTGTAAGACTCGGGTGATATAAATCCATCCTTGACGACTTTTTCAGTCGCAGAGTGACCAAAATCATGCCACGCCTTCAAGATATCCCCCGTCGGTGTATCGAACACCAACCCCTGGTTTTTAAGCGCAGCCAACGCACCCTGCTCGTCTTTGCGATTGATTTCGCTCATCTCATGAAATTTTTCCGACATGATGCTCCGTAACGCCGCCTGATCAGGGCCGGAAAGTTTTCCGAAGGTCTTTTTATCCACCACCAAACCACCCCAGATAAACAATACGGGCAAATCCAGTACATGTTTGACCTGACTGTGCCATTGCAACGCGATGGCGGCTACCGGCGGCGAGGCAATCGTGTCGATCATGTGGGTTTGCAAACCGGTTAGCACATCACCCAGCGGCAACGGAATCGGGCTCACCCCCAACGTCCCCACGGCGGCACGCGATGCCTCATCATTGGCAGGAATCCAGACTTTGGCCTGTTGGAGATCTTCGACCGACTTAATCGGCTTTCGACTCATCAGATAGGCCATACCGCCCTCGCCCATTCCCAACAGCACCAGCCCCTTGGCCTCAAGCCCGGCGGCCACTTGCGGATCAAAGCTAGCGCGTGCAGCATCTACCTCAGCGTAATTGGCAAACAGGAAGGGCAAATTGTAGGCCTGTGCATCGCGATACCACGACGCCAGCACACCCCCCGTGAGCGCACCACCATGCAGTTGACCGAACTTGATCTTCTTCAACACGTTGGCATCGTCGCCCATGACGCCGCCCGGATACAGCTTGAACTGCACCCGGCCCTCAGTTTTCTTTTCAACCTCGGCGGCGCCTTCGCGCATGAGCTTCATCCAGGTGGATCCGTCAGGGCTGAGCGTGGCCACCTTCAACGTCGTCGCGGCCACTACCGGCGTCACCATGCTCGTTGCAATCGCCACTACCGCCACTATTTTATGCCACACGCGCATGCACTCACCTCGAGATCCGTTCTACTAAAAATAGTCCTTGGCCGTTTCGCGCAGTGTTGTCGCACGACGCTTGGCCAGGGCGTTACTTAATTTCAATCCATTGGACGGGTGCGCGTCATCGATCACCTCATTGACCAATCGATCATGCAAGGCTTGATCGAAGACCAGGCGTGCATAGAATTCAGCATACAGCACTTTTGCCATCAGATTGCGGCCGTCACTCACACTGATCGCTTTTTCAAAGTAGTCGCGCCCCTTTTCGGGTTTGCCACCTAACGCGGCGGGTACGAGGCTGTTCATCACCCCAAGATAGACAAAAGCATTGCCATAATCGATCGCTGGATCATGTTCGACAACGCGTGCCATCAGCCGCTCGGCTTTCGCCAGCTGAGCAATGGCGTTCCAATCGTCTTTGTTGACTTGAATCCAGGTGATCCAGACACTGGCAAAATCATAGGCCAGCTTGCGCACCGATTCATCTGCCCAATCCAGCCCCAGATCGATATCGTCGATGCCACCTTTATAGGCGTCGCAGAGAGGGTTTTCTTGCAGACAGGCGCTACGGCGAGCCAGTGTCCACGCTTGCTCGGCAAAGATTTTTTGCCGCTCATTATCCGCAATAAACGAAGACGAGAACGTTGCCTTGAGGCGCGCATCCGCCATGGCCAATGCGCCATTTTCAGGGCTGTTGTGCACCAGCGTATCCATCAGAAGCAAATAGGCAGGCAAAGCGTCGGCCACCATTTGTGTATCTTCTTGCTGCATGACCGCGGTCGCAAAATCCTGTGAAAGGCGATCGGCTTTCTGGCGCACCAGATAACCGCAACCTGGTAGACACAGGATTAAACACAAGCCAACGCAGAACGAAACCCTGGAAAGGCTTCTGCTATTTTTGGTGGCGCTGTGAACATTATTATTCGTTGAGTAACTCATAC
Organism: uncultured Moraxellaceae bacterium; assembly: GCA_964473645.1. GTDB lineage: Bacteria > Pseudomonadota > Gammaproteobacteria > Pseudomonadales > Ketobacteraceae > HdN1. The sequence goes on from CAYYPW010000002.1 coordinate 383,352, forward strand.
CCATTTATTTCTATCAAAAGTTCTGTCGGGGATTAGCGCAAACACCAGAAACACAAAAGCCCGGTAAGTACCGGGCTTTTGCAACGATCTAGGCAGTGCTTAGACCAGCTTTTCCATAGCGGGAACCGCTTCAAACAGATCAGCCACCAGACCGTAGTCAGCCACCTGGAAGATGGGGGCTTCTGCGTCTTTGTTGATGGCAACGATCACTTTGCTATCTTTCATACCGGCCAAGTGCTGGATAGCGCCAGAGATACCAACGGCGATATACAGCTCAGGAGCAACGATCTTGCCGGTTTGACCGACTTGCATGTCGTTTGGAGCAAAGCCTGCGTCAACTGCAGCGCGTGAAGCGCCAACAGCAGCGCCGAGCTTGTCAGCAACGGCTTCAATGATCTTGAAGTTTTCGCCAGAGCCCATACCACGACCGCCAGACACGACGATGCGGGCAGCCGTCAGTTCAGGACGGTCAGACTTGGCCAGCTCTTCACCGATGAACTTGGAGATGCCAGCGTCTTTGGCGCCGCCAACGGATTCAACGGCAGCAGAACCGCCTTCAGCTTTAACGGGATCAAAAGCCGTACCACGCACAGTGATCACCTTGATGGCATCGCTGCTTTGCACGGTAGCAATAGCGTTACCGGCATAGAAAGGACGCTTAAAGGTGTCAGCGCTGACCACGCCACTGATCTCAGAGATCATTTGCGAATCAAGCAGTGCAGCAGTACGCGGCAGGAAGTTTTTGCCGGTAGTGGTGGCAGCCGCCAAAATATGGCTGTAAGCCTTGCCCACTTCAGCAACGAGTACCGAAACGTTCTCGGCCAGTTGGTGACCGAATGCAGCGTCGTCGGCCACCAATACTTTGGATACGCCTTCGATTTTGGCAGCCGCTTGAGCTGCTGCGCCGCAGTTGTGACCCGCAACGAGCAAATGGATATCGCCACCAATGGCTTTGGCAGCGGCAACGGTATTCAGCGTGGCGCCTTTGACGCTGCTGTTGTCGTGTTCAACGTAAACGAGAATGCTCATTAGATCACCTTCGCTTCATTCTTGAGTTTGGCAACCAGTTCTTCAACGGTCGCAACCTTGATACCCGCTTTACGCTCAGAAGGCGCTTCGACTTTCAGGGTCTTGACGCGCGGCTTGACGTCGACGCCGAGAGCATCGGGCGTTTTGGTATCAAGCGGCTTTTTCTTGGCCTTCATGATGTTGGGCAGAGACGCATAACGCGGCTCGTTCAAGCGAAGGTCGGTAGTAACGACGGCAGGCAGTGCCAGCTCAACGGTTTGCAAACCACCGTCGATTTCGCGGACAACAGACACTTTACCGTTGGCTACATCGACCTTGGAAGCGTAAGTACCTTGCGAGATACCCGCCAGCGCAGCCAGCATTTGGCCCGTCTGGTTGTTATCACCGTCAATGGATTGCTTGCCGAGGATGATCAGGTCAGGCTTTTCCTGGTCAACGATGGCTTTCAGGAGCTTGGCAACGCCCAGCGGCTGAACGGCTTCGTTAGTTTCTACCAGAATGCCGCGATCGGCGCCCAGAGCCAGTGCAGTACGAATCTGCTCTTGCGCTTCCTTCGGACCAATCGACACAGCTACGATTTCTTTGGCAACCCCTTTCTCTTTCAGGCGAACGGCTTCTTCGATCGCAATTTCGCAGAAGGGGTTCAGAGCCATCTTGACGTTGTTAAGATCAACATCAGTGTTATCCGGCTTGACCCGCACTTTGACGTTGTAATCTACAACTCGTTTGACAGCGACAAGAACCTTCATGTAATCCTCGGCGTATGACTATATGTGAATAGATGGCAAGACGACCGACCGTTTCCCGAGACAAAACAAACGGCTAGACACTAGCTTACCCGACTGGAACTGCACTGGGGTAAAAAGGCAACTTAAAGCCCCTACCGCGAGGGCGGTCGGTATCTTGCCGATTTATAGGGGGAAGGTCAATAGCCTTTCGGCCCACCCGCCAGGCCTGTTTAGCCAAACTGCGGGATTGTACTCATCTTACTGATATAAAAGGATTTGGCAGCGCAACGAAGCAAGTTTAGTCAACTTCGCCGAAATTGCGAGAGTGAACGCGCAAAACAAACAAAAAACAACACGGAACGTAAGGGCAGCTGGGATATACTGGCCCCGGCCCTGCCAGGGTCACTCCATTGAGGAGAATACTCCTTAATTTGGAGTATGTTTGCCTTACGGAGGACACCAGCGCTGGTCATTGCGGTCAACGATTGACCACATGGAAGACCCGCTGCCTCACTCATAACTGTGTCACAACAAAAACAGTCACTACTACCGTAGTAACGATGAGGTCTATGGACTATGAAACGTGCTCTCGCTATCGTCTCTCTCATGATCGCCACGTCTTCGGCTTCTGCTCTCGATATCGCCGGAATCAAATTGCCTGACAGCATGCCTGTCGCGGATCAACAACTTGCTCTGAACGGTGCGGGCGTTCGCGAAAAATGGATGTTCGACCTGTATGTCAGCGGCCTTTATTTGCAAGCGCCCAGCAAGGATTCCAAAACGGTCATTGCTGCCGACGAAAACCAATCGATTCGCTTGCACATCATCTCGGACAAAATCACCAGTGAGCGCATGATCAGCGCCACCACCGAAGGCTTTGAAAAGTCGCTCGATGGCAAAATGGGTGCACTCAAACCCAAGATCGATGATTTCATCGCGACCTTCAACGAACCGATTAAAGTGGGCGATTATTTCGACCTGACGTATGTCAAAGGTGAAGGCGTGCATGTCGCCAAAAATGGCGCCAAGGTAAAAACCATTGCGGGTCTGGATTTCAAACAAGCCCTCTACGGCATTTGGTTGAGCGATACGCCTGCACAGGAATCTCTCAAGCAAGAAATGCTTGGCCTTGTTGAACATGACTAAAATCTAGCATAACTAAAAGTTTAGCTAGATTAGGAGTAGCGCTTGCTTAGGCGTTGGGCACGATTAAGTGCTGAACAAGATTGAGCACCGTACCCCATGAAAAAAGCAAAAGGCACCCTGCGCAACGCAGGTGCCTTTTTCATCACCACATTCATCACCGCATCACAGCCCCTTATAGCGTCTTCAATTCTTCATCGCTCTGTCACTTCTCTGAAATATCGCGATCCTACCCTTTCACATGTACCCATCATCCATCCGGAGTTCGTACATGCTGCAAGAACTTACCAGTAAAGTAGCAGAACAAAGCACCCTCGCCCCCCGCCTTTACGCCGATATCATTACAGACATAAGCGATATCCGTCAGGCGCAACGTTTGCGCTATGAAACCTTTTGCGAAGAATACGCGGTAACGCTGCCTGTCAATGGCTACTGGCAGGGTCAAGCCATCGACATCGATGAATTCGATGATCATTGCATTCACTTTGTGGTTCGCGAAACCGTAACGGGCGATATCGTCGGCTATACGCGCGCCCTGCCCTGCGATCGCGCACGTATTGTTGGCGATTTTTATTCCTCCCACGAATTCGAACTGGAGGCAATCAAAGCCCTTCCCGGCAAGTTTCTGGAGATCGGTCGCACCTGTATTCGCAAGGACTACCGCAACGGTGCAACCATTGCCGTGCTGTGGGGAAAGCTGGCACAACACTTGTTGCAGCATGGTTACAACTACCTGTTTGGTTGTGCCTCAATATCGCTGGCAGACGGCGGTTTGCAATATGCCTCCATCATGAACGTGGTGCGTACCAAACATTTGTCTGCACCTGATGTGCGCGTCACTCCGAAGCTGCCCATTCCTGGCGTGAGCAACGAGGGCTTATCGGCTTTGTTTCCCCCACTTTTGAAAGCTTATACACGCATGGGCGCGAAAATCTGTGGCGAAGCCTGCTGGGACCCAGATTTCAACGTCGCCGACGTATTCGTTCTGCTGGATACGAGCGAACTGAACGGGCGTTATGCCAAACATTTCTTACGCGCTGCCGAATAGGAGAAAACCCACGCATGGCGATGATCCGCAGATTATGGCGAAGCTCCTTGATGGTAGGCCACATTTCTTCTGGACTGGTATTGTTGGTGGCAACGGGCGCCGTATGGCGACCGTATAACCCGGCGGTTCGCAAAACCATGCAATGGTGGCTGGGACGTGTGACCCGCATTCTGAATATTGAAGTACAACTGCAAGGTCAGATCCCGCACGAAAAAGAAGGCGCTGTTTTGTTGGTTTCCAACCATGTGTCATGGGTGGACATTCCACTTATAGGTAGCGTTACACCCGTCAGTTTTCTATCTAAAGCAGAAGTCGCCAAGTGGCCTTTGATTGGTACGCTGGCGTCTAAAGTCGGGACATTATATATTCAGCGGGGCGCGGGCAATACAGATGCTGTTTCTCGCACGATTGCTGATACCTTGCGGCGTAATCGATCGGTGTTGTTTTTTCCTGAGGGAACGACGACCGATGGCACCAGCGTTAAGCGCTTTCATTCCAAGCTATTTAAAGTGTGTCATCACCATCCGGTGAAGGTATTGCCCGTGGTTGTTCGCTATTGGTCGGAAGAGGATGACAATCCGGTGCCGTTTATTGGGGATGACGAGTTTACACAGCACTTGTGGAATATGATGGGGCATAAAAAATTGTATGCGTCGGTAGACGTGTTGGAACCGATGGAACTCACCACCGACTCACTGGCACAACAAGTGAGTGAATTAGAGCAACGCATGCGAGCAGTGGTTGAAGGTATCTCGAAGGAACACGACACATTGCGTCCTGCCTACGCTTTGCGCGTGGCATGATTGACCAAGCTTCCTGCATCAGATTTTTCGTCGGTCTTATCTTCAAGCTGATCGTCTTCAAGCTGATCGCCAAGTGTTTCGTCACAGCAAGCAAATGCGCCTGTCCTCCGGCCGATCACCCGATCAAGGCCGGCCCTCTATACCAATGCTCTATTGCCTGATGCATCCACTCATCATGAGTATCTTTGCCTGGTAACCAACGCTCGTAATTACGTGCTGCCCGCATCAAAAAATCCATGAGGCATTGATGGCGGCGCAAGACCCGTTCATGACGATGCGGCATGACCGGATTGAATATCCCAAGAGAATTGAACATCTGTTTGGGATTTTTTCGCACCCACATCCATGAACCCATCTCCAGGGTGAGGGGCAGATACATGCCAGCGCGCTCGCTAATCCCTGTTTTATAGGTGTAATCCCAAAAATCACCGTGCGTTGTGTAGCTGGTCGATTGCGGTTCTATCACATAAAAGGAATAGCTACTGTGATTGCGTTGAAACAATTGCTGCAGGGCATACACTTCGCCGATGTGTTCAAAAGGATCAGGCGTATAAGCATACGGAAACCAGATCCGATCCTGATGCCCGAAGCCGGAATGGCAATCCAGCGTTATGACAAACCGCGACGTTCGCAAGACTGACTGCACGTATTCGTACACGGCCTGATTTTCTTGCTGCATGTCCTGGCCCTTTTTGCCACGATACCAGGGCAGGTAGCGCGAAACGCGATGACCACCCAACATCAGTGACACCTTGCCTTTGGCGTCGATGGGCGCATTCCGCATCAGATCCACACCTTGGGCGTTACTGCGACGGCGGCGTAACATTCCGGCAGGGTTCATCAGTGGTATGAAGACCACCCGTAAATCCGTCAACAACATTTCCAGGGTATCGTCCCAGTGCATGCGCTCGAACAGAGTTTGCATAAATGACAGCAATACCTGGGTTCCGATGCGTTCAACACCATGCACGCCCCCAACAAAGATCACAGTGGGTGCATCGGGTGCGGTGCTGCCGAATTCAAATCGATAGATCGGCAAGATCTCTTGTTTATATACAATCTCAGACAGGATGGAAACGCGGCAGCGATGATCGTGTAATTCAGCCCAGCGATCAAGCTGGTACAACTCTGGCAAGCCCTTTAATACACGCTCGGATCGCACGTCGATTCCCCTAAAAAGACAACACCGATTTACTACAATTAGGTTTCAGAAAAATGACAGTCACCAAGATGGCGATCGAAGTATCCGGATGCAAGATCCAACGTAAAATGCTGCGTCAGTGAAAGGCGATCACATTAGCATCGGACGTGCTCAGTAGCAAACACCTGTTCCCCCTAGACCACAATAGCCTCCAGGATTTTTGGCCAGGTATTGCTGGTGATAATCTTCTGCGTAGTAGAAAGCGGTCAGCGGTTTTATTTCGGTGGTGATTGTTCCTTGGCCATGCTTTTTCAGCGCGGATTGATAGTGTTGCAACGTTTTGTCGATGATTTGACGCTGGTCCTCAGTGGCGTAGTAAATGCCGGAACGGTATTGTGTGCCCACATCATTGCCCTGGCGCATACCTTGTGTGGGATTGTGGCTTTCCCAGAATTGGGCAAGCAAGGTATCGAGACTGAGGCGAGTTGGATCGAAAACAATTTTTACCACCTCATTATGCCCGGTTTGGCCGCTGCACACTTCTTCGTAGGTGGGGTTGGGGGTGACACCGGCGCTGTATCCGACGGCTGTGGTGTAAACCCCGGGCAGTGTCCAAAAGCGCTTTTCAGCGCCCCAGAAACACCCCATTCCCACCACGATTTCTTGAAGGTGCTCCGGATAAGGGGGTAATAACGGGTTACCGAGCACATAGTGACGATTAGTGACTGTCATCGGCGTCTGACGGCCGGGCAACGCATCTTCCGGTGACACCATTTGCGATTTCATGCGGTATTTCAGCGACGTGTATAGATCAAACATGAGGGTCACCTTTTCTTGGCTATCCAACAGAGAATCATTGGATAGTACCCCAACCAGAGAAAAATAGATTATCTTGAACTTTTGAGGCGCTTGCGTTTCGGCGTTTTTTTAGTTCAGAGCCTTTTGTACTCTAAAGCCTCTTGAGTTTTAATGTTTCTTAATGTTTAGAGCCTCTTAATGTATAGAGTCTCTTGAGTTTTACAATCTCAGACGAGGCCTTGCGTTTTAGAGCCTTCTTCGTATTAGAGTATCCGTTTACTGCAAAATTCCATTGAAAAGGACGCCAGCGCTGAAATGACTACTTCGAACGTGATTCTCATATCAGGTTGCTCTTCGGGCATTGGCCGCACCCTGGCAATGCAGCTGCATGAGCGCGGCCATAAAGTGTTTGCGGGAGGGCGTCGTTGGGAATCAGTAAAGACCCTGCAAGATTTAGGGATTACACCTGTGGAGCTTGATGTTACCAGTTCCGAGCAGTGCAATGAGGCGGTACAGACGGTTCTCGATAAGGCAGGACGGCTCGATGTGCTGATCAACAACGCTGGCGTTGGTGTCATGGGGCCCCTGATCGATCTTGATGACAAACAGATCGAAGATCAGTTGTCGGTGAATGTGCATTCGATATTACGTATGACCCGCGCTGCCGCACAACCCATGATCGAACGTCGCAATGGTTTGATCGTCAATATCGGGAGCGTGTCCGGTGTTTTGATGACGCCGTTTTCGGGAATTTACGGCGCTTCCAAAGCCGCAGTGCATCTGCTGTCGGACGCATTGCGCATGGAGCTTTCGCCGTTCAATATCAATGTGATGACGGTGCAACCCGGCGCCATCGAATCGAATTTTGGTCAGAATGCTGCGCATTCGCTGCATGGGCGTCACCATCGCAAATCCTGGTATACCCCCATCGAAGAGGCGATCAATGCACGGGCGAAAGCCTCGCAGGATGCTCCCACCCCTACCGATGAGTTCTGTAAGGCTTTGATCGAGACCCTTGAAACATCGCCTTCCACACCGCTGTTTCGCTATGGCTATGGCAGTCGGGCCCTGCCCTTTTTTGCGCAGTGGGTGCCGACCAGACTGCGGGACTGGGTTCTCATGCGCCGCTTTCAGTTACACAAACTGAAATGAGTCATGCCGCTGACCACCCCCGTTTGGGGCTGGCCGGATCGACATAGAGCATGGTTTCTGCGGCTAGTGATTTATTGGGCGATCAGTGTATTCTAGGTCGCCATCGATGGTCGGAATGCTGTCAGGCAAGCGTTCGTAAATTCGTTTTTTGTAGGAGCATTGGCCATGCGCGTCGCTTTTTGGCATCGTTTTTTGTTGGGTGGATTGTTCATCGGCTCACTCTCCAGTGCTGCGCTGGCGCTCGATGTGGGTGGCGTAAAGCTCGATGAGACCCAATCGGTGCAGGGTACGTCCTTGCAGTTGAACGGTGCCGGGGTGCGAAACAAATTTTTTGTCGATGTGTATGTGGCAGGACTCTATCTGGCAAAGCCCACCACGTCGGCGGAAGCGATTATTACCTCCAAAGAATTGCAGTCGATGCGCATCGTCATAACATCCTCGCAAATTACGCGGGAGCGATTGACCGATGCCATTACCGAAGGAATTCAAAAATCGGCGGGCGCTGATTTTGCGCGTTATGCACCCATGCTTGATCAACTGTGGTCAGCATTGACTTTTGAGGTGCAAAAAGGCGATGTGTTTGATTTCACCTATGTACCACAGCAAGGCGTGCACTTTGTTCGCAATGGGCAAACGCTGCGTGTAATGCCGGAGTTTGAATTCAAGAAAGTTCTGTTCGGCATCTGGCTGGGTGAAGATCCCATCCAGCCGTCGCTCAAAGAGGATTTGTTAGCGGGTTGAAAAACTCAGGCACCTTGCCGTTGAGTGTCGCGGAATTGACCTGGGGTGTTCCCCGTCCACTGTTTAAAGCTGCGATGAAACGAACGCGGTTCTGCAAAGCCCAGCATGGCACCGATATCGTCGATACTGAGACTGCAATCCCGCAGGTAGTTTTGCGCCATCTCCAGCCTTAATTCGTCCAGTAATTCCTGATAACCTGTCCCCTCATCGGCAAGTTTGCGCTGTAGGGTGCGGGGCGTCATTCCCAGTTTCTCGGCGATGAATTCCTTGCGGGGCAGGTCTTGTTTTATCATCAGCCGCAGCAGATTTTTAACTCGGTGTGCCCAGTTTTCATGTTGATCGATTTCGGCCAGCAATTGCGTTGCGTGATCCAATAAGGTTTTCAACAAAATCGGATCTGACTGACGTATGGGATGGGCAATCTGTTCGGGAGAAATTTCGAGGGCGCTGAATCCCTGCTCAAACATGACCGGGCTCTGAAATACCTGCTCATATTCACTCAGTGCGGCCCCTGCCGGTTTGGCATGCTCGAAGAAAACGCAACACGGCGCCTGATCCCAGGTATCCCCCATCCAGCGACTGTATCGGGTCCATGATGCCAGGACGTTTTCAATGACATGCCGCCTGACCGCTGCGTTATCGAAATTGCAGTGCCAACGTACCTGTGTATTGCGGCCCAGCTGCAAGGTGCGCGTTACTCCCATGTCCCCCACAATCTTTTCGTACACAGGCACTTTGGCCAAGGCTTCGCCCAGGGTAGCGCAATTCATGGCGATATAACCGAGTACACTGTAAGAGGCAGGTTGAATATATTGCGAGGTATGCAACCCGTAAAGCACATCACCGCTGGCAGGTATCAATTCGGCCAGCAGGGTTTGTAACGCAAGACCCGGTACGCGCTTGGTGTTGTCCGTCAGCAATGTCTCATCGATGCCAGCCCGCACCAAGGCAGGACGAACATCAACGCCCGCATTTGCGGCAGTCTTTAAATACTGTTGAACGGCGGGAATGGACGCGTAACCCAACTCTTTCACGGAAAGCTTCATGTAATGCGGCAACACCTGTCTTGTTTAAAAAGCCTGTCTTGAGCGGAAAGCCTGTCTTGCTAAAAAGCCTTGTCTCGAAATGCGAACGGTCCTGTCTCAATTCGACAGTGAAAATCCCCGGTGGGGGCCTAGTATATAGTGATCGTGCGGTACCGGCAGGTACGCGTGATGCGCCCGCCTCCCAGGTAAGCGCATCGCCAATGCCCACCGCGCCGAGCAAAAACAACAAGTTATCATATCGAGGGTATTCTATGCGTCGCTGGAACGGTTGGGGTAGTGAAAGTACCGATTTCCCATTGAAACCTGCTGCTGAACAGTTTCTCAAGGAACGCATAGGCGAGAGCAAACCCTTGCGTGATGCCACGTTGGCGGAAGTCGTGGCGCAAGTGCCGGCTTCACGCATGCCACCGCATGCCTTGATTCAGACCGACCCCGAAACGCGTGTTCGACACGCGCGGGGGCAAAGCCTGCCCGATTGGCTGGCGATGCGCAGTGGTAATTTCGGGCGATTCCCGGATGGAGTGGCATTGCCGACCCAATCGTCGCAAGTGCAGGAACTGCTGCAATTCGCACGCGCCAATAATATCGAAGTGATCCCCTATGGCGGCGGTTCGTCGGTAGCGGGCCATATCAATCCGCGAAATGTCGATCGGCCGGTGTTGACCATCAGCCTCGCTCGCATGAACAAACTCACCGAAATAGATCGCCCAAGTCAGCTCGCGACGTTTGGCGCGGGCACCGCAGGCCCCGATGTTGAAGCGCAATTAAAGCCACATGGTTTTATGCTCGGCCACTTTCCGCAGTCGTGGGAACTTTCCACTGTGGGCGGTTGGGTCGCCAGTCGTTCCAGCGGCCAGCAGTCGCTCCGTTATGGGCGCATTGAACAGTTGTTTGCCGGTGGTCGTATTGAAACCACCGAAGGCACTCTGGAAATTCCCACCATTCCAGCCTCGTCAGCCGGACCCGATATTCGCGAGATCATCATGGGCTCGGAAGGCCGCATGGGCATCATCACCGATGTCAAAGTACGTGTAACCCCCATGCCCGAGCAGGAAAATTTCTACGTTGGCTTTTTGCCGAACTGGAGTGATGCCGTTGCCGCTGTGCGGGCGCTGGTACAACAGCGTGTTCCGTTGTCGATGGTGCGTCTCTCCAACGAAGTTGAAACCTCGACCCAGGTTCGTTTGGCCACCAACCCTGCCGTTGTCAACGTCATGGATCGGTTGCTTAAACTGCGCGGCGCCGGTGATGAAAAATGCATGATCACGTTTGGGGTGACCGGCACCAAGCAACAATGCCGTTCCTCATTCAGTCAGGCATTGAAAATTCTTAAGCAATTCGGTGTGGTGCATACCGGCACAATTCTTGGCAAGAAATGGCAGGAAAATCGTTTCAAAGCGCCTTACCTGCGCCATGGTTTGTGGACCAAAGGTTACGCCGTCGACACACTGGAAACCGCATCCGATTGGTCGCGCGTTCCGCGCATGGTGGAGAGCGTCGAATCTGCCATCAAAACCGCGCTCGATGGCGATGGTGAAAAAGTACATGTATTTACCCATTTGTCGCACGTTTACGCACAAGGTTCCAGTTCCTATACCTCGTATGTGTTCCGCTGCGGCAATACCTACGAAGAAACCTACGATCGCTGGCAGCGCATCAAAGCAGCAGCTTCCAAAGCCATTGTGGCCAACGGTGGCACCATCAGCCATCAGCATGGCGTTGGCGCCGATCACGCCCCCTACCTTGCTGCCGAAAAAGGCGAACTGGGCATGTCCGCCATTCGCAGCCTTTGCAATCACTTTGACCCGACCCACATCATGAACCCAGGCAAGTTGTTGGAGGATTGAGCATGATGACGGCACCACGCAGTGCATGGCAGGCGTTAAAGGACGCGGCCGCAAGTGAAACCCAAATATGGGACATGATCATCGTCGGCGGCGGTATTACCGGCGTGGGGATTCTGCGCGAAGCCACGCGCCGGGGCCTAAAAGCTCTGCTGGTAGAGCAAAAGGATTATGCGTGGGGAACCTCAAGCCGGTCTTCGAAAATGGTGCATGGCGGGCTGCGCTATATTGCGCAGTTCGACATCAAACTCACCAAGCATTCGGTACTCGAACGTGAGCGTTTGCTGAGAGAAGCCCCTGGGTTGGTCAACCGCCTGGGGTATTTGTTCACCATTCGCAAAGGCCAGTTCCCCGGTAAATTAATCTTTAACGGTCTGCTTGCGGTGTATGATTCGCTGGCCGGCATCAAGACGCATGATTATTTTGAAAATGCAGCCTTGGCCAAACGCGTTCCCGGCATCAATACGCAAGATCTGAAAGGCGCCAGTTACTACACCGACGCCGTTACTGATGATGCCCGCCTGGTGATGCGTGTGCTGCACGCCGCATTGGCCGAAGGGGGCCAGTCCATCAATTATTGCCGCGCCGAAGAAATCCAGCGCGAGGGTGGCAAGGTTTCAGGCATCAAGGTGGTCGATCAACTTACTGGCGAATCGGTGGTCCTGAAGTCGCGCGTTATCGTAAACGCTACCGGCGCCTGGGTGGATCACTTGCGTATGCAGATGGGCCACAACAAACAGATTCGTCCCTTGCGTGGCAGCCATTTGGTGATTCCACGGGCGTTGGCACCGGTCAGTGATGCGCTCACCCTGTTCCATCCCAAGGATAAGCGCCCGGTATTTTTGTTTCCGTGGGAAGGCGCCACGATCATCGGCACCACCGATCTTGATCACGACGGCGATCTCAACCTTGAACCTAGCATTACCCAAGCCGAAGTCGATTATCTTCTGGACGCCGCCCGCACCCAGTTCACCAGCGCCAATATCGGTGAAAAAGATGTGATCTCGACCTGGGCCGGGGTACGCCCCGTGATAAGCCAGGACAAAAACAAAGATCCCTCCAAAGAAAGCCGCGAACACGAAGTGTGGATCGACCAAGGCCTTATTACTGTGAGCGGTGGCAAACTCACCACGTTTCGTTTAATTGCGCTCGATGTCATGCAGGCAGCGAGACCGTTTTTAGGGCCTATTGGTAACGCCAGCTCTGAGCAGGTGCTCACCCGCCCGACGATCAACGCGATTGCCTTGGGATTGCCGGATGGCGAATGGGCGGCCCGTCTACTCGGCCGTTACGGCGATGCCGCCAAAGCGATGTTTGATGGCACAACGCCTAACGAAAAAGAACGCATCGCCAACACGCAGTTCTGTCTCGCCGAAGCGCGTTGGGCCGCGCAGAACGAATGGGTCGTTCACCTGGATGATCTGCTGTTGCGCCGCACCCGACTGGGCAATTTGCTGCCCGACGGCGGCGCCTCATTGCTGCCCGCGTTGAAACCCATCTGCCAACAAGCACTGGGCTGGGATGACGCGGAGTGGGACGCTGAAGCGGTTCGTTATCTTGCACTGTGGCGCCAAAGCTATTCACTGCCGTCAAAGCGTCGCGCCAGCGCCGCTTAACGCAAGCCACCAGAACGCCAGATAAAACTGCTGGGCAATAGAAAATAGCCGGGGCATCCCCTTTGTCCCGGCGACAATAACAAGAGTGTTTGTGCCATGAATAAGCCGGACGACGCCTACCTGCTCGCCATCGATAACGGTACCCAAAGTGTGCGTGCCCTGATATTCGATTTGAATGGGCAATTGATTGCGAAAAGCAAAGTGCAGATCGAGCCGTATTATTCAGTCAATCCGGGTTGGGCCGAACAGGATGCCGACTATCTCTGGAATTCGCTGTGCAAAGCTTGTCAGAGCTTGTGGGAACAAATCGATTTCCCGAAAGAGAAAATCAAGGCGGTCGCCCTCACCACACAACGCGCGACTGTGGTCAATGTCGACCGCTCAGGCAAACCGTTACGTCCTGCCATTATCTGGCTGGATCAACGCCGCACCGAGCCCCATGAAATGTCCTCACTGCCCTTGCACTGGGAAGTGCTGTTTAAGGCACTGGGCGAGCAGGATACCCTGCGTTATTTTCGCAGTCAGGCCGAGTGCAACTGGGTCAAACACCATCAGCCCGATATCTGGGAAAAAACCTACAAAACCCTGCTGCTGTCGGGCTATCACACCTTCCGACTCACCGGACGGTTTGTCGATTCGGTGGCATCGCAGGTCGGCTATCAACCGTTTGATTTCAAGCGTTTTGATTGGTGCAAATCCTACGATTGGAAATGGCAAGCATTGCCCATTACTCCGCGCATGTTGCCAGATCTGGTGCAACCCGGTGGGCTGCTAGGCTATATCACTGCTGACGCAGCGCAACAAACCGGTATTCCAGAAGGATTGCCATTGATTTCTGCCGGTGCGGATAAAGCGTGTGAAGTGATTGGTTCGGGATGCTTGTCGCCGGATATTGGCAGCCTGAGTTATGGCACCACCGCGACCTTCAATACCTGCAATCCCAAATATGTTGAGGCCATTCCTTTTATTCCGCCCTACCCGGCGGCCATTCCGAATACCTACAACACCGAAATTATTATTCCGCGCGGCTATTGGATGGTGAATTGGTTTCGCAAAGAATTCGGGCATCGCGAAGAACGCATGGCGGCCGAACGCGGCGTAGAACCAGAACAATTGTTCGACGAATTGTTGAAAAGTGTTCCGCCTGGTTCGATGGGGTTGATTCTGCAACCCTACTGGTCACCCGGCGTGCGAGTCCCTGGACCCGAAGCCAAAGGCTCCATCATTGGATTTGGGGATGTACACACCCGCGCCCACATCTACCGCGCCATCATCGAAGGCCTGGGGTATGCTCTGCGGGAAGGCAAGGAACGTGTGGAACAACGATCAGGCGTTGCGATTCGCACGTTGCGTGTGTCAGGTGGGGGTTCGCAAAGCGATCAAGCCATGCAGATCACGGCCGACATCTTCGGCTTGCCTGCCGAACGCCCGCACACGTTTGAAACCTCGGGTCTGGGTGCAGCGATTAACGCGGCAGTGGGCGTCGGCCTCTACCCCAATCATCGGATTGCGATTCAACGCATGACGCATAGAGGCGATGTTTTTCAACCCATTGAAGCCAATCGTCGCATCTATCAAAAGCTCTACAGCGACGTTTACCAAAAGATGTACGAAAACCTCTCCCCGCTCTATCGCTCGATTCGCAAGATCACCGGCTATCCGCGTTGATGTCGTTCGCCGACCTACGCGCTAAGCCAAACATTTAGCCGAACATATAGTGAGTGATCACGCTGGAGAGCTGTTTGGCAAGTTGCTCGTTGCTTAGCTCCAGCCGACTGGGGTTTTTGTTACCGAAAAACCACATTTGCTGGCAAGTGGCTGAAATCAAACGCACCGACATGTCGACGCGTTCCTCCAATCCCTCTTTATTGACAAAGGGAACGGTTTTCAACAACTCAAACCCCAACCGCGATGCCGCGTGATTCTGGGCAATGATCCGCTCATAGGCAAAGGCGTGATTCGACAACATGATAGCGCGATAAATGTGTTTGTTGCTGGCGGCAAAACCGATATAGGTCTCCAGCAAGGTCGTAATCAAGGTCGGTACCGTTTCAGCCTGCACCAGCTCGCGCGAAAAACGTTGCAGGAGTTCGGTCACCAATTGCACAGATTGAGCAGTGGTTTTTTCATGCAGCGCCACCAGCATGGCATCTTTGCCATTAAAGCGGGCATAGATAGAGCTGATGGCCGCTTTGGATTCGGCAGATAACTCCTGTATGGTAATTTCATCGAGACTTTTGCTTCTCAGCAGTGTGTCGAACGCTTCCAAAATACGCTCAGCGGTTTGCTGGCTACGTTTCTGTAACGGCTTATGGATACCGTCGTAATTTTTTACCACGCGCTCCCCTTTTTTTATCATTAGCATTCAGGCTGTTTGTTTTTTAGTCTGAGGTGCTAGTTTTTAATCGATGTGTCTGTTTTTAGGCTGATATAGCAGTTTTTTAGTCTGATACATGAGCTTACCAAGCCAATTAATTATTTTTTTGCGGCCTGGACGATGACTTCAGTGCCATTCCGGCTGAAGTTTGGCCTACTTTAACACAAGAATTCCTCACTCACTTCACGGAGAAACCCACTGCGTCGCTATAAACACGCCCTCCCTGCCTATCAACGACTTCGGCATAAAGCACATGCTTGCCGCGCGACAACGGCCAGGGATAGGTATTTGACTGCGTAGTCGCCAGATGTTCGCCGTTCAAATACCAATGCACGGACTGAACGCTACGTTGAGAATCCAGTGAAAATTCAAAAGATTCCAGCGCGTCAGGTACTCGCGGGTCCATCGCCATGCGCAAGCCGTCGGAGGGTTTACGCAACACGGGTTTACCAGCATCACGAGGGCGCTCTTCGACTATCGACAGCGTGGTGTTCGGCGCAGTGCCTGCCGCAAACCATTCATCACGATACATACAATCGCCACTCGCAGAACGATCAATGCATACCGGCTGACGCACCAACGTTGGGCTCAAGTACAAAGGCCGAGACTCCTGCTGGCGGTTCAATTCGGCGAAAATACTATGGGCAAGCAAGGCAGGCCCGGTGGAGCCGGTAACCTCATGCATGGGTTCTTGGGTGAGGTTGCCCATCCAGATACCGACCACGTAACGATGGTTGTAAGCCACCAGCCAGGCATCGCGATGATCAGTGGATGTACCTGTTTTTACGGCGGTTTCAACCGGAAATGACAGACTATTGGCGGTGCCGAATTCCAGCCGGCGCGCTTGAGCATCTGCAAGGATATTACTGATAATGGACGTCGTTTCGGAGGAGAACAATTGTTCAGCAAACGCCGTTGTTTGGTCTCTTCCCGAAGGATCGACGTCAACGATAGTGCGCAAAGGCACATAACGCCCTCGATCAGCTAACACGGAATACGCCTGTACCAGTTCGAAAAGCGTAATCTCACCGTTACCCAACACCAGACCTTCGCCATAAATGGACGGGTTACGCGTTAGCGCCTGCATGCCCATCCGCTGAAAAACGTCTATGGCCGTGTTAATGCCAACAAAATCCAATGCTTTAATCGCTGGGATATTTAATGAATTTGCCAATGCCTCGCGCAAGGTAACATCGCCATAGAAAACGCGACTAAAATTACGAAAGCTGTGCAAGCCCTGCCCCACGGCCGTTTCGAACGGCGCGTCCTTCAACCAGGTGGCGGCTGTCCAACCTTTTTCGAGCGCCATGGCATAAATAAAAGGCTTTAACGTGGAGCCGGGTTGGCGTGGTGTCGACACCGCATCGATAAAAGCCCCCGGTGTATTACGGACGATATCGCCACTGACGACCCAGGCAAGCACTTCGTGCTGTTGGTGATCAGCAATAAGCACCGCACCATTTTGCACATTGCGGCCAGCCAATTGCTGCAAACGTTCATTCAATAAATGAGTGACGTGTGCCTGTAAATTACCATCGACGGTGGTCTTGATGCGGATACGATCCACAGACGTCTGTGACGAGACATGGTGTGCAAAGTGAAAAACATCGGAAACCGTAGGTGTAAACGTTATCTGCAGTGTTTGAGCATCAAGCAAAGCGATATCGCTCGCAGGCAGGTGGCCATGAGCCCGCATTCGCTGCGCCAGTTGTTGTATACGCGCCTCTAACCGTTTGGTATTTTCTGGTTTGGCAAATACGCTGGGGGCACGCGCCAACACTGCGAGCGCCAGCATTTCTTTGGTGGACAGGGTGTCGAGATCGCGATCGAAATAATAACGTGCCGCTTGTGCCACGCCACGGCGTTCTGCCCCGTAAGGCACCTGATTAAGGTAAAACGTGAGAATATCGGCTTTCGTCTGGATGCGCTCAAGATCGTAGGCTTCGAAGGTTTCCAGCCACTTAGCCCACAGGTTACGCGCACGGGGATGCAGCATGCGCACCACTTGCTCACTGATCGTGCTTGCACCCCGCACCGGCTCACCGGCTACTATTGATTGCCAAGCTGCATTTAAACGGGCCCGCCAATCGACACCCGCATGGGAAAAGAAGCGTTTATCTTCAGAGAGGATAAACGCTTGCTGCAGCCGGTCAGGGATTTGATGCAATGGCACTTGCTGATTCTGGTTCCAGCCACGCTGAATCTGGGTATCAAGCACCTTGCCATGGCGATCCAGCAATTGCGGCATATTGGCATCGGCAGTCACCGTTGCCAGTGCTGAAAATCCTCGCAACTGATCGAGGGTAGCCAGCGCTATTACCAGGACAGATAAAAACATCCCTGACAAAAGCAGGACTGCAAACACGCGCCTTTTCGTTCCTCGCGAACGATTTAGGGTTGGCACGCGTCAATCCCCCGCCACTACCGTCAGCTCAGCCGGTTTGCTTTTACCAAACACATCCGGGTCATACATTTCTTCGCTGTGCGTGGGTTGTAAACGGAACTGCCCCTCAGCAATCGCCTGCGCCGTGTAGGACAAATGATAATTCCCCGCTGGCAAGTAATCGGCATAAAAACGTGCTGAATCGTGTCGCAACTCCTTGTGGTAAAAATTCCAGAAGCTGGTGCCGTAGTAACTCCAATCCGAAAAGTGGAAAAACCACGAACCGCCTGCCGCCTTGAATTCACCCTTATCAGCATCGACGGTAGACGCGGTGGCCAGATCGCGGTTTACTGGTTCAAGCCCACCAGGTACGGGGTCATTGACCACCACATAATTGCGTGCGGTCGCCATCGAAATATACAAATCCACCCGCACCAATTCACCGCGCTTGATCTGCATGGGCGAGCTCTGAATCGGAGTACCCTTATTAGATGCGCTGGAAGGATTGAGCAAAATCCATTCGCCATTACGCTCGACACTGTATTCGCGTGTGACCTCAATGCCGGCGTTAATGGTTTCGGCGTTCACAGCTAACGGCGCATACTGCAGTCGCGAGCTGTAATACAAACGCCCTTCCCCTTGTTTGTTGAGCGTGAAGGTACGGCGCTGGCCGACATCAGCCGGGGTCAGTGCTTGTGAAAGGGTATTCGAAGGATCGCTCAGTTTCGTAAAGGCCGCTTCGCCGATGGACTTTCCATCGAGCTGCACATCCACTTTCATGGAAGGTGGCGTGGCCTCATAAATACGGCTGTAGCTCACCAAACTGTTCATGCAAAACACGCTTTCTTGCGTGTTTTCAAAATGAGTGCGTGCACCACGAGACTGCGTGATCGCCCGCACCAGTTTGAAGGGAATATCCCCCACCTTAGGCGCCCATGCAGATTTTTCACCGAGCGCGACCAAGGTTTCGAGCACTGCACAATTGCTACGCAACGGTGTGGCTAAGGTATGCCGATAGCTATCATCCCAACGCTCATTGAACTGGAATTTACCGCCGCTCTGAGTCGCTTGCCCCAACAGCATTTGGGTAACTTCACCGATGATCGCATCGGCACCGTTCACCCGTGTCGCCGCTTGCAGGTAATGCGCCTTGCCGAATAGATCCATTTGCGGCACTGCACTGCGGAACCGCTCCAGATCGACCAACGAGATCGATGACGCATCGGCCTCTGCCAACGCAGCAAGCGCGACCGCCCGCACAGAGGACGACATCCCCGGATTATAGAAATCCGGAAATACATCCTGACTCAGCATTTTGCGTAAATAGGCCTGCAGCTTTTTCTCGACATCTTCCGGCACCGTATGCCCGGCACGCCGCAGCCAATTAAAAGCAAGCTGCGTATAAGCGCTCAAATAGGGGCTGACGTAGCGATCATCAGCCAGCCAGAACACCATTCCGCCATTGGGAGCCTGGTAACTCGCGGCTGCCTTCAACACCTGTTGCGGCAAGCTGGCGGCACTGGGCCATAACAGCTCTGGCGAAACGTAGGCCTTGAGGGACACATACTGCGATGCCAAAACGGCGCGGGTCAGCTGCTGCTCCCAGCAGTCATAGGGATAATCCCGCATATATTCGAAGGCGCCATCGACGTTGGCGATTACCGACGGTGACAGCACCATGCTCATGGCCCCCACATCCCCATGAATGCCGGTCGGTATTTGCAATGGCTCCTCGATTTTGTTGGCTTCGGTGGTGCCATAGTTGGCTGCTGTAATGAGTGAACGATACTTGTTGACGGGCACTTTATGTAAAAGCGCGTCATCGTTTTCACCGTCACTGGCCTTGGCCGTCAGATTTACTTCGCCCGACCCCTGCGTTTTAATCGGTAACCATAAGGGCACACGTTCAAACGGTTTGGCTTCTACCGTGAAGGACTGTTTCACTGGTTGGGCAACCGCGCCTGTGGCTTCGATATCGATGTGCAGCGTGCGCGGTTCACGCGTGCGATTCATCACGGTAAACCCTGCCTGGAACTGATCGCCCTCGATGACCTGATTCGGCATTGCAGGGCGTAATTCCACGGGTTTGTTGACAGCGAAACTGTGTTCACCCAAGCCCATTTCGTCAGTGGGCGTAACGGCCAACGCCAGTACCCGCCACCCGGTGAGGTTATCGGGCAAGCTAAACGTGACACTCGCCTGCCCCTTGGCATCGGTTTTGATGCCCGGGTTCCAATAGCTGACGAATTTGAACAAGGCGCGCATATCCATACTTTTGCCGCCATCTCCTGCCGGTGTCGCTCCCTTCTTGGGAAAATTCTGGCGCCCGATCAGGCGGGTGAGCAGGTTGTAGTTTTCCAGATCGCGGCCATCGAGGTGGTAGAAACCACTGTAGGGATCAAAATGTTTTTTACCGCCTTGTAGCAGATCGAAGACCGCTTCATCGAGCACGGCGATGGCGATTTCCTGGGGCTCTGATGGCGTTTCGCCTTGGTGGTTTTTTACCGTGATTTCGAGCTTGGCGTTTTCTCGCGGCTTGTAGGTGGGTTTATCGCTGGTAATGTCTATCTTCAGCTGCTTGACCGGATCGATGACATCGATTTGCTTGTAAGCGATTTTGTAGGCGGGCTTACCCAGATCGACGTCGTTATCGCCCAACGGTTTATCCACCCGCGGCGACATGGCCACCATCGATAGATAGAAACCGGGAACGTCATCAGCCGTTATTGGTATTTCGACAATGGGCGTGTTGCTTTCCCAGGTTTGCACGTAGCTGCGCATCACGCCATAGCGCTCCACCGTGATCAAGGCTTTGGCATCGGGGTACGGATTTTTCACCAGGAAACGCGCGGTATCGCCGACTTTATAACGTTCCTGTTGTGGGATGACTTGCAGCGTATCGCTGCTGGGTTGATCCCACAGTACATAGCCCTTTCCGGAAGCCCAGGTATCCAATTGGGTGGTGTGTGTACGTTTTTGCGTATCGGTAACGGTGGCTCTAACGCGGTATTCACCCGGTGCCTGCGGTGTGAATTCGCAGATCGAGGGTTCAACCCCGGAATTGCCCTTACAGCCTGCTGCGGCGATCCAGTTTTCCTGGTATTGCGACAGGTAGGCATTGCCAGCGCCTTTAACGCGCGCGGTTTTGACTTCCTTGAATTCCACCGCAATTTCGACGGGGGAATTGGTAGCAAATTTGCCGAACTCATCAACCACTGCCCATTGTATTTTCGCAGGCTTATTCGCTTCGAGATACCAACCGGGCATTTTCAGCCCCACAAACCGATCACGCCCGACATAACGCGCTGTCGCCATGGCGGCAATATTTTTACCCCGATCATCGCGAACGGCAGTTTCCACGCGTAATTTACCGACGACAATGGCAGTGTCGGCTAGCGTTACTGATTTACTGTGATCCCCCTTGGCATCGAGTTGATCCTCGCTTTCATGCAGGGTCAGCGTGCTGCGATGAGCACGAGTGCTGTCGAATTCAAAGCGTTTGAGCGCGTCCTCGGCCACGGTGACCGGGCCGGCTTGCAAACTGATATTCAAGCGGGTTTTTGCATTTACATACGGGCCACCCGCATGTAGACGCGCCTGACTGGACACTCGCAATTCGTCGCCCGGTTTGAACAGATCCGCGTTGAGATCATTAGTTACGCGAAATGGTGCTGGGGTGAAATCTGCGACCAACACTTTAAGCGGCCGCCATTCTGTTTTGGGAGCAAAATCAGCTTGCAACTGAAATTGATACCAACCGACAGCCGCCGATTTTGCCACTGCGAATTCACCATCAAACGCACCGAATGCGCTGAGTGTGATGTCTTTACGGGTTTCAACCGTTTTACCCTTCGGGTCCACAATCTTTAACGTATAACGTTGGCTAGGCGCGGCAACAAACTGGTAGTTATCCTGGTCACGCACGTAAATCTTGTATTGAATGGTATCACCCAGGCGATACACGCCTTGCGCGGTGGTGCCCCAACTATGGATATGGTGATAGATGGGTTGTTGCTGCGGATAACGCGGCCCAGTAGCGGCACGATCTTCCCCCCAATAGTAGTCCCCGTAGTAACCTTGCACCCGATAATATGAAGTGAGTGGTAATAGCGCGATATCCTTGCCTTTGGTGACTTTGATATACCAACTCAAAGGATGGCTGTCCTTGTCCAGCTGTGGGTCAAACGTTTGTGTACCGCCTAAGGTGGCTAATCCATCCGCATCAGTCTTACCGGACAAAACGCTCGACTGAGGTTTTGCCAGAGCAGCTTCACTCGACAGAAACAGCTCTACCTTCGCATCAGACACAAGTTTGCCTGTGGCAAATTCGACCACCCAAACCGTGCTGTTGAAATGCCCGATCTTGGCATGTACCTGCCAGGGCGAAACCTGGGTCAGAAAACAACGATCACACCAGGAACCATGTGTCACGGTGGGTGTGGTTTCAAATTTGCCCACCACCACACCACTGCCCCCTGCCACCATATCCCGAATGCCCATCCGCACCGGAAAAGCGACATCATCGGCCTGCGGAATCGTCACCGTTTTCGTTAAGCCCATGTCACTTTCGGTTGCCGTTATTCGGTCATAATTAAACGTCAATTTTTCAAGATTGGTGACAACTACCGGTTGTTCACTATCGACACCTGCTTCAAGCACGGCTTGCGAATGGGGCAAATGGTATTGCGGTGCACGATGGTCAGTTTTGAAATCCAACAGTGCTGATGCCGGTAAATAGGTGCCGAATTCATCGCGCAGTTGCTTGTGATCAATCGCTATCTGGTAAGCTTGAAACGCCTTCAAATACTCAGGAAACCAAACAGTATAATCACGATCACGACGATGCGGTTGCCCCAGCGAACCATAACGCGGTGCATTGGCCCACGGATCGTAATCTTTACGATCACCCGCCAGATCCGGCGTTATCGAAACATACTTTTTAATGTCATCCACCGTTACTGGTGTTGTGAAAACGAGCCCTGCTCTTTTTAGGGGATCACACAATCCCTGCTGATCTATCGGCATCCCCGGCGGCAATATCATTAAATCCTCTTGCGCGCCCGGTGGCGTCTTCGACGAATGACACCGCACCCCCAAAAATTTAAAAGAGGGAAACGTCGTAAACGTCATCGCCGTGCGTTTTTCATTGCCAGCCAGCGGGCCGAGCGCTGATTTCAAACCGGGTTTAATGTCAACGCTGATATCCCGGTCAAGCCCCAACCCTTGCGAGGGTTCAATCAACCAATTACGACGATATTCCTCTTGAGCCGTCGTTTGGGTTTGGTCATCGCTTTTCCGTGGCGCTTGATTCACTTTGAGCTGAAGATCCTTCTCGCCCGGTAATGCCAACATCACAGGCAATTCTTGCAGGGATTCATCGACTGATATTGTGTAAGGCGTATCCGGGTTCAACGAAATACTGGCCGCCACCGATGAACGTGCCACCGGCTGATTGAACGAAAGCCGCAACACCGGTACATCGGGCCCGCGCCAATGTTTGAACTGCACACGATGCAAAGTTGGCCGCGCGGTAGAGATCACCCGCGTTTCCGCCTGCGCCATGCCCACGCCCTCTTCGGTGACAATGCCGGGCTCGATCACCACTTGATAAGTGGACGCTTCTTTTAGTTGATTGGCTTCATCAAGACGACAGCCGAGCGCATTGCGCGACAGCCATCGCCACTCACAATTTAAGGCGGGAGTAAAACGAATGGGAATTTCATCGGTGCTGCGTTCCATGCGCCCGACCGGCACCACATCACGATCGAAGGTGAACACCACCTCACGCAACGTCGTTACACCCTCACCCTCGGGCGTCATTCGCGAGAGCGTTAGCGGCCCACTCGATGCCTGTTGCGCGGAATCATAAGCCGCCCCTGCCGGAAGAGCTGTCAATAAAGTAAGCGAAAGTAAAAACCAAAGACCAAGCAGGCGTCTCATGTGACAAAATCCCTATGTATGTTGCAACGTTATTGTTGTTATCCCACGCCACCGCGATTATCAAAGCAGCATTGGGAATGTGCAAGACGTGTTCAACCCATGAGGGTAAAATCCTTCGCACTCCTAATTTTTAATAGAGTCACACCCCCATGAGCAGTCGATTGGAACACGTCAGAGAAGGCGTACTGGAACACCCCTTTCACAAAGCTTGCGAGCTGGCCCTGATACACGCCGAACAAGGTCGCGCCGAAGTCAGCTTCAAAGTGAATGATTTTACCGTTAACCCACAAGGCGCACTGCACGGCGGCATTATCTATGCTTTGATTGATGTAGCCTGCTTTTTCGCGGTGGTACCGACACTGGCCCCGGATCAACACCCGGTCTCCATCGAAACCCACGTCAGCATCCTACGCGCCGCCACCCTCGGTGAAACCATAACCATCACCGCCTGGACCGACCGCGTCGGACGCACACTGGCGGCCATGCGCGCTGAAGTATTCGCAAACGACGGCACACAAAAACGACTGATCGCCACCGGCAATGTCACCAAGTCGATTTTGCAAGGGCGCGGCCACTAACGCCCAAACCTGAGCGGCGCGGACATTGGCAAGGCAAACACAGTGATCCAAGGAGAAGCCATGCCCGGTGACACCCAACATTTCACATCACAGCCGTTAACATCACAGGCATCCACACCACCGCGCCTCGCACTGCCTCCCCATTTCATCTGGGGCACCTCGACATCCGCCTACCAGATAGAAGGCGCCGCCACCCTCGACGGCCGCGGCCCCAGCATCTGGGACACCTACTGCCGCCAACAAGGCCGCGTGCTTTCGTCGGGCAACGCTCCTGGAAACTCTCCAGACAATGCGCCCAGCAACGCCCCTGCCAACGTACCAGACACTGGCGACATCGCCTGCGACCACTACCATCGCTACCGCGACGACATCGCCCTCATGCAACACCTGGGGATACAAGCCTACCGCTTCTCCATCGCTTGGCCACGCGTACTTCCCGAAGGACGCGGCCCGATTAACGCAAAAGGCCTCGACTTCTACGACCGCGTCATCGACACACTCCTAAAAGCCAACATCGAACCCTGGATCTGCCTCTACCACTGGGACTTACCCCAAGCGTTAGACGATCGCGGCGGTTGGACCCAACGCGACACCGCTGGCTGGTTCGCCGACTACAGCGCCCTTATCGCCCGCCGTTATAGCGACCGCGTCAAACATTTCGCCACCTTCAACGAACCCTCCGTCACCACCATTTTCGGCTACCTGCTCGGCACCAACGCCCCCGGCCTCACCAACGTCAACGCCTACCTGCACGCCATCCACCACCTCAACCTCGGCCACGGCGACGCCGTACAAGCCATACGCCAACTGGCCCCCCACGCCTCCATCGGCACAATCTACACCCTGCAACCCGTCATCGCCGTCAGCAACACCGACGCAGACCGCACCGCAGCCCAAGCGTTAGACGCCCACTGGAACGGCGTATTCGCCGACCCCCAACAACTCGGCCACTACCCCGCAAACGTCGCCCACCTATTTGACAACATCCAACACCCCGGCGACCTCACCCGCATCTGCCAACCGCAAGACTGGATCGGCATCAATCACTACTCCCCCCTCTACGCCGCTGGCACCACCCAAAACAGCCTCGGCTTCACCCTCGGCGACGCCCCCGCCCACCTCGAAAAATCCGCCATCGGCTGGCCCATCGACCCCACCGCATTCCGCGACACATTGATCAACACCTGGCGCAAATACCAACGCCCCCTCTACGTGACAGAAAACGGCTACGGCGGCTACGACACATTAAACGAACACGGCGAAATCGACGACCACGCCCGCATACACTACCTCGCCCGTTATACTCAAGCCATGGCCGACGCTATACAACAAGGCGCCGACGTGCGTGGATATTTTGTTTGGTCTTTAATGGATAATTTCGAATGGGCTTTCGGTTACAGCAATCGATTTGGTATCGTGCACGTGGACTTTGCGACACAAAAGCGCACGATAAAAGCGTCGGGACATTGGTATAAAAATCTAATTAAAACTAACACCTAACACAATTTACACTCAGCAGCACTGAAGTATGTGGGGCTAACGTGGTGTGTTGTTTATGGAACGTCGCCGGCAGGGATGCCGGCGTCGAGCCTACAGGGACGTACTTGCGGCGATTCCAGAAACAACACACCACGTTAGCCCCCGAAGCCCGATAAACTTTCTTAACAAATGTTTCTTCTCACTTAACGAACAACCAATATTCAAGAGAACGAAAATGGGCACCCAATACGAAGCCAAACAAGTCGACTTCAACGACATCGCACAAGGCATCATCCAAACCCTCCCCGAACTCAAAACCATCACCAACGGCTTCCTCAACCTCGCCCGCATCGACCCCATCGGCCGCTTCACCATCGGCAAAGTCATCGAATACTGGGCCAAACAAACACCCCACCAAACTGCCATCAAATTCGACGGCCAACAATGGACCTACGCCGAATTCAACGCCTGGGCCAACCGCATCGCCGCCTCCTTCCAAGCCCAAGGCATCGGCAAAGGCGACGTCGTCGCCATCCTCCTCGAAAATAGTCCTGAAGTCCTCGCCTGCGTAACCGCCATCGCCAAACTCGGCGCCATCGCCGCCATGCTCAACCACAACCAGCGCGGCGAAGTCCTCGAACACAGCTTCAACCTTGTGTCCCCCAAGCTCATCATTACCTCAGCCGAGTGCCACGACAAACTCGCCTCCACCGCCTTCACCCCTACCCAGCGTAGCGACCTCACCTTCATGTGGGTAAGCGCCGACAAACACGCAGCGTATCCTGAGGGTTTTATCGATCTTCAACACGACAGCGAAGGCCGCAGCGAAAAAAATCCTGCCTCCACCCGCAAAGTCAAACCCCACCAACCCTGCTACTACATCTTCACCTCAGGCACCACCGGCTTGCCCAAAGCCTCCATAATGACGCATTACCGCTGGGGCGCCATCTTGGCAGGCGTAGGCATTTTATCGATGCGAATTCGTGCCGACGATGTCTTTTATTGCTGCTTGCCGTTCTACCACAATAACGCCCTGACTGTGTCCTGGGGCATCGTATTATCCGCAGGTGCCACGCTCGCCATTGATAAAAAATTCAGTGCCAGCCGCTTCTGGCAACGCGTGAACTATTATCAAGCCACCGCATTTTGCTATATCGGCGAACTGCTTCGGTATCTGCTGAATCAACCCGCCAACCCAAACGACAAACAACACAGCATCCGCATGATCGTCGGCAACGGATTACGCCCCGAAATCTGGGCGGATTTTCAAGAACGTTTTGGCATCCCACGTATTTCGGAATTTTACGGGGCCAGCGAAGCCAATATAGGTTTCATCAATTTGTTCGGCGTAGCCCAAACCGCCGGCTTCACGCCGTTACCTTACGCCATCATTAAATTTGACACCGACATCGACGAACCCATTCGCAACGACAAAGGCTTTATGGAACGCGTCGGCAGCGGTGAAACCGGTCTGTTGATCAGCGAAGTCAGCAAAGCTCGCCCGTTCGACGGCTATACCGACAAGGCAGCCAGCGAACGCAAACTACTGCGCAACGTGTTCAAGAAAGACGACTGCTGGTTCAACTCAGGTGACCTGGTACGAGACCAAGGGTGGCACCACATCCAGTTCGTTGACCGTGTCGGCGACACCTACCGCTGGAAAGGCGAAAACATCGCCGCCTCCGAAGTCGAAAGCGTCATCGCCAGCCTTGACACCATCGACCATGCCGTTGCCTATGGTGTCGCCGTTCCCGGTGCTGATGGCCGTGCGGGTATGGCAGCAATAACGGTCAAGCCAGGCTGCGAATTCGACGGAAAAGCCCTTGCACAACAGATGTTCGAACGCCTGCCTGCCTACGCCATTCCCTTGTTTTTACGCCTGCGCGAAGAACAAGAAACCACCGGCACCTTCAAATATCGCAAGGTCGAACTCAAAGCCAGCGGCTTCAACCCGGCATTAGCGGCTGACCCCCTCTACTACCTGAAAAACAAAGCCAGTGGTTACCAACCGCTCACCCAGGACGTGTTCGAGCAAATCCACGCCGGCCAAAAACTCTACGCCTAGGGCATCCTGCCCTGAAAAGCGCTCTTGATTGTTCACTACTGTACATATAGTATGTATAGACACCAGCAGTGTACAGTCAAGGACCACCCTATGACACCCATCCAGCCAAAAACCCACGTCGCTGAAGGCGAACGCGGTCGCATAGCGGCCAAGCTATTTCTGGGAATCACTAAAGAATGGGGCCTCACCGACACCCAGCGCCAGGTACTGGCCGGTGCCAGTTCGCGCACGACCATCGATACCTGGAAAAAACGTGTTCTCAATAACGAACCACTCAATCTGCATAAAGATACGCTGGAGCGCTTGTCCTACATCGCAGGTATCTACAAGGCTCTGCAAATTCTGTTGCCAACGCGCGAGCAATGGGCAGCTTGGGTGAAAAGACCTAACCGGGATCTCGGCGGCCAGTCAGCGCTTGATCGGATGCTGGCAGGCCGGGTGATGGATTTGGCCTACGTTCGTCACTATCTCGATGCGCAACGGGGGTGGTAGCACTGTGGATGCTCCTTTCAACACCACGCCGCCCACCCAACTTGCCGCCAGTCATCGCATGGTGCCCAGCAAGTTTCCACCGATTGTTTTGTTCGAACATCTGCTCGATCCCGATGAACTCGACATCGCCTATGAACTTGAAAGCCTGACCAATTCGCGTTTACGAGACGAAGCGGGTGATATCTCACTGGTGCCACGCGAAGATCGTCTGGTCGGCCCGGGCAGCTCGCCGATCATGGCCGCCTTTACACATATTGGTTTTCCAAGCCGGTTTACAGATGGCGGGTTCGGCGTTTACTACGCGGGCCTTTCTATTGAGACGGCCATTCGTGAAACGGTCTACCATCGCGAACGTTTTTTATCTTCGACGCAAGAGCCCGCTTGTCAGGTGGTTATGCGTCAATACATTAGCCAGGTACAACAACCCCTTGTGGATATTCGCCAAGACACTCGCCTGCATGATCCCGATAACTATTCGCTTCCGCAGCAATTTGCGCGACAGCAGCGGCAACTGCAACAGTGGGGATTGCATTACAAGTCGGTAAGACACACAGAAGGGGAATGTATAGCGGTTTTTCGACCTATTGCACTATCGCCCGTGCTGCAGGGAAGCCACTATGCCTACTATTGGGATGGAAAGCACATCGGAAACAACGTGATACGCATGGAAGTCGCATTTTGAAACATTCCCATCACAATTTTAAATGAAAATACCCCTGTTTTTGATAGAATCCAAAATTGATTTCATGCATCATTAATCGCAGTTGCAATAACGTGATCCACTTTGCAACAGGTGATCGCACTTGCAAGAAGGCGCCCTAAGTGCCAAGTCTTGTAAATTATTGGCTTATCACCTGCAAGTGAATTCGCCAGCCCTGTGACCTGTTCCGTTGGCAACAGCAGTTCTGCCATCGAAGGCCTTTTTATCCATGCGTCACGTTGCATACCAGCCCAAACGGCATATTTCCATTGTAGAATCCGCTCGCGGATTCGCGGCGCTTTATGTGGTTTTGACGCATATCGTTGAAATGCTGTATCTCCCTACACTTTACCCCGCCGATTCGTTCATCACGATTGCCATTGATCTCGTCATGATTTATGGGGATCAAGCGGTACTCCTGTTTTTTGTGCTTTCTGGCTTTAGCATTCATTATGCAAGCGCAGATCGTGACCTGAGTCAAAAACGTGGTCTCATAAGCTACTACTATCTTCGCTGGCGGCGCATTTACCCGATTTTTCTCATCGCACTATTAATGGGATACAGTGCCGACATTTTAGGCTACTGCCTGTTTACACAGGATCATGCCGAATACCTCAAGGATTTCGACCTTACCCGTATTCTCTATACCCTGGGCTTTCTAACAGATCGGCACTATATGCCTGGCATTATAACGCCTGTTCCACATGGCAATGCGCCGCTGTGGTCCCTTTCCTATGAAGTGTTTTATTACCTGGTCTATCCCGCCTACTGGTATATAAACAAGCGCTGGGGCTTCATAAACGCTGTCGGGGCCGGGTTGCTTGTCAGCCTGAGCGCATTTGCACTTGGAAAAGCTTTTGGCCACCATCATTTGTTTAATGTGCTTAACCACTACATATTGTGGTGCTTGGGTGCTGTGCTCGCAGAAATGCACAGAGGCCAGATTCAATTTCGCCTGCCCATGGTGTTACACGCCCCTATCATCTACGTACTTCTGCAATCTGCATGGGTGCTAGAAAACGCCACCTATACGGTGGGCGCCATTTTCGACATGACATGGGGTTTGTTCTTCTTTTTTGTGATGCTACTCTTTTTGCGACAGGACAAAATTGAAGACCTGAGCATTCAACATCGAATTTATGCTGTCATTATCGCAACAATCGGATATTTCACCATCATAGAAGGCGTGCGAGCACTCAACTTTGTTCCTAACTTGCTGCTATTTTATTGCCATATCACCCTTACGCTCATGGGGTTCATTATTGGCCTCTCTGTCCCCAGGCTCAACATCGCCAACATCAGTAAGCAGCTGCTAAAGCCGCTTTATGACTATGGCAAAAGTTCCTATGGCATCTACGTGTTGCATTACCCCATCCTTCTGGTAGCGTTTGGCATGTTGTACCAATACGGCCTGCCACCCTACCTCGGTATTCTGTGCGTTCCGCTCATTTTATATCTTGGCCATCTGGTAGAACTGAAATTTCAACCTTTGGCCGTGAAACACCTCGATGCCCAAGCAAGAAAAATTGGTCTCATCAGTTCTCGCAAACAGGCGGCTACCGCCTGACAAAGCAAATAGTTCCCGCCAACCATAGCCACTGTGGAATTGGTCTCTGCATAGAGGGTGCGTTTTCTAAAGACCGCTAATGGCAATAGTTGCTATTGAGATTACTGTCACCCGGATACTCAAAACGATACAATGCCTGCCAACCTGTAAAAGTCCGGATTTCGCATGCCTTCCAACCACTTTGCCTCTCTCCTGTTGCCACCCCATCTCGTCGAAAACCTGCAAGGCTTGGGGTACAGCCAAATGACGCCGATCCAGGCACAGGCGCTACCGCCCATTCTGGATGGTAGCGACGTCATCGCCCAGTCCAAAACCGGTAGCGGCAAGACGGCGGCATTTGGCATTGGCGTGCTGACCAGCCTTAATCCACGATTTTTTGGCACACAAGCACTGGTGCTCTGCCCCACTCGTGAACTCGCCGATCAGGTTGCCAAAGAATTGCGCCGCCTTGCACGCAGCCAGCAGAACATCAAGATACTGACCCTCTGCGGCGGCACCGCCATCGGGCCGCAGTTTGCGTCGCTGGAACACGGCGCTCATATCATTGTGGGCACCCCTGGCCGGGTCACCAAACACCTCGACAAAGGTTCGCTCGACCTGCAGGGACTAAAAATGCTGGTGCTCGACGAGGCTGATCGCATGCTCGACATGGGATTCCATGATCAAATCGTTGAGATTGCGCGTTTTATTCCTAAGCGACGTCAGACCTTATTGTTTTCCGCCACCTATACGCCAGCCATACGCGATCTGAGTCGCAATTTTCAAATCAATCCTGTCGAAATCACCGTTGAGTCGGTACATGCGGATACCGAGATCGAGCAGTATTTTTATGAGGTCGATCACAAGCAACGTGGGCGTGCACTCAGTGCGTTATTACGTCATTTCAGACCAGAATCTGCTGTATTGTTCTGCAACACCAAACAGCTTTGCGATGATGTCGCTGATGCACTTGGTGCTCAGGGCTTCTATGCCCAAACCCTACACGGCGACATGGAACAACGTGATCGGGATCTGGTGCTGCTGAAATTCTCAAACCGCAGCTGCCCTTATCTGGTGGCCACCGACGTTGCAGCGCGCGGACTCGATATCAAGGATCTTGCCGCCGTCATCAACGTCGATGTCGCCTTTGATCCCGAAGTACATATACATCGCATTGGGCGCACCGGACGCGCCGGCCAAAAGGGGCTGGCCCTCAGCCTGTGCGCGCCAGCCGAAGTCCAGCGTGCCAACGCCATTGAAGCGCTGCTCGGCCGCCCATTGCTCTGGCAGGATCTCCCCTTGGGTGATGACGGTGAAAAACCCGAAGCGCCACGCATGGTAACGCTCAATATCGGTGGCGGAAAACGCGACAAGCTGCGTCCCGGTGATATTCTCGGTGCACTTACTGGCGATGCCGGGCTACCTGGCGCCAGCATCGGTAAAATCGATATCGGCGATCAGCAAACCTATGTCGCGGTGGAGCGCGCGATCGCACAAAAGGCTCTCAAACGTTTGGAAAGCGGAAAAATCAAAGGCCGCAGTTTCAGAGTACGGTTAGCTTAATACAGCTTGCTGAATACGGATCGTCTAACTCGCATTGACTCATCTACGGATTGACACGTATGGACACTGAACCCTTGATCACAGTTGACTGGAAGTCGGCAGGTAAAGAATTCCTGCCGCTCTTCCCCTATTACTATGCATCCATTGCCTGCTTGCACCAACCGGCTTATGAGCGCTTGGTCGATCATCTCGCCAACGAGCCTGTTGAAAGCTGTCTAGCGTCGTTGGCCTATTATTTATCATTTTTTCAGATTGACCTCTGGAATCTCGACAGCGGCGGCGATCAATATGATTTGATGCTAAGCGCCCAAGCGCAACGTGATGAAACCAGGCAACGAATGAATGAGTTTTGCGACGATGAGGACGATCTCAATGCACTGGAACTGGAACTAATTGCACCTGCACCCGACGCGCAAATTGATCAGATTCTCAGCGAAAACAAGCAGGCGAGCAGCAAGAAAAAGAAATCATCCAGCAAGATAGAGAAATCCGGCAAGAAAAAACCGACCGCCTTTCAATGGCTAGCAGACAGCTATGACATGGGCGATTACATGCATGTATCACGTTACAATTATTTCGACGGATTCGTAGAACATTGGGATACCCCAGAAAACGACGAACCCGAATTCCCAATACTTTTTGATTTCAATCAATGGGTACCCGGCGAGATCAACCCACTCGAAAACGTCCCCGCGCTTGCCACGCAAACACTATCTCGCATGTCACTGCATCTCGCCTACAAAGACAACGAGATAATGGTCTGGAAACAAGTCACGCGAACAGTGGAGCATCGCGACTATTTCACCTTTAAGCTGCAACGCGGCAATGATTGGCATCATTGGGGGGATGCCACAGCAGAATTGACCCACTATTTTCAACCCTCGATCGTTGTGGGCGAAAACGTCTACCATATCGAAGAAAACAGTTTATATAAAGTCAGCCAGCAACAAACCCGAAAGGTATTTGAATCCCCTTCACGACTGTACGCATGCAAGCTCGATGGCGGCAGAATTTTACTACTCCAAGAGGAAAGCCTGGAACTGTTTCTGCTCGACGATGTGACGGATATTGTTACCCCACTCAATGCGCGCTTTGAACAAGCCCCCTATGATCCAGAAGAATTGACGTATCTGGGTGATGACAACGTCCTGGTTTTCTTTCGCGATATTGTTCCCCACCCGACGCGACCCGAATATTCTGAGTCGTTTATGCGGGCTGGCATTTTCAATATCAAAAGTCGCTCGATGAAATACGCGAAATTGGAAGGTATCGAGTCCCGTCATAAATTCAATGCCCGGTTTTTAAAAACCCAGCCCAACGATTACGTGATGCTGTGCAGTTTCGATGGCAATTTGAAAGTGAACAAAGGCCATGATGACTGGTGGATCTGGAATCAACAGACCAACGCCTTTGGCGTCAGTGCCCGCGTCTGGTTCTGGAACCAGACATCAAACGAGGTCATCAAGATTGACTCGCAAAAAATGCCGCGTTTGGAACCCGACGTCGTCTATTCAACGGGCCTGGGGCGCTATCTGTTTTTTGATGGCACCGAATGTGCCCTCATGGCCGATTTCGATCAGGTCGCTGACTATGCAGGGATCGAAAAGCTGAGCTGGGAAGACGCCTGAGCGTCTTCTATATCAGCGGCAAATCGTTGCGCAAGCGGCGACGAAAATCCCACATCACCACATTGAACGGAAACTGTCTGACGACCCTCGGCAGCATGCTGTTGACACGTCCGATGGCACCGATAAAACGCCTGAACTTACGTTCTTGCGCCTCTGACCAGTCGAGGCGCATGACATCTCGTACACGCTGCGGTAAAAAGCCCGTCGTCACAAAGCGTGGAAAAGGCCCCACCACCTTGCTTACCACTGGCCCCAAAAATGTGAGATCCACGATTTGCATCAGAAATGCTCGTACTTTTTCGTCTACATGCAATTTATCCAAGCCTCTATCCCAATAGGCATTAAATGCATCGAGATCAGCTGGCCACATGCCGGGCCTTACCTGTAACGTCGTACCCAGTGGCGACGCAAGCGCATAAAATTCTTGTAAGGTCTTTTGATCTGAAATGCCATGAAACTTTGCATATGAATCAGCGAATCCATAGAACAAACAGGCGGCCACCCACATCTGCAATTCAGGATCGAGAGCGTTGTACTTCACTGAGGAGTCTTCAGAAGACCGTACTTGCGCATGTGCCCAGTTGACCGCCCGGCGATAAGCCAGCTTCTCCTCTGTCGTACCCAGCATTGCTACCGACAGATAGGTGAACGTGGTGCGAGCCCGTTTGAGCGGGCGACGCAGAATCGAGCCGCTTTCCACCTTGCTCTCGGCAACCCCATATCCTACGGGCAACAACGCCAGTTGCAGCACCACATTGGCCGGTCCGCCCAGTAGCCCAATGCCATCCATAACCCCCGGAAACCGCCTGTCCCATTCCTTGGCGTCCATTGGGGCCCCCCACTGGGTTTGAATGGTGGAGGCGGTCTGGTCTATAGAATTCATGGGCTTACTCCAATACGTGAAACACTGATACATATGAATATCATCGTTTCAATGCTGGCACATTGATCAATTTTATCAAGTTTGTGGACAAATTGGACACCCGACAACAGGCTTTGAAACAGATCCAGGCATACACCCTCAAGCCAAGACCAACACCCTTCATTTTGATAAACGGGAATTACACTGCAAATATTTTTTACAGCGCATCCGCAATACGTAATTCACTGCGACTTTGGATGCAGACACATTAATAATTTCTCGCCCGAAAAAGTAACGTTCATTTTTTGTAAAAGCGTATGACACTGAGGCTGTACCCAGTTCGTTTAAATATATTCCATGACTGAGGAACGCCCGATGAAAGACAATGACAAGAAAATACATCAAGATAAAACCATAAATGCGCTGCCGCGCCCGCCACGAACGAAATCAGGCATCCTTTTCGAACGCCCGAAATACACACCACCGGAACGCTTGTCCGAAGTACATATTGGTATTTTGCAACACTACCTGCAGCGCTTTATCCATCATGAAAATGATATGCATTGTGGTGACTACGAATCACCCGAAGAGCAGAAGGATTGGCCAGAAGAAGCGGTTCCCGTAGCGAACAATATCACCTACAGCGCCAGTGTTCGCTGCGCTTCCTTTCTCTGGGACGGTACGCTGATTGGGAATCCATTTGGTACCGATGGCCCTAAACGTGTGCCACGCGCCTGGCCCGGCGATACGTTTACACGTTGTCGGCAGTGGCACGGGATTGATCTATCGATTCAGGTCGACAATCAGGGAAAATTTTTGCGTGAAACCATCATTGTGCCAGGCACCCGTCATTATGTGGGAAATACGGAATATTGTGGGGTGGTCGGCAGAGGCAACGTGACCGATCAATTTGTGTCGGCCCCGATATTTGGGAATGACGCACGCGGCAACTATGTAGAAGTGCGTAGTTTATTGGGATCACGATTGGGAGTATTGATACCCGATATCGATGTGGGCCTCGAAGCCACGTTTGGTAGGGATTTGCCAATTTTGAGGTATCTGGGAGTTATCGTTCAACAAATCATTGAAGAAACGGCGGAGCATCTTTCAGAAGAAACCTACACGGGAACCAATGACAACTACCCGCGCATTTTTTCCTACATCCTGTTGCGGATCTACGAAGACGGCAGCACCGAAGGGCGATTTGTTTCAGACACCGGGGGCAATGGATATTTAACCCAGGACGAAATTATTACCGGACAAATTGGTTACAGTTTGCTACCGGAGCATCATCTCTACTTGAACAATCGACTTACCCAGACAAAGGAGTTAACCATTTCTGATCGCTATGACAAAGCCATTGCATGGATCGACACCCATTTTCCATACGAGGAATTCGCTTTTCTTGCAGTGAATGATGGCCTGATAGAGTGGTGCAAAAATGCAACGGAACGAGAAAAACGGCAACTTGCAGCAGATTTCAAGAGCAAATTTCCTGACTACTACGTAAGCTCACCTTACGATAGATGACAGCGGCGGCCCATCGCACAGTAGGATGGGCCACATAATTCGCAGGTGCAAAAGTGCATTGCAGTGAGCGTGGATTACACCCGCTTTGATTTAAGGAATTTCCAGCAATATTTTAACCGGTTGCCCTGCAACTGATTCACGCTGCACATAACCGATGGCACCGGTTTGTTTTATCAGCGCATCCAGCACCGCACGATCGCCATCCACCACTTTTGGCAGACGGCCGCGACCACCAAACAAAAACCCGGCGCGATAACGGGTAATCTGCATGGCATTCTTGCGCGCCACTTGTTTATAAAACTGGTCAAATATTGCTGAGTCTTCTTTCTGATCGAGCACTTGTATATTGGTATTGGAACCAGGAAACAATTGCAGTCGCCCTAGAAAAATCTGCCTCACTTGATCGATACTGAGTTGGGTTGCCGGCGAATTCTGATGAGCAACCACGACCAGCTGTGCATGCGCCACAGCTCCCGCACCGCACAAAAAGAGTAGCGTCAGCATAGAAAAGAATCGATGGAACAGTGTACTACGCAGCCTCATAGCTCAAAACACCGTGTCCAAAGTAAAACTAAATAGATGCGCATGATCAGAATACGGCCCCTGCCCTCGTGGCTGAAACTGCCCAATGGAATTCTGGCCAAAGCTGAAGCGATCCACTTGCGCTTTCAACGCTAGTTTGGGCATCAAATCAAAGCGAGCCCCCAGGGTGTACACATTCTCAATCATGCGGGTTGATGCAACTATCTGAAGCGCGCCATTACGTAAAGCATCCAGCTCGGCATTCGCACCAGGTGGAATCGACTGATAAGTGTCGGTAATCGAATTCGCAACACGATCTTTCAATCGATTATTCAAGCGACTCAACACGACATACGGCTGCCAATCGCCCAATTGCCGTGCAATGGATACATAGCCAGCAAACGTATTACTGGTCAGGCCCTTGTTGGGGCCGGCGATATAGCTAACCTCCGATGTCAGGGTCCAACGGCCTGGGTCCCATTCCGCGCCGACGGAATAATACTGTATCCACTGATGATCTACTGTGAATTGGTCAGAAACTCCAGTGAACGCCGGCACAAATTGCGCTACCTGATCCATACCTGAGCGCAATTGATTGATGCGATCGTCGCTGTAGTCCGCTAACGCATTCAGAAAGCTGAATCGTCCAATCCAATCACCTTCGCGCACTTGCGAGGCGAGGCCATAAATCACGTTGCCCGAAATATCGATGCCCATATATTTCTCGTCGTGGGTACCGAGATACACTTGCGTCTCCAGTTCTGCGCCAAAAAGCTGATTGAAAAAGGTAGCGTCGACACCTTCGTAGTTGGAAAAAGGCGTGACAATCAGCGCATACACGTCGATGGGCGGGCGCACCCAAGGGTAGGCATACCCCACTTCGAGATCTTCGGAGTGCAGAAAAAAGGGCGTGCGCAATTTACCGGCACGCAGCCGTAAATCAGTGGACCATTGATAGGTGAGAAACAACCACTCCAGTTCAGGGGTGTAATCACCGTGGTTGTCACTGCGATAACCGCGACTCACCGCCTGCGTGGTTAATCGCCAATATTCCGATAGCTCGCTTTGAAGCTGTACCCCAATAATGGTATCGGTGTCGAAACTGACACGATCGTTATAGTCAACAAACGTGAGATCCTCTTTGTCGAGTAGCCCGCCACCCAGAGAAGCAAAACCCGACACATCCGACGCATGCCCCGTCAGCGATAGACAGCCTACCAACGCAGTTAGCAAAACCCTCGAAAACGCGACAAAACGCCTGGTAACCGGCATATCATAACGACCGGAATGTGATTGCAAATCCATGTTCATGCAAGAACGGCCTCGAAACGAACAGATAACACACCAGTTTAGTCGTCCAACCCACAACTGACCATCACTTGATCATACAGAGCTTGTGCCTGACCACGCTCATCCGCAGGATGCACGCAAACTCATCCAAATGGCTGATAGCATTCCACTGGCTATCTCTTTACCCTGAGTGTAGCGCAGCATCGTCTGGCACTGATAAAAGAATAAATCGAATAATCAGGGATTTAGCATTATGAATCAAGCAAATTGGCGCAAGCCGCTCACTACTTCCACTCGTTTTCATGCGTCAGTAAAACTCCCTACATTTTCAGTCTGTGCACTTGCACTGACCGTTTGCAGCACCAATGCAATCGCAGCGCTGCCTACAGGCGAATATCAGATAGTCTCCAAACATAGCCAACTATGTCTGGATATCAGCGGTGTCTCTACCGCCAACGGTGCAAACGTACAGCAATGGGGTTGCTGGACAGGCGCAAATAACCAACGTTTTCAGATCACTGACATGGGCAACGGCGCGTACAGTATCGTAGCCAAACACAGTGGTAAAGCACTCGACGCCGCCAACTGGGGAACCACCAACGGCACCCCGTTACAACAGTGGGAATGGTTTGGAGGCAATAATCAACAATGGGAGATCCGCAGCACCACTGGCGGCTACGAAATTCGCCCGAGACACGCCTTGAATCTGTGCATGGATGTTGCGGCCTACAGCACCGCCAATGGCGGCGCCATACACTTATGGTCGTGTCATGGCCAGAATAACCAAAAGTGGACCCTGAAAAATCTGGACAACCCCGACGATACCGGCGGTGGTAGTACCGGTGGCACGACTACAACGACCACCATCAATGGCGCAAATTTCAGCAGTAAATCAACCGGTGGCGCGAGTACCGACAACGGCTGGAATATCTGGAGTAATGGCTACATTCAGCACAACATCAGTTTTTCCAATCCGACAACGCTGAAAATAGAAGCTAAAGGGGATTACGCCAACAACGCGTGGCCGAACATGAAATTGAGTGTGGGTGGTACGGTCATTGCCAATACCACTGTCAATTCGAACACCTGGAAGACCTTCACCTACACCGTTAGTGGCAAAACGGGTAGTCAGGCGGTCAAAATCGAATTCACCAATGACTATGCCAGTGCAGGCCAGGATCGCAACCTCCATATCAAATCGGCCACTGCCGTCACTAACGGCGACACGAGCGGAGGTAACACAGGAGGGGGCAATACAGGCGGCACCAGCGGCAACGCCGTTGAACAACACGGGCAACTGCGCGTAAACGGAGTGAATCTCGTCGACAAAAATGGCAGTAATTATCAACTGCGTGGTATGAGTTCACATGGTTTGCATTGGTTTGGCCAATACATGAACCCCTCTTCAATCCAATGGATGCGTGACGACTGGAAAGCCAATGTCGTACGCGCGGCCATGTACACTGCCGAGGGGGGATACATTTCAAATCCGTCCGTCAAGGATAAAGTCATCGAAACAGTCAACGCTGCGATCGCGAAAGGCATGTATGTCATCATCGATTGGCATATCCTCGCCGATAACGATCCGAATCAATACAAACCGCAGGCGATCGAGTTTTTCAAAGACATGGCACGCCGCTATGGTAACTACCCTAAC
This sequence comes from uncultured Moraxellaceae bacterium, assembly GCA_964473645.1. GTDB lineage: Bacteria > Pseudomonadota > Gammaproteobacteria > Pseudomonadales > Ketobacteraceae > HdN1. Next base: position 423,053 of record CAYYPW010000002.1, read on the forward strand.
GTTATCTATGAAATTGCCAATGAACCCAACGGATCTGTCAACTGGAACAATCAAATCCGCCCTTATGCAGTGGATGTCATCCGGGAGATTCGCCAGATTGATCCCGACAATATCATCATTGTAGGCACAGGCACCTGGAGCCAGGATATTCATCATGCCGCAGACAATCCACTACCCTACTCCAATGTCATGTATACCTTGCATTTTTATGCGGGCACCCATGGCCAATACCTGCGCGACCGCGTGGACTATGCGCGCAGTAAAAACGCTGCAATATTTGTAACGGAATGGGGCACCTCACAGGCTTCTGGTGATGGCGGTGTTTATGAAAATGACACGCGCACTTGGATCAACTTTCTCAATTCACGCGGTATCAGCTGGGTGAACTGGAGTTTGTGCGACAAGAATGAAGCCTCGGCTGCACTAGCAGGCGGCGCAAGCGCCACCGGTGGCTGGAACGACTGGAACCTGAGCCCCTCAGGCAAACTGGTACGCTCTTTGATGCGTGCGCAATAGACAAAGGCTTTCAGTTCTAACCTGTGCTGCTTTTGTGTCGGGAGGGATTCTCTCCCGACACAAAGTCGTAACCCCTACAATGCATCAAATAGCGATTTCATCCATTGATAGAGTGCGTGAATTGCTGGATTCTCGGCCTGCCCTCGTCGACACACAAATTGATACGATTGCTCTGTTGGAAGTTGAAACGGAAATACTGGCACCAGACGCTGCTCACGTAACCAGCTATTAGTAATCGGCAGAATCGCAATAGCCACGCCCAACCCTTGTGCGGCTGCTTGCATGGCGCTGAAATAATCATCAAGAATTAACGCATTTTTACGTTGCACCGCAGCTAACCCCAACCGTTGTGCTGCCTGTTGCCAATCATCGCGATCACGGCGGCTATAAATCAACGTATGCTGCTGAAGATCTGCAATTTCTTGTATGGGTTGCTCCCGCAGTAGCGTCGGCGCTGCAACTAATGTGGCATGCGTTTCGCACAGCGCAAATGATGCCAATCCAGGCCACGGGCCCGCACCAAATCGAACGGCAGCATCAATGGGCTCCACCGCAAAATCTACCAGGTGCATACTGGTCTCGATTCTTAAATCGATGTCCGGGTGCCGATACTGAAAATCCTGCAGTTTTGGCAGCACCAACTCATGCGCGATGAACGGGATCATGCTTACGCGCAATATAGGCCGCGCCATTCGCATACGAAACTGCGCAAATTGTTGTGTATATTCCCCCAACACGCGCGACACGATTTCATAAAACTGGCGCCCTGCAGCACTCAGCTCAATGCGGCGGGTTAAACGCACGAACAAGGCGATATCCAACCATTCCTCCAACGCCTTTACCTGCTGGCTTACCGCCGACGGAGTGACGTGTAACTCCTCAGCGGCACGCTTAAAGCTGCCGAGTCGGGCTGCTGCCTCAAACGGTGGCAGCAATTGTAACGGGGGCTGGCGATCCAAGACACTTGCTCCATAAACACGCAATAGAATAGTTTATCTAATGTATAAATTAGAAACTCCCGCTTGTCTCGTCTTTTTACTCACCGTATTGTTGGGCCTGTAGACAAATAGGGCTAATGCAAAGGAGGTAGGATATGCAACAGAACCTGGACAGGCCGGTCTGTGTCGTGGCCGGCGCCGGAGCAGGCAACGGGATGGCTTACGCGCGACGGTTTTGTGAGGGTGGTTATCACACGGTATTGTTGGCAAGGGATGAGGCGCGCCTGCAAAAACTTATCGATAAAGAAAATGACGCAAGCCGCTTAAGCGCCTACGCCTGTGACCTCACTGATGCCGTCCAAATCAACCAAACGTTTGCCACGATTGCCGATAAATTCGGTGCCGTGAACACGCTGGTTTATAACGCGGGAAATGGGTTTCCAGATTCCCTCGACAACCTTGACCCGGATCGGTTTGAACAAGCCTGGCGCTTGAACCAATGGGGTTTGCTGCAATGTGTGCAGCAGGTCATACCTTCGATGCGCAAGCACGGTGCTGGGAATATTCTCATCAGCGGAGCAACCGCGTCATGGCGAGGATCACCACGGTTTCTGTCCTTCGCCGCCGCCAAAGCCGGCCAGCGCAGCGTCGCGCAATCACTGGCAAAACAGCTTATGCCTGAAGGTATCCACGTCGCTTATTTGATTATCGACGGGGTCATCGAAACGCCCATGACGCGGCAATTTTTTTCCACCCAACCGGTTGATTTCTTTTTGCAGGCTGATGCGATTGCCAACACTGCTTTTCACCTGACACAACAGTCACGAAGTGCCTGGACGTTTGAACTGGATATACGCCCTTTTGGCGAAAAATGGTAGGAGAGAACCATGACAGATATTGTATTGCATCAGTGGGAAGTTTCGCCCTTCTGCAGCAAGATTCGGAGTATTTTGGAGCACAAGGGGATTCCGTATCGCGTGCAAAACTATAACGGCCTGCTTTCGCTGCGCGCCAAAAAGCTCTCCCCTGCTGGAAAGCTGCCCGTTTTGGATATTGACGGAGTGCGCACACAAGACAGTCGCCGCATTGCCGCTTTGCTTGAACAGCGGTTTCCCACGCCTGCATTGGTGCCTACCCACGCAGCTGATCGCGCTCAAATGGAAATTCTGCAGGATTGGGCAGATGAATCGCTGTATTGGTATGAGGTGTATTTCCGCGCCATGTACGACGAAGCCTGGAACAAACTGGTAGATCATCTCTGCAATGGGCGGCCTTTTTGGGAGAAGCCCATATTCAACACGGTGGCACGCCCGCAGTTTCGTAGTCAATTGCAAGCGCAAGGTATCGGACGCATAGAAAAATCAGTGGTCGAAGCGCGATTTGTGATGTTACTACAATCGCTGGACACACAACTTGCCGGACGGACATGGCTGGTAGGCGAGCATAAAACGCTGGCGGATATCGCAGTGGCATCGCAATTAAAGGAAATCCAGCGCACCAGTCATTTAGGAGCAACATTCGCCAGCAACGAGAACGTCAGTCGCTGGTTAAAAACTCTCTAAAAGAAAAGGCTGCAATCGACAAGACCGTAAAAAAGATTGTAGTAGCAAGATTGAAAACACAGAGTATCTATATGCTCGGTGAGTGCTCAAAGCGGCACTTGCCGTGTCTGCACCTGAACGAATTCGAACGTACCATCTTCAACTCGTTGCACTTGTACAATGCCATAGGTGCCATTTTGTATGTCGCCATTTTCATCAAAATCCAGCACACCGTTGGCACCGTGATAATCAATGTCTTGCTGAGCGGCAATGGCCTGCAAGGCAGCATTGAATTCGCCTACTCCAATCCGTACAGACGCATCAGACTCCGCTCGTGATACAGATCGAATATTGTTGACCACCGCCGCACGTGTATTCTCACCGCCCTGGGCCAGAGCCAGCATGATCAACATGGCTGCATCGTAAAGGCTATAACCTTCGTTATAATCATCATCGTACAAGTCTCCCAATTTTGCCTGCAGGCGCGAAACAAACTCCATGTATCCAGCAGAACTGACGGGGGGTGCGTTTTCTGTTGCAAACATACCCTCAATAAAGTCGGGCGTTGCATTGGTAAGAAAAGCATCCGTCGACACACCATCCCCCGCAAACAATAACGGTCGCGGTTGCGGATCATACAAGGCAAGTTCGCGGGTAATATTGGCTGCATCCAGGTCAAATCCGATGATAACCACTGCCTCAGGCACACCGTTGGCAAACAGTTCAGTAACTTCTGTACCAAAATTATTGATCTTTCCACTGGCATACGGCACTTGGTTCAATACCGTACCCCCTGCGGAGGAAAAGGCATCCACCAACGTCTCCATCAACCCACGACCATAAGCATCATCCACATAGATAACGCCAACACTGCGGGCTCCCTTTTCCTCGATCAATTGCGCCAATACCACCCCTTGAAATGCATCAGAAGTGACAGTGCGAAACACGGTGTCATTGTCTTCCAGGGTAGTTAATCTGGCCGACGTGGAGGTAGGAGAGATCATGACAACACCGGCAGGAATGGTGACCTGTTCTGCAACCGCAAGGGTGATAAAACTCGCCACAGAGCCCAGAATTGGCACCACACCGCTATCCACCAGTTAACGGGCCGACACGACGGCAACATCAGGCGTAAACTGATCATCGCGAACCAACAATTGCACACGCTGCCCGTTGACACCTCCCGCGCTATTAACAAGATCCACGGCCAACAGTGCCGCCTTCTCGACAGCACGCCCAAAACTTGCGGTCTGCCCAGTCAGTGGAACCAACAAACCAATTTTAACTGCACTTTCATCCACTTCTTGTGGATTATCATCGACATCACCTGAACAGGCACATACGAATATAAGCGCTAGCACTGCCATTACGCTGTATCGAATCATAGGGTACCTCCGCGTTCAACACGCGATATCAGTCCCACGAAAATTGCACACCCAAGCGGTATTCTTGTGTTCGACCAGGAATATCTACACCGACAAATCCGGGCTCTTCGTATTCTTCATTGAGCAGATTGTGAATGACAAAATACACATCCAACTCAGAAAACCGTTTACTCACCCCGGCATCAAGTACCATATACGGGTCAAGATCATAGGGCTTGAGATTGTTATACAGCGTATTGGAATCGGTAGAACGTCGCTGTGAAGCATAACGTCCACGCACAAACAGATCAGCGAGATCCGCATCTCGATATTGCCACGAGAACTGATTCAACCATTGGGGATACATCACAGAAGGTGTTTCGATCTCGCCAACAAACGGATCATGAATAGTGGTATCGGTGTGTTGATAGGAGGTATTCCAGGTCAGCCAGTGGCGATCACGCACCCATTTCATTTCAAATTCAACGCCACGAGATTTCTGTTCGCCAATATTACGAAATTGTTGATTGATCCCGGCAGGCGACAATTCGACCTTTTCATCGACTTGCGTGTGAAATAGGTTCGCCGCCAACGTCAATTCAGTCGATGCAATCCAGCTGAGCCCAAGCTCGGAAGTTTTGGCTCTTTCCGGTTCTAGCTCAGGATTACCGATGATTTCCCCCACAATCAACGGTTGTGCAAACAGTTGCAACGCAGCCGGTGCCTTGAAGGATGTACCAAACAGAAACTTGAAACTGAGATCATCATTGACGCTATAAACCGCAGCCGCTCTTTGAGTATCATCACTCCCATACAAATTGTGGCGGTCACGCCGCAAGTTGAAGGTAAATTGCCACGCTTCGAACGCTTGCGTCTGCCATTGAGCATAGTCGCCCCGGTTAGTAAAATTTTGATCGCCTTGATCTTCAGAGACCAAGGCGCTGGCGCCGGTAATCAAATCAAAAGCAAAAACCCTAATCAAGGCCTCATTGTCGTCGCTGTAGTCCAATCCAACACTGATGTGATTATCTGGATTTGCATGCCACGCCACACGAGCGTTAGCATCCAGTGCATCAAACGAAAACACACGACGTGGCACCACCGACTGGTCATCGCCCAATAAGTGTTCTTCATCGCCTGGCTCACCCTGTGAATAGGCAATCGATAGCTCTGTGTCCCACGTCTCATTTATCCTCCATTTGTCGGAGGCGCGCAGGGTGGATTGCTGCAGCACAATGCGATTTTCGTGTGACAGCGTGCCAAAATCCAAAAACTCTGCATGGCTGTCCAGTTCGTATAAATGTACTTCAGTGCGCAACTCATGCGCATCCAGAAAATGAAAACTCGCATCCCCATAAAGTGACACAGGGCGGGCAACATCGTCGCGAGATGTTCGGTCATCATAGCTTTCCATGCGCGGCGAACTATCGGGTAACGCGTGCCCTGCGCGTTCATTTCTGGCTGAATGCAGCCCCATCAACCAGCGTGTCGACGCCGACTTGCCTTGATAGAGCGCTTCACCAGCAACACCATTACCGTCTTCCATCATGCTGGTTTGCATTGCCGCCTGCAGCGTTTGCCCCTCTTCCTCGGCTTGCCGGGTAATAATGTTGATGACGCCCAAATAGGCATTGGCACCATAAAGCGCGGACGCTGGCCCACGTAATACTTCGATCCGCTCGACGATGGACATTGGGATTAATTCAGGCCCCAGATAATTGGCGCTATCCGAACGAAACGACACCGGCTGACTATTGATCATGACCTTGAGGTTTTTGCTGTAAGCGCGCAATCCACCATTGATACCGCGAACGCCGCAGTTATAACTAAGAAAATCATAAATACAATAGATACCAGGCACTTGATTCAAGGCTTCGGCAACCGAGCGGTAATGAAAATTCTGAATATCGTAGCGAGTAATGACGGAGACTGTTGCGGGGGCTTCATCGCCGGCTTGCGCCTGCTGGCTGGCGGTGACGACTTTGATTTGCATGAGCGTCTGCAGATCGGTTTCAAAAAGCGCAAGCATATCCACGGCTTGCACCGGGTATGCCGTCAGCACGAAGGGGAGACCGACCAAAATAGATAGCGCGTGCCTCATCCATTCACTCCCTATCTTTTGGAGCTTTCAAGCATTAGGGGGATATTCAGGAATTCAAACACTGACAACCTTCCCGATCATAGTCCTTTGCATATAAAACCGCCAGAATGGTCGGGGTATTCCAATTAGGTGAGGAGATGTTGCAAGAGACTGAAGTTGGGAGAAAATGAGTTTGATAAAAGTGCAGCGACCGTTGGAATCCAATGATAAAATTTGCACAATTTATCTGGTTTTAGAAATCCCAATGAAATCAACGAGCCGCTTAAAGCGCACGTTCTGCGTGGCCCCCATGCTGGACTGGACGGACCGACACACCCGTTACCTGCTCCGCCAGATCTCCCGCCACGCGGTGCTCTATACCGAAATGGTCACCACCGGCGCCTTGCTTCATGGCGAACCCGCTCGCTGGCTCGACTACAACGAGGCTGAACACCCCGTTGCACTGCAATTAGGAGGCAGCAACCCCGGCGATCTCGCACGCTGCGCCACACTCGCAGAACAATGGGGTTACGACGAAGTCAACCTGAACGTCGGCTGCCCCAGTGATCGCGTTCAGGAAGGCGCCTTCGGCGCCTGTCTTATGGCAAGGCCTGACTTGGTGGGGGATTGTGTCAAAGCGATGCAGGATGCCTGCAATCTCCCCGTCACCGTCAAATGTCGAATTGGTATTGATGATCAGGACGAGTACCACGCCCTGCAACACTTCACCGATGTTGTTCACCAGGCAGGATGCAACGTTTTTATCGTGCATGCCCGCAAAGCCTGGCTTAAGGGGTTAAGCCCGAAAGAGAATCGCGAAATCCCCCCTCTCAACTACCCGCGTGTATATCAGCTCAAACAGGATTTCCCTCAACTTGAAGTGATCATCAATGGTGGACTCACGACACTTGCAGCATGCGAGGCGCAGCTACAACATGTGGATGGTGTCATGGTCGGCCGCGAGGCCTATCACAACCCCATGATGCTGGCCGAAGTGGATTTGCATTTATATAACGACCCTCACCCAATCGTGACGCGCGCTGAAGTCATCAACACTATGCAAACATATGTAGAACACGCCTACGAAAATGGTCTTCCAATCAAACACATCACACGCCACCTGCTGGGGATGTTTCATGGTATTCCGGGCGGGCGTCGCTGGCGACGTCTATTAAGCGAAAACGCGCCTAGAGAAAATGCAACGCCGGCGTTGCTGCAAGAGGCGTTAAACGCAGTAAGGGCTTATACATGATTCTTAGCCATGCATTTAACTACCACTAAACAGTGGTTAACTATTATAGTTTAACTTTGAGGTGTCAATGGCTGAGCAGATTGAAAAAGGTATTGTGTCAAACCACATCACCAGCTATTGGAATGCCATTTATCGCAAGGAAGTGGCTGTTGGTGGCCTGAAAACGAGCTATCTCGAAGCTGGTGAAGGCCCAACAGTTCTTTTGCTTCATGGTTTTTTCGGCACCAAAAATCATTGGCGAAGCGTCATGATGGGGCTAAAAAAGCGTTACCATGTGATTGCTGTTGAAGTGCCCGGGTTTAATTTGACCCAATGGTTGCCAGGCGACAAACACAATTTAAGATGCTTGTCAGAGTGGCTGGAACAATTTGCCAATGCTATTTATTTAAAATCATTCCACTTGGTGGGCTACTCTTCAGGCGCCTGTCTCGCAGCCTATTTCGCCTACACCCATCCCACCAGAGCGATATCGCTTAGCTTTATTTCATTCCCCAACATTTATTTCGAAGAAGAAAAGCTTTTCAAAAACATTTTCGATGAATGCCTATATACGCAAATTCAATGCGCAAAAGACATAGAAGCCTTGAGGGCCGAGCTGTTTTTTGAGCCCCCCAAAATACCAAACTATTTCCAACACATTATTTACAACGTATTTAAATACCGTTTATCGTCTCTGCAAAAATTACTTCAGGATCTTTCCGACGGCACAAACTTATTGTTGCCTCGACTTCGACAAATTTGTTGCCCAGTAATGGCGATTCGCGGCGACCAGGATGAAAATGGCAGCAAAGAGATGGCCAGCTATTTAAGCAGAACTGTGCCCGAACTGGTAATGCATGAAATCAAAAATGCCAAGCATTTATGTTATGTTGAACGATATAACGAAACAACGTCCATATTAATGACATTTATTCGCGAACAGAACGACAAACATGTTTTTCAACATACCGAACCGACAAAAACCACACTCCTCACTGGCAATGCTAAATAGCACCAAGGACGCTCATGACCAAGCTTGAACAACTCCGCACGATGACCACCGTTGTCGCCGACACCGGAGACCTCGCTGCCATTCGCCAATTTCAGCCACAAGACGCCACCACCAATCCGTCTCTGCTACTAAAAACCCTGCAAAGCGAAGACAGCAGCCATTTTTTTGCGCCCGCCATCGCCGATGCCCGCACCGCAACAACGGGCGCGCTCAGTGTCACTGACATCGCCGATCGCCTGGCTGTGCGTGTAGGCACAGAAATTCTTTCGATTGTGCCCGGCGTGATATCCACCGAAGTCGACGCCCGCCTCTCATTTGACACCAGTGCGACCCTCGCCAAAGCGCGCAAGCTAATCAACCTTTACGAGCGCGCAGGCATTGCCCGCGATCGCGTTCTCATCAAAATCGCCTCCACCTGGGAAGGTATTCAAGCCGCACAAGTACTCGAACAGGAAGGCATACACTGTAACCTGACCCTGTTATTCGGGTTCCCACAGGCGGTAGCGTGTGCGGAGGCCAACGTAACGCTGATCTCCCCCTTTGTCGGGCGCATTTTGGATTGGTTCAAAGCACACACAGGTAAAGCCGATTATTTGCCAGAGGAAGACCCCGGTGTCATTTCCGTAAGGCGCATTTATAGCTACTACAAAAATTTCGGTTACAACACGGTAGTCATGGGAGCAAGCTTTCGTAACATTGGAGAAATAGAAGCTTTGGCCGGATGTGATCGTCTGACCATTAGCCCAGCACTGCTGGATCAATTACACCAGCAAAATGGCCCCCTACCGAGAAAGTTAAGTGCAAACGATGTTACCTGCACCGAAAGCAAATGCCATTTCGATGAGAAAACCTTTCGTTGGGAAATGAATCAAGATGCAATAGCCACTGAAAAATTGGCCGAAGGAATTCGCATATTCACCGTTGATCAGGAGAAACTCGAAGCCCTGATCCGGCAAAAAATCTCGTAAATGTGCTTCACACAAAAACGCCGATCAAGAGGTCTTGATCGGCGTTTTTTGATTTAAGAAAGTAAATTTTACGAACGTATAGAAATCGAATCCGAGACCACCTTTTCGGCGGCCGCACAATCACAATCACTTTTCGCGGCAGCAGCCTGTTGTGCCGCTTCTTCAAGCGCCTGAACGACATCCTTGAAAATCTCGCGATTATTGTCATTCATGCCCATCAATATTCGATGTGCTTCCAACACCTTTTCGCAGGCATTGTCTTCAGAGCAGTTCACACGTGGCAAATCAGCCATGGCAGGCTTCGACGCCAACCCTTCTTCGCGCAAATCAAACACTTGTGGGAAACCCATCGACAACAAGATGCGTGTGATATCGGGATTAGGCGAGAGCAACAATGGCTTGGAATGGAATTTTTTGTCGTAGTAGATAGCGATTTTTGCTAGTAGCCCTAAGGCCGTGCTATCAATCACCTGGGTTTCACTGAGATCGATAACCACTGCGTTGAGCGCAGGGTTTTCAAACATATTCTCAATAAACTTATCAAGCGTCGCACACATCGGTACGCGCACGTCGCCTGTCAGCTTTAAAACATAAGCCCCGTCATGAACCGAGAACAGAGCCCGGCCGCTAGTCGCCTTCACCATACACTACTCATCAGCATCGTCCTGAGACTTGCAATACCGCGATATCGTCGGGCACTGACCCCTGCTCGGTCACCCCAAGCAAAGACAGGAAGGTGTCTACATTATGGTTCGCCTGCACCATGATTTCCACGAGTTTCGCTTCCTTCTCGGCGAGCGTTGGCTCAGCCAACACCTCAAGTGCCCCGTCTGAACAGGCCCACAATTCAAAATCTCCTGCCAATTCAACACTGCGATTCTGGTATCCCGGGTTCTCAAACAGCCCGACGGGCAACCCCTGGTCTTCCAGCGCATATGCATTGCCGGCCATAAACAAGCGCGGCGGCGGAAAGTGAGAAGCTGAACTGTACACCAGCTGTCGGGTTGAAAAATCGATCAATCCACAAAATACAGAAAGATGCTTGCCCAATGCCATGGACATCAGCTCCTCGTTCGCCCTCGACAGGATTTCGGCAGGCAATAATACACGTCGCGAAGCGTCCTGATAACGTTTACGCAGACGATTCGCCATTGTTTTCAACATGATTGTCACAAACGCTGACGAGGCCCCATGCCCCGACACATCGGCCAAATAAAACCCGACTTGCGTTTCCGACACCCGAAAGTGGTCAACAAAATCGCCGCTCAAGTACAGTGACGGCTTAATTCTGAAACTCAACTCCAGGTGACCATAATCTTTGTGCAGCGGCGGCATAATCTTGAGTTGCACCGCACGCCCCGCCTCCTGGTCCTCACGCAATACGCGCAGGCTCTCATTGAGTTCACGATTTTTTTCTTCCAGGGCTTGCCGATAGCGGCGGTTTTCTAGCAGCAGGCGTGCGTCGGCAAGCGCACGGCGCACGGCATGTAATAGCATCACGGGTTGCTTGAGGGGCTTGAAGAGATAGTCTGCAGCACCCAGGCGCAAGGCTTGCACCACCATATGGGTATCAGCGACGGTGGAGGTCATGATCACCTGTGTGTCGGGGCAGCGCTGGTGAACGATCCCCAGCACCTCTAGCCCGAGGCGGTCTGGCAGGCGCATGTCGCACACCACCACATCTGGACAAAAAGATGAGAGTAGATCAATGCCCTCGGCTGCAGTTGCCGCCGCCTGCACGTACGCATGATCTTCAGACAGCCAACCGACCATGACTTCACGTAAACCCGGATCATGTTCAATAAGCAGGACGCGCGCAGGCGAGAGCTGCGCAGGTGCAGTGAGCGTAACATCCATTTCGTTCATAACCGTTCGCGGGACCGACCAGACATGGGAATGTACAACCCGTTTCCTGAGGTTTGAGGGCGAACCTTACCCCGTAGACTTAGAGTATGCAACCTAGGCGCTTTACTTCTCTTGGGCAGCGCAATACGTGCGGACAAATATTAAGTATTTTGAGTGAATAGCGTTCGCCCAAGGCTCTGATATACTGTTGAGGTCTCAAGCGACCCGCCGGGCTTATAGGTGGGCAGCATAACAACTATGACAACTGCTGAGAGAGGCCCTATGTTTTCTATGCAACGCCAATACGACGAAAAACGCAATTTCATCCGCATGAAAGTGGATACCGGCATCACTTTCACCAAAATTGACGGCCGCGAACGCTATGAAGCCCGCTGCCGTAACCTCAGCGGTGCCGGCATGTTGCTGGAAACTGAGAAAAAGTTGACTATGGGAGACCGCTTACGTGTTACGGTGCCCTCCGAAGGACCAAACTTCACTCCGCTGGATGCGATAGTTGAAGTGGTGCGGGTAGATGCCCTGCCCTCCATGCACAAGTTCATGATTGGGGTGGTAATCCGCCAGATCGACAACTGAGAACACGTTGCCACTGTAGGTTCGGTTGCTTAATATCAAAACAAAGAAGCCCCGCGATTGCGGGGCTTCTTTGTTTTAGTTGCCAAGAGAGCGGGCCTTTCTCAAAACCCGCTAGCGTATCGGCATCTGATCACTCTTCAAAAAAGTCGTCGCCCAAATCTTCGTTGAGCAAATCATCCGAAATTGCACCATCGGTCACCTGAAACTCGCGGCGCTGCAAGTAGGCATCGCGAATGAAGGTGTAGCGATCCCCTGCCACAATGCCCTCGACTTCCAGCAGCTTTGCGCGCTTATTCACGGCGTAACCGGCAGACAGTGGTATGGAAGCATCGTCAGCGCCAAAAAACGCGTCGGGCACGACTTCAAACAATTCCATGCTCATTTCTGGCACGCGGCCTGCGGTATCCGTCACTGTGCTGGGGCCCAGCAAAGGTAGCATGACATAAGGGCCCGCCGGGGCTCCCCACACCGAGAGCGTTTGGCCGAAATCCTCGTCATTGGCACTCAGCTCGATATGGCCGGCTACGTCAATAAAACCAAATAGCCCCACCGTCGAGTTTATGAAAAAACGGGTACTGTCCTGCCCTGCCTGGGCAAATTTGCCCTGCAGCACATCGTTGGTAATGGTGCGCAGCTCGTAAATGTTATCGAAAAAATTGCTGACGCCTTGCTCGACAAAATCCGGGGTCACATTGTGATAGCCCGTTGCCACAGGTTTCAGGACGTAGATATCCATGGTGTCGTTAAACACATAGATTTTGCGGTTGAACGATTCCCAAGGATCTTTTTCGTTGGCGGCAACAGGTGCTGCAGTGAGCGCACTGGCCAGCGCAGCCAGTGCCATGATGCGTTTCATCATGCTCTCCAATCGGTTAGCGTATAACGCAATTAAAGCCGATCTTAGCGCCTTCTGACAATCACACTTCCGGCAGAATAGCCGGCGCCAAACGAACAAATCACGCCAACTTCGCCGCTTTTCATGTCACTGCGGTATTTATGGAACGCAATGATCGATCCGGCGGACGATGTATTGGCATATTCGTCGAGAATGACGGGGGCTTCTTGGGTGTCGGCGTCACGACCCAGTACTTTCTTGGCGATCAACTGGTTCATACCCAAATTGGCCTGGTGCAACCACATGCGCTTAAGTTGCTCGGGGTTGAGGTCTTGATCCTGCAAGTGCGTTGATATCAGTTCCGATACCATGGGGACGACTTCTTTGAACACCTTGCGACCGTTTTGACGGAACAATTTATCGCGCGCCCCAATACCGGATTCGTCGCAGCGGTTCAAAAAGCCAAAGTTGTTGCGGATATTATTGGAGAACTCCGTGATCAGTCGGGTATTGACGATTTCCCACTGCTCGTCGCTGATCGCATCCTCGCAACGTTCGATGACCAATGCGGTACACACGTCGCCGAAGATAAAGTGACAATCGCGATCCTGCCAAGCCAGATGGGCAGAACAGATTTCCGGGTTGACCACGAGTACGCGTCGCGCTGATCCTGACAGGATGGCGTCGCGGGCGGTTTGAATACCGAAGGTGGCGGATGAACAAGCCACGTTCATGTCGAAAGCAAAGCCACGGGCGCCGAGGGCAGCCTGAACTTCGATGGCCATGGCCGGGTATGGGCGCTGCATGTTGGAACAGGCTACGATGACCGCATCAATATCGGCGCCGACACGGCCCGCTTGCTGAAGCGCTTGTTTGGCAGCCGCAATGGCCATTTCACACTGAACAGACTGCTCTTCATCAGAACGTTCTGGAATCTTGGGGGCAAGACGTTGTGGGTCAAGCACGCCAGATTTGTTCAGCACATAACGCTGCTTGATACCCGATGCCTTAACAATGAATTCTTCGCTGGAAGGCTGTAAGGCTTCGATCTGGCCGTCCGCAATGGCAGCCGAGTGCGTATCGTTATAGGTAGCAACATATGCATTGAACGCGGCGACCAACTCCGCGTTGGAGATGGACTCCACGGGGGTGAACAGACCGGTTCCACTGATACAAACCTGTTGGGCTAACCTATTTTG
>CAYYPW010000003.1:0-279719 GCA_964473645.1 uncultured Moraxellaceae bacterium
TCCTCCAACAGCTTCACATTGACGGGTTTACTCATATAGTCATTCATACCCACTTCCAGACACAGATCCTTGTCTCGACTCATCGCATTGGCAGTAATCGCGATAATGGGCACTTTTGATTTTTCCGAAGGCAGCGCACGAATTTGCCGAGTCGATTCGAAGCCATCCATCACCGGCATCTGGCAGTCCATCAACACCACATCGAGGTCGTTATTTTCAACAGCGCGAATGCCTTCCTCACCGTTATTGGCACAGACGGTCGCCAGCCCCAGCTTGTTTAAGGCAGCCTTGAGCACCAACTGGTTCACCGGGTTGTCCTCAACAATCAATGCTCTGCGCCCGGCCGATAGCGTATGGATATCGATCGTATCTGCCGCATGTTTGGCAGGCGCATCCGCGTATTCGAGATTGATGGCAAGAATAAATTCAGTGCCTTCCCCCACGGTAGAACGGTATCGTAAATCCGCCCCCATCAGTGCAGCAATTTGCTTGCATACAGCCAGGCCGATTCCCAATCCCCCATGACGACGATTGTGATTGCCGCTGAATTGTTTAAAACGGTCAAACACCACCGATTCCATGCCCGGTGGAATACCAATGCCGGTATCTGTCACCGAGAAAGCCAATTGCACCCGTTTGTGCTCACTATCGATCGAATCGACACTGACCTTCAACGTTGAAGCCCCCTGCGAGGTGAACTTCACCGCATTATCGACAAGATTGACCAGTATTTGTTGCAGGCGACGACGATCGCCCCAAAGCGAACCTGGCACATCCGGATTCACCTTGATGAAAAAACGAATGCCTTTCTGCTTCGCCACACGATCATACGTGTCGCTTATCGGTTCCAGCATCCGTTGCAAAGAGAAATTTTCGCGGTTGATTTTAAATTCATGCGATTGCAGCTCGGTATAGCTTAGAACGCTCTCTATCAGATTCATCAGATGCTTGGCAGCATCTTCGGCGTTATCGATAAAATCATCACGTAGCTTGTCGTTTTGTTCGCCACTGGCCTGTATCAAACAGTTGATAACGCCGTTCATGGGGGTGCGCATTTCATGACTGATGGTGGCCAGAAACTCATCTTTGACACGATTGCTGTCGAGCAGCGCGCGGTTAACGGCTTGCAAGGCCACTTTGGCCTTTTTCTCCGTGCGGGTTTTTTCCATTTCCATGATGTGCACCCGGTCAGCAAGCATGATGGCCAGCAAAATCATTTCCAGGGTGGAACCGATCAGCATCGCATTGCTGGTGACGCCATTGGCGGGTATCAGTCCGAGCGTTACACCCCCCAGCACTACCGCACCGGTTAGCAGCGCCATCCACGCAATCAGGAACAGTTTGGAAGATCGATGTCCTTTAACCGCGTTGACACTGCTAATCACGATAAGCGCGATCGATTCGAGAATGGTCGATATCGTGCCCACCAGCAACATGACGGAGTAGGGGAGCACAAAGCAGGCGGGGGCAGCGACCAAAAAGAAGATCAACACGGCTTTGGCATAGCGGTCGACTTCCGGCATAGTTTTTTTGAGGTTTAGCACTTCCCTTGCAAATGCTGCAGAGAAAAGCCCCACCACAAAAATCATCAAAATGATTGCGTACTGATTAAACCAGGGAAACGGCGGCCAGATATATTGAAAACCCATCCCGAAATAGGCGGCTTGAAAGACAGACAAGGCACTGATGTAAAGAATGTAATAGAAAAATCCGATATCCTTGAGCCAAATAAAAAACAGCAGGTTATACAGGATCATCAGCATCATGATGCCGAAATACAATCCGAAGATTAGCAACTGGGTTTTGCTGTGATCAAAAAAGTGTTTTTCTTCCCACACCAGCAGTGGAATCCGCAACGTGCCCGACGACGCTACCCGCAGATACACAGTGCTGGGTTGATTCTCCAGGCTCATCACAGGAAATGCAGAGGTAGAATGCTTGATCGGGCGAATGTTAAATGCTTTGGTGTCACCCGCTTCGAAATGAACCGTGTGGCCATCCTCGACATCCTGAAAAAATTGCAGATCATCCAGCGGTGCGTAGGGCACCTCTAACACCAGCCCTCCCTCCTGAGAACGATGCGAGTGAATGGCGCGCCTATCCAAAGGGGCAATCACCAGCTTCACCCAATAGACTGCATTGGTGATGCCGCGATTAAAGTTGGTCTGTGAATGCGAAGCTTGAAATCGGGCCTGCCATTCCGGCGTTTTAATGGCGTTGAAATCGAGAGAGCCCGTGGCGTCTTCCAGAAAGAGTGCGTCCGCGTCTGCCGTAACGTGGCCGTCTGGGTTGGGCGTCACCATCGGTGTGGCGGCATTGGTTGAGGCGGCAACTAGCCAACTCAGACACAAAAAAAGAAACACCAATGGTTTCATCGGCTTAGTCATGACCCTGAGCAATCGTTCGAACTGTATCTTCTCAAGTCTAGCAGCAGTTGCAGCACTCAGGCGGCCAGCTGCTTGGGGGAGGGCGACCGCGCTAGCCAATAAATCAGTTTTTCTTTTAATAATCCGGTATTTACAGGTTTGCTCATATAGTCATTCATGCCCACCGCCAAACAACGTTCTTTGTCTTGCGCCATCGCGTTGGCAGTGACTGCAATGATCGGAATCGAGGAGTGGGGCGCAGACATTTGGCGAATCGCTTCGGTGGCAGCAAAGCCGTCCATGATGGGCATTTGGCAGTCCATCAGTATCGTATCGATATTTTCATTACCCAAAATTTGCAGGGCTTCCTCACCGTTATTGGCGGTCAAGACATCAACCCCCAATTTTTTCAGTATGCCTTTGAGTACGAGTTGATTAGTGGGGTTGTCTTCCACCACCATGACTGTTGGTTTGCGCTTGTCGGCGACCCCATTGACGGTAATGACTTCAACGTGCTCTGCAGGCGCGTGAGCCAGTGTTAGTCGCACATTGAATACGCTACCTTCATTTTCAACAGAATCGAAATCGATTTCGCCCTGCAGGGCGGTGGTTAGTTCTTTGCAGATCGCAAGACCAATTCCCAATCCACCGTGTCCACGATTAAAGGCGCCATCGGCCTGACGGAATTTCTCGAAAATATGACTAAGAGCATTTTCAGCAATGCCAATGCCAGAATCGATGACCGAAAACAACACGGTTTCGTGAGCCGGCTGATCTGTGGGTAATCGGCGTACCAAGAGCTCCACACTGCCCCTGGCAGTGAATTTCACCGCGTTATCCAACAGCGTAAAAATCACTTGCTGAATTCTGCGCGCGTCCCCCAGCAAGGGAGGTAAATTCTCAACGCATACGACAGAAAACGCCAGCCCCTTTTGTTTGCACAATGGCGCATACGCCGCTTCTGCCTCCTTGATCATGCGTGCAATCGAAAACGGTCTGTTCTCTATAATCAATTTACCTGAAGCCAGTTCGGTATACGTCAATACACTATCAAGCAAGCTCATTAAATCCTGAGCAGATTGATCAGCGCACCTGATCAGACGTTGCTGATTTTCAGCATCGTTAGGGTGTTTGAGTTGATCGATGCTGCCCATAACGCCATTCATGGGGGTGCGCAATTCGTGGCTGATGGTGGCAAGAAACTCGTCTTTGAGTGTGTTGCTCTCCTGTAAAGCGAGGTTCACGTCAACCAGTGCTTCATTGGCGCGTTGTTCTGCTTTCACTTGTGCTTGCAGTGAACGCCGCATGCGTTCGGCCAGGCTCAGTGAAAGCAAGGTCACCTCAATGGTGTTGCCCACGTAAAAAGCGTTGACAGTGAACGCGTTGGCCGGCAATACACCCAGTGAAACCAGAGCCAGAACGATCGCGCCTGCGAGCAACATGAGCCAGGCAAACAAAAAGTAAATGGCGGATCGATCCTTGAGTAGCGCGGCGTAGACAGCGATACAAATAATGCTGGTGCAGACGATCAGCGCGTCGACACTGGTCACACGTATCATTATGCCATAGGGCAATAGAATCGACATAACGATCAGTATCAGTTGTGCATATCCCAGCATTTTTACGAAGCGACTTATACGCGGCGTGATGGTGGTCAGATCCAGCACACGATGCGAAAAGAAAATGATGAACGCGGCAGTGAGTGCAATCGAGGTGGGGACGAGATGCTCATTAAGAAAGGGATATTCTCCCCATAAATACACCGGCGCATCGCCAATCATGGTCGATTGCAGCAGGGAAATACTCAGCGTGTAGCCAACATATAACAGGTAGTTGAGGTCTCTGACTGAAATGAACAAACACAGATTGTAGAAAGCCATCAGCAACAATATGCCATAAAACAAGCCATGTATCAGTGCTGATGTGCGCTGTGCCTTATGAAACGCCAGTTCATCCCATAGCATTACCGGCATACGCATCGAACTCGATCCCTGAATACGAAGATAAATATCTTTTACCGTATCGGGTTCCATCGCCAACGGAAACACAAAGGTGCCATGATCAATGGGGCGGGAAGACGCGGGAAACAGATCCCCCGTGTGCCAATAACCCTCTGCGACATCTTGATTGACGATATAGAATTCGATGTCATCCAGCATGGGGTAATCCAGCTGAACCACGACACGGCGGGAGGTCGCCAGCGATTGTGCAGAGTTCTGCAACTGTAAATGCAGCCAAAATGCACTTTGTGTATAACCTTTGTTAAGGGGTTGCTCAGTACCAGGAATGAAACGGTTGGCATACTCGCCCTGCACATCAGACAGGGTCAATATACGCTGAGGGTCTTCGAGATATTCGATGGAGGCAGACACACTCTGGCTGTCGGCCATGCTGAGGACATCAATGGGCGTGATCGCATGGCAGGTGAGTGGCGCACACATCCACAGAAGCAGCGCAAGCAGCCACCTCGTTCCGACTCGTCCCTTATGACTGCGCACTACACCCACACCTGACAATCCTGCAAGCGCCAACCCTTTATTGAGTGTAGCAGCGCGCCTGGGATGTCACGGCCATCAGCCGGGTTTTTGAAAACCGCGTATATCCTCGATACGTACCGGAAAGGCGCCGTTCTTGCGATCATTGAAGTAATACTTCAAGGTTTTATAGACGGTTGGAAACGCCAGCTCTTTCCAGGGGATTTCCTCCTCCGTGAAGAGCCGGGTTTCCAGACTCTCCGGACCCACCCCGAAACCCGCCTCGGTCAAAGAAGCCATGAAGAACATGTAAACCTGACTGATGTGGGGGAGATTGAAAATTGTATAGAGGCCTTGCAGATCCACTGGGGCGGCGGCTTCCTCCAGCGTTTCCCGGCAGGCGGCTTCAAAGGTGGTCTCACCGTTCTCCATGAACCCGGCCGGCAGGGTCCAGAAACCCTTGCGTGGCTCGATCGCACGTCGACAAAGCAAAACAGCATCGCCCTGAAAAGGCAGCGTGCCAGCAATAATGCGCGGGTTTTGGTAGTGAACATGGGCGCAATGCGTGCAAACGTGGCGTTCGCGATTGTCGCCCTCAGGAATGATCAGTTGAACCGGATTGCCACATTGGCTGCAGAATTTCACGGGTGAGAGGCCCCTAGCTGTCGAGGGGCCAGTATAACCCGGTCAGATGCCTGACAAAACGTCTCAGGCTTTACGGCGGAAGGGCAGTACCTTGGCAGCTGATTCACCGGAGGTTTGGGCCACCGTTTCGACCGCATAGAGACCATCGGAGCGACCCGCTGCATCATTAAGTGCCTGGCGCAGTTTGTCGAACGTATCGTGCATCATGCCCGAGATCGCAATGCAGGCGGCCATGGGGCTCTTGGCGCGACGACGCTCCATGTCTACCCGAAACTGCAAGCCACGCAGCTTGCGGCGATAGGCGGGCGGGGCGTCCTGAATCAGTTGATCGCATAGCTGTACCCGCAGCCGTTCCAATGCTTCAGGATCTTTCTGAGCCATTTCCCTCAAAACATCAAAACTCGGTAACTCGTAATGCATGTCGATCACCTCTCTCATGGTACAGACAACCCACTGAAGGCTCCGGCGTTTTGCTGGCTATTAAATACATACATAGCGATCAGGCTCATCCTGAGCTGCCAGAAAAAATTCCTGCGGGTAACTTGCGTATTCAGCTTCCTATACTACATTTAAGAATTTTTATGTGTAGCCTTGATCTTTTGGTTGAATTCTGGTCAACACGCTGTTTGCACTCCCCAGCCCCTACCCCCTAAGCGGTTAAGCGTTTTATATCAAGCAGTTAAGCGCGTTAATACCGTTCGTAGGGTTTGGTTGTAGTTTTGTTACCGCTTAGATGTTTTTCTTATAAGTCTTGTTTTGTGCGCTCGGTCATACTCGGTACAGCGCGTCGCACTCAAAGCGATAGTGCTGCTCTGGCGTCTGTTAGGGAGTGGCGCCTTGGTCTTGGCTTTGATATAAAAACCGTCCTTTCTTCAATGGTTTGATGTCATGCAATCGAATTTCCTGCAATCCAAGGTGCGAGCGGTTTTTTCTGAGCCGTTTGATTCCCTCGTGTTGCCTGGAGGCGAAGCGGCCGTGCTGATCGGGCTGCGGGAGCCGAGCTGCGAGTTGATTCTCACGCGTCGGGCCAGTCATTTGAATAGTCATGCGGGTGAGGTGGCATTTCCTGGGGGTAAGTTTGATTTGCAAGACCCCAGCCTGGCGTTCACCGCCTTGCGTGAGACTCACGAAGAAATCGGCATACCGCCTACCGCCATCGAATTGGTCGGCATGATGCCTTCCCGCCAATCGCGATTTGGTGTCAATGTCATCCCCTTTGTGGGCTTTGTCGATGCCTCCGCTTCAATGACTCCCAATCAGGCCGAGTTGGACTCGGCGTTCCAAGTGCCGCTGGATTTTTTTCTGGAAACTTCGCCTCGGCTTACGCATCAGGTAAAGTACAGGCAACAACACTATTTGATGCCCTGTTTTCATTGGCAGGATCAGATCATTTGGGGCCTGACGGCTCGCTTCATCGTTGAATTCATTACGCGGGTTTATGACGCCCACATTGATTGGCCCGAGCCAAAGCTGATGGATTAGTGGGCTGGTTAATAACGTGGTGAGCGATTTAAATAGTCGTGGGTGCGAAAAGTCGCAGGCGTTCTTGTTTAATAGTTTTTTTAATGGATGTTGCCAAGCAGCTTATTTGGATGTTGCAAAGCAATGAGCATAACCGTTGCAAAGCAACAAAGTGGAGGATTTAGCGTGATATACCGGTTGGGTGAAAAACAAGTCGACATTCGCGGCGAGGATTATTTTGTTGCCGACAATGCCACCGTCATTGGTTCAGTGACCATCGAAAATAACGTCAGTATTTGGTTTAACGTTGTAGTGCGTGGCGATAACGATCCCATTCATATCGGTGAAGGCACCAATGTGCAAGATGGCAGTGTGCTCCATACTGACGCGGGAATACCCATGCATATTGGCAAGCGTTGCACTATCGGTCATAAGGTCATGTTGCATGGTTGCGAAATTGGTGACGATACGCTGATCGGTATCAACGCCGTGGTGCTGAATCGCGCCAAGATTGGTAAGAACTGCATCATCGGCGCCAACGCACTGATCCCAGAAGGCAAAGAAATTCCTGACAATTCGCTGGTAATGGGCTCCCCCGGCAAAGTCGTCAAGACGCTCAGTGAAAACCATCTCTATGCGATCAAAATGAGTGCCTTGCATTACGTCGAAAATTTTAAGCGTTATAAAAAGCAGTTAACCCTTGATGAGCGATTTCATGAATGAACCTTCCCACGCCGAGCCGCCCATGACCAAGCCAGCACAGGACATAGTGCATTCTCCTTGCGTGAGTATTTGTGTGCTCGACGACGATGATATTTGTATCGGTTGTTATCGGAGCGGGCGTGAGATATCCGATTGGGGAAAATACGACAACGACACCCGTCGCAATGTGTTGGCAAAAGTAGCGGCGCGTATGCGTGGCGAACCTGCCCCCTGAGCGATACCTGAACGTGCGTGATGTCCGCCACGTGACGGCGGCTGACATCACTCGAAAACGACCCTCTTTTGGTATTGAACCCATGGTAAAAATTGGAACCCCCCTCTCTGGATCAGCAACCCGCGTAATGATGCTGGGCTGTGGCGAATTGGGCAAAGAAGTGGTGATAGAACTGCAACGTCTGGGCGTAGAAGTCATTGCTGTCGATCGCTATGACAATGCACCCGCCATGCAGGTCGCCCATCGACGCCATGTTGTATCGATGTTGGACGGTGCCGCCTTGCGCCGCGTCATCGAGCAGGAAAAACCCCACCTTATCGTTCCCGAAATAGAAGCCATTGCCACTGACACCTTGGTCGAACTCGAGAAAGAAGGCTATAACGTCGTTCCTACCGCGCGGGCGGCACGATTGACCATGAACCGCGAAGGCATACGTCGTCTGGCAGCCGAAGAGCTGGAATTACCGACGTCCGCCTACCGATTTGCCAGCACCCGCGAAGAGTTTGATGCCGCTGTTGTCGCGATTGGTTTACCTTGTGTGGTCAAACCGGTCATGAGTTCGTCAGGCAAGGGACAAAGCACCGTTAAGACCGCTTCCGACATAGACAAGGCGTGGCGTTATGCGCAAGAAGGCGGGCGGGCCGGTGCTGGTCGTGTCATTGTCGAAGGTTTCGTTGATTTTGATTACGAAATCACCCTGTTGACCGTTCGCCATCGTGATGGCACTTCATTCTGTGCACCGATCGGTCACCGACAGGAGCGTGGCGATTACCGCGAATCCTGGCAACCACAAGCCATGTCTGCCCTGGCACTGGAACGCGCCGAAGTTGTCGCCCGTAAAATTACTGAGGGCTTGGGCGGGCGCGGTATTTTTGGCGTGGAAATGTTCGTGAAAGGTGATGAGGTGATTTTCAGCGAGGTGTCCCCTCGGCCTCATGACACCGGTCTGGTGACATTGATATCGCAAGATCTGTCAGAGTTTGCATTGCATGCGCGGGCGATTCTTGGTTTGCCGATCCCTGTGATTCGTCAGCGTGGTCCTTCTGCATCGGTGGCGTTGCTGGTCGAAGGCCATTCAACTCAAGTGAGCTTCGGTAATCTTGAGACTGCCCTGCAAGAGCCGGATACGCAACTGCGCCTGTTTGGCAAGCCCGAAGTGCAGGGAGAGCGTCGCATGGGGGTTACACTGGCGCAAGATGACAGTATTGATGCCGCCATCAGCAAAGCACTGCGCGTAGCGGCTGCCATCGAGGTTGTGCTTTAACGTTCAGTGGTAGTGGCCATTTCAGGCGCAAAAGTAACGTCAAGGATGCAGGACATGCATGTAGTGCAACGCAAAACAGGCGCAATGATCACACCTGTCAAAAAGCGGGTGGTAAGCATCGCCTTTGGCGCCTTTCTGGCACTGGTGGGCATTCCCTACACATCTGCAGGGGAGCCTGGGGCGGGGTTGCCCTGGGTGGAGGCTAAAGAAGAAAGCCTGCCTTCGCTCGCGTCGGGGCAATTTGTGTTCCGATTTACCGGGGCAGGTGGCTTTTATCTTGGCGATGCAGGTTCTGCCATCCTGGTCGACCCCTTTCTGAGTAATCCGGGATTGTGGCCTGTGCTCAGTTTGCAAAAACTGAAAACTGATACGGCCATGGTGGATCGCTATTTGCCGATCACGGAGCAGATAAATGCCGTGTTGGTAGGGCACGCACATTACGATCATGCGCTCGATATTCCCTATGTTTTTTCCAAGCTCTCACCCAATGCGCGCCTTTATGGGAGTGAAACACTCACCAATATGCTGGCGTCTCAATTACCGGGCGCCCGCCGAATCAATGTAGAACCTCATATGGCGCGAGATGCCAGTGGCGGAGAATGGCTGACTGTAACGCCGAGCTTGCGTGTATTGCCGATCGCTTCCGAGCATTCCCCGCATGTTGGGCGGTTTATTGTGGCCAACGGCAAACTGCATGAGGCCATGCAACAATTGCCGGCGGATTCACTCGATTGGATAGCCGGTACCACGCTTAGCTACCTGGTCGATTTTCTTGATGCTGGCGGCCGTGTTGCCTATCGGGCCTTTGTACAGACGTCGTCTGCAAATCCTCCCAAAGGGCTCCCACCGAAAGCCATTCTCGATGACGGGTATCCTGTCAACGTCGCGGTGATTTGTGCCGCCAATTTCACCAATGTCAAAAATTATCCCGAGACCTTGCTTGGCAGTTTGCAGCCAAGACAGGTCGTTATAGTGCATTGGGAGAAATTCTGGGAGCCATGGACGCTCAATCAGGCAACCGCTTTACCGGGGCTGGATCTTGATGCCTTTGTCGCGCGCATTCGCGCCGCAGCGCCACAGGCCGATATAAAATTGCCGCAGCGTGGAGCGCAATTTCTACTGCAACCGAATCAACCACCAGGGGGCCAGCCGCATGGGTAACGACAAGCCGCGATTGGGAATTGCGTTGGGCAGTGGCTCTGCCAGAGGATGGGCGCATATCGGCGTACTTCAGGGTTTGCTCGAAATGGGGGTCAAGCCGGATATCGTTGCTGGCACCTCAGCAGGCGCGTTAGTGGGGGCTTGTTATGCGGCGGGCAAACTGGATCTGCTCGAAGAATGGGCGCTCTCACTCGACTGGAAAGATATGGTCGGTTTGCTGGATGTGCGGTTTATCGGTGGCTTGATCGAAGGACGCAAATTGTTCCGCTTTTTCGAGCAGCATATGGACGGCTTGCGTATCAAGGATCTGCAGTTACCGTTTGGTGCGGTCTGCACCGATCTCGAAAATGGTCGTGAGCTGTGGCTGCGCAGCGGGCTGGTGATCGAAGCCGTGCGCGCCTCAATCAGTTTGCCCGGCGTATTCCGCCCTTACCGTACCAACAATAATCGCTTTCTGGTGGACGGCGGGCTAGTGAATCCAGTGCCCATCTCCTTGGCGCGTGCCATGGGGGCCGATATAGTGATTGCGGTCAATCTGAATGCTGAAATCGTAGGTAAGCATTTGCGCAGTAACAGTCGCAACAAGCTGCTGCGTGAATCCCGAGAAGAAACGCTTAACCCGCCTCCCATCACAGAGGAAAATGCCGCCGAAAAAAGCGCCACCACACTCCCGCGTGAAACGCAGGCCATCGAGGAGAAAAATCAGCCCGAGTGGTTAAAACGTATGGCGCAGTGGTTCAGCGCCGACGAAAACGATGCCCCCCCGCAAGACAACCTGCCCGGCCTGATGGAAGTGGTCGCTACCTCTATCAACATAATGCAAGACCGCGTCACGCGTAGCCGCATGGCGGGCGACCCCCCCGATCTGGTCATTACCCCTCGGCTGTCTCATATTGCGATTCTTGAGTACTACCGCGCCAAAGAAGCGATCGACGAAGGCCGTCAAGCCGTCTGTCTGGCCAAACCCCAGATTGAAGCTTTGCTATCCTGATCAGCGACTTACTGCCTGGTCGATTGCAAACAAATACCGGTAGCAAAAAAGGAGCGGCAGCTATAATTGATGCAGACGTTTTGCCATCCTAGCCTCCGATCACAAGGAACCGACCATGCTGAAAATTCAGTTCAAAGACCGCAGACAACCCGCCGTATGGCTTGTGGAGTCGGTATTCACCATGGGCTCGGGCGGTAAAAACAATTTGATCATTGATGATGACGGTGTGAGTGAGGTGCATGCCGAAATTCGAAAAGAGGGGGATCACCTTTATCTCGGTGATTTACGCTCGTTTACGGGCACCTTCGTCAATGGCAGTCGTATTACTGAACGCTTTCAATTGCGCTCTGGTGACCGCATCACCTTGGGCAAGGTTGAACTCGAAATCGTAGATCCGAAATCGTCAGGCGCTGCAGCGCCGTCCGCGCCCGCCGTTAAGGTTGATTGGTCGCTGACCGCGTTGGGCGGCGAGTTGAAGGGCAAGTCTTTCCCCATACACGGGATTATCACGCTGGGGCGTTCCAATAAATGCGAAATCAATATCAATGACGAGTATATGTCTCGCCGCCACGCCGAACTGAGTATCAAGGGTGGCGTGTTGCGCATCATCGATCTTGATTCCTCCAACGGCACCTACGTCAACGGGCAGAAAGTGGCTGAAAAAGCGTTAAAGCCCGGAGACCGCATCGCATTCGATCAAAATATTTTTCTGGTCGTCGGCCCGAGCAATGTGAAGGTAGAAGATGAAGATGATGGGGAGGAAGCTACGGTCTTTCGTGCTGCGCCTGCGCCTGTTGCAGCCACTGCCGCCCCTGAGGCGCCGCGTGTAAAAATTCCGGCAGCCGAAAAGCTACGTGAATCGCTCGCACAAACGCCGGGCAAAGTCGAAGCGCCTGCCCCGGTTGAAAGGGCCAAAGCCAGCGCTAAATCCGGCAGCAATACCACCCTGATCGCCATCATCGTCGGGTCGGTCGTGATCATGTGTGTGATGGCCTTTCTCGCACTGAAATAAGCGAAATCAGGCGAGAAACAGGCAGGGCGTTATGCGGCCTTGCCTGTACTGCCGGGCTTGTTCTTCTTGGTGGATTTTTTGGCGGGTGCGATAACGCGCGCGGTTTTTACCAAGTTGTCCTTAACTTGCATGGTTTCGATAATATATTTGCCTATTTTAAGGCAGGTATTATTTTCCGGAATCATCTCCAGGCGTTCAGTAATTAGCCCACTCAAGGTTTTGGGGCCATTGGTCGGTAGCGACCATTTCATCGCTTTGTTGATATCACGAATGGAAGCCCCACCATCAACTATGAATGAGCCATCATCCTGTGGGTGAACATCGGTTAACTGTGCATTGGCATCCGTCGTAAATTCGCCGACGATCTCTTCCAGAATGTCTTCGAGGGTGACGATGCCTAGCACGTTACCGTATTCATCCACCACAAAGCCCAAACGACGACGATTCTTTTGAAAGTTGATCAACTGTTTGTGTAACGGCGTGCCTTCAGGCACATAATAGGGTTCCACAACGTGCTGCATGAGGGCAGCCTTGTTCAGATTTTCTTCCATCAACAGGCGGGATATTCGCTTGAGATGCAGCACGCCGATCGGGTCATTTATACTGCCTCGATACACCACCAGCCGCGTATGTTGCGCCGAACTCAGTTGCGTCACAATGTCGTCGAGGTCGGCCTCAATATCGATGCCTGCGACATCAGGTTTTGGGATCATGATGTCATCGACCGTTACATCTTCCAGATCGATAATGCTGAGCAACATTGAACGGTGATGTTTTGAAATCATGGCGCCAGCTTCGTTTACCACTGTGCGTAGCTCTTCGCGGCTGAGGGGGTCGCCGTTCTGCGCTTTGGTATCGACACCAAGCAGCTTAAGTATACCGTTGCAGATCAAGTTGAGAATCCACACCAGCGGTAAGAACAGTTTCATCAATGGTTGCATAAAAAACGATGCGGGAAAGGCCACTTTTTCTGGCCGGAAGGCACCATAAGTTTTGGGTAGCACCTCGCACGTGATTAGCATTACAAAGGTCAATATGCCGGTTGCGATCGCTAGTCCGGTATCGCCACCCAGACGCAAGCCTATGATGGTTGCGATAGAAGACGCCAATATGTTGACCAGGTTGTTGCCGACCAGAATTGCGCCAATCAGCCGATCGGGGCGCTCCAACATTTGTTGTGCGCGTTTGGCGCCAGCATGATTGCTTTTGGCCAAATGCTTGAGCCGATAACGGTTCAATGTCATGAGACCGGTTTCAGAGCCGGAGAAAAAGGCAGAGCAGCACAGCAGAATCAGCAAGATGCCGAGCAGTACCGATATGGGGATGTCATTCAAGGTGGTATGTCCATCACAGCGTTAGCGCAGCAGTATCACCTGCAGGATGACCTGCGTGCCGAAGTAACCAATCATCAACAGTATCAGGCCGCCCAGCGTCCAGCGCACGGCAATCAGCCCGCGCCAGCCCCACAGCCAGCGACCGATCAGCAGAAACCCAAACACCACCCACGCCAGTACGGAGAAGAAGGTCTTGTGCGCGAGATGTTGGACAAACAGATTATCCAGAAACAAAAAGCCTGACCCAATAGCGACCGTCAGTGCTATCCACCCCGTTACCACCAGATCAAACAGCATGGATTCCATGGTCTGTAGCGGAGGCAGGTATTTCAACAGGTGATGCAAGTGGCGATGCTTGAGGTGGTAGTTTTGCGTGTAAACCAATATCGCCTGAGAGCCTGCCAGTGTCACCAGTGTGTAGGCGGTAATCGACAGCACCACATGGATGACCAGCCCGTTGGACAAGTGGGTGAGCGGTGGAACCTCATCGGCACTGAACGTGGAAAAGCCAACGGCAATGGCTGCCAGTACATAAGTGGGTGCCAGCAGCGCATCCATGCGGCGAAACCACGACATGGCCGTCGCTGTCGCTGTCATGACAAAGGCGAACAGCGCGGCGGCGGCGATAACGCCCAGTTGCACGCCCTCAGGGCGAAAAACCTGCTGAAAGACATTGCTGCCATGCACGCACAAGGCAACCAGGCCAATGCAGCGCAACACGGTCAAAGGGACGACCTGATGGCCGCGTAGGGTTTGCACCAGTGCAAAGGCAGAGAAAACGTAGCCTACAAAGGCAATCAAGGCTGAGAGATGAACCCACCCGGTCATCATGAAATCCATTCTATTAAAGGCGTTGGCAGCAGGCTGTGTGTCTTGCCCAGGCAAATAGCGAGTGAACAAGTGTGGCATAAGCCTCTGGCATAGAAAACCATTTTGTCTGAGAGCTTTTGTTCGGGAGCCATAATCAGCGGGTGAGAAATCGGCGCGTCACAGGTATACTTGCGCGTTTATTGAAATGAAGATCGGGCCGCGAGCCCGGCAACCTGAACGACGCCTCACAGGGGCCTGACGTATGTTTGAAAATCTTTCCGAACGCATCTCTTCCTCGCTTCGTCATTTGACTGGCAAAGCCAAACTGACGGAAGACAACATCAAAGATACGCTGCGCGAAGTCCGCATGGCGCTGCTGGAGGCTGATGTAGCGCTACCAGTCGTCAAGGATTTCATCGAGCAGGTGAAAGAAAAAGCCGTGGGCCAAGACGTCATCAAGAGTCTGTCGCCCGCGCAATCGTTCGTCAAAATCGTCAATGATCAGCTGGTTCATGTGATGGGCGATGCGAACGATGCGCTCAATCTGAACTGCCAGCCCCCGGCGGTGATATTGATGGCCGGCCTGCAGGGCGCTGGTAAGACCACCACCGTGGGCAAGCTGGCGAAATTTTTGGCTGAGCGGCACAAGAAAAAAGTTCTCGTCACCAGTGCGGACATTTACCGTCCGGCGGCAATTAAACAGTTGGAGACGCTGGCTGAAGCGGTAGAGGCTCGTTTCTTTCCGAGTACCGCTGACCAGGATCCCGTCGCGATCGCGCAAGGCGCCATCGAGTACGCGCGTAAACAGTTTCTGGATGTGGTGATAGTCGACACCGCCGGTCGTCTAGCGATCGATCAGGAAATGATGGCTGAGATCAAGCGTATTCATGCGGCCATCAACCCGATAGAAACCCTGTTCGTGGTGGATTCCATGACCGGTCAGGATGCGGCCAATACCGCCAAAGCCTTTAATGAAGCGCTGCCGCTCACCGGCGTCGTGCTTACCAAAGCGGACGGTGATGCGCGTGGTGGGGCGGCCCTGTCGGTGCGAGCCATTACCGGCAAACCTATCAAGTTCATCGGGGTGGGGGAAAAAACCGAAGCCTTGGAGCCGTTCTACCCCGATCGTATCGCCTCCCGTATTTTGGGTATGGGCGACATTCTCACGTTGGTGGAAGAAGCTGAGCGTAAGCTCGACAAGCAAAAGGCCGACAAGCTCGCCAAGAAGATCCAGAAGGGTAAAGGCTTCGACCTCGAAGACCTGCTCGACCAGTTCCAACAAATGAAAAACATGGGCGGCATTGCCAGCTTGCTGGACAAGCTGCCCGGCATGGGCGGGTTGGCGCAGGCGGCGCAAGCGCAGGTCAATGACAAATCCATGGCTCACATGGAGGCCATCATTCTGTCGATGACGTTTCAGGAGCGGCGTTTTCCAGATCAGATCAACCCGTCCCGCAAACGTCGTATTGCTGCCGGTTCCGGTCTGGAGGTGCAGGACGTCAACCGTCTGCTCAAGCAGTACCAGCAGATGCAGAAGATGATGAAGAAGGTCACCAGCAAGGGCGGCATGAAAGGCATGATGCGCGGCATGAAAGGCATGATGGGGCCTGGCGGTGGTATGCCACCGGGAATGCCGCCCTTCGGTCGTCGGTAAGCATCCTAAAGCTTGCGTGGGAGATGGGGCGTGTTGAGCGCCCAGAAGAATTTCCAGCTAAAGTCTTTATCTGGACGTTAAATTCTCGTACAATCCTGCGCCTTCGTGGCTCAAGTGAACGCCTGGTCTTTTGCCGGCGTAGGCTTAACGGTTTCGGAAAGCATTACTCTTTCGAAAAAGGCTTTAGCGGTAAAAAGTCTTTAGCAGTAAACAGATAGTGCGAACAAAAGTTTATTGAGCGGTAAATCATTTACTGAACAATTCGTTTCAGAAAGGCAATCGTTCCAGAAAGGAAAGTAGCAAAGCTATGGTAACCATTCGACTCGCCCGCGGCGGCGCCAAAAAAAGACCCTTCTACCACTTGGTAGTCGCTGATTCACGCAACGCCCTGGGTGGCCGTTTCGTTGAGCGCCTGGGTTATTTCAACCCTATCGCCACTGGCGGTGAAAAGCGTTTCTCCATCGACCAGGAGCGCGTTAACTACTGGTTGTCAGTTGGTGCACAACCTTCTGAGCGCGTTGCTGCGCTGTTGAAGAAAGAAGCTGCTTCTGCCTAAGCCTGTGCCCTGAGCCTGCGCTTAAAGTAGTAGCTTCTCGATTCCTGGAGGGGGCGTGAAAGACTGGATTGTTGTTGGTCGCTTTACTTCCCCTTACGGAATCAAAGGCTGGCTCAAATTGCTTTCTCATACCGAGCCGATGGAAAACATCGCCGAGTATGAACCGATCTGGGTCAGCGACGGCAATGCCTGGAAACCGTTGTTGCTGGATAAAGTCCAGTTTCACGGAAAAGGCTTGGTCGCCAAGATTGCGGGTTGCGATGACCGTACCCAAGCGGAGCAATATATCGGTCGTGAGATTGCCATAAAGCCTGAGCAGCTTCCTGCGCTTCCTGGTGGCGAATACTACTGGTCTCAGCTTGAAGGGCTTTCCGTCTACAATCGCGAAGGCCTCTTTCTGGGTAATATCGATCACATGCTTGAAACCGGCGCCAACGACGTCATCGTGGTCAAACCTGCGACGGGCAGTATCGATGAGCGCGAACGATTGATTCCCTACGTGCCTGAACACCATG
Organism: uncultured Moraxellaceae bacterium; assembly: GCA_964473645.1. Taxonomy (GTDB): domain Bacteria; phylum Pseudomonadota; class Gammaproteobacteria; order Pseudomonadales; family Ketobacteraceae; genus HdN1. Next base: position 17,181 of record CAYYPW010000003.1, read on the forward strand.
TGCTAAGCGTTAGCCTGGCAGATCGTCGTGTGGTGGTGGATTGGGATGCAGATTTTTAACCGGTTCGACTCCATTGCACTGTGTATGGGGTGGGCAGGTAGAAGACGGAATAGTTAGTGGCAGAATCGAGGAGAGCAGGCATGCGAGTTGGCGTGGTGACCCTGTTCCCTGAAATGATTGCCGCGGTCACTGCGGTTGGCGTTACCAGCAGGGCCGTCAAGAAAGGGTTGTTGCAGGTGAATTGCATCAACCCACGTGAGTTCACCAGTGATGTGCATCGTACGGTCGATGATCGTCCTTATGGCGGTGGTCCCGGCATGGTGATGTTGCCCGAACCCATGTTGCAGGCGATAGCGGTCGCTAAACAATGGGCGGGCGCTGCAGATAGCGGCACTGAGGATGGTTCGGCGCAAGCGCCAATGCAGGTTGATGCGCAGTCGACCAAAGTGATTTACATGTCTCCGCAGGGGCAGCCCTTCACGCAAGCGAAAGCACAATCCTTGGCCAAGGCCGGGAGCGTGGTTCTGGTAGCAGGACGTTACGAAGGCATTGATGAGCGCATCATCGAACTTGCGGTAGATGAAGAGTGGTCCATGGGGGACTACGTCCTGAGTGGCGGCGAACTGCCGGCCATGACAGTAATAGATGCAGTCGCGCGCCTGATCCCGGGAGTCCTGGGACATGCACTGTCTGCACATGAAGATTCCTTTACCGATGGCTTGCTGGATTGTCCGCATTACACCAGGCCAGAGGTATATCAGGGGCGTCCGGTGCCCAATGTGTTGCTTAGTGGCAACCATGAGGTGATCCGGCGCTGGCGGCTCAAGCAAGCACTGGGAAGAACGTATTTGCGTCGCCCAGAGCTGCTTGAGAGAAAATCCCTTACCGCCGAAGAGAAGCGTTTGTTGGCTGACTATTTGAAAGAACAATAGTTGGCCGTGCAAGCGTAGGGGTTATACGTTCTGGTGTATGTCCGCGCAACGGACCGCTGACCAGTCGCAAAAAGAATCCCGCTTTAATAAGCGGATACATGCAAGAAACGGGTGTCCCAGGAGCCTATCATGAGCGGTAAACATCCTATTATTCAGCAGCTCGAAGCTGAGCAAATGCGCAAAGACCTGCCTGCGTTTTCACCAGGTGATACGGTCGTTGTTCAAGTTAAGGTGCAAGAGGGTGATCGTACCCGTTTGCAAGCCTATGAAGGTGTGGTCATTGCCAAGAGCAATCGCGGTTTGAACTCTTCCTTCACTGTACGCAAGATTTCTGACGGTGTTGGCGTTGAGCGCGTATTCCAGACGCACAGCCCGGTGGTTGACAGTGTGACTGTCAAGCGTCGTGGTGATGTTCGCAGCGCCAAGCTTTACTATCTGCGTGAACGTCGCGGCAAGGCTGCACGTATCCGCGAAAAACTGGACTGATTTCATTCCGCAAAAAAGGGCCTTCAAGGCCCTTTTTTGTTGGTGCGATTTTGTTGGTGCGAATAGTGATTGATGAAAAACAAGAAAGGCAAACCTTCCCCCTCTGCAAAGGCGGTGCTCTCTCCTGAATCCGAGCGGACGATCGATGCTTATCTTGATGCCGTCTGGCTTGAAAAAGGACTTAGCAAGCGTTCGCTGGAAGCCTACCGACAAGACCTTGAGCAGTGGTTGTTTTGGTGTGAAGCGCAAGCGTTGAACCCTTCGCTCGCGAGTTCTGCCGATGTGCAGCATTATTTTCAAACACGCCTGAAAGACGGTGCGCATGCGCGATCGATTGCTCGCATGCTCTCCTGTTTGCGTGGTTTGTTTGCGCATTGGGTGCGCAATGGCGTGATTCGTGATGATCCAACGCTGCTGGTCGAAGCCCCCAAGCTCGGTAAACCTCTGCCCAAATCCCTCAGCGAGCAAGATGTAGAAGCTCTGCTGGCCGCCCCCGATTGTGATGATCCCTTGGAGTTGCGCGACAAGGCGATGCTCGAGGTGTTGTATGCCTCAGGCTTGCGAGTGTCAGAGTTGGTGGGGTTGCGTCTGGAGCAAGTGAATCTGCGGCAGGGGGTGGTCAGGGTATTGGGCAAGGGTAGCAAAGAAAGATTGGTACCCCTGGGCGAGGAGGCTCTGCATTGGTTGATCCGATATTCGCAGCAGGCGCGTACGTTACTGTTGTCACAACCGGCTGATAACCTTTTGTTTCCCAATCGGCGGGGCGGTGAAATGACGCGCCAAGCGTTCTGGTATCGCATCAAATACTATGCTTTGAAAGCAGGCTTGAATGTACATCTTTCACCCCACACCTTGCGGCATGCCTTTGCTACCCACTTGCTGAATCATGGCGCCGATTTGCGTGTGGTTCAGATGCTGTTGGGGCATAGTGATTTATCAACGACGCAAATCTATACCCATGTGGCACGTCTCAGATTGAAAACACTGCATGAGACGCATCACCCACGGGGGTAGCATGCAAAAAACGTCCAGTAACAGGAACTGGGCATATGTATTCTGCTCTAAGGTTCCATTATGCTTTTCTCCGGCTCAAGCCTTCTCAACAATAAAGGTATTCTAATGAAACGATTGTATCTGGCTGCGGCCATCTTCGGCGGTATGGTGTGCAGCGCGTTCGCGCAAGAGGCGGAAATCAAAAAGTCGATTGAATCGACTTTGCCCGGCGCTAAAGTAGAAAACGTTGCAGAAACAGCAGTTAAGGATATTTACCAGGTAGGGCTTTCATCGGGGCAAGTGATTCATGTCACTGGGGATGGCAAGCATTTGTTTGGGGGCGACCTGTTTGAGCTCAAGGGTGGCCGCCTTAATAACGTGACTGAAAACTGGCGTGCAGGTAGCCGCGTCGATGCGCTGAAAACCCTGCAGGATAAGGATCTCGTGGTGTTTCCCGCGCAAGGTGTTGAAAAGGGCCAGGTGTATGTGTTCACCGACACTAGTTGTGGTTATTGTTTGAAGCTTCACAGTGAAGTCCCCGAATTGAACAGCAAGGGGATTACCGTTAAATATGCCGCTTGGCCACGTGCGGGCGCGGACTCTGAGCCGGGCAAGCTGATGAAAGATGTCTGGTGTGCGAAAGATCGTCGTGACGCAATGAACAAAGCGAAATCACGTCAAGCGGTTGAACCCGGTGGCAAGTCTTGCACCAATCAAGTCATTCTCGACCAGATTGCTCTGGGCCATAAAATGGGTATCGATGGAACCCCGGCTCTCTTCGACAAGGAAGGCCATAAGCTTGGCGGTTACGTGCCGGCAAATGCACTGGTACAAATGCTGACCGAAAAGTAATTCCCCTATGCGCGTGTTGCGCCGGAGTATAGGCCTATGCGGGCGCTCTGGCGCATTTCGACAGACGCATCCGTGTATGCTCTGTGGTCGCTACGTAATTTGATATTCCCTTGAGTTACTTCACTTTAATGGCCAGGCATTATTGATTTTGGCTGTCAATTACCAGCCATATTGCCGTTCGGGTTGCCCTTAGTGCTACAGGCGTTTGTCACGAGGGAAGGCCAAATGGTTGAATCCGCACGGTAAGGCCTATCATAGAATGGGTGTGACTCGCATGCGTCATTTGGTGCTTTTTTGTGCCAATGGTTTCTGTCATTGTGCGAATACTTATCAAGAAACTAGAATGTCGCCGCTAATTTGATGCAGCTTGGGACAGGAGCACAGCCATCGTGAGGATGACGATAGTCGCAGCCCTCGGGGACAATGGACGTCGAGCAAGGCTTGGGCGGCCTCTTTCTTGTGTGGCAGCCAGCGCGTGGTGGAGGATTTGTGTTCTATTGTTGAGTGCGGCGCTATCAATGTTCAGTGTCGAGGCGCTTGCTGAAAAGCCCGCCCACTGGGAACGCGAAATGGCCGTTCTTGAAGACAGTGATTGTCAGCTCACTGTCGATGACATCGTGGCGAAAGCGACTCGCAACTGTTCTTGGCAATCGGTTGGACAGCGCATGCTGAATTTTGGTTTCAGCAGCAGCGCATATTGGTTGACGTTCCCTGCGCAGCGCTTGCAGCCAGGTGAGAGCCAGTACATGCTCGAAATCGCCAACCATAAAGTGACACATATTGATGTGTATGTACTCTCTTCTCAGGAGGGTAATATTGCGATTGAGCAGCAATGGTCAACGGGTGTGGAAGTGCCCGTGCATTTACGTCAATTTTCCCACCGCCATTTCGTTTTCCCGGTCACGGTAGCCGACAACACGCCGCGAACAGTGTTGATTCGGATCGAAAGCCAATATCCTCTCAAGCTCCCCATTTACTGGACGTCTTCCGCTGAATTTCATCAGCGCAACGCCCTGCAAACGCTGTTTCAGGGCGTTTATTTTGGCAGCATTCTGATCATGGCGTTTTACAACCTGTTTATCTATCTGGTAGTGCGTGATCGCAGTTATGCGTTGTATTTTGTTTTCATGGTAGTGATGGCGCTGTTTCTTGCGGTGGACAGAGGCATTGCTTACCAATATCTATGGCCGGGGCAGCTGCATACGGACTATGTCGCCTATGTGGCACTGATGTCGTTTGCGGCGGCCTGGAGTGTGTTTTTCTCGGTTGAATTTCTCTCGTTGCGGGAACATTTGCCGCGTTTTGCCCGAGGGTTTGGTTACCTGGCTCGTTTCTGGTTGTTGATGACGCTGGTCGCACTCGGGTTTGCATCCCCTGCATTGGTCATATTCGAAGTGCTGATCGTGATCCCCGCAGGTGGGGCGTTATTGGCGGCAGGGGTCATCGCTTGGCGCAAAGGTGTGCCAGCAGCGCCTTACTATTTGATCGCCTGGGTGGTGATTATTCATGGTGCCGTTGTGTATGCGTTGACGCTGGTGGATATGTTTCCGCCCGGCAACTACGCTGAATACGCCTTGCAGGTGAGCAGTATTGCCGAGGCTGCTTTGCTTTCATTAGGCCTGGCCCATCGTATCAAAACGTTGGATCGTGAGCGGAGCATGGCGTATGCAGCGGCACGCGCAAAAACCGATTTTATCGCCACCATCAGCCACGAAATTCGCACGCCCATGAACGGGATGCTGGGTATGGCGCAACTGTTGCGAGAAACAGGTGTGACCGAACAACAGCAGCGCTACGTGAATACCATTTTAAGTTCCGGGCAGGCGCTGTTGACCTTGCTGAACGATACGCTGGATTTTTCCAAAATCGAAGCCAAAAAGCTGGAGCTGGAATGCCTTGAATTTGATTTGCGCCAATTGATCGACGACAGTGCGGCGATTTTTTCGCTGCGGGCGCAAGAGAAAGGGCTGCGATTTTTTGTGGATGTCGATGTGCGTGTGCCGCAACATGTAATGGGGGACCCCACGCGGGTACGCCAGGTGTTGGCCAATTTGTTAAGCAACGCATTCAAGTTTACCGACCGTGGTGGTGTAACGCTCACGGTAAGTGTGAGTGCTGGCGAGCAGCAACTTGAGTTCAGTGTGCAAGACACTGGATTAGGCATGAATAGTGATACCTTGGAACGCTTGTTTTCTCCGTATGTGCAAGCCAATGCGTCCACCGCGCGTAAATTCGGTGGCACGGGTTTAGGGCTGTCTATCTGTAAGCATCTGGTGGAGATGATGGGCGGGGGCATTGAGGTATTCAGCGAGGAAGGGCAAGGTTCGCGGTTTGGTTTTTCATTGCCTTTATTGACAGACAAAGAGAGGCAGGATGCGTTGCCCGAGAAAACGGCTTCACGCTATGCCTCCTTGCAGGTGATCAGTGTCGATGTGGCGTTGGTGAAAATGCTGTCTGCTTACGCCAAACAGTTAGGAATGACGTTTGCTTCCTTTGATAGCGTATCTGCATTGGCTGCGGCGCTACCCGAAAAGCAAGCTGTTGTCCTGCTGGATTCGCCTGGGGACGCGCAGGGCCTGTCAATGCTAGTCCCCTTTGGGGAATCGGGGTCTGGCTGGTTACAGTGTCAATGGGCAGTCGTGGTGAAACCTGGCGAGCGCCTGCAGGCGATTCCGGGATTTGCTCAACCGTTTTGGCTTTATGAAACCCCTTTCAGCGTTTCGGCCTTTCAACACCAACTCTGTGCCGTCCCACAAGAGAGGGTGGACGCTTTTAACGCCAAAGGGGGAGCGCAGGTAAAGCAAACCTACCGAGGAAAACGGGTGCTGGTGGTAGATGACAATCCCATCAACTCCTTGGTGGTTTGCGGCTTTCTCAACAAGCTGGAAATTGAATCCAAGGTGGCGCATAGCGCGGTGGAAGCCCTGGAAATGCTGGATGCCGCAGTCGCAGGTTTCGACCTGGTATTGATGGATTGCGAAATGCCCGGCATGAATGGGTATGAGGCCACGGCGGAAATTCGGCGTCGTGAACAACAACGTGGTCATGAGCGCTATCGCATTGTCGCTCTCAGTGCTCATATCATGGCGGATCATCGACAAAAGTGTCTGGATGCCGGCATGGACGACGTACTCACCAAGCCCATCCTGTTCGCTGATTTGCAAGCTAAGGTCGGTGCATTACTGCAGGCGCCATCCACGCCTGCCTAGTGGCAGGTGTTTATCCTATCCCTCCTGACACGCTTACGCTTTTCTGTTGTTATCCAGGTGGCAAATAAGCAACTGAGGCGATGCTTTAACTGATGGACAGGGTATAATGCGGGGCCTTTGGACTCCAATAACTATAATCAGGTTGAGGTGGTTGTGTTGAAACCAGTGAATGTTGGCATCGTAGGCTTGGGAACCGTTGGAAGCGGAACTTTCAAAGTGCTAGAGCGTAATGCGGAAGACATTGCCAGGCGCGCAGGTCGGGCCATTCAGGTGGTGCACGTGGGTGCGCGCCGCGACAATCCTGATTGCAACACCCAGGGCATCAAGGTATCGCGCGACATATTTGAAGTGGCCCGCAATCCCGAGGTCGACATTCTGGTGGAGTTGATTGGGGGCACCACGGTCGCCCGCGAACTGGTGCTTGAAGCCATTGCCCAGGGCAAGCACGTGGTGACGGCCAACAAAGCGCTGATCGCCCAACACGGCAATGAGATTTTCGCCGCAGCGCGTGAAAAAGGCGTCAATGTCTCTTTTGAGGCGGCGGTTGCGGGTGGCATTCCCGTGATCAAAGCGATTCGCGAGGGTTTGGCGGCTAACCGTATTCTTTGGGTTGCCGGGATCATTAACGGCACCAGTAACTTCATTCTTACCGAAATGTGGGGCAAAGGCCGCAGCTTTGACGATGTGCTCAAAGAAGCCCAGGCCAAAGGCTATGCTGAAGCAGACCCCACCTTCGACGTCGAAGGGGTGGATGCGGCCCACAAATTGACTATTCTTGCATCGATCGCTTTTGGTATTCCTCTGCAATTCAATCAAGCCTACACCGAAGGTATCACGCGCATTACGCCGGCCGATGTCACCTATGCCGAGCAGTTGGGATACCGCATCAAATTGCTGGGGATGACACGCAAGAACGCCAACGGTGTTGAGCTGCGTGTGCACCCGACCTTGATTCCTGAGTCGCGGTTGATTGCCAATGTGAATGGCGTACTCAATGCGGTGATGGTCATGGCCGATGCCGTGGGCCCGACGTTTTATTCTGGCCCGGGTGCGGGTTCTGAACCGACTGCGTCGTCGGTCGTGGCGGATATTATTGATGTGACGCGGGTGCTGACCACCGACCCGACCAACCGTGTGCCGCATTTGGCATTCCAGGCCGATCGTTTGGTGGATTTACCGATTCTGCCCATTGAAGAGGTAGAAACCGCGTTTTATCTGCGCATTTGCGCCAAAGACAACCCGGGTGTGTTGTCCAAGATAACGGCAGCGCTGAGTGCAGGCAATATTAATATCGAAGCAATCACCCAACGTGAAGCGGATGAAGTGAATGGGCAGGTGCCCATCATCATGCTCACGCGCAAAGTGAAAGAAGCGGCCATGCGCCGTGCGATTCGTGAAATCGAAGCCCTCGATGACATCGTGGGAGAGGTGGTACGCATTCGTCTCGAAACACTGGATGCCTGAGCGCCAGTGAATTAAAGCACGTTGCCAAAACGTGTGGATTTGGATTGTTTTGCTGAAAAATAAAGTGTTGGAAACCATACCATGCCAGTTAGTTCACGTTATACCGGTTTGATCGATAAATACCGCGACCATTTGCCCGTGCATGATGACACGCGGATCATTAGCCTCGGTGAAGGCAATACCCCTCTGATCCGTCTGCACAATATTCCGCGGTTGATTGGCAAGCAGGTGGATATTTATGTGAAATACGAGGGGCTCAACCCTACCGGTTCTTTCAAGGATCGGGGCATGACCATGGCCGTTACCAAGGCGGTGGAAGAGGGCAGCCGTGCGATTATCTGTGCGTCGACCGGAAACACGTCAGCAGCGGCGGCAGCTTATGCGGCGCGTGCGGGCATTACTGCGTTTGTGTTGATTCCTGAAGGCAAGATTGCCATGGGCAAACTGGCGCAGGCGATGATGTATGGTGCTATCACGCTGCAGATACGTGGCAACTTTGACGAAGGGATGGAGTTGGTGAAGCGTGTTGCGTCTGAGGCGCCGGTAACGATTGTGAATTCCATCAATCCGTTCCGTTTGCAAGGGCAGAAGACGGCTTCGTTTGAGATCGTTGAAGAGCTGGGTTGTGCGCCGGATTATCACTGCTTGCCTGTGGGTAATGCCGGCAATATCACTGCGCACTGGATGGGGTATTGCGAATATCACAAGGCCGGGATTAATAATTCTCTGCCGAAGATGGTGGGTTATCAGGCGGCGGGCTCTGCGCCGTTTATGCGCGGGCATATGGTGGATAAACCTGAAACCGTTGCGACGGCGATTCGTATCGGGCATCCGCAGTCTTGGGATAAGGCCTGGACGGTGCAGAAGGATTCCGGGGGCTGGTTCGATGAGTTGAGCGATGAGGAAATTCTGCTGACGCAGCGGATGTTGGCGCAACACGAAGGTGTGTTCTGTGAGCCGGCGTCGGCGGCGTCGTTGGGCGGGGCTATTCGTGATATCAAGAGTGGCAAGATTCCTGAAGGCAGCAAGATTGTTTGTACGTTGACGGGCAATGGGTTGAAAGATCCGGATACTGCAATTGCGCAATGCAAGAGTTCGGTGTTGATGACGATCGATGCAACGCTTGAGGCAGTGAAGGACGGTATTTTGCGGAATATGGCGCAGTAAGTTTTCTGTTCCTGGTTTCGTTTGTCTGTAAGTGAGTTTTTTTCCTAGTACAGGTTGTTCGTGGCAGTTTGGTTCGGGAAACGCCGTAAATACGTCCCTGTAGGCTCGACGCGGCTAGGCGCCCCCCGACATCCATGTCGGCGACGTTCCCGAACCAAACTGCCACGAACAACCTCAAGCTGCAGGTGGTATTCCCGATTCTTTGTTGCCAGTATTACGTCGTTGCCTAAAATTGCTTGTCGCTAGTTTTCATTGCGGTGCGTGTAATTCGTTTTCGTCAAATAGTTGGTTCCCACTGATTCTGCAAAAGGGCTTTGAGGGGGATAATTGATGGAACGTCGCCGACATGGATGGCGGGGGCGCCCAGTTGCGTCGAGCCTATAGGGACGTATTTGTGGGGGGACGCCTAGTCCGTTTCCAGCAATTATTCCCCTCAAAGCCCAAATCAGCGAATTTTTAAGTTAATCAAATTCTTTGGTTCCCTAGTCACTTACCTATTTGATCACCAATAAAGTGGATTCATCACAGGACGGAACCTTGCCCTCATCGATTCTCCTTTGACTTCTCTTGGAGCGTTACGTGCAGAAGAAAATCACTCGTCGTGAAATCAGCGTTCCGTTAGCGTTCTCTTCCGAAATTCACCCCTTATTGCAACGTATTTATGCCGCACGGGGCGTCAGTCGAGATGAAGACATCGATCGGGTGATGGCGCGTTTACATGCACCTGCGTTGTTGAAGGGAATGGATGAGGCTGTCGATCTTCTATGCACAGCATTGCAGCAAGATGAAAATATTCTGATCGTTGGCGATTTCGATGCCGATGGCGCGACCAGTTGTGCGTTGTCGGTGCTCGCGTTGCGTGCGCTAGGGGCGCGTCGTGTGGATTATCTTGTCCCTAACCGTTTCCGTTATGGGTATGGTTTGACGCCTGAAATCGTGGCGGTGGCGAGTGAGCGGGCGCCTGATTTGCTTGTTACTGTAGATAACGGGATTTCAAGCGTTGAAGGCGTGGCGGAAGCGCGTCGTTTGGGTATCAAGGTGCTCGTTACGGATCACCATTTGCCGGGGGTTGTGTTGCCGGATGCCAATGCCATCGTGAATCCCAATCAGCCGGGGTGTACGTTTCCAAGTAAGAATCTGGCGGGCGTTGGTGTCATTTTTTATGTCATGAGTGCATTGCGGGCAAGATTGCGAGCTCAAGGGTGGTTTGCCGCGCAAGGTATTGCAGAGCCCAATATGGCGGATTTTCTGGATATTGTGGCGGTGGGAACAGTGGCGGACGTGGTGCCATTGGATGGCAACAACCGGGTGTTGGTGCATCATGGTTTGCAACGGATTCGTGCCGGGCGTTGTAGACCGGGGATTCGTGCGCTGGCAGAGGTGGCAAATCGAAAATTGGAGCGTTTGGTGGCTACCGATTTGGGGTTTGCGGTGGGGCCGCGTTTGAATGCGGCAGGCCGTCTTGATGATATGTCGCATGGTATCGAGTGTTTGCTTGCAGACAATGACACAACAGCGCGTGCTTTGGCGCAGGAATTGGATCAGTTGAATGTGGATCGGCGTGCGATTGAGAACAGCATGCAGCAGGAGGCTTTGGCGGCGTTGAAGCAGCTGAGTCTTGACGTTAAAAAGATGCCCTTTGGGTTGTGTTTGTACAAACAGGATTGGCATCAGGGTGTGATTGGGATTTTGGCGGCCAGAGTTAAGGAGCGTTATAACCGCCCGGTGATTGTATTTGCCAAAGGCGATAACGGCGAACTTAAGGGGTCGGCGCGCTCGGTGGCGGGTGTGCATGTGCGTGATGTGCTGGATGCAGTGGCAAGCCGGTATCCCGGGTTGATCGCAAAATTTGGTGGCCACGCCATGGCGGCGGGTTTGAGTTTGCCATTAGAGAATTATGCAACCTTTCGCGATGCTTTTGATGCTGAAGTTCGTCTACATTTGAGTGAAGATGATCTTACTGGGGTGGTGCACAGCGATGGCGAGTTACCAGCGGGCGAAATTGATCTGCCGCTGGCGGCGTTGTTGCGTGATGCTGGCCCGTGGGGGCAGGGATTTCCTGAACCGGTGTTTGATGGGCAATTTGAGTTGTTGGATCAGCGTTTGGTGGGTGAGAAACACCTGAAAATGACGCTGGGGCTGCCAGGTAGCAATCGGGTTGTGGATGCCATTGCATTCAATGTTGATTTGGAACGTTGGCCAAACAAACGCGCCAGAACGGTTAAGCTTGCTTATAAATTGGATGTGAATGAATTTCGGGGCGTAAAGACTGCGCAGTTATTGGTGGAATTTTTGCAACCGGTAGAGTAAATGGCAGGCTTTTCTTGGTGTGCACGCACTAGGTCGATCTAAAAATTTAGAGCCTTTAAATAATGGAAGCTTTTCTCCTCAAATGAAGGTGGAAATATTTCATGAAATTAGAGGCTCTAAGATTCTTTGTGTTGAAAGGGTTTCATGGGCTGCGTTGGATAACGCCTTCAGTGTTGGCGTTATCCCGCAATGGACTGCTTACACTTTCTGCGACACTTCCTCGCCGCCCAGGGCTTCGAACAACTGGGGTAAAAATTCCATCAAGGTCAGCATCATCAACGTGAAGGTTGCATCCTGTTGGCCAAGTGCATCATCACCACCGTCTTGTGCCGCTTGATCCTGCAACAAGTCTTCAAAACGCAGGCGTTTAATCATCAGACGTTCATCGATCATGAACGTGATTTTGTCCTGCCAGCCCAAGGCGAGTTGCGTCACCTGTTTGCCCGCCGTGAGGTGATTCTGGATTTCATCGCTGGCGAGATCCTGGCGTTTGCAGCGCACTACGCCGCCATCTTCGTGCGTATCGCGCAATTCACACTCGTCCAACACGCTGAAATATTGTGGTGCCTGGTGGGTTTTGACCCAATCCGTCAGGGTGGCGGTGGGCGCAACTTGCACGGAGACCGGTCGAATCGGAAGTGAACCGAGGGCTTCCCGCAGAGTAGACAACAAGTCTTCTGCGCGAGGAAAGCTCGAGCTATCGACAATCAACAGCCCTTGCGCTGGTGCGATAGCGGCAAAGGTGGCGGCACGACGAATGAATGCACGCGGCAGAAACGCTTGTATGACTTCATCTTTGAATTGTTCGCGTTCCTTTTTGTACACTTTGCGCATTTGCGCGGTTTCGATTTCGTCCACTTTTTCTTGCACGGCATCGCGCACAACGCTGCCAGGGAGTATGCGTTCTTCCTTGCGGGCGGCAATCAACAGAAAGCCGCTGCTGGCGTGCACTAATGGGCCTTCAGGATCTTTACCTAATGGAGGGATGAAGCCATAGGTGGCGACTTCCTGGCTACCGCAGTTGCGGGCGGGTTTGCTGGCGAGTGCGGCCTCGATGGTCTCTGGGGTGAGATCGATGTCCTGGGTAAAACGATAGAGAAGCAGGTTGCGAAACCACATAATACGCCGTGTCTCCGAGTTGATCGCGGATGTTGTAATAAAGGGGGGAGCAAGCATAATGCAGCGATAGGGGGAAATCCACCGGCATTTTGCTTGCTTTATAAGGCGGTATTGACAGGTTTGTTTAGGCAGTTTTAAGCAGGAAGTTGCAAGGACTTTAGTTCTGTAAATTCGGGTAGTCCCATTGGGCCTAGCTCGCGACCATTCCCTGATTGTTTGTAACCGCCGAAAGGGGCCAGTGGGTTAAATGCGCCACCATTAATGACTAATTGGCCGGTGCGTACCTTGCGAGCAATTTGCACTGCTTTTTCTGTGTCTTTTGCCCAGACAGCGCCGGAGAGTCCGTAGGGGGTGTCGTTAGCGATGGCAACCGCGTCGGCTTCACTGTCGTAAGGAATAATGCAAAGCACCGGGCCGAAAATTTCTTCCTGCGCGATGGTCATGTTATTGCGGACATTGGCGAACACGGTGGGGCGAACGTAGGCGCCGTTTTCAAGCCCGGCTGGCTTCTCTGTGCCACCTATGATCAGCGTTGCACCTTCGTCGATTCCTTTCTGGATGTATTTGACCACACTATTGCGTTGTTGCTCGGAGACCATAGGCCCCATAAAAGTGGCGGGTGATGTAGGATCACCAGGTTGAACATTTTCAGCAAGCGTGCGTGCGATTTGGGCGGCTTCGTCATGCAGGGCGCGCGGTACCAGCAGGCGGGTGAGGGCAGAGCAGGTTTGGCCTGAATTAAACGTAATATCATTGATGGAGCGCGTAACGGCGCTCCTAAGGTCTGCGCCTTCAAGCACGATGTTGGCGGATTTTCCGCCCAGCTCTTGGCATACGCGCTTGACGGTGTTTGCAGCAAGTTCCGCCACTCGGATGCCTGCGCCTGTCGATCCGGTGATCGACACCATATCAATATCCGGATGGCTGGCGATGGCTTCGCCTACGACACCGCCGCTTCCTCCTACCACATTGAACACGCCTGCGGGTAAACCCGCTTCATGCACGATTTCGGCAAATAGAAACGCCGTTAAAGGTGTTTCCTGGGAGGGCTTGAGCACCATGGTGCAGCCGGCAGCAAGCGCAGGGGCTACTTTGGCCACAATCTGATGCAATGGATAATTCCAGGGGGTAATAAAACCGCACACGCCGACGGGTTCTTTGATCACCAGCGAGTGGCCGATCCGTTCTTGTTTTTCCGTTTCGTGTGTGAGTGGTATGAAAGAGCGCAGCACTGCAATAGGCAGGCCGACATGGACTTTCTGGGCAAGACTGATCGGGCAGCCCAGCTCGGCGCTGATAACGTGAGCCATGGCACCGGCATGTTTTTCGAGGGTATTCGCAATGGCTTCCATGTAACGAGAACGTTCAGCGGCGCTTGTAGTTGACCACGTGCTGAAAGCCTGGCGAGCCGCTGTTACTGCGGCAGCAACATCTTGGGCGTTACCTGCGGGTACCGTGGCTATGGTGGTGCCGTTGGCCGGGTTGATCACAGACGTGCTTTGGGCGCTTGACGGCAGGTGCCAGCCGCCATTGATATAATGTGATGTGTAGGATTTCATGTCAGTACCAAGGTGGAGGTTTTTGGGTGACTGCTAGAGAACAGGCGTTGACTGTAAGGCGGGTGGCTTGGTGCTGACAAGGTGTTTGAGAGGACAAAAAACGCTGGACTCGATAGCGTCCGTGATGGACAGGCAAACCAGCATCCCAGGGTTTTCATGACGCTGACGCTAGAGCGCGACGGCGATACCATTGAGCAAATACGTTGTTTTTGGCACGACACCGCAGGTTTGCCGGTGTCGTGCACGATTTCAGGGATCCACTGCAAATTATGCACGTGACCTGAGGTCTCAACACGAAATTTTATCCGTGTCGTTTGATTTCAGTTACGGCAGTTCGGCGTCTACATATAACGTCGTTGGTGTGGTGGTTGCTGTTTGCACCGCTGTCTTTGACCAAGTGCCATAAAAACTGGCATTTACAAATCGGCTTACGCTGGCGGCAACATCCACAAAGAAGTGGTCTGGTGTGGTCATGCAATTAGTGCAGGCCGGGCAATGTCCGTCACAAAAACTGCAGTGAAAGTACTTGGGTGAGTAGCCGCAAGGGCCCCAGGAATATTTTTTCGCTACCTTGAAAAAAGCCCGTTGCCCGGTGCTGCGATAATAGGCCGCCTTGGCCGCCTTATCTTTTTCAACAAAGCAGGTGGTCACATCAAATCCCCAATACAAGGCGGGCAAATTCACCTGGCCACTGCTCGAAATATCAAACGGATCGATACTGAACACAGCATCGGCCAATGTCGCATCATCCACCAGGGCGTTATGTGCTGCTTGCCCTCCTGCAGAATGCCCCCCCATAACCCAATGCGAAATGGATGTGCACTGTGAGTCACTGATCCAGCCCAGTAATTTTGATTTCACCTCTAATGCCAGATTGCGAAATTTCGTCTTGTCTGTTTTCACCAGGTTGCCAACGTTATGATCAAGAATCGCAACGACGAACCCTTTTGTCACCAATTGTGAGGACAGTTTGTCGTAACCATCCGCTGACATCGCCGTACCGACCCCTAACACAATTGCATCGCATTGCGGCCCTTTGTTGGTCGGGTAGTGTATGCTGACATTGCCATTGTTGGCGTTTATATCCTTATTAGCGGCCTGAGCCGCTCCCGTGAGGGCCATTCCCAGCGTCAGAAGGGTGGCGCACCACCTCATGAATAGATTTTTAGTTCGCATATAACAGTGCCTTACTTTTTTATTGTGGTTAGTTTTTTTGTTTTTTGATAAAACTGCTATCGGGAACAAAGGTACTAAAATCAGGCGTTCGTCGCTTTTTGAAAGCCGCCGATTTACATAAGAAATGACGACACATAGGGGGCTTTGCCGCTATGTTACATACCTATTCTGTTTCACCTTATTATGTTGATGCGGTTATAAAGGCGGCGCAGAGTTTAGGGTTTTCTGCCGAGAATGTGCCGAACGCTGCCTGCTTGCGTGGATATACTGACGCGGGCGAACGTGTACCGCTCAACCTGTTTTGCCAGGTCTTGCAAAATTACGCGACACTGTCAGGGGATGACGATATTGGCTTGAAGCTCGGGCAATTACATGAGCCTGCTGGCTTCAATGTGTTGGGGCATCTCGTGATGGCCTGTCAAACCGTTGGAGATGCGCTGCGGCATGTGCAACAGTTGCAGGATCTTGTGATTGATTGTGCCGATGCTGATTGCACTTTGGTGGGTGATCAATGGGTATTTAGCTGGACACCACGCTGTCGTCTGGAATTTGCGGAAAAGCCATTGTTGGATTTGGTGTTATCTGGCACACGTAATTTCGGTATCTGGATTACAGGTATTGCCGAGCCTTTTACCGAAGTATGGTTTCAATATAAAGCGCCTGCTAGAACCGAATTATGTGAAAGGATTTTTGGACACCCCGGGCGTTATTCCTGCCAGCAGAATGCTTTTGTTATTCCTGCAGAGTGGGCGGCGCGACCCATTAAATCCGCCAGTGATAATTTGCAATCACTGATTTTTCAACAGGCTCAATCACAATTGCAAACGATAAAACGCCAGGAGGGTTTTGTCAGTCAAGTGGCTGAAATGGTGGCGCGGTTGCTGCCCGCCGGCAATGCCAATATTGAAAGAGTCGCCGAATTGCTCAATGTCTCTGCACGTTCATTGCAACGGCGGCTGAGTGATCATGGCCAGAGTTTTAGCGATGTATTGCAGCAAGTGCGCTTGCAACGAGCCAATTACTACCTGCGCAACACATCCATGAGTCTGAACGAAATCACCGCTTGTTTGGGGTATCGCGAGCAAAGTTCGTTTTCCAGTGCCTATAAAGCCTGGACCGGCCAATCGCCGCGTGCAATGAGAGATCTTTAGTGGCGGCTGCGTGTGCATCCCCCGTCACTCTGGTGTAAAATGCGCGGTTTTCGTTTTTCGGATAGCTGAGAGAACCGCATGGAAATCAATCCACTGGTCACCAAGATGAAAGACCTCGCTGAGCGCATCGCGTCGCTTAGGGGGTATCTTTGACTACGACATCAAACGCGAACGCCTCGACGAAGTAAGTCGCGAACTCGAAGACGGCAAAGTCTGGGACAACCCAGAGCGCGCCCAGAACCTGGGGCGTGAACGCTCAACCCTGGAACAAGTGGTGAAAACCATCGACAGTGTCACTGCTCGTCTCGATGATGCACGTGAGATGCTCGATCTTGTCGTAGAAGAAGATGACGAAGACTCGTTAGGCGATGTGCAGAAAGATGTCGATGGCATTGAGGCCGATGTGGCCAAAATGGAATTTCGTCGTATGTTCTCGGGTGAAACCGACCCCAACAGTTGTTACCTCGATATCCAGGCCGGGTCTGGTGGTACCGAAGCGCAAGACTGGGCCGACATGCTGTTGCGCATGTACCTGCGCTGGGGCGAGGCGCACGGCTTCAAGACTGAAATTATTGAAGTGTCCGATGGCGAAGTCGCCGGTATCAAGAGCGCCACGATTCGACTTGAAGGGGAGTATGCGTTTGGCTGGCTGCGTACCGAAACCGGGGTGCACCGCCTGGTGCGCAAATCGCCCTTTGATTCGGGGAATCGTCGCCACACCTCCTTTTCATCAGTGTTTGTCTCGCCCGAGATAGACGACAACATTCAGATCGATATCAATCCTGCCGATTTGCGGGTGGACACCTATCGCGCCAGCGGTGCCGGTGGCCAGCACGTTAACCGCACAGAATCGGCCATTCGTATCACCCACGTACCCAGCGGCACCGTCGTGCAGTGTCAGAGCGACCGCTCGCAGCACAAAAACCGCGATCAGGCCATGAAGCAATTGCGCTCCAAGCTCTATGAGCTGGAAATGCAAAAGCGCTATGCCGAGAAGATGAAGCTCGAAGATTCGAAGATGGACATCGGGTGGGGTAGCCAGATTCGTTCTTACGTGCTGGATCAGTCGCGTATCAAGGATTTGCGCACCAATGTCGAAACGTCCAACACCGGCGCCGTGTTGGATGGCGATCTCGATCAATTCCTCGAAGCCAGCCTCAAAGCCGGTCTCTAATCCGGCTTTTTAGGAGCGTCCCCGGCTTTCAGATCGGATAACGCTTTCGAATCTAATAACGCTTTCGAATCCAATAAAGAGTTGACTCATGGCAAACAAAGAACCGCAAAACGAACCGCAAGACGCGCAGGACGAAAACAAGCTCATCGCCGAGCGCCGCGCCAAACTGGCGCGCATTCGTGAGCAGCGCAACGCCTTCCCCAATGCCTTTCGGCGCGAGCATTATTGTCGTGACCTGCAAGAGGCTAACCGCGAAAAAACCAAGCAGGAACTTGAAGAGCTAGCCATTCAGGTCAGTGTGGCTGGCCGCGTTATGCGCAATCGGGGCGCCTTCATGGTCATTCAAGACATGACCGGACAAATTCAGTTGTATGTCAACCGTCAGCTGCTGTCACCTGATGTGCTGGAGGATATCAAAAGCTGGGATTTAGGGGATATTGTTGGCGTGCGCGGACAACTCCACAAATCCAACAAAGGCGATTTGTATGTCGAGATGGCGGAGGTCAACCATCTGGTCAAAAGCCTGCGTCCGTTGCCCGACAAGTTTAAAGGCCTCACCGATCAGGAAACCCGTTACCGTCAGCGTTATGTTGATCTGATTGTCAATGAAGAGGTGCGCAACACCTTTCGCGTGCGCAGCATGACGGTAGATTACATTCGCGATTACCTGAAAAAGCGCGACTTCATGGAAGTGGAAACGCCCATGATGCAGGTAATTCCGGGCGGCGCGACGGCAAAGCCCTTTGTAACCTTTCATAACGCGCTGGATATGGATCTGTTTTTGCGTATTGCACCTGAACTGTATCTCAAGCGTTTGGTGGTGGGTGGCTTTGAGCGGGTGTTCGAGATCAACCGTAACTTCCGTAATGAGGGGCTGTCGACGCGGCACAATCCAGAATTCACCATGCTGGAGTTCTACCAGGCCTATGCGGATTACCGCGACCTAATGGATTTGACCGAAGATATGTTGCGCGGATTGACCGAGACGGTGCTGGGTAGTGCCCAGGTCACTTACCAGGGCGAAGTCTACGATTTTGGTCAGCCGTTCCGTCGCTGGACGGTGGTGGAATCGATTCTGCACTTTAACCCGGATATCTCGGCCGACGATCTGGCGACGCTGGAAGCTGCCCGTGCGGTGGCGCATCGGTTGGCGATTCCGCTCAAGGACAGTTTCGGCTTGGGCAAGGTGCAGATCGAAATCTTCGAGAAGACGGTTGAGCACCGGTTGAAAGATCCAACGTTCATTACCGAATACCCCACCGAGGTGTCGCCGCTGGCGCGTCGGAACGACTTCAACCCCTTTGTGACGGATCGCTTTGAGTTTTTCGTCGGCGGGCGTGAGATCGCTAACGGCTTTTCTGAGCTGAATGACCCAGAAGATCAGGCGGAGCGTTTCCGTAAGCAAGTAGAAGACAAGGATGCAGGCGATGACGAAGCCATGCATTATGACGAAGACTACATTACGGCGCTTGAGTTTGGGATGCCGCCCACCGCCGGTCAGGGTATCGGTATAGATCGTCTCGTCATGTTGTTCACCGACTCGCCCTCTATTCGTGACGTTATACTCTTTCCGCACATGCGCCCGCAGGTGTGATCGTTCTGTCGAATGACGCGGAGATTAATCCGCGTCATTCGATGTATTCCGCTCCAGACTTTGTCGCTATGATTTTCGAACGTGCTTTCGTATGGGCGCGCTTGCGAATTTTATGTGGCAGCACTCTTCGTAATTGCCGTTTCGTACAAGCGTTTTCGTCTATTCTGTAACAATATTTTCCCATTCCTGTTCGTGTCGGACAGCGTCGGCGGCTTGAACAGCATGTTCAGGTGCGGGTGTACGCCCTGTGCATCGATTTAATTTCTTTCTTAATCAAGGTGTTGGTGCGTCTACTGCATACTGACTAGGCGCTTACGCCCAGGATTGGTTATTGTGGCGCGATGTGTTCAAGCAAGCGCTTATGGCAGGCCAGAACAGGACTGTCACATTTCTGACCTGCATAATGTGCTTTTTGGCCAATGCTATCCGTCGCACATCGATATAAAAATCAAGCCTTCAGAAATATAAGAATTACCCACGAAAATTTTGACTACCGAGGAATGCTGTCGTGTCCTATAACCCTGAGATCGTACCGTCGGCCATTTTTTCTCTGCGTGCCAATGTGTTGGTAAATTTCGCGCTTGAAAAAGGCGCCTCCCTGGACGAAATGCTGGCAGAAACCGGTATTGATCAGGGCAAGTTCATGCAGAACAATGCTTATTTGTGCGCGGATCAGTTCTTACAACTGGTGCGGAATTTTGTTAAGCGGTTTCCTGACAATGGCTATGGGCTTGAATTTGGCCGTCGTCTGAATATCACGACGCGAGGCACAGTAGGGTTGGCGGTATTGAGCATGAGCACGCTCGGCGAGTCGGTGCGATTCGGTGTGAAATATCAGGAAGTGCTCGAAATACCTCAGGTCGCCTCTATCGAAACCGGTGAAGACGGCGTGCATATCGTGTTTCGCTACGAAGACAATGTATTGCAAGATCCCAATTTGTTGCGTTTTCTCGTAGAAAGTAATCTGGCGAGTTACATTAATACCGGGCGTTATTTATTGCATACGCATTTTGATCCCATTGCGGTTTATCTGCCTTACCCACAACCGGCTTATGTTGATGCCTATTATCCACTGCTGGGGCACCAGCTGCATTTCAATAGCGGCATGTGCAAATTGGTGCTCGACAAAGAATTGCTCGACGCCAAACTGCAAAGTGCCAATCCGATTGTTGCCAAAGCCTGTTATGACGCATGCGATGATTTGCTGCGTAATTTCCGCAAAAATCAAACGCTGACCTATCGCATCAACTCAATTCTGCTGCAGCGCCACGGCGACTACCCGACGCTCAAGGAGCTTTCGGGGATGCTCAATCTGGATGAGCGCACCATCCGCCGTCGCCTGGCGCTCGAACGCACTTCCTACAAAATGCTGCTTAACGAAGCGCGTACCCGCCATGCCTCCAAGCTGTTGTCGGTGCGCAGCAACTCGGTGGAATCCGTGGCCATGGCGCTGGGGTTCAATAACGCCTCCAACTTCCGTCGCGCATTTAAAGCCTGGACGGGATTGAACCCGGGCGAATACCGTGAACAGCCGGTCGAGCCGAGCCAGCGCTTTTCAGCGTGACAGCGCATCTGGGTATGACAGCGCATCTGGGTGTGGCGGCGCTTCTCGGCGTGAACTTGGCGCGAGAGTATACTGTGTCAGTCTAACGTGCCCCTCACTTCATAAATTGTACGATTTGGCGCCATGAACACAGGTTCATGGCGCTTTGCTTTTCTTGTATCGGATTTTATTTGTTAGACTAGAGTGCAACCTCTCTCACCACTCACTCTCAGGTATAGATCGGTACATCATGTCGGACCAAGCCACCATCAACTATCGCGGTCGCAAGGCCAGTCGCAGTCGCAGCGAACAGCGTCGTCGCAATATCCTGGAAGCCGCTCTGCGGATCGTCGTCGCCGAGGGCGTGCGCGGCGTCAGGCATCGGGCTGTTGCCAAAGAGGCGGATGTACCGCTGTCGGCGACGACCTACTATTTCGATGATATCCACGATCTGATTGCCGATACCTTTACCTTGTTTGCCGAATCGGCCATGACCCTGGTGGTTGACCCCATTTATGCGCAGGCAGGGCAGTTTCTTGAGGCAAATCGTGACCAGTTTCTTTCCGATCCGACAACTCGCCAGCAGTTGGTCGACAATCTGGCCACGTTGTTGACCGCATTTATCCAGAATGAAGTGAATGAAAAGCGCGATCACTTGTTGGCTGAACAAGCCTTCATGCATGAATGTTTGCGCGATCCACACCTTCGTGAAATCGCTCGCTCATATTTTGAACACCTGGTAAATCAGTTGCGCCAAATGTGCGAAAGTATTGGGCTGAAAGATGCCGATCTGGCCGGCGATTTGATGATGGGTGCCGTGTTTCGCATTGAGTTCGAAGCGCTGATGGCACCAGAAGGCGGTTATGATTTCGACCGGGCGCGCCGTACATTGCGGATGTTATTGCAAGGGCTGTTGGCAACTGCATTCGAGTTAGGCAAACCGGCATGAGTGCCGTTGCACACAACGTTAAGCTGAACGACAGCTGGAAGAAAGTGTTGATCGATGAATTCGATAAGGACTACATGGTTCGGCTGCGCGAATTCTTGCGTCAGGAAAAGCAGCAAGGAAAAGTCATTTTTCCGCGTGGGGATGAGTATTTCAAAGCCTTCGACACCACGCCTTTTGAAAAGGTGAAAGTGGTTATTCTGGGGCAAGATCCTTATCACGGGCCCCGTCAGGCGCATGGGCTTTGCTTTTCTGTGCAGAAAGGCGTGGCGTTTCCGCCGTCCTTGCTCAATATTTTTAAAGAAATACATGCGGACCTGGGATTACCTATGCCAACGCATGGCTGTCTCACGCATTGGGCAGAGCAGGGTGTCTTATTGTTAAACAGCGTGCTAACGGTGGAGCAGGGGCGCGCTGCTGCGCATCAGGGCAAAGGTTGGGAACAATTTACCGATCGGGTGATTCGTGAATTGGCTGAGCAGCGCGAAGGTGTTGTGTTCATGCTGTGGGGCAGCTATGCCATCAAGAAGGGGCAATTCATTGATCGCAAAAGGCATTTGGTATTGACCGCTCCGCACCCGTCACCACTGTCTGCGCACCGGGGTTTTTTGGGGTGCAAACACTTCAGTCAGGCCAATGCATTTTTGCAGTCACGAGGTGAGAAACCGATTGACTGGACAGTACCGGCCGGCTCATGATAAGGGCGGTAAGCCCTTGGCTTGCGCGTTCACGAAGGGGTGGGGCGACCATCCTTTTCCTGAAAGTCATTTAGACATGGGTGGCTGGCGGGTGCTAATTTCGACATGTCATTGCAAATGAGCGATAGAGATGAATATATACGTAGGAAATTTGGCATACAGCGTGACCGAAGACGATTTGAAAGAAGCCTTTGGTGCATTTGGTGAAGTTGCCAGCGTCAGTCTGATCAAAGATAAGTTCACCGGCCAGTCTAAAGGTTTTGCATTCGTTGAGATGCCAAATAACGCGCAAGCGGAGTCTGCTATCAAAGGAATGAACGACAAACCCGTGAAAGGCCGTCCTGTTAAAGTTAACCAGGCGAAGCCACGCGAAGAGCGTCCACCGCAACAACGTCGTCCGCGCTTCTAATCTGATTTCTAAAAACCACACTGGGGCGATGTCGCCCCAGTGTGGTTTTTAGCGTCACCTGTCTTGCGGTGAAAGCCGCGGTGTTCCTTTTTATTGCATTTTTTCGATGTCTGGGTTGGTTTTGCCCTAAGCTTTGCATTCATTCCTTTCCTCCGATCCCTCCCTTTTTACCATTTAAATCATAGGCGTGAGCTCACCCGACGCAGGCTTGTGTGCGCGCACAAAATGCATTTGCCTGGTCTGAATCTTTGTATTACATTAAATAATGTCACATTAATATGTGTGCCATGTAAAAGCGTGTCATGCATAAATGTAACTTTTTTGAATGTAAAAGAGGTTGCTTATGACTGCCGCTGCCATTATCCCCGAACGTCGCGATTTCAAATTTCATCTGCCGGTAGAGAAAATCCATGACTGGAATGGCGGTGGCGTGCATTGGACACAGTTCTTGAATACTTTGTCGATTTTCTTTCCGGCTGGCGAGCGCTTCTTTATCGACAGCGTGCGTCACTTTCGTGATCAAATCCAAGACCCGGCACTTTCGCAGGCAATCAAGGCCTTTATCGGTCAGGAGGCCATGCACACGCGGGAGCATGTCGAATATAACGATGCAATGATTGCCGGCAAACTCCCGGCCGAACAGCTCGAGGCCCAAGTGGCGGCGTTATTGGATCTCGTTAAAAAATACGTGCCCAAAGAAGCGCAGCTGGCCGCTACGATTGCGCTGGAACATTTAACGGCGGTATTGGCTGACATGTTGCTCAAAGACCCGCGTTTTCTCGCCGATTCGGATGCGCGTTATGTTGCTTTATGGCAATGGCATGCGCTGGAAGAAACCGAGCATAAAGGCGTTGCCTTTGATGTTTACGAGCAGGTGATGGGCAAGGGTGTCGCGGCCTACGGCTTGCGTGTCGGTGCATTTGTTGCGGCGAATGTGATTTTCTGGTCGTTATTCTACCCCTACTATTATTCGATGGTACGGGGCAGTAAAAAACATCGGGATTTACGTGGCTGGTGGAAAGCTTTTCAATATCAGTGGGGGAATCCAGGTGGGCTGCGCCGTATCGTGCCCGATTGGCTGGATTATTTTCGCCCCGGATTTCACCCCTGGGATCATGATAATCGGCATTTTCTGGCGCAGGTAAAAAGCCTGCAACAATCAGTAGCAGCGTTTAATGCCGTCGCGTTTAAAACAGTACCGTTGTAGCGTTGCTTCAAACAAAAAAAATGCGCGAAGACACTGAGGTTTTTATTTTTTGGTTTCTTCGAGTTTTTCAACGATATTGGCCATTTTGTCTGCCAAGAATCGGGTAACCGCCTTTTCCATGGCGCGTGCCAATTCGGCGTGTACCGCCATTTCTGCGAGGGGGCGCAAGCGCCAAATCAAGCTGGCAATCTTCGGCACTTCTTCACGAGGGGGCTTGGCGCTGTGTTCGAATTCGTCGAGCACATGGGTGGCGACCAGCTGTACCAGTTCGTCCGCAACTTTTTCTACGTTACCACGCAACATGATGACAATGTCGAGCAGATCGGCCAGTGGAATGCCCATCTCGACGAGTTGCGCGCCAGCGCGCAAGGTTCGCATGCTACGCACACGCACTTGAGCCCCTTCCGGGCGCAGTAAATCCAGTTCGATGGCTTTTTTGAGTGCGGCTGGCGTGAAGTTGTTGCCAAATAATTTCAGGACTTCTTCCATGCCGACCCAAGTGGGTTCTTCATCTGTCCACGGGCTGGTGATGGCGGTTTCGAGGCCGATCAAATGGCGCAGATCAACGCCTTCTTCGAGGGCGGACAGCAATTCGTGAATACTATTGATGGTGTAGCCACGTTCCAACAGGCTGGAGATAACGCGTAGCCTCGCCAGGTGGGCGTTGGAATATATGCCCTTGCGACCGCGCAGGCGCGGGGGAGCCAATATGCCGCGATCCTGATAGGCCCGAATATTACGAACGGTGGTAGTGGCGGCTTGCGCCAGTTCTTCGATGCTGTATTCCTTTTCGGGGTCAACAGTGCTGCGTGCACGCGGCTTGCCACCCAGCCGGGGCAGGTATTGCGAAATGAGTTGCAGGGGGTCGGGTGGAAATTTCATGGGCGCCGGTCGCTGTCGATCCTTCAGGCGGGCGATTATACCCAAATTGGCAGGGGGTGTCTTTGCTGCTGTCCAGTCCAAACGATGTCTATCCGCGTTGCAGCATGCGGTATTGAAGCGGTGCGAGGCCAGTGACTTTTTTGAAGAGGCGGGAGAAATAGTGGGGGTCGTCGTAACCCAGTTGATGGGCTATGTCACCAATGGTTTGCGGGGTAGTGTCGAGCAGTAGGCATGCTCGCTCCATTTTGCGATGAATGAAATGTTGAATAGGGGCATAGCCGAAGGCTTCTTTGTATTTTTTGATGAAATGGTATTTGGAAAGCCCGGCGAGGCTGGCCAGCGTATCGAGATCAAGGCTGCCGTTGATAACGCTTTCCATGTGGGTTTCAACAGCGTCGAAAACGTTTTTGCCAGTGGATGTGCCAGGCTTTTGAATGGACGATATTGCTACCGCGGTGAGCAACTGCCCGAGGATATGGCAGGTATTGATGAATACTGGCAGGTTGTAACCGGTGTTTCTGGCGTTGAATAGCTGGTTAAAACTGTCGATCAGTATTGGGTTGAGACCGAGGTGTAATACGGGGCGTGCAAGAGTATCACCGCCAATATGCTGGCAATAACGTTGACTGAGAGTGCCGTCGAAATGTACCCAATAGAGTGTCCAGGGGGCTTTGGCATCGGCTTGATAATGATGGGCGATACCTTTTGGCAGCAGCATGATGTCGCCGGCATGTATGGTGTACGGCGTTGGGTCGGTGGTATTGAGCACATGCAAACTGCCACGACCCGCAGTGCAATAGAGCAGCAAATGATCTTCGTGTTCTTGTCGCAGCATGTGGTGCCCATGCGCGCTGGGGTAATAGCCGCAGCCATTGAGGTAGAGCGATTCGGTAAGGGGGTGGGCAGCGAGTTGACGCTGCAAAAACAAGGGAACAAAGAAGCGAATGGCGCCGGGTGTCAGGCTCCAGTTGGACGGGGTCGGCATGAGAGGAATCTCTTGGAATCGCAATATAGTCCACCTTAGCACAATTTCGTCAATGTTCGTGTGCATGGGGGTGTGCTACTTTGAATGACACAGCACATGCCAAATCGCGTGAGGTACGCATTCATGATCAAGAAAATCCCCCAATTGATAGCCGGTCGCTTCGAACAAAGCCACACATCGACCTGGCTGGATGTGGTTAATCCGGCCACGCAGGAGGTGCTTGCCCATGTGCCTTGCGCCACCGAAGCAGAAATGACCCATGCCTTTGAATCCGCAAAAGAAGCGTTTCAGGTGTGGCGCAATACGCCGGTGTCGACACGTGCACGCGTGATGCTGAAATATCAGGAATTATTGAAATCGCACCACGATGAACTGGCGACCATTCTCAGCCAGGAAACGGGTAAAACTTTTGAGGATGCCAA
The DNA here is from genome assembly GCA_964473645.1 of uncultured Moraxellaceae bacterium. Lineage (GTDB taxonomy): Bacteria > Pseudomonadota > Gammaproteobacteria > Pseudomonadales > Ketobacteraceae > HdN1. The sequence continues at coordinate 43,459 of CAYYPW010000003.1, forward strand.
GGGCGATGTGTGGCGTGGTATCGAAGTGGTGGAGCACGCCTGCAATATTGCGTCGTTAATGATGGGTGAGACCGTCGAAAATGTAGCGACCGGCATAGATTCTTATTCCTATATTCAACCGTTGGGTGTTTGCGCGGGAATAACGCCTTTCAATTTTCCGGCGATGATTCCGTTGTGGATGTTTCCGATGGCGATTGCCTGCGGTAACAGCTTTATTTTGAAGCCGTCTGAGCAAGACCCGATGACGCCGAACCGCTTGGCGGAATTGTTTCTGGAAGCGGGTGGGCCACGTAATTTGCTGCAGGTGATACACGGCAAGAAGGAACAGGTGGATTGGTTGCTGACACACCCGGAAATCAGGGCGATTTCGTTTGTGGGCTCGGTGCCGGTCGGGCGTTATATTTACACCACGGGTACGGCACACATGAAACGTGTGCAAGCATTTGCTGGCGCCAAAAACCATATGGTGGTGATGCCGGATGCCAACAAGCAGCAAGTAATCAATAACCTGGTGGGTGCAGCGTTTGGTGCGGCGGGGCAACGTTGCATGGCCATCAGTGTGGCCGTTATGGTCGGCGCAGCAAAAGAATGGCTACCCGATTTGCAGGCGGCTGCGGCGAAAATCAAACCGGGTGTTTGGAATGATGCTTCTGCAGCGTATGGGCCGGTGATCAGCAAGACTGCAAAGCAACGAGTTTTGCGTATGATCGATGCGGGCAAGGCCGAAGGTGCCGAGTGTTTGCTGGATGGTTCTGAGTGTACGGTGGAAGGCTACCCCGATGGTAACTGGGTGGGGCCGACGTTGTTTGCTAACGTAACGACAGAGATGAGTGTTTACCGGGAAGAGATTTTTGGCCCGGTGTTGTGTGTGATTTGTGTGGATGAGCTGGAGGATGCGATTGCGTTGATTAATGCGTCGCCCTATGGCAATGGTACGTCGATCTTTACGGCGAGTGGGGCTGCTGCGCGCAAGTTTCAGCATGAGATCGAGGTAGGGCAGGTGGGGATTAATGTGCCGATTCCGGTGCCGTTGCCGTTTTTCTCGTTTACGGGGTGGCGGGCGTCATTTTATGGGGATCAGCATGCGTATGGTAAGCAGGCGGTGCGGTTTTATACGGAGACGAAGACGGTGACGGCGCGGTGGTTTGATAGTGATATTCCGCATGGGCCGAATATGACGATCAGTTTGAAGTGATTGGAGCAATCGATGCATTTCGATTTAAGTGACGAACAGCAATCCTATGTGGCCTTGGCGCGTGATTTTGCCGCCAAAGAACTTGCCCCTCACGCAGCACGTTGGGATGCTGAACAATTTTTTCCGGTGGATGTGATTCGCAAGGCCGGGGAGCTGGGATTTTGTGGACTTTATGCCCCCGCCGACGTCGGCGGTATGGGCTTGTCGCGCCTGGATGCACATCTGATATTCGAACAGTTGGCCTATGGTTGTACGGCAACGACTGCATATATCACGATACATAATATGTGTACGTGGATGGTCACTCAGTTTGGTAACGACGACATCAAGGCGCGTTTCGGAGCGAAACTGACGTCGGGCGAATGGCTGGCCTCATACTGTTTGACCGAGCCCGGTGCCGGGTCTGATGCAGGGAATTTGCGAACCTCTGCGCGCCGTGACGGCGATCATTATGTTGTGAATGGCGCAAAATGTTTTATCTCGGGAGCCGGGAGCACGCAGCTGTTGGTCGTGATGGTGCGCACCGGTGGCGAGGGGCCGAAAGGGGTGTCATGTCTGGTAATACCGGGAGATGCGGAGGGGATTTCATACGGGCGCAAAGAAGAGAAAATGGGCTGGAATTGTCAGCCGACCCGGACGATCAATTTCGATAATGTGCGTGTGCCTATCGCGAATCGTGTGGGGGATGAGGGGCAAGGGTTTGTCTTTGCCATGAAAGGGCTGGATGGCGGGCGTATTAATATTGCCACGTGTTCATTGGGGACTGCACAGGCAGCGTTGGATCAGGCGCAGCAGCATTTGAATACGCGCAAGCAGTTTGGCAAGGCGATTGGGGAGTTCCAGGGCTTGCAATTCAAACTGGCGGATATGGCAACGTCTTTAGTCGCGGCAAGGCAGATGGTGCGGCTGGCTGCGTTCAAGCTAGATAATGATGACCCGGAAAAGTCCGTTTATTGTGCGATGGCGAAACGTTTTGCAACGGATGCAGGGTTTGACGTGTGCAACGAGGCCTTGCAGATTTTTGGGGGCTATGGCTACATCCGCGAGTATCCTTTGGAGCGCTTTGTACGCGATACGCGCGTGCATCAGATTCTGGAAGGAACCAACGAAATCATGCGTCATATTATTGCGCGCCGTCTGCTGTTGGACGGCGCTACGGAGATCATTCGATGAGTGCACAATTAAAATTGGAAAAACGCGGCAATATTGCGGTGTTGACCATCAGCAATCCACCGGCCAACACCTGGACGGAAGCGACGTTGACGCAGCTTAAAGAGATCGTTACCGAGCTGAATGGTGACAAAGGTACTTACAGCCTGGTGATTACGGGCGAAGGTGAAAAATTTTTCTCCGCCGGTGCGGATCTGAACCTGTTTGCATCGGGTGATGTGGCGGTGGCGAGTAAAATGTCACGTTTGTTTGGTGACGCATTTGAAGCGCTGGCGGCTTATCGCGGTGTGTCGATTGCAGCGATTAATGGTTTTGCAATGGGGGGTGGGCTGGAATGTGCGTTGTCGTGTGATTTACGCATTGCAGAGGCGCAAGCAGTGATGGCTTTGCCCGAAGCCAAAGTGGGATTGCTACCCTGTGGTTGCGGTACGCAGAACTTGCCCTGGCTGGTCGGTGAAGGTTGGGCGAAGCGCATGATTTTGTGCGGTGAGCAAGTGAAGGCTGACAAGGCCTTGCAGATCGGATTGGTGGAAGAGGTTGTGGAAAAAGGCCAGGCCCTGGAACGCGCGTTGGCGTTGGCAGAACAAGTGGGTAATCAAAGCCCGTCATCGGTGCGTGTTTGCAAACAATTGATCATGGCAGCACGTAGTAATCCGATGAAACAAAGTCTGCCGTTGGAGCGCGAAGAATTTGTGCGTCTGTTTGATACGCAAGATCAGAAAGAAGGCGTGAACGCTTTCTTGCAGAAACGTAAAGCGCAATGGATCAATGGCTGAGCCCCTAAGGAGTCGATCATGACGCAATCTGTTTTGTTTCAGGAATTGCCGGGTCGCGGTGATTTTATTATCGGCGTCGCCACGCTGAATGCAGAGAAATCGCTGAATTCGCTCAGTGTAGAAATGGTCAGTTTGTTGCGCCCTCAGCTTGAGGCGTGGCGACAGGATGCACGTGTTGCTTGCGTGTTCTTACAGGGAGCAGGGGAGAAAGCATTCTGTGCCGGTGGTGATATACGCAAGGTATATGATTCCATATTGGAGTGTGGAAATGAGCGCCCCAATGAATATGCACGTACGTTCTTTGAAAACGAATATCGTCTGGATTATCTGATCCACACTTTTGGCAAGCCCTTTATTGTTTGGGGGCACGGCATTGTGATGGGCGGCGGAATCGGATTGATGTCAGGTGCGAGCCATCGTGTGGTGACGGAAACCGCGCGTTTGGCCATGCCTGAAATTAATATTGGGTTATTCCCGGATGTGGGGGGCACCTGGTTTTTGAATCATGCGCCTGGACGCTCTGGGCTTTTTCTCGGGCTGACGGGTGCGAACATCAATGCGGCGGACGCATTGTTCGTTGGCATGGCGGATCGTTTTATACCGAATGCGCGTAAAACAGCTGTGCTAAATGCATTGCAAGCGGTGGAGTTTACATCTTGCAGCAAGCAGAATCACGCGTGTGTCAGTCAGGTGTTGCGTGCCAATGAAGCGCGTGAGCAATTACCGGCGAGCAAAGTGCGCGAGCATTTCGATTTGATCAACGATGTGACCGATGGCGATTCATGCACTGAGATTTGTACGCGTATTTTGGCGATTCAATCTGATGATGTTTGGTTGCAGAAAGGCATAGCCCAATTGCAGAAGGGGTGTCCGACGACGGCGCATTTGGTGTATGAACAATTGCGTCGTGGCAAAAAGTTGTCTTTGGAGCAGGTATTCCAGATGGAATTGATCATGTCGCTGCAGTGTTCACGACATGGCGATTTTGCCGAGGGCGTGCGCGCATTGCTGGTGGACAAGGATGGATCTCCCAAGTGGCGTTATAACTCTGTGGCTGAGGTGCCGTCGGCATGGGTTGATGAGCATTTCGCTGCGCCATGGGGTGAAAGCGCGAATCCGCTGGCAAATATCGGGCGCTGATTCTATTAGCGAGTCTTGATATTAAACATAAATGTACTTAAAGATTCATTGTGAGGGCTTGTTGGTATTTGGTTTATGGAAACGCCGTGAATACGTCCTTGTAGGCTCGACGCAGCTGGGCGCCCCCCGCCATCCCTGCCGGCGACGTTCCATAAACCAAATACCAACAAGCCCTTTGCGAAGTCTCAGTGGTACGTATCTGTGATTACTCGGTAAAAACAATAAAACGCCGTAAAAATTCGGCAAGTAGACCATAAAAGGTGAGCGCATATGGCAACAATCGGTTTTATCGGCGTAGGCAATATGGGCGGCCCGATGGCGGTGAATCTCGTCAAAGCGGGACACCGAGTACAAGTATTTGACTTGTCTGAAGTGCTGGTCGGCGAGGTGGTGGCCAAAGGCGCATTTCCGGCGGAGACACCGGAGGCTGCAGTGGTGAATGCTGATTTTGTCATTAGCATGCTGCCGTCTGGGGAAATTGTAGAATCACTTTATATTCACCAAGGTAAATTGTTGGATGTAATTCCGGCGGGTGCGCTGATTATGGATTGTTCCACCGTGGCGCCGCATAACGCGAAGGCTGTGGCGCAAGCAGCGGCAGATCGAGGGCTGGATGCCATTGATGCACCGGTATCAGGGGGTGTCGCAGGTGCAGCAGCAGGCACGCTAACGTTTATTGTGGGTGGCAGTGTCGTCGCTTTTGAGCGTGCCAAACCCATCTTGCTGAGCATGGGCAAAAATGTGTTTCATGCGGGCGAGAGTGGGGCAGGGCAGGTGGCCAAGATCTGCAATAACATGCTTCTGGCGATCCATATGATTGGGACTGCGGAAGCTTTGCAATTGGGCGTAGATAATGGGCTCGACCCCACCGTATTGTCTGACATCATGTTGAAGAGTTCCGGGCGTAACTGGTCACTGGAACTTTACAATCCCTACCCCGGGGTGATGGAAAATGTACCTGCCTCGCGTGAGTATAGCGGTGGCTTTCAGGTAGATTTGATGAATAAAGATCTGGGGCTAGCCATGGAAGCAGTGATTAAAAGCAAATCGGCCGCCCCCATGGGAAGCCTTGCGAAAAGTTTGTACGCGACCCATGCTCGTCATGGAAACGGCAAGCTGGATTTCTCAAGCATTCAACGTTTTTTCAAGAAATCGTAAGCTTGCATCTTTCCAGAAAAAGCTTGTGTGCGCCGTCGAGCAGCGATTGCAACGACGAGCACACGGGCCTTTATACCGAGATTCTTTCCAATTTGGCAGGTACAAATTTGTGCCACGGCGTACCGGCTAGAAAGTCGCGTTGCGTGCAGTCGGTCAGCTCATTTGGTGCGACACCTTTCTTGACGGCATCTCCTTTGCTGTTGCTGTATTCCAACCCTTGACCATTGGGCAATGAAATATTGCCTGGTTGCATCATGTCTGAAATTTCTGCGGGTACCTCGACACTGCCGCGCCGAGTGGTGAGGCGCAGCATATCCCCTTCGTTACAACCAAGTTTTTCGGCGTCCTGCATGCTGATGCGCAAGGTGCCATAGCGACCACGTTTGTGCCAACTGGCATCGCGAACGGCAGTGTTGCTGGTGTCGCTGCGACGCTCGCCGGCCGCAAGAATAAATGGAAATTCAGTGTCGTAGGGTGGTTGCTCGTGTACCAATTTGGCCAGTTCGGGTAGTAGTTCAGGAATATGCAGATTGATGCGATGATCCGCCATCGTGATGGCGCGCCAACTATCTTCGTAGGTGGAATCCGCAAATACAACCCCTGATGGATTATCTAACAAAGCCTGGAACATTCGATCGGCAGCCAATGGGGGTAAACCTTTAAAGCCTGCACGCGCTGCCGTCTGGCGATTGCCCATGACATGCAATTGGCAGATAGCCCAAACCGCTGCGGCAGACGCCATCCCAGCGGGTAACGTTGGGCCCAGGGTGCGATAGAGAATGACCGGCGCATATTTCATGATTTTGGGGCTAACCGCCGCCGCAGCGAAAAAGCTGGCCGCAAACGCTTTGCGGCCGAGTTTCGCGGCCCAACGCAATGGTAAGTAGTCAGTATCTGTTAATTCACCCAGAGCTTCGAGCAGGCGGGCGTGGATTTCTGCTTCAGGTAGCGTGCCGGGTAGGGGATCGAATAACGGTGCGCGTAAGTGGAAGGCATTGCGCGGGAATTCCAGGTTGAAAAAAGTGGCTTCGGCTTTTTCGAATTGGCTAGCGGCAGGTAATACGTAATCCGCTTGTCGTGCGGTTTCGGTCATGGCGACGTCGATGACTACCGAAAGTTCAAGGGCGCGCAGTGCTTCACGCATGCGTTGACTATCGGCCAGGGAATGCACAGGATTGCCACTTTCAATCAACATGGCGCGATAACGCTTGGGGTGATCGGTGAGAATCTCTTCCGGAATCACATTACACGGAATCAAACCGATGATGATTTTGGCATCGGCTACCGGACTGCGTTTTTCCGTACGTGGCCCTGACTTTTTCTTGCTGACGCTGGTTTCCCCTTTGCTTGCTTTGGAAAGCGACAGAAACGGTACAAACGCGTTGTTAGTACCGCTGCGTCCGTAGTGGCCAGTGAGTACCCAGATCAAACGATGCAGATAGCTGCCCAAGGTTGAGTGGACCGTCATCTGCATGCCCAGATCTTCAAGCGTGGCGACACTTTTGGCGCGGGCAATGCGTTGTGCGGCGGCGCGAAGCTGATCTTCGGCAACACCGCAGATCGCAGCGAAATGCGATATCGGAATATTTTTCAGTTCGTTGGCAATTTGCTCAAAGCCACGGGTATGCGCGCTTAGCCACGCATTGGCAATTAAATTCTCTTGCACGAGAATACCCACCAATGCCGCGAGGCACCAGGCGTCAGTACCCGGTTTGATTTGCAGGTGATAATCCGCCAAGGCAGCGGTTTCGCTACGGCGCGGATCGATCACTATCATTGAGCGGTTCGGATCTTTGGCAAGGGCGTTCAGCAGCATCCGGCTACGCGCGAATCCGTGCGACTGCCAAGGATTTTTACCGATGAATAACGCCACTTCGCAGTGTTCAAAATCACCGTGCACGCCGGTGCCGAACATTTTGCCCTGCACCCAGAATTCGCCTGTTTTTTCTTGGGCGAGTGCGTTGGAGCGGTATTTGACGCCCAGCGCTTTGAGTGTGGCATCACCGTAGGCGCCACCCAAATGGTTACCCTGTCCGCCACCGCCGTAATAGAGAATGCTTTCACCACCGTATTTGGCTTTGATGGTTTTGAATTTTTCAGCCACTTCACGAATGGCGGTGTCCCACGAAATCGCTTCGTAGCTACCGTCGGGTCGGCGCCGCATGGGCGACGTTAGACGGTCGGCGCCGTTTTGGTAGTAGTTCATGCGCTGGGATTTTTCGCAGACGTAGCCATGCGAGGTGGGGTGGTCGTCATCGCCACGCATTTTGATGATGCGACGTCCCTCGGTTTGCACTTCGAGTCCGCAGTTTAAACTGCACAGGATACACGCGGTTTTCTTCCAGGGTTGATCGGCGGAGCTCATGGCTTTCTCCCGAAGGCGTTTAGGGTGGCAAGAGGCAGGCGACGCGAGATGAAAGGCCTGCTAGGCTTGTATTCAAGATAAGTTCCAAAAAGGAACTCGTCAACCGGTTTTTGAGTGCGTAGAATGCAGCTCAGTGTTCAGGCGAGGTGTTGAATGAAATGGCAAGAGGTGGGTGAGCAGCCGTGCTCCATTGCGCGCAGCTTGGCGATTGTGGGCGATCGCTGGACGCTGATGGTATTGCGGTGTGCCTTTCTGGGGACGCGTCGTTTTGATGATTTCCAGTCGATGCTGGGGGTGACCCGGCATGTGCTGGCCGATCGTCTCAAGCGCTTGGTTGAGGCGGATGTGCTCAAGAAAGTGCCTTATCATGACCGTCAGGAGCGCTTTGAGTATCGCCTGACGGAGAAGGGGCGCGACCTATACCCGGTGCTGTTGGCGCTGGTTGGCTGGGGCGACAAATGGCTGGATGGCGGCATGGGGCCGCCATTGCAGTACCATCATCACAAATGCGGCAAGCTCTTTACACCTACCATGACCTGCTCGGAATGCGGTGAACCAGTGAATCCGCGTGAAGTCACGCCGATGGCGGGGCCTGGGTTGTCACCGGGGCGGTCGTCGGGCTAGACCGCCTTTTTTGATTGGTGCATAACGCTTTTACTAGGCGGCCATAAGCACGGGTAGTGACACTTTTATAAATGCATGACCCGGCAGGTGAATTTCCAATGCAAACGGTCGAAAGTCTTGACCTTTTGATTGTGTATCGGTGAAACGTACGTGGACGTCTCCGCCGTGGGCACGTAGAAATTGTCGTACTGCATCCATCCCGACACCGCGCCCGGAAATATTCGATACCGCCTGCGCAGTGGATAAGCCCGAATTGAAAATCAATTCTGCGGCAGATTCGTCATCAAGGGCGGCGAGATCATTGATCAATCCATTTTCGAGTGCTTTTTGGCGGATTTTACCCAAGGCAAGCCCGCGACCGTCGTCTTGGAATTGAATCACCAAATGATCGCCAGACAACGATGCCTGGAGAGAAATGGTGCCATATTTTGGCTTACCAGCCTGTTCACGCTCGGCGGCGGCTTCTATGCCGTGATCCATCGCGTTGCGGAACATATGCATGAATACATCTTTCATCGCGGCAGCCAGTGGCCCGTGCACGCGTAAATGATCGGTGTCGAGCTGTACTTGTGGTGCCGCTTTGCCTAGTTCATCCGCCAACGCGGGAAGGGCTTTGACGATACCATCGAGAATATTAGCGACCGGCTCAGCATCAACCGCCTGTAATAATGTGTTCAAATGAACAATGGCGGGAACCGCTTGTTCATGATGTGAAACCGCGTGAGTGGTGGTGGCGACAATAGTGTCAAACAAGGTTTTCTCAATGAATTTCCCTTGCGTGGCGTCTGCGAACTTGCTGAGTTTGGTTTCGTATACCTGTTTGTATTTTGCGACACAATCACCTGCTCTGTGCAGTTCATTGAGCAAGCCTTCCTTGTCCCATTCTGCTTCCTGTCTGCGCCGCAATGTATCGTAAGTGTTTTCGGCTTCGTGTACGGCATCCGTCAAATAGCGGAAACCATAGGTACGGGCATTGCCTTTGATCGTGTGCATATTGCGGAATAAAGTCGCCAAGACATCGACATTAAATTGTTCCGTGTCCTGTATCAGATTCTCGTTCTGTTCGATAAACGATTCTGAGGATTTGATGAATTCGTCGAATTTGCGCTGATTGATGGCAAGGATTTGACCGATGATTTCCAATTCCTGGCGCTGGTTTTCGGCTTCGATCTGCAAGGCGCGTAATTCTGTGACGTCGCGTACAGTCACCATGATCTTTTGTATGCAGTTGTCGTCAATGATAATGGCCCAGTCAAGATCAAGAATCTTGTTGCCCAGACAGAATTCATTGACCAACAGATGACTGTTGAATTCGTACATCATGGGATCTTCGCCCAACATGGCAAGCACGGCGTTTTCCACCTGATTGATCTGGTCGGCACCCAAGCGCGCGCCCTCGAATAGTACTTTCATGAAATGCGCGCCAGCGATGGGTCTGATATCGAGTATGCGTTCGAGATACGATGAATATTCTGGGTGAACGGTTCCATCCAATGTGATGGTAAAAATGCCCTGTTGCATATTCTGCAACATGCTGTTGATATCGTTGGTTTTCTGACGTAATTGCGCGGTGCGATCCAACACCTTTTGTTCGAGGGTGCGGTTTTGCTCCTCGATGACCTTGAGCATTTGAATGTTTTTGATCGTCACCACGGTCAAGCGTGCGAGGGTGAGGGCGAATTCTTCGTCTTCGGGTTTGAATTGTGCAGCCGCGACATCACCTGAAAAATTCATGACTCCAAACACGCCGTCATTATCCATCATGGGCACGCAGAGTAATGCTTTAGGGGGCTCGCTAACGGCAGTCGCAACGAAGTCCGTGGCTTTGCTCGTGTCTGGAACAAACAAGGTTTTACCTGACTGTGCTACTTTGCCGGCCACCCCTTCACCAAACTGGAAATTTCTCGGGGTATGGAGTGTGCCAATGGTGTCTTGCATTCCCTCTGGGAAAAACGCGCTGATTTCTAATGTTTTTCCTTTGGCGAGATAAATAGAACCAAATTGCAAACAGGTATGTTCGTTGATGACTTTTAACACTGTTTCCAATGCCAGGGTTTGATCATGAATACCCGCCAAGGTCTCCCCTGTGGTATTGATAACATGTAGATCTTCAATTTTCTTACGGATGGCGTTACGCATTTCCGAAAAACTCGTCGCCAATGCACCAATCTCATCATTGCGACCGGTATCAATCGGGTAGTCGAGATTTCCGCGGGCCAGTTGGTCGGCGCTGGTTTCCAGCCGTTTGAGGGGGGCTGCTACAAATCTGCGCGCACTCGCCCAGACCATCAGCCCCATGATTAGAATCAATGTGATGGCGAAAGCGCCGATCAGGATAGACGTTTCTTTGATTTGTTTTTGTACTTTGGCTCGCGATGTCAGTATTCGCACCTCGCCGATAGCGGCGCCTTCCCGTTCAACGTTTGCGGTATTGATTAACAGGCCCAACGTTTCTTTTTGCGCCACAATATCGGCGTATTCGAGATCTTTCAGTGAATCTTTGAAATCCTTGGCAGTGGTTTTGCCTGTTTCTGAAGAGATGACTTCAATACCCACCACATCTTCATCCAACAGAATGGCATTAACCACCCCGGCGACTGCTTGTTCGTCAAAGTTCCAAATAGGTTCACCTAAGGCAATGGCTGCAATGCCCGCGACACTTTTGGCTTTGGTTTCAAGATCCGCTGTGGTTTGCTGGTAATGTCGAAAACCAATCATGAGCGAAAATATCAATAGCCCCACGACAATGACGGATAATACCAATGCATTCAGAAGACGAATGATGCTTGATTGGGCCTGTTTTTTCATAGGCGCTCCTGTGCCTGCCAAAGGGTAGCGTGTGTGATATTGTGTGGGTGGTTATCGGATTTTTTGTAAGCTGTGCCTGTGAAGGGCGGGTTGCACCCCACAGGCACAGCGTTACAACAGACTAACGTTACAAAAGGCACAGCGTTACAACAGACTCAGAGCTGGTGGCGTGGCTACAGTACCGCAGAGGAAAGCTTCTCTATGGTGCCGTCTTTGATCATGCCATCAATGGTTTGTTGCAATTTAGCCACATCGCCTTCCGGCATGCTGGCGCTACAGGCCAACGACCCGAGGCTTTTACGGAACGTCATCACCTCTTTGGTTGCTTTTGTGTTGCCGTATTTTTGGGTGAAATACTTGGCCGACAATACATCGGTAGCCCAAATGCCCAAACGTTTGTTGGTGAGTTTCTCAACGTTTTGCTCCTGCACGTTGACTTCCTCCACCTTGAAACCCATGCGCTTGAGATATTCGGCATCACCACTGCCGCGCAATGCGCCAATCATCTTCCCCTTGGCATCAGAGAGCGTGAGAAATTCGTCGGTAGCATCAGCGTGCATGAATAAACCCGAATGCGTAATCAAAATGGGGCTGACCCATTTGTAGAACGCCTCGGTATCCTGTGCGCGTTGTACGGGCAGTGCGCACGTGTTGGGCTTTTCGAGGGCATCGGTCATCGCCCGCGCCAACGGAACATTTTTAAAGACATATTTGATGTTGGCGGTTTCAAAAAGTGTTTTGACAATGTTAATGGCAACACCCGTAGGAACCCCTTTCTCAGACATGCTGAACGGCGGATTATCGCTGTATTCCAGCGTATAGGTCGCCGATTCGGCGTAACAGGTTGCCGAGAGCAACAGACTACCAAGAATGCTTAATGCTGTTTTCATAGCTTTGCGTCTCACCTTTGGGTTTTTCGTTTTCCAGTTTGGGGAAGGGTGCGCTACCCTTTGCATGCCAGAACTCAGGAGCCTGTTTGTCGTTGAGTTTGGGCGTACATTCCTTGCTGGCCATACCTTCTTTTGCGAGCTTCTCAAATACGGTTTCGGCTTGCCCTGCCATGTTGTCCAGTGCCTGCTGCACACCGACTTCGCCACGAATCGCAGCCCCGATATTCTTCCACCAGATGGGTGCAAGGTTCGGGTAGTCAGGCACGTTGGTACCGGTAGGCGTCCACAGTTTGCGGGCTGGGCTGCGATAGAATTCCACCAATCCACCGAGCTTGGGTGCTGCATCTGTCATCGCTTGTGAGTTGAGATCTGACTCGCGAATGGGCGTTAAACCCACCAGCGTTTTCTTCAGCGAGACGGCTTTCGAAACGGCAAATTGTGCATACAGCCAGGCCGCTTTCATGTTTTCGGGTGGCGTTCCTTTGACAAAGGTCCACGAGCCGGCGTCTTGATATCCCAACTTCATGCCCGAGCGCCAATAGGCGCCATGAGGAGAGGGAGCCATCCGCCATTTGGGTGTACCATCGGCGTTAGTAACGGGCAGGTTAGGCTTGTTCATTGAGGCGGTGAACGCGGTGTACCAGAAAATCTGCTGCGCGATATTGCCCTTGGCGGGGTAACCACCTGCAGAACTGAAATCCAGTTGTTTGGCTTCTGGCGGTGCGTATTTGTTTAGCCAATCAATGAATTTATTCACTGAATACACTGCTGGCGCACCGTTCATGTCGCCGCCACGTGCAACCGTCGCTCCGGCCGGAACACAACCTTCTACGCGCACGCCCCAGTCATCCACGGGTTTGCCATTGGGCAACCCTGCGTCGCCTGCGCCTGCCATTGAAAACCAGGCATCTGAAAAGCGCCAACCCAGTGAAGGATCTTTTTTACCGTAATCCATGTGGCCGTACACGCGCACGCCATCGATTTCTTTCACCTGATTCGTAAAGAATTCGGCGATGTCTTCGTAGGCAGACCAATTGACCGGCACATCGAGTTTATAGCCGTAAAGTTCCTGAAATTTCTTTTGCAAATCGGGGCGATCAAACCAGTCTTTGCGATACCAGTACAGGTTTGCAAACTGTTGATCGGGTAACTGATACAGTTTGCCATCGGGGCCGGTGGTAAAACTTTTTCCAATAAAATCATCGATATCCAGCGAAGGCAAGGTGACGTCTTTACCTTCATTCGCCATATAGTCGGTGAGGTTAATAACGCTACCACTGCGGTAATGCCAGCCGATCAGATCGCTATCGTTGACATAGGCGTCATAGAGGTGGATGCCTGTGCGGACCTGGGTTTCGATTTTCTTGACGACATCATCTTCGCCCGTCAGCTCGTGAACCAGCTTGATACCCGTTAACTCGGAGAAGGCTTTGGCAATCACATCCGATTCATAGGTATGTGTGTCAATGGTTTCCGATACGACCAAAATTTTCATGCCTTTGAAGGGCTTCGCGGCCTCACGAAACCATTCAAGCTCTTTTCGTTGCTGATCGGCGTTGAGGGTGGATGGGCTGAATTCTTTCATCAGCTTATCCACCACCTGCGACGAGGCATCGTCCGCATACGTGGGATGGATGACTGCGGCGATGCTCAGGCTTAACAGAGCAGCGCCAATATTGACTATTTTCATGGAGAATCCTAGGTTGCTCTTAATGTTCAAGAGGCAATGTTCACAAGGAACATAACAACATCGTTTACCCGTGGCTTATGTTTACCAGCTAAAGATGCTGCCAAACGCCAACAGGTGGTTGTCTTGTTCCTCATCGCCTGTGTATTCGGCCGTGGCCGCCGTCATTTCAGCTGTGAGTTTCAACCATTCGTTGAACTTATACACGCCAATAACGCTGGCACTGCTCTGCTCTTCAATATACGAATTGCCACTGAGCGCATCGGCACGAGTTTCATCAGCTTCGGATGCACCAGCAGAAAAGGTGAGGGTAGTGCGGTCACCCAAAAAGACATGCAGTTGCGTCATCCAGCCGGAATGATCACGTTCGGTGCCGTCCAGATCCAGAGCATTACCATCCAACATAACGACGGTGCCGAGGGCCTCGCCGTCATAGCCGGCCAGATCCACCTGTATCGCATTGTTTTTCCAGCTTACGCCATAACCTAGACCGGTGGCCGTTACATCGTCGCCTTCCAGTGCGCGATTCGCGGTGACGCCCGCAACGTCTGCATTAAAGGTAGCTTCTTGCCAAAGTCCGCTGGCGAATACCCGCAGATTGGAACCACCCAGGTCGAAATCCATGGTAGCTTCTGTTTCGAGACGGGGTGTTTTGGTGATGGAAGCACTTACATCGTCGGCGCCATTAATGATACTGGGATCGTACAAGCCGACAGCCCAATTGAAAGACTTCGAGCTGGGGGTGCGATAAATGACGGCCGGGGCGAAGTTATCATACAAATAACCAAAACCGATGCGCCCTGCGGTGGTACCGTTGCCGCCAGTACCGGCAGCGCCAATCCCCGACCCAGATACATCAAGAACGATATGTTCGCGCTGATAGAGGCTGAGCGAGCGACCTACCTGAAATTGCCCCATGCCATCCGCTTCGACGGTAAAGAACACCTCCCTTACATCCAGATTGGTATTGCCGTTCTTCAGCCTGTCATTCTGAATGGAGGGATATAATCCAATGCGAGCCCCCATTTTATAACGTCCACTCTGCGGTGCTCTTACGTTAAGACCAAGCGCCGAAGGGTTGAACCCGGTTCGCAGACGGAAAGCTTCGAGATCCTCTTCGAGCGCATCGCCGCTGAATACCACGCCGTCGGCATCGACTGTCGTCGGGTTGGCGTCACCGTTTATCCAGGTGGCGTAAGCATTTACCCGACCATCAAACGATACTCCCCACTCACTGTCGGTGGAGAGGCGAATCCCGGGCATTTTACTTTGATCTGCAGCTTCAACCTGATTGGGTTGTACGATGTCACGAGCAATGAATAAAGATAAAATACCTACACCAAAGGCGACTTTTGAATCCATAAGTCTTTTTCTCATCAAATGTTTACAGTGGTAAAAGCTTCAATTGCTTGACTGCTTAACATGCGTTTGAAGAGTAATATTTTTGGCAGGAATTCGTAACAAACCGATTAAAAGCCTAGAAGAGCCTATGGGGAAAGCAAGAAACGTAAATTGATTACGATTTTATAATTAAAATATAACTATAAATTGTAAGGGATTTTGCTGCATTGTCAGACAATAAGAAACGTTGCGCGACATGGATGGTGGATGCTGGCTGTTTTATGCCGGTTAATAGTAGCGTTATGGCGGATCTTAATGCACCGCGTTAGGGGGAATTCGGCGGTGATTTCAATAATTTCCCTTCGCCAAGCAATTGCTCAAAGGCTTCCGCCGGCATAGGCTTGGCAAAATAATAGCCTTGGCCCAGATCACAGCGTACCCGCTTTAGAAACTGCCAGGCGGCTTCTGTTTCAATACCTTCCGCGACGACACGCATCCCCAGGCTATGCACCATGCGAATGATGCCGCGCACCAGCGCTGCATTCTGCCCACTGCTACTGAGGTTGCGCACAAAACTCTTGTCGATTTTCACGACTTTGAACGGGAAAGTATGCAGATAGCTTAAAGCTGAGTAGCCCGTACCAAAATCATCGATACTAAGGCCGACACCCAGCTGATCGATGTCGAGCAACTCTTTGTAGGTGTCGACATTGGCATCCAGCACCGATCGTTCTGTTACTTCGACTTCAATGGAAGAGGGAGGAACGGCATACTCATGTAACAGTTCTTTCAGGCGGGCAATATAGTGATGCCCGCGTAGTTCTTTCGACGACACATTCACAGCGACATAGCCTGTGAAAACCTGTCTGTCCTGCCAGTCTTTCAATTGTTTGAAAACCGTGTCCAATACCCATTCGTCGATCTGTTTGATTAGCCCCGTGTCTTCTGCCAGCGATATGAACACGTCAGGTGACACGGTGCCAAGTGTTGCACTATTCCAGCGTGTCAATGCTTCCAGGCCCACTACATGGCCGCCACGCAGATCAAGTACCGGTTGATAGACGACTGATAACTCGTTTTTGGCGAGGGCGCCCCGTAGATGGGTTTCCAGTTGCAAGCGTTGTTGCGCTTCTTCGTTCAGGCTTGAAATGAAGTAGCTGGAGGTGTTTCTGCCGGCATGTTTGGATTGATACATAGCCGTATCGGCGTTTTGTATCAACGATTCAGGGTGCAACCCGTCGTCGGGGAACAAGCTTACCCCCATGCTGATCGTTACGTACACGGTTTCTCGTCCCAGATCAAACGGATGTGCCAGTGCTTGCATAATGCGCCGGATCACAGGTTCAGCCTGTTTGACGGAATCAATCGCTGGCAAAATAAACAGGAATTCATCCCCCCCGAAGCGTGCAACGGTTTCACCTTCGCGCAGACATTTTTTCAATCGGTCAGCCACTTGCACCAACAGTTGATCGCCAGCGCCGTGCCCCATTGAATCATTGATAAGCTTGAAGCGATCCAGATCGAAAAACAGTATGCCGACCTTGTGGCCACCGCGTTTGGCTTGTGCCAGCGCCAGTTTCAATCGATCCGCGGCCAGTGCGCGATTGGGCAGATGAGTCAGTGAGTCGTAATTGGCTTGAAACTGCAGTTGATCTTCGTATTGGCGACGCGTGCTGATATCTTCTAACAGCACCAACAATCCAGAGGCGTCGTTATCATTGGCCCGAATGGGCGCAACGGTGACAGCATGCCAACGCGTGTCATTCGCCGAAGGGTTGATGGCCAATTCACCGCTCCAGGACGCTTTGTTGAAAATGGCGTCCATTAGCGGATGTGTCGGGTCGTTATGCAGTGCATCGCTGTGTATCGCCTGGTCAAGCGTCTTGCCGATAATGCTGGTGTCATGCGTATCCACCACATCCAGGAATTTGCGGTTGAAATACTCGATGAAACCATGTCGATCCGTAATGGCAAGGGCAACCGGGCTTTGGTCAACCGCCATTGAGAGTTTCCAAATGGTATTTTCGGCCTGCAGGGCTGTCGTTATGTCTGCGTGGGTGCCGATAAAACGGTAAGGTTTGCCTTGTTCGTCGAGCAAGGCAAAGCCACGGCTCAGTATCCAACGATAGTGTCCGTTTTTGTGACGCATTCTGAATCGGAGTCGATACTCGGGTGTTTTACCTTTCAGGTAGCTGTCGACCGCCAGTAATGCCAGATCTAAGTCTTCTTCATGCAGCAGCAGCTTCCAGGCTTCAGCATTCGGCGGCATTTCTTCTGGCGTGTAGCCAAGCATTTCGCTCCAGTGGGGCGAGTAGTAAACATAGCCGCTGAGCAAATCCCAATCCCATAACCCGTCACTGGCACCCTGCATGGCCAATTTAAAGCGTTCTTCACTGGCTTGCAGGGCATCCATGACCGATTGTTTTTCTTGCAGTTCCTGCTGTAGGGCTGTTCGCATCTGGTTGAGCTTGCTGACCAGATCATCGATTTCATCACGATCGCGCCCGAAAGTGCGGGGACGCGGCAATTGAATGGGGGTAGGCAACGTAGCCAGTGTGAGGTTTTGTGCCTGTGATGCCAGCATATGCAGGCGTCGGGTCACGAAATAATGAAAGAAAATAAGCAGTAACGTGGACACTAAGAGTGTCTTTACACCCTGTGTGAAAAGCTCCACTCCCAGACGTTGCCATAAGCGCGAGCGGGCGTGCTCAAGCGTGGCACTGACAATAAGCTCGCCCACGTCGACGTCTGTCTGGTCTTCATGGTATCGAAGCGCATATTTTTTAGTAATGCGGGCATCGCTTGGCGGTTCAATGCCTTGGCTGATGTTTTCTGTTCCGTTCAGCACCAGGGTTGCATGGCTGATGTCTGGCAGTTTGATCAGGCCCTCCAGTTGCAGCTGTATGAAGGGGCGATCATAGTGCCAGGCCGCAGCACCGAGAGAGTCGGAATAGCTTTCGCCAATCTCGTTTAATCGGCTTTGGATGCCATCAAGATCGCGTTTGTATTCGAAATAAAGCTGTATGGCAGAGATAGTGCAAGCCATGACCCCGCTGATTAACAGAACGCCCCATAGCAATTTTCGCCCGAGACGGTTTTGTTGCCAGGCGGCAACCGTCGGCGTGCGTCGTTTTTCCGTGGACAGCTCAGCGGGCATAGTCACTTTCTGTTGCTACTACGTCTTTGGCTTGGGCATGGCATTGACCGTCGAGTAAGACCGAATGCAAATCTGAAAATACCGGTTTCAACTCAGTGTAGCCGCTGCACCGATAAATGAGACCTTCCGTCAATCGCCCTTCGGGCAACAGGCCAGACAATGGATCAATAAAAACTATCGATATGAAACAATCAATCAATTGGATGAATAGGGACACCGACCCTATTATGCTGTTGTGTTCACGAGTTAGCAGTACCCACCCACGCAGTTGAAACCCATCAAGGAGCTACACATGTCCAGTCTGATCAATACCCAGGTTCAGCCATTCAAAACCCAAGCTTTTCACAACGGCAAGTTTATCGAAGTGACCGACGCCAGCTTGAAAGGCAAGTGGTCAGTGCTGATTTTCATGCCTGCCGCGTTCACCTTCAACTGCCCGACTGAAGTAGAAGATGCTGCCGATAACTATGCAGAGTTCCAGAAAGCCGGCGCAGAAGTCTACATCGTAACGACCGATACGCATTTCTCGCATAAGGTGTGGCATGAGACATCGCCTGCGGTAGGCAAGGCCAAATTCCCACTGGTAGGTGACCCGACACACACGCTGACCAATGCATTCGGCGTGCATATTCCTGAAGAAGGTCTGGCGCTGCGCGGTACGTTCATCATCAACCCTGAGGGCGTTATCAAGACCGCAGAAATTCACGACAACGCCATCGCCCGCGATGTGTCCGAGACTTTGCGCAAGCTGAAGGCGGCTCAATACGTGGCGAGCCATCCAGGGCAGGTGTGCCCGGCCAAGTGGAAAGAAGGCGCCAAGACGCTGGCTCCTTCTCTTGATCTGGTCGGCAAGATCTAATCCGGTCACGGATATTCTTTCAGGTACCCACAGTAGCCCTGCCTGACGGCGGGGCTCACAGGAGTCGAACATGTTGGACACATCTCTTAAAGGTCAGTTGCAAGCCTATCTTGAACGGGTTGTTTATCCGTTGCAGATCAATGCATCCGTTGACGACAGCGCCAATTCACAAGAAATGTTGGACCTGCTGAACGACATCGTGGAACTGACGGATAAAATAACGTTAAACGTAAGTCGCGATGACAACGAACGTAAACCTTCGTTCGGCATTAACCGACTCGGTGCCAATATGGGCGTTCGATTTGCCGGTATTCCCATGGGGCACGAATTTACGTCACTGGTGTTGGCATTGTTGCAAGCCGGTGGGCATCCGCCCAAAGTAGAGGCTGATGTCATCGATCAGATCAAAGCGATCGAGGGCAAATTCGAATTCGAAACTTTTATTTCGCTGAGTTGCCATAACTGCCCGGATGTCGTTCAGGCGCACAATCTGATGGCCGTGTTGAACCCGAATATTCGCCATGTGATGATCGACGGCGCTTTGTTCCAGGCTGAAGTGAACGAACGCCAGATCATGGGAGTTCCTGCGGTCTATGTGAATGGCCAGCCGTTTGGTCAAGGCCGCATGACGCTGGAAGAAATTCTCGCCAAGATTGATACCGGTGCAGCTGCGCGCGATGCAGCAAAACTATCGAGTAAAGAAGCCTTTGATGTACTGGTGGTGGGCGGTGGACCCTCTGGCGCTGCTGCCGCCGTCTATGCCGCACGCAAAGGTATTCGTACCGGGGTTGCGTCTGAACGCTTTGGTGGACAGGTGCTGGACACCATGGCCATCGAAAATTTCATTTCCATTCTGGAAACGGATGGACCTAAATTAGCGGCATCGTTGGAAGCTCACGTTAAGCATTATAACGTCGAGATTATGAATAATCAGCGTGCATCGACATTGATCCCTGCCAGCCAGACCGATGATGGCTTGATCCATGTAACGTTCGAGAATGGCGCCACCCTGCGGAGCAAAAGCATCATCATTTCCACCGGGGCGCGTTGGAGAAACATGAATGTGCCTGGTGAGGCCGAGTATCGCACCCGTGGTGTCGCCTATTGCCCGCACTGCGATGGTCCCTTGTTCAAAGGCAAACGTGTGGCGGTCATAGGCGGGGGGAACTCTGGTATTGAAGCAGCCATCGATCTTGCTGGCATCGTTGAGCATGTGACCGTTCTGGAGTTTGATGACAAGCTGCGTGCCGATGCTGTGTTGCAGAAAAAATTATTCAGCCTGCCCAACGTACAGGTGATTTTGTCGGCGCAAACGACCGAAGTGACGGGCGATGGTCAGAAGATGAATGGATTGGTATATACCGATCGCGTGTCTGGGGAATCGCATCGCGTGGAGGTTGCCGGCGTTTTTGTACAGATTGGTTTGGTGCCCAATACTGACTGGCTGAAAGGTATCATGGCATTGAGCAATCGCGGCGAAATCATTGTGGATGATCGTGGTCAGACGTCAGTGGCAGGGGTGTTTGCTGCCGGTGATTGTACGACGGTGCCCTATAAGCAGATCATTATTGCAATGGGTGATGGTGCCAAAGCGTCACTCGCTGCCTTCGATCACTTGATTCGATCTTCTTAACGCCAGCAGCGGTAAGGGTAGGGCGCAGCCATAAAAGGCGGGGTGTGATAACCCCGCCTTTTTTATTCATCCAATGGTTCTATCAATCGCCCTTGAAACCCCGCTTTGCGCGCGGCCTCGCTAAAGCGATGAAAATCATTGGCAACCTCTTCTTCGTTATCAAGCAGCACCAAGGCTTCCACCAGACAACCTGGAATATCCCGATTATTCCAGGCTGGCATGCGGGGCTTCATGGAGAAGTCAGCATTCCCCAACACAATTTTCAAGGTGTTGATTTGGTGTTCCGCCAGGTATTCTCGAACGTCCAAACTAATACAGGGGTGTGTATCATCCGCAATGAGCGATCCACGCGGGAGTGACCCCGTCCATTCCTTGATGACATCACCGTGATGGGTCAATCCGATGAATAATTTATTTTCTGCCAGGCGCCATGGTAACGAGGTGCGAATAATGGTGCCTGTGGGTGTTTGAATCGTTTCCTCATTTTCATACCGCTTATCGAAAGCGATAACGGTATCATAGAGCTGCGTTAAATCTTCGCAGACGAGATTACCAATACGGCCCGCGCCTCCGAGTACGGTAATGCCGCGTTCACCCACGTAAGCGGGTAATTCCTTCATTTGGCGTGCCGCATCCCAAATCATATAGCGCGTGCCCATCGCGCCCGAAACAAACGGCGCTTCAATGGGAAGACCCGCTTTCAGTACAAAATTCGGGAGCCGCCCCACCAAGGCAATGCGTTCCATGCCCGGATACTCGATTTGTAGATTGCGCAAATACGATTTTACTTTTTCTGATTCTTCCAGCAGTTCGGATTCCAGGTATTTTGACGCGACCATGAATCCACGTTTTTTCTCATTGCGAATAAATCCGCAAATAATCACTGGCGGGAGAATTTTTTCCATCCAGGGTGTGAAATAGGTGTCTACATCTCTGCGTGTGCCATAGGCGGCGAATAGAAATTTGGGTTTGACAGCGCTCAGTAATAACGGGCGAAGCAGAGTGTTGACCGCCAGCACCGCCAATCGTCGCGTTTGCGTCCAAAGCGCTCGTTTCGCATATACCTTAAAACGTTCCCAATAGGGTGCAATAGAAACCAGGCTATCAATATCAGTGTCAGAAAATCGCGCGTGATAGAGCGAAAGACCCACATGTTCGGGCCCGATATAGACGACACGCGCCTCTGCGGCCAAGGTAGGAAGCCCTGGAAATTGAACTTTAACTACCTGATTTTTTTGAAATGAGAGTGCTTGATCCCGGGTGAGCGCGAGACCGCTCATCGATACATTGAGCATGCTGGCGTCAACATGCTGGCCTTCGATCTCAATATCAACCGGCAACTTCAGCCCGGTGCGTTCATGGCGACGATATTCGCCTTGTGCTGCTTTCATACATTTGTCCGTCTATACTTTTATGTGAACCATTGGTCATCGTAAGAAGGGCCATGCGTGAGAAAGCCAGGGCTTTAGCTAAAGACGATGCTTTAAAGAACACAAAGCTTTAATAAAGACAATGCTTTCGCGGGATGCATTGTTAAGGACTACAACCCTTTTGCAGCATAGGATAGAAATGACCGCGATGCGCAAACTTTCCAAGTGGAAGATACTGTTATTTCTGCTGGTCGCCGTGAGTTGTCATATGGCGTTTCCTGTTGATTTGACGGGTATTTTCTCTCGCGATTTGAATGTTAGCGAGCGTGCCCTGGTGATGGCGCCGCTTGACCGTATCCCTTTGAATCAGAACGCGCGTTATGTGCGTGAAGCCGATGCCGGTATCGAATTTTCCAATGCACCAAACGCAGAACACTGGCAGAAAAACCAATCTTATAGTGTGCTAAATTTCGGCTTTACCCAAGATATATACTGGGTACATTTACCGTTGTCGATTCGTAACGAAGACGCCCAATCGTTGTTGCTCGTCATTCCATATCCATTACTGGAACATGTTGAAATTCTTGCATTTGATGCGCAGGGAACAAAAATATTCAACACCGATTTGTCCCTGGAACGCGCCAGCAAGCGCTTCGATGATTTTCAAAATCTGCTGTTTCCATTGCCTGCTGCAGTGGTGGGCGATACGGATATGTACTTGCGTGTAAAATCAACCACTTCAATGCAAATACCCCTGGAAATATGGTCAGAGGCTTATACCCTCAAGCGGCACGCGCACGGCATGTTGTGGTGGGGATTATATTTTGGCGTGTTGGTCGCATTGATTTTCTATAACGGATTTCTATATTTTTCGGTGCGTGATATCACCTACTGCTATTACAGCCTGTATTTGGTCGCCTCGGTGGGCGTTATGCTGTGCTTGTCGGGCTTGGGAAGTTCCTATATCTGGCCAGCCGAAGCCACCTTCAGTCGCAACGCGTTGACGTTTTTCACAGGTATGATGTCGTTGTTATTAATGGCATTTGCACGTTCCTTTTTGAATTGGAAAGGATTTCCGCGAGCGCTGGATCGCACACTGATGGCGGGCGTTTTCTTTTGCATGGGGCTGATCGTGTTCGCCTGGTTCAATCCCGTGATGGGGGCCATTCTATCGGCCTGGACGGGCACCATCACCATTACCTTGGCGCTGTTGGCCGGTGTGTATGCACTCAAGGTCGGGCTGGTCATTGCGCGCTTTTTTGTACTGGCATTTACCATGTTTGCGGCCGGAGCATCGATGTACCTGCTGAACGTGTTTGGTGTGTTGCCGGTGTCGGCATTGACCAATCATGCCATCCAGTTGGGGTCCGCCCTGGAGGCAGTCTTGTTGTCTCTGGCGCTGGCGCATCGCATCAAGGAAGATCGGGTAGCGGCCATGCGCGCCATGCAACAGCAGCATGAAACCGAGCAACAACTGAAGCAAATGGAACTGGATACGCTCGATTCCGCCATGCATGACCCGCTTACCAAAATGCCCAATGATTCCTTGTTGTTGGCGCGTTTGCAGGAATGGATGCGTCCGGGAACTGAAAACGCTGCTTTTGGGCTGGTCTTGTTGCAGTTTCCACAAGTGCGTGAAGTGGGGTCTTCGTTGGGGCAAGCCACCGCAGAGCCCTTGTTTCTTGAACTGGTAAGATCCTTGAATGTGGCGTTGTCGTGTAGCGGGCAAACCTTTTGCGTCGAAGAAAAAACCGGTGCGCATTTGGTAGTGATTGAATTTGGTTTGGTGGCGTTTTTATGCCAAGCCGCAGAAAACGTCGAAGACACTCGCATGTTTGTCGAGAAGATTCGCGCAAATTACGATAACACCTTCGATGTTGGCAATATCTCCATCAACCTGGATACCTTTTGCGGGATCGCGCATTTTCCTGCGCATGGGGATCGTGCGGACATCTTGCTGCAACACGCCAATGCCTCATTGGAAGAAGCGCACCGTAACGGCCATCGTGTGTGTGTTTACAGTACCGGCATCGATGCCTATGGTCAGCGCCGCTTGGCCCTGATGGGCGCATTGTCACGCGCCCTCAAGCAAGCAGAGCTGGAAATTTACGCCCAGCCACAAATTGACTGCGGCAGCCTGGCCCTGGCTGGTGCCGAAATTCTGTTGCGTTGGCATCACCCCCGCATGGGTACTGTTCCTACGCAGGAGTTTATTGAAATCGCTGAAAATGCCGGCATGATGAAGCATCTTACGCGTTATGTCGTCAGCCGTGGCATGCTGTTCCTGAAGCAATTGCATCAGCGTGGGCTAAAGGTGACCGTTAGCGTTAATTTGTCGATTCAGAACCTGGTCGAAACCGATTTTGTGCAATATGTTGTCGATTCATCGCGGGCATTGGGGATTGATTTGCACTATCTGGTGCTCGAAGTCACCGAAACCTCGGCCAGTGAAAATCTTGATAAAGTCATCGATAATCTTAATCGTCTTGCGCAAGCCGGGTGCAGTATCGCGCTTGATGACTTTGGTACGGGCTATTCTTCGCTGGCCTATTTAAGTCGTTTGCCGATTCACGAACTTAAAATTGATCGTAGCTTTATATCGCGCATGTCAGAAAGCGATAGTCATTTACGCATCGTTGAGAACACGGTAACGCTGGCGCGTACATTGAAAATCCAGACAGTCGCTGAAGGTGTCGAAGACGATACGATGCTTGCCACCGTATCAGGGCTAGGTTGCAATCGTGTACAGGGGTATTTGTTGGGTAAACCGATGCCGACCTCCAGTTTTACCGAATGGGCGCTGGGGCGACAGGCGTCGTGAACGCTGTATTATTTGAGCATGCCAGTCGCATTCGATAGCGCTTCACTTAAATCTTCATCCTGCGAATCTTCGTTGGGCTTTAGTCCAACCCGTTTAAATGCGGGAATCTTGCTCCAGTCCATGCGTGTATAGGGGTGATCGCTATCGACATAGGTTTGCAGATTGGCCACCATGATCAGGTCAGTGTAATCTGCCATACCATCATCGGTTTCACGATCGAACTTGAGGTAAAGACGCGGCACCGCAATTAAATTGGTAGGAAACTTCCAGCTCTCCAGTATTTTGGCGCCGACATAAGGATGAATTTTTTCCGCCAGTCGCTGCAACGTTATCGGATCGATATTAAGGTTGAATTCTTCGGCGTAAGTGAGAATGGGGAGTACGCCAATCTCGTGTATCATGCCCGCGAGCATGGCCTGATCGGGCTTTAAATGTGGGGTGTAATGTCGGCACAGCACATGGGCAATGCCTGCCACCTCTGTCGCATGTGACCAGGATTTACGCATCGCTTTATCGACCACATCCGAGGTGGCCTGAAACATCTGCTCCATCGCCAGACCGGTAATCAAATTGCAGATGCAGGTCAGCCCCAGGCGTGATATTGCCATTTGCACATCGGTAATTTCACGCGGGCCACGCATCAGTGGGCTATTGGCGACTTTGATGATGCGTGCCGCCATAGCCGGATCGTTATTGATGACCTTGGCAATATCGCCAGCAGACGATTGCGGGCTCTCGGCCACTTCACGTGCACGTAAAGCGACTTCGGGGAGGGTAGGCAGTACCAGTTTGTCTTCTTTGATCAGTTCGATCAGCTGTTTAAGTACGTCTTCTTCAATGCTGGCCATGGGCAACCGACTTGTCTGGGCGCCACGCGGGAGTGCGCGGCGTCCTAGTAGTTATAGCATAGGGGCGAGAAACTGCCCGCCGCTTGCCAACCCGGTCACATCTCGTGGGGCAAGACAGGGGAAAGGCGTGTCCTTTCTGTGACTTAAGCGTGGGGGCGCTCAGGCCGATGCTGGGTGGGTCAAACCTTCAATCTGTGCTTTTAGTCTGTCTGCCAGTTTCAACAATCTATCTTCCGAGGCCATCTGTTTGGTGGCGGACAGTGTGATTTCCGCCTCGTTCCCAGAGCTGCAAATCGCGGCAAATAAAGGAGAGCCCGTGGGGCTTATTGAAATCGAGAAGAACGTTTGGGCTTCGAAATCTTTAGAAGAGAGTTGAGCCAGGTCTATCTTGCCTAGGGATGACAACGTGCCACTGGTATTAAAGAACTTCGAACGGAAAACCAGGAACAGCAAGAACTTGCCAATCAGCCGCAGAATCGGTAGCGGAAGTGTTTTAAAAAATTGATTGCCTTTCAGCTCCCTGTCAGAAGGTAAATCGAGGTCTTCCCTTAACATGGCATTGGTTTTTTTTACAAAAGAGCGCGCAGTTTCGTTTTCGTCAATGTCTACTTTGATGATTCCTACCAGATTGGCAGACGTCTTTTCGTGAGGCACGTGTCTGCGTAAATTAATAGGTAGACTGAAGCGGACGGGTCCAGATTCCACTTCCCGTGCCAATCTGGCGAGCTCTACCGCAAGCACGGGGAGCGCCATTTTGTCATTGATCTTCACTTTGATTCGTCGCCATTCGCGTTGCCGGGGGCGGCGCCCACTGGGTAAGTGGCGGTTTCCCAGTGGAGTAACGGCGCGCTTTAGTGGTGGTAACTGCTTTTGTCGAATCTTCGTTTCTACGAGATTTTCCAAGGTATAAGTGGAATAAAAATTTTCAAGCGCTTCATGCCTTAGTGCTTTAAAAAACGCTCTAACGAATTCCGACATAGCCATGCCATCCATGACAGCATGATGAATTCTAAATACCAAAAATGTGTTGCTTGAGACAACCTGCACAATCTCAGCGACGGGACCTCTGCAAAGATCAAAGGTACGCTCAAGAAAATCCAGGTCTTCCCGGTAATGGCCATCCCAATCGCGATGAATGGTGCGCACCTCCGGCAGGGGGCCTTCAGCCCTCCAGCGGCGTGCACGCGCCTTTCCTGTGAGGACACATTGGCAAGCGGGCAGGGCGTTTGCCACAACGCTGACCGCCCTTTGTAATTCAGCGTCGTCAATAACACCCTTTCCCTCGATTACACATTGAGAAATGTCCTGGTCAAGGTCTGTCGAACGATATCCGAAGCTGATATAACCCAAATCAGCCATAGAAAGCGGGCGTTCGTACACAGCGGAAGGTGTCATTTGCTAACTCACTCAAAGGGTAAATTCTTCGGTATCCTGATCTCCGGAAGCAGTGGGATCATCCATACTCGAGACTTCTGTCATCGCGCGTATCATTGAAGCCATATCCCTTAATTTCGCCAATTCAAATAATGCGTTTACGGGGATCGATATGCCAAAGGCCGTGCGCAGGCGACTGGACAATTGCATCAAAGAAAGCGAGTGCCCGCCCAAATCAAAAAAATTGGAATTCATGGTGATATTGTTGGTCCCCAGTAATTCTGACCAGATATTTGCAAGTGTATGCTCAACTGAGCCAGAAATGATGAGGGTTTCGCCTTCAATATCGAGGGGCGCTACGTTTTCTTCCTGCCGCTTTATTGGATCAAGACCCAGCGGTAATATTTCAGGAACCACAATAGTGATTGTTGTCAGTGGTAGGTCAGGGGAGTTTGATAAAGCATCAACGAGCTTTTCCACTGCTTGATTAAAGCAGTTTAACAATAAGGTGCCGTCTACCCCGTTGACGCTTTGCAGCGTCAGCACAAAACTTTGTCCAATATCATTGATGGAAAAAGTAACAGGGTAATGGGTGCGTTCATCATCGCGTATGACTTTGATGCCCTGCCAGTTCAACTGAGGCAAACCGTTTTCATAGACTAATGATTCATCTTCGGTGTGCCGATAATTCATTATGCTGGTGAATAAGGGTAAAGGCGAACCAACCCCGCTGCAACGCTGCGCCAGTGCCAACGGCACCATTTCATGACCCAGTAAATCGGTCAATTGCTTGAACGTCGCTTTCAATCCACTGGCAACCGTGTTTTCCACCAGGGAAAGGCGTAGTGGCAACGTATTGATAAATACACCCAGCATGTGCTCTGCACCTGGCGTGCTCTGTCGACCCGATAGAACGGTACCGAAAACCACTTCATCCAAACCACAAACCGCCGCTAACACTTTGGCCCAAGCCAAATGAAAAAGCACAGCCGGACTAACGCCTTGGCGGCGTGTCATGAGATGCAATTGGCGGGCAAGCACACCGTCAATGACGTAACGCTGCTCCTTGGGTGCTGCTGAGTCCGCAGAGGTATAGTAGATGCCAAACGGAGCCGTCGGTGTATGGATATGGCTTAGCTGCGCTTTAAAGTAGGCTTCGTCTTCCAGCGGTGAGCGCGAAAGCGATTGCGCGACATAATTGCGATAGGGCAGAATTTTTGAAGGAATTTCTGCGTATTTGGAGTCATCAGCAGATACCAACTGAATTGCGACATCAGCGAGGACAAGTTTCAACGTATGGTGATCGCTGATGATATGGTGATGCAGGAGTGACAGCATCCATTGTTCTTTGACCTTATCTTTGACCACGTAAGCGATCAGCAATGGCGCACTCGTTAAATCCAGCCTGTGACGACTTGGATCAGTCTGCTCACAAAGCCATGCCTCCGCCTCTTGTGGCGCGATCGCGGGCGGAACCTCCAGCTCGATCACGGGCAGCGTCACACGTTTATGCACGATCTGCACTGGTTGCGAGAGCCCTTCCCAGCGAATGGAGCTACGTAGCACATCGTGCCGATCTATCACTTTTTGCAGGGCGGCCAGAAATTTATCAAGGCGACTGCGGGTGTCGAACAATAAAAGAGTGCGCAGTACATAAAAATCGCTGATCGCATTCATCAAATGGTGAAACAGTATTCCCGTTTGCAGTGGCGCTAGCGGATAAATCTCTTGTATATTTTCGAGCCCCTGCGATACATCAGTTTCAATGCTGCTGACATCCGCGGCAGTGACGAAACCCAGAGGCAAAAATTCGTTTTGCGAAATTGAACCCTCAAAAGTTTGAGATGCTGGCAATGTCTCTGAAATCGATAATGTTGAATCTAAACCGACATTTGCTTGTAGACGATTTTCAATGGTTGTTGCCAACTCATGGAGCACCGGTGTGGTAAATACCGTGCGAACGTCAATCGGGAAATGTTGTTCGCGTAGACGATCCATCAATCCGACCACCAGCAAGGAGTGCCCACCGAGTTCGAAAAAATGATCGTTTCGGCTGATTCGATCCACTTTCAATAGCGCTCGCCACGCCTCTGCAATGGCTTCCTCGACCACCCCTTGTGGCGCTTCAAATTGCCGGCTGGCCACGGCATCACGATTTGGTGCAGGTAGTGCTTTACGATCCAATTTACCGTTGGGTGTTAGCGGAAACTTCGTTAGGCAAACGAACGCACTCGGTATCATATGCGGCGGTAAAACTGTGGATAGCGACTGTCTCAGTACATGCGCTGAAAATTCGCTGCCTTCCTTCATGATCAAATAGGCAACAAGGCGCTTATCGCCAGCCACCTCTTCACGTGCGATTACCGCTGCTTCACTGATGCCCTCGCAGGCGGCGAGCTTGGCTTCGATTTCGCCCAACTCAATACGATAACCACGAATTTTTACCTGAAAATCATTGCGTCCCAGGTAAATGATTTCATTGTTTGACGTTCGCCTGGCCAAGTCACCTGTTTTGTAGAGAAGCGACTCTTTGTGAACAAGAGACATAGGTTGCAGCGGATTTTTAATAAAACGTTCTGCGGTCAATTCAGGGCGGTTCCAATAGCCACGTGCTACACCGGCTCCACCGATATAGATTTCACCTGCGATGTCGAGAGGTGCAGGCTGCAGGTGTCGATCGAGAATATACAGATTCAGATCCGCCAAGGGCTCACCGATAACGCTGCCATTGCAGGTCTCGACATCCTGAGGCAGGATGGGTCGATAGGTTGCGTGGACAGTGATTTCCGTGATGCCATACATATTGATCAAGCGTGTGGAGGCGTGCTTGTTCTGGCTGAACCAGGGCTTTAGTGTATGCAGCTCAAGGGCTTCCCCGCCAAAGATGACGTAGCGCAGGGAATGGGTCTGCTCGCTGCAGGCTTGTGCATTGATCAGTTGTCGAAAAGCGCTGGGCGTTTGATTGAGAACCGTTACCTTTTTCTCGCAGAGAAGCGCATAAAAATCGTCGATAGATCTTGCGCAGGTGGTGGGGACAATAATGACCCTGCCGCCGTAGGTGAGTGCACCCCATAATTCCCATACGGAAAAATCAAATGCAATAGAATGGAATAGCGTCCAGACATCATTCGCATTGAACTGGAATTTTTCCTGGCATACAGAAAAAAGTCGCGCCACATTTGCTTGGTTAATCATCACGCCCTTTGGCAAGCCGGTAGAGCCAGAGGTATAAATAATATAGGCGAGATGTTCCTTGCGGAGACCTAATTCCTGCGGGGGTGGATTTTCTGACGATTGCTGATCAAGTGCCTGCATTTGTAGACCGTCATCAATGACGAGAAGCGGCGTTGATGTTGGAATGCAATGCAACAAGGACGTCTGAGTGATGAGCAGCTTGGGCGTACAGTCTTTCAACACATGCGCTATATGCTCATCGGGATAGGCGGGGTCCATGGGCACATAAGCGCCGCCAGCTTTAAGAATGCCTAATACGCCAACGATCAGCTCAAGGCTTCTTTCCAAAAATATGGCCACCCGGTCTTCTGGCTGAACACCTTTGGCAATAAGATAATGTGCGAGCTGATTGGCACGCGTATTAAGCTCACCGTAAGTCATCATCTGATCATTAAATGAAATCGCGATGACACCCGGTTGTTTATAGGCCATTAACTCAAAACGACGGTGGACGAATTCCTCATCGTCTGAAAATTTCGACGCATGCGCTGTAACAGCGAGAAGCTGTTGACGCTCAGCGTCGTCTATTAAAGACAACTGGCTTACTCGCAATGAAGGATCAGCGACCATGGATGTCAGCAGATTTTTATAATGCCTTGCCAGGGTTTCGACGGTTTTTCGATCGAACAATTCCGTGGCAAACTTGAACTCGCAACGCACATTATTTTCAAATTGAATTGTCTCCAACGACAACGCATACCCTGTGGTGCCGCCTGAATGATGCTCGGGATAGGCGGTCAATTCGAGGTCGCCTCGCCAGAGAGAACACTTTGTTTTCGTGTCATCCCACAGTGCCAGCACGTCAGCACCGTGTCGGGCTTTCTGAAACACAAACATGGTCTGGAAAATAGGAGGATGGGTTGTGCCCGAGAGATTCAGTTTTTCCACCAGCAGTGGGAAGGGGTAATCCTGATTTGACATCCCATTGAGCACGGTATTGCGTACCGATCGCAGAACCGAGGCCACAATGGGGTCATCGTCGAAGCTTGCTCCCATGGCGATAGGATTCACAAAATCGCCGATGAGACTTTCCCACTCCTTTTTATGGCGCGCAGGCATGGCAGTGCCAACCAGTATTTCATTCTGGCCGGTATGACGATGCAAAAGCACCTGGTAGGCCGCTAGCAAAATTGCAAACAGCGTCGATGATTGTTGGCGAGCAAATTCATTGAGTTCTTTGCTCAAGCCGTTATCGAGAACGACACTGACGATACCTTGTTGGTGGTTGCTGGTAAGTGGTGCGGCGCGATCGGTGTGTAGCTGTAAAATGGGCAAATCATGCGAGAGTAGGTTTTCCCAGTAGTGCCACTGCTTTAAGGCGTCGGTACTTTCAAGCCAGCGTTGTTGCCAGTGCACATAATCGAAATAAGTGGGGCCATTTTCATCGTGTATAGCATCGGTGTCGATTTCATAATCGTATAACCCCAGGGTCTCCGTTAGCTCATCCAACAAGATCCAATATGACCAGCCATCGGAAATAATATGATCCAAAACCAGTTGCAATATCGCTTCTTCTTCATCGATCAGAAACACATTGGCGCGTATCAGTGGCGCAAGGTTTAAGTTGAATGCTCGCATGCTTTCCATGCGTACGCTTTGCCGGATCTCCTCTTCATTGGCGCCGCGTAAGTCGAAAACGTGCAGAGCTTTTTCAATGTTTTTTGCGATGGATTGTTCCGGCTTCCCGTTGTGAAATCGAAACACAGCGCGAAGCATAGGGTGGCGTTCGAGCAGCGAAGCTACCACTTTTTCAAGAAAATCTACTGACAGGGACCCTTGAATGCGCAAGGCAAAGGCGTTGTTGTGAGCCCCCTGTGCCGTTGGGTCGAATTGATAGAGAAACCACTGACTAGTTTGTGCAGCAGATAGCGGAAACCACTCTTTATTCATGATGGGGTAAGGCCCTTTTGCGATTACATACTGCTGTGATCGAGGCACTACCAACATTTTGCTCAAAATGAAATATTTCGCTCGCTATACAAGAGCTCATGCAAGTTGCCACTTCTTATAGTTATTTTTTTGTGGAAGAGTACTGACAAAACAACTGTTTTTTTTAGCTGCTAAGTCTATAAAGCGCAAGTGTACGGTCTGTTCAAATAGGTTGATCCTCAAGCGGTAAATTCAGAGCACTTTATAAGCTCTACTATGGATCAAGTCTTGTAGGGTATTAAATCAAACTCACAGCTACTAAATCAAACCTTATACGAGATGTCTGCGTTGAATGCTGTAACTATTTGAATGGGCATTGACTAGCTGAGCGGGCATTAATTATCCGAGCAGCAAGCGTTGTCGCCACAGGAAGCAGTTGTGTGTCGGTATCGCTTGGAAGACAATACCGGCCACTTTTCGTGGTTTCGGCCAAATGCAGCAGCTAACCCTCTTTCACATCGTCATTTTGATTGGGCTGACCCAGGCACTGTTTTTGGCGTTTGTGCTCTCATGTCGTCAGCACAAGCACCACGGCGAGCAGTGGTTGATTGCGTTGCTGGTGTTACTTGCCATCGAAATGGCCTATCAGGTCTATTACGAGGCAGGCTTTTATCATGCGGTGCCATGTTTGATTGGGTACGATAGTGCAACGTTCTTGCTGTACGGGCCCTTGTTATGGCTTTTCATGCGCCGCATGGCTCAAGAACCGTTGCCGAGACGTCTCCTGTTGGGCTTACATTTCGCGCCTGCAGCATTGTTCCAGTGGAACGCTTTTGCTTATTTCGTTCTGAATCCAGAAAATATTGATTTCATTGCGAAACTCGATCAGTTTCGATACGGCGACGCGCCAACCACTTGGGACGCTGCGCAATTCGTTCAGGAGGTGTTGATCGGCGCTTATCTCCTTGCTTGCTGGCGAGTATGGCGACGCTATTGCGAAAAGGTGGAGGCCGAACGCGCACAGTGGCATCGTACGGGGCTCGACTGGATGCGGCAGGTGTTGCAGGTATTCAGTTTGTTATGGGTGCTTTTGTTGGCCCGCGATCAGATTCTGATTTGGTGGGCATGGGACAAAGCCATCGATCAGCTGATCAGCGTCGCCCTTCCCATGACTATTTTCTACCTTGCGTATCGGTTGTGGCAGCAGGAACCCATCGCCCTGGTGCTCATTACGCCCGAACCTGCACCCACCGCTCCACTCGCCGCTCCACCTGAAGAGTTATCGCCGCCGCAGTCTCTGTCCGACGCAGAATCCTTACCCGATAGCTACCCACCACCGCCCCAACAGGTATTGCGAGAGGAAACGCCTGAAGCTGCACGTAAATATGCCAAGTCAGCCCTCGACGATGCGAGTGTCTCTTCGATTTTCGATGCCCTGGAAACCTGGATGCGCGATGACGAACCCTGGCGAGACCCGGAGTTGGATCTGGCAGGTCTGGCGAGTCGGCTGGAACTGAGCCCGCATTACCTATCGCAAGCGATCAATAGCCGGGCCAGCTGTAATTTTTACGACTACGTCAATCGTTATCGGGTAAAGGCCGTGCAACGGGCACTGGCGCAATCCGGTGCGGGTAGCATTCTCGATCTGGCTTTCGCCGCTGGCTTCAATTCAAAGTCAGCCTTCTATACTGCCTTCAAGCGACATGCCGGGGTGACGCCCCGTGTTTATCAGCAACAAATCCGCTCATAGCGGCGTCTCGTCGAGCAACTCACGTCCTGCCCGACAAACCCGTGCGCACTCATAACCCCTTGTTTTAATGATAATTATTTTGTCCCTACGGATCGGGAGAGTGCTGTCCCATCGGCGTGGACGCCTTCCCCAAGCGTTACCACGATACTGCCGACAACCGCCCGCCGGGTGGTCACTCTTCAACAGTAGTCGGGGTAAACAATGTTTAAACATCCAACAAAAAAACGGCACCTCTTGCGCATGGTCGCCAGTCAAGTAGCGATCGCTCTCTCTTTGGCGTTGGCCGGATGCGGCAGTAGCGATCACGACGACCCGCCAGATGCGCCTTTCGAAAAATTCGCAGGCACCTGGGACCAGGCAGGGTATGGTCGAATTTGGCAGTTCAGCGGCAATGCCCTCGTTCGTTACGAGTACAACCGTTTTGCTTGCCTGCGGGTAGGGGACGAACCTCTGGACGCGCTCAATGCCAACCAAATGCACTTTCAGCTGACTGGCGAAGGCAGTGAGTTTTTACTGGATGGCGTAGCGGCCAAGCCCTGGCGTTTTCAGCGGGTTGCTGCGCTGCCTGCCCACTGCCAAACCCCGCTTGCAGGCGAACAGAGTGCACTGACCCAGTTCGATTACTTCTGGCATACCTTTAACGACTACTATGCCTTTTTCGCTGAGCGCGGATTGGATTGGCAACAGATATATCAGGATTATCGCCCGCGCATTGCCGCCGCCAGTAATGATGAGGAGCGCATCGCTCTTTACGGCGAAATCATTACTCAATTCGGCGACGCACATGTGGCGCTTAGCGATAAGCAGCAGTTTGAAATGTATGGCGAGGACCCTGTCGCCAATCGACGCGGCCTGGCCGCTGAAACAGCGAGCAGCCCGTTGATTTCGACCCATGACGAGGCGGGCTATGCGCAACTGGCGCGCTATTCACGGGCGCACGTCGACAGCCTATTGCTGGCGGGTAGTCGCCAACAGGCCGGTCAGCCTATCGATGAAGTACCAGCCCTGGTCTGGGGGCGGCTGCAACCGGATATCGGTTACTTGCGGGTGGAGCGTCTCGTCGACCTGAATGAGACATGCGACATAAGCAATGTGAACACGGCGCTGAGCTACGTTGAGCGCGAAATTCGCTTTATCGATACCCAGATGCAAGCACTCAAGCAGGATCTTACGGGGGTACGCGCCATGATCATCGACCTTCGTTACAACGGCGGTGGTTTCGATCCGTTGGGCCTGCGCATTGCCAGTCATTTCAATACGCAGGCAAAAACCATTGGCACCGTGCACGTTGGTGTCGCGCAGATATGGGAACAGCCCGTCACGCTGCCGGCGCGCCCCGATGCCTGGACGTTACCCATTGTTCTGCTGACCAGCGCTGACACGGCGAGTGCAGCCGAAATTACCGCTCACGCTTTCTCAACGTTATCGAATACACAGGTTGTGGGTTCCGCCACCCATGGGATTTTTTCGGATGTGCTGGATCGACAATTGCCTAACGGCTGGTTGGCAGGGCTTTCCAATGAGCGTTTTGAAGATAATCACGGTATAACGATGGAAACACGTGGCGTACAACCCGCCATCGCGGCGAATCCGTTTGCATCTACCGATATTTTATTCGGCAGCAATACACTCATCGATCACGCCCTGCAATGGCTGGGCAGCACACCTCTGCAGCCGGTAAACGAGAACGAACTCGATATCGTAGCGGAACTGACACGTGAACAGCTCGGCATTCCAGGGCTTGCGCTGGCCATTGTGAAGGGCGATGCAGTGCATTGGGTCAAGGGGTATGGCTGGGCGGATCGTGAAAACGCAGTGCCCACCCAAACCAACACCCCCTTTGCACTCGCGTCGATCAGTAAAACCATGGTCGGTACGTATATGATGCAATTGGAGGAAGCGGGCAGGTTGGATCTCGATACACCGCTCGATCCACATTCACTGGGATTTACGGTTGCATCACCGCTGGCAGACACCAACCCGATCACTCTGCGTCAGTTGTCGACCCATAGCAGCGGCATTGTCGATGACACTGAGGGTTACCGTTGCAACTACTATCTCACCGAAGATGGCAGTTCTCTGCTCAATGCATTGTTAGGCGATATGACCTTGTGCCCGGCCCCCTACACCGATCAGCTCACGTATTTGCGCCACTATTTGTCGGCAGACGGAAGCCTCTATGACGCGGCACATTTTATCGATACTCCCGGCGAACAGTGGCATTACAGCAATGTAGGCGCAGCGTTGGCAGCACAAGCGGTAGAAAACCATACCGGCACACCACTCACGGTAGGCATGCAGCAACAACTGTTTGCGCCACTGGGTATGGACGATACCGGCTGGGACAAAACGCAACTGGCAACCACGCCCGCTCGCCAATATACCCATTGGCTAGGCGGCGACATGGCGCAACTGCTACCTGACTACCTGTATTCTGACCGTTATTCTGGTGGGGTGTGGGCGTCGGCACATGATCTGGCGCGTTATCTGCTTGCCATTGCGCGTGGGGGCGAGCTGGAGGGAACACGGATTCTGTCGCAAGCACAAGCCGAAACCATGTTAAGCCGACAGACATCAGCGGATACCGGTGCGTTGGAACAAGGGATTTTCTGGGTGAAAAATGGCAATTTCATCGGCCACGATGGTAGCGATCCAGGCGTTGAAACTTTGATGTATTACAACCCCGTGACTGAAGTAGGTGTCGTCATGCTCGCGAACAGCGACAGTCTTTTGCGCGCAAACGAGGATGGCAGCATTTCGCCGGATCAACCTTATTATGCTTTGCTGCGTGCGTTGTATCGGCGCGGATTGAGTAGGTAGAAACAGGCGGGGCAGGTGCGCCTTTACTGACGAAATCACTCGTTGACAACCCCTCAAAAACAGCAGGGCAACAATAATGCTGGCGAATTTCTGCAGTTTGGCGCCTTACCACCCGCACAACCCATCTGCTTTCAGCGTTGGTAGGTCGCTTCGATGCTAGCCTTTTCAATCCGGTTGGCGTTGATCATAAAGCCCACCATTGCCGCAGTGGCATTGGGGTCAAGCTCGAGTTTTTCGACTTTCAACGCGTGAACGGTGAATTGATAGCGGTGTATGCCATGCCCAACGGGTGGACAGGCGCCGCCAAAACCGGTGCTGCCAAAATCGGTTCGGCCTTGCACGGAGCCAGCCGGCATCAATCCAGCGGTGGGTGCGCCGGCATTGCTTGCAAGTGTCGTTACGTTGGCAGGAATGTTATAGGCCACCCAATGCCACCAGCCCGAACCTGTTGGTGCATCGGGGTCGTAAGCCGTGATGGCAAAACTGCGGGTGCCGGCGGGTGCATTTTTCCATTCCAGCTGGGGGGATTGATTGGCGCCGCTGCAACCAAATCCATTGAATACGTGTTTGTCGGTCAATGGTTTGCCTTGCTGAATATCGCTGCTGTGCAAGCTAAACGTATCGGCGAACGCTGACATTGGCAGTGTGGCACCCACACTGGCGGCGCCCGTCAATGCAAGTGCAGCAAGCATATGTTTAATAGGATGGAGAGATGTTACGGGTTTCATCGTTGGCTCCTTCAATGAAAGGGTGTTTGCAGAGTGTGCGCTAAGACTTGCCCTCGTGCGCGCCTGATTCGTTCAAGCATGCGCCTGTTTCAGCCATTTTGATGGGGGGAGGCGCCAGGTAAGGCTTTTTCGCGGCTTTGTTTGAGCTCGCTAGGCGTGATTCCAAAGCGCTCACGAAAGCGAGCGGCAAAGCGAGAGGGCGAGTCATAGCCGACGCGCGCTGCGACTTCGGTGACGCTATAACGGGTTTCCTGTAGCAATCCCAAACCGGTCGTCAAACGTGTTTGTTCCAGCAATTCGCGAAAGCCCGTCGATTCGCGGCTCAATTCGCGGCGCAGTGTGGTTTCACTCATGTTCAACTGGCGTGCAATGTCTTGTATTTTCCAGTCGTGGGCGCAATCCATGCCAATCAGGGCCCCTACGCGTTGTGCAATGCTGGGGTTTCTGTTGAAAAGCAGATTGCCGAGTAATGCATGGCGCGCGCAAAGGGCTAGCAATTCCTGCTGGCGCAATTCCATCAGGCTGGGGTCTGCACACAGCGCGTTACTCCATTGCAGGCGCTGCAATAACGAAAGCACAATGCCGTCCGGTGCTTGTGCGCACAAACGTCTGTTTTGGGTTTGCCAGTCGATCTCACGTCCGGCGTTATTGATAAATTCTGCGAGCGTGGCAGGGAAGAATGACACGCATAACGCCAGATAATCCCCGCTGTTCGGGTTAGGAATATTTTCCAACTGCACTTCACTGTGCGCCGGAATCAATAGAATTTCGCCGGCTTCACAATATTTATCGGTAACGCCCATTTGCAAACGTTTGGTGCCTTGCAATACCAAAATCAGGGTGGGATGCCAAAGTGGCACCGCCCGCAGGCGCTGATGCTGATGACAATGAAAGACGCCCATGCTGCCCAACGGCGTCGGTTGGGCGTTGTAGACATGCTGGCGAGTTTGATCAAGCAAGGCTTGCAGCAAGGACATGTTGGTGTGTTCCTGACTACGATTTATGGCTTCGATTCAGAGCTACGATTCAGGGCAACGCATAGGGCAAGGGCAGGCGAGTGAGCTGCAGCGTTATACCGGTATCGGTGACGACACTCTCGTCCGTTGCAATAGCATCGGGTTTGGTCACCAACAGTAACTCGTAGGATTGCTCACCCGTGCGAGCCACCTGCGCGACCTGTCCTAGGCGTGCGCCCTTCATATCGTTCACATGCGTACCGGCCTGCAATGGCATGGCGCTCTGGCAAGCGAATCGCAAGGTGCGGAATTTGGGCGTGCCTTTGAAATGTAAACGCGCAATGATTTCCTGCCCCTTGTAGCATCCTTTTTTGAAGCTAATCCCCTGGATGAGGTCGTAATTCAATTCTTGCGGAATAAATTCTTCCTGCGTCGTCGTAATCACGTGTGCCTGCCCAAGTGCTGTCAGGCATTGCCACCAGCCGGATTGCTGGGCAAGGATGGCATGCGCGGGCAGCTTATCCAGCAAGGTTTTGAGGTCGTTGGCCGACGCCAATAACAGAAACAACCGTTGTTCCGCATCGAGCATAGCGACACGTATGGCTGAGGCGTTTCCACAAAGTTGCATGGGCATGCCAGGGTTGACGCCTTGCTGGTGCAGCCAAGCGCTTGCTTCGGTACCCCCCACAATGACGGCACGTATTGCATCGGGGCCGTCCGGCCGCTGCAACGACACCTTGGAAAACATGGCGAATTTCTTTAGCTGCGCTTCGGTGGGCTCTGCCATCCCCGCTGGCAATAAAAGGGTAATCGTCTGCTGGTCTGATGGGGTAGTGCCATCGGCAGGCGCGGCAAGGGGGTCTGCCAATGCTTGGGAAAAGGCAAGAAAGGTGGCCTGCGCCCGTCCTTTGGGATTGCAGTGTGCTCCCAGGCGGACATAGCCGGCGGTGATCTCGCCGAGGTCACAGGTCACCTGACCTTGCAGGAATTTTGCGGCCTCAGGGCCAGTGAATACCAAGGTTTCGATACCACTGCCCAGGGCGGCGAACAGGGGCAGGTCTTGTGGTTGCCCGGCCATCACCGGGAGGTATTGGGCAGGTGTGGTCGGAAGCAGCGTATTCCAGTCCATCATGAAAACCTGTTTAAAATCGAATGAAAGTTGATGCACATCTTACATGCACGCGGGGGGCTGGCTATAATCCGCGACAAATTTTATCTGCGAGGCGCATGAGGAGTAAGCATCATGAGTGCAGAGAAAACTGACACAGGCGAAAACGGTAATGACGAGTTCAATCTCGGTCGCATTCGCTGGGATTGTCGGCGCGGCATCAAAGAGGCAGAGGTGTTGTTACTGCCTTTTGTAGACAAGTTTTTTAATGAGTTGTCGCTGGAAGACAAGCGCGGCTTTGTATTGTTGCTCAAAGAGCATGATGTGGATCTGTTTGAGTGGTTTACCTTGCGCTGCGAGCCTGAAGACCCGACACTGCGCCGCATGGTCAGAATGATATTGGAGCGTTGTTCGGGCATGGTGTGACAACCCCGGTTTAACCCGCGTGTGAATACCGAGACGTCGTTTGGAAGTGAGTGGTAGTTAAGGATTGTTGGAGCGCTAGCAGTAATGAATTCAGCGTTGAATGTAGGGATGGATGTGTTGGATGCCAGTATGGATGCTGGCATGGATGTGCAATTGGCCGTGCGACCCAGTTCGTTGCCGTTGCTGATGATTTTGGGCCTGGGCCTGCTGGGGGCGGTGTTGCTCTGGTGGTTTCATTACCCCAGTCTGGCGGGGTTACTGGTGTTGGCCATGGCCTTTGAGGCTCTGTTGGGCATTCGCCGACAACGATTTGCGCCAGTGGCGCTATGTGGTCAGGGAATGCGTTGGTGGCTGGTGAGCCAGGATGGCGAGCTGGAAGGCCCTTTTTGGCTGGACGAGCGCACCTGTCATGGCCGCTCATGGATGACGTTAACGCTGCGTGATTCTGATAAGAGCCAACAGCGCCTATTGCTCGGGCGCTGGAACATGGCACCCGATGCATGGCGTTTGTTGAAGTGGCGGGTGCTGGAGCAGGCGCAGCAGTTGCAAAAAGTGCGCGGC
This sequence comes from uncultured Moraxellaceae bacterium, assembly GCA_964473645.1. GTDB lineage: Bacteria > Pseudomonadota > Gammaproteobacteria > Pseudomonadales > Ketobacteraceae > HdN1. The sequence goes on from CAYYPW010000003.1 coordinate 84,127, forward strand.
GCCTAACCCCGCTCGGGCACCAGCACCGAATCCACGGCCGTTGGCAGCAAACCCGGGTAATCCAGCGTGAAATGCAAGCCGCGACTTTCTTTTCTCAGCATTGCACAGCGAATGATCAGATCTGCCACCACTGCCAGGTTGCGCAGTTCCAGCAAGTCGTTGGTGACGCGGTAGTTGCCGTAATATTCCTGAATTTCCTGCAGCAGTAGATCGATACGACGCTTGGCGCGTTCCAGGCGTTTGTTGGTGCGCACGATGCCAACGTAGTCCCACATAAAATGGCGCAGCTCATCCCAGTTGTGTGAAATCACTACATCCTCGTCGGAATCCGTCACCTGGCTTTCATCCCAATCGGGGATGGCAGGTATCTTGGGTAGCTGCGCAATTTTGGTGGCGATATCGTCGGCAGCCGATGTGGCGAAAGCCAAGCACTCCAGCAAGGAATTGCTCGCCATGCGATTGGCGCCATGCAGGCCCGTGAATGCGGTTTCACCCGCAGCGTACAACCCCTCCAGGTCGGTGCGGCCGTGCAGGTCGGTCATTACTCCGCCGCAGGTATAATGTGCCGCCGGTACGACCGGAATGGGTTGGCAGGTAATATCGATGCCAATGCTGAGGCATTTCTCATACACGGTGGGGAAATGGCTCTTGATGAAATCCGCCGGTTTATGACTGATATCGAGATACAGACAATCCACGCCCAGACGCTTCATTTCATGGTCGATGGCACGGGCGACGATATCGCGCGGTGCCAGTTCGCCACGAGGATCGAAACGATCCATAAAGCGATCCCCATTGGGTAAGCGCAGAATGCCGCCTTCGCCACGCACAGCTTCCGTTATCAAAAAAGAGCGCGCAGTCGGGTGGTACAAACAGGTCGGGTGAAACTGGTTGAACTCCATATTGGCAACGCGACAGCCAGCACGCCAGGCCATGGCAATGCCATCGCCCGTCGCAACGTCGGGGTTGCTGGTATAGAGATAGGCTTTACTGGCGCCTCCCGTGGCGAGCATGACGAAGGGAGCAGTGTGCGTTTCTACGTGCCCGGTCTTGGTATTGAAAATGTATGCGCCCCACACGCGGTTGTTCGTCTGCTGAGAATCGGCCAGGCCCAATTTTTTGCCGGTGATCAGATCGATCGCCACGCGTGATTCGAGCAGAGTGACGTTGTCGCACTTGCGGGTATTTTCGATCAAGGCTTCAGAGATGGCCAAGCCGGTGGCATCGGCAACGTGCACCACGCGTCGATGGCTATGGCCGCCTTCTTTGGTGAGATGGATTTCTTCCTGCCCACGGGCATCGGTTTCCTTGGTAAAGCGTACGCCCAGATCGATCAGCCACTGAATGCACTTGGGCCCACTCTCAACGGTGAACCTCACCGCGTCCTCGTGGCAGAGGCCGCCGCCCGCAATCAACGTGTCATCCACATGCGATTCCATCGAGTCGGTGGCGTCCATGACCGCTGCAACGCCGCCTTGAGCATAGAACGTATTGGCCGCGGTTAACCCGCCTTTACTCAGCACGCAGATTTTCAGATGGGAAGGCAAACGCAAAGCCGTGGTCAGGCCAGCGGCGCCACTGCCGATGATCAGAACATCGTGGTGAAAGATACTCATGTCGGAAACGGGATTCCTTCGGTCGTCGTGGGGTGAGGCGCCTGTGCGAGGGGCAGAATCAAATGTGAACGGATTGTAACACTTGGCGGGGGGAAGGGGGCAGGGTGATCACACGCTAAGCGTTGATTCTGGTTCGCTAATAGTGAAATTGGCAATATTCGTACAGTGAACGGAGCATGTCGCCCTGATTGAGCACGCCAGACAATTTACCCCATTCGTTGATCACGGGAACGTGGCGAATTTTACCGCCCCGCGCGATGGCCAAGCCTTCACCAAGGGTGCAGTCGTCGCAAATGGCGATAACGGGTGTCGTCATGACATGTTTAATGGGCAGATCTTGCCACGATACGCCATCAAAGGTTTCGAGCAACAGCCCAACCGCATCGCGTTCGGTGAAAATGCCGATGGGCTCCCCCCCTTCTTCAATGACGACAGAGGTGGCACGTTGATCATGCATGCGCTGAACCGCATCCCGGATGGTGCAATTCGGTGAGACAGCGATGAAATTAGGCGATACGATTTCTGCGATCAACTGATCCATTTTCTGCCTCTGACTGCCAGCGGTTTTGCTGTGTATAAGTCAGTATAGCCGGTATCTGCAAAGTGGCTTAATGCGATAACAGTACCAACACCAGCCCCACTACCGCTGGCGCCGCTTGAATATAAAGGATTTTCTTACTCGCAGTCGCGGCGCCATAGACGCCCGCAACGATGACACACAGCAGAAAAAACACTTTGAAATCAAAGCCAGCCACGCCCTGCAGCACACCCCACAGGAGTCCTGCACACAAAAAACCGTTGTATAGGCCCTGATTGGCGGCGAGTACCTTGCTCTCCTGCGCTTTTTCAAGCGTTTGCCCAAAAGCTTTCAAGCCGGCTGGCTTATCCCATAAAAACATTTCGAGCACCAGAAAATAGGCATGCAGCAATGCCACTAAAATCACAACGAGGTTGGCAGCAATAGCCATTGAGGGCGTCTCCTGCGAAAAATAAGTAGACCTTACAACGGTTTTTTCATGCTGCTACCACAAACAACCCAATAACGCAGCTTAACCCTGCAATCCATACCACGCTGCGCAAAGTACCCAAACCGGCAATGTAAAGGACGCCGTAAGCGATGCGGCTCGCGATATAGCCTGCTGCCAATAGATTAGCTGAGGATTGTTCCCCTTGCAGAATATGGGCGATGATCACTGCCGCCGCAAATAAGGGAAACCCCTCATAACCATTAGCCATCGCTGCCACGGCTCGCGCCCGTTTGCCTTCGAGCTTGGCGAGATATACGCGCGGATTATCATTGTCGAAATCTTTGGACGCCTTGGCATAGATGCCAAACATTTGCGGTAACAATCCCGCCACCAATATGCACCACAATGCAATCGTCATGTTTTTCTCCTGATTTTTAACTAAGGGTTGTTTTGGATTGAATCACTCTAGGCATTGATTGGAGCGTTAAAGCAATCGTTGTGATTTGAATGTCGACGCTGGCACCGGGGCTTTGTTGTGTTTGCCGAAGGTTTCGTATTCTTCCAATGAACCCGCATGGCCGAACAATCCACTGCCCAAAAACATTTTTGCGTACAATCGGCAGCGTTCTTTATCGTGCTTGATAAGGCGTTTATCGCTGCGCAACAAATGCTTGACGGTGTCGAAGGTCATGGTGGTGTGCTCCATGCGAATACCGCCTTCTGATTCGGAATCGATCACCAAGGTGTTGGCTGTGTTTGCGTCGGGTGTCCAGGAATCCCATTGGGGGAGGGAAATGAATTGCGCAGTGTCGTTAATTGGACTGCTGCTAAGTGGATTGACGCTGTTGGGATTACCGGTTTTGGCAAAATTGGTCCAGTAGTGCGCCATGGTTTTAGTCACCGCTACACGGCTTTTTTCATTGCGTTTGGTAAAAGTGCGAAAGGGGTTGAAGCGGCCTTCGATATCGCGAAAGATGAACGGGATTTCCATGGCGTGGGTGGCGCCGATCAAAATATCGGGGCGCACAAAAGGAATCGCGGGTATCTCGTCCCAATCAAAGCGGTAACAAAAAAGATTACGTTTTCCTGCGCGATACAAGCGTTGCAGGGGTTCGTCGACGCCGACGGCTTTCCACATGCGTGAGAAAAAATCGGCATCGAGTTCATAACGTTTGGGATCGCGCATGGTGGGCACTTTTCCAAAGCGCATGGTGATGTACTCGGGGCTCATCATCATGAAGAGTTTCATTTCATCGCGATTGCAGCCGATCAACAAGGGGACATCACTTTGATAGCGAGGGTCTGCAAACGCTTCCAATAGCGGGATATCAGGTAGCACGGTGCCATCCTGAAAAAGGCGGGGAGATTCATAGATACCGGCATGACCACCATTGAACATGGTGATGATCTGTTCAGCATCCTTGCGATATAAATAGTCGCGTGTCTCGATTGCACTCATCTGGTGAATCTTTTGAACTGCCTCGTCATGATGGCGAGCCAGTCCTTCTGCGAGCATGAGCTTGGTCATGACATCGACACTGTTGCCGCGTTGGCCTGCAGGTGCCTGGTCATGAAAATGAAATCCCTCCGCGAAGCTCACACTGGCCGTTACCGGCGACTGGGCAATGGCTTTATGAAATAAGCCTTTTGCCAGAGGTGAAACGTAAAGGCTCAGCACATTTTGCGCGCCGGCAGATTCACCGAATATCGTTACATTGGCAGCATCCCCTCCGAAGGCCGCAATATTATCATGCACCCAGCGTAACGCCATGATGAGATCCAGCGTACCGAAATTACCAGAACGATCCTCAGCGCTGCATTGTTCATCAAACAGGGCCGGGTGGTAAAACCAGCCAAACACGCCCAAACGATAATTCAGTGTCACCACAATAACGTCATGGTGGGGTGGCAAATTACCGGCGATCGAGTACATCGAACTGCCGCCACCGGTATTGCCGCCACCGTGTATCCACACCATCACAGGCAAGGGGGTTGTGGGCAATTTTTTGGGTGCAAACACATTGAGCGTCAGGCAATCCTCTGAGCCCACCGGTTTATTCCACTGCGAATTGGGGGAATTGGTCATGAAACTTTTGAGCTGCATGCTCATGCTGGCGTAGCGCAAGCAAGGTTTGACACCGGCCCAGGCAGGATGTGGGCGGGGCGCGCGCCAACGCAACGCGCCTACGGGCGGTGTTGCATACGGCACGCCCATCCAGGCGTGCGTATTGTCAGTGAAGGAATAACCAATAATGTCGCCCTGACGCGTGTGGCGCAACGAAGTCGAATCCGGGTGATGTGAGCTCATGAAAGTACGGTCTACACCTTATTGATGTGTTCAGGTGTGCGTACCATGGCTGCACGGTCACGGTGCTGTCAAGCCCCCTCGAAAGGCACGAATGTCAGGTAATACCGATCATTATTGTATGGTTTGTGCGACCCTCGGTGAAAGTTCGCTTTCGAGTCCATTGGTATCGACAGTGCTAGCCGAAAAATAGTGCGTACCCGCAGACAGGCCATTGGCGAAGTAACTCAGATCTGCTGGCGATAGCGTCGCGATTTTGCTCATGGTGCCGCTGGATGTATTGGAGTAATACAGGTTGTAGCCAGAGATTTCTGATGCCGTCAGCGCTTTACCATCTTCACGCAAAGCCGGTTGCGCCCACGTCAAACGCACTGAATAACTCGTGGGCACCGACAGAATTTTAATGGTGGCCGTCGTGCTGGTCGCCGTAGAGCCACCATTTTTTACCACACAGTAGAAACTGCCGGCATTTTTAGCTGTGATGCTTTTGAACGTGATGCTAGGGGAGGTTGCCCCTGTAAGCGCGCTGCCATTCTTGAACCACTGATATGAAAGCGGCCCCGTGCCGGTCGCAGAAACACTAATCCTTTGCCAAGTACCTTCATTCACCAGCAAGCTGGTGGGCTGCTTGGTAATACGAGCGATTTTATTCACGGTCACCGTGAAGGGCGAGCACGTACGTGTCGTGGTGCCATCGGTCACCGTACAGGAGTAGGTGCCGCCATTGGCGGTGGTGATGTTGGTGAGCGTCAACGTGCTGCTGTTGGAGCCCACCTTAACCCCATTGAAACTCCAGGCGTAGGTCAGCGGTTTGGTGCTGGTTGCCGCCACATTAAAACTCTGAGTTTGGCCTTCCCAAACGATGGCATTGGTGGGCTGCGATGTAATGTTCAACGCCTCTGCCGTGGTAGTTGCAGAGGTGGTCGTCGTGGTGGATGTTGTTGATGTGGTGCTGGCCAACGCACCCGTGGCGCCACCAAACAGGCTGAGCCAGAACGTCATGACGGCCGCAAACAGACGCAACCGACCTTGCCGGCGTAACGCCTTTCGCAACTGACGCTCACTAATGTAGCCATAATCGATGAGGATCTGGCCCAACTGTTTGCCTGCTGACTGCTTTTGCAAGGCAATGGCTTCGGTGAGTTGGGTGTCGGAAATCAAGCCTTTTTCAATCAGCAATTCGCCGAGCCGGAATTGCTTGGATTGCATGCGGGACGAAAACATGTTGGACTCCCTTGCTTCGTTATTTTTGTCATGACCAGTAGCGGGAACAACGGTTTTAACAGTGTAGTGAAGGGGGATGGAAAGGGCCAAATTCTGGCCATTCTTTATGCTTCTATGCAGGGGGTGTTGATAGCGTTGGGGGAAATAATGCGGATTGCTACGTCCTCGAGCGCAGGCAAACAGCCATGGCTGCCTTCGCACTTCCCGTTGGCGGGTTAACGATGGGCTTTTCTTGTAAATACATCATCATTTCGAGATCAATGCACTAAGGAGATGCGTTATCTCGGCATCGCTGTCGATTAGGTGTAGACTCGCGCTAGCCAAATAAATGCCACCAACACAGATAGCGTGCGTCAATATTGGCTTTTTGACAGGTATTTGCTGGGGATTCCGAGGTGAAATTACAGGCCACACTGCTACGCATAGAACGATTCGGCAACGCCTTGCCGCATCCCGCCACCCTGTTTTTGCTGTTTACCCTATCAGTGATCATTCTTTCCTGGTGGCTGGCACAACACAACGTGAGTGTGATCCACCCCGTTAGCCAAGCCATCGTGCCAGTTGAAAACCTCCTGTCGCAATCGAATTTACACCGCCTTCTCACCTCCCTGGTCACGAACTTCACGGGTTTTGCACCCCTTGGCACCGTATTGGTCGCGATGCTCGGTATCGCGGTCGCCGAAGGTAGCGGGTTGATCAGCACAGCATTGCGCGCGTTATTGATGCATGCACCTCGCCGCACAGTCACGTTCTGTGTGGTATTTGCTGGTATGCTGTCGCATGTCGCGAGCGATGCTGGTTATGTGTTGGTGATTCCACTGGGGGCCATGCTGTTTGCAGCAGCCGGGCGTCATCCTTTGGCCGGGCTTGCCGCCGCTTTTGCCGGGGTATCAGGAGGATTCAGCGCCAATCTTTTGCTCGGGCCCCTAGATCCGATGTTAGCAGGATTAACGCAAGAGGCGGCACGCTTGGTCGAACCCACGGCAGTGGTGAGCCCTGCGGCCAATTATTATTTCATGGCCGCCTCAACTTTTTTGATCGCGGGTGTTGCCACCTGGATCACGGAGCGCTGGATCGAACCGCATCTTGGCGCCTACAGACCAGAGGTAGCGAGCCAAGAGCATGATCAGCGAACAAACCCGCATCACCTGCAAGCCCTGGCGGTTGACGCATTGTCAATTCGAGAGAAAAAAGCGCTGCGATATACCGGCGTTGCGCTGCTCGCATTTATTTTGTTGATTGTTGTAGGGCTCGCCCCCGCAGACGGGTTTCTGAGAAATCCCCAGCAGCCTGCGCTTATGCAATCACCCGTACTGACACACATCGTGGCCGTTATTTTTATTGCAGCTGCCTGGGCCGGATTGGTCTATGGTTTTACCGCCGGGACTTTCAAAAGCGATAAAGATGTCATGCAGGCCATGGAAAACACCATGAACAACATGGGGCTTTACCTGGTATTGGCTTTTTTTACTGCACAGTTCATTGCCTGCTTTTCGTGGTCGAACCTGGGATTGGTTACCGCAGTCGGTGGCGCGCAGTGGTTACGGGATCTGGGGGTAAGTGCGATACCGCTAATGGTGGGATTGATTTTGTTCACGGTGCTGTTGGATCTCTTTATTGGCAGCGCCTCGGCGAAATGGGCCGTGATGGCCAGTATTTTTGTGCCCATGTTCATGCTGGCGGGTTACCCCCCAGAGCTCACCCAGGCTGCGTATCGAATTGGCGATAGCGTGGCGAATATCATTACGCCGCTCATGCCTTATTTTCCACTGGTGGTGGCGTTTGCCCAGCGCTACGACAAACAGGCGGGCATTGGTACTGTGATTGCATTAATGCTGCCGTATTCTATTTTGTTTCTGTTTACCTGGAGCACCTTGTTGGTGGTGTGGATAGCCTTCGGCTGGCCGCTTGGCTTTTGAGTGACCATTGGTAAAAACACGACGGTGAGTGAGGAGAAAACGCTTATGTTTGGCGTTATGCGGGCCCTGCAAGGTGATATCACCACCTTGAAAGTGGATGCCATTGTAAATGCAGCCAATAGCAGTTTATTGGGAGGGGGCGGTGTCGACGGTGCGATTCATCGTGTGGCCGGAAAGGAGCTGCTAGCCGCATGTCGCCACCTGCAAGGATGTAACACGGGCGATGCCAAGGCTACGCCCGGATTCAACCTGCCGGCCCGTTATGTCATTCATACCGTCGGGCCTGTGTGGCGCGGAGGCCAACAACAAGAACCGGAATTGCTGGCCTCATGTTATCGGCGTTCACTCCATGTTGCCCAAACCTTGCAGGTTGAATCGATTGCGTTTCCTTGCATCAGCACGGGCGTGTACGGTTACCCACTGGAACTCGCCGCTGAGATTGCGGTAACAACCGTAGCCCAGCACCTGCATGCAGAGGCGGGGCTGCGAGACGTCATATTTTGCTGCTTTTCCCGTGCTGATTTAGAAGTGTATCAACGTTTACTGGTGTAAAGATTTGTTGCTGGCAGGTAATGTAAACGGCGTCACCCATCTCCAGAACTTACGCTTATGTCATTGTTTTTAATATTATTATTCTGTGGTGTCGGGTTTTGGGTGCAAACCGCTTGTTCCAAAGGAGTTGACCGCGCCTCTTCGCAAACGCTATAAAAGGGATACTGATTAGTCATAAGACGCTAAAAACTACAAATATAACAACAATTAAATCAGGTACCCGACATGTTTGCTTTTCCCAGCCAGTGGGCGCTTGTGATCGTACTCTCTTTTGTCAGCATACTTTCTGGGTGCAAGTCTGCACAGCAAGGTGAGCCTTCCTATGCATTGGCGCAAGGTTGTTATGCACTAAAGGCCGTTGAAGATGGGCGTTATTTTGTGGCCGCTGGTAATGACCGTTATGCCTTGTCTGCCGTTGATGAACTGGAGGCAGAAAAATTTTTCGTCAAACCCAGCGGTTTAGGGACTTTTTTGCTGTATGACCGTGAAGGTGGATTTCCTGCCGTTGATTTTATCAGTCTGAAGCGCCATTGGCATGCCAGCCAGAAGGCCGAATGGCGAATCAATGATCTTGCGATTTATCGTGGCAAAACCCAGGTAGACCAACAATATACTTTGGTGTCAACGCCCGACAATTTGCGTTTGTTGGTGAGCAAGGCAGGCCCGATTGTGCAGGCGAATCCTTCACCCATTTCTCCGAGCGATGCCGCGTTTGCTCTGGTACCGCAAGCAGCAGAGCAGTGCAAAACCTTTCCTGAAGCCACCTTGGACGCTGAAATCGATCCGGCGTTTTTTGAACCCAAAGACCCGAGCCAACCGGTCGTCGGTTATGCTGATTTGCATGCCCATCTCGGGTTTCCCAAAGCCATGAGTGGTTTGGCCATGTCAGGGAATGCCTTTAGTCCCTGGGGGATTGAGCATGCCCTGGCAGACTGCAAAACACTGCATGGCAATAACGGGCAACTCGATTTGTTGGAAGGGCAGAACGGTGCCTCGACCAATGTCGGTGGCCACGCAACCGCGGGTTATCCTGATTTTACTTATTGGCCATCACGTAGCACCAATACGCATGTGCAAGCCTACTATCGCTGGATACAACGTGCCTGGCTAAGCGGCCTCAGACTGGTCGTTACGGATGTAACGGGTAACCCGACGTTTTGTGAGCTGCTGAGCTATTTGCATCCGTTTCAAGGTGCGGGCGATTGCGGGAGTGATGATGAGGTCAAAAATCAGACCCAATATATGTACGACATGCAGGACTATATTGATGCGCAAGAGGGTGGCCCGGGCAAGGGTTGGTTTCGTGTTGTCACCTCGCCAGCACAGGCGCGAGAAGTCATCAGTCAAAACAAACTGGCAGTAGTGTTGGGCAGCGAATACGGTACCTTGTTCGATTGCGCGGAAAGCAACAATGGTTGCACAGCCGAATATATAGAACGCAAACTCAATGAAATTCACGAGATGGGAATTCGTTCCGTCTTCCCGATACATCGCTTTGACAATGCGTTTGGGGGCACGCAACCGGCAGGGGGAGTCTCTGGTGCCTGGATGCATCTTTCAGGCATGTTGACCACGAGTCGTGTGGTGCATATCAGTGATCTCATCCGTCCCTCGAAATTACTGTTCAAGCCCATCGGTGGCCATTTCTGGGAGCTGGAGACCTGCCCGGAAGGTGTCGATGGAACCAGTAACATTCTGAGCATGCGCAAATTCATTGATGAAGATTTCGGCTTTGTGCGCAATGCCGTGCTCGATATCCCCACGTATGGCCCCTTTATATCAACCATGCTCGATTTTGCCTTCTTCAGAAAGCTGGAGCCCATACCCGAATACACGGAATTCAACGATGGCGGTAACGCCTGCAATGTGCGGCCCTTGCAAGATGTAGGACGTTATTTGCTGAATCGCATGATCGACAAAGGCATGATCATTGAAATAGATCATATGAGTTATAACACGCGGGTGCAGACGTTCGACGTGCTGGAAAACCGGCAATACTCCGGCGTGGTGTCGTCACATGGCTGGATTGAGAATATGCCTGAGATGCGTGAGCGCATCTTCCGCTTGGGCGGCATCATGTCGCCCTTCAATGGCTCGCCAACGGGCATCTCCGCTACCTGGAAGCGTTATGCGGACGAGATGTCAGAATTTCCCTATCTGGTGGGCATTGGCATCGGGTCGGATGTACAAGGGGTCACCTCACAACCCACGGGTGATGAGGGCTTTGTTCCCGACTATCCGTTCCGGTCGGTGGATGGGCTGGTGACGTTCACACCTCCTGCGGTGGGGGATCGAGCGCTGGATTTCAGCACCGAAGGCGTGGCGCACTATGGTTTGTATGCCGAGTGGGTAGAAAACCTGCGACAGCTCGATGAACGCGATGATGCTGATCTCATGGATATTTTCATGAGTTCTGCCGAAGCCTATATACAAATGTGGGAGCGCGCCGAAGCGCAAGCCATTGATCGTGATTAAAACCACGGCATGGTTTAACACTGTGTGGTTGACATAAGCGGCTTGGGTGTCCCGCAATCAGCGTGGTACTCGCAGAAAAGTTAACTATGCTAGTGGGAGTGTTCGTGCCCCTTTGAAAAGGCTTATATCAATGATTGTACGTTTAATACAAAGGATTGCGCTCTGTCTATGTGCTTGCCTGGCCATGGTGTCTTCTGGTAGCTGGGCTTTTGAGGGGCTGGATTCTGATGAGCTCAGTGAGCGAATGCAGTCCATTCTATTTAATCATTCCGAAAAACTGCGTGAGTGGGCGCATGACCCGCTGCTGGTAAACGCACTCAAAGAACAAAACGCTAAACCCACTTCGCTGGATGAGATCAAAAAAATTGATGAGGAGTGGATTGCGGGTACCAAGGCGGATTTTGCCAAATCCCTGCAACAGAATGCGGTGGGTAAGTATTTGCAAAACAAGGTCGGTGCAAGCCCCCTCTATGTAGAAGCGTTTCTATGTGACAAACAAGGCGCGGTGGTGGGCGAATATCCGGGCAGCACTGACTACTGGCAAGGCGATGAAGACAAATTTATCAAAAGCTTTAATGGCGGCAACGGTAAATTATTTATCGGCCCAATAGCCTTGGATAAAAGCACTGACACGATATCGGTACAAATGTCTGTACCAGTGAAAGAGGCAAACGAAACCATAGGCGTTTTGGTTGTTGGCTTGCGAAATATCAAATAAGTGGCGTTGCGCCTACGCTTTCGGAGAACGTCTGAAAATAGCAGGATGGGTTCTGGATTGGTAGTAGAGCGGTTCGCCTCTGGAAGTGCCAGAGGCGAACGTGTTTCAGATCAGGCAGGCTACGCTTATTACCGACCCAACTTGGCAATAGCCTGATCGATATTTGCCAGGCGCGCATCATTGGAGGGGTGCGAGCTAAGGAAGCCACCGCCACCGCCACCCGCTTTGGCGTTCAATGTTTCAATGGCACGTCGCATTGCTGCGGGATCTTTACCCATGCCGTGTAAGGTTTGCACCGCGAAAGCATCCGAATCCAGCTCATCTTTCTGCGAGAAATGCGCATTGACTGCGACTTGTGCCAATTGTCCCAGCTGGCCTTGGGTGAGGGCGCCTATGTTGCCACCGACACTGGAAACTGCTTTGAAGGCCGTGTCGGTGACCATGGCTTCGCGCAGCTGCTTATAGCTGTGTTTCAGTTTGACGTGTCCAATCTCGTGACCAATGACGGCCAGGAGTTGGTCGTCGGGCATGGCATCCATCAATCCTGAGTAGACTCTCACTGTGCCATCGGCCATGGCGAAAGCATTCAGTTCATTGGTCATGTAGACCTTATAGTTGAGTGAAAGACCTGCGGCATTGCTCAATCCAGCGGTCAGACGGGCCAGACGTGTGGCGTAACGGTTGCCAGCGGGGGCCACCTGGCTCTTGCTGTCGTACTCGGCGGCCGACAGGCTGGCAGCCTGCACCACTTGGTCTTCTGACAAGGTGGCAGCCTGTAGAGCGCCCATGCCCAAGCCCATGGCTGCGTTGGTGTCAAAACCACCTTCTGCCGTGCACCCGGCAATCGCGAGGGGGAGTAACGCCACACTGACGGCACGTACTGCCTTTTTGCGTATCGATTCGTTAAATGTCCATGCCTTCATAAACAGCTCCATATGATGGGAATCTCAGAGGATTAAAAAAGGTTCAGAAGTGAAACGTCGCTGACGCATAGGCGCCGTCGACATCCAGTTCGCTGTCGAGATCGTTGATGTCTTCGAGGTTCAAGCGCAGTACGCGATACCCACCTTCAACTCCGAAGCCACCCGCAATCGTGTACCCGACTTTAGCCGTGAGGTCCTGCATGTCGTTGTCGCCAATGCTGAGAAAATTGCCTTCGGCGCTGACATAGAGCCCGGTGAGGGGAAGGTCTGCCCGCAAAGCGCCATAAAGCATGGGAACAGCCTCATCGATCTGAATCGATGCTAAGGCAGAGTTGGGCGCCTTGAGGGTAATGGAGCCATCGAAAACGCGAACATTGACGCCTGCATCCAACGACACCACGTTGTCGAGCAGCTCGTAATATAACGTGACATCGTTATGCGAGAAATCCAGTTCGCTGCTAAGAGCACTGCCAGCGGTAAAATTCACATCATCAAAGGTAATTCCGCTGACAAGCGTGGAGTTGCCTGAATAGCTCATGTCAGTAAAAGTAAACCGCACATTAGGCAACAAGGGCACAGCATGCTCGACCGCGACGTAGACGGAGGTTGGGGTATCGTCGTCGAGGTTGAGGGTATCCTCGGTATCGATCACAGAATTACCGCCAGTGCCAAACTCGCCGCTGATACTGCTCGACCAGCCGCTGGCGCCAGCATAAAAGCCGAAAATGGTGTCGGCGTGGGCCATGGGGGCTAAGGAAACGCAGAGCGCTGCACCGGTCAAAGTACGGATCAATCTTGTTGTCATGAGTCTTCTCTCTGTAAGGTTCGTTTGCGCACGGCGTACAGTATTGCAAACTGCTGTTCTCTTGGCAAAAAAACAGGCTTGGCACCTAGCGATCCGGCAAATAAACCCTGCTGTCTGGTGGCTGATAGGCAAGAAAGCTGTGCTCAAGATAACCTGAGGGTCATGGGCGTGTATTCCTTTTTAGCGGGAGTCGCTGTACTTTACACGCCCATTCCCACTCACGTTCTGTAAGACAGATTGACCCCATGATGCAACGTCGACCTTTTATCAAAGCCGTCATCAAATCTGCCGCACTGCTTACGGCATCTTCTCCTGCTGTGGCTTCGGCGGGGCTTTTCGGCAGCTCGCGTGCCGAGACCAGCGATACTCCACAACCCTTTGATTTTGCATGGCTTAAGGGCGAAGCGCTGACCCTGTCCAGCGCCCCTTACCAGTCGCACACGGGGGAGATCCCCGACATGTTGGCTTCGTTGGATTACGATTCTTACCAGTCGATTCAGTTTCGGCATGACCATTCTTTATGGGCCGATGAGGGGCTCGCCTTCCAGATTCGCTTTTTTCATTTGGGTCGGGGCTTCAAAGATCCGGTGCGTATGTATGAAGTGGTAGACGGTAAGGCGCAACACATTGCCTACGATCCACGCATGTTTGACTTCAAAAAAACCGGCATCAAACCTGAGCGGTTGTCGCGTGATCTGGATTTTGCCGGGTTTCGGGTCGAATTTCATACAGACTGGGTGTCGGATGTCGCGGCGTTTTTGGGGGCGAGCTACTTTCGTGCGGTCGGCGCTGAAAAACAGTACGGGTTATCAGCACGTGGCCTCGCCATCGATTGCGGTTTACCGCGCCCTGAGGAGTTTCCGATCTTCAAGGCGTTTTGGCTGGAGCGTCCGAAAAAAGGCATCGAGGTGCTTACCGTCTATGCACTGATGGATTCGCCCAGCATTACCGGCGCCTACCGCTTTGATATTCGTCCCGGTTCGACCTTGACGATGGACATAGATGCGGCGTTATACCCACGCAAAACCATTGAACGGCTTGGTATCGCCCCGGTCACCAGCATGTTCCAGATGGGCGAAAACGATCGTCGCATGGCCAACGATTGGCGTCCTGAAATTCACGATTCTGACGGTTTGGCAATGTTGGCGGGTAACGGTGAGAATCTGTGGCGTCCTCTGGTGAACCCCACGGGCGTGCGGGTGAATTCATATTTTGATGAAAATCCACAAGGCTTTTCACTGATGCAGCGCGATCGCAATTTCGAGCACTACCAGGACGATGGGGTGTTTTATGAAAAGCGTCCGCATTTGTGGGTCGAGCCCAAATCGCTGAATGGCAAAGGCTGGGGCAAGGGGGCCGTGCAGTTGGTGGAGATTCCCACGGTGGATGAAACCTTTGACAACGTGGTTGCGTTTTGGAACCCGGAGACACCGCCACAACCCGGTCAGGAATTGTTGTATAGCTACCGCTTATATTGGGGCACTGAAGTTCCGCGTTTGCCGTTGCTTGCGCGTGTTCAGGCAACCCGCACTGGCATTGGTGGCGTGATTGGTCGCCCGAGACACTATTTTTCCTGGCGATTTGCGATCGATTTTCAGGGCGGTGTGATCCCCATGCTGCACAAGGACACCAAAGTCGAGCCTGTGATTTCAGCGTCGCGCGGTGAAGTCGAAGTCACTTCGGCCAGGCCGTTACATGCGATCAATGGCATGCGCGCCATGTTTGATCTCAAGCTCACCGATGACAGTGTCGAGCCGATCAATATTCGTTTGTTCTTGCGTGCCAACGGGCAGGTGATCAGCGAAACGTGGATTTATCAGTACACTCCCCCGAGTGTTGCCGATCGACAGCGCTTGTTGAACCCCTGATGGCATTTTTGTCGTAGTCATATTAGAGAAGGAAGTTCGCACCATGGCGTATCAGGTTCATCACCTCAATTGTGGCTCGATGTGCATGCGGAGTTCCCGGCTGTTTCACGGCGCGGGTGGGTGGCTGGACATGGCGCATATGGTGTGTCATTGCCTGCTGATCGAAACGGATCAGGGGCTGGTGCTAGTGGATACTGGCATCGGTTACAAGGATCTGACAGCACCGACTTTTCCAGATTCTTATATCGTGCGCAAAGCCATGGGATTGCAATTGGAACCCGAGCGATGCGCCATCAGCCAGGTGCGCGCTCTGGGGTATTCCCCCGATGAAGTGCGGCACATTGTGGTGACGCACCTCGACCCTGATCATGCCGGCGGATTGATGGATTTCCCCCAGGCGGAAGTGCATTTGCTGGGCAAAGAGCTGGAAGCAGCGACCGACCCCATGACATTGTGGGAGAAAGCCCGTTATCGCTCCTACCAATGGAAGCATCGTCCCAAGTGGAACCCGCATCGCCAAGTGGGGGAGCGTTGGTTCGGCTTTGATGCCGTGCAAGTGTTGAACGGTGCCCTCTACGATATTTTGTTGGTTCCGTTAACGGGTCATAGCCGTGGGCATTGTGGGGTGGCGGTGTCCACCCAAAGCGGTTGGCTGCTGCATTGCGGCGACGCTTATTTTGATCAGCGCGAAGTAGCGCCAGAAGCCGAGCCTTCGATTCCAATGGGCATACATTTGTTGGAAAGTATGGATGACGTCTGCCGTGCCGAGCGCATATCCAATCAAAAACGCCTGCGCCAGCTAAAGCGAGTGCAACAGGATGCGGTGCAGCTGATTTGTTCGCACGATCATGCTGCCTTTGGACACTGTGACGGCTGCGTGCATACCCTGGCAAAGCAGCCCTACTAGGATTCAGGTATACGGTGTAGACTTCGACCTTGTCAAGCGAGTAGACTTGTTTTCAAGCTTGCATCAAATAGCAAGATTGAAAGCCATCACTGCTGGGGGAGCTACACCGTGTCTGCCAATCAACTGCCGCCAGGCCCAACCGGATTCAAGTTCGTCAATGCCATGAAGATGGGCATGGGCGCCTTTGATTATCTGTCTGAAAACTATAATAAATTTGGTGATATCTATACCCTGCGCTTCCCGGGAATGGAGCCCTTTGTATGGATGAATCGCCCAGATCTTGTGCAAAAGATTTTTAATCTCAAGCCAGATCAGATCGATGCGTCCAAGCTGCCGATCCCCATTGATATTGGCGTGCGCATGACCGGCTTTCTCAATGGCAGCGAGCATGCGCTTTCACGCAAAATCGTGGTGCCCCCGTTGATCGCCGGTCGTCTGCATGCGCGTGCCGATGCCATGTTCGAAATCGTTGAAGAACACATCAATCAGCTCAAGGTCGGCGACACCTTTGACACGCCACGTAAGGTGGGCGATATCACCATGGATATCGCCATTTACACCCTGATGGGATTGCGTGGCGGGAAACGTGCTGAAGAGTACAAAAAAGTGATGCTCAATTGGGTGGGGGCGGCCACCAATAACACCATGTTCACCATTGGCACCTTATATGGCCCTTACCGCTGGCGTGAATATCTCAACAAAGTTTATCTTCAGGAAATCGCCAGCGGCAGTACCGGCAAGGGTAAGCGGCGCTTGTTACCCTGGATGAAATCGGTGGATTACAAAGTCGAACTGGGCAATATGTTCCGCGAGGATATTCGTAAGATTCGCAAAGAAAACGACGAAACTCGTACCGACATGTTTGCGATCATGTGTCGGGCGACCTATGACGACGGCAGTTTGTTGGAGGAGGAACGCATTATTTCTGAAGCCATGGGGATTCTGGTCGGTGGCCATGAAACCAGTGCTGCCACCAGCGCGTGGCACATGTTGTGGATGCTGAAACGCCCGGATGTGTACAAGAAATGCCGGGAAGAAGTGTTGGCCAGTATTCGTGAGCATGGTCGTTTTGATCCGCTGGCAATCTGTGAGTTGCCTTACTGCAATGCCACGTTGAATGAATCAATGCGTTTGACGCCATCAGCCGTTGGCACGTTGCGTTGCCTGACGACAGATATGGAAGTGGAAGGCTATAGAATTCCGGCGGGCACAAACGTGTTGGCGGGGGCGTATATCATTCACCGCCGCAAAGATATTTGGGGCCCGGATGCGTTGGAATTCCGCCCTGAACGTTGGCTGGAAGAAAATAGATTTAAACCTGGCCCGTTTGATTTCTTTCCGTTTGGTGGTGGGCGTCGTGCCTGTGTCGGTTCGAATCATGCCAAGCAGCAATTGCGAATTTTGTGGGCGGATTTTTACCGTCGCATGGAGTTTGATTCGCCGTATGCCAACAGTGGCGAATGGCCGGGGCAGCAGCAGGTGAGTGGTCAGACGGAACCGATGGGTGGGGTGCCGGTGAAGGTGACGAAGTTGCTATCGCCGCGTGAAGGGTACCCCGCGGTAGCAGGGGTTGCGACTGGGGGGACGGTGGCGGCGTAATCGTAGCGGGGGATGTATCGTATTGAACGAGCCAAGTTGCCGAACGATGAAATACTTCAGGTATTTGTCGTTCGGTAACTGCTGCTATAGCGTGCAGATACTTACAGTAAAAACATTAATGCGATCGATTTAAAATTTCACCCAAGAAATTCTGAGTATTTCTGCCCTCCAATTGTTGTTTCAGCGCCCCCCTCGAAGTTCCATTGTGTTGAGGGTTTACCCAGCGCACCAGTGCGTTTATTCTTCCTATCTTTGCGATTCTCGATGGTAGGCGCCGATTGGGCTAGTCTGTCCACATGTCGTGGTGCGACATCCTGTATTCATGCTCATACTTACAGAGCGTGGTCTCTAGATTGATTTGCCCACGTTAAAAATGGAACTCACAAGCGCATGACCTCGCACTTTGCCCCTGGCTCACGCCTTGAAATTCGCGACGCCGAATGGCGCCTAAAACGCATCGATTTAACCAGTGATGGCGGCCAATTACTTACTTGCGAAGGCTTGTCGGAGCTGGTTCGCGGCCGCGAAGCGACCTTTCTAACGAAACTCGAGCAGGGCGTTCGTGTGTTGCAGCCCGAAGCCACAGAGCTGGTGGAGGACACCTCGAGCGGCTACCGCGCCTCGCGCCTCTATCTCGACACGCTCTTGCGCCAAACCCCACCGACCGATGACCGCATTCACACCGGTCATCATGCCGCCATTGACCTGCTGCCGTATCAGTTTGACCCTGCGCGTCAGGCGTTACGCCAGCCACGCCAGCGTATTCTGATTGCTGACAGTGTCGGGTTGGGTAAAACACCCGAAGCGGGCATTCTCGTCAGCGAGCTCATCGCGCGCGGGCGCGGTAAGCGAATCCTGGTGCTCGCCGTTAAATCGATGCTGACCCAGTTCCAGCAAGAATTTTGGAACCGCTTCACGATCCCCCTCACTCGCCTCGACTCGCAAGGCCTGCAGCGCGTTCGAAACCGGATACCGGCTAATCACAACCCGTTTCATTATTTTGACCGGGCCATTATCTCGATCGATACCCTCAAGCAGGATATCGACTATCGCCATTACCTAGAACAAGCCTACTGGGACATCATTATTATCGATGAGGCCCATAACGTCGCCGAAAGAGGGCAGCACGGTTCCAATTCGCAGCGCTCACGCCTGGCGCGATTGCTGGCCACGCGCTCCGACACTCTGATCATGCTCTCGGCGACTCCCCACGATGGGCGTGCCGAAAGCTTTGCCAGTCTGGTCAACATGCTTGACCCCACGGCCATCGCTAACCCGCATGATTACAGCAAAGAAGATTTTCGCGACAAGGGTTTGGTCATTCGTCGCTTTAAGCACGATGTTAGAGATCAATTGGCGCAAGGTTTCCCCGAGCGAAACATTCAAAAGCTGCACACCAAAGCCAGTGCAGTTGAAGAGCACGTCTACGATGTCTTGATGGATGCGAGCTTTCATACGCTCGATGGCCGCTCGGGTAACGGTGCCGGTCAGCTGTTTCGCACCACCCTTGAAAAAGCACTATTTTCAAGCCCCAAAGCCTGCGAGAGCACCGTCCGCAATCGCCTGGCTCGGCTGCAAAAGCGCATCGATCAACCCGGCGTCAAAGACGATATCGATACCCTGAACGGTGTATTATCGGCAGTACAAGCCATTACACCGGCAAATTTCAGCAAATACCAACGTTTGCTGGCATTGTTGTCAGGCACTGATGGTACCGCCTTTGGCTGGAGCCCCAGGCAAGCCGATGATCGTTTGGTCATTTTCACCGAGAGCATTCAAACCCTCGAATTCTTGCAGAAAAACTTGCCTGACGCCCTCGCCAAGCCGCTCGGACTAAAGGCCGAGCAGATCCGCGTGTTACGCGGTGACATGCCCGACACCGATCTCGCGACCACGGTAGATGCTTTCAACAACCTCAACAGCAATGTGCGCTTGTTGATTTGTTCTGACGTGGCGTCGGAAGGTATCAACCTGCATCACCTTAGCCACCGCATGGTGCATTTTGATATCCCGTGGTCATTGATGGTTTTTCAGCAGCGTAACGGTCGTATTGATCGTTATGGCCAAACCCGACCGCCGCAAATACGCTATTTGCTCACCGATAGCCATCACCCCAAGGTGCGTGGTGATGCCCGCGTTCTTGAAGTGCTGATCGATAAAGATGAGCAAGCCAGCAAGAACATCGGTGACCCATCGGAGTTTTTCGGGCTCGAAAGCGCCGAACTCGAAGAAGCCAAAACCGCTGAATTCATCGAGAAAAACGATGTCGACAACGATGACATCTCTGCACTGTTCGCCAGTTTTCTCGAAGAAACCTCCGAAACCAGTCAGGATGGTCTTGCCAAATTCATTCCCGAGCAAACGCCCACGCTCCACCTTGAAGACGCCATTGCGCAACGCCACAGGCTGTTCGCAAGCGACCTCGACTACGCAAAAGCGGCGATTCGTTGGCTGGATGAGCAAGGCGTTGAGCTGCAAAGCGAAGTTGATGACAAAATCATTCGTCTGACCGCCACCGAGGATCTCAAACAACGTCTGCGCTACTTGCCCAACGAGATTCGTCCCGAGCACGACCGCTTTATTCTGACGGCCGACAAACAGCGCATTTATCAGGAACTTAGGCGTTGCCGTGAAGACGACACCCCGTGGCCTGGCATCCACTATTTGTGGTCGCAACACCCCGTCATGGAATGGCTCGCCGATCGTGCGCTCAATGCGTTTGGACGTCACACGGCTCCCGTACTGCGCTTGCCGCAACATCTGGGCGCTGACGAGCATTGGGTGCTGATACAGGGTGGGTTCCCTAATCGTCGCGGTCAGGTGCAGATTCAAGCTTGGGCCGCACTGAAAATCGTTGGCAATCAAGTCGTCGAAAGCACTGATTTTGCAGGTCTGCAACAACACCTGCCATTTGATCAGTTGGTAAATGCAGGGCATGCCGGTGACTGCAGCCGACTACAAGCGTTACTGCCGATTGCGGTAGAGCATGCGCGCGCATCACTGATCGCCTTGCGCAAGCAACATGAAAAAATCAGCAATGAGGTGTTAAACACCCAATTGGCCGCACTCGACACCTTAAAAGGCCGCCATTTGCAGCAAATCGAGCTCGACCTGGGTGACATGGCAGAGAGTTTGCGGGTCAAGCGCCGCGAAGACCGCGCCTCGCAGATCAATCGAATTTTCGACGACTACTGGAACTGGCTCGAAAACACTCAGATCACTGAAGAAAAACCCTATCTGCTGGTGGCCGCCGTATTTGCCGGGAGCGTGATATGAGCGCACGCCGCTATCAGCCGCCGTTTCAGCTCACCCATACCATGATCTCGCATGTGGCAGATATCGCCGGTTTGATTGGTGCATGGCAAGCCAGCAACGCCAATGCGCTGGTGCCGCAACTGCGTCGCGGCAACCGCATTAAAACCATTCAAGCGTCGCTGGCCATCGAGCAGAACACCCTCTCTGTCGATCAGGTAACGGCCGTGCTCGACGGCAAACCCGTGCTCGGATTGCCCCGCGAAATACAAGAAGTACGCAACGCTTTTGCCGCATACGAAGCCCTGCCTCGCTGGCAGCCCCATGCCTTGAATGACCTGTTGGAAGCCCACGCGCTGATGCTGCATGGGCTGGTCGATGATGCCGGCCAGTTACGCCGGGGCGGGGTTGGCATCTATCAAGGGCAACAGTTGGTGCACATGGCCCCTCCGGCCAGCCAGCTGCCACGCCTGTTGGCGGATCTGTTCGAGTGGCTCAAGGCTACTGATGCGCACCCGCTCATCGCTTCATGCGCGTTTCACTATGAATTTGAATTCATACACCCCTTTAGCGATGGCAATGGTCGGCTTGGGCGTATGTGGCAAACCCTCATCCTCAGTCGCTGGCAACCCATGCTGGCGTATCTGCCAGTAGAGACGGTGATCAAACGTCGCCAAGACGACTACTACCGCCTGCTGGGTGAGGCGGATCAAGCTACCGATTGCACCGCGTTTATTTTGTTTTTGCTGGAGGCGATCCACGAATCACTGCAGCAGGCTATGGCGACCTCCAGCCCAAGGCCAGCCGTTGAGTCAAAAACGCCGGTAGAAACGCCGGTAGAAACGCCAATAAAAACCCCTGACCGCATTCTCGCCACCATGCGTGAACAGCCCGATCTTAGCCTGGCCGAGGTCGCGTCGATCATTGGTAAATCAGTGAGAGCGGTGGAGCGAGCGGTAAGCCAACTCGAAGCCAAAGGGCGCCTTCGATTCGTCGGCCCCAAAAAAGGCGGCCACTGGCAGGTGATCGACCCCTGAGCCACCGAGCCCCAACGCCAGCTACGTATCAAAAAATAAAACCGACAGCCTTCACACCCAGAGCCCGCACATGAACTGGATCGGCATCACCAACGAAAACGACTTTTACAGCCAGCACTACCTCGCCGAAATCTTTCAGGGCGACGTGCGCGGCGTAATCGATGCCTGGCAGCAACAAGAAGACGAAGCCCGTGAGCAGGCCCGCGCCCGAAACGAAAAAGAACCCGCCTGGCGCACCCCCTGGGCCCGACTCAACTCGCTCGCCCGCGACTGGCTGCAACACCTCGATGAAAGCGAAAAACAACGCGATCGCCTCGAGCGCACCCGCCAGGGCCGCGCGTTGATCCTCGAACTGCTGCAGCTGCTTCAACTCCCCGCACAACCGCAGCGGCTAGCCCTCGATCAGCCACCGCACACCGAGCTGCCGCTGCTGGGCGAACTCAACGCCCCCAATGGCGACCCGCTGTTATGGATACTCGAGGCCCACCCCCTCGACACCGATGCCGATACCGACCCGTTAGCCCTGCCGTTATGCCACCCGCAGCTCACCACTTTGCCCACCCCGGCAGGCATGGGCCCCGCACTGGCACCCGACGCCTCGGATTGGCAAAAGCGCCTCTCAACCCAGGTGTTCACGCCACCGCGGCCCCCACGTTGGGTGATACTCGCCGCGCCGCGCCAATGGCTGTTAATGGATCGCGCCAAATTCGCCCAGCACCGCCTGCTGCGCTTTGACTGGCGCGAATTGCTCGCCCGCCGCGAGACCGACACCCTCAAAGCCGTTAGCGTGCTGCTGCACCGCGAATCACTGCTGGATGCCAACGGCCAGTCGCTGCTCGACACCCTCGATGAAAACGCCCACAAACACGCCTACGGCGTGTCGGAAGACCTCAAATACGCCTTGCGCGAATGTATCGAGCTGCTCGGCAACGAGGCCACCCGCCAACTCATCGCCCAGGCCCAAGAGCGCAAGGAAGGCATTTTTAGTGGCAAAAAAGAGCTCGACGCCGACCAGCTCTCGCTCGAATGCCTGCGCTACATGTACCGCCTACTGTTCTTGTTTTATATCGAGGCACGCCCCGAACTCGGCTATGCCCCGGTCACCTCTGAGGTCTACCTGAAAGGCTATTCGCTCGAGCACCTGCGCGAGCTTGAGATGATCCCCCTTACCAGCGACGCCGAGCGCAACGGCCGTTATATACACGACTCGTTGCAAATGCTGTTTCGACTGGTGAGCGACGGCACACCCAATGCCGACCAGCGCCACCGTGACATGCTCAGCGCTACACACGATGACGCGCCCCACCAGAGCAGCCGCGACGCCTTTGTGCTGCAACCACTCAAATCACACTTGTTTGACCCGGCACGCACCCGCTTGCTCGATCGCGTGGTGTTCCCCAATGTGTTGCTGCAACACATCATTCAGTTGATGTCGCTCACTCGCCCCGGCAAAGGCCGCCAACGCCGTGGCCGCATTTCGTATGCGCAATTGGGCATCAACCAATTGGGCGCCGTGTATGAGGCCCTGCTCAGCTATCGCGGCTTTTTTGCCAAAGAGGATTTGTACGAAGTCAAAAAAGCCGGCACCGAGCCTAACGACCTGGATACGGGCTACTTCGTCAACGCCCGCGACCTGGAGCAATACCACGAGGATGAGCGCGTTTACACCCGTAAGGAGCGCGGTGAAAAAGTGCTGCGCAAACACCCGCGCGGCAGCTTTATCTACCGCATGGCGGGGCGCGACCGTGAAAAATCAGCCTCGTATTACACCCCCGAAGTACTCACCCGCAGCCTGGTGAAATACGCCCTGAAAGAGGTCTGGAAGGAACAGCTCGACCCGCTGCCCGATGATCGTGCCCGCGCCGAACGCCTGCTGAAACTCAGCATCTGCGAGCCTGCCATGGGCAGCGCGGCGTTCTTGAACGAGGCCATCAACCAGATTGCCGACAAATACCTGGAACTCATGCAAAACGTGATGGTGCAAGAGGGGCGCGGGGAACGCATACCTCAGCACCTGTACCCGCAAGAGCGCCAGAAGGTCAAAATGTACCTCGCCGACAACAATGTCTTCGGCGTCGACTTGAACCCCGTCGCCGTTGAACTGGCCGAAGTATCGATCTGGCTCAACGCCCTCAGCAAAGACCGTTTTGTGCCCTGGTTTGGCTTGCAGCTCTATTGCGGCAACTCGCTGATCGGCGCCCGCCGGGAGGTATTCACCAGCACGCAATTAAGCCTCAAAGCCAAAGACGACGCCTGCTGGCTCAACCAGGCCCCGCAAGCACTGCCGATCAGCCAAGCACGTCAAACCGGCCAGATCTGGCACTTTTTATTGCCCGATGCCGGCATGGCCAGCTATGCCGACAAAGAGATCAAGGCGCGTTACCCCGACAAGATCAAGGCCATTAACGAGTGGCGTAAGGGTTTTACCCGCCCGTTCGACAAAGACGAGCGCGACACGCTCGAACGCCTGAGCGCCCAGGTCGAGCAACTCTGGCAAGAGCACACCCGCACCTTGCGCGGTATGCGCAGCAAAACCACCGACCCCTACGATATTTATGGCCTGCACCTCGAAGGCGGCAGCAAAAATGCCACGCCGCTGGCGTGGAAAGATCAGGTGCTCGACCAGGAGCTGCTGGCGCGTGGGCTGGACAACACCAGTGCCTATCGCCGCCTGAAACTGGTGATGGACTACTGGTGCGCCCTGTGGTTTTGGCCGATCAGCGAGGCCGACAACTTGCCTGGTCGTGATGAGTGGTTGTTTGACCTCGAGAACCTGTTGCTGGGCGATACCGTTTCGGCCGGCCCTGCCAACCAGACCTATGACCTGTTTGCCACCACGCAAAACCCTGAAGAGGGCAAGCGCTTCGTTAACCAATATGGCGTGGTGAATTTAAAGACGCTGTTCAAGGCCTTCCCGCGCTTGAAACTGGCGGATGAGATTGCCAACCAACGCCGGTTTTTTCATTGGCATTTGGCGTTTGCCGATATTTTTGCGGATCGGGGTGGATTCGATCTGACACTGGGGAACCCGCCGTGGTTAAAGGTGGAGTGGAACAGTGGCGCAGTATTGGGGGATTTTGAGCCGCGGTTTGTGTTGGGGGATTTTAGTGCCACGCAGTTGAATAAACTGCGGGACGAGACGTTTGAGCGGATACCGGAGTTGGAGTCAACATGGCTGGCGGAGTATGAAGAGAGTGAGGGGGCGCAGAGTTTTCTGAATGCTGTGTGTAATTACCCGTTGCTGCGGGGTGTACAGACGAATTTGTATAAGTGCTTTTTGCCGCAGGCATGGGGGCGAAGTTCGGCAAAAGGGGTAAGTGGGTTTTTGCATCCGGAGGGTATTTATGATGACCCGAAAGGCGGAACTTTCAGAACGCAAATCTATCCTCGATTGAGAGCGCACTTTCAGTTCATCAATGAAACAAAGCTGTTCTCAGAAGTCCATAACCAAACCCTGTTCAGTATCAATGTATATGGGCCGAACGCAGAGCCAAGCTTTATTCACATATCAAACCTGTTCATACCACAGACGGTTGACGCCTGTTTTTGTCATAACGGGGAGGGCGAGATACCCGGTATCAAAGAAGAAATGGAGCTACCGGATGGCCGAGTCAAAGTGCGTTGGTGTTTTGAAGGTCATCGTGATCGCATCGTCGAAGTGTCGAGTGAAAATCTCGCACTATTCGCGAAATTATATGACGAGGAGGGTACGGATCCGCTAGCAGCACGACTGCCGTGCTTGCATGCAAAGCAAATGATAAGCGTACTGCAGAAGTTTGCGAATCAAAATCGTCGATTGGCAGATCTTAAAGACACCTATTATTCGACAGTAATGTTTGACGAGACAAACGCTCAGAAAGACGGGACGATTCAGCGAAACACACGATTTCCCCAAAGTACTGAGGAGTGGGTGTTATCCGGTCCTCACTTTTATGTCGGCAACCCCTTCTACAATACCCCGCGGGCACTTTGTAATACTAACAAAGCCTACGACAACCTCGACCTGCTAACCTTGCCCGACGACTATCTGCCGCGTACCAACTACGTACCAGCCTGCACACCTGATGAATATCGGGCGCGCACTCCGAGAGTGAGCTGGGTAGAGCCGGGCGAAAAAGAACCGAGGCGGGTGACGGAGTATTATCGTGTCGTTCTTCGGGCGATGTTGCCACCAGGCAATGAGCGAACGCTGTTTGGCGTTCTTTATCCGCCTGGTCCTACCCATACTAATGGGTGCAGAAGCTATGCGATGTCAGAAAGAAATAGAAGGAACCTAATCGCGATGTCCGCGCAGGTCGGTTCGCTGCCATTTGATTTTCTAATAAAAAGCACTGGCAGAACAAACCTCCATCAAATGTTAGATGATTATCCTTTATGTGATTATGGCGATGCATTGATCGTCAGAGAATTGATATTGGTTTCCTTGACGACCTCATATGCATTGTTATGGCAGTCTTTATGGCAACAAGACTTCACAAAGCAGTGTTGGTCTGTTTCTGCCAGCCTTAACTACCCTGGTGCCGCTGTGCTGCCGCAAGACTTCTTTCAACAGCTTACACCCACTTGGCAGCGGAAATGCGCATTGCGCACCGAGTATACCCGCCGCCAAGCATTGTTAGAGATCGACGTCCTCGTCGCCCAAGCACTCGGAATGACGCTCGACGAACTGCTCACCATTTACCGCGTGCAGTTCCCGGTCATGCGCCAATACGAAGCAGATACCTGGTATGACCAGAATGGCCGAATCGCCTTTACGCCCAGCAAAGGCTTGGTCGGTGTCGGGCTTCCACGTAAAGCCAACAAAAAAGACCTCGATAGCGGCACCTACTACAGTGTCGATCCGGCCGAGCCGTCAGACGCTGCCAACCAGCGCCCATTCGCCAAGCAAACCCGCGTAGCCCTTGGCTGGGACGATATTAAAGATCTCCCCGCCGGCAGCATCGTACGCAAAACCTTTATGGATGACACCCTACCCGGCGGCCCCAAAGAGAAAACCATCGAATACAAAGCCCCCTTCTTCAAACCCGATCGTGAAGAAGACTACCGGCGGGCATGGGCGTTTTTTGAAATGGAGAAATCGTAATGCACGTATATGCCAATACTTTTCGCATTGAAGGGCCAGACGCTTATGAGTTGTCTCTTCGAACGATACTCGGATGGTTGCGTCAGAAGCTTTATCCAAATTTGCAGTTATCAGACATCACTCATGATGGCGAGCTTGAGGCAAGAGAAAATGGCGGATATGCGCGCCTTCGATGCTCGTACAGTGGCCAAGGGGAACCGGAACTCTACGCGTGGCGACTTAAACACTCCGATACTCAGGTTCGAGGCCGCCAGTGGAACATAGAGATGGGCCTAAAGGTCGAACTCGAAGCGGTTGAGTTTTCATGCTCGGTACAAGTTGAAGCGCAAAGCACGCTCGTTACGAATAATGTAGAGGCATCCAGCCCTCGCATTATTCGTTACTTCAGAAACAATATAGCCAACTCTGAATCACATGTTGCCATCGGTGTTCCCGGCCTTAGTCTCAAAAATGTCGGTCAAGATCTGGAAAGTTATCGAGCACTTCAGTTCGATATCGAGCGAAAAAATCGTGATTACCCGATATTGATTGTGAGCCCAAAACGCACGGGGCAATATCTTGTGGAGTGTGAAAATCTTCAGGAGCAGCTCTTTGGTTTGGCTCAAGTGGTTATGGTCGACTCAAATTTCAACAGTTACGAAATGGAGGAAATGTTAGGTCGCAACATGTCAGCTTGGGATGGCGCAATCAATATTTTGCATACCCCTGATGGGCGAGCAAGAATTCGAAATACATTGATGCGATCAGAAGAAATCGAAGCCTGGGGAGATAGAGCCCAGTCAAAGATTTCTAAATTGCTTGGGCTTGTAACAGACAAGACAAACATTCCGCGATTGCGGGAGTTGATCCGATTTGATGGTGTTGAACGATTGGCGCTAAAACGCAGGTTGGATGCATTCCGAGCAAGGCGAACTCAAGACTCCCCTGCATCAATCTCGCCTGCCGAAATGGACATGCTTTGGGTAGAAATCGAGAGACTTGAGACCCAGTTGAAGCAAGCCTGTGACGAGCGTGACGCGATTAGCATGCGATGCATGCAATTAGAGGATGAAAAGCTCGATATAGACAGCCAGCTAAGGTCAGCAAACTATCGTATCAAGGAAATATCAAGATCTAGTACCTCGAACGGCGAAGAAAGCGAACTTGTAAATGCGCTGCTTATTTTTGCTTGCCAACAGGATTCCCCAGCTCCGGCGGATGTGCTTAAGCTAATTGAATCCGTGTACCCAGAAAGATGTGTCGTGCTTGACAGTGCCCATGATAGCGCTGCTGATATGCATCAATTTGGGCATGGGCGTCGTTTGCTTGACATGCTGCGTCGCTTGATGACGGAATATTACGAAGCCATTCAGACAGGAGGTGACAATCAAGCAAGAAAGGTTTTCTCTGCTGATGAATACTCGGCGACGGAATCAGAGACTGTGATTAACAGCAAGACCCTTAGGGAAGCAAGAGCGTTTTATTTTGATGGCAAACCAATTGAGATGTTCAGACACCTCAAAATTGGAAAAGCCGATGACTTGAGAAAAACTATACGCGTCCATTTCGCGTGGCTACACGAAAATAGAAAGATAGTGATTGGGCATTGTGGAGAACACCTGCCGATTAGCAGTCATTGAATTGTGCCTGATTCTGGTTTTCTGAGCTGCACACTTGAGGGATAAAAATGATATCGCAAAAACTGGAAGAAATTTTGTTCACATTGGTCAGCGGAACAGTGACCGAATTCTTTGTGTGGGTAACATTCATTGTGCTTGGCTTATCGCTTTATGAGGCCAATAAAGGTAAGCACTCGCATTTTCTTGAGTATGCACCAACATTAATGACCTCGCTGGGGATCTTGGGCACTTTTATTGGTGTTGTCATCGGGTTGCTTCAATTCGATACCAATAACGTTGATGACAGTATCCCTTTGCTTCTTGAAGGCTTGAAAACAGCGTTCATTACCAGCATCGTGGGAATGGTCTGCGCAATGTCCTTCAATTTTCTTGACGCATGGAAATTTGCGCCTAAACGTGCAAATCAAGTCGGCGCCACCAAACAAAATGTTACTCCCGATGATATTTATGCTGTGCTCGTTGCGCAAAAAGAAGTGTTGGTGGGCGTATCCAAAGGTCTTAATGGTCAAGAAGAGGGATCGCTGATGGGGCAGGTTAAGTTGTTGCGCGGTGATTTTGCTGATTTTGTGCGTGACAACCGTGAATACAACGCCATCTTTAGTCGCAAACTCTGGGAGGAGCTTGCTCATTTTGCTGATATGCTCTCCAAATCGGCAACCGAACAAATCATCGAGGCATTGCGTCAAGTCATCATCGACTTCAACAAAAACCTTACTGAACAATTTGGTGAAAACTTTAAGGCATTGGATGCATCAGTCAAAAAGCTGGTCGATTGGCAGCAAGCCTACAAAGAACAAGTGGAAGAAATGGGAGATCAATTCGCCCAAAGCGTTGAATCACTGCAGGATACACGAACTGCCGTCGCCGGCATTTGGGAGGAATGCAAAGAAATCCCGCTAGTGATGTCTGAATTGCGCGATGTGCTGCAGGTCAATCAGCATCAAATTGCAGAGTTGCAGCGTCATTTGGAGGCATTTATCCACATGCGGGACGCTGCCGTTCAAGCAGTACCCACTATCCAGCAACGCGTCGAAGAAATAGGAAGCCTGATGCTCGCCGGCGCCACCGGGCTGCAAGGAACACTCGATCAGACGGGGCTACGCATGCTCGAAAACTCAAGCAAAATGCAGGTTGCTTTGGAGGAGGGTGCAGATCACTTCCGGAACTCGGTTACCCAGACGCAACAAGCTTTTGCCGCAATGTCAAATGATGTTGCGACAGCGTCTGAGAAGCTGACCGATACATTAACTGACACGGTGCGTGACATGAATGGCGCTGCTAAAGATGTCGTCGATACCATGCGCACTTCCGTTAATGACATGGCAGGTCAGCTACAGAAGCATTCGTCTGATCTTAACACTCAGTTCAAAATTTCCTTGCAGGAATTCGATCGTGGCCATCAACAGGTGTTGCAGCAAATTGCCCAAACAGGCTCCAGCGCTCAACAAATTGTAGCGACCAACGCTGAGCGAATGAGTGCTGAACTGTCAAAATCATTTGAGCGCGCAGGGACAGAACTTGATGCACATATCAAGGAAGGGTCCAGACTGTTTGCGGCAGACCTGAGTAAAAAACTTGAGAATTACGAGACGACAACCCTGCGGGAGCTTTCAGGTGAGTTGGAAACACTCGGTAAGGCGCTCACGTCCATCACTCAGAGATTTGTGGAAGACTATCGCCATTTGGTCTCCCGAATGGACGAGGTAATCCGGCTGCAGGCCGGTAGAGGTAGCTGACAATGGACGAGATATTTGGCGCCCATCAGAAATCCACGAAGCAGACCAGCGAACATTGGATATCCATGTCCGACTTGATGGCCGGGCTGATGATGGTGTTTCTCATCATTAGCGTGGCCAATATGCGCTTTGTTCAGATACAGCGCGATAAAATCAAGGAGGTGGCGGTTGCATACCAGAATACCCAAGTGGCGATCTACGAAGCTCTTGATAAGGAGTTTGTCGCTGATCTTCAGGGGTGGGACGCCGAGATAGATAAAACCACGCTTGAATTTCGCTTCAAGTCGCCAGAGGTGTTGTTTGATTCCGGTCGCTTTGCGTTAAAGCCCCGATTCAAGGAAATATTGAACGATTTTTTCCCCCGTTATCTGGCTGTACTGAATAAATTCCGCAAAGACATAACTGAGGTTCGCATTGAGGGGCATACCAGCACGGATTGGACAGGTGCGGCTAACGGTGATGAAGCCTATTTCAAAAACATGGAGCTTTCTCAAGGCCGAACACGTTCAGTGCTGCAATACCTTTATATGATGCCGGCCGTTGCAAACGATACAGAGTGGCTTAAGAAGTCGTTTGCCGCTGTTGGTTTCTCCTCTGCCCACCCTGTTCTAAATGAAAAAGGCATAGAAGATCCGGCTCGTTCACGCCGTGTGACGTTCAAGGTGATGACCAATGCAGAGCTACAAATGCACCGTATTATTCAGGAGTGAGCATGAAGCTGAAAGTTGATTTCAGCGCGCTGGTCAAACTTGGAAAGATCATGTCGCCTGAAGGTTCGGATTTTATACTCGATCACTATGTGTACGTGAGCGAACCTCTGGACGATGAGTTGCTCACGGGTAAGGACGTGGAGGTTGGTGAGCTCGATCATGGAACGCCATTGTTGTCGTTTCAGGGTCGACAAGTGCTTTTGTACATCAAAGATCACGGTAGTTATTTTGATGCTGCGTTGCACGATGGTGAGAAGGGGAGACGATTTCATGTTGCACATTGTAAGACGTTGGAATTGGCACGAAATGAGAACCGATTTCAGCGTTATGTCGCCACCAATAGGCTCGACGGAAATTTTTTGATTGAAGATCCAGGTGGGCGAGGAAGAGTAAGGCGTGAAAAGGTCGCTCAACTCAAGGTTTGCATGAATTGCTTGAGGCACTTGAATTACAAGAACGTTGCTCAAAAAGGTCATTTACACAAAGTGTTTAGAGAGTTCTCTATCGCTGACTTCTTTTCCACCTACAGCACATGCTTTCCTTATAAACCCAAGTCGCTCTCAGATCTTGCCCGCGTTGGTTATACCGATGACTGGGACGCCATCTCTCGACAGGTGAGAGAGCAAACGAATTATCGCTGTGATCAATGTTCTGTCGATCTGTCGCGCAACAGGCATTTGTGTGACGTTCACCATATCAATGGAGTCAAATCCGACAATAGCCGAGAAAACCTGCGTGTTCTCTGTAAGGATTGCCACCGCAAACAACCTCGTCATGAAGGTGTTTTTATCTCCGCCAGAGATATGCAAAGATTGCAGTCTTTGCGAGCTGCGCAAGGCTTGCTTAAAGTAAAACGCTGGGAAAACGATGCCTATGACCTGGCGGATTCGTCAGTGCATGGTGATATGGCCATATTGCAAAGCAAAGGGTTTCCACCACCTGTGATTGGCTACGATGTGACTGATGAAAATGGTGAGGTCAGAACCACACTTGAAGTCGCATGGCCAGCTAAAAAAACTGCTATTTCGCTCACCAAAGTCGAGTTGCCGGGGTGGAAGATATACATGGTTGGTGAGATTTGTGGCGGCTTGAATTAGTGCAAAGTGACAAACTGGGTT
Organism: uncultured Moraxellaceae bacterium; assembly: GCA_964473645.1. Taxonomy (GTDB): domain Bacteria; phylum Pseudomonadota; class Gammaproteobacteria; order Pseudomonadales; family Ketobacteraceae; genus HdN1. Next base: position 116,561 of record CAYYPW010000003.1, read on the forward strand.
ATGGTGAATTGATGTGGTGTGGGGGTGGGTCAGTTGGGCTCAAGTCTAAATTAGGGATTATCTTGTGCTGAGTTTTTTTAGGAAATTTTATTTTAGTGTTAAGTCAAGCTCGATCGATCAGTTGCGGGCCGATTTCGGTGAGTTTCCTCCGCTTGGCGTTTCAATTGGCTGTGTGCGTTTTTGGAGTTTTGATATTGTTTATGCCAGTAGGTTTGGCTTTTTTGTGTTCTGGCTAATGAGTTTCCCGGCCTTGGTGCGATTGGCTTGGAATACGGGGCGTTTGAATCAGCTAGAAGAATTAAAAGAGAGTTTTTCGTCAGTAATAATTGCGTTTTATGATTCGGGAGTTGCTGGGAAAGCGATTTTTATTTGCTTTTTTGTGTTGCTTCTGCCGGCTTTTATTTTTTTGTTGCCATTGTTTTTTGCTTTGTTTGCTTTCTACAATATCCTAAAGGTCGGCTATGGGTTAAGTGAACCCGGTGTGGGAGGGTATTATCTACCGTCTCTCGATGGCAGTAATCGGTTCCTGGTCAGGATGGATGTTTATCGGGAAGGTGGCGATTATTTGAATGCATGTATAGCGCATGAGCATATTCACATGCTTCAACATCTAAATTTTATAAGCACTTCGAAATCAGTAACTCCAGATATCGAAGACGCAAGACTCAATCTTATTCTTAAAGAAAAATATTCAAAATCGCCATCCTTTCTTTATGTTGGAAAGAGGAAAGAGATGGAGGCTAGGTTACATGAGATTGTGCTCTCTTTTTATCGCGAAAATCATTGTTTACCTCATTCCTTGGGTTCTTTTGTAGCTATGATTGTTCTGAATTCTGATGATCGAGGCTTATTGATGAGTATGTTTGATGAAGGAGCAAAAGGTGAGTTCATGGAGTTTGGGTATAACTCATATTCCACGAGAGGTTCTGTTTTTGGTGAGCAGTTTTACTTGTTTTTCGTTGCGATTGATTCCGAAGAAAAGGTTTTGCGTTATTTGCTTGAGGTGTTGCCTGTGATGTATGCAAATTTGCTTGAGTATTATGGTGACCTTCAAGCCAGTTTGCGGTTTAGACAATTGATACAAGGCCCCTGCTTGTATGAGCAGCTCTATTCAAGGGCAATACATTGATCTATGTGCGCTGGACGCTTGAGACCTTATAGTATGCGCTTCTTCCACCTGTTGAGGCTTTTTCAAGAATTCCTTTTTCAATTAAATCCAAAATATCCCGCAGCGCAGTATCATGAGAACATTTCCCAAGCGCTGCCCACTTGCGTGCCGTGAGTTTGCCGCACTCCCAATCAAGGTATTTGTTCAAGACCTTATGTTGCCGCTCATTCATGGGCGTGTTGCCCCACCGGTTCCAAAAAGTGGCCTTGAACAAAACAGCATCGAGCTGTCGCTCCGAATCCTGAATGGCGTCGGCAAGTTGCTCGATAAACCAGAGCACCCAGGCGGTGACGTCCAATGAGCCTTTTTGCGTGCTCTCGAGAATCTCATAATAAGCCTTTCGTACTTTTTGCAATTGCGAGGATAGGCTATAAAAGCGATAACGGTGGCCATCGCACCGAGCAAGCAGCAGGTCACTCAAGGTGCGTGCAATTCGACCATTACCGTCCTCGAAAGGGTGCAATGTCAAAAACCACAGGTGAGCGATTGCCGCCTTGATCACCAGATGGTCCTGATTATCGCCGTTAAACCAGCAAACGAAAGCTGCCATCTCCTCTGTCAGGGCAGCGGCGGGCGGTGCTTCAAAATGCACACGCCTGCGATGATCAGGGCCAGACACCACTTGCATGGGGCCGTGCTCGTCATCTCTCAGCATGCCCGTCCTGATCCTATGCAGGCCGCTTCGCCCTGTCGGGAATAGCGCAGCCTGCCACTCACAGAGGCGTTCCACCGAGAGAGGTTGCTCGCAGTGCTGGGTGGCATCGAGCAACATTTCTACCAATCCCTCGACATGGCGATCGCTGGGCGCCAAGGCACCAATGTCGACGCCAAGCCTGCGAGCGAGCGATGAACGCACCGATGCCAAATCGAGCTTTTCTCCCTCGATTTCGCTGGTTGTCAGTGCGTCAGCGGTTAATACGGCCAGCGCGGCTTGATCTTGGAACTGCCCCCCCAAGCTCGATAGCCGGCCTTGCAGTGCGCCCAGACGCAGGCAGACATCGCCCAGTGGTTGCGCAATGCAGCCAGGGTCGTAAGTCATTTGGGGCCAGTGCGGCGATTGCCAGATATATTCTACGCATTTCATGCGTTGATTGTGGGGGGTAATTAACGCATAGTCAATTTGATGTGGCCCACCGCAAGTCGAGCTGAACTTGATGGTGTCTTAACCATTGCTAAAGCAGGGGCGGCTAGCTAGATTAGCTTGTTGCCCCTGCTTGCTGATCAAGGCCTCACTTACCTTTAAATCCTATTGGCCAGTTTAATCTCTGGCGAGGTAACAGGTCCTTACAAGAATAAGAGTTCGACATGCTGCCATCGCTTGTTTCTCGCGAAATTCAGTCGGGTATCAAACACTTCCTTCGCTCGAGTTTTCCCATGACCACGCCCGGGTTCATGCACCCGGGTGACAAGACGACGCTTGAGGTATTCCTCGATCAAGCACATGCGCTTTGTAAGGGGCCCTGGCTAGAGGTCAAGTTGCCGTTTCGGTCGGCCGAAACGGGCGAGCCGCTCCCATTTCGACACATTGATTTGCCGTTTACGCCCTACCGGCACCAGCATGAGGCCTTTTCTCGCTTGTGTCGTGCATTGCCCTTGTCGACGCTCGTGGCCACCGGCACCGGTTCAGGTAAAACTGAATGCTTCATGTACCCATTGTTCGATTACTGCCTTGAAGAACGTCGACCGGGCATCAAGGCGATTATTGTCTATCCCATGAATGCGCTGGCCACTGACCAAGCCCGGCGTTTTGCAAAAGAGGTGGCCAAGCTCGACACCAAGCTGAGTGTGGGTTTGTTCACGGGCGATGACGGCACCCAGAACCGCGCCATGACCCCCGAGCAGGTCATCACGCACCGCGATACCTTGCGAGATAACCCGCCCGATATCTTGTTAACCAATTACAAGATGCTCGACTTTCTACTGATGCGGCCCAAAGATCAGCGGTTGTGGCGCCATAATGTACCCGGGTTGCTGCGTTATCTGGTGGTTGATGAATTGCACACGTTTGACGGCGCCCAAGGCACTGATCTGGCTTGTTTGATCAGGCGATTTCGCGACAAATTGAAAATAGGTAATGAGCTTGCTTGCGTGGGTACCTCGGCCACCATCGGTGATGACCAAGGCATTCAATCCCTCTGCAATTATGCGTCAGATGTGTTTGCAACGACTTTTGACAAGCACTCGATCATTCTGGAGGATCGCCTCACCGTTGATGAATACCTCAAGCTTAACGATGGGCATGAGGTGATCAGTCACTGGCCGCGTGAAAATCTCGATCAGTTGTTTCCTGGACGGCATGATCAGGCCTTTTATTTGCGACAGGTCGCGCGCTTGTGGTTGGAAAAGGATTTACCCCTCGATGATCGTGACGAATTGCGTCGCCAGCAGGCGAGTGTCGAGTTGGGTGTGTTGCTGCGCTCTCACACGGCTTTTGAAGCACTGTTAAAGGCAGCGCACAAGGTATGCGATCTGAATGAATTGGCGAGTAACTGGCACCGTTATTTCAATTTGACGGTGGATCATGACAAAGTCCTGCTATTGATCGACAGCCTTTGTGCATTAATTTCTGCGGCGCGGGTGTGGCGCGTTTTCGGTCAACCGGAAAAGGGGGTAATGCCGTTTCTGCAGGTACGTGTGCAGCTATGGTTGCGCGAACTGCGGCGGATGGTGGCAAGTGTAGGCCCAGCGCCCATGTTGCGTCATTTCGACGATCTGCAAAATCCGCAGTTACCTTTGCATTTGCCCGTCATGCATTGTCGTGAATGTCATGCGACCGCTTGGGGCTGTGTGAAACCCGAAGGTGAACCAACGCTGCGACCCGATCTACAGTTGTTTTATAGCGCCTGGTTCGGTCGTAAACCCGATGCTGTGTTGCTATACCCTCTCACCGAGGGCGAGAAAGCACCCGCTGAAGGTGAGCGTTATCTCTGTAGCACCTGTCTAACCTTGCACCCCCGTAATGCAAGTTGCCCAGATTGCAGCCGACCCATGTTGAGGGTATGGATGCCGAGCCTTCTCAAACAGCGCACGGTCAATGGCGAGCCACGACTGGAGGTGTCAAATGATTGCCCCTGCTGCCAGGCCAGGGCGTCAGTATTGATCCTGGGTTCGCGTGCCGCCAGTTTGGCAAGTGTGGCGATCAGCGATCTGTTTGGTTCTGAATTCAACGACGATCATCGCGTCATTGCATTTTCTGACTCGGTACAAGATGCCGCTCATCGCGCCGGCTTTTTTGGCGCGCGTACTTATTCGCAGGTAATACGGCAAGCCATAGCCCGTGTGGTCAGGGCGAAGGGTGATGGTATGCCACTCGCCCGCTTGATTGATGAAGTTCCTGAGCACTGGCGACAAATTGTCAATGATGATCGTAAGTTTGTCGGCATGTTTATCGCGCCCAATATGGAATGGCTGAGTGATTACCAGACGCTGGTATCTGATGACGCCTTGCCTGCACGCAGTGATCTGGTAGGTCTGGTCACCAAGCGCATGCGTTGGGATACCTTGGTAGAGTTCGGGCTGCGCTCACGTCTGGGCCGCACGCTAGAGCGTTCGGGTGTTGCGATGGTTGAAGTGTCGCCTAACGAGCTACGCGAGACGGCGCGACATTTGGCGCATGTTCTGCGCGAAGAGCTTGGCACCCTGCGAGATATCAGCGATGCGCAAGTCATGGTGTTTTTGCTGGGCGTGATGCGTCGATTGCGCCAAACCGGCGCGTTTTATGATGAGGCCATGGAACCTTATGTGCGTGAGCGTGGCAAGACGTTCGCGCTCAGTCAATTGGGGGGGCGAGAGAAGTATTTTCCTGGGTATGGCCCGCAGGCGGCGCCGCCCGCTGCGTTGACGATCAACCCTGTCAGCTCCAATTTCGAAACCATCTTGAGCCGACAGGCGGGCTGGTACTTGGGGTGGTTTAACAAATGCCTTGCCATTGAGTCACTGCTGGCGACAGCTGAGTACGAACAGGTTTATCGGTTTGCCGTGCAACGCCTCGAACAAGATGGCTGGTTGCGTCAGCTCGAAGCAGGGGGTGACCCCGTCTGGTTGCTCAAACCCCAGCGTTGGCAGGTCACGGCTAACCTTGCCGAAATGGTGTGCGATTGTTGTGGCCACCGCCAAATGGTAGTGGCGCGTTATTTTAAAGAGTGGCAGAACAGCCCCTGTATGCGGCATGGTTGTTTGGGTCGCTATCAGGTGGGTGATATCAGCTTGGGTAACGAGAGTTATCGGTCGCGGCCCATACGGTTGGTGGCATCGGAGCACACCGGGCTGATGGGGGGTGAGCAGCGTAAAAAAATCGAGAACTCCTTTATGCGCGTGTTGGGGCGACAGCCGTGGGATGTGAATTTGCTCTCGGCCACGCCTACCCTCGAAATGGGGATCAATATCGGCGACCTGTCGACGGTGTTGTTATGTTCGATCCCGCCAGCGCAAGCGAACTATTTGCAACGTATTGGTCGCGCCGGTCGTACCGACGGTAATGCGTTGGCGTTGGCCATTGCGAATGGTCATAACCATGACAACTATTTCTACGAGCAACCGTTAGAGATGTTGGCCGGGTCGGTGTCAACACCGGGTGTGTTTCTGCGAGCCATATCGGTGTTGGAGCGGCAATTGATTGCCTGGTGTTTTGATCGCTGGGCTGATACCGGTATTGATGAATCGGCAATCCCCGGCGTGATGCAGGCCGTGCTGGATACGATCCAAAACGACAAAAAAAATGGGTTTCCGCATAACTTGCTTGCCTTTATTGACCAAAATGCCAAATCGTTGCTTGATGGCTTTTTGAAATTGTTTCCGGCGTTGGAGAGCAATGAGCGAGAGCATCTCGCGACATTTTTGTTGGGTGGGAAAGGCAATGAAAGCACGCTGAGTTGGCGTATTCTTGATCGCCTTAATCAGGTGAAGAATGAACGCCTTTCGTTGCGAAAACGCGTCGATGGTTTGAAAAAACAAATCGAGCAGTTGGAGGCCATGCCTGCCGATGAAGAGCGTGATCTTCGACTGAAAGGGCTGAAAGAAGAACGCCAAGGTTTAGTGGCGCGCATGGCGCAAATCAATAGAAGACTTACGTTGAATTACTTCACGGATGAAGGCCTGCTGCCTAACTATGCCTTTCCGGAGGAGGGTGTCACCCTCAAATCAGTCATATTACGGCGTCGCGAACCCAGAGAAGCAGGGGATGGCGTTGACGCCGATCAACGTGGGCGTTACGAAGTGGAGTCGCTTGATTTTCAGCGATCTTCTGAGGCGGCGCTAAGTGAGCTTGCGCCCGAAAACCGGTTTTATGCGGCGGCACATCAGCTTAACATCGAGCAAGTTGACTTGAATGTGTCGCGGCCGGAGACGTGGCGATTGTGTAGCGAGTGTCATTATGCCGAGGATGTTACACAGTCCCTGAGCAAGCATAGTGTATGCCCCAAATGCGGTAGCCCACAGTGGGCCGATGTCGGTCAGCAAAGGACACTCTTGCGTTTGCGGCAGGTGTATGCGCGTGCAGATTCGCGTTTTGACCGGATTGCTGACGACTCGGATCAGCGTGAACCTGTGTTTTATCAGCGCCAGTTGCTGGTGGATATTCCTGACGATGCAGTCACAGCTGCTTATAAGCTCGATAACGAGAATTTGCCGTTTGGTTTCGAATTTTTGAGTCGCGCCATATTTCGGGAAATTAACTTTGGGCCACGGGGTGGTGAAGGTGATGGGTTTTCTGTCGCTGGAAAATTGGATTCCCGCAAAGGGTTCAAAATTTGTAGCAAATGCGGAATGGTCAAGCGCGACCGTTTGCGACGCGGCCAGTTCGCGCATGCACTCGATTGCCCCTATGCGCGTTCGGGTGTGCCTGAGAACACCGTCGAGTGGATTGATAGCTTGTTTCTCTATCGTGAATTGCGTTCCGAAGCCATACGCATTTTATTGCCGCTTGCAGAAGTCGCGTATTCGGAGGGGGTACGGCATTCATTTATCGCTGCGCTGAATATGGCGCTCAAGCTGCATTTCAAGGGAGATGTCAGCCATCTGCGCATTACAGAAATGAGCGAACCTGCGCGAGAGACCGGTTCTGCCCGCCATTATCTTGTGCTGTATGACAGCATTCCGGGCGGAAGTGGTTACCTGAAAGAATTGATGCGCGATCCCGCGAATCTGATGTCCTTGCTCAAGACTGCACATGAAAAGCTACGTGATTGCAGTTGCGCTAGTGATGAGCATCGCGATGGCTGTTATCGTTGCTTGCTGGCGTATCGTGACAGCCGCAATATGCCGAAAATTTCACGAAAACAGGCGCAACAGTTGTTTGGTCAGATCCTCGAGAGCGCGGACTTGCTCAAGAAAGTTGAGGGGCTTTCAGACACGAATACTGCCAGTTCCTTGCTCGAAAGCCCGCTCGAAAAAAGATTTGTCGATGCACTGGATGCTCGTTTTCAGCTGAAAAAACGCAAGGTCAATGGCAAGGCGGGCTATTGGTTTACAATCGGTACAAACCACTGGGAGCTGGAGCCTCAAGTGGATTTCGGGCCTGCGGAGGGCGTGGTTTTCCCGACGCGAGCGGATTTTGTCATACGCCCCGTGCGTGAGGCGGATCGCAAGCCCGCAAATGAATGGCTTGTTTACACGGATGGTTTTGCACCGCATTACGCCAATCTTTTGGATGATACGCTTAAGCGTCAGTCACTGATCATGTCGGGGCGTCGAGTTTTAGTATTGGCGTGGGATGATGTGCCTGAGCCGGGTAAGGCGCCGCCTGTTCCTGCATCCGAGGTGCTCTCCGCCGGCCGTCAAGTGCAGGGGCTCAAGTTGTTCGATCAACTTGCCAAAACCGGGCAATTGCAATCGAGTGCATCGCTGTCACACTTCATTGCAAAGGGCAGCTTTACGTGGCTTGAGCAGTGGCTGAAAGAACCAGAGCCTACAGCATTGGCGTTACAGCAATCAGCATTAATGACCCTCATGAGCTGGCTCAGTATTGACATGGGTAAGTTACCCAAATGGGAGCTGGCTTATAATGAGCTTACTCATGTCGTGCCGTATACCCTATTGTCAGCGATTGAAGGAAACCCCGGTGCGGTGGGTGGGTTGCTCAGTACGGTCGGAAAACAGTGGAATGGTATCACGACGTTCGTGCGAGTACCGCAAGCGGCCATGGCATCGCTGACAAAACTCAAACAGGAAGCTGAAGTCTATCTGTGCATTGATGACAGTCTTGCGGAGCTGTCCAAAGAATTCAAAAACCAATGGCGTGCTTATTGGCAGGCCTTCAACTTACTACAGTTTGCCCCGTGTTTTACGGCCACCTGTCGAACGGGCATTGCCAAGCATAATTACGATAGCGTCCTGATAAATTGGCCTGTTCGTGGAGTAACAGTGGAGCAGGTTGAATTGCCTCTCGCCAATCAATGGGGCGTCAATCTTCAGGATTGTTTTATAGACCCAATCAGTTTGGATGCGATGCAAACGTCGGGTTTGCCCGCACCTCAAGTGGGGCTGGATTTGACGTCAGGCGACATGACCGTAGCTACTGCGGAGCTTTGCTGGGTGGAGCGCAAGATCGCCGTTTTCTGTGAGTCGCCAGATCAGTTACCGCAAATCGACGGGTGGATATTTTTTTCGACTGACGCCGATGGTTGGCTAGAAGCCTTGATGGCTAAGTTTAAGGAGCAGAATCAATGATGCAACCAAAAATCGCACTGGGAGACACCTTCCTGGAAGCCTTTGCGGCGATACCTAGAGGCAAACAGAAAAAGCTGATGGAGTTTGTCAGCAAATTTCGCCGTAATCCTGAAGCCACCGGAATCAATTACGAAAAAATCAATGATGCGAGCGACCCTGGATTTCGGTCTGTCAGAATTGATCAAGAATATCGAGGCATCGTACTCAAGCCGGATACTGGCAACGTCTACATTCTGTTGTGGGTAGATAAGCACGATGACGCTTATATCTGGGCCCGTCGCAATCGTTGTCGTGTTAACCCGACAACAGGCGTTCTGCAGCTCTTTGAAGTTGATGAACCGCAAGTGGTTGAACAGAGCAAAGTCGTTACTGCTCTTCCGCTTTTACAGCAAAAGACTCTCAGCGTGGCTGCGATTAGATCAGAAGGCCCACTATTTAACCTGGATGACGATACCTTGTTGCGTTTAGGGGTCCCCGCGCCGCTGTTGGCAGTTATCAAATCACTGAACTCAGAAATCGCGCTCGAAGCGATGGAAAAGCAGCTTCCGGTTGAGGCCTTTGAAGCGCTGTATTTATTAGCGGCCCAAACTCCGCTCGATCAGGTGCTAGAAGAGTATGCAGCGCCGAAAAATATCGCTGTCGATACCACGGATTTGGCCAAGGCGTTGGCGCACCCAGCATCACAGCGGCGTTTCCACGTGGTCGATGACGAAATGGAACTCATTCAGATGCTGGAGGCTCCGCTTGAGCGTTGGCGTGTATTTTTGCATCCATCCCAGCGTCAGCTGGTCGAGCGTCACTGGAATGGCCCAGTGCGCGTGCTCGGCGGTGCGGGAACGGGCAAGACTGTCGTTGCCATGCATCGTGCGCGTTGGTTAGTGAGCAATGTGCTCAAAGGCAACGAAAAACTGCTGTTCACAACGTTTACATACAACCTTGCGACTGACATCAGTAACAGCTTGAAAAAGATTTGCACACCCGAGCAATTCAGCAAGATTGAAGTGAAGCCCATCAATGAATGGGTTAGCCACTTTGTGCGTCGGCAGAAATACCCTTCGAAAATTGTATTTCCGCAAGGGTTGGATGGCCTGTATGAAGGATGCTGGAACGCTGCAAAGCAATTGATTCCCGCTGAACTCGAGTTACCCGAAAGCTTTTATCGGGAAGAGTGGGAGCGCGTGATTTTGGCGCAGCAGATTGCTGATCGTATGACGTATCTCAAAGCCAGTCGAAATGGCAGGGGGGTGGCCTTGAATCGCAAACAAAGGAGCGATATTTGGCCGGTCTTTGAAGAAATGCGCTTGCAATTGAGCGCCAAGGGGCTCGTCACTGCTGAAGATGCAATGCATTACGCGATCCACATTCTTTCCACGGGTGAGGATAGCCGACAGTATCGCGCCGTCGTTGTGGATGAAGGCCAGGATTTGGGGCCAGAGGCAATGAGCTTGATTCGTCGACTGGCAGGTGAGCAATCGGATGATCTTTTCATCGTGGGTGATGGGCACCAACGCATTTATCAGCGCAAGACGTCGCTGAGCCATTGCGGAATCAATATTCGCGGGCGAGGCAAGAAGCTCAAGATCAACTACCGAACGACCGAACAAATTCGCCGCTTTGCCACCGCCTTGCTTGAAGGAATCCCGGTGGATGATCTCGATGACGGAAATGATTCTGTTACTGACTACCGATCTCTCGTGCAGGGCGAGCAACCACAGCTGTATTTGGCCAAGAATTTGGCAGCAGAATGCTCATGGATTATCGATCAGATCAAAACACTGCTGGGTGAGGGCGTTGAGCAGGCAGATATGTGTGTTGTTGCACGTAGCCAGCACCTTATCGATGATTACGAGCAAGCCTTGAAAAAGTCGGGTTTTGCAATTTGTCGCTTGTCGCGTGATCAGGCCGATGATCGCTCAAAGCCTGGAATACGCTTGGCAACCATGCACCGCGTCAAAGGGCTGGAGTTTAAGGCCGTATTCATGGCGGCGATCAATCAGGGTGTCGTGCCTTTGCAAAGAAGTATCGATGCCACGGACGACCCAGTCGAGCGGAGACTGCGTGATCTAAATGAGCGTGCTCTTTTTCACGTGGCTGCGACGCGTGCGATACGCTGGCTGTTTATTTCAAGCTATGGTGCAAAGAGCGCTTATTTAGGGAATGCTTAAAGCGTTCTTAGCACCGGCCACAACAACAAAAGAATTTGCGTGGAGGCCCACATGGATGTTGATTAAAACTCAAATCCCCTAACCATCCTCCCGCCCATTCCGATACTCCTGCGGCGTTTGCCCCGTCCAGCGCTTGAACGCACGGCGAAAATTGGCTACATCGGTAAAACACATTTGCTCAGCAATTTCGGCGACCGCCATATCACTGCTTCGTAACGCAGAAGCCGCCCACTCAAATCGCATGGCATCCACCAACCGGCGATATTGAGTATTCAATTTCTGCAATTGCCGTTTGAGCGTGCGATCGCTCATGTGCAATGCAACGGCGGCATCTTCGAGCGACATGACCCGCCCCGGCGAAACAATGGGTAAATGCCGCAATTTCATCAAAACACTATCCCGACTGGAGAGGTTGCCCATGCAATCCTCGCAAATAGCCACCGCTTGTGAGCAGGTCATCGGGTGGCGAAAGCGCAATTTGGCCTCTAACCATTTTGCATCGAATCGCATTTGATGAAAGCCGCGATCAAACGCTACCGGGTTTTTCAGATAGGTATCATATAACGCCAAATATGAAGGGGCTTCATAACCAAATTCAAACCGACAAGGAAAGTGCTCAATTCCCAGCACAAACTCAATATTTTTGAGCAAACCGGCAAACAGACACTCGACACCAAAAACACGTAGCGGGCCAAGATCCCAGGCTTCGTTGGCCTGCACAACACATTCTTCCCCTTCAACCCGCATTTCCAAGACCAACACCGGCGACAAGTATTTGTAAAAGCGTTGCGCCAAAACGCCTGCATCACGAAGCGTGTCCGACGTCATGGTAGCCACCCCCAGCATGCCCTGATGGCCTATGTGCAGATTGGCGCCAAATCGTAAGCCCAAGCCAGGGTGTGTGTAGTGGCGGAACGCATTGCGAATCAGCAGCCCGTATTGCGCATACGAAATGCTGGCACTGATGTCTTTCAGAACGGTAGCGTCCAACCCGGTGTCCTGCAGCATCTGCTCAATACTGGCCCCATTCGACATCACCAGCTCCACGAGCGCCAGCGGGTACAGGTGGAACGCCACTACCGGGTCGATCGAGCGCAAGTGTCTGGCCATGTAAACCTCCGTGCATGAATGAGAGTCTTTCGGGGTGCCGGCTGGGTCTATTGAGGCAGCCGCGGCCCAAAGTGACCCTGATCGTCCCAGAAGGTGGGCAGATTGTCTAGCGGTGGAAATTGCCAAAATGCTGCTTTGTTGAACGAGTTGATGGTGGTCGCAGGGTCAAAATTGACCCGCTCCGACTCTACAAGAAGCACGAATGAGCTGCGCAAGATAACAGCACCTTAAGCGGGAGCATGGTTATGACAACAATAAAATACACCTTACCCTCGGCATTACTGATCAGTAGCAGCCTGCTATTGGGCGGATGCTATGAACCGTCCGGGCAAGTTCCGATGCCACCCACTGCGGGAGTGACGCCTGATTTTACCCCGCAAGACGTGAACGCAGTGGTCGAGCGTCGTCTTGAGACGCTTTATTCCCCCCTTTCGGCACAAATGCCCGTGGAGTGCCAGAGCTTGCAGTATCACCGCTTCTTCCCAAGAGGAATGGGCAATACACCGGTGAACGAGGCCGATGCAGTCGTGGTGTTGATGCCTGGCATGTTGGGCGCTGCCAATACCTTTACCGGCATGGCCGAACAACTGGTGTATCAGGCGCATCAAAAAGGGCATACCGTACAAGTGGTTGCGCTCAACCGTCGCAATCAATGCCTGGCAGATACGACCGGCCTCAATGCGGCTGAGCGGGCGCATGATATCCAGCTGGCCGTTGACTATTACTATAATAACGCGACGATTGATGGACGAACCTTTGCCGGCTTCAAAAAAGGGAGTGAAACCCGCTTTTTGACCGATTTTGGTGTTGCGCGTGCGGTTGAGGATATGTATCAGGTTGCAGTGTCGCTGGTGCCTGATCAGCGCGAACGCCAGCAAAAATTGTATATTGGTGGCCATTCCTTAGGGGGGAATCTAACCAGTGCTTTTATGGGGTGGGATTTTGACGGTGATCCTCGCACCGATAATGATGCCGGTTATCGGCAAGCCGCGGGGTTTGTGCGGCTGGATATCAGCGTTACCCCTCAGGAGGAAACCCTTGATCCCTTCGCGCAGTATGCACGCACGACCAGTGCAGTAGACAGCGCGGGTGCAACAAGTAAGCGTTATCAAAACGATATTTGGAAAATGCGTAACGGCGTTACGCCGCGTGTCGTTCGTTTGCCGGGGGTGGACGCTGAAACGCTTGCTCTGCTCGATGTGGCGGCTATGCTGGCCCACTGGGTGCCCGATCAGGAACATACGCTATTGAAATCGCAACCGATCGGGCCCACCCCCGCGCTCATGTTGCGCTTGATGCATTCGGCGGATTTGAAAGGTTTTATACGAAACTCGCCCAATGTACGTGATTTTCGTTTTACCAACGAAGCGCTTCTCGGCATGATTCTCGACGACAATTTCATGCCGGTTAAAATCCTGCAGACCAGTCTTGGCTTTTTGAACGGTGGTCGCGTAACTACTAAAAATTTCCCCAACGATCCGGCGCTGATTCGATTGGCATCGGCAGTAAGCCCTTTTTTCGGCTATATTCTGACGGCGGACACGCTTTACATTGGCGGGGATGCGGGGCCTTCATTGCAAGCGTTGGGGCAGGGGCCGCTTTACGGCTGGACCCGATTTGATCAGATGGGGCAGGGGAGTTACACCAGCGACGATGGCAGTGTCAGCTTTACTCACGCCCACAGTGAAGTGACGGATATACAGGATTTTGCGCGTGTCCTGTATGCCGGTGAGTCGACATTTACCGAGTGGTATATGCCAGCGCGTCTAACGCTGGACTTTGATTACCTGCGACAAAATGAACCCGTCAGCGGGCTTGATTTCTGGCATTACCGATCGGCCCGCGAATCGCGTTTGCTCGACATCGTGGGCGACGAAAGTATTCCAAATCTGTCGGTTGCACCGCAGGGGCAGTTGCTGGTGGCGGAGGGGTATAACCATTTGGACGTCACTGTCGCTGCGAGCGATCGCAGCCGGTTGCGCAGTAACCCGGTGATACCTGCCATGTTGACATTTATGTTGGATATCCCGCCGTTAGAGGATTGACGAGTTTGTGTCCGTTTTACACCTGTTTCTGGATTGGCTCCTATACTGTAATGGAAGTATCAGAAGAAAGGAGCCCAACGCCGGATGCAGGCAATATGGGCAAAATGGTATTCAATTCTTATTTGCATGGTCGTGCTGACCCTGTGCGGGGTGCCCTTTGCCTTCGCACAGGGTGTGATTGAGCTGGATGGTCGTGCGTCGTACGACATTGTGGGTTGGCTTGAGATGTATCGCGAACCTGCTGCTAGCCTGACGATAGACGATGTATTGCAAGGCAGGGATGCCGATCAGTTCCAACCGGTGACCGCTGCCGCCATTGCTTTGGGCCAGACGGATGATGCCATCTGGTTTCGCTCGAAAATGCGCAATGTCACTGCCGAAAAGCTCAAGATCAATTGGGCCATCACCTATATCTTTCTCGAACAAATCGATATTTATCAAGTGCGTGAGGGCGAGATTATCGATCATTTGCGTTTGGGTAAGGTGGTGCCTTATTCGGCGCGTCGGGTGGATATGGATGCCTATGTATTGCCCCTAACCTTAGCGCCGGGCGAGCAGACCGAGGTGTATTGGCGAATCAAGTCGGGCGTGCCGATGTTGATTCCCTTTGTGCTGGCGAGCGATGCCGCGCTCGCGAAATTTGACGGCACCATGGCCGCCCGGGTGGGCATTTATGTTGGCATCATGTCGGGCATGGCGTTTTACAATCTGTTTTTGTTCTTTGCGATACGCGATCGCGCCTATCTTTACTACGTGCTGTTCATTGCCTTTGGCTCACTTGTGCAGGCCGCCTTGTTGGGTGTGTTAGATAAATTTACACCCGAGGCCATCGAGCTGAATCGCATGAATGGCAATCTTTTCTCGAGTATTGCCCTTACCTTCGGCATTTTGTTTTCAATTCGCATGCTCGAAATTGAACATTTGCCAAGGCGATATTTGCGCATCATGCAAGTGTGTGTTGTCTTCTTTGCCTTGTGCACTATCGGCTCCTTGGTAGGGGTAAGAAATATCCACATCCCACTTACCTTTGGCGTTCGGTGATGAGCTTTATCGTTTGGTGCTTGGCCGTATTCCGGGTGCAGCAGGGTAGTGCGCCCGCCCGCTATTTTTTGACGGCCTGGACCGTGTGGACGTTTGGCGCAGTGGTAGCCACCGGGTTGTATGTGGGTATGTTCCCATACAATGACTTTACTTTGTGGATGTCACCTATCAGCTCTGCAGTGCTGGCGACATTCTTGTCGTTTTCATTGGCGGCGTATATCAATCTTTTGCGCAAGCAACAGCTCGATTCTGCATTGATGGCGCAAAAGGCAAATGCTGAAAGTGCGGCCAAGGGGCAATTTTTAGCACAAATGAGCCATGAGATCCGCACGCCCATGAACGGGGTCTTGGGAATGGCAGATCTGCTGCGTCAGACATCACTGGATACGCAGCAACAACAGTATCTCGATATAATCAGCAACTCAGGCAAAGCGTTGTTGACCATCATTAACGATATTCTGGATTTTTCGAAAATTGCTGCGGGTAAAATGGAGTTGGATCATACCCCCATGGATCTCGAAAAATTGATTGGTGACAGCGTACAACTCTTTTCCTTGGCGGCGTCCCAAAAGGGTATCTACATCAAAGCTAATTGGGACGATAAGGTCCCCGCCGTTATTCTGGGGGACCCAACCCGTATTCGCCAGATTCTCACCAATCTGCTCTCCAATGCCTTCAAGTTTACGGAAAAGGGCGGTGTAACGGTGGATGTGCAGGTGCTGGAACCCGCCTCGGAAACACCAGACAACCACGATGTTACCCTGCGCATTGCCATTACCGACACCGGCATTGGTATCAGCCAGGAGAATCAGGCACGCCTGTTTCAAGCCTTCTCACAAGCAGAGGCGTCGACGACACGCCGATTTGGGGGAACGGGGCTCGGTCTTGCCATATGCAAACAACTCGCGGAATTGATGGGGGGCGATGTCGGGGTACAGAGCCAGATTGGGCAGGGATCAACGTTCTGGTTTACGCTGAGGGTGCGTGAGGATCGTGACAGCGAGTTACTGGCCGAACGTACCCGCCAGATTGCGACACTGCGTGCGCTAACGTTTGCCTTTGTCGATGATGGGGATAGTCTTGCGCCTCTCATGCACATGGTGGGATTCAATGACGGTGCCATACCCTGGGCTCATTGTCGTGAGCGTCTAGCCAAACATTCAGCACAGTGGGTGGTGGCCACCGTTACGACGGTCGCCTCGTTGAATTTGGCCGAGCCTTTGATTCGTGCGCGAGGGGATGCGCAATGGCTGGTATTTGTGCCCATGGGGTTTGGCATTGAACAAGAATCACGGTTGCGTAATGCCGGCGCGCAGGTGGTTACCCAGCCGCTGCTGGCGCACGCAACGTGGATAGTGCTGGCGCGCTCAGTGTCGAAGACGCAAGTGCAACCATCGGATACCCTGTTGAAAGGGCATGTGCTGGTGGCAGAAGACAACATGGTGAATCAAAAGGTCATCACCTCCATGCTGAAAAAACTCGGGCTTACCTGTGATGTGGTCGAAAATGGTAAGCTTGCCGTAGAGCGTGCGGTGGATAGGCAGCGTGACTACACCTTGGTGTTGATGGATTGTGAAATGCCCGAAATGGATGGCTATGAAGCGGCCTCCCGCATTCGTCAGTTCGAAGAGCAGCAACAAGTTCCGCAATTGCCGATCATCGCGCTCTCAGCTCATGTCATGAGCGAGCACATGCAGGCAGTAAAAGCGAGTGGAATGAATGACGCGCTCTCAAAACCTATTAACCTTGATGTCTTACGTGAGACGTTACAGCGCCATTTGGCGGCGTAACGCCCGCATGCGTAAACTCAACATTCTCTGCGCCACACTTTTTTTGCTTTCCTCCCCCTCTCACGCTGAATATTTTCTCGACTGGTCGCAAAAAGGCGAACTGATCGCTCGTGGTGAAATTACCGGGCGTGATCAGGCGCTCTATAACGTCTGGATTGTGCCGGGGTATGAAGCGCCATTGCGGCGAGGTGGAGAAGGATGGCGCGATGCAGGCAGCGCGTTGGGCGAATATATTGAAGCCGATGTCTATGACGACATGGGCGAAATTGCCAGTAAATCATGGCGCTTTGCAAGAAAAGATATCCTGTGGGAATTCGCGCTCGAAGGCACCGCTGATTCCTGGCAGGAGTCGTTTGCCGACGCGCAAGAGCGCACGCAAAAACGTGTTTTCGGGTGGTGGTTCGCCTATCCCTGGGCCTTGATCGAAGGCACCGGAAGCACCTTGTTACGGGTTGGGTTGGGGGTTCCCGGGAGTTTAATCGTGGCGGCTGGCGGTACGACACTTGTGCCGGCCGGACGCTGGTTGTTTCCGGCAGGAAAGAGCCTCTATTACGTGACCGTTCCCGGTGTGTTGTTGCCAGCGTTGTCGATCACCTGGGATGGCATTGCGGCGCCACCTCTTGCATTATTCGGCCAACAACCGACACTCGAACGTGCCGATGGGTTTTGGCTGAAGCGCGTCGAACCGGGGAGTGCCGATACGCAACTCTACGCCGCGCAGGAGGCGTTCGAGCGCTGGCAGGATCATCTGCAGGCGCAACCTGAAATTACCGAACATCGCACAGCGCTGGCGGCGTTTCGTCAGCGTCAGGAAGAGGCGCGAACGGCATTTTTAGCGCAGCAGGCGAAGGCCGCGTCCGAATACGAAACACAAATGGGGCAGACCCATTTTGCTGCATTGCAAGCAGTAGTTGCGCGTGAAGGCTTGTTACCCCCAGGGCTGAATCAGGCACAATTACAACAATTGGTTCAACGTTATGGGCACGAGCCGTTTCTGGACGTCTTGCAAAAAGCGCTGACCTTAGAGGAGGCACGCTGGTATCTGGGTATTCTTTTGCAGGGCGTGCCTGCGCCTGATGTTGTAACGCCGGATCTGCGGGGTGATGACGAAAGAACCGATCCAGTGCGTCGCAATATCGAACTGCTGGGCAGATAGACCTTATGCACAGTGAATTCATGAGCACGCCACTGCAAACACGCATCGACACGCTCATCACACAGCTCTATGGCAATGTATTACGAGTGGCCCCGGAATCGTATCGCGCCTGGGCGCTGGAACAATTGCATCAGGTACTGGATTTTGATGCAGCATTGTGGGGAACGGGCTTGTTGGCTTCGCGCACGGTGCATTATGTCGTGCATATTGGTCTGGAGGATGCCTATTCGCAGGCGTTGCTGGATACGCTCGATATCAATCCCATTCGGCAGGGGATTCTTGGCAATATGGGGCAGCCCGTGGCCATGAGCGACATGCTGCCCGATGATGAGTTTTACCAGTCTGCCATTTATCAGCGTTTGTTTGCACCTTATGGTATCGAGCGCATTCTGGGATCAGGGCATTTTGAACCCCGCAGTGGTTTGAGTACCTTGATCAGTCTGTATCGCCGTGATCGTCACGCCGATTTTTCGGCGCAAGATCGCTATTGTATGGCGAGATTATTACCTCATTTGATGGGTGCGGCCACGCATGCTTATTTTTTGCATCTGGAGTGCAAGCAGACGACGCAGACCAACGCAGCCGCAGCCATTTGTGATCAGCATGGATTTTATTACGAGGTGCAGGAACGCTTTCTTGATCTGATAGATGCGGCATTTCCGGGTTATCAAGGGCAGTGTTTGCCGTTTGCCATGCCGACCGCTGGGAACGATCAGGTGAACAAACATTGGGTAGCCAGCGCAACCCCTATGGGCAAGTTGTTCGTGGTGTATTTGCGCCCTGTGAACCCCCTGGACATGTTGACCGAGCGCGAAAAAGAAATCGTGCTGTGGATTACGCGGGGGCTCTCCTTCAAGGAAGTGGCCAAAAAGCTAGAGGTGGCACCCTCTACCGTATCCAATCATTTATATCGTATTTACAGAAAATTAGGCGTGACCAGTCGTACTGAGCTTGCCCGCATTATGCTGGGCAGTTGATTTATTTCTTCAACGCCAACATCTGCAAGGTCAGATCGGTTAGTTGCTTGAGGCGCTTGTCGACAGGATATTTTTCGTTGGCCGCCCATTGCATCATGATCGACGAAATCCCGCCCATCGTCATTTCAGCAAGAAATTCAACCGGATAACGGTTGCCGATGTCGCCACGTTTGCGGCCTTCACCATAGACAGTCACAAACAGGGCTGTTAATCCATTAAGCATGTTGATGTTGTCGTCCTGATCAGAATGGCTTTGCATGCTTTGAAGAATCAGTTCCCGCTCCAGACGACTGTAACGAGCGATCTCAGTGCGCGTCAGCTTGAAAAAGGCCTCGACATAATCACGCGTTGACACATGGCGTGCCAGCAAATTGCTGGTGAGTTCACGCGCGACACTTACCCATAGTTTATCTACCAGCGCTTTGATCAATTCTTGTTTGGAGGCGTAGTAGCTGTAGAAGGTAGGGCGCGATACTTCGGCACGCTCGCAAATTTCTTCAAGCGTCGTCGCATCGCAGCCCTGGCTTTCGAAAAGAGCGATGGCGGCCTCAATGATGCGCTCACGATTTTCCTGCTTGCGGCGCTCACGGCGGGAATCGGCAGGGGGTTCATCAAGCCAGAATGCTTTTGTCATGGTCTGCTTTACATCAAAAAAGAGAGGGGGATGCCGTTCGTTAGCAAGTGTATCAAGTCCAATTCGACAGGCCCAGCGCGGAAACAGGTTGCGTTGGGGTTGCCGCAAGCTCAGCCGTTTGGCCGATACCGAGGTGCTGGGGGCTTATGTAACACTTAAGGTAGAAAAACAACAACGAGGTGTTCTATGTCGCGTCCATTTTCGGCCCTCCTTTTAACGCTGGGGGGCGTCATCGTGGCGGTTTCTACCGCACAGGCGGGTACGTCGTTTACCGGGCAGTATCGCATTATCAACCAACACTCAGGTAAGGCGCTCGATGTCGCAGATTTCGCCATGGGCGACGGCGGCAATGTGCATCAATGGGACTATGTGGGTGGCAACAACCAGAAGTGGACGCTATCGGCAGCAGGGGCCGGCTATTACACCCTTCGCTCCGCCATGAGTGGCAAGGTGCTGGATATTGCGGGAGGTTCCACCGCCAATGGGGCCAATGTGCAACAGTGGTCAAGCAATGGTTCCAATGCCCAGCAGTTTCGTATCGATGATCTTGGCAATGGGCTCTACCGCATTACCAATCGGGGTAGTGGCAAAGTGCTGGATGTGGCGGGTTGGAGTACGGCTAATGGCGGCAATGTCAATCAATGGTCGTGGGCGGATGGTAATAATCAAAAGTGGCAAATCATTCCGGTGGACGCAGATACGTCGTTAAGCGGCCAATATAGCATTCGTTCTACATTCAATAACAAGGCGTTGGATGTCAAAGAGGCTTCAAAAGAGAACGCTGCCCCGGTACACACCTGGGATTACGTTGCCGCAGCCAATCAGCACTGGAATTTGCAACACGTCGGTAGCGGCTATTACAAAGTGAAAGCTGTGCACAGCAATCAATTGTTGGACATCGGCAATGCCTCAATGGGCGATGCGGCGGGTGTGCAGCAATACCCTGACAATGGCAATGATGCGCAACTGTTTGCGTTTCTGAAAAGTGGCGACAGTTATGTGTTGCGCAACAAAAACAGCGGCAAGGTCATCGACCTGGAAAACTGGGGAAATTATAACGGTGCCCCTGTAGTGCAGTATGGTAACTCCGGGCAAAACAATCAGAAGTGGAAAGTGGCCCGTGCTTCAACCAGTGGCGGTGGTACGGGGGGTACCGGCGGCGGTTCGGGCCGTTGTACAAATTTGAGATGGGCCGATGAGTTTAACTATTCCGGTTTGCCTGATGCCAGCAAATGGAATTTTGAAGTGCATGGCCCAGGTTGGGTGAACAATGAGTGGCAGAACTATACCGACCGCCGCCTGGAAAACGCCCGCGTTGAAAATGGTCGCCTGGTCCTGGAAGCGCGCCGCGACTGGTATAACGGCCATGAAATTTCGTCTGCACGGCTCGCTTCGAACAACAAGGCTGATTTTACCTTTGGCCGTTTTGAAGCGCGTATCAAACAACCGGTAGGCCGTGGAACCTGGCCCGCATTCTGGATGTTACCCACTGACTGGAGTTATGGCGGTTGGCCCAACAGCGGTGAAATCGACATCATGGAACATGTGGGGTATGAGCCCAATATGATTTACGGCTCAGTGCATACACGTGATCGCAATCATACCAAGGGCACGCAATTTACCCGTGGTGTTTCCAATAACACGGTGGAAACGTCCTACCACAACTATATGGTGGAGTGGTTCCCGGATCGCATCGACTTCTATTTTGATGGGCAGAAATATGCGACCTATAACAACGATTATGCAGGCTATGGCACCTGGCCTTTCGACAAGCGTTTCTACATGATTCTCAATCTGGCGATTGGTGGTGATTGGGGCGCTGCGCAGGGAGTAGATATGGGGATATTCCCAGCGCGGATGGAGGTGGATTACGTGCGGGTATACGGTTGTAACTGATAGTAAATTGCCCACTCACGAGGTGATCTCGTGAGTGGGCAGCGTTTTATTTCACGCCAAGGGTTTTCAAATTTTCTTCCAGGGTTGGGG
This sequence comes from uncultured Moraxellaceae bacterium, assembly GCA_964473645.1. GTDB lineage: Bacteria > Pseudomonadota > Gammaproteobacteria > Pseudomonadales > Ketobacteraceae > HdN1. The sequence continues at coordinate 138,298 of CAYYPW010000003.1, forward strand.
CAATGGCTGAACCCTCTCGATAAAAAGCAGCGGGCTGTCCCAGTGGGGAATGCACCCAACGCCAATTTCCACGGGCGGGGTTCACCAGCTGTAGCCACCACGGTGCAGAAGCATTACCCGCTTTGCCATATTTCTTGCCTGAAAACATGTGCACCCAGGTCGTATTGTCTGCATCAGGAAAATACACCTTGTTCCAGTCGTTATTGAAGGCGCGCTTGTTGACGATGGGCGCCATTAGAATTTCGCTTCCCAACATGATCTGGTCTTTTAGTGTCGCCAAGGTTTTATCTTGTGGGTAATGCAGTAGCGGATGGCGGACTACCGGGTAGCCTTTATGTTGTGCTTCCTCGAACAATTGCTTGCGATAGAACGCCAGTGCCTTGTAAACGCGCGCAAATTTATCGAAATGCGCATAGGTCGTGGCATTGGAATAGAACTGCGCATTCAATTCCGGTTTTAAGCCTTCGTGTGTTCGATAGGCGGCGGTGAAAGCGGCGAATTCCATCCAGCGCAGCAGTAATTCCTGCTCGCGATTGAATCCGATTTTTCCCACACCCGCATTGGTGTAGCCACCAATATCGGCGTGATTCAAGCTGATGCCAGAAAAGCCGCCCGTCAGCGTTGCCAATATCGCGGAGCGGAAACCGTCAAAGCGATCCCACGTTACCAATTGATCACCTTGCCAAAGTAAGGTGCTGTAGCCGGGCGTCTTTGCCGCGCCGGAACGGTTAAAAAACACAATGCTGTCGCCGTGGCCAGATTCGTCAATGGCCTCGCGCGCTATCCGCGCCCAATCCACCGTATATTGATTGTGGTATTGCGCTCCAGTCTGGCCGTTATGCAGTTGGGCATCGAACGGTAAGCCTTCGGCAAAATCGTGCATCCAGCCATGGCAGCGACCCTCATCGATTAATTGATCCTTGATGACGGCTTTGATCCAAACGACAGCGTCGGGGTGGGTAAGATCAATCATGCCCGCATCAAAATCGGTGTTGGTAATCCCATATATGCTGCCGTCGGGGCGTTTGACCAAAAATCCTTGTGCGACTGCTTCTTGATAGAGGTTCCGCCGCACATTGCCTTTGGGGGTGGCATCCACCAAAAAGGGATTGATGTAGCACATCACTTTGCCGCCGTTGGCCTCGATGCGATCCACCAAGCCGTGCCAGTCGGGGTAGCGATCTTGATCAAGTTCCCAGTTCCACCAGAGTTGTGATCCCGCCAGGGTCTTGCGTTTTCCTACCCAGTCTTGCAGCCAGACGCCTGCGACGGGTGTGCCACGCGCGGTCAGCTCATCAAGCACGTTATGGACGGCTGCCGTGCCGCCTTGCATACCTACGATAGCGCCTTCATTGAACCAGTCGGGCAGGGGGCGCATGCGGCCGCTGTATTCGGTATAGCGTTCAATGAGATCCAGCATGCTATTGCCCGCCAATACCCGGCCATCCACTGCCCCACTGAAAATGCGGATATTGACGCGATCTGCAGCGGTAAGATCAAACACACTGACATCGGTATTTTCGAGAAAAAGGGATGTTAATGTATTGGTGATGTAATGTGGCACGGCATAATAGGTGCTCAGTGCGTTGCCGCCAGAGCCAGGCGAACCGAAATTGACGAGCCCGGTAATAGGGGCTTGGCCTCGGCCCACGCCACCTTCTTGCGACAGAATGGGTACGCTGCGTCCCTTCATGTCGAGTACGGAAAACTGTTCACCAAACCCGTAAAAACGTTCGTCCGGTGAAGATTGATAAGTGAGTTGCGAGTAATTGACTGCGGCATTTTCAAAACGTAGTTGAAAACGCAAATGTCCTGGTAATACTTCGTCAAACCGCACCGTAAAACGCGATTCACAGCGTTCGTCACCACCAATCTGGCCTTGCAATATCACCGCAGTCGAATCCGACTGCACCGATAATTCCCCTTGTTGGTGGCACAAGGTGGCGATGTTTTCATGCAAGGTAAAGGAGCCGCGCTTTTCGCTGGCGTCGAGCTGTTGCAGGCCCCCGGTGATCAGGGGCTCGTTGGGTAGGGTGGTGAGTAGGCGTCGATTCTGGTGGCGGATTACAATTTGGGGCTCCGACCCCGTTTCAGCGCGAGTCAGTTCAAGCGTGAAGGCTTGTGTCGTACCCACCGGAAAAGTCTCTGCAAACGTCTGATTTGCTTGGCAAAAAATGGTGATGGCAGTGGCCAGCAGAGGCAGGCGGTTCCGATATCCCTGGAGTGCAAAATGCATAATGATGTCTCGACGACGGTGCGGTTATTGTTTAGATTGTCGGACAATCGTATTCAGGCACTGACAGTTTGTTAACGAGTTTTTTATTGTTTTATGTAACCCATTGCAAGCAATGTGCGCGATGGGGGCTTTGCCAATAAATTGCAAGAGGTGGCTCAATGCCGAGTATTTTCATAACAGGTGCTGCATCGGGGATCGGTTTGGCGACGGCACGTGTCTTTGGTCGTGCAGGCTGGCAATTGGGGCTTGCTGATCTCACACAGGCGGGGCTAGAGGCTATTCGACATGAACCTGGCTTACACGATGCCAAGATATATGTGGTAGATGTTACCGATGCCAGTACCTTGCAAAATGCGCTTGCGGATTTTTGTAGGACTGGCCGACTCGATGTCATGCATAACAATGCCGGTATTCTCAGTGTGGGGCATTTTCAAGATATTCCGCTAAAGCGGCATCACCATATTATTGATATCAACGTCAAAGGCGTGATCAATGGCGCTTATACCGCGTATCCCTATTTAAAGGCGGCCAGAGGGTTGTTGATCAATATGAGTTCGGCATCGGCGATTTTCGGAACGCCGGATTTTGCCAGCTATTCTGCCAGCAAATTTGCAGTGCGAGGTTTAACGGAGGCGCTCGCGACAGAATGGGGGAGGGAAGGTATCGAGGTGTGTGATGTCATGCCGCCTTTTGTCAAAACACCCATGCTAACCGCCGAAGAAAGTCATTCGGGCATCGTCGCGCGTCTGGGCGTAAATCTCTCGCCTGAAGACGTGGCAAATGAGATTTTTCGGGTGACGACATCGCGGCATTTACATAATCCGCTGACAGTGCAATTTCGAGCGCTCAGTACCTTGAGCAAATTGATTCCCGATCGTGTCAATCAGGCGATCATGCAGTTTTTATCGCGGCCTTGAGAAAGGTTTTGATCAATGCCCGATGATCTGAATCAGCCGTTGGATTCATTATTTAGATAAGCCGAAAATTCGGTACTTAATTGCTTGCGTGCCGCTTCAAATGCGGGCATGCAGGCATTTATGCGAATCCAATCGTTTTCTTTGGTGGCCAATTCGATTTCAGCCGCAAAACCTGATAGCTGTGAGGCGCGCAGTTGAGCCGCACTGCCTTTAATCGTGTGGGCGAGTAGCTCGATGGTTGCTGTATCTTTCTCGGCGACTGCATGGCGCAGGATTTCCAATTGCTGTGGGCTGCGTTCAATAAAAAGGTTTAACAAGGTGACTGCTAATTCTTTGCGGCCACCGATGCTTTGCAATAATGCTTCGCTATCCCAGACCGAGTGTGTGGTGCTGGCTGGCGTGTCGAACGCCTCCATCGGCGGCCGTGCGAGTCGCTGTGCAATAGTGGGAGCAGTGAGTTGCGTCACCGGACCGCCTAGCCATTTGCGAAGCAGGGTTTCAAGTTGAGCGGCTTCAATGGGTTTGCTGAGGTAATCGTTCATGCCAGCTTCCTGACAGCGAATCTGGTCGCTAGGCATGGCATTGGCGGTAAGCGCGATTACGGGAATGTGTTGATAACGCTTGCCGCCACGTCCTGAACGAATATGGCGCGTCGCTTCAAACCCATCCATATTCGGCATTTGGCAATCCATCAGAATCAACGCATAGGCGTTTGCGTCGGTGGTACTGCGTAAAGTCCCTATTGCCTCCAGACCGTTATGGGCCAAATCCGCCATAAGCCCTAAATCTTTCAGCAATGCCAAGGTGACTTCCTGATTGACGGGGTTATCTTCGACCACGAGTACGCGAGTGTTGCTAGACCAGGGGGGTGGAGAAACCGTTGAATTCTCGCCGCTTAGGTTGGGCGTTTTTACATCTGTTTCCACCGGATGACTGACGGCGAGTTGGACACTAAATTCGAAGCAACTCCCCTGACCCTTCTTGCTGCTCGCCGAAATATCGCCACCCATCAGCTGGCATAGCTTTTTACATATGGCCAACCCCAATCCAGTGCCGCCATATTTACGCGTGGTCGACGCATCCGCTTGGGTGAAGGCACTGAACAGCTCAGGGATTTTTTCGGGGTCAATGCCGATTCCTGTATCCTCCACACTGGCTTTCAGTTGCAGGTGATTGCCGCTTGGAATCAAGGTGCAATGCAAGGTAATAGCGCCCTGATCGGTAAACTTGAGTGCGTTGCTAAACAGATTGGTCAACACCTGTCGCAGGCGTCCAGGATCGCCCTTAACAAGTTTCGGATTCAGCGCATCGCCCACGAAACGCAGATCGAGGCCCTTTTCGACTGCTTTATAGCGGAAAGCATCGGTAATGTCTTCCAGCAGCGCTTGCAAATCGAAATCAACCTGCTCGATATCGAGTTTGCCGGCTTCCACTTTTGAAAAATCCAGAATGTCGTTAATGATGGCCAACAAAGATCGTGCACTGGATTGTGCGATTTCCATGCGGTGTTTTTGTTCGTCGTTGAGGGGGGTGCGCAATAATAGACCCAGCATGCCGAGCACCCCGTTCATGGGGGTGCGAATCTCGTGACTCATGGTGGCAAGAAATTCACTTTTCATTCGATCGGCAGATTCAGCAGCATTCTTTGCATTGATCAAAGCCTGTAGGGTGTCCTGTTGCGCCGTGACGTCAACCGCGCTTGCGTAGAGCTTGCCGCTTTCAAGATCCGCTGCCGAATACCATTGCAGGTTGATATAACCGCCGGCTTTATTACGCACGCGATTCTGAAAAGTGAAGGCGCCTCGGCCCTGGGTAATATTGAGTAGTTCATTGCGTGTGTTTTCGATGTCATCAGGGTGAACAATGTTTAACAGCGAATGCTTGAGTAGGTCAGATTCCTGGTATCCCAGCACCCGTTCAAAGGCATGATTGATTTTTTCAAACTTCCATTCGGTGTTGATGATGCTCATGAAATTGATCGAAAGCTCAAAGAAATTTTCCAGTTGTGTAAGCAGTTGTTTGAGCGTTGTGTCTTGCGCTTTCCGTTCGGAGATATCTTCCACCATTGACCATATCAGGCGTTGCCCTGCGCGATCATGCACCAATGTGCCGTTCAATCGCACCGGGTAGCTGCTGCCATCCTTGCGAATATATTCTTTCTCATAGGGGCCATATTTTCCGGTGTCCTTCAAACGCTGTAGCTGCACGGCTTCGTCGGCTTCGTATTGGAGAGGGGTCAAATCCCAATAGCTGAGTGCCATGAACTCCTGCTTGCTGTAGCCCGTAGGCGCATACAGGGCTTTATTCACGTCAATGAATTTACCGGTTTCAAAGTCATTCAGCGCAATGCCAATCGGGGAAAGATCGAATAATCCGCGCAGCCGCTCTTCGCTCAGGGCGAGGGCCGCTTGGGCGCGTCGTTTTTGTTCGGTGGCATAGACATTCCCCGCCAGGGTAGCCAGGGACATTAAAAATGCGATCTCGGCGTTTGACCATTGGCGGGTGCTACCCGTGTTTTCGGCGCAGACAATCCCCACAATGCCGTCGCCCGAGGTAATGGCGACATCGAGCATGGCCTGTATGTCATAGAGCTGGAGATAGTTGCGCTGCATGCGAAGTGTGGCTGGATGCGCCTGGGTATCTTTCACCGCCAATTGCGCATGTTTCGCTATTAAATCGAAATACTCCGGATAATCGCTGCAAAGTAAGGTTTCCCCCCAGGTACATACCAGCGATACGCTGTCAAACAACGCGATGCATTCGATGGCAGTGCGGTCTTCTGTAAACAACCATACGCTGGCCCGGCGAGTGGAAAGCGCCGCGCAGGCACTTTCACAGAATACCTGCATGGCGGGCATAAATTCGCCCGCCTGTACGGCAGGGTGTACGTGCATGGCTGCAACGGCCTGATTAAGTGCCGCTGTTTTCTCATGCGTGAGTTCGTCGCGTTTGCGTTGATCAATGTCTTGAAAGGAACCGAATAAGCGCACGCATTCACCGTCTCGCTGGTGTGCCTGCCCGGTAACTGCGACCCAAGTTTCGTGACCTTTACGCGTAACCAGCATCAATTCAAGATACCAGGGCGTTCCCTGTTTGAGTGCACTGTCGATCGCTTGTGAAATAGCACGTTGATCGTCACCGGCTTTAAAGAAATGTATGAAGGCCGACAAGGTGGGTTCAAAATCGGTCGCCACGTCATGAATGGTTTTGGTCATTGCCGACCAATGCATGCGTTGCTTTGTCACATCGTATTCCCAGGCGCCAATGCGACCCAGCTTGCTCATGCCTTCGAGCATTTGTTGTTGGCGTGCCACCTGTACAAATGCCTGCTTTTGGTAGGTGATGTCGAGAATGAAGCCATCCATGAATTTCACGACACCCGGGTTCTCGCCCGATAAGCTACCTCGTTCCCGCACCCAACGAATTTCGCCATCGGCGCGTACAATGCGGTATTCGATGTCCCACGCTTCATTGCGATCAATGGCTGCAAAGATTTCCCGCTCCACCCAGCCGCGATCTTCTGATAACACGATGCTCGCATAACTACGTTTGGCATTGAGTAAAAAATCTTTGCTAGGGTAACCGCACAAGGGTTCGATCTGATCGCTGAGATAGATCATGGTCCAATATTTATCGAGCATGCATCGATAGGTTGCCCCTGGAATATTGTCCACCAGCGATCTGAACTGGTCGCGACTCTTGCGTAAATTGTCTTCAGCCAGTTTCAGTTCATTGATATCGGTTTCAAATCCCATATAGCCAGTCATTGTGCCGGCATCATCGAAAATCGGTTGAAACTGCAATAAGCCCCAATAGCGTTCCCCGGTTCTGCGTTTTGAAATGATTTCTCCGCGATAGGGTTTGCTTTCGTGCATTGCTTTTTCAAGGCGTTCAATTTCTTCGGGGGCTGTTTGCTCACAGAGCAGCAATTCGCGCAAAGTTCGTCCCTGCGCCTCCTGACGGGAATAGCCGGTAACGGTTTCAAAGCCCTGGTTGACCCAGGTGATATGAAATTCGGGGCTGGTAAAAAAAACACTGTTTGCAGTGCGTTCTGCCACTATGGCAAGGCGTTTGAGTTCTGTTGTCATGCGGGTGGCAAGTGCCTCTGCACGCGCGCGTGCGCGAGCGTTCGCCGTTACCAAGTTGGTAAGCAGTAGCGTGAGCAGTATCCCTGTGATGACCACCAGTACGCCCGTCAAGGATTTGTGGCGTGTTTCAAAGGCGGCTGTACTGCTGATCGTGAGGACAAATGTCTGGCCCGCAATCATAAACGTGCCGGTTTTTACATGCTTACGATCCGACAAATCATTGACCGGCCCTGCCGTGGGGGATGGGTTAACCAACAAATGTTTATCCGCATCGAAAACCAGGCGTAATGACGGTGGCTGGTCATTGCTTTGTGAATACAGCTCGAAATCCAGTAATTCCTTGGTGACGTGTGTCACGTCTTGCATTAACTCTTCCGCGATGATGGCGGCATCGACAACGGCGAGCAATGCATCCCGGCGCTGTTCCACGCTGGCTTTTCGAACATCGTGATGATACACCGGTAAAAAGAGTAAAAAGCCTTGCGCGTCTTGATGCCCTTGCGCCAGCGTGATGAGCTGCGTGAGAACGGGGCGGCCGATATCAATGGCCTGTTGCAATGCCTGCATGCGAGTGGGTTCGCTGCCAATGTCGAGCCCCAATGCTGCGCGATTATTTCCCAGCGGTTCTATAAATTGAACGGGGTAGTAGTAAGGGTTGTTGTGAGCACTGAACTGATGAAAATGATACTCGGGATAATGGGCCTGCTGCTCGGCAACAAAGGTCAGGATATCCGCTCTGGCGACCCGTTGAAGCAAGCCGTAGCCACGCACGCTTTTGCGTAATGCAACCGATTCCATCCCCTCGAGAAAACCTTTGAACTGCGAATGCGTGAGATTGCGGGTGGCTGCCGTCATGGCGCCCAGCGCATAAAGTTCCTGCTCGATATTATGAAAGCGATCAATGACTTCGTTAGTGAGGTGCAATGCCTCATCATCAAACGCTTTTTGTGACTCACGCTCGTGATAGTCACGCACCCACAGAAAAAATATCAATGTGAGCAATAGCCCGACGATCGTCACTACAACGGCTGAGCGAATCTCTAAGAACCAATGGGCAACGTGTTCCTTGCTAGCCATTTGGGGTCACGGGCTTGTGTGAACAGAGGGCAGATCATCAAAGCGTAGCCTGCCTTTCGCGATATATCGAACCCCGACCCTGCTGCTCAGGTGGGCGATCCTCGCAGGAGACGGCACTTGTGCTAAGGTTGGCGGCAGCATGATTTCTATCTCACGCGTTGCATTCACCGGAAAAGAGAGAAAAGTGAACCGAAACCTCCCCGCTTCATCCGTGCAGGTGAGTGCACGTTTGCCCGCCGGCGTGCTTGCCTTGGGCATGGTCAGCTTTTTCATGGATATGTCATCCGAGCTGGTGCATTGCTTGTTGCCGTTATTATTGGTCGGTGAAATGGGGGTAAGCGGGCTGTTGTTGGGGGTGCTGGAAGGCGTTGCAGAGGCCACCGCGCAAGCCGTCAAAGTATTTTCTGGCAGTCTTTCTGATCGTTGGGGTAAGCGTAAACAATTGATTTTGTGGGGCTATGGGTTGGCTGCTTTTACCAAGCCACTGTTTCCGCTCGCCACCGGTTTTGGGTTGGTGTTTGCTGCGCGGGTCATTGATCGCGTAGGCAAGGGGATTCGTGGTGCACCGCGGGATGCGCTGCTCAGCGAAATGGTTCCGCCAGCGCAACGCGGTCGTGCCTTTGGTTTGCGCCAGTCCATGGACACGTGGGGGGCTGTCGCTGGCCCCTTGCTGGCCATGGGGCTCATCGCCTGGTGGCAGGATTTGCGACTGGTGTTGTGGGTTGCCGTGATTCCCGCGGCACTGGCGGTGATTTGCATTTTTATCTGGGTGCCCGATATGCGCAGCGCACCCCGGCCTGTAGTATCGCCGTTATCGCTTGCGGGGATGCGCACATTGGGGCGGCCTTTCTGGTGGGTGGTGGTGTTGGGCGGCTGCCTCTCACTTACGCGTTTTTCGGAAGCCTTTTTGTTGTTGAGAGCCCAACAACAGGGCTTAGCGACTGTCTGGGTGCCAGGTGTATTAATTCTGATGAGCGCCGTCTACGCATTGGCGGCTTACCCGGCAGGCATTGCTGCTGATCGTATCAGTAAAAAGCATTTATTGCTGATGGGAACCCTGGTAATGGCGTTGGCGAATATGTTGCTGGCAACGGTGAATACGCTGTGGGGTGTCGCAGCGGGCATTGTGTGTTGGGGATTGCATATGGCGTTGACACAAGGATTGATGGCCCACCTCGTGGCCGATGTCGCCCCCGATTCATTGAAAGCCACCGCGTTTGGATTTTTCAATTTAGCTACTGCGGCGGCATTGATCATTGCCAGCCTGGTGGCCGGCATTCTTTGGGATCAGATAGGCGCCACGGGCCCGTTCTGGTTTGGGTTGCTGGGGTGTGGGGCAACCTTGGTAGCGATAGCAGGGTTGCAACACAAAATTCCTGCGCTGGCGACGGGCGCCTAACGAATCACCCGCGCCAGGCGCGGGCCCAGCCATTGACTGAACTGCTGCATATAGCTGAAAAATACCGGCACAAAAACCAGGCTCAACAGCGTAGAGGAGATCAGCCCCCCAATAACGGCGACTGCCATCGGCGCACGAAAGGCGGTATCGAGCCCGACATTGAACGCCACCGGCAGCATACCGGCCAGCATGGCCAGTGATGTCATGAGAATGGGGCGCGCGCGCACCGAACAAGCCAGTACAATGGCGTCGCGCGTGGGCATGCCGTTTTTGATAGATACCAGCATATGGTCTACCAGTAGAATTGAATTTTTATCTGCAATACCCATCAGCATGAGTATGCCGATCAGTGCGGGCATATTGAGATCTGTGTTCGTAATCAACAGCATAAAAAAGGCACCGCCAATGGACAGTGGCAACGCCGCCATCCGGGTGAGCGGGTGCAACCAATCCTTATAAAGCAAGACCTGGATGGCATACACCATCAAAAGCCCGGCGATGATGGCTGCGGTAAATCCTTTGAATAAATCTTCCATTAATTCAGCATCACCCGTATTTTGTACTTTGACACTCGCGGGCAGATTTTTCATGGCGGGCGAGGCGTTGATCTTCTCAAGCGCATCGCCGAGGGGTAAACCGGCCAAATTGGCTTCGACGGCGACTTTGCGCTGACGGTCGTAACGGTCGAGCTGAGTGGGGCCTCGATCATAGGCAAGCGAGACAACGGTTGACAGAGGAACGCTGGTGCCATTGGATGCACTGACACGCAGGTTTTCCAGTAATGCAATACCGTTTTCTGTGGTGCGAGGCAAACGTACCCGAATGGGAATTTGATGCGCGCCATAATTGAATTTAGCCAATTGCGTGTCGATGTCACCGATCATGGCAACGCTTATGGCATCATTGATGGCTTCAATGCTGACACCCAATTGTGCCGCTTTGGCAAAATCCGGAACAACTACCAGTTCTGGTTGTTGCTGGCTGGCGCTATTGGTGACACTGGCAAGCCCGTTGATGTTACGCATATCGCGTTCCACGGCCCGTGCCGCTGTTTCCAGCGCTGCGACGTCGTCGCTCAATAATGCGATCGACACATCCTTCATGCCCCAGGCGTTTGAGAAGGCAACGCGTATATCCGGTATTTTTTGCAGATCCTTGATGATTTCGGCTTCAAATGCCCGTTGATCGAGTTCACGCGCCTTGATCGGTACCAGCTTTATCATAAGCGTACCCCGATTGATGCCCCCCGATTTCTGGCCAACGCTACTCAGCACATAGGCGACTTCAGGGCGCTGCTTGAGTATTTGCACCACTTTTTGTGCCATTTCATCGGTTTTTGCCAATGTGGTACCGCGCGGCGTTTCAATATTGGCGACGGACTGCGAATAGTCTTCATACGGGAACAAGCCTGCCGACAGATATTTGATCATGCCAAACGCAACAATCACGCTGACAACGGCAAAGCCCACCGTGGCCAGCCGGTGATCCAGTGTCCAGTGCACGAGTTGATGGTATTTTCTGCCCCACAGTGAAGGCGTTGTATTGGCGTGGGAGTGAGGCGGTTTTAATAAATAGGCGGCCATCAAAGGCGTGAGCAAGCGGGCCACCAGTAACGAAAACATGGCGGCCGTGGCCACCGTCAATCCGAACTGGCGAAAATATTGACCGACCACCCCGCCCATAAAACTGATCGGCATGAACACCGCGCAAATGACCAGGGTTGTCGCAATCACCGCCAGACCAATTTCATTCACTGCGTGCATGGCCGCTTCAAGCGGTGCTTTCCCTTGTTTCATATGGCGGTGTACGTTTTCTATTTCGACAATGGCATCGTCCACCAGTACCCCCGTCACCAGCGAAATCGCCAATAAACTCACGCCATTAAGACTAAAGCCCAGAAAATTCATCACCATAAAGGTAGGAATGATCGACAAGGGTATCGTAACGGCTGCAATCAGTGTCGCGCGCATGTCCCGCAGAAACAGAAACACGATCAAGACCGTGAGGGCAGCGCCCTCAAAGAACGTATAAATGGCGGATTTGAACGTGGTTTCAGTAAAGGTGACCAGCGAGAAGATGGGCGTGAACTGAATATCCTTGCGCTGTTGTGCCAAGTCTTGCAATTTTGCTTCGAGCAAGCGGGCTACGGTGACTTCGCTGGAGCCTTTGCTGCGATAGACCGAGAAGGTCACAGAGGGTTTGCCATCGAGTCGGCTGATGGTTCGCACTTCGGCGCCACCATCAGTAACCTTGGCAATATCGCCCAGACGAATCGGCTGGCCACCGCTCAGCGTGAGCCGGTAATCCGTAAGGGCTTGCAGCGTATCGGTGCTACCGGCAGTGCGAATTTGCAATTCCCGTTCGCCAATGGTCAAGTGGCCACCCGGCATATCAAGATTGTTGCGCGCCAATTCGCGGCTGATCATACCGGCACTTACGCCATAGGCCGCCATTCGCACCGGGTCGAGCGTCACGGTAATTTCGTGGTTGATGCCCCCTTCGCGTACGACCTGCGCGACTCCTTTGATGGCCATTAATTCACGGCTGAGGGTGTCATCGATATACCACGACAAGTCTTCGGGTCGCATATGCGGCGCCACCACGCTATAAACCAACATCGGCCCGCCATCGATTTCAACCCGTTGCACTATCGGTTCGAAAATATTCCGTGGCAGGCTATCGCGAATACTGGTCACCGCGTCACGGGTATCATTTACCGCACGGTCAAAACTGGTTTCGACCGTGAATTCGAGGGTGGTACTCGACTCGCCTTCGGTAATGGTCGAGGTGATGTGTTTTACCCCCTGCAGACCGCTGAGGGCGCCCTCTACCTTACGCGTTATCTGAGTTTCTATTTCGCGAGGTGAGGCCCCTGGCGCGGTGATGTTGATTTCCACAATCGGAATCACCACGCTCGGCATATTGTTCACCGGCATCTGCATGAACTGGTAGAGCCCGCCCAGCGTCAATATCAGAAACAACACAATAGGCGGAATCGGGTTGCGAATCGCCCATGTTGAAAAACTCATGTTCATGGCGCGCAATCCTTCATGGCAAACTGCTCTGTACCGTATTCACCGAATCGCCTTCCTGCAGAAACGCGCCCGCAGCCACTACCACCGCCGCCGTGGGGGGAATTCCCTCAACGATCACCCGCATATCATTGCGAAACCGGGGGGCGATCCGTTGCACCAGGGCTTTGCCGTCCACCACTGTCCACACGAATTCGCCGTCGGCATCTTTTAACAGCGCGGTCAGCGGCAGGGTGAGCCCCTGGTGTTCTGCGACCTGCAGGGTGACCGTTGCAAACACACCCACCGGATAAAAGCGATCATCGGGCAAACTTATCCGCACGGCCGCTGTGCGCTGGGTTGGATCAATGCGCGGCGTAATGCGTCGCACTTTACCTGCTAACGTCTCACCAGCGGCCAAGGTGATCGCTCCGTTCTGCCCTTGCGCGAGCTGAGAGAGGCGGGTTTCCGGCACCTGTAATTCAACTTCACTCTTGCCATCGGCCGCGATGCGAAACAATACCTCACCACCGACCAGTAACGCGCCGCTGGCCACACCGCGTTCGTAGATGACGCCGCTGGCGGGGGCGAGAATTGCCGCGCGTTCCAGCTTGAGCTTGAGATCATTGTATTGCGCCAGACTGCTCTGAAACGCCAACCATTTTTCTGATAGCTGATCGGTGCTTACCGCGCCGGTTTGCTTAATGCGGTCCAGACGCCGAAATTCATCTTCACTGCGTTGGCGTTGGGCATCGAGTTGCTGCAGCTGATAACGCAGACTCTCGGTGTCTAGTCGTGCGAGCACCTGGCCTTCCCGAACGGTGTCGCCTTCTTCGGCCAGCAGCGACATGACTTTTATCCCGTTCAGGTCCGACGTGACCAACACTTCATGCATCGGAACGACTGCGCCGGTGAGGGTCAGCGTTTCTTGCAATGCCGCCTGTGTCGGGTGCGCCACGGTAACGGTCAGCGGTAACGAAGAGGAGGGCGGTACAGATTCTGCGGCTGACACGGCTGGCGTGGAATGACCCGCTTGCTGCCACCACCAGGCGCCGCCTCCCACCACCAATAGCCCTACAACGGCGCGTAAACCTACCAAAAGCCAGCGGCGCATACTTCACTCCCAGACTGTTTTTTTAAAAGGCAGCGTTTCTAAATGCATCATTTCTAACGGCAGCATTTCTAATGGGCAGCATTATTAAAAGACTGCGTTTTTTGAACCACGCTTAATCATCGTCGTCAGCCTCGTCGTGAGGCGCACCCGGCACATATTCGAGAATGTCACCCGGTTGGCAGTCCAGCACACGGCAAATGGCATCCAGCGTTGAAAAGCGGATCGCTTTGGCTTTGCCGGTTTTCAAAATCGACAGGTTTTGAATGGTGATACCAATAGCGTCAGCCAGTTCATTGAGGCGCATTTTTCGTTGCGCCATGACCACGTCGAGGTTGATGCGAATAGTCATGCGTCACCTCAAATCGTGTAGCGTGATTCTTCATGCAGGGCGAGTGCATGTGAAAGAATCACACGTATCACCAGCAAGAAAAAACCACTGCCGAGCGTCATGACATCCATACGAAAATCAGGCTGAAATACCTGCAGATCCCCCATGTTGGCCAATTGCCAACCCACCAGGTTGAAACTAACGACATCAACGAGCGGCCAACAAATTACCAAACCCGCGATATAGCTCATCATCACCAGGGTTTGTTTCAGAAATACCTTGCCTGCGGCAAACCCGTGCACCAATCGATGCATAAGCCCGAATAACACGAGGTAAATCCCTGTATTAATGCCGAAATATAACCACGCGAAATATTGCCCGGTTTCAGACAACCTTTGGACGGCATTGCTGGCACAGGGTTCCTGATGCGCAAGAAAAAGCTGGTCAGGTGAACTTTCCAGCCAGGGGATGGCCTTGTACAGGCAGAAGGGTAATAACACCCAGATCAACCAGAACAAACGGTTGATCTGAACGAATAGCCGTTGGGCGTGGGCATCTTCCATTGGCGAACTCTCATACTGGACCAGGGGCGGGATTTGCCGACGGGCAGTATACGAGAGTCGATTGCTGGATTTCAATCAAAAACTAACGATAAACGATAAATGGTAAGTGAAAAACGATAAAATATTAATCTTTCGCGTGATTTTCTTGGCCTATCAAGCCTTGTCCCCCAGATACTTGCGCTTGATGCGTTCTATTTGTGCCGAACTATCATGCTGCGAAGGGTGAAAATCACGGCGGTAATACTTCAGATACCCAGGAATCATGCGGCGAAAAATCCCTTTGCGTCCCCAGAAATGATCCAGCCCCTGCAACCACATCTTGATATCGCCCATGCGGCCTGATTCTTTTAGCAACATCATGAAATCGCGAGTAGAAAAGACCATAAACAGCACGCTGGCCATGGCCATCTGTGACAAGCGCGTCCATTCATCGTTGGACACGGTTTTATACACGTCGAACGCCACTGATTTGTGTTCGGTTTCTTCTACCGCATGCCAGGCCCAGAGTTTGGCCATGCGCGGGTCCATGGTTTCCAGTTCTTCTTCATGCATCAAATATTGTTCTGCCATCAAGGCAGTAAAATGTTCGATGGCGGCCGTATGGGCAAGCTGGCGTTCCGGGCTGTAGCGACGGCGCATGCCATCCATCAAGCGACCGATATGCTTATCAATTTTGTCAATGGAATAGCCGCGTTTGCTGAGCAGAGCGTTCAACCCTTCATGCTCTTTTGAATGATGCGCTTCTTGTCCAATAAACGCTGATATGGCTTTCTGTAGCGCGGGATCGCTAATGCGATCGCGAAATTGCCTCACCGAATCAATAAAAAAACGCTCACCCTCAGGGAACCCTGCCGATAACGCCGACAGTAACATTGTGCGAAAGGCATCGTCCGCATACCAGAATTCCGGAATATCCTCAGGAAAATCAAAGTCCATGCGGCGCACTTTCAAATCATATAGCGCACTTGCACCCGTGGCAGGCAATTTGGCGGCAGCAGTCATGTCATCTCTCCCAATAGAGCGCCGTTAAGCGGCGAGAGGCTCCAGTATAGTTGCGGCTGTTTTGTAAACGTGAGACGCTGCGTGGACACGACACTTGTCATTGGTGGCCAAGATGGCAACGCAAAACTTCGACACATTGCCCTGGTTGCGACAGCCGCTGATGCCGGTGATATATGCTCGGCTCTTTTTTGATGTGGCTGTCGAACGCGGTATTGCCACCGGGCCGATTTTGCGCCAAGCGCGTGTATCGCAGGCATTGCTGAATGACCCCTTGGGTCGAATTTCTACGCATGCATTCACACAACTGGTCACCAGTGTTGTCGAAGCGATCGGCAATGATGGTTTGGGGTTTGAGGTGGGTTTGCGCCAGCCGCTTACGGCGCATGGCAGCCTGGGGTTGGCGCTAATGTGTTGCCCGACCATTGGCGAAGCAATGCCCGTATTGCAACGATTCTGGTATTTGCGTGGACGCGGCGTGGGAATAACGACCAACTTACAGGGCGAATATGCAACCGTTGCGTTGCACGAAGAAATGCCCATGACCACCGCGTTGCGCAATGTTCTGTTCGAATCGATTCTAACCAGTATCTGTCGTGGCTTGGTCGCGGTAGGCGGGGAGCTTTCTGACACCGAGTTGTGGTTTACCTGGGCGCAACCCGCTTATGCGGGACGCTTCGCTGGCGATCTGCCGCCCATGCAATTCAATCGTTCCATCAATGGGATACGTATTGCAGGCAAAATGTTGCAGCGTCCTATTGTAACGGCCAGCCCTGAAACACTGCATCTGGCCGTCGCGCAATGTGAACGTGAATTGTCTTTGCTGGGCGATTCGCTCGATGACATTGTGGCCGCAGCACGAGCAGCCATGGTATTGGGGGCGCAGGGCTATCCGACCCCTGACGATCTTGCCGACGGTTTGCATTTAAGTGGGCGCACCCTTCGGCGTCGCTTGCAGGCCCAGGGGTTTAGTTACAAAGTCTTATTGGACGATGTCAGGCAGCGCGACGCCATGATGCTGCTGGATAACCCTGCATTGTCGATACAAGCGATTGCAGAGTGGTTGGGGTTTCAGAATCCTGCTAATTTTACGCGGGCTTTTCGTGGTTGGACGGGTAAAACCCCAAGCGAGTATCGCAGTTTGCGCGGACGCGACTAAATGCCTGCCACGCCGTTTGATCAAGCAGGCGCTAGCCGCTGGGATTGGGCGTTATTACTGGCGTTGGTAGCATGCTCACCAACGCACCAGCCAGCCGATCATGCCCACGACGACGGCAATGCCAACCGTGGCCGCCAGGGTTGCAAGCACTGCCAGCCCCACGCTTTGCCAGCGCCAACTCGCTTGGGCGAACGGGGTGGGTAGCTTCCAGCGCAGCAGCCCCACATAAATGAACAGGTAAATGGGCACGCTAAACAATGGCACCAGCAGGGAGTGCCCCCCAAATGCCAACTGGAAGGTCTGGCCCAGAATAAATCCGCTTAATAATGCAAGACATGAAAGTTTCCAGGCACGTTTGAAGGGTGGCTTGTCGGCCTTCAAGTGAACCGCGAGCCCTTGCAATGTCCAGGCCGCGAACACCGCGCCCAACAGCACCAGCACAGCGCCGGCAAGCAGGGTGAATCCTAGTGAAAGTAGTGCAGCAAGCCAGCCCATGTGACTATCCTTTACGAGACTATCCTTTACCTTTATTGAGGCGCCTTTAACCGTGAGGCATCTTTAACGGTGAGGCGCACCACAATATCGGTGAAGATAAACCTTTGTAAAGCCAGCTACGCTATCCTCTGGTATGCTGCGATTCTGATTGAACTTTTGCAGGCGGCGTGCGTCTGAGTTTGCACGTCGCGTTTGGATTCTTTTTTGGTTGATGCTTGGTGAATAAGTGCTGTGGGAGCACGGTTTTCTTGGGTGGATGACAGATGACTTGGGGGCGAGGATAGATGACTGAACGTGACGCTGATCAGTTGCTGGTCGAGCGTGTTCAGCGCGGGGACAAGCGTGCATTCGATTTGTTGGTGCGCAAGTATCAGCATCGGGTCATTGCCGTTATAACCCGTTACGTGCGCGATCCCGACGAGGCCATGGATGTTGCACAAGAGGCGTTTATAAAAGCTTACCGCGCGCTCGATCGTTTTCGCGGTGACAGCGCCTTTTACACCTGGATTTTCCGGATTGCGGTGAACACCGCCAAGAATTACATCGTGTCGCGCGGGCGGCGTCCGCCCGATGCCGATATCGAGATTGAAGATGCCGAGCATTACGAGGGTGGCGCCTGGCTGCACGAGCTTGCCAACCCCGAAAATGAAATGTTTAAAGATGAGCTGGAAAGAGCCGTTTATCGGGCGCTTGAAAAATTACCGGAAGACTTGCGCACGGCCGTAACTTTGCGCGAATTCGATGGTCTGAGCTATGAAGAGATCGCCGAGGTGATGGACTGCCCGGTGGGTACGGTGAGATCCCGTATTTTTCGGGCGAGGGAAGCCATCGATAATGAAATTCGGCAATGGGTTGTCAACGAATAACACTCAGTGTTGGCTTAGTAAGCAGGTGTGGGCTATGAGAGAGATAGGCAACGACGAACTGTCCGCATTGATGGATGGTGAGGCCACCGAGCTGGAAATGCATCGGGTTTTGCGTAGCATCGAAGAAGATCCGGCGCAGGCCGCCAAATGGCAGCGATACCATTTGGCCAGCGCCATCCTCAAAAAGGAGATCCGCCCCGGCAGTGGGGAGCAGATGCTCAAGCTTGACCTGGCCTCCCGCATCAGTGCCGCGATAGCAGAAGAACCGGTGCTCAGTCACCCGGTCGTCACCGAGCCCGCGCGCAATGCCTCTGTCGCCAAATTTCCCACCTGGTGGAAGCCAATGGCGAACGTGGCCATAGCCGCTTCGGTTGCCACGGCCGTGGTCATCGGCTGGCAGCAAACCCAACCCGGCGTCACCCCACCCGCCGTTCCCTTAGCCGCGCATACCACCCAAAATGCACCGGTGATGGCCGCGACTCCGGTCGCCAATAATGCCATGACCACACAGAACTCTCTGTCTGCACAGAACAGCCTGCCCACACAGAACAGCATGTCTGCACAAAACGTCATGCCCGTTCAGTTTGGCAACACCGTGCCGGCGTCCCCCTCTTATGGTGTGATGCCTCGCAGTGTCACCGTGCCGGTTGAATACCTGCGTCCCCAAAAACTCGATGAGCAACGCTTCAATCATTATCTGATCTCTCATTCAGGGAATGCTGCCTTTGCGACGCAAGGGGGCGGTCAGTTGCCCTATGTGCGCGTGGTGACGCTCAAACCGGTTGAGGCGCAACGCTGAGGTTCTGCATGGTAAGGGCTGGTATGTCGCTGTTGTCTCGTGCCGTGATCGGCGGGTTGTTGCTGGTCGCCACACCGGCCCTTGCGCAGTCGCCACCGCCCCCCGCAGGAAATGAAGCGTCCACGCGTACGCCTGCCCAATGGCTGGAACACATGTCGACGGCGTTACAACAGACGGCTTTTCGTGGCCGTTCTATTTATTTGAGTGGTGATCAGTTAACCGCAGTAGAGATTCTGCGTGGCATCGTCGACGGCGAAACGTGGGAGCGGGTTGTACATTTGAGCGGCGAGCCGGCCGAGATTTTGCGAAAAGGGGATCTGGTCGCTTCATTACATCTAGACAGTGTGTCCGAGCTAAAGGATTCCCAACGGGTGGCGGCCTCTGCGCTGACCGCTGCGGCTGATTTGCCACAACGCTGGAACACCTCACAATATCGTCTTCACGAAGGTCCTGAAGATCGCGTAGCGGGGCGTATGACCAAGCGCATTGATATTCTGCCCGCTGACCGTTTCCGTTATGGCTTGCATCTCTGGCTCGATAAAGAAACCTCCCTGTTGTTGAAATCCGTCATCGTCGATCAGCGCGGGCGAGCGCTTGATATGTTTGAATTTGTGAGCATTGATGTCGGGCTTCCGCTGAAAGCAGACGATTTTGAACCGGCAAACGGCTTGCGCTGGAATTCGCAGCCCAACGAAGCGGGCGAGGTTAAGCCGAATAACGACTGGCAATTGGGTTGGGTGCCGGCCGGTTTCAATGTCTCCTCTCACGCCTTGCGCCCGGCTGCATCGGCCAGTTTTGCCCAGTCGTATAGCGATGGTGTTGCTGCATTTTCCGTGTTTGTTGAGCCCATTGCTGAAAATGATCAGATGGAGGGCTCACGCCAGCATGGCGCAACGGTGGCCGTCAGCTACCGGGCGCCACAACCCAACGAGAATTGGCGGGTAACGGTGGTGGGTGAGATTCCGCTAGAGACCGCCATGCAAGTGGCCTCGTATATTCAACGCAAACCTACCTCACAAGGGCAATAAGTCCCATACGGTCGCGTGCTGTTTTACTGCTCCGAAAAGGGGTAAAGCAGCCGATACCCCTCTCCATAGACAGTTTGAATGACATGCGTGCCAGGTTTTGCCAAGCCCAATTTTTTGCGCAAATTCTTTATGTGCGTGTCGATTGTTCGATCAGTCTTTTCTGTGGTGTCTCCTTGCAAACAATCCAGTAATTGCTCACGCGAAAACACCCGGTTAGGGGCGCGGACAAGGGTGTGCAACAATTTGAATTCCGATGTGGTCATTTCAATGCACTGCCCATTGAACGTGATTTCGCGGCGCTGTGGCGAGACGCTGAGTTCTCCCAGTTGAACCTGTTCATTGGTGGGAGTGCCCGGGGATTGTGCGCGACGCAATACACTGCGCACTCTCGCGACAACTTCACTGGGGCTAAATGGTTTGCAAATGTAATCATCCACGCCGAGCTCAAAACCTTTCAAGCGCTCGGCTTCTGCGCGTCGTGCTGTCACCATGATGATGGGTAGCGCTGATCGTTGACGAATCTGACGGCAGATGGAATAGCCATCGATGCCAGGCAGCATAATGTCCAACAGCAATAAATCAGGAGGATCTTGGGCGATGCGCTCCAGAACTGCCGATCCATTGTCGACCACGCGCACGACAAAACCTGCACGTTCGAGGTTTGCTGACAATATGCGGGCGATGGCGGGTTCGTCCTCCGCAATCAAGATAGACATAGCGCGGCTCAAGAATAGAGAAACAGCCAAACCTGAATTTTAGCCCATTCCAGCGGCCAGGTATGCAAGTGAAATGCTTGATCCTCCTTGCTTGACGGTAAGCGACTGCCTGCAGTGATAAAACCCCCGGCGCTGCATTTGCAAGGCCGAGGGCTTTTTTGTCGGCGTTCCTTCTGCTGCAGTATTACGGTGCCAAAGCGTTCTTCAAATCAGTGATATAGGTGTTGGAGTTGCGATCGAACAGTTTGAACCAGCCATCATCTTCCCACACCGCATACCCCCAGCCACGTTTGCGTGCTTCGGTAGAGACGGCATTGTAATAGCGTATTACCGATGCCCAATCGTGATTGTATTGCCCGTGGTTGACGCCGAACTCACCGAGAAAAATCGAATAGCCCGTGCGATTTGACCAGGCTTCGACTTGATCAAACAGTTCGAGCAGCCGCTGCTGTGAGTTGTCGCCAGTGCCAGGCCAGGACCAGGCTGTCTTGTGGGTAAAATCATTGGGATGATAATAGTGAATCGTTGCACCGATATAGGGGTCAAAGGCGTGATTGAAGTCGAGCTTCTCAACATTGGTTGACCAGTTCCACGAATGCACCGCGTAGAAAATCGTGCGATCTTTCTCACCCACCACGTTACGAATCACCTGACGAATCTCGTTATTCACCAGATCGACGTTGGCTTCACTCATGACATGGGGCTCATTGAGTGTCTCGTAAATCAGACGGTCAGAATAGCCTTTAAAGCCATTGCCGATTTGTTTCCACATCGTTTTCAAACGATTGAGCGTGGTGGTGTTGAAATTGGTATCCAGCCAGTTTTCGTGGTGGGTGTCGAGCACCACCATGAATCCTCGCGCCAGTGCACGATCAACACTGGTTTTAACATTATTGAAAAAGGTGGTATTGATGTTGCCGTAGCCGTCGGCATGATCATCCCATTTTACCGGAATACGGATCAGGTTGAATCCATTGGCACGAATCGTATCCAGATCATCCGTGGGGATAGGATCGGTGCGACCGGCTTCATGGTGCTGGCCGTAATTGGTGCCACGATAGACAGATGCCATCAGTTGTGCGGCAGTACGTTTGGCGGACGTCGTTGGCGGAGTAATCTGGCCTTCGGTGTCAACCACCATGTTGCGCACATAAAGGTTTCTGTCATTGCCCGATTGGTAATAGTCGTTGGTAAAATTGATGCGCACGGTGTGATTGCCCGTGTAACCCGTAACGCTGTAACTGAATTTTTTCCAGGCATCACTGTTCACGGTGGTAGTGGCAATGGTCTTGCCATCGACGGCAATGGTCATGATTGGCCAACCGTTGGCGTATTGGCCACGGGCATATACATGCAATTGTGTGGTGGCGGTGAAGGCTGTATTTTCTTGCATGTAGCCGTTTGACCAAAGATTCCAGCCGTTATCGGTGGTGGTGCCACCCACCGATTTGCTGTCGAAATCGACACCGTTGATCGAGGTTGATGTAATGCTTGCCATCAGTGGCTGTAGCAGCCATTCCTGATTGGCATTGCCAGTGGCTGTCCATTGAACCACGCTGCCACCGTCTGCGGTCGACCAATTGGCAACATCCACCATTTTTCCACTGCGCACGTTGCGTAGCTTGAAGCGATTTTCAACCGCAGAACCGCCATAGCTTTCGTCAATTTGAAAGCGTTGCGCACCAGACGCGCTGATGGGTTGTTGTTGCAGGATCGCACCATTGTTAAGTGACGCATCGGCGACTTGCAGGGCTTGCCCACTGTGTTTGGCAACCAGCAGGTGCGTGCCATCACTTTGGGGCCTTATTTCCCAGATCTGGTTTTCATTGCCGTTGAACGTCCATTGGTGCACCTTGGTGCCTTCGGTGGTTGAACCAGCAGCAACGGCCAACGCCTTCCCTGAATGGGCCGAAATTATCTTGTAGTTTCCTTGCAGCGTGGGGGCTGCGAAGACGCTGGCAGGCAGTGCGACGGTAAGGGAAAGGGGAATTGCTCGCCATAATTTAGGTGTCATGGTCTTATCCTACTTGTCGTTATTGTCTGGTTATTGTTGTGAGTATCGTTGTGTAGCGCAGGTGAAAAATTTGAAAATGGCTTTTAGAACGTTTTCGATAGGAGCCAGAGGAACTCTAAATTAGAAATGTGAGGATAATATGAGGTTTTTAGACAACTCTTTTCTAGTCTGAGGGGTTGCGTTAGGAGGGTAGGTAGCTGATATTCAACCGATTTTTCGGTTTGCCTGATAGACTGAAAAAGTCTTGATAACGAAATCGGAAAGCGCGCTTAAACGCCTATAATGAAATTGAGTTTTTTGGCCAACTGGGCTACCCAATGCAATTCCGTAAAATAAAAACGCACGCTCTTGTGTTCCGATGTCTATGGGGAATTTTTCTTCTGGTTCCTTGGGCGACGTATGCGGCTGACCTGCTGGAGGTTCGTGAAGCACAGCAAGAATATGAACTCCTCGAACACCTCGAAATAATGCGTGATACCAGTGCTCGTCTGACCTTGGAGCATTTGCGATCGGGCAAGTTCGATAATAATTTTGAGGCGCTTGAGACGATCTCGCCAGCCCTTGGCCAAACCGACGATGCCATCTGGTTTCGTGCCCAACTGCACAATCCCTCGGGGCGTACGCTCTTTCACTACTGGATGATCAATTACATTTTTCTGGAGAATATTGATTTTTACAAAGTGAGGGATTTTCCCAGGGTGAGCGACGATAGAGAAGTGCAGCAGCTCACGCTGGGAAAAAATTATCCCTACTCAGCAAGATTGATCAATTTTGAATCTTATCTATTTCCATTTTCACTCGAACCGAATGAGACAGCGACCTTCTATTTTCGCATCAAATCCAGTGTACCGATCTTCGCGCCGTTCAGACTGGTCAATGATATCGGCCTCGCCCAGTACCAAAGCCGTTACAGAACCTTTCTTGGCCTCTATGTTGGTATTATGCTGGGCATGGTGTTCTACAACCTGTTTTTGTTTCTTGCGACGCGCGAAAGCGCCTATTTTTTCTATGTGCTTTTCATTTCGGCGGGGTGTGGCGCTCAGCTTTCGTTAATGGGCGCATTGGATCAGTTGACCCCTGAATCCATTGCCTTCAATCGCATGAATGGAAACCTGTTTACCAGCCTCTGTTTGCTGGCGGCGGTACTCTTCGCCCAGAAAATGCTGGATGTAAAGGATTTGTCTCGAAAGGTCCAGCAGATTGTCGGCACGGCGATTGCCATAACCTCGCTATGTGTGGTGGGGGCGTTAGTCAATATCCCGGGTATTCATTTGCCCATCACATTTGGCGTTATTGTTGTCAGCGTGGGGCTGCTGATGCTTGCCGCTTATCGCGTCTGGCAGGGGCATCAACCGGCCCGGTATTTTCTGGGTGCCTGGAGTGTGTTAACCATAGGGGCGGTTATCAGCAGTCTGCTGTATGCAGGGCTGGTTCCGTATAATGATTTTACGGTGTGGTCGTTCCCATTCTGTTCGGGCATCGAGGCGGCATTACTCTCATTTTCCTTGGCGGCGCGATTGTCGCTGCTCAGAAGGCAGCGGCACGAATCAGAAATGCTTGCCCAAAAAGCCGTCACCGAAAGCGAGGCAAAAGGGCAGTTTCTTGCTCAAATGAGCCATGAAATTCGAACGCCCATGAACGGTGTGCTTGGCATGGCCGAACTCCTGAAAAAAACGTCACTCGATCAACAACAGCAGCAGTATCTCGATATCATCGATAATTCTGGAAAAGCCCTGCTCACCATTATCAATGACATACTCGACTACTCCAAAATCGCTGCTGGAAAAATGCAGCTTGAGAAAATCCCCTTCACGCTTGAAAAATTGGTGGATGATTGCCTACAGATGTTTTCATTGCCTGCTGTCAACAAAGGCATTTATATCCGTGCCGAGTGGAATCTGGGAATACCTGCCGTTATGTTGGGCGATCCAACACGAGTAAGGCAAATCCTCACCAATTTTTTGTCGAACGCTTACAAGTTTACAGAGCGGGGAGGGGTAACCCTTCGGGTCAGCCGCGTTGAAGCGGCGACAACAGGGGAAAGTGACCACGTAAATCTGATCCGCTTCGAGGTGATCGATTCTGGCATTGGCATCAGCCAGGAAGCACAATCACAACTCTTCAAATTGTTTTCGCAAGCGGAAGCCTCGACAACGCGGCGCTTTGGCGGCACCGGTCTTGGGCTCGCCATTTGCAGACAGCTTGCCGAATTGATGGGGGGCGACGTCGGCGTCTACAGCGAACAAGGAAAAGGATCTACTTTCTGGTTCACCGCCGAATTGCCACTGGCAGCAGGCAGTGAATTACTGCAATCCAGCTTGCAACAAATCGATGCGCTGCAACACATGCATTTCGGCATCGTTCAGCAAGCCAATGAGCTGGAACCTTTGTTGCGCCGTATGGAGCTTAAACAGGTGATTCGCAGCGACTGGGCACATTGCACAAAGGCTTTCAGTGCTGATCCGCCGCACTGGAAACTGGGTGTGGTGGAGCGGCGCAATCAGTTGTCAAACTGTCTGGCTGCGCTCAACCAAGCTCAAAGCCCTGGCCGTTGGATTATTTTTACCGCCATGGGCTGTGATCCCGCCATTGAACATGAGCTGAGAGATGCTGGCGCCGTCGTCGTCACGCAACCAGTATTGCTTGAATCCTCCTGGGAACACCTGGCACGCATTACCCTGGGCCTACTGAAAGAACGCAACGATATTACTTTTAATGGTCACGTGCTGGTGGCAGAGGATAACGTGGTCAATCAGAAAGTCATCACCGCCATGCTGAAAATGCTGGGGATCACCTGCGATGTCGTGGAAAACGGAAAATTGGCCGTCGAACAGGTCTGTCAACAACCCGAAAAATATTCACTGGTGTTGATGGATTGTGAAATGCCCGAAATGAGCGGCTATGAAGCCGCCCGTAGCATTCGCGACTATGAAGAACTTTACCATGTGCGTCGCTTGCCCATTCTTGCACTCTCTGCCCATGTGATGGCCGAGCATTTGGTGCAAGCCAAAGAATGCGGAATGGATGATGCGTTACCCAAGCCTTTGACCATCGAGACCTTGCGGGAATCGTTGGTGCGCTATTTGGCATGGAAATAGTGCACGTGGCAACGCTGGGTGGTGCATGAAATCATTGATGCCTCGTGAATTAAGCGAGCTGCGCAACGTCGAAAGAATGCTAATGATAGTACTTTCATTGGTATTGATTTTTTTATTGGTAGTCACGATACCCAAGCGCATCTATGAGGATGTCGAGCGCCAATCCCTTAATCCTGCAGGGTTGCATGTTGGCCCTGATTTAAGTGTCTTTTATGCAATGAGTGAAGGCGCTGAGTACTCCCGCGTTTTGCATGCCTCGCCTGACCAGCACATTCCGTTTTTGGGGCACGCGTGGTTGCTTAACACGCTTGTGGAGGGGCCCGTTTGGCTGCGTTTTGATGTGAGCTGGTTGCCTGAAGATCATACTGCCAATGAGTTGGCGGTTTTTTTGTCCTTGGGTTTTGCCACTCTCAATCAGGTGGATTTTTTTTTACTGGATCAAAATGGAAAGCTCCTGCAACAACAGCGTGCGGGCGATCATGTAGCGCTTGCCGAGCGCCCACTTCCACTGGCTACCCCTGTGTTTCCCTTCGTGTTAAAGGCGGGAATACCCGTGCAGGTTTTGATGCGGGTGCACACTGATTCATTTCTCAATGCTCCGCTCAATCTCAGCAGTGCTGCGCAAATGGTAGTGTCCTCGACACATATGTCTTTTTTGATGGGCGTTTTCTATGGCGTGATGCTGATCATGCTGTTTTATAACCTCTTCATTTATACTGTGGTGCGCAAGATCAGTTACTTGTACTACGTCTTTTATGTTCTGTTTGCCACTCTCTATCAATCGGTCAGCGACGGCGTCTTTCATCAATATCTGTGGCAGCAGAGTGGTTGGCTGCTGGATCGAGGTCTTGTTTTTTTTGCAGGCATAGCAAATTTGCTGGCGGTGTTGTTTGTGCGCTCCTTGCTAAGACTGAAGCGCTACAGCCCAACTTTTTACACTCTCTCACAGGTTGTCGTAATATTGGTTGTGCTGGCGTGTATTGCAGAAGCCATTTTGCGTTCGAATCTTTCCAGTTTGATCATGATGGCGGTGGTAGCGCTCTCGTGCCTCATCGTCCCGGTAATTGGATGTGTCGCGTGGTTTAAAGGCTCGCCCATTGCGCGCCCCTTTCTTGTGGCCTGGGTATTTTATCCGTGTGTGTTGCTGGTCTATCTAGCCACCATGTCGGGCTTGATATCGCCCAGCTATGAAACCGTCAATGCACTGCGCATTGGCACCATGACAGAGGCCACACTCATGTCGTTAGCGCTGGCGGCGTATATCGCTTATTTGCGTCAGGAAAAACTGAATTTGCAAAAATCGCTCGCGGATGGCCTCGAACTCCAAATCGACGATTTGGCCAAATCAGCGTTTGCTTTAAGCCAAGGTGACTATTCCCGTCGGGCCCGTGTACAGCCAGGAAACCGCCTGGCAACCCTGGCGGTAGATTTCAATCACATGGCCGGTCAGTTGCAGCGTTTGTCTGATGAGCGAAAACGGTGGATGGCCGATGTTTCCCACGAATTCAGCACCCCTGTGGCGATTCTCAGGGGAACCCTCGAATCCTTCCAGACCGGCGCCATGGAGCCCGATAGTGAAACGCTTGCATTGTTGCATGACGAAACCATCCGCCTGGATCGTCTAATTCAGGAACTTCATCAGATAAATGAGGTTGACACTGGCCGTGCAGCCCTGTCGTTGCGCTGGGTCGATCTTGATCAACTGCTGCAGGCTTTTCTTCACGATAATGCCGAGCGGCTTGATGCTGCACAAATAACCGTGGATTTATGCCTGATGGATTCTCGACTTCTGGATACTCGCCAGGGGGCCAGCGAAGCGCTGTTGCAAGCGGACCCTGATCGCCTACGCCAGGTATTTACGAATCTGCTAAGCAACACGATTATGTATACGACCAGCCCGGGTCGTTTAAAGTTGAGTACCTCCCGCGATGGAAAAGGCATTCAAATCCTATGGGAAGACAGTGCACCGGGCGCCACCGAGCAGGATTATTCCTTACTATTTGAACGCTTATATCGCGGTGAACACTCACGCAATCGCCAATCCGGCGGCAGTGGCTTGGGGCTTTCGATTTGCAAAGCCATTGTCGAGGCTCATCATGGCAGCATCACGGCACGCCCCTCAGCGCTGGGCGGGCTCTGTGTACAGATATGGCTCCCTTTGCCGCATGAGCGTTAATGGGGCACAATGGTCTTAATGAGTTTCAACAAGGGTTTTTCACCATGATAGAAGAGCGTGCTCGTGTGGTTGCTCTCGAACCTGGCGCGGTGTGGGTGGAAACGCTGCGCCAATCAGCGTGTGGTAGTTGCGCAGCGCAGAAAGGTTGCGGGCAGTCTGCCATTGCCCGTATGAGCGAAAAACCCATGCATGTGCGTGCGTTGACAGGCCTTCACGCTCAAGCATCCCACTATCAATATCAGCTCGAGCAATATCAGGTCGGGCAATATCAGGTCGGGGATGAAGTGATCATCGGCATCCCCGAAGATATCCTGCTGAAAAGTTCGCTCGTTGCTTATCTCATGCCGCTGATCTTCGCCCTGGTGTCCGCATTGAGTGTGCAGGCGATCAATCCCGCTGATGGTTGGGTCACCTTGGGCGGGGCAGGTGGGTTGGCGCTGGGTTTTGTCGGTGTTTGGCTACATGCCCAACGCGTCAAGCATGACCCCCGTTACCATCCCCAGGTCATACGTTACGCGGACACCGCCTCTCTGGTTTCGCGTCATTCCGGTTGTGAAAGCCAGCCTGCTCGAGCCTGACCGGGCAACTTCTGCCTCGACACGCGGCGTCAAAGATGAAAGTCCTGCAAAATGCTGTAGAATGGCCGGCTGATTTTGTTGCCCGGTAACGCCCAACACAAGGAGCGGCCTGCAGCAACCCGGTATTTCCATCCCATGGCAGCTAATCCCATGGTGTCCAGCATCAATGGTTTCCAACATCAACAGTTTCAAGGCGTCCAACACGCGCTTCACAAGCCAGGCGGTTTTCGGTGACAGACATCACGCACATTCGTAATTTTTCCATCATTGCCCACATCGACCACGGTAAATCCACGCTTGCAGACCGCTTCATCCAGACCTGCGGTGGCCTGAGCGACCGCGAGATGGAAGCGCAGGTGCTTGATTCCATGGATCTTGAGCGGGAACGCGGCATAACCATCAAGGCACAGAGCGTGACCCTGATGTACACCGCACCCAACGGCGAAACCTACCAGCTCAACTTCATCGACACGCCCGGCCACGTAGACTTTTCGTATGAAGTGTCCCGCTCGCTGGCCGCCTGTGAAGGCGCGCTGCTGGTAGTTGATGCCGGGCAGGGCGTTGAGGCGCAGTCGGTGGCCAACTGTTATACCGCGATCGAGCAAGGCCTGGAGGTCATGCCCGTCCTCAACAAGATGGACCTGCCGCAAGCCGACCCCGATCGTGTCTGCAAAGAGATCGAAGAAATCATCGGCATCGAAGCCGATGATCCTGTAAAGGTCAGTGCAAAAACCGGCTTGGGCATCCAAGAATGCTTGCAACGTCTGGTGGAGACCATCCCCGCGCCCAAGGGGGATCGCAAGGGGCCGTTACAGGCGCTGATCATCGACTCCTGGTTTGACAATTATCTGGGCGTGGTGTCGTTGGTGCGGGTGTTCAATGGCACCCTGCGCAAAGGCGACAAAATCCTGGTGAAGTCGACCGGCCGCGATCATCTGGTCGACATGATCGGTGTTTTCACCCCCAAGCGCAAAGAAACAGGCATTCTCGAAGCCGGCGAAGTAGGGTTTATCTGCGCTTCGATCAAGGACATTTACGGCGCGCCTGTCGGCGACACCATCACCAGCATCAAAACGCCCGACATCGACGCGTTACCCGGATTCAAAAAGGTTAAACCCCAGGTGTATGCCGGTTTGTTCCCGGTCAACTCCGAAGACTATGAAGCCTTTCGCGACGCACTATCCAAATTGCGCCTCAACGACGCGGCGTTATTCTTTGAACCGGAAACGTCCGACGCACTGGGTTTTGGTTTTCGATGCGGCTTTCTTGGTTTGTTGCACATGGAAATCGTGCAAGAGCGTCTTGAGCGCGAATACGACCTCGACCTGATCACCTCGGCACCGTCGGTGGTCTACGAGGTGCTGTTGAAAAACGGCGAGTTGTTCTATGTCGATAACCCGTCAAAATTGCCCGATGCCAACAAGAGTCAGGAAATCCGCGAACCGATCGCACAAGTCAATATTCTGGTGCCCCAGCAATATGTGGGCAACGTGATTACCCTCTGCGTCGAAAAGCGTGGCGTGCAGAAAACCATCCAATACCTGGGCAACCAGGTGTCGTTGGTCTACGAAATTCCCATGAGCGAAGTCGTGATGGATTTCTTCGACAAGCTTAAATCCTGCAGCCGTGGTTATGCATCGCTGGATTACGGCTTCTTGCGCTTTGATGCCAGCTCGCTGGTAAAAGTCGACGTGCTGATCAATAGCGAAAAAGTTGACGCGCTTGCCATCATCTGTCACACCGATCATGCCTACAACCGTGGCCGCGCCTTGATCGAGAAGATGAAAGAGCTGATCCCCCGGCAGATGTTCGATGTCGCGATACAGGCGGCCATCGGTTCGCATATCATTGCACGACAAACCGTCAAGGCACTACGCAAGAACGTTACGGCCAAGTGTTATGGCGGCGACGTCAGCCGTAAAAAGAAACTGCTTGAGCGCCAGAAAGAAGGTAAAAAGCGCATGAAGCAGCTGGGCAAGGTGGAAGTGCCGCAAGAGGCATTCCTCGCAGTGTTGAAAGTGGATAAATAGTTGAAGGTGGATAAATAGGACTCCTCATGGATATCGATTTTTCGTTCTGGCTGGTGGTGTTGGTCGGTGTAACAGGGTTTGTCTACCTGATTGATGTCGTGTTTTTTGCACCACGGCGTAATGCTGCCGCTGCCGAATATCAGCGACAGGCTGGCGACAAGGTCGATCCTGCCATGATCGAAACGCTCAAGCGTGAGCCGGAGTGGATCGAATATCCCAAGGCGTTCTTCCCGGTGTTGGCGATCGTGCTGGTACTGCGTTCGTTTCTGGTGGAGCCGTTCAAGATCCCTTCGGGATCGATGCTGCCGACGCTGGAAATCGGGGATTACATCCTGGTGAACAAGTTTGCCTATGGATTGCGTCTGCCCGTGTTGGGCACGGAGTTCTATGCCATTGGCAAGCCGCAGCGGGGTGATATTCTGGTGTTTCGCTACCCCGAAAACCCCAGCATCAACTTCATCAAGCGGGTGGTGGGTGTGCCCGGTGATGTCGTCCGTTATCAGGACAAACAGCTCTTCATCAACGGCCAACAGGTCGACCACAAACTTGCTGCCCAATTTCCTCCCTCACAACCGCGTGTCGCTATCTATAATGAAACCTTGGGAACGGTAGATCACGAAGTGCAGATCGAGCTGCGTCGTAATTTTCAGCCGGCTCAGGAGTGGAAAGTCCCCGACGAGAGTTATCTGGTGTTGGGTGACAACCGCGATAACAGTCGCGACAGCCGCTTTTGGGGCTATGTGCCCGATCAGTTGATCGTGGGCAAGGCCTTCGCCATCTGGATGCATATGCCGCGCTGGGTACCGTCGTTCAGCCGTAACCGTTTGCTTGAATAATTGACAACCACTTTCGAACTAATAACAACTGGCCGAATAACGACCAGCACGCGGTGCCCGTCGGCACGCAAGGGGAGAGACTATGCGTTTAAGAGAGACAGGGCATATCAAGGCGCAGCGCGGACAATCCATGTGGGGCAATCTGTTCATGATTGGCATGTTGATTTTTGCTGCCATTACGGTCATGAAACTATGGTCCCCTTACTACGATGATTTTGCCGTCGCCAAAGCGGTCGAAAACATGCAAGAAGATCCCGCCGTGCCCGCCATGAATGCCAACGAAATGCGTGAGTCACTCAACAAGCGGCTGCAAATTAGTAACGTTGAATTGACAAAGGATGATGTCAAAGTTTCCAAAAACGACACCGGTATCCAGATGGATATCACATACGAAAAGCGCTTACCCATGTACGGAAACGTGGATGCTGTCGTGAAGTTCAATCATTCGCTGCACATTTCCTCCGGATCCAAATGAGACAAGTCTCCGCGCTTTGCCCCCGTATTGGTTACACCTTTCGTGATTTCAATCTGCTGACGCTGGCGCTTACCCACCGCAGTGTCAGCGGCAAGGACAATAACGAACGCCTGGAATTTCTGGGCGATTCGGTACTCAATCTGATCGTCGGACAAGCTTTGTTCGAGCGCTTTCCCCATGGTAAAGAAGGTGAATTGAGCCGCTTGCGGGCGTCGTTGGTGCGGGGCGAAACGCTGGCGCAAATCGCCAATGAATTCGAAATGAGCGAATTTCTGTCCTTGGGGCCTGGGGAATTCAAAAGTGGCGGGGCGCGTCGTGAATCCATTCTGTCCGATGCACTCGAAGCAATAATTGGCGCCATCTTCTGTGAATCAGGCTATGAGGAAACGCGTAAAGTCGTGCTGCGCTGGTTTGCTGCCCGACTGCAAGCTTTGTCGCTCGATGACACAAGCAAAGACAACAAGACCCGTTTGCAAGAGTTTCTGCAGCAACACAAAATTCGTCTGCCGGAGTACAAGATCCTGTCGGTGAGCGGCACCTCGCATCAGCAGACGTTTCAGGTGGAATGCGTTATCAATGGCATCACCGAATGCTTTACCGGTTCAGGCATGAATCGTCGCCAAGCCGAACAACAGGCCGCCGGTTATGCGCTGGCAAGCCTGTCGACCAAATTCAAAGAGTAGTTTTATGAGTGAAACCCCCATCTCCACACGCTGCGGCTATGTCGCCATCGTGGGCCGACCCAATGTCGGCAAATCTACCTTGCTCAACCACATTTTGGGCCAGAAGATCAGCATTACCTCGCGCAAACCACAAACCACCCGACATCGCATTCTGGGCATTAAAACAGAAGGCGAAATGCAGGCGATTTACGTGGACACTCCGGGCATTCATCGCGAAGGTGAAAAGGCACTCAATCGTTATATGAATCGCGCAGCCACTGACTCTGTGAAAGAGGTGGATGTGGTCGTGTTCGTGGTCGACGGTCTCAAATGGACTGACGGCGACGAGTGGGTATTGAGCAAGCTTGCGCGCGTGAAGGAACCCGTTATTCTGGTGGTCAACAAAGTCGACCAGATCGAAGAGAAGCATCGCCTTCTGCCACATTTGCAGACGCTTGCGCAAAAACGCGAGTTTGCTGCGATTATTCCGGTGTCCGCCTTGCGCGGTCAGCAATTACCGGAGCTGGAAGCCGAAGTCGCCAAACATCTGCCGGTGCACCCGTTTCAATACGACGCCGATCAGGTGACAAATCGCTCGCAACGTTTTATCGCCGCTGAAATCGTGCGTGAAAAAATCATGCGCCAACTGGGCCAGGAAATCCCTTACGACCTTACAGTTGAAATCGAACAATTCGCCTGGGAAGACAATTGCTGGCACATCGCTGCCGTGATACTCGTCGAACGTGCGGGCCAGAAAGCCATTGTGATCGGCAAAGGCGGTGCGCGGCTGAAGAAAGTCGGTATCGATGCGCGTGTTGATCTCGAAAAAATGCTGGAGCAGAAAGTCATGCTGAAGCTCTGGGTGAAGGTCAAGAGTGGCTGGTCTGATGACGAACGTGCCCTGCGCAGCCTGGGCTATGACAATGAATGATGTCCAACCCCGATGAGTTTCACGCAGCCTTTATTCTTTACGTAAAACCTTACCAGGAGACCAGCGCACTCGTGGAAGTCTTCTGCCGCGAGCAGGGGCGGGTAGGGATGGTGTTTAAGCGCGTGCGGGGAGGTAAATCCTCCAAAGGTGCCTTGTTACAACCCTTCCAACCGCTTTGGATCAGTTTTGGCGGCCAGCATGAATTGCGTAACGGTCGCCAGATCGAAGCACGCGGCCCCTCGGTATGGCTCACTGGAACGGCGCTGCTCAGTGGCCTGTATCTCAATGAAATACTGGTGCGGTTATTACATCGTGACGACCCTCATGCGGCACTGTTCGACAGCTACGAAAACACCCTGCAGGATTTGCTGACGACACCGTTAGAACCGTGTTTGCGTCAATTCGAGCGGCGTTTGCTGGCGGAACTGGGTTACGAAATTGATTTTGCCGATGATGTTGCGGGTGAGCCGCTGCTGCCGGAGCAACTTTACTCGTTCAACCCGGAACAAGGTTTTGTGCTGCAATGCAGTACCCCTACATCCGGTCGGGAACACGAGGCCGGTTATCGCGGCGCTCACCTGTTGTCGATCGGGCGTGCAGAGTATGAGGATGGCGAGGTGCGACGTACCGCCAAACGCTTGTTTCGCCAAGCCCTGGCCCCGCATTTGGGCAACAAACCCCTGACGAGCCGCAGTTTGTTCTCGTCTACCAGCTCGCGCGCTCCCTGACCCCTTGGGCAATGCCGCGCCGCCTGTGGCATTGGCACTGAATCCGGTTACAATGAAATTCTACTTTTATCGCGGAGTGCAATCATGTCCCTTCACAATCGTATTCTGCTGGGTGTCAACGTCGATCATGTGGCCACTTTGCGTCAGGCGCGTGGCACGCGATATCCCGATCCCGTGCAGGCGGCGCTGGATGCCGAAGAAGCGGGCGCCGATGGCATCACAGTGCACTTGCGCGAAGATCGTCGTCATATTCAGGATCGTGATATTCACGTCCTCATTGAGGTGCTGCAAACCCGCATGAACCTCGAAATGGCCGTTACCGACGAAATGATTGCGCTGGCAGAACGCGTTCGCCCACCGCATTGTTGCCTAGTGCCCGAACGCAGGGAAGAACGCACCACAGAAGGCGGTCTCGATGTAATCGGCCAGTTTGAAAAAGTGCGCCAGGCCTGCGAGCGACTGGATAACGCCAAGGTTGAGGTTTCCTTGTTCATCGCCCCTGATCTGGCCCAGATCAAAGCCGCCAAAGAAGCCGGTGCGCCGGTTATCGAAATTCATACCGGCCACTATGCCGATGCCGAAACACCGGTCGAACAGGCCGCCGAATACAGACGCATCATCGAAGCTGTGGCTTACGCACGCAATCAAGGTTTGATCGTCAACGCGGGGCACGGTTTGAATTATCAGAACGTCGAAGCCATCGCTGCCATTGTGGGCATCAACGAGCTCAACATCGGCCACAGCATTATCGCTCGCGCAGTCTTTACAGGACTTAAAGAAGCCGTACGCGAAATGAAACGATTGATGCTGCAGGCGCGTGCATGATTGTGGGTATCGGCACCGATATAATCGAGATCGAACGCATCAAAACCATGCTGGATCGTCATGGTGATCGTTTACCACAACGCCTGCTATCAGATGCAGAGTTGCAACGATATAGTCAGGTGCCGCAAAAGGTGTCCTGGCTGGCCAAGCGATTTGCTGCAAAAGAGGCTGCAGCCAAAGCGCTTGGCACTGGCATAGCCGAGGGCGTCAGTTGGAAACATATAGAAGTGGGAAATGATACGCTGGGTGCACCCTTGCTCATTCTGCATGAGGTGGCACTGCAACGAGCGCACGCCATGGGCGCCGACCACTTTCACCTGAGCCTTTCAGATGAACGCGCGTTTGCCGTTGCGTTTGTGGTGTTGGAGCGCCGGGCCTGATTCAGGAAACTGCCTGTTCGATCTGCCAGGCTTCTACTTTCGCAATTTCTGTCACCAGGTGTTCGAATAACTGAGCAGTATCCTGATATTGCTTGAGCTTGAGATTTTCTTCCAGCGCCCGTGCCGCTTGTTGTAATCGCGGCACGCCGGTATATCGGGTAGCCCCATGCAACTTGTGTACGGCCTCCAGCAATTGGTCGTACCGTTTTTCGGCGCACAAGGCAATCATATGGCTGCGCTCCTGCTGCAGTGATTTTAGCAACAGTTGCAGCATTTCTTCCGCGAGATCTTTCTTGCCATTGGCAAGCTTGATACCCAGCGCCATGTCGACGGGCTGCGTGCTGCTTTCCTCGGTGGGTGGCACTGTGATGGGTGCTGGTTGTTTTAGATTGATACCGGTCCATTTGCGAATAATGTGCAACAGCTGAGCTTCATTGATGGGTTTGGTGACATAGTCATCAAGCCCGGATTCCAGCAAATGTCGTTTCTCGCTGGCGAGTGCATGTGCGGTAACGGCCACAATGGGGGTATGGCGGCTGCCATCTTCCAGATTGCGAATGCGTTTGGTGGTTTCCACGCCATCCATGACAGGCATCTGAATATCCATCAATATCAGGTCATAGCGCAGGGATTCCATCAGTTCCAGGGCGCGGATGCCGCTATCACAGGGCGTTACTGTCACCCCCAGATCCTCCAGCAATGCCGTAATCAGTTTCAGGTTGGCTGGGTTGTCATCGACGGCAATAACACTCAGGCTGATGTGCTGATTTGCCTTCGAGGTGGGCGTGGCTTCGATGAGTTCCGTCGTCGGCGTTAATAGCTGTCGCAAGCCATCGCACAGCTTTCGTTCAACAACGGGTTTGTTGATAAACGTGGGAGGAGTGGTGTTGGGCAACATTTCTTGAATGACATGCCGGTCGGCAGGATTGCCCAGCAGCAGGGTGGGTACCAGTTTGTCTGCGGTGCACAACACTTTGGTGGTATCTAAATAGAGGGGTTGTTCCGGGTTGATGCCGATGATCAATGCATCGAAATGTTCATTGTCGATGGCGGACAGCAAGCGCGGCAGTTCGGTGAATTCGATGACGCTGACTTCCCGGGCCTCCAATTGATTGCGGACGGTGGCGCGCAAGGTCGCATTGCTGTCATAGATCGCCATTCGGGCGGGGTAGTCCAGCAGCGGGGAGGGGGCCTTTTCAGCGATATCAATTTCGGCACGAAACGTGAACCAGAAAGTGGAACCTTGTCCCGCTTCGCTCTCTACCCCGATTTGCCCGCGCATTTGTTCCACCAGATGCTTGGAGATCACCAGCCCCAAGCCGGTTCCACCGAAGCGACGTGCGGTCGTGTTGTCTGCTTGCTGAAAAGCATGAAACAAAGCGGCTTGTTGTTCATGCGTGAGCCCGACACCGGTATCGCTCACCGTGATTTTGATTACCGCCAAATGATTGCGCAGGTCTTCGAGCATGACACGCACAATCACTTCCCCCCGCTGGGTGAATTTAATCGCATTATTGACCAGGTTGGTCAGTATTTGTTTTAAACGTAGCGGGTCGCCAATAATTTGTTGTGGTACATCCGAGTAAAACAGGCTTACCTGTTCGAGATGCTTTTCATACGCCATCGGGGCCAGCATGGTGAGAACGTCTTCAACCAGGTCTTGCAGATTGAGTGGTACCTGGTCGAGAGCAAGCTTGCCTGCCTCAATTTTCGAAAAATCCAGGATGTCGTTGATGATGGCAAGCAAACTTTCAGAGGATTTCAAAATCGTTTCGAGGTAATCGCGCTGAAACGTATTGACGTTGGTTTTAAGCAATAAATGCGTAAAGCCAATAACGCCGTTCAGTGGGGTGCGAATTTCATGGCTCATATTGGCCAAGAACTCGGATTTGATACGACTGGCTTCCAGCGCTTCCTTGCGCGCGAGATCCAGTTCGATATTCTGGATTTCGATGGTTTCGAGCGTTTCGCGCAAATCTTCAGTGGCCTGATCCACACTATGTTGTAATTCACGCTGCCCCTGAAGAATGGTGTTACGCAGTGTTTCCAGGTCAGTTTGCAAATCACGCATCTCACCTTGTCCGTTTACTTCCACTGTTGTTTCTATATCGCCCTGTATCATCCTAGCCAGCACTGAGCGCGTATTTTCTACTGCTTCATGAATTTGCCTTGAAAAACGCAAGGCAACGGCGGCGTTGAGTGCAATCACGGCAAGAATGCCGCATAACACCAACAGCCCGCTGCGGTATTTTTCAATCAGGATAGAGGTTGGCTCCACCTCGATTTCAAGCCAGCCTTGCAACGGTGCGTTGGTGCGACTCGAGAATTGTGGTACTAGCGGCATATCGTGCACTGCCATCAGCATACGCAGGGAGCTTTCGGTGTAGCGGGGGGTCGGCAGGTTGATTTCATACTGCTGCGGCAG
Source organism: uncultured Moraxellaceae bacterium (assembly GCA_964473645.1). Taxonomy (GTDB): domain Bacteria; phylum Pseudomonadota; class Gammaproteobacteria; order Pseudomonadales; family Ketobacteraceae; genus HdN1. The sequence goes on from CAYYPW010000003.1 coordinate 176,251, forward strand.
TAATGGTATGCCAGCATTGAGTGGAAGCATTGCGGGGCCAGTTTGGGCCAGCCGTTTGCCATCGGCCGAATACACGGCGATCGTGCGAATATTGTTATGTTCGAGCACGTAATTACAAACGCTTTGCAGTTTTGCAATGTCATTTTCCGCCAGCGCATTGCTGATGGCATTGCCATAGGCTTGCACCAGTACCTGTGCATCACGCTCCATCTGATGGTTGAGTTCCAGAAAACGTGCGCCGAAAAAATATCCGCCCAGTGCAATCGAAAACATCAGGCTCGGGAGCAGGCTCCAGAACAGGTTTTGGCGATTCAGATTCTTGCTGTGCTGTTTCACCTTCAACGCGTGCTCCTCATTTCGCTGGCCTCATTTCTCTGGATTCATTTGTGGGCCATCCATGCCGCAAAAAAACCGGTTCGACACTGTACCTGCCAGATTGAAATCAGTACAGTTGGGGCGACTTTACCATCCAGACCGGTGTGCACGTTATGCATTATTCCACGCTCAATGATTTTGTAGGTAAAACCCCGTTGGTACGGCTCCAGCGCTTGCCTGGCAGCACTACAAATACCGTCCTGGTCAAGCTTGAAGGCAATAATCCGGCCGGCTCTGTTAAGGATAGGCCAGCTTTATCGATGATATTGCGCGCCGAGGAAAGGGGCGAGATCAAACCCGGTGACACACTGATCGAAGCTACCAGTGGCAACACGGGCATTGCGCTCGCCATGGCGGCGGCCATGCGCGGCTATCGTATGGTGTTGATCATGCCCGAAAACATGAGCGAAGAGCGTCGGGCCTCGATGCGTGCCTACGGTGCAGAGCTGATCTCGGTCAGTAAGGCTGAGGGCATGGAAGGCGCCCGCGATCTGGCGCTGGCAATGCAGCAGCAGGGGAAGGGGGTGGTGCTGGATCAGTTCTCCAACCCTGATAACCCACGTGCCCATTACGAAACCACAGGCCCCGAAATCTGGCATGGCACCGAGGGCAAAATCACCCATTTCGTCAGCTGCATGGGAACCACGGGGACCATCATGGGCTGCTCGCGCTATCTCAAGGAGCAGAACCCGGCGATCCAGATCATTGGTCTGCAACCTGCCGAAGGCTCTGCGATTCCCGGAATTCGTCGTTGGCCCGCAGAATATCTCCCAAAAATTTTCGAACCTCAGCGAGTGGATCGCATTCTCGATATGGGGCAACAAGAAGCCGAAAACACCATGCGTTTACTGGCCGAGAAAGAAGGCCTGTTCTGCGGAGTATCGTCTGGCGGGGCTGTGGCGGGTGCACTGCGCATTTCTGCCGAAGTGGAGAACGCTGTGATTGTCGCCATAATTTGCGATCGTGGCGATCGCTATCTTTCTACCGGCGTGTTTTCGTAACGAGAGAGCTGGTAATAGTGAGCTGGTAATAGAGAGCGGGTAATAAGAATCGGGTCATCGAGAGTATGTGATAGAAAGTTCGTTATAAGGCGTTCGTAAAACAGAGTATGTAATAGGGCGACTGTAAAAGAGAGTTCGTAAAAGAGAGCGGAATGATGAATTATCTCGTCTTCGATATTGAGACCGTGCCAGACGTCGCATCCGCGCAACGCATGCATGAATGGCAAGGCTTGTCAGAAAATGATATTGCCCAGGCCTTGTTCGCAATGCGCCGTGAAGAAGCAGGCCACAATTTTTTGCGTTTACATTTGCACAAGATTGTCGCAATTTCGGCTGTCTTTCGTCAGGGGGAACAATTAGCGGTGTGGTCGTTGGGCGACGAGACCAGTAGTGAAGCCGACCTCATCCAGAAATTTTTCGATCTCATTGAGCGCCATACGCCCACACTGGTGAGTTGGAACGGTGGTGGATTTGATTTGCCGGTGTTGCATTATCGTGCAATGTTCAATGGCGTTGTCGCCCCACGTTATTGGGAAACCGGGCGTGATGATGCCGCATTCAAATGGAACAACTACCTCGGCCGTTATCACGAACGTCATACGGATTTGATGGATCTATTATCGATGTATCAATCGCGCGCCTGCGTGCCTCTTGATGAATTGGCAAGCTTATTGGGCTTCCCAGGAAAAATGGGCATGAGTGGTGCAAAAGTTTGGGACGCGTACCAATCGGGTGCACTCAAATCCATTCGTGATTACTGTGAAACCGATGTTCTCAACACCTGGCTGGTGTTTTTGCGCTTTCAATTAATGCGGGGTCAATTGACCCGCGAGCAGCACATGCAAGAAGAAGCCAGAGTCAAAGAATATCTGACCCGCAAAAATTTGCCGCATTTTCTTGCATTTTTACATTCATGGGATTCTTCATCTGCGGGTGCGGGCGCAAATTAAATTTGCCGTTCATCGATTTCTTTAAAAAATATCCGATGAATTTTTCGGCAGTCTGATGCCCATTAGCGGCAATTATTTGCCGCTTTTACGCGCCCCCCACTGGCACATTTGTGCACAATTCCTGTCGCTGGTCATTAAAATGAGTCCGTTCAGCGATTTTGGGTTGCCTCACCGGGTAGCGTCGACTATCAGCTGCACACGGATATGCGTTACTTATTGAAGAAAGCGTGGTTTTGCCTGATATTTCTAGCATAAATCGCGATCTTGCGAAGCTGAACGCAATCTGAATAACGCTGAATGAAGCTGAATTCAATCTGAATAAATCGCTTTCTGGATTTCGATTTCATTCAATTCGTGTCGATTCATCGTTATGAAACATTATTCGGGAACTATTCTTGCAGCGTTCGCGCATTAAATTCGGGTTATCCAGAACTAATACGCCGGGAGGCGGTCTTTAAAGTGGATTTGTTCGATCATTAAATTGTGATTGCGAATAATCGGTCTATATTTCCTCTATCCGATAAATAGCATGACAAAAAATGCCCGGATTTGAAGTATTTGTGCAAGCTTGTTTGTAGCCATCCACAATTTTGGGTGCTATATTCTCGCCCCCCTGAATGTTGCCGTTTCAGTTCGGGTGGCTCTTGCTAAAAATTAGTTCTCTCAATGGGGTTGATAACGAGAAAGAGAATTCTGCGCAAAAAATAAACGAGTTCGCTTGCAGGGTATTGTGGATTAAACTTTATAGGTCTACGTGATGTTTTCCGTGGATGCTGATAGCTTATTGGGTTATCAGTAATGGATGCACGCTTAATCTTGGGGTTCCTCACGCTTTATAAGCGCACCGTTTGCAGACCGAGTCTTTCCTCTAGTCTTGACAAAGGTGGACATGATGCAAGTACCAAGTGTTGCCGGTGGCGTTACACGTGCAAATTGGCTGATAGGCCTGATGGCACTAATAATAATGCTGGCTTTTCACTCTCAAGCGTTTGCCGTAACGGTAAGCTCCCAGCCTTCTGATACCACGGTTGCTGAAGGGCAATCGCTTTCGTTCCGTTTAGCCGCCACGACCACGACAGGTGGTTCCATCGCATACTCATGGTTTAAAGACCGTACCCGTTTAAGCAACACCAGCAGCAGTTTGAATTTTTCCAGTGTCACGGCCAGCAATGCGGGCTCCTACAGTTGCATGGTGGCAGATTCCGCGTCCACTTATGTGTGCAAAAGTTTCACTCTGACTGTGAATTCTGCAGTGCCTGTGCAGATTACGCAGCAACCGGTGAGTTGGAGTGCCGTAGAGGGTACTTCGACCAAGGTCAGTGTTGCGGCCTCGGGGAGCGGCACACTAAGTTACCAATGGTATAAAAACGGCGCTGCCATCAGTGGGGCCACCAGCAGCTCCATTTCGTTTTCCAGTGTGAGCAGCAGTAATGCCGGCAACTACTATGCGATCGTGAAGAACAGCAATTCTTCGGTGACGTCTGCAACGGCGACCCTCACCGTCACACAACCTTTCCAAGCCGTCAGTATCACCCAGCATCCCGTGAGCAAGGCTGTCATGGAGGGGGCTGCGGTCGCTTTCAGTGTGGCAGCGGCGGGCAGTGGCACCCTGTCTTACCAATGGTACAAAAATGGTACGGCTATCAGTGGCGCCACCTCCAGCACGCTTTCATTTGCCAGTACCACAACATCCAATGCGGGTAATTATTACGCGATTGTGCGCAATTCAGGCTCGTCAGCGACCTCAAATACTGTGAGTTTGTCGGTAACGGCATTCCAGCGGGTCAGCATCACCCAGCAACCGGTCAGCAAGTCGCTGACAGTGGGTGGGGCAACGTCCTTTGCCGTAACGGCGACGGGAACCGGCCCGCTCAGTTACCAGTGGTATAAAAATGGGGTGGCCATCAGTGGCGCAACATCCAGCGCGCTCTCTCTCTCCAGTGTCACAACGTCCAGTGCGGGCAATTACTACGTGGTGGTGCGCAATTCTGGTTCCACCGCCACCTCAACCACGGTCAGCTTGAGTGTAACGGCGGCGGTGACGGTCAGCATCACGCAGCAACCGGCTAACGTATCGGTCACCGAAGGCGGAACGGCGAAAATTCTTGTGAAAGCAACCGGCTCGGGCACGATCGCTTATCAATGGTATAAAAATGGTGTCGCATTGAATGGCGCGAACAGCAGTTCAATCACGTTTACGTCTGCGGCTTTGACCAGCGCTGGCAAATATCATGTGGTCGTAAAAGACGCCAATGCGTCAGTGACGTCTTCTGTTGCAACGTTGACCGTCACTGCAGCAGCTTCGACGACCACCACACCAGTGAGTATTACGCAGCAACCCAGTAACCAGATCGTGAATACGGGCACTGCGGTTACATTCGCGGTCATTGCGTCGGGTTCGGGCACCTTGACCTATCAGTGGTATTTCAAGGGCGCTGCGATTAGTGGGGCAACGGCGCGAACCTACTCGATTGCCAGTGCTGCCTCGGCCAATGCAGGCAACTATCACGTCGTCGTGAGAAACTCCACGTCTAGTGCAACATCGAACAGTGCAACGCTGTCTGTGTTGGCCGTGAGCGAGATCGGTTCAGCCTTGCTGTCCTGGTCGCGTCCGACCACCCGTGAAGACGGCACCGCGTTGGCTTCCAGTGAGATCAGTGGCTACCGTGTGTACTGGTCGAACACGAGCACCGGCACGATGTCTTTACTCTCGTCTCCTTCCGCCGCTGCAACGAGCTATCGGGCAACGGAATTGACGAGTGGTGTTCACTACTTCTCGATCAGTGTGCTTGATGCGAACGGGCTAGAGAGTGATCTCTCAACCCGTCGTGGTGTCACCATACCTTGATCGTCATTGGTTGATCGACATTCTGTGATCGCCAATCGTTGATAGAGTGTTGCGCCACCTGCACCCATGCAGGTGGCGCAGTCCTCACACTGGCTGTATCGGCCACGCGTTCCTCACTATATTGCCTTGAAAATCCAGCCCGAAATCGGCAAGCTTCCGCGCTTGGCATCGGCATGATCATCGCCGTTGGCCGTCGTACTCTCAGGAAGCAGCAGCATGGGCCGACCCAAAAAGAAACCACTCCCCACCCAACCCGGTGAAATTGTCATCGATCGCCTCTCTGACGAAGGGCGCGGCATTGGCAATATCAACGGCAAGATCGTGTTCGTTGAAGGAGCACTCCCAGGGGAAACGGTACGATTTCAGTACACGTTTTGTTCCAGTAAACGCGATGAGGGACGCGTGATCGAGGTGCTTTCAGCGTCCCCCGATCGGGTAACGCCGCCCTGCGCGCACGCCAGTGTATGCGGGGGGTGCAGCCTTCAGCATATGGCACCTGAGGCACAAATCGCACTCAAGCAGAAAGTGCTGGAAGACCATTTTCGCCGCAATGGTGGCCTGGCTCCGCAACGTTGGCTGCCACCCCTGACCGGCCCTCTTCTTGGGTATCGCCGACGTGCTCGTTTAGGCGCCAAATATGTGATCAAGCGGCAAGAAATGATGGTGGGATTCCGCGAGAAACGCACCTCGTACATCGCCGATATGAGCCAATGTGAAACCATGGTGCCCGAGGTCGGGCATAGTATTGTCGACCTCAAACAATTGCTGGGTGGATTGGCGGCCCATGATCGGATTCCGCAGGTGCAGATTGCACAGGGGGACGATGTCACAGCCCTGTTGTTCCGCCATCTTGATCCTTTGTCTGTCGAAGATCAGTCCGCCTTGCTGCAGTTTTGTCAGGCGCGTGGATTTCATTTCTATTTGCAGCCGGGTAGTGAGAGTTCTCTGCATCGCGTCTGGCCGGAGGGGGGAGAGGAGCGTCTTTGCTACCGTTTACCGGCGTTTGGCGTGGAATTGAAGTTCCACCCGATGGATTTCACGCAAGTGAACCCCTTTATCAATGAAAAAATGGTGTCCCTGGCTATCGAATTGCTTGACCCACAGCCCGACGACCGGGTGCTCGATCTGTTTTGCGGCCTGGGTAACTTTACCCTGCCGCTGGCGACCCGTGCGCTGCAGGTGGTTGGCGTTGAAGGCGGCGAGGCCATGGTGGTGCGTGGCAAGGAAAATGCAGCGCATAACCGCCTGGAAAACATCGAGTTTCATGCTGCCGACCTTACCAAACCCTTTGACGGTCAGCCGTGGGCGCATGCGGGTTTTACCAAATTGCTGATTGATCCGCCCCGTTCTGGAGCGTTGGAACTCGTGAGCAAAATGACGGTCTTCAAACCGCAACGTATTGTTTATGTGTCGTGTGATCCTGCTACCCTTGCGCGGGATGCAGGCGAATTGGCCAAACAAGGCTATCGTATGACGGTGGCTGGCGTAATGGACATGTTCCCCCACACGACACATGTTGAATCCATTGCGGTGTTCGAACCCGTAAAATGAGCCCATCCATTCAATGAGCCGCTCTTTTTGACGAGACCTTCTTTGTGACGAGACCTTCTTTGACAGGATTAGCATGGTAAAAGTACGCGAGGACAGACCCCGCCGCGAGGACGGCAGCGTAGACCTGCATGCCTGGGTCGAGCGCTTGCGGGAGAAGGTCGAGATTACCGACGAAGTCGGGCTGGTGGCCCTGTGCGAACTCGCTCGCGACCTAGAGCAAAAGGCCTCTGAATCCGAGAATATTTGGGCGGCGGGCACGTCCAGCTTTCTCACTGGCCTGGAAATGGCCGAAATCCTCGCCGATTTGCATCTCGATACCGACAGCCTCAAAGCTGCCGTGATTTATCGCGCGGTGCGCGAAGGCCAGACCAGTCTCGATTACGTCACCAAAGTAGCCGGTGCCGACATTGCCAAGCTGATCGAAGGCGTGTTGCGCATGGCGGCAATCAGCGCGGCCACCAACCCAGAAAAGAAAGTGGTTCTGGGGCAGTCAACCGATCAGCTCGATAACCTGCGCAAGATGCTGGTGGCGATGGTCGATGATGTGCGCGTCGCGCTGATCAAGCTGGCAGAACGTACTTGCGCCATTCGTGCGGTAAAAACCGCCAATGATGCCAAGCGGCAACGAGTGGCCCGCGAAGTATTTGATATCTATGCGCCACTGGCGCATAGGTTGGGCATCGGCCATATCAAGTGGGAGCTGGAAGACCTGGCCTTTCGCTACCTGCAACCCGATGCATACAAGAAAATTGCCAAGCTGCTGGATGAAAAACGCATCGACCGGCAGGAATATATTCGGCGCGTGGTGGCAGCGCTCAAAGACGCGTTGGACCGCATTGGTATCAAGGCGGAGGTTACCGGCCGGGCCAAGCATATCTACAGCATCTGGCGCAAAATGAAGCGCAAGAGTATCGATTTTTACCAGGTCTATGATGTGCGCGCCGTGCGCATTCTGGTACCGGAAATTCGTGATTGCTATGCCGCGCTGGGGATCGCGCACAACCTGTGGCAACACATCCCGCGTGAGTTTGACGATTACATTGCCACCCCCAAAGAGAACGGATATCGCTCCCTGCATACTGCCGTGTTAGGCCCGGAAGGCAAGGTGTTGGAGGTGCAGATTCGCACCTTCGATATGCACGAAGAAGCCGAACTTGGCGTCTGCGCGCATTGGCGTTACAAAGAGGGCAATAACAAGAGCGATCGTACCTACGAAGACAAGATCGCGTGGTTGCGGCAAGTGCTCGAATGGCAAGAAGAATTGGGCGATGCCGGCATCAGCAGTGTGCTCGCGCAGTTCTCGCAAGATATCGTCGATGATCGCATTTATGTGTTTACACCCGATGGGCACGTCGTCGATTTATCGCAAGGGGCGACCCCAATTGATTTTGCCTACCACATTCACACCGAAGTGGGGCACCGCTGCAGAGGATCGAAAGTTAACGGCCGCATTGTGCCGCTCACCTATCAGCTAAAAACCGGCGAGCAGGTTGAAATTCTCAAAGGTTCCACCGTGGGGCCTAGCCGCGATTGGCTCAATGCGTCGCTGGGTTTCGTTCGCACGCCGCGTGCCCGCGCCAAAATCCTGCATTGGTTCAAGCTGCAAGATCGCGATCGCAATGTCGCTGATGGTAAGGCTATTCTGGAGCGTGAATTTCAGCGGCTGGACATTGAAAAGGTCGACTGGAACAAGCTGGCGCCTGCCCTCAACTTGCGCTCCTCTGAGGACGTTTATGCGGCACTTGGCGCAGGCGATTTGCGGGTATCGCAGGTGCTCAACGCCGTGCAGGATGAGTTGGGTGAACCGGAACAGTCAGAGTTGTTGCCCTTTGATATTCGCCGGCCCAAAGTCAATGAAACGGCTAGCGCACTGGCCATTGATGGTGTCGACAATCTCCTCACGCATATTGCGGGTTGCTGTAAACCCGTGCCGGGTGATGGCGTGGTCGGGTATATCTCGTTTGGCCGCGGCATTACCGTGCATGCCAAGCAGTGTTTGGAATTGCAGCGCTTGGCTGAAAGCCACCCGGAACGTCTGATCGATGTCATGTGGAGCGAGAAAACCGATCAGGTTTACCCGGTTGAAGTGTTCATCAAGAGCCATGATCGTCATGGATTGCTACGCGATATTACCAACGTGCTGGCCAACGAGCATGTGAACGTTACAGCAGTGCATACGCAATCGGATCGCGCCGATGGCACTGCGACCATGATGCTGACCGTTGAAATCGGTGGGCTGGCCTCGCTCGGTAATGTGTTGACGCGCATTCAACAGATTCCAAGCGTTATCGAAGTGAAACGCTCGCATCAGGTGCGCAATGAACCCACTGGACGTTGATCTTACCAAAGCCACTCCGATGGAGCGGGTGCGTTATCTGATGGCGCGTCTGCGCGAGCCGGTGTATGGCTGTCCGTGGGATCAAAAGCAGACCCATCAGACCATATTGCCGTTCACGCTTGAAGAAGCCTACGAGGTGGCCGACGCGATTCTCAAAGGTGATACGCAACACTTGCGTGAAGAGTTGGGCGATCTGATGTTCCAGGTTGTGTTTTATGCGCAAATGGCTGAAGAAGCAGGCGAATTTACCTGGGATGAGGTATTAAACGGACTCGAAAACAAGTTGGTGCGTCGCCACCCGCATGTGTTTCCCGAGGGGACGCTCGAAAGTCGGATTGCACCGGGTGTTACGGTCAGTGATGAGCAGATCAAGGGCACCTGGGAGAAAATCAAAGCGCGTGAAAAGGGCGAATTGGCCTCGGTGTTGGATGAAGTTGCGATCGGGCTTGCACCGTTGCAGCGCTCGCAAAAATTGCAAAAATCAGCGGCAAAAATAGGCTTTGATTGGCCCTCGGCATTGGAAGTGGTAGATAAACTGCAAGAAGAAACGCTGGAATTGCATGATGCCATTAGCCATGGAAATATTGAGCATATTGCCGACGAACTGGGCGATATGCTGTTTGTTCTGACCAATCTGGCCCGTCATTTCAAGCTCGATGCTGAAACCCTAATGGTAAAAGCCAACGCCAAGTTCGAACGCCGGTTTCGTTATATGGAACAATGGTTGGTCCATAACGGCTTGATTGCAGGTGAGACCTCGCTTGAGCAGATGGAGGAAGGGTGGCGCGAGGCCAAGCGGCAGGGGCTTTAATCTTTCCGGTCTTGGTAGTATCGTGGTGGCAGCGGTGAGTGGGGGGGAGATTTTCCAGAATTTCTGCGCCATGGATGGCGCAGCTAAGCCTACATGGATGTATTTACGGCGGTTCTGGAAAACCTCACCTCCACTCATCGATGCTCGGTTGATGTTTTCCTTGCCAACTATCGGATATTCCCATGACAGCCGCCATTCCCCCCATGCCACTGCTGATCGACCGTTTTGGAAGACACGTGCGCTATGTGCGTCTGTCCGTTACCGATCGCTGCGATTTTCGCTGTGTTTATTGCATGGCAGAAGACATGACCTTTCTGCCGCGCCAACATATTCTCACGCTTGAAGAAATTGCTCAGGTCGGCAAAGCCTTTGCGAGCCTGGGCGTTGAAAAAATCCGTTTAACCGGCGGTGAACCCCTGATTCGCAGCAACGTGCTCTGGTTGGTCGAACAACTCGCGCATCTGCCTGGCCTGAAAGAACTCACCTTGACTACCAACGGTTCGCAGTTGGGCAAAATGGCGGTCGATTTGAAAAAAGCCGGCCTCAATCGCATCAATGTGAGTCTCGATAGTCTTAACCCTCAACGCTTCCATGAGATTACCCGTACTGGTGAGCTGTCCAAGGTGCTCGACGGCATTGAAGCTGCCCGATCTGCGGGATTTAAACGCATAAAAATCAACAGCGTGATTCTGCGCAATCGCAACGATGACGAGATCCTGCCGCTTGTTGAATTTGCTCGTAAGCATGGCCTTGATCTTTGTTTTATTGAAGAAATGCCGCTTGGTAATATCGATGAGCACGATCGATTGTCGTGTTATATGCCCTCCGACGAAGTACGGGGCATTATCCAGACGAGATATGCATTGACCCCGAGCGATCAATCCACGGGTGGCCCGGCGCGTTATTACACACTGCAAGAGGCAGGCAACGAAAATTCGTCAATCCGTATTGGCTTTATCTCACCGCACAGCCACAACTTCTGTGGTGATTGCAACCGGGTCAGGGTCACCGCGGAGGGGCGTTTGTTGTTGTGCCTGGGGAATGAACATTCGGTGGATTTGCGCGCGGTGCTGCGGGAATTTCCTGATGATATGGCTAAACTGCAACAAACATTGCGCTCGGCCATGGAAATAAAGCCGGAACGCCACTATTTTGACCTGAACGACACGCCACAGATTGTTCGCTTCATGAACATGACAGGCGGTTAAACGTAACCCCGAGGAACCTGATGTGAGCGCAGCCAAAGAATTTCTGCCGGTCAATATCGCTGTTATGACCGTCTCTGACACCCGAACCCCTGAAGACGACACCTCGGGCCAATATCTCGAAGACGCGTTGCTCGATGAAGGCCATGTCCTCATGGATCGCGTTATTGTCAAAGACGATATTTACCAGATTCGCGCCGTATTATCCGATTGGATTGCCGATCCCGAAGTCGAGGCCGTGATGATCACGGGCGGCACCGGATTCTCTGCGCGAGATACTACGCCAGAAGCCGTCAAACCCCTGTTTGACAAAGAAATCGATGGGTATGGCGAGTTGTTTCGCAACATATCCTATAACGAGATCACTACGTCCTCAATTCAATCGCGGGCGGTGGCGGGGGTTGCCAATAAAACGGTGATTTTTTGCATGCCGGGTTCGACGGGGGCCTGCCAAACCGCATGGGAAGGCATCATCCGCACCCAACTGGACGCCACCCACAAACCTTGCAATTTCGTCGCTTTGATTACGGCTAATCGTCTGGCGACGGAACAGTGTGAGACGCGTGGATGAGTGAGCATTTTTCAACATCCGGCCTGCGTCCTGTAGAAGAAGCATTGGCCAGTATTCTGGAAGGGATTGAACCGGTCGCTGACGTACTTGCGATCCCGCTTATCGAAGCCAACGGGCGCGTATTGGCGCAGGACATTGTGTCGCCAGTTGATGTTCCGCCGGCGGATAATAGCGCGATGGACGGGTACTGTTACCATCATGATGACGTCCCGCCAGAAGGCGCGTTACTGGAGATCAGTCAGCGTGTTCCTGCGGGGGCCGCACCCGCACCGTTATTGCGTGGCACCGCGGCGCGTATTTTTACCGGTGCCGAAATACCCGCCAATGCAACGGTAGTGGCTATGCAGGAGGTGTGTCGGCCGGAGGGAACAGGTGTGTGGGTGCCTGCGCTTACACCGGGCAATGACATACGTCCCAAAGGGCAGGATATTGCGCTGGGACAAGTGGTGATCAAAGCGGGTACGCGCTTGCAACCCCAACACCTCGGTTTGCTGGCCTCCATGGGGGTTGCACGGGTGACGGTCTATCGGCGCCTGAAGGCAGCCGTTATCTCCACTGGCGATGAACTAGTGGAGCCGGGTAGCCCGCTAGCGCCGGGCAAGATTTATAACTCCAACCGTTACACCCTGGCTGGCATGTTACAGAATTTAGGCGTCGAGGTGATTGACCTTGGCATCGTTGCGGATAATCCTGACGCGACCGAAGCCGCCTTGCGTGAAGCCGCCAACGCTGATTGCATCTTTTCCAGCGGTGGCGTGTCCGTGGGGGAAGAAGATCATGTCAAAGCCGCCATCGACAAACTCGGTAAGCTCAACCTTTGGAAGCTGGCAATCAAACCCGGCAAACCCTTTGCCTATGGCCATGTGCTGGGCACCCCCTTTCTTGCTTTGCCAGGAAACCCGGCGGCTGTGTTTGTGACCTTTTGCATTTTGTGCCGCCCCTGGTTGTTGAAAAAGCAGGGTGTTAGCGATGGCCAGTCAATGGAAGTCTTGCTGCCAGCCAATTTCAGCCGTAAAAAGCCGGCATCTCGCCAGGAGTATCTGCGTGCTCGCGCAGAGCAGGTGGATGGGCGCTGGGTGGTTACACCCTTCCATAACCAGAGTTCCGGTGTGTTGTTTTCAGCGTGTTGGGGCAATGGATTTGCGATCGTCCCCCTTGGCGGTACAGTCGAAACCGGTCAGCCTGTGAGATTCATTCCTTATTCAGAGGTGTTGGGGTAAAGTACGGCTCTCGCACAGCCCCTCTCTCAAGGAACTCCATAAATGGATGTTTATAAAGCACCCACTGCGCAGGTGGTTGTTCCCCATGAATTCAAGTCGCGCCCCATTCGGGGCGTTATTTTTGGCGCGATTGCTGACCTGTTGCTTTCGACTGTTCTGTTTGTTGGCTTTGCTTTGGCGGTGGGTGCCTACATGGCCAGCCAGGGCGCTTCGGAACATCAGATTGCCCAATTTTTCGTTAATCTCGATCAGAATAACGACGCCCTTGCGGTCTCTTACCTGATTGGCGGTACCAGTTCTGCCGTGGGTGGTTTTATTTGTGCCCGTAACGCCCGTGTTAATGAATACCGATATGGCTGTGTCTTGGCGTCCTTGCTGTCGCTGCTCAGTATTGCATTTGAGACTGAACCCGTCTTGATGGCTACGGGGCTTCTAATGACCTGGATTGCTGTGCTGACGGGCAGCCACTGGGGGCGGCAGCGAAATTTGCAGGATGAACAAGTATGTTGAAAGTCACTTGTGGGTGCAAATTTAAAACACTAAGTGTCCGCGTTAGGGTCAGCCAAACGTCCTGACATAAAGCGTTTCGACTTTGGCTCTTGCCCAAGGGGTTCTGCGCAAAAATTTAAGACTGGATTTAACACTGGGCTCATGTCGAAAACAGTTAATGTCAATGATTTCAGACAGTTCTTCAAAGCCGTAGTGATCCACCAATCGGGTCACTATGGTTTCGAGCGTAAGGCCATGAAGGGGATTGTTTTTCTGCTGATCGTTCATGCGATGCCTCATGGAGGTGGGGCGGTGTTTCAGGGTTTTTGTGCCAGCCATATTATATGGTGAGCACCTTTGCCAGGACGCGCGCGGACATTGCGCATTTGCACACGAAAGCCGGCTTTTTTCAAGCGGATGGTAAACAATTGATCCGGCCCGGCCGACCACACAGCCAACACCCCCTTGGGGCGTAGCGCTTTGAAGGCCGCTGCCAATCCGTCCATCGAATAGAGCCAGTTGTTGTCGCTGTGTGTCAAACCTTCGGGGCCGTTGTCCACGTCCAGCAGAATTGCATCAAATTGTGCTTTCGCATTCAATAACTCCGCCACATCCCCCACGTGAACCTGTGTCCGCGCATCAGTAAGCGGATGGCCAGCGCATTCGCCGAGCGGCCCCTGGTTCCATTCCACCACGGCAGGCACCAGTTCGGCGACGGTGACGGTGGCGGTCGGGGCAACCACACGCAAGGCCGCAGCCAGGGTGAAACCCATCCCCAAACCACCCACCAGCACGTGAGCATCGGCTTTGCCTGCAAGCGTGGCGCAACCTAGTTCTGCAAGCGCGTCTTCAGAGCCATGCATTCGGCTGTTCATTAGCTCCCCACGGCGTCCTGACAGACGAATGGAGAACTCCTTGCCACGTTGTGACAGTTTGAGTTCGCCGCCGTTACCGGGGATCTGCGTGGTGCCGAGCACTGTCCAGGGAATCATGTGACCTCAACTACGATGACTGCTTTTGCGGGGCGGCAGCTTATCACACCTGGACAAAAAAACGCCCCGTATAAACGGGGCGTATGCTAACAGCAAGACCAAAGGACTCTTAGCGTTTCACCTCAAAGTTAACGACCGTGCAACTTGGATCTTCCACCAACAACTCTGTGCGAGCGCACACTTTGATTTCGTGTTGACCTGGTTTCAATCCGTGCAACTGGATGTTTTTGCGTTGTTTCCACAGTGAGAATGGTTCGCCATTGAGGCTATACCGATAGGAGAGTTCACCTTCTGAGGGGTTGTAGCCATCCACGTTAATCGTTACAACGCCGGGGGCGCTACCGGATACCACACTCTTCTGGGCGACGTTCAACGCGCTGGCTTGCATCGCGGGAGCTACCTCTGCATACGTAGTGGGTGCCGGGCTGTTTGCTGTCGTGCTGGTTTTTACCATGTTGGCGACGATGCCAATGAAATTGGCGGAGGTATCCAACACCCAGATGTCCCCAACACTTAAGCTGTAGCCTTCAAAGCTTGGCAATGGGAAGGCGCCTACGGCTCTCATGACGACGGGCAGTACTCGTGGCATCAAATCATCGAGGAGTGCCTGTGCTAACGGCTCAGCTAATTGCAGGGTGCCATTTTCGTCAAGCTTGCGAATCTTGATGCGCGGTGTTCCGATCAACTCCACTGCCACAGCATTACCGTTAGCTATCCCTAAGTCTGCGGTCGACTCCACATCAACCGTCGCGCCCATCGCTAGCTTCAATTGACCCGAGTCATCAACGACGGCATCCAAGCCTATGTAGAAATCGTGCAACCGGAACGTGGCCAGACCATTTTCAGCGCGAATGAGTTCAAGTGTGGGCGGTGCCAAGGGAATAGTGCGCAATCTGACCTGCTCGGTCTCATCAAGACCGTCAACGAGATCACGCAGCACGGGAATTTGTTCGTCGGTCAAGGTGAAGTTGAGCATGCCTGACGCTGTAGCAGCAGAAAGCGCCTGATTAATGACATTCGAGGACACGACAACGCCGACGTCACGCTCGACACCTGAGGGAGAGCTATTGGTGGCGGCTGGTGCGTTACCCATGTCTTTCCAGGCTGAACCCAATACTCTTGGGCCTCTAGTGGTAACGTTATAGAGTCTTGCTCCCAAACCAAGGTTCAAGCCATTGTTCGGCGAGGTGATCGTGCTAGGTAAGATGTCGGGCTTGATGCGATCGCCATTGATTTCTATAAATAGATTTTGTGGATAGGTGTCTACCATGCTGGCCACTTTGGCAGGCAAAATTTGTTTGATCTGTTCTGCGAGAATCCATTCAACAATAACCTTGAACGCATTCAGGAAGGGGCTGACCAGCCAGCTGGGCAAGATGCCCACATTGGCACTCAGTGTTCCCAAATTGAGTGAAAGGTTGCTAATGTCAACATTGACCGCATTTCCGGTGCCAACACTTACTCTTGCTGATGCCGTAAAGTCTGCTCGACTTGCGGTGGCTTCGCCATTGATCGTCGAATTGAAGCCAATCAAGGGGTCGATGAGCAGAGAGTAGCTGGTCCAAATGCCCGTCATGTTGCCCGTTATGCCCAGCGATCCATTGCCGGTCGACAAAATATTCAATTGCAGATCAACCGTTCTCAACCGGGCATCATTGACGTTGATTTCATAGCAGTTACCTAACAAACATTCCCTCTTCATTGGGTTTTGGCCTGCAATCAGGCTTCCCAGCGCAGAGCTTTCCATGATGCTTTCTGCTTCTCGCGTGATGAAATCCATTCCGCGGCGATTGATGCGCAAACTTACACTGTTGGCAGCAGCCACGTTGGGCCGTGCAAATTTTTGCGTACGCACTCGACTATTCTGATCTGTCGAAACAAAGGTGACATAATTTCCGTTGGCAACATTGACGTTAAAAGTGTTGTCGGCATTCAATGTCACGGCGGTACCGTTGACGGTAACGCTCCGCACGCCAGAGGGATCGTCGGCATAGCCCTGTATGTTTAATTGCGAGCCTTCTGTTACGCGTGAAATATGAATCATTGGCCCGGTGACATCGTAGATGAATTTCACGGGTAAGGTTGCTGGTGTCGAAACACGCAAGATATTCTGGCCATCTGCAAGGAAAGGCCGCACGCCAGTGCCCGCAGCGGTTGCCCCGGTTTCTGTAATCGTAAACAGCGACGAAATATCTTGATCATTTAGCTTTACCACCAATGCTGGCGGTGCCCCTTGGGGAAACCCCAACTCAATGGCTGGAGCAGACGTGTAAACTTGCCCTGCAACAGGGTTGACGACGGTAACGCTTTTACACGCGGATAAAACGAGCGCGAACAGAGCGGTCAAAAATAACCGACCTATATCATGGTGCATGGAGTTCTTCCTTTATATTTTTGTTTGTTTGCAAGACTGACGGCTAGTGGGCGAGGGCTATGCCAAATTAACGCATGAAAATAAGGCTTGTCATGAACTTAATGATTAAGCATGCAATAAGAATGGCTGCCGATGAATTTTGCTTTTATGACTGTAAAATATAGAGCGAAGTGATTTATTTTCGATGGTAAGAAAGCTGACTTTCTTGAAGAAAATCAGCAAATCCTTCATGACGAAATGCAGCAGGCGGTGATTCTGGGGTTGGTGCGTGATTAAAAAGCCGTTGGCTGACGAATAGCTATTATATTCGCCAGCCAAACATATTGGCGGCTGCTTAACTCATCAGTGCCAGGACGATACCATCACGGCTTGATGAGATATGCGGTATTGGAATTTAGCAGCGATTGAATAAAGGCCCCGCCAGGATAATAATCAGGTGTCGTCGTGTTATACACCATATCGTTCGCCCAGCCACCAGCCGCTGTTTTCAGGGCAGAGATATTGCTGGCCTGTGGCGTTCCGCACAGCAGTTTGCCCAGAAAATCGCTTGAAGAACCCTCGGCATCTGTATGAACGCTCTTGACGGTCAGCTTGAAACCGACAAAAGACGTGCCGGTAAGGGCGCGCAGTGCAGGCTCGGTGTTATTGCTGGCGTTGCAGGAGCTGCCTTTTGCGGTGACTGCGTAAAGTGGTAAGCCTTGATTGACGACCGCCTGCGCCGCCGATGCAAACTTGTTATCCTTGTCGACCGGATCAAGCAGGATCAAGCCTTTAAGGCCACTATAACCGCGAGCCACCAATTCGCGACCCACCAGGGTAAGGTGCAAACCGCCAGCAGAATGACCGGCTAGCACAACATTTGCGGGCAGCGTATATCCATTCGGTGGGGTGAGCTTGTATTGGGTAAAGGCATCGGCCACTTGGGGAACCAGCGAGGAATTGCCGCCGGTCATATTGGCGCTTACCGCCAACACCATGAATCCTTTCGACATCAGCGACGTTCCGAGATCCTTCACGTGTTTTTTATCACGCTGGAAACCATGCTGAAGGTAAACCAGCCCGTTCGGTTGTGCGGTGGGCAAATACCAATCCGCGTTGTATGACGAGGTGCCAAAGGTTACTTTGCCCGTTTTTATCACATCAGCATTTACATCGAGTGACAATCCCAGCGGCAATAGTGTGGTAGCGACGATCAAGGCCATAGATGGCTTGCGCATACAGGCTCCCTAAATTTCAGTAATTATTGTTGTTTGTGTGTTGCTTATACCTGGATCAATAAAAATGCAGGCAAAGCCCATGGATTGTAGAGGGGTCAAATTGAGGCATCTTGCGATTTGGCGCCAATGCATTTGTTAATACATGACACCAGGTGCTCTGTGGCAAAGGTGTTAGCCAAAGGCGGCAATGTACACGCTTGTCGAGGTTGCGAAAGGGGGGGGATGATTCATCCCCCGGACAGTGTCTGCTGCCGGGGGATTGCATCACTTATTGCGTCGCGTTTGGCAAGTGGGTGATCGGAGTGGGGGCGGTGTTCCCATATTTTTCATCGACCCAGCCAGGATGCTTGATCAGAATGCGCAGATCCTTGTATTTCCATACATCTTGCGCCATCGCGATCACTTCGTGCAATTGCAGATAGATCGGATTGTAAGGGCGGCTTGGTTTGCGCGTTACACCGTAGACAATTTCTCCTGCTTTTTCTTCCGGTACAAAAGTACCGAAGAGTTTGTCCCAGATAATCAAAACGCCACCGAAGTTGGTATCGATTTGCAGCGGATTGCTGCCGTGGTGTACGCGGTGATGCGAAGGGGTATTGAAAATTTTGCCCAGCGGCCCGTAATTGTCGAATGCATGCGTATGCAAAAAGAACTGGTAAACCAGATTGGCTTCAATCGCCAGCATAGCCCAGTTTTTATCGAAACCGATCAGTGCAACAGGCGTCCACCAGATGACCCAGGACATGTTCAGGACGCCCCAAAAATTCTGTCTTAACGCAGTGGAATAATTCATGTGTTCACCCGAATGATGGGTGACGTGGGACGCCCAGAACCAACGCACTTTATGCGTGGTTCGATGCATCCAGTAAAATGCGAAATCAACAATCACGAATAAAAGCAGCACGCTCCAAATGCCGTGTTCAGGCTTGTATTGCAAACCGAACTGATACACGTCTTCGTAGTAAAACTGAATGAACAACGCAACCGCTACCCCATCCACCATCTTATAGCTGAAGCCCGTGGCGACGCTGGCGACCGTTTCTTTGAGGTTATAGATATCGAAGCGGCCTTTGCGTTTCCAGTAATAGGCTTCGGCGAGCATGACCGCGACAAAAATCGCACCGAAGATCGCCACAAAGAAGACGGCATGGAGAACATCTGACATACGACCAACCTTTATGAGTTCTTGTGTTCAGGTGGTTTCATAATAGTGGCTCACGAGGCTACTATATTGACGGTCTATGCCATGTTGTTGACAATCGATGCCAAAAAGATCAAAAAATAATCAGGGCGGGTGGTGTGCCTGCCTTAGTCAATATGGCATTGGTCTTCGTGAAGGCCGGTGATGTCTTTGTAGAACAGACGGATGTCGGCTATGTCCTTCTCGGCATCGCCGGTGGGGTAGAACGTTGGGCCGAAGCCACCCACTTTGTGTTTGTAATCGAGGTATCCCAATGCAATCGGTACGTTGGCGCCCACGGCAATATAGTAAAACCCGGTTTTCCATTTTTCGACGCGGGAACGCGTGCCTTCCGGCGGAATCGCCACGACTAGTTCGTCATTCTTGTTAAAGGCATCAATGGTCTGTTGCACCAGATTGCCCGAGGACGAGCGATTGACTGAGATCCCACCCAGCCAGCGCATAACCGGTCCCATTGGGCCTTTGAACAGCGAATCCTTACCCATCCAGAAAATATCGAACTTGAACAAAAATGCCATGGCCAACGTAATTGGGAAATCCCAATTCGAGGTGTGCGGTACCGCAATCAATACGTATTTCTTTTCAACCGGGGGCTGGCCCGAGAGCTTCCAGCCGGCGAGTTTGAGGCCCGCCCACGAAACGGCGGTAAGAAACTGCTTAAGGATCGGGGTGTTATAAACGGTGCGACGCACAGTGGTTCCTTGGCGAATGGTGGCCGACAGCAAAAGGGCGCAAAGACTACCATAAGCATTGTCGAGGAACTGTGACTGTACAAATAAAACTGCGCGAGAACACACCCACTGAGGAGGGGGCGAGTCTCGCGCAGTTAAGAGGGATCGACAGGGTGGCAACAGCCAAAAAGTGCATCTTCAGCGCCGTTCCTGACGGGACGCCTCAGGGCTTGGCGTTAGACATGCCGCCGTGCATTTTGCCTTTCATCATGTGGCAGTTTTCCAGTTCGGCTTTGCTCACATCACCATTCTTGTCTGCGTCGCAACGGGTGATCCCCATGCCATGTTTTTTGCCCAGCTCGTCGCTGCTGAGCTTGCCGTTGCCATCGGCATCCATTGCTTTGAACTTGGCTTCATGGCGGCGGGCCATTTCTTTTTCATGCATGATTTTGAATTCATTGGCATCGAGGCCGCCGTCCTTGTTGGCGTCGGCGTCATCGAAGTGCTTTTTTTGAAAGGTACTGATTTCTGCGGCACTGAGGGCGCCGTCTTTGTTGGTGTCGATTTCTTCGATTGGCATGCCGCCTTTGTGTGACGGGCATTCTCCGCCACCGTGGTGCATTGCGCTCGCCAGGCCGCTTCCAATGACGGAGGCAAAACCGATGGCAACGAGTAGGGATGAGCGTTTCATGACAAATCTCCTGGAAACAAAAATACGGGAACAAAAAAGGTGGGTGGCGCCATTACTGATGGGAGGATGCGCTCACAGCGTTTATGCAGCACTGTATTGGACATTCCGCTGGCCGGAAAATTGCTCAGAGTGCAAAACATTTTGCAACAGAGGCGGACGGTTGTCGGCTGCGCCCAGGTCGAACAAAAGCCGAAACCGGTGTGTATAATCGCGGCTCAGCCTGGGCCGGTGTCATCTGACACAGTAAGTGCCTGAATGCAGGGGAGTGCAGTTGCATGTCGTATGAATATGGATCGATAGATCTGGGGATTCGCAACCCGTTTCGTGCCGAGGGCTTTGTGCGTGCGGCGGGTGGTGTGTTGACGGGCGGGCTGGGGGTGTTTTGCTTGTTTATGATCAAGGCGCTGGTCGAGCAGGGGGAACGCTTGCAAGGCTGGTTGCATTTGGCAGTCGGTGTGATTTTGTTAGCGGCCGGCCTCGCTGCGTTAGGGGTGGGCATCTTTCAGATGGTGCGTTTTTTTGTAGGCCGTAGCGTGCCCACCAGCCTGGCGAAAAATGTCGCCAAGAGCGAGTCGCATGTGATTGAACTGGGCGTGGCCTATCAGCCTGACCAGATTGAACAGATGGTGCAGGGGCGTAAAAACCTGACGTTTGTCGAGCCATTGGGCTGGCTGGCGCGAGTGATACATTCGATGTTCCCGTCGCTGCTCTTTTTGCCGTATTTGTACCGCAATATGGCGCAGCGGTTGATCAAGGGGCTGGCATCCACCGTGTTGTTGCTGATGTGTTATGGCTTGGCGTGGTTTTCGGGCAGCACCGGGTTGACCACGGTAAACAAAACGCCAGTGATGGACTGGATGGCGCTGTTTCTGGCGTTTTATCTGTTCGGGGTGTGGTATCGCAACCGGACGCCGCTGTCGCGCAATTTGCAGATGCGTACCGAGGTCGCGTCCCTTAAAAGCATCGTTATTCTGGTCACGTCGGCCATCCTGCTGCCGGTGTTGCTGAGCTTTGTGCATCACTCGCTTTTCAAATTACCGGTGTTGCCAGTGACTGGCACTGGCCTGATATTTCTGATTCTGGGGTTGGCCATATTGGTCTGTAGCTTGTGCGGTGTATTGCTGTTCATGCGAATGCAGAAAGCCAAACCCATCACCGAAGTGTCGGAACTGCGGACCAACTGGCAGGAATCTGTACACCCGCAGGAAATCTTTATCAACTTTGAAAATATCGTGATGGCCAATCGCCGTTACAAAGAAGTGCCCAACCGGGTGTATCGCGATTTTGATGCCAACCTGATCAAAGAAGGCAGCAACGATAAAGGCCATTTCGCCGGTGAAATGATACAAGAGACGCAGCCGGCCTATCACCCGGTAGACATGCCTGACCTGTTTCGCTGGCTGCGTATGACCTCGACCGTTATGGGCAATGCGTTGGTGGTGGTCGCAGCCTTTTGGTTGTACGCCAAAATTGATGATCTTTCGGCGCTGCTGCGAACCGATGTGGCTAAAATCGGTCAGTATTTTGCGTTTGCCGAAAGTTTGCTGATGGTGCTGACGGTATGGTTATTCGGCGTCATGATCGCGCGCTATACGCACCCCTTTTGGGCGGAGTTACAGTTCGATTCGTTGCTGGTGTATTTCAAATGCGAGGGCACCTACACCGAATCGCGCTTGAGTACGGGAGCCAGTATTTATGACAGCACGCGCTCTGAAAACGTGGTCGTGCGATCAAGTATGACACCCTGGGTCATTACTACCCAGCTTCGTTCCGTCACTTTTGCTGAATCGGGTGCACGCAACCTGGAATATCCGCGCCATATTCTGGAGATGCACAAAGCCGACGATGCGCTCAAACAGATCGAGCTGGAAATCCGCACGTTTTTGCGTGATCGCGAGACCGTGGCCAGTATCAACAACGACAAGGATCTGGCTTCTGCGGCACGTATCCATCAGGTCAATCAACAATCGCGTGCTGTAACGCCCGGCCAACTGGCCGCGCCGTCTGCGCCGCTGGTGTCACAGCAGCCGCCAGTGGCGGGTGATGATGCGTTGCGTGATTAAAACTTTTTACGACAGGGGGAATAACGACATGTCTACATTAAACCACACAAGCCCAGGCGTTACTTCGGTAACGCCGGATACCATCACATTGAGAGAAGCAATTCTCAATCGCCGCTCAGTGCGTGGTTACCTGCCGCAGCGCGTGCCGCAGGAGGTGCTGGACGCCATTTTTTCGTTGGCCCAGAATGCACCGTCGAACTGCAATATCCAACCCTGGAAAGTCTATGTCGCCTCCGGCGAGGTAAAAGATCAGCTGCGCACGGCCATGGTGGAGCGCATCACCACAGGCGTACCGTTTAATTCGGACTATGACTACCCCGATACGTTTGCCGGCGAATATCGCCGTCGCCAGGTGGAATGCGCCGTGGCGCTCTATGATCAGATGGGCATTGCACGTAACGACAAAGCAGGGCGCATGCATGCCGTGGTGCGTAATTATGAGATGTTCGATGCACCGCATGTTTGCTTTATCGGCATGGATAAAAGCTTTGGCGCCTCCGTCGCGATCGACGTCGGTATGTACATTCAGAACCTGATGCTGTCCATGACGGCTTATGGGGTTGCGAGCTGCCCACAAGGCACCATGCGTTACTACCCCGATCTGGTGCGCGAAACCTTCGGTATTGGCGACGATATCAATATTTTGCTCGGTATTTCATTTGGTTACGAGGACACCTCGGTGCCCGCTAACCGTACCCGTGTTGGCCGCGATCCGATCGATGCATCGGTGGTTTTCAAGGGCTGAGACGGGCTGTTGCCGGGCCCACGGATTTCTACCGCGAGCCCGGTTTTGCTGTGATATCATCGCGCCATTCAACGCAGCATCATGGTGCACAGCTACATGTGGATTGAGTATCAACGCAGTATCCTCACCGACGAGATTCGCAATCAGGCTTTTCGCGACGCGCTCGCCCGGGTGATCAACCCCGGTGAGACCACCGTGCTCGACATTGGTTCGGGCACTGGCTTTCTCGGCTTTCTGGCATCGCGCCTGGGGGCTCGGGAGGTGTTCATGGTGGAACACAATGCTGAACTCGCCAATCTGAGCGAACGCTTGATGCGACGTAACAAAATCAAGCATTGCACCTTGTTTCAGTGTTCAAGCTACGATTTGTTCGATCTGCCGCCCGTGGATGTGATTGTCTCTGAAACATTGGGCAATTATGCCTATGAAGAAAATATCCTCGAAATCATGCGTGATGCACGCAGGTTTTTGCGCCCGGGTGGCGTAATCATACCGTCAGCGCTCGAGCAGTGGATTGCACCGGTACATTCCGAGCGCTTTTATAACGAGCTGTGTACGTGGGATGAGATTGGTTTTGATCTGGATTTTGATCTGGCGAAAACCATGTCCTTCAATAATCTTTATGTACGCCGTTTTGGGCGTGCCGATCTGGTCAATGAATTCAAGCGCTGGGATCGCGTAGATCTGAACAAAAAATACGACAGCTTGCGTCGTGGCGAATCGCATTGGATTGTGAAAGATCAGGCCACGTGGTTCGGGTTTGCGTCGTGGTGGCGTGCTGAGCTGAACCATGATTCGGCACTGGCCACCGGGCCGCTCGATCCCGCAACGCACTGGGAACAACTCTTTTTGCCACTTGAGACGCCGTTGGTGCTCAAGCCCGGTGATGATGTCTATCTCAATATCAATTCTGACAGCCGCGAAGGTGAGGGCGTTATGTTGCGTTGGCAAGTATCCCATGTACGCGCCGGTGAAAACTTGTCGCGCCAAACGCTGGACATGCGTAAAGGCGGTATGCGCGGCGACGATTGATAAAATCGCATCATTATGGTGCCGATGACTGTTTTTGTAGTTTGTTTTGGTGCGTTTTTGCGGTGGGATGCCGTTTGCGTGCGGTGTTTTAGAGGTTGGCACGCGGTCAACCTCAGTAAAACCAACGCTGGATCAGGCTGGCACAACGCTTGCTTTACCTGATACAGCAGGGGAAACCGGGAGTTGACACTTCTGGTGTACCTAACAGGGGGCTAGGGTTCCGGCCACGTAGTATCGACGATAGGGTGTTATCGTGATAACGCGGGGTGACTGGACCGAGAGCTACCGACCTCTTGAGTCGAGGGGTTACACGGAGGGATAAAAGCCCGGGAGATTGATTCGCGCGTCTCCCCGTGCTTTTGGAAAACCGATGTAAGCCCACATGCCTGCTCAGGAGGCTCTATGCCGCTATTGTCAAGCCGTTCAAAAAAATCTGCTGTGATTTCCACGCTGTTGTTGCTTGCGTCGGTTGGCGCGGGTAGTGCCGCCTACGCTGAAACCAAAGCCCCTGCTGTCAAAGATAAATTCAAAGTTGCCTGGACCATTTACGTGGGCTGGATGCCTTGGGATTATGCCGATCAAAGCGGCATTATTAAAAAATGGGCTGATAAATACGGCATCGAAATTGATGTTGTGCAAGTCAACGATTACGTTGAATCCATCAATCAATATACCGCAGGTGGTTTTGATGGTTGCGTCATGACGAATATGGATGCCCTGACCATCCCTGCGGCGGGTGGTGTGGATTCGACCGCGTTAATCGTGGGCGATTTTTCCAACGGTAACGACGGGGTTGTACTGAAGGGCGCAGGTAAAACGCTTAAAGATATCAAAGGCCAAAGTGTGAATTTGGTCGAGCTTTCAGTGTCGCACTATTTATTAGCGCGAGGCCTTGAAACCGTTGGGCTCAAAGAAAAGGACATAAAAGTCGTCAACACCTCGGATGCCGATATCGTTGCGGCTTTCCAGACGCCTGACGTGACTGCTGTGACCACCTGGAACCCATTGCTGTCTGAAGTAGCAGCAATGCCCAATACCAGCATGGTGTTTGACTCTTCAAAAATCCCCGGCGAAATCATTGATTTGATGGTCGTGAACAGTAAGACACTTGCCGATAATCCGAAACTTGGCAAAGCTTTGACGGGCGCCTGGTATGAAATCATGGCCACCATGTCCAAGCAGGATAACGCCGCCATTGCAGCGCGGACAGCGATGGCAAAAGCGTCTGGTACCGACCTGAAGGGCTTTGATTCGCAACTCGCCTCCACCCAGATGTTCTATAACGCCGCAGATGCAGTGGCATTTACCAAGAGCCCCGCTCTGGTGAAAACCATGGACAGTGTTGCCACGTTCTCCTTTGAGCATGGTTTGCTTGGCGAAGGAGCCACCAGCGCCGAAGCGGTGGGCATGGCCTTTCCGGGCGGTGTGACGTATGGCAATAAGAGCAATATAAAACTGCGCTTTGATGACACCTTTATGAAGATGGCAGCGGACAACGCTCTTTGATTGAGCACTTTGACAAACTGCCTCCTGAATTAAAGGTGTTGAACCTATGAAACGTCTGATCAACCTGCATCCGCAGCCGACCACGGCCTGGATACTTGCCTTGCTACCTTTTGCTTTGGTAGTGCTAGGCTATGTCGTCGCCTCGGATATGCGGTTGGCGGAAAACCCCAATGACAAATTACTACCAAGCTTTGCCACCATCTATGAAGCCATTGTGCGTCTGGCGTTCACCGAAGATAAACGCTCGGGTGAATTCCTTTTTTGGCTGGATACTTGGGCGAGTTTGCAGCGACTTGGCATTGCAGTGTTGGTCAGTGCGTTGATTGGGTTGGTCATTGGCATTGGGAATGGGTTGATTCCATTACTTCGCGCACCCTTTTCCAGCTTTATTGCCGTGATTTCGATGGTGCCACCCATGGCGATTCTGCCGGTGTTGTTTATTGTGTTTGGCCTGGGTGAATTGTCGAAAGTGATGTTGATTGTGCTGGGTACTGCGCCCCTCATTGCACGCGATATTCAGCAGCGCGTGATGGAGATTCCTGCCGAGCAAATTATTAAAGCGCAAACCTTACAGGCCAACAGCTGGCAAATTGCACTACGGATAATTTTGCCGCAAGTAATGCCGCGACTGATCGATGCGGTGCGTTTGTCATTGGGCGCGGCATGGTTGTTCCTGATAGCGGCGGAGGCGATCGCCTCTACCGAGGGTTTGGGCTATCGGATTTTTCTAGTGCGCCGTTATATGGCCATGGATGTGATTCTGCCCTATGTGGTGTGGATCACGCTGCTGGCGTTTGTCGCGGATGTTGGTTTGCGAGCAGTATCCAAGGTGTGCTTTCCCTGGTATCACCGCGGGGGTGTGTGATGAGTTTTATCGATGTAAAAAACGTCTGGAAAACCTATCAAGATCAAGTGGTGCTGGAAAACATTAACCTGAACGTAAAAAAGGGCGAATTCGTCACCATAGTTGGCGCTTCCGGTTGTGGGAAAAGCACCTTTCTGCGCATGCTGTTGGGGCAGGACGTGCCCAGCCGTGGAAAGATTTATTGTGATGGCCAGGTGTTGCGTGATGAGCCTGATGAAAAACGCGGCATTGTGTTCCAGCGGTATTCGGTGTTTCCGCATTTGACTGTTTTGCAAAATGTGGTGTTGGGCACTGAATTGGCGGGCAGTCGGTTTCTGGGTAAATTGTGGGGCAGCAAAAAACGCGCTGCAATAGAAGAGGCGCGTGCTTTATTGGCTGCGGTGGGTTTGCAACCGTCGGAAAACAAATACCCTCATGAGCTTTCCGGAGGTATGCAGCAGCGTTTGGCCTTGGCGCAGTCGCTCATCAAAAAGCCACAAATGCTGCTGTTGGATGAACCTTTTGGAGCGCTTGACCCAGGTATTCGCGCCGATATGCATGAATTGGTACTGACACTCTGGCGTGAAAGTGGCACGACCATATTCATGGTGACACACGACCTCAAGGAAGGCTTTTACCTCGGCACCCGCTTATTGGTATTTGATAAATTGCGCCACGATCCGCATGCACCGGGGCGATTTGGCGCTGGCATCACTTACGATTTGCCAATAGGAAAAACCGAACGTCAGCTGTATCAGGCCATTAAACAGGATGTAGTGACAACGGAACGCATCGCGGAAAAACAACGCGCCTAGTGTTGATGCGTTCATTTCACTCTTAATAGGCTGTACACAGCGATCGAGAGTAAACCGATATGGTTATAAAGCAGTTATTGGTATAAAACAGCTATTTGCACAGACAGCACTCTGCATACACAACACCATGCATACACACCACTATGCATCAGACAGCAACGAAATTGAAAAGGGGATTTCATGACAACCAACGTGCTTTATGAAGACAGCTTGCCAGGCGGCCGGCATTGGTCGTTATTGATGCGCAAAGGCCATGTCCTGCGATTAACCGACCTCAATGGAGGCGCCAACGTAGGAATGTTGTTTTACAACCCAACCATGCCGCTGGAACGTATCAATATTCCTGACACACTCAAATGCCAGCATACGTTTAAGCTGACCGCGGGGCACTGTATCTATTCAGATATGGGCCGCATTTTCTGCAGTATCACCGAAGACTCCCTGGGTTGGCACGATGCTGTTGGCGGCACCTGTAATCGTGCGTTAGTCGAACGTAAATGGGGAAAACGTACATTCCAGGATTATCGCAACGACTATTTTCGCAATGGCATGGACAGCTTTCTCATCAATCTTGCCAAATACGGCCTCGGCAAAAAGGATCTTGCTGCCAATCTGAATTTATTCAGCAAAATAGTGACAGATGCCGAAGGTAATCTCTCTTTTGTAGAAAATCACAGTACTGCCGGAAGCCAGATAGCATTGCGGTTTGAAATGGATACGCTGGTGATCATGCACACCTGCCCCCACCCGATGAACACGGCCAGCGACTACCCGCTTGCACCGGTAAAATACCAGATTGAACAGGCGCCAGCGGTCACAGCCGACGATCTCTGCATGAATTCACGGCCAGAAAATCGTCGTGGTTTTATGAACAATACCTTGTTTCACCTGGGATGCGGAGACCACTGTCATGATCATTGAAAGCAAACTGCAAGCCAATGACGCTGTTTATCGTGAAGTGGTCAAGGCTGGCGACTATTGGCTACATAAAGTAAAGAACGGCCAGACCTTTCGCATTCTCGATCTCGAAGGGAATCAGGCAGCGGATACGTTATTTTTCAATGCGAACGATACCACTGAACGTTACAGCGCAATGGATACGTTACGAGAGCAGGGCAACGTGTATCTGACAGGTGGCAGTAAACTGATATCGTCGCAAGGCAACTTGATGCTGGAAATCGTGGCCGATACCTGTGGTCGTCACGATACATTGGGAGGTGCCTGTGCCACGGAAAGCAATACGGTGCGTTACGCGCTGGAAAAAAAGTGCATGCACGCGTGTCGTGACAGCTGGATGCTGGCGGTGGCGGAAAATCCGGAGTTTGGTCTGACGAAGCAAGATATTACGCACAATATCAATTTCTTTATGAATGTGCCGGTGACGCCTGAGGGTGGTTTAACGTTTGCGGATGGGATTAGTGCGCCGGGTAAGTATGTTGAGTTACGCGCCTGTATGGATGTGTTGGTGTTGATTTCCAATTGTCCGCAGTTGAATAACCCGTGTAATGCGTACAATCCAACACCCGTTGAAGTGTTGATTTGGGACTGAGTTTTTGGTGTAACCCGGCCATCAAACATATCTGCTTTGTCGGTTCATTGTTTGGGTCTTGTTGGTAGTTGTTTATTGGAAACGCCGTGAATACGTCCCTGTAGGCTCGACGCAGCTAGGCGCCCCCCGCCATCCCTGCCGGCGACGTTCCAATAACCAACTACCAACAAGCCCCTTTGAGCGTTCGTTGTAGCAAATATGATTGATGGCCGGGTTAGTGGACATAGTGACTGCACTGATGTTTGTGGGGTTGTGGTGGGGTGTTGTTTATGGAACGTCGGCCGCAGGGATGCGGCCGTCGAGCCTACAGGGACGTACTAGCGGCGTTTCCAGAAACAACACCCCACCACACCCCCCCCGGAGCCCGATTTAAGCTGCAAAACTCTACAGTATTCAAGACAAAACCCAAGATTCACTGCCGGGACGACCCGCGCAGGCAAGCACAAAGCGGGACGGCCCGCACAAGGTGAAACGTGAAAAAAGTCATAACGAAAGTATTGATTGCCAACCGTGGCGCCATCGCCTGCAGAATCATTCGCACCCTCAAAAAAATGGGCATCGCCTCAGTCGCCATCTATTCCGACGCCGACAGCGAATCCCTCCACGTACAACTCGCCGATGAATCTATCCCATTAGGTGGTATCCTTGCAGCAGATAGCTATCTCAATGCCAGCAAAATACTGCAAATTGCTAAAGACACAGGCGCCGATGCCGTCCACCCTGGATACGGCTTTCTCAGCGAAAACACCACCTTCGCACGCCAATGTGAAGCGCAAGGTATCGCCTTTATCGGCCCAACACCCGAACAAATTGAACAATTCGGATTAAAACACACCGCACGCTCACTCGCCGAAAGTAACGGCGTACCTCTGGTGCCAGGCACAGACCTGCTGCAATCGCTGGAAGCAGCACAAGTGGCGGCCACTGACATCGGCTTTCCGATCATGCTCAAAAGTACGGCGGGTGGCGGCGGAATCGGCATGCAGGTCTGTTGGGATGCCGATCAATTGGTAGAAGCATTCGCACGAGTGAAACGTCTAAGCCAGAACAACTTTGGCAACGACGGCGTATTCCTGGAAAAATATATTGTCACTGCACGCCATATCGAAATTCAGGTCGTCGGCGATGGAGCAGGGCATGTGGTGAGTCTGGGTGAACGTGATTGTTCATTGCAACGTCGTAACCAGAAAGTCATTGAAGAAACCCCCGCGCCACACCTCTCTGATGCCTTGCGCAGTGCAATGAATGCAGCTGCGTTGCAATTGATGCGTGCAGTGAATTACCGCTCCGCGGGAACCGTTGAATTTATCTTCGATGCCGATCACCAAACGTTTTACTTTCTTGAGGTGAACACGCGCCTGCAAGTTGAGCATGGCGTAACGGAGGCAGTCACCGGCGTCGATTTGGTCGAATGGATGGTGCGTATCGCCGCAAACGACACGACAATGCTGCATGCCTACCAACATCATCCTGTGGGGCATGCGATCCAGGCCCGTCTCTACGCTGAAGATGCCGGCAAAAATTTTCTGCCCAGTTCCGGCCTGTTGACACAGGTAGTATTCCCTGAAGACGTGCGTTGTGATCACTGGATAGAAGCGGGTATTGAGGTGCCTGCTTTTTATGATCCGATGCTTGCAAAAATAATCGTTAAGGCAAGCACTCGCGAGCTTGCACTTGGTCAGTTGGTCGAAGCCCTTGCGGGTACGCATGTCGACGGCATTGTTACCAACAGGCGTTATCTACAACAAGTATTGGTGGACGACACCGTACAAGCCGGCCTGCACAGCACACGCTTTTTGAATGGTTTTGCCTTTCAGGATACCGCCATTGAAGTGCTGGTGGCGGGCACCCAGACTACCGTGCAGGATTTTCCGGGGCGGTTGGGGTATTGGGATATTGGGGTGCCGCCGTCGGGCCCAATGGATAGTCTCGCACACCGTTTGGCGAACCAGGTGTTAGGGAACAGTGAGCATGCCGCGACCTTAGAAATTACGCTGACAGGCCCCACCTTGCAGTTCCGTTGCGATAGCGCAATTGCGCTCACCGGTGCATTGATGGAGGCACGCTTGAACGGTGAACCTGTCGCCTTTAGTACGGCAATTGCTGTTAAAAAAGGGGATGTGTTAGCCCTAGGCAAGCTCACTGCGGGGGGGATGCGGACTTATCTGGCAGTAAAAGGCGGGTTGCAAGTCGCCGACTATCTTGGCAGCAAAAGCACGTTTACGCTGGGACGTTTCGGCGGTCACGGAGGGCGCGCGTTACGTACGGGTGATGTGATCGCTATTGAGGCGGCGCATCTGGATGGCAGCGAATTTCGCATCCAGTCGTCGCCGGTATTGGATTACGCCAATGCATGGGATATTGCGGTGATCTATGGTCCGCATGGTGCGCCCGATTTCTTTACCTCCAGCGATATGGACACGTTTTTTGCCACCGAGTGGAAGGTGCATTTCAATTCCAGCCGCACCGGTGTGCGCTTGATCGGTCCCAAACCGGAGTGGGCGAGAACAGATGGTGGCGAAGCCGGTTTGCATCCGTCCAATATTCATGACAACGCCTACGCGATTGGCGCCATAGATTTTACCGGTGATATGCCTGTGATTCTCGGGCCGGATGGCCCCAGTCTGGGGGGCTTTGTGTGCCCGGCGACGATCATTAAGGCAGACCTTTGGAAAATCGGGCAGCTTAAACCCGGCGATACGCTGCGTTTCTACCCGGTAGCGGTTGAAGAGGCTGAACAACGTGAGCGCACGCAGATTGCTGGCATTCACCAGCTTAAAGTGCAAGAACCGGCCCCATCCACTGTAGCATGGCGAAACTTCTCGCCGGTAATTGCACAACGCGACGCCACTGGAGATGCTCCGCGTGTGGTTTATCGCGTGTCGGGTGAAGACAATGTACTCGTTGAATACGGCCCCCTGGAACTTGATCTCGGTCTGCGTTTTCGCGTGCATGCATTGATGTTGTGGCTACAAAAGCAGGCGATTCCCGGCATCATTGAACTCACGCCGGGGATTCGCTCATTGCAAATTCACTACAACAATTTACAGCTGCCGCAAGCACAATTGCTTGGCAAACTTACCGAAGCTGAAAATGCCCTGACAGATATCAATGCCATGGAAGTCCCGACGCGCACTGTCTATTTGCCCTTATCCTGGGATGACGAAGCCACGCGTCTTGCCATCGAAAAATACATGACCACCGTGCGCCCCGATGCTCCCTGGTGTCCCAGCAATATCGAGTTTATTCGCCGCATCAATGGGATTGAATCGATTGCAGCCGTGAAGAAAATTGTTTTTGAGGCAAGTTATTTGGTAATGGGGCTGGGCGATGTGTATCTGGGAGCCCCCGTCGCCACGCCGCTCGACCCACGTCATCGTTTGGTGACCACCAAATACAATCCCGCACGCACCTGGACGCCAGAAAATGCGGTAGGCATTGGTGGCGCTTACATGTGCGTATACGGCATGGAAGGCCCCGGTGGTTATCAGTTTGTCGGTCGCACCCTGCAGATGTGGAACCGCTTTCGCAAAACTTCAGCATTCACCCAGCCTTGGTTGTTGAGATTTTTCGACCAGATCCGCTTCTACGAAGTCCCTGCCGATGAGTTGTTGAAAATCCGCCGCGAATTTCCCTTGGGCCGCTATCCGCTGCGTATTGAGGAAAGTACATTCAAGCTCGGCGATTACCAACAATTCCTCCTCGATGAACAAGCGGATATCGAAGCATTTCGCGCGCAACAACGCGAGGCCTTCGTGGCGGAACGGAGTCGCTGGGCGGCAACCGAATCCGAAGCGATGGTAATGGATACCCCGTTGGTTGACGAAGATACATTGCTACCAGGGCAGTCTGCGATGGAAGCCCCGGTCACCGGTTCTTTATGGCAGATGGCGGTAAAAGTGGGTGATCAGGTAAAAGAAGGCCAGTTGCTGGCGATCATCGAATCCATGAAAATGGAGTTTCCGGTGCATGCAGGCTCAGCCGGTATCGTGGCCGCACTCAAAGCGAAAGAAGGCCAGCAAATCAACGCCGGGCAGACCTTGCTCGTGCTCGACCCGTTGCAGGAGTAGTAACGCCATGACAAGTCCTCAGCAAAACGCCGTGCCGATGTCTCTGGATATCACCACCTTGCAATCGGCTTATCGCAGTGGGCAAACAACACCTGAGCAGGTGGTGAGCGAATGTCTCGCGCAAATTCGTGCGTCGTCCGATTCCAATGCGTGGATTTATGTGTTGAATGAACAAGAGCTGGCACCGTATCTCGATGCACTGAAAAGCAAACGCCCTGAAGATAGCCCGTTATGGGGCATTCCGTTTGCTATCAAGGATAATATCGATCTGGCCAATATACCGACCACCGCCGCCTGCCCGGCGTATTCATTCACGCCGGATCGCCATGCCTTTGTCGTGCAGCGGTTAATCGATGCTGGCGCAATCCCGTTGGGTAAAACCAACCTGGATCAGTTTGCAACCGGCCTTGTTGGCACGCGTTCACCTTATGGCGAAGTTCCCAACGCCTATCTACCGGACTATGTGAGTGGCGGATCGAGCTCGGGTTCAGCCTGGGCCGTGGCCAAAGGTCAAGTGACGTTTGCGCTGGGGACCGATACTGCCGGATCGGGGAGGGTGCCGGCAGCTTTCAATAATTTGGTGGGCTGCAAACCTACCAAAGGGCGTCTCAGCATTCAGGGGGTGGTGCCAGCGTGTAAAAGCCTTGATTGCATCACGATTTTTGCAAAATCACTGGCCGAGACTCAGACAATACTGAATGTGGCCACTGCAGATAATCCCGAAGATCCGTTCTCGCGCGGCAATATGCCCATTAAAGGCTTGGCGTCTCCCCAAATGCGTATCGGCGTCCCGCGTGCTGAGCAGCTCGAGTTTTTTGGTAACGATGACTATGCGCGTTTGTTTGCAGAGGCTTGCAAACATCTGCAAACCAGCGGTGCGACCCTGATTGAAATTGATTTCACGCCGTTTCTGGCGGCAGCAAAACTGCTTTATCAAGGCCCCTGGGTGGCAGAGCGTTATGCAGCGGTAGGGCAATTTATTCACAACAACCCCGAGGCCGCGCTACCTGTCATTCGCGATATCATTTTACCCGGCGTAAGTCTCACCGCGGTTGATGCCTATAACGGCCACTATGCGCTGCAAGCGCTGAAGCGCGAAGCAGATCGTGAGCTGCAACAGGTGGATGCCATCATCATCCCAACGGCTGGCACCTGCTATACCCGCGCGCAAATTGCGCAAGACCCCATCAAACTAAATGCCCATCTGGGCACCTACACCAATTTCATGAATTTGCTGGATTATGCGGCATTGGCTGTGCCCGCAGGCTTTACACCTGCAGGCTTGCCGTTTGGGGTAACTTTGTTTGCGCCCGCATTTTGCGATGAGCGTCTACTGACGATCGCCACATTGATGGGCGACAAAGCGCCACCATTACCAGTGCCTGGCCCTGGCTATATAACGGTGGCAGTCTGTGGCGCCCATTTGCAAGGTATGCCGCTTAACTGGCAGCTCACCCAACGCGGGGCCTCATTTCTAGAATCGGTGCGTTCTGCACCACGTTACCGCTTTTACGCCCTGGCTGGGGGCCCTCCTGCGCGCCCGGGCATGGTGCGGGTGAGTGAAGGCGGCGCCGCCATTGCTATGGAGTTGTGGGCCGTTCCTCAAGAACACTTCGGTTCCTTTGTTGCTGGCATACCCGCGCCGTTGGGCATTGGTAAAGTCGAAACCGAGGATGGGCGGTGGGTGTGTGGCTTTATCTGCGAAGCCATTGGCGTAGAAGGGGCTCGGGATATCACCGATCTCGCCGATTGGCGCGTGTTTACCAAGACTGCTCATTAATTCCGCATTAAGCCGAGTCCACCTAGGCTGGAGACCTGCACCGCCGTTACTCACAGGCAGTGCAGACACTCTATTGCCCCAGGAGGGATTATATGAAGCTGCCTTTTCAGTACCTCGCCGTTGTCAGTCTGACCCTTTTTAGTTCTGTTGCCATGGCGCATTCCGGCGCCTTTGGTGGGCAACCGGTTGATGCACCAAAGTTTGTGCTGTCAGCAGGGTTTCATTTTGGGGGGGATGATCTGGCCACGGTCGAATATGACGATGGCTCAGACGATGATCTGGAGGCTGGGGGCGGCATCTATCTGGGGGCGGGCATTGAGTTTCCCATGGCGCCCAATATGGCACTGCGCACCTCGGTGGGGTATCAATTTGATTCGGTGAGCGCCCGCAATGGGGACGCCGATTTCGACCGTGTCCCCTGGGATGCCATGGTCCTGCTTGGCGCCGCTCCCCATCGTCTGGGCTTTGGTCTCACCTATCATACGGATGTGGAATACGATTTTCATGATGACTTCGGCCGGGATGTCGACGCCGACTTCGATGATGCCTTGGGATTGGTGTTAGCTTACGAGCTGGAACTTTCCCCCGTGTTCTCCATTAGCTTTAAGTATACCGATGTCGAATATGAGGAGGTTCCAAGCCTGCGAGGACAGCGTGGAAAGGTGATTGATGGCAGTAATGGTGCCGTCACGGCCAACCTGTTGTTCTGACCAAGATCGAAAATGCGCCAAAAAGGGGAGCCACTAGCTCCCCTTTTTGCTTTTTAGGTGCACGACGAGGGGTATCCCTAAAGTGGGTACGATTTACTTTGGGGCATACCCCCCATGGAGGTATGCCCCAAGATTTTTCAGAAATCGATTTTTGCGGTCGGTTTTTGCACCACGATGTCGCAAATCGGGTTTTTTAAGCAAAAAATAGACGTTGAAATTGCTTGGCACGCTTCTTGATATGCCTTGGTTACAGTCATGTAATACAAGGTGAGGTAGTCCATGCAAAAGCGCACTTCCAAATTTCGCTGGATGAAGCGAATCAAACTTTCCGTAGGCGTAGCAGTGTCGGCGTTATTTCTGAGTGGTACTGCCAGCGCAACGGATGATCCTGAAAAATGGGAACTTAAATTCGGCTTTATCAAACTGACCGATATGGTGCCACTCGCCATCGCGTATGAAAAAGGTTACTTCGAAGACGAAGGCCTGTTTGTAACGCTCGAAGCCCAAGCCAACTGGAAGGTGTTGTTCGACCGTGTTGTTTCAGGCGAACTCGATGGTGCGCACATGCTGGCGCCCATGCCGGTGGGCGCTGCTACGGGTGTCATTACCAAAGCAGAAGTGATTTCACCTTTTACTCTTTCTTATAACGGTGCGGCCATTACGGTTTCAAATCCCGTCTGGCAAGAAATGAAAAAATCTGTGCCGATGGAAGGTGGTAAACCGAAACACCCCATCAGCGCTGAAGCACTGAAACCGGTGCTGGAATCCTACAAAAAGCAAGGCAAGACCTTTAACTTGGGTATGACATTCCCGGTGGGAACACACAATTACCTAGAGCGTTATTGGTTGGCCGCCGGCGGTATTCACCCAGGTTTTTATGCACCGGAAAAAGGTGATAACAGTGGTTCCATAAAAGGTGAAGCCTTGTTGTCAGTCGTGCCACCCCCACAAATGGTTCCCACCATGGAGGCAGGTACCACCGTCGGTTACTGCGTCGGTGAACCCTGGAACCAACAAGCGGTAACGAAGGGCTTGGGTGTGCCCGTGATGACCAGTGAAAACCTCTGGGTTGATGGTGCCGATAAAGTCTTCGGCGTTACCAAATCGTTCTACGATAAATATCCGAACACTACGATCCGAACGGTGAAAGCACTGATACGCGCTTCCGCCTGGTTGGATGCTAACAACAACGCTAACCGTCCAGAAGCAGTTAAAATCATTTCACGCCCCGTATATGTAGGTGCAGATGAAAGCGTTATTGCAAACAGCATGACTGGCACCTTTGAGTTTGAAAAAGGCGATAAGCGCCCGATCCCTGATTTCAACAAGTTCTTCCGTGGTCAATACGGCATTCCTTACTACTCCGATGCAATCTGGTGGATGACGCAAATGCGTCGTTGGGGCCATATCACCGAACAGAAGCCTGATAGCTGGTACATGGATATTGCTAAAAAAGCTTACCGCCCAGACATCTACACCCTCGCTGCAAAAGAGCTGGTGGAAGAGGGCAAGATGAAAGCGAGTGATTTCCCCGATCTGGACACTGCAACGTTTGTTAAACCTGCACAAAAGAGCCCGCTGGATGGACTCGAGTATGACGGTAGCAAACCCAATGCTTACATCGACAGCTTTGCCATCGGTCTTAAAGGTGCAGAAAAGCCCTGATGTTGTCTTGAGTAAGAAGTACGTCACTGCTGCTTGAAGCAGCAGTGACGATTGAATCGCGAATCGCATGAACAGAAAAGAGGACTTGTGTATGTCTGCGACCACCACCACCGCCAAATTCGGCAGTGCCAGCATGGCTGGCATCAAACAGTTCGGCAAAGGGCTGCTTTTCGACAAGCTGCTCAAGATCTTCGGTCTACCCTTGATGGGAATCGCCTGTTTTCTACTGATCTGGCACATGGCGGCAGCAGGAATACAGACCTCTTTGGGACAATTTCCTGGCCCCACGCAAGTGATGGATCAAGTGTCCGGTCTATACAAAGAATTTCAGGAAGAACAACAACGCGAAGACGAATTCTACATTCGTCAGGAAAAACGCAATGCCATGATGCTGGAAAAAAATCCCGACTTCAAAGCGCAGATTCGGGACTATCCAGGAAAACCCATGTTTTTTGACCAGATTGGTACCAGTTTAAAAACGGTATTTACCGGGTTTTTGTTGGCAGCGATAGTGGCGATTCCATTGGGGATCGCGATTGGTTTGAGCTCTTCGCTTTACGGCGCAGTCAACCCGATCATTCAATTATTTAAACCGGTCTCACCACTGGCCTGGTTGCCTCTGGTAACGATTGTTGTCAGCTCACTTTATACCTCGGTCCATGCAGATATTCCCAAGTCGTATGTGACCTCGGCTTTCACCGTCATGCTGTGCTGCTTGTGGCCCACCGTTATCAACACCGCCGTCGGTGTAACATCGGTAAGTTCTGATCTCAATAACGTTAGTCGTGTACTGCGACTCAACTGGGTGCGTCACGTTCGCAGCATCGTTCTGCCCGCCGCTGTTCCGATGATTTTTACTGGCTTGCGCCTATCACTTAGCACCGCATGGATGGTGTTGATCGCCGCAGAAATGTTGTCGCAAAACCCCGGCCTGGGCAAATTCGTATGGGATGAATTCCAGAATGGCAGCTCCGATTCCCTGGGTCGCATTATGGTGGCGGTACTCACAATCGGCATGATCGGATATTTGCTGGATCGTGGCATGTTGGCACTGCAACGCCATGTGTCCTGGGACAAACAAGCCATTACCCGTTGATACGGTAAAGACAGGCTTTTTTGACCGCTTTTTATAGCCAAATCGAAATTAAAGACAATTCGCAAAAGGTACGCATCATGAAAACCTTGCTTGAGCTGACCCAGGTTGGCATCGAATTCAAAACGCCCAAAGGCGCATTCAAGGCGTTGGATAATGTCAATCTGAAAATAGGTGAAGGTGAATTTGTTTCGCTGATTGGCCACTCGGGTTGTGGCAAATCCACCGTGTTGAACATTGTCGCAGGCTTGCTGCGCGCCACCACCGGTGGCGTACTGTTGGCCGGACGTGAAGTCAATGAGCCGGGCCCAGAACGTGCTGTCGTATTTCAGAACCACTCGTTGTTGCCGTGGTTGACGGCTTACCAGAACGTCGAAATTGGCGTGAAAGAAGTGTTTCGTGGCAAAAAGACGCGTGCTGAAATGAAGGAATGGATCGAGCACAATCTTGAGCTGGTTCACATGAGTCACGCCCTG
The DNA here is from genome assembly GCA_964473645.1 of uncultured Moraxellaceae bacterium. Classification (GTDB taxonomy): domain Bacteria; phylum Pseudomonadota; class Gammaproteobacteria; order Pseudomonadales; family Ketobacteraceae; genus HdN1. Next base: position 215,104 of record CAYYPW010000003.1, read on the forward strand.
CATAAGCTGCCACATGAAATTTCCGGTGGTATGAAACAGCGCGTCGGCATTGCCCGCGCGCTGGCGATGGAGCCGCAAGTGTTGTTGATGGATGAACCCTTCGGCGCGCTGGATGCGTTAACCCGTGCCCACTTGCAAGATTCGTTGATGGAAATTCAACGCGAACTCAAAAACACCGTGATCATGATTACGCACGATGTTGATGAGGCAGTTTTGTTGTCGGACCGCATCGTGATGATGACCAACGGCCCTGCGGCGACGGTTGGCGAAATTCTCGATATTGATCTCGAACGCCCACGCAATCGCCTGGAACTGGCCGACGACGCGCATTACAACCATTTGCGCCATGAAGTATTGCGCTTCCTCTATGAGAAGCAGCGCAAGGTTGAAGATTTCGTGCAGCACGCCAAAAAAAAGAATGAAAGCAGCGCGGAAGACGCTACAAACCCAAGCGCTACAAACCTAGCCGCTTCGCAACAAAGCTCCCCACGTCTAAAAGTGGTTTCCTGATGTTTTATTGAAGTTCTTTACCCGACCGAAAAATTAGGAGTTCAACATGCATACCCGACAAGCATGGGCGTTTTTGCCCGCTGCTACGCTACTGCTTTGCCCGTTGGCAGCTGAAGCAAAAACATTGACTGAATCACTTACTACCGGAAAGGCCTATGTAAACGCCCGCATGCGTTATGAAGGGGTAGAAGATCAGGCGTTTGCGAACGAAGCGGAAGCCATGACGATTCGCACGCGTATCGGATACGAAACTTCACCCCTTGCAGGTTTCACTGCCATGGTGGAAATGGAAGATATTCATACCTTGGGCGGTATGGATAATTTTCAATTGCCACCCCCACCTGCAACCAGCGCGTCGGGTAGTGCGATTATTGCCGACCCGGAACAAACGGAACTTAACCGTGTGCAATTGCGTTATCGTGGTGTGCCACGTCTTGATATGACATTGGGCCGTCAGCGCTTGCTGCTCGATAACCAACGCTTTGTAGGAAGTGTCGGCTTTCGTCAGGATGAGCAAACGTTCGATGCATTCAGTGCAGTTTATACCGGTATTCCAGACTGGACGTTGACCTACGCGTATGTGGACGGCGTGAACGGTATCATGGAATCCTTTGATGCAAATGTGAGTGATACCTTAGTGAACGTTGCCTATAACGGCTTCACTGTGGGCAAGATAATTCTGTACAGCTATATGCTATCCAACCAGGAAACGGATCTCACCACGTTGAATGGCGGCTTGGGTTATGACGCAAATGATACGCAAGGTATCCGCTTTGATGGTGGCTATATCCTACCGTCAACGATTCCGCTGCGCGCGTTATACCGTGCTGAATTCGCCAAGCAGGAGGTAACGCTGCGCACCGGTAAAGAATATGAAACCGAATACGGTTTGCTGGAAGCCGGTGTGGCGTGGACGTTTGGTAGCGGTGCCTATACATTAACCCCGCTTATCGGTAATGAAATTTTGGGTGCTGATGATAGCCAGCGTACTGCCCCCAATGTTGACACAGGCCTGTATGCGTTCCAGACACCTTATGCAACCAAGCATATATTTAATGGTTGGGTGGATCAGTTTCTCGTGACGCCTGCACAAGGTTTGGATGACCGTTACGTGTCTGTTGGTTTTGATCTAAACGCATACACCACCAAAATCCTCTTCATGTACCATGAGTATGAGTCGGATGTTGAAGCCGGTGCGTTGGGCAGCAAACTTGACCTGGGTTATGAATCCAACGTTCAAGTCATAAAAACCCTTGGTGCCAACTGGACTGTTGGTGCCAAATATGGCGAGTATCAGCAGGGTGATGCGCCAGATGTCGCCATCTCCAAGAAGCGAGACGCCGACAAAGTCTGGTTGTGGGCTGAGTTGAACTTTTAATCGGCACTGACGAAAAGCAAACTAAATCAGTGGTTTGCAGGGCAAGCGGTAAGGGGTTTCCCTTCACCGCTTGCGGTCATTTTGGGGTTCGCGCACAATGTTGGTCATTGCACCACTCAACGCATCCGAGGCCCCCATGCCAGACGATAAAATCATCGATTTTCAAACTGCAAAAGAACCGCACCTTCATACTCGTCGCGATAAAAAGGTCGATGAGATGCGTCAAGCGTTTGCCAATTATCTCGACGACGGTACGGAAAGTCGGCAACAACGCCGCAAAAAACAACGCGACAAAGATAAAAAGAAAAAGCGTTAGGAAGTTTCCGCTGCGACAATAGACATCAGCACTTTTTCTGGCGTCAGTGGAATACTGAACGGAATATCCATCGCTGGATTGCTCGCTTTCAATGCATCCCGCAACGCAAAATAGCTTCCCAACCCACCAATCAGCGGTGGTTCGCCGACCGCTTTTGAATTGCCTGGCCCGTAGGGATTGGGTGTTCCTTGCAACAGTGTGACCTCAATGTGTGGCGCAGCATACATGTCCGGTATTTTGTAGCTTGCCAGAGAATGCGTCAGCAAATGCCCAGTGTCGTCCCACAATATTTCTTCGCAGGTACACAAACCCATTCCTTGTACAAATGCACCTTCGATTTGTCCACGATCAGTATCGGGTGCCAATGAACAACCAATATCATACATGCACATGGCCTGCTCGATTGTGTAACGCCCGGTGAGAGTGTCAACAGTCGCTTCGACCCAGGTGCCACCAAAGGCATAGTAAGCAAAAGGGTGACCCTTTTTGGTACGTTTGTCATAGCCTATATCGGGTGTTGCATAATGAGAATGAGCCGCCAATGGCAGGCGTTGCAGATAGGCCTGCGCGATCAAATCCTCCCAGGCAAAGCTTTTGGGCGCGTCGCCTATTGATTGCACACTCCCATTGCGCAGAACCAATCGATCTGCCGGGATATTCAGCAGGCTGGCGGCCAGTTCCAATAGTCTCATCTTGAGGCCATTGCAGGCCGCCATCACCGCCATACCACTTAGATCACTGCCAGTGCTGGCTGCAGTGGGCGACATGTTGGCGGTAGCCAGTGTTGTTGTACTGTCCAAGCGAATGCTGTCTGGTTTTATGCCTAATGCATGAGCCGCTGCATTGCGTATTTTAAGGTAAACGCCTTGCCCCATTTCAACTGCCGAGCACTGCAGAGCAACGCTGCCATCCCGATAGATAGTGACCAGTGCATCGGCCTGATTCAGGTGGGTTGCGGTGAAAGCAATACCAAAGCAAATGGGAGTGATAGCAGCGCCCTTTTTGTAACGTCGAGACTGCGTGTTGAACTCAGTAATGGAAGACCGACGTTTTGCAATGTCATAGCGTGAGATGAGCAGGGCCATGACTTCCTGCAACCGATTGCAAGGCATGATCTCGCCATAAGGAAATACATCACCTTCACCAATCAGATTGGCTAACTGCAGAGAATCGTAGGAAACCTGCAGCGTTTCGGCTGCATGACACAGTGCCATCTGTAGGGTAAAAATACCTTGCGGCGCGCCAAAGCCACGAAACGCCGTATTGGACGGCTTATTGGTGCGGCAGCTGGTCGCGCGTATACGGGCGTTGGGAACCCGAAATCCACTGGTTGCATGAAACAAAGTCCGCTCCAGAATAGCGGTGGATAGATCCGCCACCGCTCCGCCATCCTGAAAAAATTCTACGTCATACGCAAGAATCCGCTGCTGTTCATCCAGTCCGAGCATGTAATGGGCGGTGTAAGGATGTCGCTTGCCTGTGTAGAGAAAATCCTCTGCACGCGATAATGCCAACCATACAGGGCGCTTGGTAACCCAGGCGCCCAAGGCTGCCAGCGTCGCCCAGGTTTTTGCCTGTTCTTCTTTGCCGCCAAAGGCGCCACCCAGCCGATGAACTTCTACTTCGATTTGATGCATGTTCAAACCCAGGACATGCGCAATGGCGTGTTGGCAAGCGCTGGGGGATTGCGTAGCCGCATGTAAATACAGCCTATCTTCGCTGGGAATGGCAAGGGTACGTTGGGTTTCAAAATACACGTGTTCCTGCGCGCCCGTGGTAACAGTACCGGTCACTTTGGTTATGCACCGCTCCCATGCACTTTCAACATTTCCGAGCGAGAGGGTGCGGGTCGACCCAAAGATCTCCCCCATGCGCGCCGCGTCTTCGCTATTTTCAATGGGGGGTATTGGTGTGATAACGCAATCTATGAGCCGCAGCGCTTGTGATGCAGATGCTTCGGTTTCTGCAAGTACGAGTGCAATAGGTTTTCCTATAAACCGTATTGAGTGAAACGCCAGTAGGGATTCATCGGCAATGATGTCCCCAATCTGATTTTTGCCAGGAATATCTTTGGCAGTAAGCACAGCAACTACGCCTGGATGCGTTTGCGCTTTCGAAATATCGACTGATTCAATCCTGCCCGAGGCTACCGATGATGTAAAAACGCGCGCATACAAGGTGCCCGGTGGAAAACATTCATCGCCAATAAAGTGGGATACCCCTTGTACATGTTTCTGGATTTCTTGCTGCACGTCAGTTGACTCCCGCGATCTCGTTGCAAAGCGCTTCTCCACAGGCTACCGTCAAGCGTTGCACGAGCGCCTTTTTATATTCTGCACTGCCACGAATATCTGTTATTGGCGATAGGATTGCACTGGCTTGCTGGGCGAGGGCATAAAAGAGGGGAGATGAGGGAGATTTTCCAATTAGTTGCGAAGCCACAGAACTTAAGAGACAGGGCGTAGGGCCAACCCCGCCAGCGGCGAGCGTAGCTTGTTCAATAGTTTCATCGCCTACTACCAGTGACATTGCTACACAGACCGAGGCAATGTCCTGATAAATGCGTTTGCTCACTTTTTCAAAGTGAAACCGCAGCTTTTTTTGAGCGTTGCTTGGCAGTGGAATCACAATGTGATTGATCCATTCATCTTTTTGTAATGCCGTTTTCTTGTATGCGATAAAAAACGTCGACAACGGTATTTTGCGTTCAATATTGTCTTTATTTAGCAGCACAAGGTGTGCATTGACTGCCAATAACATTACGGCCAGATCTGCAACGGGTGAGGCATGGGCTATGTTGCCACCGACGGTCGCTTGGTGACGTATCGGGCGCGATGCAAAGAAATTCAAGGCTTCGCAAAAACCAGGAATTTCTTTTTGTAACACGGGGGATTGCCGCAAAGATTCGATGTCTGTGCCTGCACCGATCGTCAGCGTATGATGTTGAACTTGTATCCACGACGGCGCCGGGTAGTGCTGGGGCGTCTGAGCGGCGTTATGCCAGAGCGGGGAGGATTCTACCGCCAGATCCGTCGCGCCGCCATAATGTGCTACGTCAGTAGAATACGCTTCGATTGCCCGGTTGTTGACGGGGAGGTTACCGGCGGGAAGATGCATCAATCCCTCTATATAACGGGCGGGTAGCAGGCCCCACTCCGCGGCACGTTGCAACAGTGATGAATGGAGAGGCGGACAGGATTCAATTAACAATTCAATTGCGCGACGCATTCCCATGTAGCCTGTGCATCGACAAAGATTGCCTGATAACCAATCCATTGCAGACGTCATGTCAGGCTGACCTTCATTGAGCAACCAGGCGGTAAGCGCCATGACAAAACCGGGAGTACAGTAGCCGCATTGCACGGCTCCTGCCGTCAGCAGTGCCTGTTTTACCGGGGAATCCGAAGGCAAGCCTTCGGCTGTAATGACATAACTCCCAACCACATCGGATACCGGCAGTAAGCAGCTATTGAATGTGCGGAAATGCAGTGCGCCAGACGAATCCTTGCGCGCAACAATGACCTGGCACGCCCCACAATCCCCCTCTCTGCACACGGCTTTAACACTATAGAAACCTTGCGCGCGCACCAGATCCAGCAAACACATGGCGTTGTCTGGAAGGGCAATCACACGTTCATTTAAACGAAAACTCATCACGCGTCCTGCACTGAGGTAAAACAAAACCGTTCGCTATCGAACAGCCCCTTGTCTGACAATTTCAACGCTGGAATGACCAGTAAAGCGAGAAACGAAAGCGTCATAAACGGCGCGTGCAAATGGCTTCCTGCCGCTTTAACCTGCGCATCCAGTGCGGCGTAACGCCGCGCGACGGCTTCACCCGGTAGTGGGCTCATCAATCCTGCGATGGGCAATGGCAGTATCTGGAGGCCATCATTATCCACCCAGGCCAGCCCGCCTTGCTGTTCAATGACCGCGTTGATGGCATCGGCAAGGTGTTTCTCATTGCTGCCCACGGCGATAATATTGTGGGAATCATGCGCCACCGAACTTGCCATGGCGCCGTTTTTGAAACCGAAACCACGTACAAATGCTAACGCCGGTGGCGCAGGGCGATAGCGGTTGACCACAGCAATCAAGAGAACATCATTCGCGCTATCAGGTTGCAAATAGCCATCCTGCGTTCTTGCATTGTAATGTTCTGTTCGCGTGAGCAATGCGCCATCCATCACCCTCATAACCTTTGCATCACCCGCCTGACCAGCGATGCGTAGTTGTGCGGGCAGCACCGGCGCCGCACAGAAGCGATTAATACAATCTACATGGAGGCAAGGCAAACAGCATATACCCGCGTTGACCACCTGCTGCCCGGCGAGCCAGACCTGCTGGACTTCCAGTGTTTGCAGCGATGCCACCAATTGCGCATCAAAGCGATCCCCCACCTTCAATACCCCCAGCGGTAATCCATAATGCCTTATTGGGTTCAGGCTGGCAGCGCGCAATGTGTCAAACAGATTATGTCCGGCGGCTAACGCCTTGCGTACGTGGCCATTGATATGTTCATGGTAGAGTTCATCCGGGTGCTTGTCATCGCTGCAGAACATCACTTTTTCAGGGTGAGTTTTTAGTAGTGAATGCAAGGCTGAAAAATTGCGCGCAGCCGATCCTTCGCGTATCAAAATGTGCATTCCCAGACGCAGTTTCTCTTCTGCCTCGGCCAAAGTGGTGCATTCATGGTCGGTGCTGATGCCGGCCGCCACATAATGCTTGAGTGCATCCCCTGACAAACCAGGGCTATGCCCATCAATGGCAACCCCCATATCGCGAGCATTGGCGAGCTTACTTAACAGTTCGGTATCGCCGTGCAAGAGACCCGGTACATTCATTACTTCCGACAGAAAATGACAGCTTTTCTCAGCTAATAGCTGACGAATATCAGCGGCATTGATCGCCGCACCCGCTGTTTCAAACCCGGTTGCCGGCACGCAGGAGGGGGCGCCCCACCAGAATAGAAAGGGCGTTTTTTTGCCATTTTCGACCATATAACGTACGCCATCCATGCCCAGTACGTTGGCAATTTCATGCGGGTCGCAAACAGCACCTATAACGCCCTGACGCAGTGCCAAGCGGGCAAATTCCGTGGGCGGAAGCATTGAACTTTCTACATGCACATGTGCATCTACAAAGCCAGGTAGCAAGTAGGCAGCATGAGGGCGCTCTTGATCAGAAGCGTCGATCGAAGTAATAACGCCGTCCTTCCAGGTAACAGTGGCGAATTGAATCTGCCGGTGGTGAATATCCACCACATTGGCGCTGAGACTGCCTTCTCGATCGAGCATGGCGACTGGTATCCCTTCGGGAATTTTTTTCAGTATGAACTCAACAATACCCCTCGACCATGATGTTCGTCAAAAACCCTCAGTGCGCGTTGCCTCTCAACATCTGTTGAATGATACGCCAACGATTAATGATCAAGGCTAAAAAAATCAGGCTGCAACCGATCAATTGCCAGGGGCTCATCCCTTCGTCAAACCAGAAAATTCCGATCAGCAGCGTCCACACTGGCTCCAAAATCATCAATACTGCTGCATGACTGGCAGACGCAAATTGTTGTGCATAGGTTTGCAGAAAGAAACGCAGACTGGTAGCAATAAATACGCTCGCGAGCAGCCACCCCCAGGTGGACAGGGCGATTGTGTCGGGCCATGCCTCAATCAGCCAGGACGTCGACAACGACATGACACCGACGACGGTCAGCTGCACGGCTGTCAATACAACGGCGGGAATATGGGCCACCGCCATGCCATTAAAATTGAAATGCAATGAAAATACACACGCCGCAGCAATGTAGTACATATGGCCAAGCGAGAGTGAAAACCCATGGTTAAGCGAGATAAATGCCAGCCCGGCGATAGCCACCGGAATCGCATACCACGTCGCGGGCGAGGGCCGCTCGCGAAAGAAAAGTGCAGCTGTAATCGGTACCAGCACCACCCCCAAACTGCAAATGAAGGCACCTTCACCCAGATGCGGGCCGTGGAACAAACCCGATACCCATAACATGATGGCCATGCCGAACAGGATGCCAATCCCTGCCGCTTGCAACCATTGGCGTTGCGTTAGCGTAATCGCTGATGCGTGCCCGATGACAAGCCTGTCCATTGCAAACCGGTCTATCAAAAACAGCGTCGCACCTGCCAGCAGAAAGCGAATCCCGATAAACAATAACGGCGGCATTGCAGCGACAGTTTCTTTTGAAAACAGCCAGCCGGCAGCCGCCAGCAGCGTGACCACGATCAACAGCAAATCGGCTTTCAGCGTGTTTGAAATAGGCATGGTCAACTCTGGCGATTTTTCAGCGTTGACTATAAAACAAAGGTGACAGACTGTATCTAGCCAATCTGTCCAATTAGCGGGTGGATATTGTCAACGGGATGTCAGTGGTGGCGCAACCAGGCACGGGGCTTATTGCCCCGTTACCTTGATTTCGCCTACCTTTTTGCCTTTTTGGGTGATATCTCCGCTAGCATTGCCATTGCCATCCAAGTTGAGCTTGACGGTATCAAAACCTGGCATGACCAGCCCGGCGGCGCCCGCACCCTTGCTGTTGATGCTAAAGTTGCCGCTGCCGCTTTTCACGTTAATCACCTGATAATTGGCACTGCCCAGCGTAACCACCCAGGTAGCAGCCTGCGTCGCTTTTTCACTCTTGACCTGTACGGCTTGATGGCCCGGCCAGTCTGCCTTGAACGTTTTCTTTTGACGTGAATTAATCATCAACATCGGGCCTTTATACCCTGAGAAGCTATCTTCGATCGTGTAGCGGTGCAAGGCATTGTCGTTATTCTTGACATCCACTTTCGCACCGGGACCAACGATAAATGTCGATGTTTCAAAACCATTGCTGCCAAACACCGCTTCGGCTGCCCCTGGCGCTTTACTGCCATCTAGCGTGTAGAACACTGCGAAATCAGGCGCGCCCCCGGATAATGTAATGGTGCCCGTCAGCTGCTTGGCTGGGCCACCGGGGCTGGCTGCGCTGTCATCACTGCCACCTGCAACCGTTGATGCAACAGCTGCTGCTGCGGCAGAGGCTTTTGCGGCGGCTTCCGCAGCTTCTGCTGCTTTTGCCGCGTCAGCTTTGGCAAGTGCGTCGGCTTTTGCTTTCGCCTCGGCGTCTGCCTTAGCAAGGGCGTCGGCCTGCTTCTTGGCTTCTGCCTCTGCTTTCAGTTTGGCTTCCGCCTCTTGTTTGGCTTGTAGCTCGGCGGCTTTTTTCGCATCTGCTTCGGCTTTGGCAAGATCAGCTTTTTTCGCGGTGACGGCTTTTTGCATTTGTGCCACAGCGGTCGATGTGGCCTTTATGCATTTGTTGGCGTTATCCATTTTTTGTTGAGTATTGCCGCCGAGCCCTTGGCTGGCCGCTTTTTTGTAGGCTGCATCCTCGTCCAATTTTTGCTGCAGTTGTTTGCTCTGCACCGTCACGTCTTGCAATTTCTTTTTGGCAGACGCCAACGCTTCTTCACTTGCAGTGCTGGCAGCCAGTTTGCGTGCGTCTTCACAGGCGCTGGCCAGGCTACCGGCTTGCGATTCATATTGGCCCGCGGCTTTCTTGATATTGGCAATTTCTGAGGTGCGTGCAGCGATCTGTTTTTGCAGGTTGGCAACGCAGGTATCGCCTGACTTGATGCTGGTATCAATCGCTGTCTTTTCAGGATGGTCAGGTTTTTTCTCGAATACTTTCTTGGCATCAGCGTTATTGAGGGCGGCTTTCTTGAGGCCGGCAGCCGCTCCGAGTTTGCTGTTGGCATTTTTGATGCTGGCATCGTTCAGCGCATCGTTCTGCAATGCTGCAGTTGCGTCGTTACAGGTGGCAACATATTTATCGGCAGCGCTTTTGGCAGCAGCGACGGCAGTATCGGCCGCTTCCTGTTTGGCGGCAACACGACCAATCTTGTTTTCCATGCGGTCGCATTTGCTTAGCTGATTCTTGATTGCAAAGATATCTTTAAGCCCGGGGGAACGTGTGAGCGCATCGTCACGCAATTTACGAAACTCGGTCAGCATCGCGGTGGCAGCGCTCGGGTCATCGCCTTCGAGGGCTTTTTCAGCTTCTTTACATTGGGCGAGGGCGCGCTCCATGATCGGCTCGCCCGCTTTGTTGGAAATATCCTGTTCGATCCGCTTGCAGATCTGGATATTGCCTTCCATATTGCGTTCTTTCGAGAAGGTGATGGACTTGTCGATCCCTTGCGCTTCTTTGAAAAAACGCTGGTATTCATCCATCTTGGCTTTGGCTTTGTCGTACTGTTTGGCCTGCAGGGCTTTGTTGGCTTCCTGGCAGGCATCAAAACCTTTCAGATAGTGATTGACCGCATCATCAAAGCTGGCTGCATGGCCGTTGGCGCTCAGCAAAGCGGTGGTGAGCAGAAAACCCGAAGTCAGGCGAAGCATACGCTTCGTATACAAACTATTGTCACCCATAGGCCCAAATGCGTCCGATCCAGTGAAAAGTGTTGGCCTGTCTCCAAACGGAGAACAGGCCCTACTTTTCATACTAGACCATTTTGGCTAGGGCAAAAAAGTGAAAAACCTAATTTGATTAATGTATCAGTTCTCTTGCCTTGAGCAACTTATCTCATGGTGCTTATTCAAGGTGCCTGTTCAAGATGCTTGTTCAAGATGCTTGTTCAAGATGCTTGTTCAAGATGCTTGTTCAAGATGCTTGTTCAAGACAGTTTGCTGAAGTCTGGCTTGCGCTTCTGCATAAAGGCGCTCATGGCTTCGATTGCCGCCGGTTCACGCAACATGCGGGTAAAGCCAGCACCTTCTTCGGCCATGACCTCTTTTAGCGTGCCCAGGTAGGCGCGTTTGAGCAGGGCTTTCGTCATGCGCACCGATTGCGGCGGGCGTTCAGCCAACTGCCGGGCTTTGGCCAGCGCCTGACCTTGATAGTCTTCGGCAAACACCTGATTCACAATCCCATAGCTCAAGGCTTGTTCGGCGGTGAACATCTCGCCGAGCATCAATAACTCAGCGGCGCGCTGATAGCCCGCCACCATCGGCAACAGCAGGCTCGATCCCGCTTCCGGGCACAGCCCCAGGTTGACGAACGGCATCTGAAACTTGGCCTGCGGCGCTGCATAGACCAGATCGCAATGCAGCAACATTGTGGTGCCCACGCCAACTGCAGCACCGTTCACGGCAGCGACTAAAGGCTTTTTCTGCGCAGGCAATTGCGCCAAAAACCGCATTACCGGGCTTTCATCGTTGGTGGGTGGGTTCTGCAGAAAATCGGCCAGATCATTGCCACTGGTAAAGCAGTCAACGGTGCCCGAGATGAATCCCACCCGCAGGTTGTCATCGGCATCCAGGCGTTCAAGTGCTTCCCGCAGCGCGGTGTACATCTCGCTGGTTAAAGCATTCTTTTTTTCAGGACGGTTGATGCTGATCTTGAGGATATGACCGTCAACGCTGGTTTGAATGATGTTGCTGCTCATGCCGTTGCTCTTTCTTGTGGACGATATGTGGGTGTAGAAAATCGTGGTGATGAAATTGTAGAGGTTAAAACCAAAGCGCCCGCAGTCTACCATACCGACGTTTGAACAAAACCTAAGCACCTCAACCTGCGGGAGTGCATAGACTTGATCTTCGCTGTTGCCGAGGGGTGTCGACAATGGTTGCAGCGTCCTGGCGCAAGACCAAAATCGCCAAAACAAGCCTTGGCGAACCACCTGACAGGGTTTCCGGCGATTTTGTCTGCCTCCTTGTTAGTTTCGGTCAGTGCACGGGGAGGAGGCGAGTCGCTATACTCCGACCTTCCGGTCAAACCGGCTTTACGCGTTATCTAATCTCTTTCATAAAGTTGCGAATCAGGAATCCAGAGGGGTTAACATGCAAATTACCGATAAAGTTGCCATCGTCACCGGAGGCGTTTCAGGTCTCGGGCGTGCAACGACCGAACTGCTGCTGTCCAAAGGCGCCAAAGTGGTCATTTTCGATCTCAACGAAGCGCAAGGGCAGGGCGTTGCCGCCGAATTAGGCGCCAACTGTGCCTTCGTCAAAGTCAACGTGGCTGATGAGGATTCGGTCAAAGCCGGTATCGAATTCGCCCTCGGAAAATTCGGGGCGATTCATGTATGTGTTAACTGCGCCGGTATCGGATCAGCGTCCAAAACCTACAGCAGCAAAGGCCCACACGATCTCGGTGCATTCACCAAGGTAATTCAGGTGAACCTGATCGGCACCTTTAACGTGCTGCGTCTGGCGGCTGAAGCCATGGCCCGCAATGAGCCCGTTAACGATGATGGTGAGCGTGGAGTGATCATCAATACCGCATCAGCGGCAGCGTTTGACGGCCAGGTCGGCCAAGTCGCTTACAGTGCATCCAAGGGCGGTATCGTTGGCATGACACTGCCGATTGCGCGTGATCTTTCGACCTATGGCATTCGCATCAATACCATCGCCCCCGGCATTTTCAACACCCCGCTGATGAACGCCGCGCCAGACAAAGTAAAAATGCCATTGATCGAAGCCACGCAGTTCCCTAAACGTTTGGGGCATCCGCCGGAATATGCTCTGCTGGTCGCCTCCATGATCGAAAATGGTTTCTTCAACGGCGAAGTCGTTCGTCTTGATGGCGCCATCCGTATGCAACCTCGTTGAGTTTCAAATGCCAGCGGGGGAACTCTGGTTCTCCTGCCAGTGTCTGATACGCTTGTCAGCGCAGGCATTTAGACCTACGCTGATAAGCCCCGCCCCGATGTTTTTTCTGAGTTTCGTCAATGAAAACTGCTGCCGGAAAAACTACATTGAAGGCTTGTGATGTTACCCATCATGCACGCCACCGACAGAGAGAAACCCATGAGCGATAAACTGGAAAATCTGGATGCCCAACAACTGAAAACCCTGTTATCAAAGCTGGTTGGTATGGGTGTCAGTGAGGTTGATGCTGATCAAACCCTGGCCACGCTGGTCGATGACAACGACGCCGAAGAACAAGACGTCGAGCTTGAGTTTATTTACAAAGGTCGCCCGACCACTGTATTGGTCAAAGCCAGTGTGAATCATAACGCCGCGCCTGTGTTCACGGTGGTCAGCGAAGAAACTGAAATTTCCAAGACGTTGTCGGCAGCTCTTTAATTCCACGCCAGACAATGATGTCCAAAAAGGCAGACCAGGGGACTTCCTGGCCTGCCTTTTTCGTTTTCGTGCTTAATAGGCTTTCCATACCAGGCGGATGGCGTCGGCAGCGATAGTGCTATCGGCCCCCGCATTGCTGAGCGTGAAAACGCTATCGCCAGCATCAAAGGTATATTCGCCCAACGATACCCAGCTTCCACCATTCGCTTTCTGGTTGAGTGTGAAACGCCTTTCACTGCCCGTCGCATCATTGAAGAAGAAGCCTGCATTGCTGGCAAACGCGGTAGATGTTGGCCAGCGAACCATCACCTCATAACGGCCGCTGCGAGGTAGCGTAGGGTTCCAGGAAAACCGGCGTTCGCTGGTGGAGGTATATGCCACCAAATATCCCGTCGCCCAATAGCCTGCACGCAAAGTTGAAGGCCACCAGGTGCCTTGCGCATCGCTAGCTGCATCGTTATTGTCTGCCACCACCGAGGTCGTTACGACCAGCGTTTCTGCTGGTAATGCAGATCCCTGCTGATAGGTAAACTCGTAACGCTCAGCAGGTAGGGCCGGAATCTGCCATTCCACGGTAAAAACACCATCCCCTGCCAAATGATCGGCTCCCATGCCATCATCAAGTAATGTCAGCGCGACACCTTGTGGCGACGTGGCGATGATCGTCCCCGTGCTGACCTGCGCACAATTGAAACTTTCGATTTCAAGCCGCAGCGTATCACCAGGCAACAACGTCACGGCCTGACTACGGGGCAGAATGCGTCGTTGTACGATTTGATCCTGACAGCTCAGTGCGCCTTTGCCATTGATATCCGAAACCCGAACGCTGCGTCCTGACAGGGTTTTATCTTTTAGCGCCGCCAACGGATGGCCACTGGCCATGATCAAGCGACGCAGTTGTGCGGCTGTCAGTGAAGCTGTCTCAGGCGTGGCTTTCAGCAAAGCAGCCAAGCCGCTCACCAACGCTGCGGCAGGTGAGGTGCCGCTGGCGATACCGTAATTCACAGTCTCTTCACTTTCATCCTGTCCGGGCAGTGTGCTGAGCACCTGATGCCCGGGTGCGGCGACATCCACCGAATAGCGTCCATAGGTGCTATTGCTCCAAAGCGAACCTTGCGGAGTGATCGCTGCCACCGACAACACGTTACTGGCTGCAAAGGCCGCCGGAAAATAGCCGCGCTCGTAAAAGCGGGTATCCATGTCCCAGGTCATATTGCCGGCAGCACCGACAATTAACACATCCAGTGCATTCAGTTGAGCCACCAGCGGTTCGAACACCGCAGGATCGAGCAAATATTGGCTTTTCACCTTGGCCCACATAAAGCCAAGATTGATATATGCCGACATACCCCCTGAAGCATTGATTACCGCCAGATTTTCGCCGCGCTGCCGCAGCGCAATGAAGTAATCCACACATTGTTTCATGCGTGTCTGGGTCAATGCCGGCACCACCGTGCCTGGCACTAGTTCCAACACAGGTTCCAGCTGGCCGGCTTTGCAGGTGACGACCTTAACATTGGCGTTACCGGCGACGCCTCGAATGCCGAGTCCGCTATCCCCGGTATCGCCAACCATCAAGCCAGCCATATGGGTGCCGTGAGCCAACTCGGAATCCATCGGGTCGCCGGCAGCGGGGTTTAAGCTGCCGTCACTCAGGGTGGCCGTTGTCAGCGTGTTGATACCGTGGCAGTCATTCAGATAACCATTGCCATCGCCATCGATGCTGTCTTCGCAACCGTCATCGATGCCGTTGTCATTGCTGTCATTACCGGTAATTTCGCCGGCATTTTGCCAGATATGGCGAATCAGATCAGGATGTTTGTAGTCGATACCGGTATCAATCAAACCGATGACAACAG
The DNA here is from genome assembly GCA_964473645.1 of uncultured Moraxellaceae bacterium. GTDB lineage: Bacteria > Pseudomonadota > Gammaproteobacteria > Pseudomonadales > Ketobacteraceae > HdN1. The sequence goes on from CAYYPW010000003.1 coordinate 230,264, forward strand.
GATTACTTGCCGACGGTGCGAACATCTGAACGGTGGTCAATACAGAACCGCCTGACCAGAGGTGATCGCCGTTGATATCAATGTCGGCAACAGGCAGTGCGGTGTCACGTTCGCAGCTGCCACTCCAGGGAACCGTTACACACACACCTTGGGAGGTGTCACTGTTTTCCAGCGCCCATTGGAATTGCCAGAGAGGTTGAGTCGGCACGCTATCTGCCATGCCAGGTGCCGTCATCATGACGGCTGGAACGAGGGCTATCCGTGCAAGCGTCGAAGCCAAAAGGCGCATGCTTGTATCCCCTAACTACCAATACAGGTGATGTTGTTCAGCCCAAAAGTGTTAACTGGTTAAAATTCAGTCAACACTCATTGGAAGATAGAACAAAAAATGAACTGCAAGGGTGTTAAGGGGTGGCTCCTGTATGATTAATGTAAAAGTGTGATCAAGTTAACGAATCTTGGGCTGGGGCGGTTTGTTGAACGTCGGCATGGGAGCGCGCTCCTGTACCTCTTGTTCAGGGTCAACAATCGGCTCCAGTGACAGCTCCAGTTTGGGCGCCGCCGGGGGTGTCTGCCGTGCCACAGGCGCAGCGGCGGCAACGGGCGACGCCGCCGCAGCGGGTTTGGGGGCGGCCGGCACGACCGGCGTTGCTCCCAACATATCGTCGTCGTCATTGGTGGCGGCCTGCTTCTCCATCATGGTTTTGGCGGCTGCCGGGCTTTCTTCCAAGGTGATGCGCAGACGCAGGTTGTTCTTCGAATCAGCGTTTTTCATCGCCTCTTCAAAGCTGATTTTGCCGGCCTTGTAGAGGTGATAGAGCGCGGTATCGAAGGTTTGCATCCCTTGTGTTTCCGATTTGAGCATCACCTCTTTGATCTCATCGACCTTGCCTTGTTTGATCAAATCGCACACCCGCGGTGTACCCAGTAAGATTTCAATTGCAGCGCAGCGCTTGCCATCCATGGTGGGAATCAAACGTTGCGAGATAATCCCCCGCATGTTCAGCGACATGTCGAGAAACAGTTGCTTGTGCCGTTCTTCCGGGAAGAAGTTAACGATGCGATCCAACGCCTGATTGGCATTGTTGGCATGCAGCGTCGAAATACAGAGGTGACCGGTTTCGGCAAAGGCCAGCGCGTGTTCCATCGTTTCTGCGCTGCGAATTTCACCGATCAGAATGACATCGGGTGCCTGACGCAGGGTGTTTTTCAGTGCTTCTTCATAAGAGAGCGTGTCCACTCCCACTTCGCGCTGGTTTACGATCGATTGTTTGTGACGATGCACAAATTCCACCGGATCTTCGATGGTGATGATATGGCCCGCGCTGTTGGTATTACGATAATCGATCAAGGACGCCAACGAGGTTGATTTGCCCGAGCCTGTCCCGCCGACAAACAGCACCAACCCCCGTTTTTGCATCACCAGCTTGGGCAGAATTTCCGGCAACCCCAGATCACGCCACGCCGGGATCTCGGTTTTGATGGCACGAATGACCATCGACACCTGATTGCGCTGTTTGAAAATATTCACCCGAAAACGCCCGATCCCCGGTTCTGAAATCGCCAGATTCATTTCCAGCTTTTCATCAAACTCCTGAATTTGTTCAGGCGTCATAATTGAGTGCGCAATTTCTTTAACGCGATTGGGTGGCATCGAATCCTGTTCGATAGGCGTGAGCTTTCCATAGTATTTGGCGCTGGGCGGCGCACCCGTAGACAGATACAAATCCGAACCGTCGTTACGTGCAAATATCTTAAGATAATCAATAAATTCCATAGCAGATACCCTGCGACATCTTCTCAAGCGTACCTTTGAGTATAGACAGCCAACGTTATCCGCACGGGGAATGCACACTTCAATTTAAGAAACCAGAACGCATTGGCATTGGTAAAAATACCCGCGTCACTAACGCGTTGTTTCTGTAGAATACGCAGCGCTCGCACATCCAGCTTAGCGAGGCAAACCGTTCAAAGACTCATACACACTAAAGAGGCTAGCAATGAAAAACAGCAAAAAGGGAGGCGGGCGCAATTTACATGCCATCGCACCCATCATGCGTAAAGGGGGCGTTCACCAGAAAAGCGAAAGCGCGCAGCGCGCAGCGATGCGTCGTGATCTCAAAAAGCAAACCCGTCAACTCATCGGCAGAGGCCCCTCTGCCGATGCAGATCAGCGCCGAGCTGCATAAACATCGGTTATCCTGTTCTTTTTCCACCGTCCGTTTCCCCCGCCTGTTCCTTCGCTTCGGCCTGCTGTAACATTCGACCCCGTATTGCCCCTGTATGCACCTGTAGCCTTGTTCTGTTGTGTTGTCTTTTGCCACAGACCCGCTTTACTTAACGTATTGGATAACCCCGATCCGCGAGGATGTAGTCATGACTGAAAAAACGCTGCCCGACTTGATCGCCGATGATCTGATCGCGAGGATCTTTGTAGGCGAATTGGCACCCGGCAGTCGTTTGCCCCCGGAACGTCACTACTGCGAAACCCTTGGCGTTGATCGCACCTCGTTGCGCATGGCCTTGCGCACGCTCAATCGCATGAACCTGGTGCAGTCTGTCCGAGGCTCGGGCATTACCGTCATGGATTACCGCCGCCATGCCGGGCTGGATTTTCTGGCCGCGATTTTCGACATTCCCCAACTTGAATTGGGTTCACGTATTAAGCTCGAAGGCTTGCAAGCTTTCAACGCCCTGATTCCCGGATTGTTATTCGAAACCCTTAAAGGGCCGCTGGACGCTGGTTTGGTCATGCTGGTGCGCGATCACCTGATCGAACAGGTCCGCCTGATCGAAGAGGGGCCCTTGACCAACGAGCGGCTCGACAAGTTGTCCTCGATAGAGCTGGCGTTGCAAGATCTGCTGCTCTATCGCGGTTCCATAATCAGCGAGCTCATGGCCAACTCCACTTTGTCATTGCGGGCGCGCATCATGCGTGAGTTGTTCGAGGTGATCGATATTCGTGCCCACGTCATGTTTCAGCAGCAATTGCTGTTGGACATTGGATCAGGACGGTTGCCCTTGGATCAGGTGGTAGGGTTCTTTCACCGCTACAGCATCGAGTGGACCACGCCACTGATTCAAAAATACGAGCGAGAAGATACACCTTCATTCCTGGTGGAATCCCCTCTCAAAGGCTTTCAGCATATGGCGAAGACCGCCACGCTTTAGGTTTTCTATTCTAGCCCCCTAAGTTACTATTCTGCGGGGCTTTTCACGTCGTCTACCAGGTCTGCACGCTATTCAGGCGTTTATGCGGTGCGACGAAAACCTCCCTCCGGTTGTCGAGGTCTCTTATTACCACGGCATCCCCATCCTTATTCAAAGCATATGACCTGTTTGCCCCATGGCACAGGAATCGGGAGAACGTAATGGGAAAACTGAAAGACCTGGTCAAGGAAGAAACCTCCCTGACCAATCGCATTAAATACAACACACGCCGTTTGCGTTTGGCCGGTCTGGGGTTGATCAGCAAAGTTGAAAGCGAGCGCGATCGACTCTACAAAGAGCTGATGAAAGCCGGTGAAGGTGCTGGCGACGAAAGCACTCTGATTGGCGTGCTCAACACGTTGGGCGCCGGCGCAGCCAAAATGGTACGCGAAGAAACCCAACGCATTTTTGAAGAACTGGTCGAACTGGGCGAAAAAGCCGCCACGGTTCCGTCGGTCGAAGAAGTCATCAGCAAAGCCAAGGCAGCCGCCAAAGCCGCAGAGTCTGTTGCCACGGGCAAATCCGGTAAACCCAAGTTGGTGTCTGCCGCCACAGAATCCGCTTCGGATCTATTGCAGCGTGCAATGGCTACCCTGGCCAAAATCGACGACAGCCTCGAAGAACGTATTCACCTCGAAGCGCTTGTATTGCAAGCCAGCGAAGGCGATGTCAAAGGCCGTCGCCCTGCCGCCACAAAGGCCGCCGATCGTGCCCTGTTCGACGCCAGAAAAGAACTGAAATCCTTAAGCGCCGATGCCGCATTGGAACAGTTTTTTGCGCAAGCCAAAAAGCTCAAGAAAGGCCAACCTGCCTGATGAGCCTGGGCAGGTGAGGGCATGTTTGCCGCACCTGCCAAGTTTCACCCCTGATCTCTTTTATCTCCGTTTGCATCCCCTGTTGATCTCTCGTTTTATCCCAGCCCAATATTCATCGCGCTTGATACTTGCAAGCGAACTCCTGTATGGCTACTGTACAGAAATACATATAGCAGCAAAACTCACATTGGGCGCCTGCGGGGAGGGAGTGCAGTTGCAGGACCGTCGCCGGCATGGATGCCGGGGGGCGCCCAGCCGCGTCGAGCGTACAGGGAGGTATTCACAGTGTGTCCTGAAACTGCACTCCCTCCCCGCAGGCGCCCACACTCCGATCGAGTCAATCCCATCACTAATCGAAGGTGAAAGATGGACACCACCCGACTAAGAAATCAGGCCCTATTGGCCCTGGGCCAACGCGAATACTCACGCAAAGAACTGCAAAAAAAGCTCCTTACAGCAGGTGCCGATGCAGCTGATCTGGTGCCTATTCTCGATGAGATGGAACAGCTCGGTTACCTCAATCATCAGCGTTACACCGAAGCCCTCATCACCAAGCGAGCCCGCCAAGGCTACGGCCCACGCTGGATACGCCAAGAGCTTCAGCAGGCCGGAATCGAGAGCGAAATTCTCACCGCAGCACTTGAAAGCAGCACACATGACTGGGCACAGTTGGCGGGCAAACTTTATCGCAAGAAATACGGTAGCAAGCCCGCCGCCGACTCTAAGGAGAAGAGCCAGCGAGCGCGATTTCTTTTCTCGAAGGGGTTTTCGGGCGATCATCTCAAAAGCTTCTTGCAAGGCGTCGACGTTCTCGCCGAAGACGCGTGCGAAGATTGAGGTCAAGCCGCCGCATTGAGAACACCACCGCAAAGATTCTTACGCAATGCAGCACGCAACACAGCGAACCTGCAAGCCCTCACCAGTTAGTGTTAAACTGTCAGTTTTTCTCAACCGACTGTTTTCCTTAACAAGCAATGGTTGCCCCTTTCGAGACTCGACCGTCAGGACCCCTATGAAAACCACTGAGATACGCAAAGCCTTTCTCGATTACTTTGCCTCCAAAGGACACGAAATCGTCGCAAGCAGCAGCCTGGTGCCGGGCAATGATCCGACACTGCTGTTCACCAACGCAGGCATGGTGCAATTCAAAGACGTGTTCCTGGGCAAAGATCTGCGTAGTTATACCCGCGCCGCCACATCGCAACGTTGCGTGCGCGCCGGTGGCAAACATAACGATCTCGAAAACGTCGGTTACACCGCGCGTCACCACACTTTTTTTGAAATGCTGGGGAATTTCAGCTTTGGCGATTATTTCAAACAGGACGCCATCAAATACGCCTGGGAATTTCTGACCTCGGACAAATGGCTCAATCTGCCCAAAGAAAAACTCTGGGTCACGGTTTATGCCAGTGATGACGAAGCTTTCGACATTTGGAGCAAAGACGTCGGTGTTCCCAAGGAGCGCGTCATCCGAATCGGCGATAACAAGGGCGCGCCCTACGCCTCCGACAACTTCTGGCAAATGGGCGATACCGGCCCGTGCGGCCCCTGCACCGAGATCTTTTACGATCACGGCGACGACATCTGGGGCGGCCCGCCGGGCAGCCCCGAAGAAGATGGCGATCGCTATATCGAGATCTGGAACAACGTCTTCATGCAGTTTGACCGTCAGCCCGATGGCACCCTGGTGCCGCTGCCCAAGCCGTCCGTGGATACGGGCATGGGGCTGGAGCGCATTGCGGCCGTTATGCAGCACGTACATTCCAACTACGAGATCGACCTGTTTGCGAACCTGCTAAAAGCGGCAGAGCAGGTGACTGGCGCCACCGATCCACAAGACAAGTCTTTGCGTGTAGTGGCCGACCACATCCGCTCCTGCTCATTTCTGGTGGCCGATGGCGTGCTGCCTTCAAACGAAGGTCGCGGTTATGTATTGCGGCGGATCATGCGTCGCGCCATCCGTCACGGCAACAAGTTGGGTGCCAGTGAGCCTTTCTTTCACAAACTGGTCGGGGCGTTGGTGGAACAGATGGGCGATGCCTATCCTGAACTGCGCAAACAACAGGCCCGCATCGAAAAAGTTCTGTTGCAGGAGGAGGAGCAATTCGCGCGCACGCTGGATCAAGGTCTGCGCATTCTCGAGCAGGATCTTGCGCAGCTCAACGGTAACGTTATCCCCGGTGCGGTCGTTTTCAAACTGTATGACACCTTTGGGTTCCCTGCCGATCTTACTGCTGACATTGCCCGCGAACGCATGTTGTCCATCGATCATGCGGGGTTCGAGCGTGAAATGGCTGCACAGAAAGAGCGTTCGCAAAAAGGCAGCCAGTTTGCCGCCAATTACCATGATGCGCTCGACATCGAAAGCCGGACCGAATTCACCGGTTACGACACCCTCAAAGACAGTGCACGAGTGAAAGAACTGTTTGTCGAAGGCAAACCAGTCACCACTCTCGAAGCGGGCCAGGAAGCCATTATCGTCCTCGACAAAACGCCTTTCTATGCGGAGTCGGGCGGTCAGGCGGGGGATGTGGGGCTGATCGAAAGCGATACCTCCCGCTTTGAAGTGGCGGACACACTGAAGCAGCGTAATGCCCATTTGCATCGTGGCGTGCTTGCCGCTGGCACCCTCAAAGTAGGCGACCTAGTAACGGCAGTGGTGAGTGCTGAATTGCGCCAGGCCACTCGCCTGAATCACTCGGCCACTCATTTACTGCACGCAGCCTTGCGCACCGTGCTCGGGGATCACGTCAACCAGAAAGGCTCGCTGGTGACGCCCTCACGCCTGCGTTTCGACTTTGCTCATTTTTCTGCCATTACCCGCGACGAATTGGCGCAGATAGAGCAATTGGTTAACCAGCAGATTCGCGCCAACACGCCGATCGTCACGGAAGTCATGCCCATCGATCAAGCCAAAGCGAAAGGTGCCATGGCTTTATTCGGCGAAAAATACGATGCGGAAGTGCGAGTCTTGAGCATGGGTGAAAGCAATTTCTCGATAGAGCTATGCGGCGGCACGCATGCCAGCCGTACCGGCGATATTGGTGTGTTCCGCATTGTGTCTGAAGGGGGTGTTGCAGCCGGTGTGCGCCGCATAGAAGCCGTTACAGGGCGAGAAGCATTAGCGGCTATCGACCAAAAAGATCACCAGCTTTCTGCGATCATGGAGGCTGTCAAAGGCAATAGCGAAAACGTTGTTGGCAAAATCAACGGGTTACTGGATCGTGTACGGCAGCTCGAAAAAGAACTGGAAAGACAAAACGCCAAGTTGGCCAAGCTGGCGGCAGACGATATTCTCAGTCAAGCCTTTGAAATGGCAGGCGCCAAGGTATTGGCGGCGCGCATTGAAAACGGTGATGTAAAAACCCTGCGTGAGATGGTGGACAAAATCAAAGATCAGTTGGGCGACAGCATCGTGTTGCTGGCCGCTCCCGCCGATGGAAAGGTGAATCTTGTCGCAGGGATCAGCAAATCGCTGACGGATCGTGTGAAAGCGGGTGATCTGGTCAATCATGTGGCCAGTCAGGTGGGTGGCAAGGGCGGTGGACGCCCGGATATGGCGACAGCAAGCGGCACCCAGCCCGAAAACTTGCCACAGGCCATCGCCTCGGTGAAAGAGTGGTTGGCGTCCCGACTCGCATAGTGCGCTCAGGTTTGAGCAACCAGATGCGCGCAACGAAAAGTGACCACTGAACCACCCTCAGCAATTAAAACTGTAGAAAGCATCACGAGAAAGTAACAAAAACATGAACCGGGGGCGTAAACCCCGGTTTTTTTTCACCCCGAATTGTTGTTAAATACTCGCCCGTCTTCTTTGTCTACCTGCAAAGAATCCGTCTACTCCAAAGGCAGTCCCACACTTATGGCACTGATAGTTCAGAAATACGGCGGCACCTCTGTTGGTAGCCCCGACCGCATTCGCAACGTTGCGAAGCGTGTAGAAAGATTCCGCGATGAAGGCCACGATATCGTTGTCGTGGTGTCTGCAATGAGCGGTGAAACCAATCGTTTAATCGCACTTGCACATGAAATGCATGACAGCCCGCCACCGCGCGAGTTGGATGTGCTGGTGACCACTGGCGAGCAAGTGACCATTGCCCTGTTGAGCATGGCGCTGCAAAAAGACGGCTACGATGCCGTCTCTTACACCGGCGGCCAGGTACGGATTCTCACCGACGACTCCTTCGGCAAAGCGCGTATTCAAGCCATTGACGCTGAACGCATCAGAAATGATCTGAAGCAGGGCAGAGTTGTGGTTGTCGCCGGTTTCCAGGGCGTTGATGACAACGGCAACATTACGACCTTGGGTCGCGGTGGTTCGGACACTACTGGTGTTGCACTTGCTGCAGCCCTAAAAGCAGACGAGTGCCAGATCTATACCGACGTCGACGGTGTCTACACCACGGACCCGCGTGTTGTTCCAGAAGCGCGGCGCCTTGAACGCATTACTTTTGAAGAAATGCTAGAGATGGCCAGCCTGGGTTCCAAAGTGCTGCAAATTCGCTCCGTTGAATTCGCAGGAAAATATAACGTTCCGCTGCGCGTGCTTTCCAGTTTTGGTGAAGGCGCGGGCACGCTCATCACTGTAGAAGAAGGCAATAATATGGAACAACCGATAATCTCCGGTATTGCATTCAACCGGGACGAAGCCAAGCTGACCTTGCGTGGCGTGCCCGATATTCCTGGCGCTGCGTACAAGATTCTTGGCCCGATCGGTGAAGCCAATGTCGAAGTCGACATGATCGTGCAGAACGTGAGCCTTGATAACACCACGGATTTCACCTTCACCGTGCACCGCAATGAATTCAAGAAAGCGCTAGCCGTGCTCGAAGAAGTCTCAAAGGCGGTGGGCGCGCGTGAAATCGTCGCTGACGACAAAATCGCCAAGGTTTCATTGGTCGGTGTGGGCATGCGCTCACATGCGGGTGTTGCCAGCCGGATGTTCAAGATTCTTGCCGCAGAAAACATCAATATCCAGATGATCTCAACCTCTGAAATCAAGATTTCTGTCGTCATCGAGGAGAAATATCTCGAATTGGCGGTCAGAGCCTTACACACGGGCTTTGAACTCGACAAAGAAGCAGTCAAGTAGCTTTTGATCTTACGCGAGTGCTGATTTGAATCGAGCCGCCATTTAAAACGAGTTTCGATCTGGAAATACGCAATTAGGTTGTAGATTGGGTTTTCAACAGCCAAGCAAATCAGGTACCCTAGGCGCCTGATTTGCTTTTGTTTTTATTGCAGCCTGTATTTCTCTGCGAACGTGTGGGTCGGTTAATTCTGCGGGTCGGTTCAAGTGATCGGCGCGTGTCAGGGAGTGGCAATCCGATCAAGTAGTGCAGAATTTTTTTTCTGCAAATTCGACGGATGTGAACAATACTTATCGAGAAGCCCTTCAGGGGTTTTGAAATGTATCCGCTGGGCCTGAAAGCGCGATTGCCAGGACAGTCACAGGAGCAGTTTTTAGGAGAAGGAAAATGCTTATTTTAACGCGTAGAGTCGGTGAAACCCTCATGATTGGGGACGACGTGACGGTAACGGTGCTCGGCGTAAAGGGTAACCAGGTCCGCATCGGCGTCAATGCTCCCAAAGAGGTGGCAGTGCACCGCGAGGAAATTTATCAGCGGATTCAACGCGAGAAAGAAACCTCACGGGATTCCAACGGTAATTCGTAATCCCTGCTGCGGGTTGAACTAAAAAAGCGTGGTGACTCACCGCGCTTTTTTGCTTTCTGCAGGGGCGTTCTCGCTGCTTTATCCTGAGAGCACGGCGGCGAATGCTCAGTCGCTGAGAGGGTAGCTAAGCTGTTGTAGTAAATTGAATAATTCTTTTTAAACAGGCTAGGCAAGCAACTTAAAACCAAGTAGAATGCAGCGCTTCGTGAGTGGAGAGGTGGCCGAGAGGCCGAAGGCGCTCCCCTGCTAAGGGAGTATATCCTCAAAAGGGGTATCGAGGGTTCGAATCCCTCCCTCTCCGCCATTTTCACGAAGATGCTGTAAGTGGCTGAAAAGCCTGGCGAATAGTTGAAATAAAAAGCTTGACACCAAACTGACATTTCAACATAATTCGCGTCCCACGCGCTTGTAGCTCAGCTGGATAGAGTACCTGGCTACGAACCAGGCGGTCGGAGGTTCGAATCCTTCCAAGCGCGCCATATACCAGAAGGCCTGCAGAAATGCAGGCCTTTTTTATTTCTGTTTGTCGCAAATTAGAGATCCTGCAAATTTCTTGGAAATTTTCTCTCTGGTGCGTTGCAAAAAGCTTTCTAACAATTCAAGATTGAGGGGTGTGCATTTGTATACGTCGCTCCGACGTTCGCCTGCACATTTTTACAATTGATAAGGTAATGCTATGTCGAAGTCTACTGGAACCGTTAAGTGGTTCAATGAAGAAAAAGGTTTTGGTTTCATCACGCAAGATAACGGTGGCCCCGATGTCTTCGTTCATTTTCGTGCCATCCAGGCTGAAGGTTTTAAAACGTTGAAGGAAGGCCAAGCTGTTGCTTTCAACGTTGAAAAAGGCCAGAAGGGCCTGCAAGCGGCTAACGTCGTTCTTGCCTAATTGCTCGCAAGGGCAATAAAAAAGGGCGCCTCTGGCGCCCTTTTTTATTGCGTGGCTTTCTCGTTTATAGCGGTAAGGATTTTGGCGAGCCTGCTGTCGTGGCGCTGGTGTTACGCGCCAGTGTTGCCGTAAGGATGTGTTGTAGAGAGGTTTTGTTGTTTGTGGGGGGGGTGCAGCTAATCGGTGTCTTAGTGGGGCTGTTGTAACGAGGTTTTAGCGGAGTGTTAGTGGTGAGCCGTCTCCGACCCACCCGTGGGTACTTTAGCCGCTGGTTACCAGACGAAAACGCTGCGGATTTTTGCGCAGTTCAGTGGCGCGTTGTGCGCGCATTTCGTCGACGACGTTGCGCAAGGTTTGGGCGACGACGCGAATATCTTCACCCAACGCTTCGCCAATAAAATCAGGTGCATGGCCGATCATAAACAGGCATTCGATCAAGCGGGGTTTTACGTCTTCCGTCACCATGCCGAAATTGAACAGTGCAATCTTACGGCGGCGCTGCTCCTCTGGGCGACCGGCAGCCGGCTCCTGCTTGAGTGCATAGAGATGAACCGGGATTTCATAGAAGTTCAGTAAATCCGCTACCTCGCGCCCACGGGCCAAATGCAATATGCGCTCGCGCTGTATTTCTTCCAGTTCAATCAACAGATCAGTCAGTTCAAAATCAATCATCGATGCCTCCCATATCCACGCTGGTGGTGTCCTTATTATTATCGGGTCGAAACTCTGAGCTTTTCCTGCTTATAAGCGCATGGTCATACCATAGCATAAACAAATCGTGGAACAGTAGTAGGGGAAATGTTTAACCTCTGAATTGCGAAAAGCCCCCCTACGACGAACGTTGGTTACTCGGAACGGCGTGGGGCAGGTTGCAAAAAGCTTTCATCGTGCACGGATTGCGCTTCAAATCGTGTTGGCGTTTGGCTGGGAGTCGTGTTGCGTTCCTCTTGCCTGCCTAAAATAAACCAGCCCGCGAGCAGCATATTGATGCTGACCAAAACCACGGCCACAATCAGCAACTTGCGGTTATGGGGGGGAGTGGCTGCTGGTTCGGTAACGTGGTCGATGGTGTCGATGGTGGTGACATCCATCGCGGCAGGTGGCTCCTGCGTGCTGGGTTGGGGAGGTTGCAAGCCGGGTTCTTGTAATCGTGCCTTGACCTCTTTAAAGCTGCCAATGCGAATTTCGGCGTCCCGGAAAATCATGCTCTTGACGACTGTCTGCAATGCCTGCGGCAGTTGTTGAAACGCTTCTTGTGGCATCAAGATGCCCTTGCGCCAGATGGGCAGGTTGCCCGTCAACATCTGGTAGAACATGACGCCGGCGCTGAACACATCGGTTTTTTCGCTACGCGGTTCTTCCTCGATGGCATACCAGTTGGGTTCGCCGCTTTCCTGGTAGTGCTGGTCCAGCCCAAAATCAGTGACTTTGATCTGTTGGTCGTTGCTGAACAGTACATTGTGAGGGCGCAGGTTGCCATGAACGATATGGTGCTGATGAGCAAAGATCAGGGCATCGCAGAGTTGTTCGGCAATGGGAAAGAAAGTGGTCAGCGCCATCGGTTGGGCCAATCGGTTTTGCAGGCTGCCCCCTTGCAGATATTCCATGACGACAATGAAGATGCGTTCATTGCGACTCACGCCCAGGATATGAATGATATTGGGGTGACGGTGCCGTGAGGCCCATTCCGCTTCGTGGTAGCCGGCCCAGCTGCCCACACGCTTTTTCAGCACCATGAGGTTGTGGTCGGTGCGGTTCTCGTACAAAAACACGGAGCCGTAGGGCGTTTCACGGATCACGTCCAATAGACGGAACTTGTCTTTGCTGTCTTTGAAGGTTTCGCGCGCGTCCTCGACTTCGGTGGGGGTTAGGTGCTGCCCTTGCACCGATTTCAGCAGCATCGAGGTCAACTGCTCAGCAGTGGGGCGCTGAAATGCCTCCTCTGACAGGCAGGCCATGATGATGGTACTGAGGGCTTCCGGCATTTTGGGGTTGTAGTGGGTGGGCGGCGGGTAGCCAAGCTTGGGCAGCACGCCGGCAAACATCAGATACATCATCACGCCCAGCGAATAGATGTCGCTGGCGGCGGTCGCATAGGCGGCACCGTTGTGTTGTTCAGGGGCCATGTAGCTAAGCGTGCCGACAGTCAGACCTGCCTCGCTGCGAGTGATATCGGTGTCTTCTGTAATAAGGGCAATACCGAAGTCCACGACGCGGGCGTTTTCTTCTCTGTCGATCAGTACGTTGCCGGGTTTGATGTCGCGGTGAACGATATTGTTTTTGTGCGCGTATGCTAACGCCTTTGCCACCTGGATCGCGGCACGAAGCTTTTGTGCCGTGGTGAAGTCGCTACGTTTGTTGGCATGACTGAGGGTTTCGCCTTCGATGTAATCCATGACGAAATAAGGCATGCCATCTTCTGTGATGCCTTTGTCGATGACGCGGATGATGTTGGGGTGATCGAGGCGGGCAACGATTTGCGCTTCCCGATCGAACATCTGCCGAGCTTGCGGCGTATCGAGCAAGCCGGTTTTCAGCACCTTGATGGCAACGGGGCGATCGAGCGAGGTTTGCGTCGCGCGATAAAGCACTGCCATGCCGCCCTCGGCAATCACTTCGAAGTGTGAAAATCCTTTCAGTTGCATGCTGTACTGGCCTGCTGACGCCTGCTGAGAATGTGGTTTTTCGTTAAGAGTAGCCACATTTCAGCGGAGCGGCAGGCGCAATACACTGATATTTAGGTCAAGGCAGGCATTCGCGAGAGGACAACGCGCGCCAGGGCGCGGGCGTGGTCTGCGGAATCGTTCAAGCAGGGGATGTAATTGAAATGCTCGCCGCCATGTTCAATGAAGCGTTCCTTGTTTTGCATGGCGATTTCTTCGAGGGTTTCCAGGCAGTCGGTGGCGAAGCCGGGGCAGATGACGTCGATGTGTTTGATGCCTTTGGTCGCCCATTCTTCTATTAACTTGTCTGCATAGGGTTTGACCCATTCCTGGCGACCAAAGCGGCTTTGAAAGGCAACGGCGTATTGATCTTCGTGAAGGCACAGGCGCGCGGCGACCAGGCGGGCGGTGGTAATGCATTCGCCTGGGTACGGGTCCCCTTTCTGTTGGTAGCTTTCCGGGATGCCGTGAAAGGAGAACAGCAGCTTTTCACCACGAGGGTGCTGTTTCCAATGATGTTCGACGCTGCGGGCGAGCGCTTCGATATAGGCATCATGATCATGGTAGTGGCGGATGAAATACAGTTCCGGTATGTCCGGGCAGTGGCGCAGTTGTTTGGCAATGCCATCAAACACGGCCGCTGTGGTACTGCTGGAATATTGCGGAAACAACGGCAATATGATCAACGGGCATTGGCCGTGTCGGCGGGTGAGTTTGCCTAATTGTTCAAGCCCTGGTTCGCCGTAGGTCATGGCGAGATGAACCGGAATGGCTTGTCCGGTGCATTCGAGCAGCTCTTGCTCCAGTCGTGCAGTGAGGCGTTGGCTGAAGGCGAGCAGGGGGGAGCCGTCTGGGGTCCAGATAGATTGGTAGAGTTTGGTGATTCGCCGTGGTCGAAATCGGAGGATGACACCATGGAGAACAAACCACCACAGCCAGCGGGGTGCATCGACCACCCGCTTGTCCCATAAGAAGGGTTTGAGGTAACTGCGAATGGCGGCGACATCGGGGCGAGAGGGGGTGCCCAGATTCACGAGTACGACTGCGAAGGGGGGATGTTTGGCTTGCACCTTGATCTTCCTTACCTTATAACGTTCTGAAAACAGGCAATTTTTTGTGCGCTTAGCATAGCATTCAGGCGCGGTTATGTAATAGAAAAAGCCCATTTCAGTCAGCGCTATGTCACAGGAGTTTGTTATGCCAATGCCAAAAGTCGGGGCGAAAGCGCCCGCGTTTACGTTGCTGGATCAGAATGGTCATTCTGTTTCGCTGAAGGATTTTGTCGGGCAGAAAGTCGTGGTGTATTTCTACCCGAAGGCGATGACGCCGGGGTGTACCGTGCAGGCGTGTGGATTACGGGATGCCAAGGCGGCGTTGAAAAAGCACAAGGTGGTTGTGTTGGCCATTAGCCCGGATTCACCAACGCGTTTGAAAAAATTCGAGGAAAAGGAAGGGCTGAATTTTACGTTGCTGGCGGATGAGGATCATGCGGTGGCAGAGAAATATGGGGTGTGGGGGTTGAAGAAGTTTATGGGGCGGGAATCAATGGGGATTCTGCGTACCACGTTTGTGGTCGATGAAGCGGGCAAGATTGCACATGTGATGAGCAAGGTGACGACGAAGACGCATCATGAGGATGTGTTGGAGGTCATTGCGGGGCTTGAACAGTGACGCTTGAGTAGTGACTCTTGAATAATAAGATAAGTACGCCATCCATGGCGTTGGTCCGAACTCCCCCCCAGTGACTGATACCAGTGTAGGGCGGGGGCCGGTTCGGTTCAGTGTGGGTTTGGTGCGGTTTTTGTAATCGATTGTGAAGCGCTTCACGTTACACGGGCATTTCAGGAGGCTGTTATCAGCACGCATCATTCCCATGAGGTGGCAGTGTTTAATAACCCGCGGGCCGCGCGGGCGTTTGCCGATTATCTTTCTACGCTTTCTATCGCCAATAAAATAATGGATAGCGCGGGTGAATCGCGAGTGATCTTGCTGGATACAGCGGCATCGGCGCGGTTTCATGCGGAGCTCAAAGCATTTCTTGAAAACCCTGAGGATGAGCGTTATCTTGCCGCGTCGTGGACGGCGGGAGAGGTCAACAGTGACGCTGATGCGTCGGCGTTGGGTCGTGTTTATGGGCGTAAGCGCTTTCGTCTGCGCGGGCGTCGGGCGGGGCCGGTGACCTGGGGCGTTATCATCGCGTGTCTGGCAGTGTTCGTTGAGTTGAATCTGGGCGATCCATTGGGATGGTGGAGCCAGTTACAGTTTTTCAGGTCGTGGCGGCATTTGTTGAACGGTGGTGAATGGTGGCGATGGCTGACCACCAGTATTTCGCATTATCAGGTGTTGCATATCGCGTTCAATGTGCTGTGGTGGTGGGATTTGGCGGGCAACGTGGAACGGCGGCAGGGTCCGCTGCGTTTGTTGACGTTGTTCGTGTTGTTGAATGTGGTATCGAACTTTTGCCAGTTTGCGTTTTCGGGGCCTGATTTTCTCGGTCTGTCGGGCATAGTGTATGGTTTGTTGGGGTATTTGTGGGCCTATGTGAAAATGTGTCCGCGTTACCCACAACCGGTGAATGATTTGGTATTTCGGTCGATGATCATTTGGCTGGTCGTGTGTTTTACAGGCGTGGTTGATTTGCTGATTCAGGGCGGCATTGCGAATGCAGCGCATTTGGGAGGTTTGTTGGCAGGGATCGCGTTAGGGTATTGGTGGGGATTTCTGGACAGGAAGACATGGTGAAGTATAGTCGGTCGTTGTCGTTGTCGTTGTCGTTGTCGTTGTCGTGGTTATGGTCGTTGCGCATCGGTGTGTTGTGGTTGGCGGGGCTCATGAGCGCTGGCGTTATGGCTGCGCCGAAGGATTTTATTGAGGCCAAGCGGATGGCGGAGCGGGTGTACGCGGATCACCCTGAAGAATTTTATTGCGGTTGTCGAATTACCTGGCGCAACGGTGGTAAGGATCTGGTGGATTGGGGAAGTTGTGGCTATCGCGTACGCAAAGATCCGACGCGTGCACAGCGAATAGAATGGGAACATGTGGTGCCAGCAAGTTGGTTTGGTCAGCCCATGGCATGCTGGAAGCAGGGCGGGCGTGAGAATTGCAGCAAAAAAGACCCGGTTTTTCAGCGTATGGAGGCGGATTTGCATAATCTGACCCCATCGGTGGGTGAGGTGAATGGCGATCGTGGCAATATGCCCTTTGGGTGGGTCGCCGCTGACAAAGCTCGTTATGGGAAATGTCAGACGCGCGTGGATATGGCGATAGATCGGGTTGAGCCGCGTGATCAGGTAAAAGGTGATGTGGCGCGAATTGCATTTTATATGGCTGATCGTTACCGCGTTAAACTGGATGCAGAACAACTGGCCATATTGGTTCAATGGGCTCGTAAAGATCCTGTAGATAAATGGGAAATCAAACGGGATGAGCGTATTGGCCAACACATGGGGTGGCGTAATCCCTATGTGGCGAAAGCGAGCACCATGGCCTTGCCAAGCGTACCAGATGAGGCATTGATTAACCCCTCTGCTGCGGGGTCCACAGATAAGTGGGGCTCAGTTAAAGGGGCCTCAGTTAAGAGCCCCGTAGCTGCGACGTCAGGCGTGGCTGGCGCATCGGCAGCAGTAGCGGTTGCCAATGGAAAGGTAACGGTCGGGGTGCGTGGTAATCGTAATAGTAAGTTGTTTCATCTCGATCATTGCCCCGGCTATGCAATGATAAAACCGGACAATCGTGTGGAGTTTGCCAGCGTCGACGCGGCTCGTGACAATGGCTATCGATTGGCCGGGAATTGTAAGTAATCCGATTCCTATTGGCGCTAGCGTAGCGCCATTAAGCCTGCTTCGATGCTTATTATCGGTCGGTAGCCCAATTCAAATTCGGCTTTTTGACTTTTGATCGTCACTTGACTGAAAAACAGGTTTACCGCCGTGCGCGTCAACGGTGGCTCACCCGTCCTGTTTGACGTGCGCCACCACCATTCCATGCCTTTGGCCAGCATATCGGCAAACCACAGGGGCGCGTTGCGATTTGGTGGTGTGACGCCCTGGGTGGCAAGCATGCGTGAAATGAAATCTTTGAAACTAATCGGCGCGCCGTCTGTGAGAAAATAGGTTTCGCCACCACGACCAAAGTGAGTGGCCAGAATAACACCATGCGACACATTAACGACGTTACATGTTGACGTCGGGTGATCACCGCCAAACCATATCCATTGCCCTGCTTTTATCGACGCTACCATTTTCGGTAGCAACGTGGTATCTCCCTGGCCCCAAATAAAGCGGGGGCGCACAATCACGGTTTGCAGTGTGGGGCTATTGGCGGCTTTGACGAGCATTTCTGCCATGCCTTTGGATTTGGGGTACATGCCGTTGGGGTGGGCGGGGAGTGGCAAACGTTCGTCGATATCGATCAGGGGGGGGCCGGCAGCGAGCACGGCTTCAGTACTGATATGAATAAAACGAGGGACGTTTGCAGCCTTTGCCGCAGCCAGAACATTTGCGGTGCCGTTAATGGTAAATCGTTGAAAGTCTTCCCAGGCGCCCCAGAGATCGACTTTGGCGGCGGAGTGTATGGTGGCCGCACAGTTTTGCATGCCCTCGATCATGGCAGAAGTATCGTCGAGATCCCCCATGACAACATCAGCACCCAGCGTTCGAATGGTAGCCGCCGCTGATTCGCTTCGCGCCAATGCATTTACGTGAAATCCCTTCTTAACGAGATCGATAATGAGTTGTCGTCCCAAAAAGCCGGAGCCGCCCGTGATGAATACACAGGAACTGGGTGGAAGGTGATCGGTTGTAGGGCCGGATGTCATACGTCCTCCTCAGGTGGGTGCATTCTGTATTTGATGAATATGGACGAGCTTGACAATGTTTGTAAATAGCGTTGCTATATAAGCCAAGCATCCCTTTGAGAGGAATATCGATGGACGACCCACAAGCTCCCAAGCCTGCATCTCCGCTACCGTTTTGGAAAGTCGTTACCAGCGTATTTGCGGCGGTTTTTGGTGTGCAGCGTAAAGACAATGCCCAACGTGATTTTGCGCAGGGAAAATTAAGCACCTTTATTCTGGTCGGTGTGGGCGTGACCCTGTTTCTGGTGGCGACGATTGCGACTATCGTTTCGTTTGTGTTGAGTTCGGTGCAGACGCATTGATTTGGTCATTCTCGGTGGATCAAAATCTGCTATTCAATAATATTTCGATGAGTTGTTACCTATGAACCTGAAGGACTATGCGCTCACCATGGCGCACTACAATCAATGGATGAATGAAAAGCTGATCGCGTGTTGTGAAACGCTAAGTGACGCGCAACTGAAACAGGATTTGGGGGCATTTTTTGGCTCGATTCTGGGAACCTTGAACCATTTGTATATTGTTGATGAGGCGTGGTTGCAACGATTTAAAGGCGAGGCTGTCACCATGAAAACCCCTCGCGATCAACCTTTCGATAATCTCGGTGCTTTAAAGTCGGCGCGTATCTTAAAGGATCAAGAAATACTTGATTGGGCAGAAACCATCACAGACGAATTCGCTGCCAGTACCTTGTCAATGTTTAGCGTGTCTTATCAAAAACACCTGCATTTGCCGATGTATGCCGCGGTATTGCAACTGTTCAATCATGAAACCCACCATCGTGGGCAACTCACCACCTTGTTGAAACAGCTGGGTGTTGAACCGGGTGTTACAGATATTCCTGTGTTGCCTTATTTGAAGGTGTTTGATGCAGTGTAATAGGGCGTTATTTTGGCCAGAACATCATAACGTCTCTGTTCGGTGTTTTTGTGAATTTGCCTTCCACGTGCAATAGCTTCAGTCTTGAATTCATCAGCTGCTGTACTCGCCAGTCAGGCGTGCTGGCGGATAAACCGGGTGCCTGGCTCCAGCGTATGCTGGGTGGTTCAAACTGGTAGGACCAAAAATAGTGCCATACGGCTGCCACATGCTTTTTCTGAAAATCCCATATTGGAATATACCAGGTGGGAAGCTCGGTATAGGCAGTTGTATTGAGCAGTGGCCAAGCTTTGTCGGTGAAGGGCGTGAACGCCATCATCATGGAGGTGCGGTAGGTTTCCATCAGCACACCCGCATCCTGCAATTCGCGTGCATACTCATAGGCGGCTTCACTGGTGGTCTTTTGTTGTAGAAAGAGACGATTCCCACCCATGTAAGCGGGATCGAGCAGGGCGAGTCGGTGAGGTAACAGGTGGGCAGGTAAATGTTGCTGGTGAATCGCATCGAGCACTTTTTTACTCAGTATGATTGCCATTTGGCTGCCAAACGAGTGGCCGACAATTCGGATATGTGGCCCCTGATAGGTTTGCATTGCACTGGTATAAGCATCGAATAACAGCTCGGATGCGTTTTTCTCCGGTGCGTTGTAGTGCAATTTACCTTGATTATCTCGCCAGCGCATTTTTGCCAGGGACTGGTGTGTCCAGACTTTGGCTTCGGCTTTATGTGGCAGTATCTCGTCAGAAAATTGGTTCCAATAAAACACCCCCACGTTCCAGCCATCGTCTAACCAGGCATTCGCCAGGTTTTCTTTGGGACCGCCAATAAAACCGTAATCGAAAACTTCGCGGTAGTGTCGTTGGGTTTCACCGACTTCCCAACCGTGGATATAAATCACAGTGGGAGCATAGGGATTGAAATAGGGGTTGGTGTCGCCTGGGATAGCTTTGCTGTAGGTTTGGTCGCGCCCAAACCAATAAAGGCCGTAGTCAAGTTGACTAAAAATCGCGTCGTCAAAGGCGCGTGGGGGCGACGGCTTGGCCCACGTATTGGAAATGCTGAAGCAAACCCACAGGAGGGTGCATAGGAATACGGACTGCTTCAAGTATTGGAAAGCATATCTCATGAGGAGGCCATCGCACTCTGTTGTTGTTTTTTGTGCGCGAAAGGAATTGAATTTTTTCGAGCTTAAAACAATGCAATAGCGAGCGCAATTTTTCAGCGTCGAACGTTTTTGAAGTTTGGTACGTGCGTCATAAAAATGTATGGAAAATACCGATGACCATGTGCGGCTTACCTACTTATCAATAACCCTGATTTGTTGATAAGTAAAACTCCGGACGCAGATCGCTTTTTCACGTTTATCAGGGCGGCTTGCACAGCAAGGTTTACAACGTTCATATACGCTAATCGCTGACGTGTCGGTTGAGCCTTTAAAAAAAGCCCTAATGGCCTGTTACCGCAAATTGCGGTTCAAGTCGGCTATAACCCAAGCCCTCGGCTTTGTGTACTTTGATCTGTACAGGAATGCGTTCCTTTAATGCTTCAACATGACTGATGATGCCAATCGTTTTGCCTGATGCATTGAGCAAATCGAGGGCGTCGAGTGCGTCTTCAAGCGTTTCGCCGTCGAGGGTGCCAAAACCTTCATCGAGAAAAAGCGAATCGATCGAAGTTTTATGGCTGACGAGATCGGATAATCCTAACGCGAGCGAGAGACTTACTAAAAAGCTTTCGCCTCCAGACAGGGTTTTGGTATCCCGGCAAATATCCCCTTGCCAAGTGTCAATGACTTCCAGTTCGAGTTCTCCGTTTTGGCGGCGTGAGAGTTGGTAGCGTTCGTGTAAGCGCTTGAGTTGTAGATTGGCGAGGTGCACCAAATGGTCGAGTGTAATGCCCTGTGCGAATTTACGGTATTTATCGCCTTCCTTTGAACCGATTAATCCATTGAGTCGTTGCCATAGTTCGTGTTCTGCTTCGGTGCGGGCGATTTCATTTAACAATGACGCCTGATTGTGGCGATTGTGGGTATCGGTATCCAGTTGGTTGAGCAGCGCACCTTTTTGCTGGGAGAGATTGCGTTGTTGTTCCTGCAAGAGGGCGAGTTGCTGTTTTACGTCGTCGGCGCCGATGTCGCTTTGAGGTGAATTTTGCAAGGCAAGCACATCGTTGTGAGTGCGTTGTTCGATGGCATTGGCTTCAGTGAGTTGTTGTTGTAACGATTGTTGTTGGTGGCGCAATTGGGTGCGCGTCGACTCGTCGAGCTGGGCTGCCAGAAAATCATCTGTATGAATGAATGGGCTGCTTGCTAGTGCATTCTGCCAGGTTTGGGTGGCGCTCTCATGAAGGCAAATGTCCTGTTGGAGTTGTTCGGTGATCAATTGTATCTGGCCGTGCAGCGTATTGAGATGGGCCTGTAATTGCTGAAATTGGTTTTCGAATGTGGTGAGAGAGGACGCTTCGGGTGAATGGGATGAGGTAGGTGGGAAATGGTCTAGCTGAGCAATGTCCAGATCGCGTTGACGTTGCAGCCATTGGCTGTGTACGTTCGTGGAATTTTCGAGTGATTGCTGCTGAGCGATGACGGTCACACCAAGCGCTTGCAGCTGTTTATTCTGTGCCTGCCAGTGCTCCCAATCTTGTTGGCGTTGTGCAAGCCAGTTTTCATTGTTGCCTGGGAGAAAGTTGTCTGGGAGAGTGTAGCCGGCTGTTTGCAATGCGTGTTCGAGCTGATGTTTTATTTCAACAAATTGTTGTTGCAATTGCTGGTGTTCCGCATTGCATTGGGTGAGCTGATCAGCAAGAAGGTGTAATTCCTTTTGTTGCAAGGCGGATTGGTTGTGCAGTTCAAGCAGTTTTTTTTCATCGGTTTGTACGGCTTGTTGTGCTGTGGCCAGTTGCTTGTTCAATGTATCGAGTTGTTCTTGTTTTTGATGCAAGGTGCGCTGAAGGGTTTGTAGTTGCTGCAAATTCGAGTCGAGGACGGCGCGGTTGTCTGCGTCTGCAGTGATGCTGATAGCTTGCGTTTGCTGTTGCCAGTCATTGTCGCAGTGAGCGAGTTTCGCTTGATCCCGGGTAAGTTGTTCCTGGGCGTGCTGCAGACGGGTTTCAATGGCTTGAAGTGATTTCGCGAGTAGCTGGCCTTGTTCTGTGATTTGGTCACGTTGTTGTTTCAATGAGTGCAGGGCGATTTCGGTGCTTGAAACGTCCAGTGCTTTATAGGCTTCAATGGCCGGGTGTTCGATGGCACCACAAAGGGGGCAGGGTGTGTCGGGTTGCAGATCTCGACGATGTGCGTCGAGTGACCGGATCAGCTTTTCTTGTTCGAGCAGTTTCTCCTTGTCCTGGATTTGAGCCTGCACCGATAAATACTGCGCACGCAAGGCCGATTGTGTGCTGAGGTGATGGGTGTGTTCCTGCCTAAACTGGGTAATTTGAACGCTGGTTTGCGCAATAATGTTTCGTAATTCGGTGCGTTGATCAAACAGTGTCTGTAATTGGGTGATGGCGTGAATATGGTGTGTTGTGGCTTGCCATTGCGATCGCAGTTCGGTTTCGGTGTGGGTGCCTAGTAGCGTTGACTTTTGAGTTTGGCCGTTTTGCAACAAGGCTTGCGTTTTGTGAAGTTGTTGCTGGGCTTGTGTGGTTTGCTCCTGAGTGCCTTTATGCATAGCCTGCAAGCGGTGTCGTTGCTGCTGTAAGGTCGCTTCGCGTGCTTTTAACGCCGTGATCAGTCCTTGTCTATCATTAAGTCGGGTAAACAGAGATTTCCAATGGGGAATCTGTTCACCTAACAGCCCAAACGACGCATGGGTTTGTTGCCAGTGTTCGAGTTGCTGAATTTGGGCTTGGGTGGTTTGTAATTGGTGTGAGGCATTTTGCAAGACCTGATGGGAATGGTGTATCGCTTGCAGGACTAATTGCTTGCGTTCGGTGATGGTTGAGGTTTGCTGGGCTTGCAACTGCTGTAGTTGGCTGTGTGTCGCCTGTTGCTTTTGTTCTGCGCGTGTCAGTGATTGATAGTGCGGCAGCAATTTATCGGCGGGTTCAGCGCGTGCCAGTTTTTGTAACTGGGGTTGTGCCGCATCCCATTGTTGTTCGGCGCGCAGCTTGCCGCTGAGGGCAGTGCTGTGGCGTGTTTGTGCTGCATGCAATTCGTTGTGCCAGCGTTCTTGTTGCAGCATGGCACCGATCTGGATTTGTAACGCTGATTCTTCGCTGGCAACGGACGTCAGCGTCGCATTGAGGGACATGCGCGCGTCTTCGCTCAGTAAACTAACGCCTTCCGATTTTGCCTTTAACTGATCAAGTGTGTTTCGCATTTCACGGTGACACTCGAACACACGTTTTGAAATCTCACCATAGATATCGGTGCCCGTGAGTTGTTCGAGCAATTGGGCGCGCTGCGAAGCATCGGCATTGAGAAATGCGGCAAAATCGCCTTGGGCAAGAATGATAGACCGTGTGAAGCGTTCATAGTCGAGCCCGGTGATGGCTTCGATCTTTTGCAATTTTTCGGTGGTCTTTTCTGCAAGAATCTGATCTCTATTGGTTTCGTTGGTTTCGTTGGTTTCGTTGGTTTCGTTGGCCAGCTGGGCCAGTTCAACTTTCGCCGGCTGTAATGCGCCATCGATTTTGTCGCGCGCCCGTCGCTGGCCCCAAAAGGCTCGGTAGCGAACGTTTTTGACCTCGAATTCCACTTCAGCCAGGCAGTCAGCAGTGTGCCGTGTCATTAATTCATTGCTGGTGTTGGAAATGGCTTTCATGCGCGGTGTGCGGTGATAGAGCGCTAGACAAATGGCATCGAGCAAGGTGGTTTTGCCGGCCCCCGTGGGGCCAACTATGGCGAACAGGCCGTTTTGGCTGAACGGCGCTTGGGTAAAATCGATTTTCCACTCGCTTTTGAGAGAGTTGAGATTTTTCAGGCGCACACTGAGAATTTTCAACGGGTTTGCTCCCGCACTTCATCAATGACCTGTTGGTAGAGCTTTTCCAGTGCAATTTGGAGGTCTGAATCCAGGTGTTCCTGAGTGAGACGATGTTTAAACACATCCTGTGGCGTCAGCTCTACCAGTGTCTCTTGTGCATGTCGCCGCAACGGAGTGGGTGTTGTCTGACGTTCACGATGAATACGTAAAATCTCCACGGGCAAGCCGTCTGTTATTTTGCGTAGTGGTGTCTGCAGGTCGGAAATATAGCCATCCTCGGTGACCGTTATATCGATCCATACAGGTTTTTCAGCGGTGCCGGAGCTTGCAACCTGTTTGAGGGTGTCTTCAAGGGTGGCCAGCGATCCGCGCACTGCCTGCATGGGCTGAAAGCAGGGCACGGGAAGTGGTGTAATGTTGATGGGGCCTGTTTGCGTGCTGTCGGAGGTAAACTCAACCAATAACACTTCTTTTTGTTGGCCTGCTTCATCAAAACTCAATGGAATCGGCGACCCGCTGTAACGGATATGGTCAAGGCCCGCCACGCGTTGTGGCCGGTGAATATGCCCAAGCGCAATATAGTCAAACGGTGGAAAACCGGCTGCAGGAAAAGCCTCCAGTGAACCGATATATATCTCGCGCACCGACTCACTCAATTGTGCACCTATTGTGGTGAGATGCCCGGTTGCGATCAGGGGCAAGGGGCCTGTGGTATGACGTAGCTGTTGCGCCTGTTCGAAAAATGTTTGATAGGTGTCGACAATCGCCTGTTGCAGGCTTTGTTGTTTTTCTGCAAGACTTTGTCCGGATTGACTGCTGAGAACATCACGAGGGCGTAGATAGGGCAAAGTACAAAGCAGCGCCGCTGTTTCGCCGTGGCGGGTTTTAAGGGGTACCACACTGCTCTCGGCCCGACTGGGAACCACTACGGTATTGAGACAGGCCAGCAACTCACGCGATTCCCCCAGTACGGCCGCAGAATCATGATTACCGCCGAGCAGCACCAGCGTGACACCGCTGGCCTGCACACCCACCACAAAATTGTTGTAGAGTTCGCGGGCATAGCTGGGTGGCGTGCCGGTATCGAAGATATCGCCGGCAACAATGACCACATCAATGGCATGTTGCTCGATTTGTTCGGTGAGCCAGCCGAGAAAGGCCTGATGCTCGGCCATTCGGGTTTTGCCCATGAAATGCTGGCCGAGATGCCAGTCGGAGGTATGGAGTAGGCGCATGCAGGTCGGGCGGTTGACTAGGGGGAGCTGTCATTTAAAGGCAATTTGGGGAAGGTGACAACTCTATCCGTCATTCAATGCCGGTTGAAATCCACTTTCATCTTTGAGTTCAACCCCTGATAGTTGAAGCCGCATGGACTCACGCAGCAGGTAAGCCAGTTTGTGTGCGGCCTCCGAATAGCCAAGCCCTTCAGGCCTCACGTTAGAAATGCAGTTGCGTTCGCTATCCATGCGCCCGCGTTGCGGTTGCCAGGTTAAATAAATTCCCAAGCTGTCTGGCGCCGTTAGTCCTGGTCTTTCGCCAATGAGTACGAGCACCAGGTTTGCCTGCAGGGCATTACCAACATCATCACCCAATGCTACGCGTGCCTGTTCTGCGATAACGACTGGTGTGTGTGCCCAATCGGTGGAAAACACATCCCGCAATGCGGTGAGCAGGGGTAGGGCATGGCGTTGCACGGCAATGGAGGAGAGTCCGTCCGCAATGACAATCGTCAGTTCGGGAGTGGGTGGGTGTTGACGCAAGCACTGGTCACTCGCATGCGTTAATTGTCGACCTTTGTCTGGCCGCAGCAGGTAGGTTTGCCTATCAGGTGCATTACTCTGGGCGCGCAACGCATGAAAGCCGGCTTCAGCTATTTGTGCTTGCAGGGTTGCATAATCCAGGGGGCGCAACACCGCGTCACGGGCTTGTGCATGAGCGAGGCCAAATTTCAACACTTCACGGGTGGGTAAGCTGTTGCCAGCGCGCCCAAGCGCGATGCGGGCCGGTGTGTGCGCACGTAAAGTATCCCACGGGTCAATCTGTATCAGTTCGGTCATAGCTTGCCAGTGGCCTCCGCTATATGCTGCAAGAGTCGATGGTTTTGTTGGATGCCGTGCAGCTGACCATGGCCGTTAACAATGGCCATGCGTTGCAGCCATTGATCGAATTCGGGAGCGCGTTTAAGACCCAGCACTTGCCGTAAATAGAGGGCATCGTGAAATGAGGTGCTTTGGTAATTGAGCATGATGTCATCTGCACCGGGTACGCCCATGATGAAATTCACGCCCGCCGCCCCTAGCAGGGTGAGCAGTGTATCCATGTCATCCTGATCGGCTTCGGCATGATTGGTGTAGCAGACGTCGCAGCCCATTGGCAATCCTAACAATTTGCCGCAGAAGTGATCTTCAAGCCCGGCACGAATAATCTGTTTGCCGTCGTAAAGATATTCGGGGCCGATAAAACCGACCACGGTATTGACCAGCAAAGGTTTGAATTCGCGCGCGACAGCATAGGCACGGGCTTCACAGGTTTGTTGATCAACGCCGTGATGGGCATTGGCAGATAATGCACTGCCTTGTCCGGTTTCAAAATACATGACATTGTCGCCCACGGTGCCGCGCTTGAGAGCCAGCGCCGTTTCACGTGCTTCGCCCAGCAGATCTAGCGTTATACCAAAGCTTTCATTGGCTTTTTGCGTACCAGCAATCGATTGAAACACCAAATCGACTGGCGCACCGGCGTGCATGGCCTGAATCTGGGTAGTAACGTGGGTCAGCACGCAACTTTGCATGGGGATTTCAAAGCGTTGGCGGAGTTCGTCCATCAGTTGCCACAAACGGATTAACGTTGGCAGTGCGTCGCTGGCGGGATTGATGCCCACTGTGGCATCGCCCGCGCCGTATAAAAGCCCATCGAGCATGCTGGCAGCGATTCCGCTGACATCGTCGGTTGGGTGATTGGGTTGTAAGCGTACTGCGAGATGACCTGGTAGACCCAGGGTGTTGCGAAAACGGGTGATCACTTGGCATTTTTTTGCCACCAGGATGAGATCCTGATTGCGCATCAGTTTGCTGACGGCGGCGGCCATTTCGGGCGTTATGCCGGATGCCGTGGGTGCCAGGGTGGCGCTGTTGGTGCTGTCCAGCAGCAACCAGTCACGAAAGTCGCCCACGGTTAAATGCGAGATGGCTGCGAAAGCCTGCTTGTCATGTCGATCCAGAATTAATCGTGTGACATCGTCGATTTCGTAGGGAATCACTGCTTCGTTGAGAAATTGTTTGAGGGGCACGTCTGCCAACGCCATACGCGCGGCCATGCGCTCTTCATAACTGGCTGCAGCCAGCCCCGCCAGGTAGTCCCCCGATCTGGCCGGGCTGGCTTTTGCCAACAGGGTTTTCAGATCCTCAAAGTGGTAACGTGTATCGCCCACTTGTGTGTGGAACGGCATCTGCGCCTCCGTAACGGCTATCCTGATCGGCTGTCCGGGCATGACAAGCTGTTTGCCTTATCCCGGTGTCGATCAGGATAGCATAGCGCTCAGGCTGGTTCACCGGT
Source organism: uncultured Moraxellaceae bacterium (assembly GCA_964473645.1). GTDB lineage: Bacteria > Pseudomonadota > Gammaproteobacteria > Pseudomonadales > Ketobacteraceae > HdN1. The sequence goes on from CAYYPW010000003.1 coordinate 257,730, forward strand.
GAGTAAACTGTCGCTGATGGCGGTTGCACGTTGGTGCGCCGTGAACTGAAAATACACAAAACCCAGCGCCATAAAACCCACAAAGATCAAACCAATCGTTGTGTTAAACCACGCCATTGCGGCCAAGCAAACCAATGCGAGCAGCAAGGCGATGGCGGGTACCACCGGGTAGCCCGGCGCAATAAAGGTACGTTCCAGCCCCGGTTCACTTTTACGCAGCTTGAAGAGACTCAACATGCTCATGATATACATCACGATGGCACCAAAGACAGACATGGTGATCATGGCCGCAGTGAGTGTCATACCTTGCAAATTGATGATGCCGTCGCTGTAAATAGCAGCAATTCCCACGATACCGCCGGCAATAATGGCGCGGTGCGGAGTTTGAAAACGCGAGAGCTTGGCCAGGCCAGCGGGCAAATATCCTGCCCGGGCCAATGCAAAAAACTGACGCGAATACCCAAGAATAATCCCGTGAAAGCTGGCCACCAGGCCAAAGAGCCCAATCCACACCAGCATATGCAACCATCCTGAATCGTCTCCCACTACCGCTTTCATTGCTTGTGGTAGCGGATCATTGATATTGGACAGTGTCTTCCAGTCGCCGACGCCGCCGGCAAAAATCATGACACCCAAGGCCAGCGTTACCAGCGTGAGAATGCCTGATATATAGGCTTTGGGAATGGTGCGTTTCGGGTCTTTGGCTTCTTCTGCGGCCATGGCGGCGCCTTCTATGGCCAGAAAGAACCAGATCGCAAACGGGATGGCAGCAAACATGCCACTGATCGCGCCCAGGCTGAATTCACTGCTACCCGCCCACCCGTTAAGCACGAAATTACTGAAGCTGAAACCCGGTGCCACCACGCCCATGAACACAAGTAATTCGAGCACCGCCAAAATCGTCACCAGTAACTCAAACGTGGCGGCAATGCTGATACCGACAATATTCAATCCCATGAAAATGATGTAGGCGCCCACGGCTGCCAGCTTGGGGTCTAGCCCCTGAAACTGCACGTTAAGATAGGCGCCGATGGCCATGGCAATGGCGGGCGGGGCAAACACGAATTCGATCAGTGTGGCGAGCCCCGCAATCATTCCAGCTTTCTCACCAAAGGCGCGACGGCTGTAGGCGAAGGGCCCGCCTGCGTGCGGAATGGCCGTGGTCAGCTCGGTAAAACTGAAAATAAAGCAGGTGTACATGGTGGCCACCATCAGGGTGGTCACCAGAAATCCCAGGGTGCCGGCGACTCCCCAGCCGTAGCTCCATCCAAAATATTCTCCCGATATCACCAAACCCACTGCGATACCCCACAGGTGTGGTGTACCCAGACTTGCTTTCAATGTCGTACTCATGGTCACGCCCTCGCTATTGATGGGATCGCAAGGACAGGAGCAGGGTTTGTGCCAACGCGGTTCAGTGTTTACGGTAGCTGCGATATGCCCGTTGGTGGCGTATAGACACAGACACCGTTGGTTTTACCCGGTGAGGCGAGCATTGAGATGGCGCAGATACAAAAGTTATTTCCCCTTTTGTGTGCAAAAACGATGGGTGATTGAGCTTATTCCAGGGGCAACAGGGGCATCGTTATCCACATTATCTGTGGATAAGTGTGTGGGCAAGACGTGTTCATGTGTGCCAAAGCAAGAGCTTAAAGGGGGTTGTAAAAGTAGTGCAATATTTGATCGCTTTTTGGCGCGGGTGCGTGGTTAACATGTGTGGAAATGGAAGGCAAGCCTTGACATTGCTAACGGAACCATGATTGCAGGCCCACCTTCACGCTGGCTGCGCAGTGGCGAGTGACACTTGGTTTCCTCGTTACGGAAAGGCAGTAATTTGCGCTGTGTCACAAATAATGAAGAGATGAACCATGTCTTGCAGAATAAGGCAAGTATTTCAAAATAGTGCCATTATCCACAGTTGCTGTGGATAACTTTGTGGGCAAGGGGTGGTAAAGTGTCCGTGAAGCAGAGCGTTAGAGTGCTGGCAAAATCAGTACAAAAAACGATCTGCTTGGTTTTCCTGGTAAAAGATTTTAAATATTGTCTTTGCCCCGCAACCCAACTGCGTTGTTATCGGTGAAAAAACAGGGTAGCCGTTATTTCAGCTAAGCGTTGCTTCGGCAGGATTTTGCACCAGCGCAGCCGTTACAGCTGCTGCAACTGCCCGAACCCGGGCGCCGTGTCGGCCAATAGTGCCTCAGGATAAATAGTGCCGAGAGCACTACGCACGATCCCACGATTATTTCTTGCCACATACTCGCTTTACCTCCTGTGTTGCTGGCAACAGCTTAACTCAGTGTTATCAATGCCACCCGATAGGTTGCCAGTGCCGCCAGATAGGCGAGCACGAACAAATAGGCGGTGAACATCACCGTCGCAGCCCCGGAATTGGTCTCACGCCTGACGACAGCAATGGTTGATATGCATTGTGGTGCATAGACAAACCAGGCCAGGTAGCCTAACGCGACCGGTAAGCTCCAGCTCGCTGACAGCGTTTGGCCCAATGCGGTGTCGATGGTCGTGCCGCTGATGGCATAGACGGTGGCCAGTACACTGACGGCCACCTCACGAGCGGCCATGGCGGGTATCAACGCAATGCACATCTGCCAATTGAAACCCAGGGGTTGAAATAACGGTTGCATCCAGTGCCCCAGTATGCCCGCAAAGCTGTATTCAATGGCGGGACGTGTGGCATCGACTGGCGCATGGGGGTAAGTCGCCAGAAACCACACCAAAATGGACAGCGCCAGAATGATGGTGCCCACGCGCCGCAAAAAAATCATCGTGCGTTCACGTAAGCCCAGGATTAAATGGTAGGGCATGGGCCAGCGATAGCTTGGCAGCTCCATCAACAAGGGAAATTCATCCTGGGTTTTACGTAGCCGGATAACGCCAGCGATCAGCGCCGCACTCAGTATCCCTGCCATATAAAGGGCAAACAGGGTCAGGCCTTGCAAATTGAATATTCCCCAGACGGTTTGCTCGGGAATAAAGGCGGCGATGACCAAGGTATACACCGGCAGGCGTGCCGAACACGTCATGAGGGGCGCTACCATGATGGTCGCCAGCCTTTCGCGCGGATCTTGCACGGAGCGGGTCGCCATAATGCCGGGAACCGCGCAGGCAAAGCTCGACAACATCGGAATAAACGAGCGTCCGGAAAGTCCCACGCCTCGCATTGGGCGATCAAGCAGGAAGGCCGCACGTGGCAAGTAACCGGAGTCTTCGAGCACCAGAATAAAGAAAAACAGAATAATGATCTGCGGCAGAAACACCAGCACACTGCCTGTACCCGCGATCAAGCCATCGACCAGAAAATCTTTCAACACGCCCTCAGGTAAATGGCTCCCCACCCAGGCACCCGCAGTTTGCATGCCCACATCGATCAGATCCACCAGCGGTGATGCCCAGGCAAACACGGCTTGAAAGGTGGCGAGTAACACCACCAATAAAAGGATCATGCCCAACACAGGATGCATGACGATCGCATCCAGGCGGTCTTGCCATAACGGTGTGGATGAGGGTTGGGTGACAAACCGGGACAGCAGCGTCTCTATGCGTGAGTAGATGGATTCAACCGATTCGTGGCGTGAGAGCGATTGTGGCGAAAGGGGGGCATGCGTGTAGGTGTGGGTATAAGTCGCCAACACTTCGCGCAGCGTATCTACTCCGTTGCGGTGCACAGCAACAGTTTCGACCACCGGAATCCCAAGGGCGTTTGACAAGCCGGCGCAATCGATAGTGATCCCGCGCGCACGCGCTGCATCGGCTTGATTTAACGCCAGTACCAAGGGGCGCTGCAAACACTGCAATTCCAACACCAGACGTAAACCCAGGCGCAGGTTGGTGGCGTCGACCACGGCGATCAACACATCGGGCACAGCCTCACCCGGCATTTGCCCGAGAATCACGTCACGAGCGACCTGTTCGTCTGGGGAAGTAACGAACAAGCTGTAGGTGCCGGGGAGATCAATCAGTTCTGCGCCATCGCTACGACCGGTAATCAACCCGGAACGGCGTTCCACCGTGACCCCTGCATAGTTGGCGACTTTGGCGCGGGCGCCAGTGAGGCGGTTGAATAGCGAGGTTTTTCCACAATTGGGGTTGCCCAGGAGTGCAAAGCGCAGGGTGCTCATGGTCAGCCCTCCACAGGCGAGACCAGGATCTTGCTGGCTTCGGCGCGACGCAGGGCGAATTTGGTGCCGTTGATTTGCACGGCCATGGGGTCGCGTCCGAGCAACCCGAAACCGATTACTTTGAGTCGTGCGCCGGGCAGAAACCCGAGCTCTTTCAGACGTTGGTTGACTTGATTGTCATTGAGTCCAAATCGGTGATGGACTGCTAAATCAATGACTTGAACCTGGGCATGCTTGCCGCATTGATCCAGGCGCAACGCCTTGGGTGTGCTGATGGGGGAGGGGGATAACTTCATACTACGATGCCCGCCACTAATGAGAATGAATATGATTTGTGATTATGATGTCATTTGCTGATCCATTTCTCAATTTGATCCTGGATGATCTTTGGGGGTATTGATAACGATCAAGGATTTGCCTCGCCAAAGTTCAACGGCGGCTATTCACCTGTGGATCAACGTCTTTTTTAGCCCCCGGATATTTGTTATCTTGTTTAAAGTGTAATAGGAATACAATTATATAAAAGGGTATAAAAATGAATAAAAACAAAAGGATAGTGGTTTTTTTGGCCGCATTGCTCGGCCTGGGGGGATGTGAGTACACCAAGGATTTGCCGGTTTTGGGGCGCATTATTGCGAAAAACATCTGCGACGGTGTGTACATTTCTGGCTATGACCCGACGCTCGTTTCGACGTATGTGTCCGGCTTCGCGCCGCCACTCAAAAACAGTTGGTCGGTGACCTTGGATGAGGCAAACAGCAGTGTCGTGGTTCGCAATCGTTGGTTCACCTTTTTGCCTGCTCAGACGGCAGATCTTGCGTCTACTACTGATGCGCGGTTTGGATGCCGTAATCGATTGGCAAACGTTGAGCCGACGACACCGGCAGCCCTCTCGGCCCCTTCGGGGCATCATTCTTTCGCAGAAGACCTGCAACAATACCCGGGCTTGCAAGCCTATGTTGAATCTGTCGCTGCCGCGGGTGCGCCGACCAACACCACGGCGCTGATAGTTATTCACGATCAAACGGTGGTGGCTGAGGTTTACCGTGATGGGGTGACGCGCACATCGCCGTTGAAAGGGTTTTCGATGTCGAAGAGTTTTGGCAATTTATTGGTGGGGCGTTTAGTGGACAAAGGGGTATTGAGCGTAGGTGAGCCCATGCCTATCGATGCGTGGTCGTCAGATGCGCGTGGGTTGATTACCTGGGATCACAGCCTGCATATGAGCAGCGGGCTTGATTGGCATGAGGCGGCAATAGGCAAAGATAATCATCAGACACAAATGCTTTACGGTAGCGCAGATCCCTCGTTATATGCTCTGGATAAGCCTGTCGCATTTGCGCCGGGAACGCAGTTCAATTATTCCAGCGGCGATTTTATGAATGTCGCGACGGCGTTGGTGGATCGGTATCCCCATTGGTTTGATCCAGGCTGGGATCTTGATGGGCAGTATTCCCTGGAATTTACGCCGGATGGGCGTTATCCGTTGTTGCCTGAAGGGGTATCGCTGACGCTGAGAGGGTGGGCGCAGTTGATAGCGATTTATGCCAATGAAGGGCGTTTGGGGGATCTCCAAATCTTGTCCCCAGAGTGGGTGCGTTATAGTTTGGCGCCTCAGGCGACGAATGGTGATTATGGTGCGGGGATTTGGCTGAATCAGGGGCAAGCGTTGTTTCCGCGTTTGCCTGCGGATGCGATCGCTTTTATTGGGGCGTATGACCGTTATGCTGTGGCTATTCCGTCGCGTAAATTGATTTTTGTGCGGATCGGGTATAGTGAACAGCCGGATGATTTTGATATGCAGGGGTATGTGGAGGGGGTGATGGGGGTTTTGTCGGGGGAGTGAAAAGCGAATTTGACTTGACTCGCGTCATTGTCCTTCCCAAAACAAAACGTGCGCGGCAGACTGACATGAGTTAGCCTTTATCTATGCGGTATCACAATGGCAAACGGCAATAAAACTTGGGCGATCAGGAGCGGTTAGATGAAATGGTTATCGGACTTGGTGCGCAAACGCGAAAGCCCGAACTCACAGGTGCATCCAGACTTATTATTGGATTATTCACAGGTAAAAACCTTTGGTCAGTATGCGGAGCAATATCGCAATGATTCACCTTTTTCACACATCGTCATTGACAATTTTTTACCACAGCTCTGCTTCAATGAATTGATCGCACAATATCCCTATAATCAATCCTCTGACGCTTGGAACGATGCAACTCGCGTAAGCAAGGAGACCGGCGACTACGTTCAGAAGGACAAGCGGAATATTCGCGACATTTTGCAAATGCCTCCCTTGTTTCGGCAGTTGATCTGGGAGTTGAACTCGGCACCGTTCCTCAAAGCATTGTCAGCCATGACTGGAATCGAAAATCTGATGCCTGATCCCTTGCTCAGAGGAGCGGGGATACACCAGATCGCAACCGGGGGGTTTTTAAAGATCCATGCTGACTTTACCCATCATCGCGAATTCGATCTTGATCGTCGTCTCAATTTTCTGCTCTATCTCAACGAAAATTGGCAGGAATCCTACGGTGGTCATCTGGAATTGTGGGATGCCGAGCTAAAGGGGCCACCCAAGCGCGTATTGCCCATCGCAAATCGCTGTGCGATATTCAGTACGACTGCCAAATCATTTCACGGGCATCCTCAGCCGCTTACTTGCCCGGTGGGTGTCTATCGCAAATCCATTGCACTTTATTACTACACGAATGGTCGGCCCGAGCACGAAGCCAAGCGTGTTGTGTCGACGGATTGGAAGGATGTTTGAGGCCCGACCTTCCTAAGTGTGAGGTTTACTGGTGTGGGTTGTTTCAACAGTGAGCGAAGTAACATTCAATAATCCGAGTATGAAAACTGATAAATGATCGCTGCTATGTTTAAATTTGTTAGGTCAAAATTTATAGAAAAAAGAAAGGCAAATCTTGGCGTAGAAGAAGCGGAGCGGCTCTTTTCGCAAGGTTCTGTATTTGAAGCCATTGAAAAGCTTGTTTCTATTCATAAAGCCTGTCCATCTGCAGAGGTGGCGGCACGAATAGTTCATATGCGGAACGAAGGATTCTTCAAAATCGAAAGAAAAAGAGGCTCTCAGCACTGGCCGCCGCAAATATCCAACGCTGTCTCGGTGGTAGGAGCGATTCCTGAAACAAATTTCAATGCGCTTACAGAAGCGAATCTTCGGAACGGAATTGTTGGTCATGGAGCCCTCATTGTTAAAGGCCTACTGTCAACACAACAAGTCGCAAAACTGAAGGAGTGCGTAGACAAAGCAATTGAAGCTTATGATCTGAGAGATGGGTCAAATAGCGCCAATGTAAAAGGCTGGTTTTCGCCGCTTAAAACCTTTCCCGAAGTTGAGACGCTTGATTTTGAACGCAAGTGGGTTAGGGATGCTTCAGGGGTGCTTGCTGCAGACTCCCCTTATGCGCTTGAAACTCTCATCACAACGCTTAAAGATGTGGGCATCCTTGCAGTTATCGAAGAATATTTTGGGGAAAAACCAGCGCTTTCATTAAAAAAAACCACACTACGTCGCGTACCCCCTGATTCCAACGGCGGCTGGCACCAGGATGGCGCGTTTCTCGGGGATAACATCCGATCTGTGAATGTGTGGATTGCCCTTTCGGATTGCGGTACTGATGCTCCTTCAATGGATATGATTCCTAAACGACTCGATTGCATAATCCCGACAGGCACCGGCGGAGCATCATTTAGTTGGTCGCTTGATGATAAGGCGGCCCGAATTGCTGGTGGCAACCACCCACCTAAAAGGCTCCATTTTAGTGCGGGAGACGCAATTTTATTTGATGAACTGAATCTTCACAAAACAGCCGCTGATACCGGCATGACGAAAACACGGTATGCGATTGAGGCTTGGTTTTTTGCGCCGTCTAGTTACCCTTTGGAACAGATACCCATTTTGGTTTAGTAGGATCAAGAAATCAGTGTGCTATGGGTGCGGCTGTTGCCTAATTTGACAACTACTTGCTTTTTCTTCCGGCGCTAGACGCTGTGCTTGAGCCCAAACGGCGCGGCCGTTACACGAGTGGTAAATTTCTCGCGCAAGTCTGAAACCGGCTTTTCGAACAAGTGGTACACAATAACGGAAGCCAGCAGGACGGCAACCAACCAGATGCTAGATCCCATGATGAGATCCGACGCTGTGCTTGAAGGGTTGAGATCGAATATTAGCCACCAATTCGGGCTCCAGCGGTTGATCGCTGCGGCCAGTATGCTCCAGCCCGTCGTATCGAGGTGAAAGGAGGTGATTCTTCGAATTTGGGCGCCCCAAGCGAAGAAGCCTTCAGGTACATCGTGTAGAAGCCTTTCAATCGTCGGGTACAAGATGAGGATACTCGAAACAAGGTAAAACGAATTTTGATGCGAAAGTCGAGTGATTTTGATTACGCCATAAACCATAACAGGCATGATTAGATAAGACCACTCATCCATTGCGAGTGGCCAGGATTCTCCAAAAAAATGTGGGAGAGTCTTTGGGTGAATCAGATTTTGTGAGAAGAATAGATAGCTGATGTCAAAGCTGCCGATTTCAGGAATGAATAGAGTCAACAGGATATTGACAAGCAGAAATAAATAATAGCAAGGTAGTGTCCTGACTCAGCGCCTTAGCCAGAAATCCTTGCAGCCCTGCAGGCTAGCCCCCGATTTTTCGAGGCTTCGGATCATAATCGCACCAATCAGGTAGACGCTCAGAACAAAGAGCCATTCGATTGAAATAATTGCACTTGCACTCATGTAAAAGTTTGTTCCTTGCCAGGAAGCATTTCCGGTTGAAACGAGCAAGCCAAGGAAACAATGATTTGCCAGAACGATAATTACGGCGAATGAACGCAATACGTCTAAACCTGCATTTCGTATCTGGTTTGTCGATGTGTTCATGGAGGGTCTCGTTTCGTATGGAAAATTCAAAGCGTTTAGGCGAGAATTCAGCTTGTCTGAATTTTTTCAGGGTGTTATCCGTGAGTTTTTGTTTTGAGTCGAAGAAAAGGTGCTTCAATAAATCGATAACAAATGCTTGAAAGCACAACGGATGCGAATGCGCTTGCGATAACTGCTATTGATAATTCAAAATCAAATAGCTTTGTTGTTTTTTTGCTCGAGTGCAAGAACGGAAATACAATATAGAAAATGAGCGGTACATGCAGTAGATAGAGGGAATATGAAATGCGCCCCAGAAAGTCAAAAGGTGCATTGCAGAAAACCGGTTTTAAAATGCTTTTCGGCTGTATCAGACAATACAGAATGATCGCCCACAGCGTGGCTTCAAAATAGTGGAAAAGTGGCTGCCTTATCATGGCCTGAAATTGGTCAACCTTTCCATACCACAACAGTATAGCGACCAACGCACATAGGGCCATGCACAATACTATATCGCTGCTAAGCCCTCGTGATTTTGCCAACCAACTTGGTTTCGATAACGACAACCAAGCCGCGAGTGCACCTGCAAAAAATGCGCAACCTCTATCGATCAAGCTGTTGGTTAACGGTGACATCATGTTGAACAAATTGGTATTTAGTAGTAAATAGATATGAGTGCTGAACCACGCAATCAAAAATAGTAATACCCACCAGCGCACAGCAGGGCGTGTAAGCCCCCACATAATTAGTGGAAGTGCGAGATAGAATTGAATTTCGGTGCAGAGTGACCACCAGGGTACGCTGAAAGGGAATGCCTGAAATCCAATCGGAATGAAAAAAAGTGCCTTAATGCAGGCGCTATTTCCCGTCGCTGCCCAGGAAATCAATACGACTAACGTATAGAGTGGCAATATCCGGAGTGCTCGTGCTCGATAAAATGCAGTGAAATTGATGGAGGTTCCGGATTTGATATTTTGTATGAAAGGTCGCGCAAGCAAGAAGCCACTCAATACAAAAAACAGGGAAACTCCCGTGTTGCCAGCAGACATTAAGTGTATCAATGTTTGACTCAGGTTAAGCGGCCAGAGATTTTCAGGTTTTAACATTCCTACATAGTGGAACAGTACTACTAGTAAAATGGCCCACCCACGCAGGGATTCAAGCTCGCGGATGTAACTGGAAGGCTGTTGAAGACCCTCTGGCCGATCTTCCTTTGATTTGATCATCAGGAGGATTTTGCTGTATCAGCTTGGCCCGTCAGCCGTTTCAGCTTGCGCATATTGTCGACGTGTTTGCTGGCATGTACATAGAACGCCCGCAAGTTGGCAATCTCTGGTTCACTTTTTGCGCCGAACAACAATTTCAGTATTATTGGATCGTTGCTGCGATCACCTCCTGGCTTTCTGAGTACGCCAAGACCAAAGCCATGGTTGAAAGTAAAGGTTTCATGTTGGGGGGCTGTTTCTTCCCAGAATTTCCATGCGCCAAAATCTTGTAGCCTGGCCTGAACATCGTGAAAGAGAATAATACCACCGGGTTTTACTTTGGGAAGCCAATTGCGAAAATCTTCGTTTACCGCTTCATAGGTATGCAACCCGTCAATGTGCAAGAGATCGATGCTGTCCTCACTGAAGTGCCTGAGCGCGTCGTTGAACAACATGCGCATTAGGTAAGAAAAACCATAGTAGTTCTGGCGATTATGGTTGTTCACCATGTTAAACACGGATTCGTCATATTTGTTGGTATGCAAATCGCCTTCGAAAGTATCAACGGCGTAACAAAGCCCATCGATCTCGTGCTCTTTCATCGCCTGACAAAAAGTGAAGTATGAAAGCCCCATGTGGGTGCCAAGCTCTACCAGCATGCGAGGACGCAAGGCGGTAACAAGGTCATATCCAAAAGGCAGGTGGTCAACCCAGGTGCTGAATACCATGTGTATTGGGAGAAAGTTTCGAATCGACGGTGGAATATAAACGGTAGTCATGGTGAACGCTCTTTTTGTTCTAGTCGTGTACTGAAAATCCGCCGTTACGCAGCGGCATTTTGTTGTGTTCATCTTCATAGGGATTGCGTTGCGTGCCGCGAAAGCGATCCAGACGCGTCAACCCCGCATCGCAAGATGTTTTCATGTATCCCATTGCAGCGCCAGGCAGTTTGCCTAGCAGTATCGGCTCAATGCATGGCGATTTGAAAGGTTCATCCAGAAAAGAATTCAACTGGTCGCGTTGACGAACCAGCAATGTTTCACGTGCATCTACATGCGAGGTAGTGACACCGCCATGCTGCTGATGGAATGAACCTTCGCCTGGCAGTACAAACAGCACAGTTTCGGGGTGTATTGCCAGTTTTCGGTAAATGTATAGATTTAGGGCACCACCACCGGGCATATCAAAACGCTCATCAGCGCCTCCCTCTGCAAGAATGGTCTGTTTGCGTGCAATCAGGCAGTTGCATTCCATGAAAGGGTGAAAAAAGCCACGGTGATTGCCACCACTGAAACAACTGATGGAAAACATGGAATAACCGTTCTGTGGCCAGCCTGCCTGCTTTAATGCTTCTTGTTCTTGCGTTTCGCTATAGCTGGTTTCATCAAGCAAGTGATGTTCCTTGGGGCCCAGGTGATAACCTGGCACAACAACTAGGGCTTGGGGCGTGATTTTGCAAGCCATCAAAGAATAGTGAATAACGCCGGGGGTCACTATTCTTGCACCATCAATCATCAGGCAGATATGTTCTCCCGCGCAATGCGAGAGCGCAAAATTGATAGCGGTCGCTGGTGAAACGCCTATCTCGTCACGCAAAAAATAGCGGAAATTACCCGATAGCTTTGCTATGGCAGTCTGATCCATGACGTTAGACGAACGATTTTCTACAACAATCACTTCATAGGCATCGGCGTCGACATTGTGCTGATAATCTGCGCTTAGGCTATAGAGTGTATTGAGCGCTTGGCGTGGCATGTCGTAGACGATCACAACAACAGACAGCAATATTCGGCTCATGGTTTGTAAACCCGGTCGAGAGAGTGCTTCATGAATCGGTATGCGCTGGGATGCAGGGCACCATACAGGATGGGGCTTGCTTTGGGAGGGCTTCTGTCATCGCCGCGAATGGCGATATCTTGATCATCGAGTTGTTTGTAGATTTTGTCTCGTGCTTCTTTTTTTGTGCCCGTTGTCACGCCACCGTGAAACTGATGAAAGGAGCCTTCCCCATACAGTAAATAGAATGGGGTGTTGGGTGTCTCCAGCAGGCGTTTATATAGATCAAGATTAGCATTGCCGCCACCAAAATCGTTATAGCGAGTATTCATTCCGCCCAATTTACGCCACTTACCCATAGACATGCAGATAAAGTTGCTTTCGTAATTGGCCTGAAAAAATCCACCCTGACAAGAGCCTGCGAGTACAGCGATATCAAAGAGCAGGTAGCCGTCGTTGGGCCAGTGGATTCGCTTTAGGAATTCAGCTTCTGCGGATTCGTTATAGCCTTCATTGACAGCAACTTGCTGGAGCTTTTCTCCGATATGGTAGCCGGGCACAGAAACCGCTGCATCGGGTGCCAGTTTGAACACATCCAAGGCGTGCCTGACTACGCCGGGTGTCACCATTCGCGCACCATCTATCATGATTGCCAGATGCGTTCCTTTTGCCTGTGAAACGCCGAAATTTACCGCCGGAACAGGGCTTCGTTGAGTTTCTTTGCGCAGAAAATAACGAATATTTTTACCGGTACGCATCGCCCTCGCTTCACCCATAATGCTGTCCGATTCATTCTCAACGACAATGATTTCATAGTCGCTATCGGTTACTCCCTGCTGATGTTGTGACGAAAGTGAGTAGAGCGTACGTTCAGCCTGGTCTGCCATGCGATATACAATAACGATGATGGACAGGCGCAGCGGGCGCTTTTTGAAAACGGGGATCATGCATTTCTCTCAGAGCGCGATGGATTTCAGTTCAGCGTAGAGCGTTGCCAGGGCGGTGGGCAGTGGCTCATCAACACTCTCATGATGCTTGAGGTCGTGGGTAAAAAATCGTTCCGTGGTGTTGGGCGACAGGCCGATATTTTGAATCACTTTATCCAGCTTTGGGAGTAGCAGTGCCTCAGGATCATCAAAGCAGAGTACCGGAAAGGCTTTTTGGCGGTAGAGCGCTATCAGCCGTTGGTTGTAGGCAAGCCATAGCGTATAAGCCTGTTCCCTTGGCATGTTTCCGCGCATGCGCAACGACTCTGCGACTGCGGTCGGATGGCGGAAGATACCTACAAAGTTGAGAGTGGGCAGAAGTGTTTGCCAGCCTTCGACCACAAGTGCCGAGCGGGGATCTTTGAATCCCCAATGTGGCGTTTTACGATAGTCGCGAATGATGGCGCGCGCACGCGAGTTTTCTTCTTCTGTCCATTCGATCTGATGTGCGGGGGGCTTGTCCCAGGCGAACCCGCGGGCTTGAAGGATGTCATCATGCAGTTTAACGATGTCGGCATTTTCGCGGTTGCCACGCTGGTTATGAGGGTTCCAGGTGCTGTGTTTGCCAAGTTCGAGGCCAGCCTGTTGCAGTGAGCCGGTCAAAAAGCTGGTGCCGCTTCTGTGCATTCCAACGACCATAGTGGTTTTTTGATTTGGCAATGTGGCAGAGCGACCCAGCAAAAAACTGATAGGGCTTTGAAGTATGGATTTCAATGTCATGTTTGTTGGTAAGCCGGGCTAGTCTTTTGGGCTAGTGTCGTGGTCAGAATCCGTTGAGTATGCTTAAATACGGGTTCATTTTCAAACTAATAGCATTAATGAACTACAAACAGATTCTATTTTATAGCGTATATAGCGACCTGAAGACAGAAGTTTCCCGTCGTATGCTCGGCTTTCTATGGTGGGGGCTCGAACCCGTTTTGTTTATGGCGACCTTCTATCTGGTGTTTGGTCTTGCCTTGCAGCAGGGCGGGGGCGACTTCGTGTATTTCTTATTAAGTGGCATGGTCTTCTGGAAATGGTTTGATGGCTCTGTCCGTCTTGCTTGCAGTGCGATACCTGCGAATCAGGGGTTGTCGCAGCAAATCTATTTACCCAAAGTGTTACTGGTGATGGTGCCGGTGCTGACCAATACCTTCAAGTTTATTATTGTGTTTGTACTGCTTGCCGTTTTTCTAGGCCTCAATGACAGGGGGCCTCGCATGGAATGGTGGGCGTTAATGCCGGTGATGCTGGTGCAGTTTTGTCTGATATTTTCATTGAGTGTGTTTTTTGCTGCGTTTTTACCTTTTTTGCAGGATTTAAGGCAGGTCATTGATAATTTTATGGTGCTGTTGATGTTCATTTCGGGGATCTTCTATCGTGTTTCCGATCTGGCGCCAGACTTTGCCAGTTTGTTTGACCTAAATCCGGTATTTCAGCTGATTTCTGCTTTTCGCGACATCGTTGTGCATGGTCAACTGCCAAATTGGCAAGGGGTGGGCTATGCTTTCCTGTTCTCTATTCCTCTAGCCATCATTGGTTTGCTTGTACTCAAGCGCTATGATCGACACTACCCAAAAATTCTGATGTAAAAGTAGCATGACAGCAAAGATTGTCTTTGAAGCAAAAAATGTTGGCGTGTCTTATCGTCAACGATTGGGATTGCTGAAGTATCAGACGTTTTGGGGCTTGTCTGATGTTTCATTTCGGTTGCACGCGGGTGAAACGTTGGGGGTGATCGGTGGCAATGGTGCAGGCAAGAGCACCTTGCTGCGTTTGATTGCTGGCATCATTGAACAGGATCGTGGCAGCGTTATCCGTGATCGTAGTGCGCGCGCCAGTCTGTTGGCTTTAAACGCAGGCTTCAGGCCAGAGTTGGCCGGTAGGGACAACGCCATTCTGTCGGGAATGTTGCTAGGGATGAGCTATAGCGAGGTTAAAAAGCGCCTGCCTGAAATCGAAGAATTCTGTGGCATTGGTGAGTTTTTTGAGCAGCCGGTGGCGGTGTATTCGACCGGAATGCGCGCCCGTTTGGGCTTTGCGGTTGCGGTGTGTGCTGATCCTGATATCTTGCTCATCGATGAGGTGCTTGGTGTGGGGGATCAGGCCTTTCAGGAAAAATCCGGCGACGCTATGCGGCAGAAGATCAAGTCGAATAAAACAGTCGTCTTGGTGTCGCATAGTATGGCGGCGGTGAGCGAGCTTTGCGACACCGTGCTATGGATACACAAAGGCTGTACGGTGGGTGTCGGGGACACGGATCACATCATTAGTGAGTACGACCAAGCCGTCAGGGATGCCGTAGAAATGATGTTAAGCAAAGGGAGTGCTGATGCCATGGAGGGGGCGGGGATTTGAGTCGCCTTCTAAGGTTTTATGGGCTAAGTGAAAAGAAAAAACAGTAGATTTTTCATGGCGATGTATACTGCAATTTCAAATGTTCCGCAGCCTATGAAAAATCATGAATCTGTATAATCTAAAAAGAAAGGTGCTTACGCCTTACATCTGGTACATGCGTCGCAAGGAGCGTCACCTGACAGGCTTTATCAAGTCAGCGTTGGAACTGCATTACTACCGACCAGCCTTCTATCGTTTTATCGCGGCGAATATCAGGAATCCTGAAATTCTTCATGAGGCGCCTATCAAACAGGGCGCAATCGTCGTTGATGTCGGGGGTTACAATGGCGAGTGGGCAGAAAAAATATATGCCCGTTACCAGCCAACGATTTATTCGTTCGAGCTTGATCCGATGACCTTCCCCCGCCTTAAAAAGCGTTTTCTGGATCGTCCCAACGTTCACTGCCTGGACTATGGTCTCGGCCGCGCAGATGGTTCGCTACTACTCAAACAAAAAGATATGGGCTCAACCCTGTATGAAAAAGACGGGGATGAAGAGGGCGTCACCACGGTTGAAGTCAAAGTGCGGGACGTTGTTGCCGTTTTTGACGAGTTGGATCTTAAGAACATCGATTTGCTGAAACTCAATATTGAAGGCGGTGAATACGATGTGCTGGAACGTTTGCTCGAAACGGGTAGAATCAAGGACGTTGATTGCCTGATGGTTCAATTTCACGAATGGCTGGACAACGCTAACTGGCGTCGATTTTTGATTCGTTGCAAGCTGCGTAAAACCCATCGTCAGGTTTGGAACCATACGTTTATCTGGGAACAATGGGTGCGCCGCTAGCGCACCTTATTCCAGTTTTTCTGCACTCAATACTGCTGATATCAACTTTTCATTTTCGAGCAGTGTTGCTTTGTAGCGGTTATCTGTCGCGAGATTTGTCGTTTCTTTAGGGTCGGCAGCTAGATCGAACACAAGATGCGTTCCGCTGTGATCGTGCCAGATATCTTTTATATTATCGCGTAATACCATGGGGAACCCCATCTGCGTTTCGCTGAAAACAGGCCGATGCCGTTGTTGATCCGGGGCTTGCAAATACACTTGCAGGTTAATGGAGTCCCACCCGGCATAGGGATACTCAATACCCGCAAACGCCAACGCTGTTGGAACATAGTCAAAGGATTGAATCGGATCTCTCACAGTTTGCCCTGATGGGACGCCCGCACCCGTGATGAAAAACGGCACCCTGCATAGGTCATCAAAGGGAATCCAGGGCGTTTTTCCCAGAAAACCGCGCTCACCACCATAGTCGCCATGGTCGGACGTAAAAAATACTACCGTGTTGGACAGATCAACCTTTGCCATTAATTGCGCGATGCTGTCATCGATTTGTCGATTCAACGCACGAATACATGCTTTTACTGTAGCGACATGCCCGCGCGGCATTTCGTGAGTGCGAACGGGCACAAAAAATCCCGAATCGTTGCGATCGTTTGCCGCGTGCAGAAAGGGCGGAGGTAATCCCAGGTTAACGGAAAAGTCTGTTGTGGGGGCTGGTTCGTCTTCTGCCCTGTACAGTTGAGCGTACCGAGCAGGTGGATCATAAGGTGTATGGGGGTGGGCGTAAGAAACAACGGCAAAATAGGGCTGGTCTTTACGCCGTGATGCCATGAAGTCGAGAAAGTGTTGTGTGATCCAGGGGGTGGGGTGGCACTCCTCAGGATAGGGAAAAATGCTGGGTGTTGAGGGTCTTTCAAAGCGAACATCGGCATGCCCTTTGCTTTCCAGCCAGGTACGATAGTCGTCGTAGTCTTGTCTGCTGTAGTTCGAGGGCAGATGCTCTACCAGGTATTTATGCTCGAACCCGTGATCTGCATACATTGGTTCAGCATGTAGCTTGCCGTAGAGGGCGGTTTCATAGCCGGCGTTTTTGAATGCCCGTGCAATAGTCCAATATCCCTCTTTCAGCGCTTTAAACTTTGGTGCAAGCAGTGCGCGATTCGGCAACAGCCCGGTCAGTAACGAGACGCGTGCAGGCACGCAAGCGGTCGAGCTGCTGTAAGCACGTTCAAACCGGGTGCCTCGCAT
This sequence comes from uncultured Moraxellaceae bacterium, assembly GCA_964473645.1. Classification (GTDB taxonomy): domain Bacteria; phylum Pseudomonadota; class Gammaproteobacteria; order Pseudomonadales; family Ketobacteraceae; genus HdN1. The sequence continues at coordinate 275,125 of CAYYPW010000003.1, forward strand.
GGCCAATTGATCGAGAAAGGGGGTATAGCTTTCTCCTGTATGCATATAACCCAGCGAATCGTAACGTTGTTGGTCAGTCATGATCAGGAGAATGTTGGGACGGTTTTGCATGAGGCCCTTCCAATAAATGAAGGGAGGATTATAGGCCCGGATCTGCTGGATTCAACTCTATTGGGTACGGGTTTTCGGTAGGGTAGATCGGTTGATTGCAAAAACAACAGATTTATAGGTGTATTAGTCTTTGCGTTTGATAGACGCAAAAGCCAATGGGCCCGGCATCTCCAGGCCCATTGATCTATATAAATAGCCTACCGATTCGGTGGCATCCCCGGCACCCAGGTGCTCCACAATTCCCACGTCACTAAAAAGGCGTCGCTTTCACTGCGAATGTCGAATCGCCAGCCCATGGGTTCAGCACCAAAACAGGTAAATACAAACTCCACACTCGATGCCGGTAAAATAATGGATTGCTTTACCTGCCCCAGATGATCGCTGATTCGTATGGTTGTACCCAATACATTAGTATTGCGGATTTTGAACCACATCGCCATGCCGCCCTGCACGCTAACGTTGGCATTACCATTCCACACCCCCGACGTTAGCAGACGAAAATTTTCTGGATTGCTGGGGGCTTCCATGGCGATGGCACGTCCCACGAAATGGGAAAAACTCTTTGCTGTGGACGAGTTCATCCAGTCAGGCAAGCGGGGCAGGTGAGCGATATAGATGGGTGCGGCAATATTGCGTTCCTGCGTGGCGAGAGTGGCTTGCTTCTGCTCGAACTGGCGAAAGGTTTCGGTATATTGCGAGCCGCGATTGGTGGCACGGAAACTGGTCATGCCTTGTTCCCAAGGATCGTTAATATAAAGAATCGTGCCGTCGGGCGTGCCATCCCCCTTGATGCCGGTAACGACACGAATGTGGGGCCCAGGTTCTGCGCTGGCGACCCACAATGGGCCGTAATAACGCAACAGATCCGCAAATGCTTCGATCATGTAGCTTTGTGGCGGCTCAGGCACAAATCCCCACACATTCATCACCGACACATCTTCGGGGCTTAACCCATTCTGGTATTGCGCCCAATGGCCCGTGGCACGCGGAATTTCTGAAGGGTCGATGCAGATCTGATCACGCCAACCCACAATCATGGCGAATCCCGCAGCCCAGCAGGACATGCCGGTTTGTTGCGGCACAAGCTCGACGTTATAGCGAACGTCGATGGCGCTGCCGAGCGCTCTCGCACGTTGGTGTGCCGCCAATGCGCCGGAATAATCCATACCGTGGCTGCGCACCGCAGGCGCAGCGCTAAAGCCGCCGCTCAATGCGCGCGCCGGGGGGCGAGAGGAATAACTGCCTGGGGTTCGGCGACTTAAAGATAGCGCGCGCTGTTCGCTGCGTGCGTCGCTTTGCCAGTGCACGACTTGAATACGCATGTATCCCGTGCGCCGCACCTCCTCTTCATATTTGGGAATGAAGACGGCAATGGATTCTTCGTAACGACGACCACCAGCGGGGTCGACAATCTTAAAGCACGTGCGTTCAGGGGAGCCGTCGCCGTATATACCCGTGATAATGCGAGCGTGAATGGCCCATGCTGCGCCTGGCGCTTCATCCGTGGTGATCCACACCGGGCCATAGTTGCGTAGCAGATTCTCCCAGCCTTCGATGCTAAAGCTCTGGGGTGGTTCGGCGACTAATCCTGCGCTGGAAATAAAGGTGGGTTTATCATCCCCCATCAAGCCGGTGTCTGCTTTGTAAATATCCACCCATTTTTGGCCCACGGTGCCGACGCCTTGCTCAATGGTCATTTCGCGTTGACTGCGCCAGCTTTTCATCATGGTGAAAACGGTTGCCCAACAGGCCATGCCAGAGGGTTGTGCCAACACCCAGAAATTTCCTGGAATATCATAGCTGATGCTGTTGAAAGCGCGTGCGCCTGTACTCATGGCCGAGGCGCGGCGACTGGGCCAGCGAGACACGCGACCACTCAAACCTTGCGCACTAACGGCCGGTGTTGGCGGCGCTTTGGGGGCAGCCGGTGCGGGTTTTCGTGGCTGCTGCATTTTTTCGAGTGAGCTGCGCATTGCGTCCTGTTTGACCGGCTTTTTACGGTTAGTCGGGCGGCGGCCGATAGTTTGTTCCAGTTCAGCCAATCGGTTGCTCATGGTGTTCACCTGTGGTTGTGTCAGTTGAATTAGGGCGGGTTGTCTTGGGAGCGTTGACGAGGTTGGGCGGACAGATGGGCTTTTCAGCGCTGATTTCAGCCAGTTCTGCCACCAGATCAAATTCATCCAGGCTCATGGGATTTGCATACGGGTCAACAAAAGGGCTGGGCGTCATCGGCGACGCTGTGCGCTGAGATCTTGCGGTCGTAGCAGGTTCCAGGTCTTGTTCAATGCGTTTGAAACGTTCATTTAGATTGATGTTGCCCAGATCAAAACTATTGGCATAGCGCATGCCCAACCCCATTTGATCGAAGACATCGTGACTCGGGTGAGGTGGCGGTGCGTTTGGGTCTGGTGCGACGGGTTTGCTTGGCGGTGGTGTGGGTTGCGCCTGAGAATTCTGTGGTTGTGCGTTCTGAAACAGTGGGTCTGCCGCTGGCGGTACAACGGTCGGTGCCGTTGTCACTGGAGCGGCGGCGTTAGAAGGTTGGCCGAGTATGGCCGCCAGTTCGCGTTCGAAATCATCTTTTGCCAAAGCCAATCCTGAATTCAGTGATTGTTTACTGGCGCTGGTAATTTTTTTCGGTTGTTCTGACTGGGCTTGTGCGAGCCAGCCAATGGCATCGTCATTCACGGGCAAATCGAGCCTAGGCTGGGCGTTATTCGACTGGAAATTGGGTGATGCGATGGCAGGCGCCAAACCTGGGGCAGACGCATTGCGTGTGGCGTTTATATCTGGGCTTGCACTGACTGCCGCATCTGGCTTGAACAGCTCATCGGGGGACAGTGGCCCAGCAAAGGATTCCACTTGAAAACGCCCGCTGCCAGGGGCTGAAAATTCGGGTGCATAAGGCGCCGCTGCGGCAGCCGGGTGCCGTTGCGAAGGTTGTGGCCACAGACTGGCGGCACTAACGGTACCGGTAGGTGGCAACGGCGATGCGCCTGTATTGGGATTGGCTGAGGATACCAATGGGGGCGATATCGGTATGCCGTTGGGCGTCGTTGGATAAGGATTAGAGGGGTAAGGTATAGATGGATAGGACGTAGCGGGTGTGTTCTGCGAGGTATTTTGTGGTGTGTACTTGGTGGATGCGACCTGGCCTTTGTCCAGACGCAAGGTTTCTCGTTGTTGTGTGGATTGCGGCGCGCGCCCCAGGACACGATCTTCCAATGCGCGCAGGCTGCGCGTCGGTTGGGCGATGCGGCGGCCTCGGATGACATCAATCTGTTCCTGCAGCTGTGCCGGTGCCAGTTGTTCCAGTGGCAGTGAGGCAGAAAATCCCGCTGTTTTTTTAACGCCGGGCGCGCGGGCTTTGGTGTTTCCATGCGTGCCGTTGGCTTTTTTCGCTGCCGTGGCGCGTGGTTTGGCCAGTGATTGCTCCAGTGATCGCAAACTTCGTCCCATAATGCTTGTCCTTTGTCGACGTGGTCGATACAGGCGGTTGAGAATTCTCGTTACTGCTCTATCTGTAGTGTTTTGCCGCAGTGGTTCTGTAATTAGCTGCTCGTGAATTTTTTGTCGCTTCGTCCAGCGCTCCAGCTCAAGATTGCAGGTTCAACTGCACGACGGCATAAGGGTCCAGGGCAATCGATAATGCATTGCTGCCGCTCTTTAATGCGTCTCGCGGCACCTTCAGTCGCAACTCGCCCGCGTCTGCATGCAATACCTCAGCGCGTTGATTGTTTACCGTGGCGGCCGGGTAAGTGGTGCTTTGCTGTAATACAAAATTCTGCCCATGCAGTGTGAGTTCGATGGCTTCGTCTTGTTCTGTTGCGCTCAGATTCGACAATTGCGGCGACAGCTTGCGTCGTCTCGCCTTGTTGATCAGATTGGCCAGATCAGAATAATCCAGGCTCTTCTCGCCGCCGGTTTTCTCTTTCACTACCTTTTCGATATTGACATTGCGTTTGTCGAGCTTCTCCAGATCGCGGGTAGAAGTAACGCCCACCTTACGCAAGCTGTCCCTCACGTCTGCATCCATATCATCCAGTGAATCCAGCTCCACATCATCGTTGCTGTGAGGCTCGTTGGCATTTTCACGAATTTGGCGATCAGTGATGGAACCTAGTTGAAACGAAATTCTTGAGCCGCCCGTTTCGCCCGGTTTTACCATCTGAAATTTCACTTTACCGTCTTCCAGCACTGGGAAAATATTCAAATCAAGCCCCACGTCTTTCACGGTGTAGGTTAATTTGCGCGTGAGTCCTTTGAGGGCAAGCGTATCCTGCGCCTTATCCAGTTCCAGGATCAGCGAATCCAAAAACTGCTCAAGATTCCAGGGCTTGGTTTCGCGACTGGTCATCGTCCAGCTCCAGCGTCAAACGCAAACGGTGCAATATTGGTTGCACCGACGTTTCGATCCATTGAGTCGGTGGTGAGGAGCCCAGGGTAAGGCGATTGCCCTCGTCACGCATGGTTTGTAATTCCAG